>NZ_JMLS01000002.1 GCF_000686845.1 Paenibacillus sp. UNC451MF | reverse complement strand
TTTTTGTATGGCCGAAAAAGGGATTGATTATTTTGCCCGGCATGCCTATGATGAACTTGTACCTTGTACAAAATTGTGTATATGCGGGAGGGTTTGACATGAAAGCGCTTTTAGTGGGTTTGGGAGGTTTCGGTTCCGGATGGTATCGGAGGCTCCGCAATCAATACAGCGAGGTGACACTGGCAGTTGCCGATAGCGATGAGAGCAAGAGAAGTAAGATCGAAGAGGACGGAGTACCTTTTTACACTTCGATCTCGGAAGCTATTGAGCAAGAAAAACCAGATGTGCTGTTGAACGTTACGCCGAGGCATGTACATAAACAAATCAATCAAATCGCCTTCGATCATAAACTGCCGGTATTTAGTGAAAAGCCGATTGCTGATAACTATGCGGACGCTAAGGAAATGGTGGAACGTGCGGACAAGGAAGGCATTCCGTATATGATAGCGGAAAACTACCGAAGGTTCCCATTCGTTAGAAAACTGAAGCAATTGCTGGATGAAGGAAGCATTGGGGCTATTCTTACCGTAGACGGTGAATTTTATCGCAGCACCGACAGACCGCTGCCGGATAAGCTAGATATCCTGGAAGAGCTAGTCGTTCATCACTTTGATTTGGTCCGTTATTTGACGGGGCGCGAGGTCGGCAAAGTATTTGCTACCTACCGCCATCAGCTTCATATCGTAATGGATATGCAAGCGGGAATTTCCGCTACCTTCACCTGCTCGACACGTTCCAAGGGCAAGCCAACGGACTGGTCCGGCAATTGGCGGATCGAAGGAACGGAAGGTTGTCTTGAGCTGATCGATAATCAAATTTATTTGACCAAAGAGGGTGAGACCACGCATTTCGACGATTTCAGTGAAGTGGACGCGCCTAGCCCATTCAGTGAATTCTTGCAAGCTCTGGAGGAGAATCGAGAGGCGGAGACGAGTGCCAAGGATTATTTGCGCAACCAAGCGTTAGCCCATTACACAAGGGAATCACTTAAGCACAATCAAATGGTGGATACCTCTTCAAGCTGGGGCTACGGTCCGATGATCGTACGCAACTATTTGGAAGCCGAGTTCGGTGAACCGGGCGTCAGCCATCATGGAAAAGGATTAACCTACGGTAAACGATTGTTTTCCAAGGATGATTTTGACACGCCAATCATGTTCCTGGGCTATAGCGAAATTCCCCCGGGCGCATCCATTGGTTATCATGGCCATCGGGAAGATGAGGAGGTTTACATCATTCTGGAGGGCACCGGCATCATGACGGTCAACGGAGAACAGCGACAGGTCAAGGCGGGAGACATCATCCTGAACAAGCCTTGGTGGAAGCACGGATTGGAGAACAATAGTGATCAGCCGCTTCGATCGATTATTTTTGAAGTCATGAAAAACGGCTGATCTTAAGCTGTAGCAGTAGGAATGGATTACCTCTATGCCCGGGTTCGGTTTGGTCCGGATTCGGGCCTTTTGTCATTACTAAATTCATACCTCGTTAACACTGTGAAAAACACCTCGCCTATAATAGAACAGCAGATCCTCCAGCCGACGACATAACGACAGGGGTAATAGAATGGGAATTTGGTATCGATGGATCGTCGGGATTAATAAAAGCTTTCAGGTAAAGCTTATTTTGAACTTGTCCGTTATCATTTTACTTTCCTTCGGCATTACCGGATATTTGACCTACGAGAACAATTGGAGACTATTTGAGGAAGAAATCAGCAAGCAGTTTTCACGAACGAACGACGAAGCGCTGAATAAGCTGGAGCTGAAGGTGCAGGAGATTAACCGGATTTCTCAAACTATTGTATTCAATCCGCAAATTGAGAAGATGATCATCCGTATCAATGAAAATGAGGCTGTTGATCCTTACAATCTATACTACGATAAAAAGCAGATTGAAGAGCAAATATACCAGATCAAATTTGATGCGCCGTACATTACGGGCATGTATTTGTATGATCTGAACGGAAATCCCTCCTATTTCAGCTATACCAGCTCCTCCATTAACAAGTTTGATGCTTACGTGTTTCGGGTGATCCGTTCCAAAATCACCGATACGTACGGGGATCTCGTATGGATGAGCATGCCTCTGCCGAGCACGGTTGAGCCGAGCGGCTTCCGTCAGACGATCATCGTCGCCCGTTGGATGAAAAACAGCTTTTTGAATACATACGGTATGCTTGTGATGGCTATCGACGAATCGTTCTTCTCCAGCTCATTAAAGGAGCTGACCAAAGATGGTACTGGCGAAGTCTATTTATTCAACCAGTCGCAAGATTTGCTATACAGCAATGTCGTGCCGGAATCCGGCGATAAGCTGAAAATGCTCAAGCAGTTGGAAGATACTGAACTGGTGGAGAACCACTTGTTTGTCCAAAGCGAGTCCAAAAATGTATCGTTCAAGCTCGTAAGTGGAACCTCACTGGCTGAAATTCGAAAAAAGAACCAGACCTTATCGCAAAAAATCGTGTTCTCCGGCTTAATCAGCATCATTCTAGCAAGTGTATTGATCGTTCTGTCCACCGGCAAGCTGTTAAGGCCGCTTAAAGATTTGCTGCAAGGCTTGCGCAAGGTGCGTTCCGGTGATTTCGAAGCGCGGATTGAAGTCCGCACGAAGGACGAGCTCGCCTATATCGGCGAAAGCTTCAATGCGATGGCGGAGCATGTAGGCCACCTTATCAAGGAAGTGTACTTGACGCAGATCAGTGAACGAGAGGCCGAGCTAAAGGCGCTGCAGGCCCAGTTGAATCCTCACTTTCTACACAATATGTTTAACGAAATATACTGGAAGCTGTATTTGCAAAATGAGAAGGAAACGGCTGCTCTCATCGCCGCCATTTCGGAAATGTTGAAATATTCGTTGATGCCTGTTCGAACCTCTACGACCGTTAAAGAAGAAATTCAGCAAATCCGCAATTATGTCAAGGTGCAGACAGAGCTGTTTGAAACCGATCTGGAAACGATGTTCCAAGTGGAGGAAGAAGTATTGAACTGCAAGATGATGCGTTCTCTGCTCCAGCCTTTAGTTGAAAATGTATTCCTGCATGCTTTTCGCAATAAAGTGTCCCATAAGGTGCTGATGATCAAAGCAAGGCATCGCGAAGGAGCTCTGGAAATCGAAGTGATTGATAATGGCTGCGGGATGGATGATGTGGCTTTGTCACGACTGCTCGGCGCTCCTGGTACACCGGTGCCTCAGCGAGACGGCAGGGAGAGCTTGGGGGTACGAAGTGTGATTAGAAGAATAGAGCTTATTTACGGCAAGCCTTACCGGCTAGAAATTACGAGCGTACCGGAAAGCGGTACGACGATGCGATTGATACTACCGTTGGATATTACGGAGGAGGGAGTCTCGGAGCATGCTGAACGGTAATGTATTGATTGTGGAGGACCAGCCTAATTTTCGTAAGGGGCTTGCCCGGATGGTAGAGGAAGGCAAGCTCGGCTGGAGTGTCGTTGGAGAGGCAGGCAACGGCCAGGATGCTTTGGAGCTGCTGGATCAGGTGAAGCCGGATCTGGTGCTGACCGATATTCGGATGCCTTTGATGGATGGGATTGAGTTTGTCGGGAGGTTGAGGCAACGATACCCTGATATGCTGGTCATTATTTTGACGGCATATAAGCATTTCGAGTACGCTCAGGCGGCGGTACGCCATGGAGCGCTCGATTTTTTAATCAAGCCGTGCACGGAGGAGGATGTGAGGCAGGTACTTGTCAAAGCGTCAGAGCGTTTCTACGAGCAGTATGCTCAGAGGCAGAACCGAAAGCTTCAGCAGAAGCTTGAACAGGACCAAACGCTCCGTTCGGCTTTGCTTGATTTGCCCTATACGCCTCAGGATGCCCAATGCTTAAACGATCTGCTGGAAGGCACCGAGCTGTGGCAGCTTCAGCTGGATAATGCGGATTTGGCGAAGAAGCAGTACGGAAAAAGTGATTTAAGCCTCATTCAATTTGCGCTATCCAATATTATTGAGGAGCTGCTTCGAGGAGAAGGACAACATGCAAGGCTTATATTAATCGAGCATGACCGATTCGTTCTTGTTTCGCAGCAGCAGAGGCTAGAGGACGGAGTTCGGGAAGCCATTCAAGCGTCGGCTCTCCAATACTTGAATATTCATCTTCATTGGATGCGAATGGGAATGGCTCCTAAGGTCGAGCAATTAGCCGTCTTATATGCAGGGGCGAAGGGAGCTGCTAGCGGAAAGTCGGAGTTTTCCGAAGTACAGTCGAATGAAGCGGGTGCTACTACGTCATTGTCCTTGAGTCAAGCGCGTGTGAAGGAGCTGGAGGTCCAGCTGATGAGCGCTATTATGACGGGACAGGCGGATCAGCTTCAGCAGCTGCTGGATCGGATGCTAGAGGAGCTGCAATCCCAAACCCCCGACGAGATGAAGCTGTATGCATTAACGCTATCGATTGCTATGCACAGCACCGTTCAAACTCAATTTGAAACCGATGAAGCCGCCGTATTAACCGGGGTCCCGTATGATATGCCGCAAAGCCATTGGTCTCCAGAGGAGGTTCTTAACTGGGCAAAGGAACAGGTACGAAGCTTTATTCTTCTCTTTAACAACTGGCAGGCTTCGAAGAGTGATAATTTGATTGAGAGAGCGGTTAAATACATAGAAGAGCATTACAGCGAAGAATGCCGATTGACGGATGTGGCTTCCCATATTCATTTGAATCCGAGCTATTTTAGCGTCTTGTTCAAGAAATCAACCGGAGAGAGCTTCACACGCTACGTTACCCGTATTCGAATGGATAAGGCAGCGCTTTTGCTCCGCAATACCGATATGAAAATATTCGAAATCGCCTGTGCTGTTGGCTTTGACGAGCCGAATTATTTTACAAACGTGTTCAGGCAGCAGTTTCAAATGTCGCCTAAGGAATATCGTAAGGTACCCTGACCTTAAAGTACCTTGACTAAGCAGCTGGAGATTCTTGAACGTTTACACCCCTTTAACACATACCCAATGAATTTATAGATTCGTCTATAAATTTTTAAGGGTTCTTTTTTTTGTCCGCCTATAATTAACAATATAAGTTGATTTGACACTCATAGGAGGCTAAGACGCAATGGGAAAACAATTGAAAGTCGCAATCATCGGCTGCGGGGGGATCGCGACAGGCAAGCATTTGCCTAGCTTGAACAAGCTGGAGCAGGTGGAGATCGGCGCTTTTTACGATATTTCGCTGGAACGGGCACGAGATGCTGCTGAGAAATTCGGTGCTCCAGGAGCAAGAATATATGAAGATTACAGAGAGCTGCTGGCAGACTCTTCGATAGATGTGGTTCATGTGTGTACACCTAATGATTCTCATGCGGAAATATCCATTGCAGCACTGGAAGCGGGCAAGCATGTAATGTGCGAGAAACCGATGGCCAAAACCGCAGTCGACGCTCGCCGCATGGTTGAAGTGGCAAAGCGTACCGGGAAGAAGCTGACGATCGGTTACAATAACCGATTCCGCGCCGATAGCATGTATTTGAAACAAATTTGCGAGGATGGGGAGCTTGGCGACATTTATTTTGCCAAAGCTCATGCGATTCGCAGACGTGCGGTTCCGACATGGGGAGTGTTTCTGGACGAAGAGAAGCAGGGTGGAGGTCCTTTGATCGATATCGGCACACATGCACTCGATTTGACCCTGTGGCTGATGAACAATTACGAGCCGAGAGTGGTGCTGGGCACGGCTTATCATAAGCTGTCTCGTAGAGAAAAAGCCGCCAATGCCTGGGGGCCATGGGACCCGGCCAAGTTCAAGGTGGAAGATTCCGCCTTCGGGATGATCGTCATGAAGAACGGTGCTACCGTCATGCTGGAGTCAAGCTGGGCGCTGAATACGTTGGACGTGAAGGAAGCGAAGAGCACGCTGTGCGGTACCGAGGGTGGAGCGGATATGCAGGATGGACTGCGAATTAACGGAGAAAAGCATTCGCGTTTGTTTGTGAACCAGCTTCAATTCGAAGCTAAGGGCGCTGACTTCTATGAGGGCAAGAAAGAGAGCATGCAGGATAAAGAAATTCGTCTGTGGATCGAAGCGGTGGTCCATAATAAAGAGCCTATGGTCACTCCGGAGCAGGCGTGCGTCGTTTCGGAAATTCTTGAAGCGATTTATGAATCGAACCGGACAGGCCGTGCTGTATATTTTGATTAAAGGGAGAGCAGGACATGATCAAAGTGGCAATGCTAAGCTTCTGGCACGTTCATGCCAAGGATTACGCAAGACAAGCGGATGAGCATCCGGATACAGATATTGTAGCTGTATGGGATGAAGTTGCGGAACGGGGGAGGGAGCAGGCAGCTGAACGGGGTGTCATGTTCTACGATGACTTGCAGGAGCTGCTGGCGCAGCCCCATATCGATGCCGTCATTGTTGATGCTCCGACAAATCGACATCACGAGGTGATGGTTGCGGCGGCTCGGGCTGGCAAACATATTTTCACAGAAAAAGTAATCGCCGCCACGACTCGGGAATGTCTGGATGTATTGGAAGCCGTAGAAGAGGCTGGAGTCAAGCTAACGGTTTCTCTGCCGAGATTGAACATGCCGTTTACGTTGGCTGTGCAGAGCATATTGAACCAAGGTGTATTGGGGGAATTGACGCTTGTGAGGACGCGCCTGTCCCATAATGGAGCTTTATCCACGGAGAAATCGCCAGACGGATGGCTACCTTCTCACTTCTTCAGCCTTGAGCAGTGCTGCGGAGGCGCGCTGACTGACCTCGGCTGCCATCCGATGGTTCTGACTCGATTATTCCTCGGCATGCCGGATAGTGTCAGCACGAGCTTCGGCTACATTACGGGGCGCGAGGTTGAGGACAATGCCGTCTCCGTGCTCCAATATGAGAGCGGGGCGATGGCAATCGTCGAAGCGGGCTTCGTCAATCCGTTCTCGCCTTTTGTCATCGAAGTGCATGGCACTGAAGGCAGCCTGCTATTCTCCCGGCATGATGAGAGGTTTCTGGTGAAGAGTGCGAAGATGCAGCAAGCTGGAATTATGGAGTGGCAGGTGCAGGAGCTTCCGGCAGCCCGTCCTTCCTCTTTCGAGCAGTGGGTATCGCATATTCAAAATGACACGACCGCTGTCGAAAATATACAGCTGGCACTTGATTTGACACGTTTAATCGAGGCGTCCAACCTGTCGGCGAAATCAGGAGCATCGGTTCGGCTAAACGACATGGCGGAGCTGCTAGAGGAAGGAGCATGGAAATGATGGATAAAGGGGAGTATTCGTTCTCGACATGCTGGAACATCAAGCGGCATACGGCAGGAAGGGGAATGATCGAGGAGATCAAGGAGCTAGGCTATCGATACGTGGAGCTGAATTACAACGTGAATGATGCATTGCTGGCGACGATAGAACCCATGATCGAGCAGGGTGAGATTGGCATATCCAGCGTGCATAATGTGTTTCCTTTCATAGACGACAAGGATTACGACACCGATTCAGTAATGCTCGGATTTGATGATGAATCGAAGCGCAAACGCTCCGTGGAGCTATTGATCCGATCTATGGAATATGCGGACCGGTATGGGGCTAAGGCTGTAGTGGTGCATCCGGGCGAGGTGCCTTTTGATTACAATATCGATTCGGAGCTGAAGAGGCTGTATCGGGAGCATGGCAAAAAATCTTCAGAGTACGTCAAGCTGTGGAAGGAAATGTCCGAACGTCGCGAACGGTTGAGTCCTATTTATGCCAAGCGGATTCAGGACAGCCTGGAGGAGGCTTGCGGCTATGCTGCCCGTAGAGGTTGGAACGTGGCTCTAGGCATCGAAACACGCTCGCGCTGCTACCAAATGCCGACATTAATGGAAGCAAAATCGATCTGCGACGGGTTAAAGGGCAGTCCGGTTTATCTGTGGTATGATATCGGCCATGCGATGATGATGGACAGAATGGGCTTATACGATAATCTGCAGGAGCTGCAGCTGGTGCTGCCATACATCTATGGGGTGCACATTCATGAAACGCTGGAGTTGTCGGATCATTGGTGTCCGTACGTCCACAGCAACGATATGAATTACTTCGATCATTTTTTGGAGGCGATTGATGCCGCCAAGGTGAAGGTGTATGAATTGAAGGCGGTGTGCCAGCCAGAGGAAATTCACCGAAGCCACACGTTAATAACCGATAAAATTGCAGCTCGTAGAGGCTTGCAGCCATCATAAGAACGGGAGTGACAACGGTGGAACCGATAGTTGTGCGGTTAACGAGTATGAATGACGATTGGACGGAAGCGGCACTGCTTCGCCAAGTCCATGATCCCCAGTCCAAGTATGCTGGAGGTATTCTCGACGATACGGGCATCGCGAGGGCGAACCATCTTGGAACTCCGGCGTTCATGGCGGTATGGGCGGTTTCGTTGGTGAATCCAGCATCACGCTATTACCGTGATGCTGCTCTGCTCCTTGCCATGGAGCAGGCAGCGCAGTTTATGCTAAACCGTCAGCATGAGGACGGGACGATATCCCTTGGCTCGACGAATTATCATTCGCCGCCGGATACCGGATTTGTCATTGGCGGTATGGTGCCGATGGTTCAGCTGTTGCAGGCCCATGAAGGAGATTGGGCTGAGCTTGGCTGCGTGATCTCCAAGCTGAAGCTGTTCTTGGAGCGTACGATCCCGGCGATGCTGACAGGCGGCTGCCATACGCCGAATCACCGGTGGGTGCTTACTGCGGCGCTCGGGCTGCTGTATGAGCTGTTCGGATTGCCTGAGCTTGTAGCGAGGGCTGCCGAATGGCTGGATGAAGGAATAGACATCACCGCAGATGGCGAATGGACGGAGCGAAGCAACGGAATCTATAACGCAGTCAGTGATATTGCGCTGTATCATACCGCCCGCACGTTGAATCGACCCGAATGGTTAGATGCCGTGCGCCGCAATCTGCGTATGATGGTGTATTTGATCCATCCGTCCGGCGAGATCGTAACCGATTATTCTGGACGTCAGGATTACGGGCAAATGGCAGACTTATCGAGCTATGCTCTTATTTACCGCTTGATGGCAGCACTTGACCGCGACCCGCTGTTTGCAGCGATGTCGGACTATGCCGCCTCGTTCGTTAGGCAGCCTGGTGCAGTCAACAATAACGTGCTCCTCGGTTATTTGTTATATCACGACTTGTCGCAGCTTGCGGGCTTGGAGAGAGCAGTGCTGCCGCAGCAATACAAGAAATTTATCAACTACGATCATCCGATGAAATTACACTTACAGCAGCTTGACGATGTGGGGCATCATAATCGCATTGATCACAGCAGCATGCATTTGGCTTTTGGAGCTCCGGTTGTCCGGATTCGCGATGGACAAACGAGCATGACCTTGATGAGCAAATCGCCTTCATTTTTTTCTCTACGGCATGGAGAAGTGCGGCTGCTTGGGATCAAGCTGAGCACTTCGTTCTCTCCTGGCATAGTCAAATTCGATGTGCTAAATGCGGAGCCTGAGTTTAACGCCAATGGGGAACTGGCACTCAAAGAATTCCAGCTTACCACTCAGATGATCAAAGGATATAATGGTCCCATTCCCGTGGAGCATTTGCCGGGCAGCTCCGAGAGTCGTATGCAGCTGAGTCCATGGTATTTGCTGCCGCATCAGCATCGTCCGCTTACTCATGCGCAGACACATACATTGACTGCGGAACTGACTCAAGGGGATGCAGAATGGTTGCTTCGCATCCGTTCGGATGAGCTCGAGGATGTATACACTCAGCTGACATTTATTTTTGGCGCTGAAGCCAGCATCCAAGGAGAGGATCTGCAGCAGGTTGGGCCGGATAGCTTCTTTCTTAAGAGCGGCAACGCCCAAATTACAGCTGGTAATTATGGGGTGGAAATTTCTTCAGGAGCTCACGAGCATTGGCTGCCTGTGCTGCGCGAGGACGAGCATCCTGCGGGATGCCGGTATGTGCATGTAAACCTCATGACACCGTTTGACCGTACATTTAGTATAAAATTGTCGTGAAATGGAGGGAGAGAGTATCATGACTGCGGAGTATTTTCACGAACAAGAGAGCATGCGGTTCCGGTTCGGAGACGACGACCGGGGGATATTGGGAGTGCTGACCGATCGATATATCGGCGCGAACCCGCCGGTACCGTTTACCTTTCGGGCGTTTGCGAGATCCGGAATTTTGCAAACGGAGGAGGGCTTGTACGATCTCAATTGGGGTAAGAGATTTCCCGATGCGAAGCTCGGTCCATATGCGTATGCTTATGGAAAGGTCTGGAGCGATGGATAGCGCAGCTTGGATATTGTTATTCGCTGTCTTGGACCGATCCGTTTGGTTTTTAATAATGAATTGCTTTATCGTTCTAATGTGATAGACGAGATTAAGCCGGATGCCCGTGTAGTACTGAATCTTCAGCTGGTTAAAGGATGGAACAGCTTACTCATCCAGGCGAAGCAGACTGCGGCAGGCTTCGGCTGCCAGCTCGGAGCCGATGAGGCGAAGGTCCGTATTCTGAACGTGCTGGCTCCTTTCGAGGAACGTTCAGGTCAGGCAGGATGGGTGTATTCTGAGCCGACCAATGCTGATCTGCTTGAGGGGGCATCATTTCCTGATCCTGATGCATCGGAGGAGGATACCAGGCTGACTTGGCACCCTAGACTAATAGCCGAGCGCATCGCCGATTTCATGCTCCATCAGTTGGAGCGCAGGGAGGATGGCGCTTTTTACAGGAAATGCACAGGGGAATATTCCGAGAATACGATGTGGGCGGATGACTTGAATATGAGCACGCCATTTCTATGCCGGTATGCCCGAATAACCGGCTGCAGTGAAGCGCTGGATGAGGCCGCTAGTCAATTCCTTTTATTCCGCAAGTACTTATATATGCCTGACCAGCAGATCATGTCTCATGTATATGATTTCAAATACGGAATGCCAACGAAAATTCCATGGGGAAGAGGCAACGGCTGGACGCTTTTTTCATTAACGGAGGTTTTGGAAGCGCTGCCTAATGACCATGAGGCTCGGGCGGAGCTGGTTGATTTTTTCAACGAGCTGTGTGAAGGATATGCGGCTTTGCAGGCAGCCAGCGGTTTGTGGCATCAGGTGCTGAACGATGCGGATGCCTATCAGGAGGCATCGTGTACAGGGATGTTCGCTTATGCGTTTGCCCGGGGCATCCGGTTCGGATGGTTAAGGGAGAAGGACAAGTTCCTCCAAGCGACGTTCAGAGCCTGGGATGGGCTGATACGGCATGCCATCGACCGGCAGGGCAACGTTCACGGCGTCTGCAGCGGATCGAGGTATGCGTTCACTGCCGATTACTACAAGTATGATCTGCTTAGAGTGACTAACGATAATCACGGGATAGGCATCATGATGCTGGCGGGAACGGAGGTTGCCAAGCTGAAGCAATGGCTTAAGGAAGATTTACCGAATATTTACAACAATCCAATGAAATTATAGATTCCTCTAACATTTTTTAAGGGTTGTTGGCCGAAAGCCTTTTATAATGAAATTACAGAATGAACTATAACAAGAAACGAGGAGTGAAGCGGTCATGAGAGCAAGTACTGGAGAAGCTCCCGGCTCCGTCGCGACAAACGAAGCGCGCAGATCTCCCCTCCTGCAGCGAAGAAGAAAACTGAAACAGAATATCCCGCTTTTTATCATGCTGATTCCGGTTTTTGCGTTTTATATCCTATTTAAATACATTCCGATGGGCGGTCTCATCATTGCCTTCAAAAGCTATAATTTTGCCGATGGTATTCTGCACAGCCCTTGGGTTGGGTTAAAGCATTTCAAGCTGCTGTTTTCCTCCGCTAATACGGTTCAAATTATATGGAATACGTTCTGGCTGAGCTTTTTGAATCTGGCGGTTGGCTTCCCGGTACCGATTGCTCTGGCGATCCTTCTGAATGAAGTAAGAAAAATGTGGTTTAAGAAATGGGTCCAAACGATCGTCTATCTGCCCCACTTCTTCTCCTGGGTTATCGTCTCAGGCATAGTGCTGACTTTGTTTGCTACCGATTACGGCTCGGTCAATAAAGTGCTTAAGCTGTTTGACGTTGAACCAAAGACATTCCTTTATGATTCCTTCTCCTGGATCTCTATCTTTGTCGGGTCGGGTGTTTGGAAGGAGATGGGCTTCAGCACTATTATTTACTTGGCGGCGCTTACAACCATCGATCCCTCGCTGTATGAATCAGCCTGCATCGATGGAGCTAATAAATGGAGACAAATTTGGCATATTACGCTGCCTGGCATCCGCCACACCATCGTTCTGCTGCTCATTCTGGCGATGGGGCGTGTGATGGAGGTCGGCTTCGATCAAGTATATAACCTGCAAAACTCTGCTGTTGCCGGAGTATCCGAGGTGATCAGCACCTATATTTACAAAATCGGGCTTCAGCAAGCCCAGTTCAGTCTGACAACCGCTATGGGGCTGTTTGAATCGATCGTCAGCTTCACGCTGGTGCTTTTGGCGAACTGGATTGCTCGCAAATTCGATCAAGCGCTGTTCTAAAAACAATGTGAAGGAGGGATCGCATGAAAGCGACAACAGGTGAAAAAGGCTTCTATGCCCTCAATTATTTGGTTCTAACGGTCATAGCGTTAACCTGCATCCTGCCATTCATCCATATTATCGCGGTCTCGTTTAGTGAAAGGGGAGCCGTTGAATCAGGACATGTCTTCTTCTGGCCTGTCGGTTTTCAGCTCACTGCATATAAGTTTTTCTTCATCGCCACGCCCGCCCTCAAAGCCTTTGTCAACAGCGTATGGATTACGTTAGGCGGCGTTGCGCTGAGTATGCTTTGCACCATTTTGGCCTCCTATCCGTTATCTCGTCCTTATTTGTACGGGCGTAAATATTTGGTCCTGGCGATGGTGTTCACGATGCTGTTCTCTGGGGGAATTATCCCCACGTATCTGGTTGTGAAGGGTCTTTCGTTGATAGATTCTTATTGGTCCATCTGGCTTACCGGACTGATAAGTACCTATAATATGCTGCTGATGCGGAGCTATTTTGAGAACATTCCCCACGAAGTGGAGGAAGCCGCTCAAATGGATGGCTGCAATGAAACAACGCTTCTCATCCGCATCATTTTGCCTCTGTCGCTCCCCATGCTGGCTACGCTGGCGCTATTTTACGGTGTCGGCTACTGGAACGCGTTCATGAACGTGCTAATGTACATCAACAAAAGCGATATGCAAAATTTAACGGTCATTGTCCAAGCCATGCTGCAAAAAAACGATGTCCTAGCGGCCGCTTCAACGGATATCGTCGAACAGCAGCTGGTGATGAACGAAATGATCAAATCGGTTGGGGTCGTCGTTATGGTCGTTCCCATGCTGATGGTGTATCCGTTCCTGCAAAAATATTTTGTTAAAGGCGTAATGCTGGGGTCAGTCAAAGGTTAACTGCAAGAGAAAGCTGTACCGAAACCGTTTCCGCATGCTCTTACCAAAGCTCTCTAACAAAATCAAGGAGGAGAAAGGGTTATGAACAAAAAGAAACTATGGATGGGAATGGGCTTGGCGGCTGTATTGGCTATGGGAACAACTCTGACCGGATGTACCGACAAGAAAGAAAGTACGCCTGCAGCATCCGGCAAAACAGATGACAAAGCTCCAGCCAAACGGGGCGACATAACCGTTACAATGTACGATCGGGGGGCCGTTCCGGCATCGGAAGGCTCTTATGAGGAGAACCGCTGGACCAAATGGATTAACCAGAACGGGCCTGTCAATGTCAAATACGTACCGGTTCTTCGCAGTGAATCGACCAAGAAACTGAACGTTCTGTTCGCTTCCGGCTCGGCTCCGGACATCATTAACGAATACAATACTCCGTTCCGCAACGGGGTATATGAGCAGAAACAGCTTCTCGCACTGGACGATTACTTAAAGTTCATGCCGGAATATCAGAAGCTATTGACCCAGTTCCCTCAGTTGAAAAAAGCTGGCACCAAGCCAGACGGCAAGCTATACGAAATCGGTAAGCTGAAGGAAGCTTCTCCACTGCATGTGTTCTTCATCCGTACGGACTGGTTGAAAAAGCTCAACCTGCAAATGCCAACGACAGCTGAAGAAATGATGACGGTAGCTAAAGCTTTCGCCGATCAGGATCCGGACGGCAACGGCAAGAAAGATACCTACGGTATGAATATCAGCACATACTCGGAAACGGCGCTTAACGAAATGTTCGGCGATTCCATGTCCAAGAGTCAGATGTCGTGGGGAGTCAAGGATGGAAAGGTAATCCGTCTATGGGATAACGAGCTGGCTTCGCTGACCTTCAAAAAGCATCTGTACGATGACGGCATTATCGATAAGGACTACATTAATGATAAAGACGGGGCGAAGGCAAAGCAGGATTTCTTGAATGGCAAGGTTGGCATTTATATTAACTCCAGTGTGAGCTGGTTTGATTTTGCCATCAATGATATGGCTACACTCAAGAAAAATGCCCCGGGAGCGGAAGTTGCGCCACTGGCCTATCCGAAGTCGCAATTTGGTCAATTTACGGGAGCCATCGATAATCCGGTTCAAATGACGACGGTCGTCAATGCCAAGGCCAAGGACCCTGAAGCTGTGATGCGCTACCTCGACTTCATGATGAAGCCGGAAACCGGCATCAAGATTACATTTGGAGATGAGAATGTCCATTGGAAAAAAGGGGCTAACGGTTGCCAGCAAATTATCGACCCGGCCAAATCCAAAAACGAAGTCGGCTATGCCGGTGACTATGAAATCTTCCTTACCCGGGCGACGGACAAATGCAGCTTTGTTGTTAACCAGTTCAATCCCGATGTGTCTGAGCAGAAGGCGGGGCTTGAACTGTATAAGGAAGCTCAAAAAACGTATCTGGACCCATCGCGCCAGTATCCTGGGATTACGGTCGGTGAGCACATGCCTCCGTTCCCTAATGATCTCAATGTGATTCATACGAGTCTGTTGAAGGATATGACCGATATTTATGTGAAGGCGATCATCAGCGGAAGCAAGTATTCGCCCGAGCAGGCTATTAAGGATGCTCAAGCGGCCTGGGACAAAGCAGGCGGCAAGCAGCTTGAGGATTATATGAACAAATGGTATTCGGATAACAAGGACAAAGCGTTCCTGGCTAAAGACGTATGGGATATCGTCAAGCAGCAGAAGGAGCAGTTTAAGTAAAACCTATAGCTAGGATACATCAAGAGAAGCTTATTACTTTAAGTTATAGGCTTCTCTTTTGTATGTACTTTTTGCAAGCAAAACGGAGTTTAGAAAAAGTAGATGGGGGATCCACGGAGAGCTGGCGTCCAGAAGGGGGTACCTCACTGAAGTCCAAAGCTTTAGCAGATTAGGAGGTGATTATCCCAAAAAACAGGTACGCAGTGCAGTAAGGTCGTCAACGTGACAAGTTACAATGGCTGTCTGAAGAAAGTAAAAAGCATGCAGTACAACCATTCCCCTAAAGGAGAGTTGTGATGATGAACAGGTTTAAAAAGTTAAGCTGTTCTTTGGCCATTATGCTATCGATCGGATCTTTATTTGGAAGCGTTTCCTTTGCAGAGCAGACTGCTCCCAAATCGTTTTCGGTGCTGTCCTTAAATGTAGCTGGGCTGCCTGATTTGGTCTCCAGCGGAAGCCCGGCTGCCAATACCCAAAAAATCAGCCCGTTAATCAACGATTACGATATCGTCGTAGTACAGGAAGACTTCAATTACCATAATGACCTCATTAAATATGTTACACTGCCGTATCTTTCCACTACAAGCGGACTTGCCGGAATCGGGAGCGGGCTCAACCGAATGTCCAAATATCCTTTTACCGATTTTATCCGTACCAAATGGAATAAATCTTACGGTCTGTTCGATAACGGAAGCGATCAATTGACGCCTAAAGGCTTTGATGTGGCGAGACATCAGCTTGAGCCTGGTGTGAATGTGGATGTGTATACATTGCATGCCGATGCGGGGACGGACAGCGGTTCAATGGATGCTCGTCGTGACAATATCCGTCAGCTTAAAGAATACATCAAAACCTACTCGGATGGTAATGCAGTCATTGTAATGGGCGATACGAACTGCCGGTATACTCGCAGCGGTGATGTGATGGAGGAGCTGCTGGCCGAGAACAATTTGAAAGACGCTTGGATCGAACTGGTGCGCAATGGCAGCATTCCACCGGATGGTGATGCTCTCATGGATGCGAGTCAGCTTAACGGACCTAACTATGAAGTGGTGGATAAAATATTGTACCGCAGCAACAGCATCGTTCAATTGCAGGCAACCTCCTATAAGCTGGAGGACACTAAATTTACGGACAGCAGCGGCAACCAGCTTTCGGACCATTATCCTGTTTCCACCAAGTTTCAGTACACTGTAGCTTCTAATGTATCTGTAAGCAGTCCGTTCGGAGGATCAGGCGGTATTGCTTTCAATCAGTTGGAGCACCTTCCTGCTCAATCGAAAATAACTAAGGTGGAGTTAAGCTCAGGAAGCCGTGTTGATGGATTGAAATTAACGTTTGGGAATGGAACGGCTTTATCTGTAGGCGGCACCAGCTCTAGCGGTTATCAGTCTTTGCAGCTTGCTAGCGACGAGTATATTAAGGAAGTTACTGCACACAAGGCACAACGAAACGGCGAGGACCGGATCTTCTATTTGGAAATCAAGACGAACAAGGGCAATATCCTTTCAGGGGGAACCAAGACGACTTCAATTACCACTTTCAAAGCCCAAGACGGCTGGTATATTGCGGGCTTTTTCGGCAAGGCAGAAGCAGAGCTTGATCGTATCGGTGCTATCTATAAGCAGCTTACGCCATAAATACAGTACATTGAAAAGGTTACAAAAAAAGAAGCATCCCCCAATGCATCGTTGTACTGAAGGATTGCTTTCTGATTCAATCATTCCATTTCTACAGCGTTATGAAATATCTACATAGTAGGATGCTCGGCAGGCCATTTTTTTGGTATAATCTAAAAATTGACCGTTTTTTAGGTTATAAATGGGTTTGCAGGAGGTCATGATGAACAATATTCAACGTATTTGCGTATTTTCCGGTTCCAATCCGGGGAACCATTCCGACTATGAGGATGCAGCTATCAGACTGGGAGAGGCGCTTGTTTCTCGAGGCATCGATTTGGTCTATGGCGGAGCCAGCGTTGGCTTGATGGGCCGCGTTGCGGATAAAGTTCTTTCCATGGGAAGACAAGCGATAGGGGTTATGCCAAGTGGTTTGTTCCGCGGTGAAATAGCCCACACTGGGTTATCTGAGTTCCATGAAGTAGGATCGATGCATGAGCGGAAGAAGCTGATGGCTGACTTATCTGATGCGTTCATCAGTATGCCAGGCGGTCTTGGTACCTATGAGGAGCTGTTCGAAGCTGCTTGCTGGTCACAAATCGGAATTCATAAGAAGCCGATCGGCTTGCTCAACGTAAGAGGATTTTATGATCCCCTCATCGCCATGCTGGAGCATACGGTTAGGGAAGGCTTTATGCGTGAGGAGAATCTCGGGCTCCTTGTTGTCGAGTCTGATCCTGAGCTCCTCGTGGAGCGGCTTATCCATTATGTCCCCGTGAAGCAGGGGAAGAAATGGGTTGAATTGACTTAAGCTCAACCACCCAGTTGCCGGATGGAATTAATTTCCGAAGTGAGATACATTAAAGGACCCTTAAACTCGCCAATGGGTTGCGAGAGGGTCCTTTTTTCATTTCTTATCCGAGCAAGTCATCATGCCGCAGTTTGTCTATGGGCCGCGGAGCGGGATTTGATGTAAGGCAGCACTTTAGGCTTGGAGCCGAAAAGCATCCAGGAGCTTTTAACATATTTTTGCGCCAAACCGACTATTCCCCATGAGATGAGTAGGGTGACGGCATAACCCGAGGCAATGTACAAATAGTAAGTTGCTGGCGTGTAGCTGACCGGAAGTCGGAAATAATAGAAGAGCACAGCCGCATGAATGATGTACACTCCGAAAGAAGTGACACCGAGATGAATAATCGTATTGATGATTTTGGTGTTCAAAGTGCGATACAAAAAGTAAGAGATCTGCAGCAAAATCAGCGGTGATGTGAACGTATGGAAAAACCAGTAACATTCATACAGCAAGGAATTGGCACTGAAATCGTTGACACGCGTTTGGTACCACAGGTTGACATCACCGAAGCTGGAGGCAATCCACAAGGTCCAGAGCGGAATCCAGAGGAGAGCTTTCACGGAGAATAGTTTGCTCCACGTTACAAGCATCCAATCCTTAAACACCGGATAGTAAATGCCGCAGAAGGCGCCCATCAAATAGTATGAAATATAGCTGATGGCGAGCTGGCCTTTATCCGCATAGTGCAGGCTGAAGTGATTGTAAAGTACGAAGACCCATTGCAGAACGAAGCCGATCCAGATCAAATGCTTGGTAACTCGTTGATAACGCTGCAGAAACCACAGCAGAACTGGGAACAAGATATACAGCTGCGTGCTGATGAACACAAAGTACAGATGATAAAAGGTTTTGCCATAGAGAACCATCATAAAAAAATCGCTGAAGGATGCATGCTGGAAAAATTGCTCCCACGTTTCTCCGAACGAATAATACACTTGTATGACATAATAAAAAGCGGAGAAAATAAGGTAAGGCGTCAAAATATATAAGAACCGCCGCTGATAAAACCGTGCGATTAATTTCCCGTTCAAAGGACGGTCGAAATAACTGTAAAACAGGACAAGTGCGCTAAGAAATATAAAGGTAGGCGTACCGAATTTGTTGAACACATTCAAAAAATTAAAGTAGAAAAACATCGGTGTGCTTTTATCGACGATTTCACCGATTGGAATTGAAGTGACATGAACAAAGATGACGCCAAGTATGGCTAAGGCCCGAACGATATAGATAATATTCAACTGTTCCTTTCCAGCGACTGCTGGTTTCGCTACCCCATGGACGATCTCCTCCTTGATCTTGTTTACAAGAACCAAGTATAGGAGGTTAATATGAATTTATTATTACCTTAGACTTAAGATTAGCTGAAAACCATTTTACGAATATATGAAAATTAGCAGCTAGCTCCATATATAAAAAGGGCTTATCCTTCACGGATAAGCCCTTGGTGCATAGAAATACACTAATTGTTAGAAAATGCTCCAGTCAAAAGCCGTCGAAAGCGTCTCAAGCAAGTGAACGCCTGCGGTGCTATTTCCTTTGGAGTTCAACGCAGGACCGACAACGCCGATGCCGTATTGTCCGGGGACCAAAGCGAGAATACCGCCGGCCACGCCGCTCTTGGCTGGCAGCCCGACACGGATGGCGAAGGCACCGGATTCGTTGTACATGCCGCAGGTTAGCATGAACGATTTGGCAATCTGGACATAGCGGCGAGGTACAAGCTGGCGGCCTGTTTGCGGATCTGTACCGTCATGAGCCAGCACCAGCGCCATACGGGCTAGGTGCAAGCAGTTCACTTCGACGGAACAGTGCTTGAAATATACCTCGAGCACCTCTTCGACATCGGCATCCAGCACTCCGTTAGCCTTGAGAAAGTAAGCTAACGACCGATTGCGATGCGCCGTCGCCGTTTCTGAACGAAAAACGGCATCATTGTAAGTAAGCGAGTTGTCCCCTGCCAGCTCACGGAAGAAGGACAATATGCGCTCGGTTTTCTGAGCGGGCGTGTCTCCGTCAATGAGGGACGATACCGTTATCGCCCCGGCATTAATTAGCGGGTTAAAGGGAATACCCGGATCGACGAGCTCCAGCTTCAGCATCGAATTGAAATTATCCCCGGTTGGTTCCATGCCCACTTTGGCAAATACGCCATGTTCTCCCTTATCCATTAAAGCGAGCAGCAGTGTAAATACTTTGGAGATACTTTGCAGTGTAAACGGCAGTTCATGGTCCCCAGCCTTGACGATCCCGGATGCTCCATCCATGATGGTAATCCCCAATGCATCCCAGGGTGCATGAGCGAGCTCCGGGATGTAATCTGCTACTTTACCTTGAGACGCTTGCTTACGGCTTTCTTCTACCCAGCCGGGAAGCTCTATATTTAATCGGTTCCATTCGGAAACCATAATTCATTCCTCCACTCAAGTCCTTTTTCTTATCTTTTTCGACATGGATGTCATTCATCCCTTGTTGTAGACCTATGAATTCAAACACTTTTTTAGCTCGGGACAGCTTGCCAAAAGATTGGTCGCCTCTAAGCGCCACTTCCAAAGCCACTTGGACAGGGCAGCTAAGCTCATCACAGACGGCAGCTGTTAGTGCTGGCCGGAATCGACGGGTGGGACCCTACCTATTAAAACAAGAGCCTTCGAGTTTGCTGCTCTAGCAAATCGAAGGCTTTTTTATGAAATTGATTCTATTCACTGTAAATTCATTGGAATAAGGAGGATTAAAGGTTGTAATCTAGATACGGATATCATTCTATGATATAATTTTCTAAGCAAAAAATATGATTAAGGAGTAAGATAATGGAAAAAACACTTATTTTTGGTCACAAAAATCCGGATACGGACACGATTTGCTCTGCTATTGCTTATGCTGATTTGAAAACGAAATTAGGTGCTAACGTAGAGCCGGTTCGTTTGGGTAACATAAGCGGCGAAACCCAATTTGTATTGGATTATTTTAAAGTAAGCGCACCACGCTTGGTTGAGACTGTGGCTAACGAAGTGAATGACGTTATTTTGGTAGACCACAACGAGCGTCAACAAAGCGTAAGCGACATCGATAAAGTACGTGTTACCGAAGTTATCGACCATCACCGTATCGCAAACTTTGAAACTAGCAATCCGTTGTACTATCGTGCGGAGCCAGTAGGCTGCACTACAACTATTTTGAATAAATTGTTTAAAGAAAATAATGTTCCTGTTCCAAAAGAGATCGCAGGTTTGATGCTTTCCGCTATCATTTCCGATACTCTCCTGTTGAAATCCCCAACTTGCACGGCTCAAGACGTGGCAGCAGCTCGTGAATTGGCTGAAATCGCAGGTGTGGAGCTTGAAACTTATGGTCTGGCTATGCTGAAAGCTGGAGCGGACTTGAGCGACAAAACGATTGCTCAACTAATCTCCCTTGACTCTAAAGAGTTCCAAATGGGCGGCAGCAAAGTAGAAATCGCTCAAGTGAACGCTGTGGACGTAAACGACGTTCTGTCTCGCCAAGCGGAGCTGGAAGCAGCTCTTTCCACTATCATCGCTGACAAAGGCTTGGATCTGTTCTTGTTCGTAGTTACGGACATCTTGAACAACGATTCCGTTGGTGTGGCACTGGGCAGCAAAGCTAACGCTGTAGAGCAAGCTTACAACGTGACTTTGTCCGCTAACAAAGCGGTATTAAAGGGCGTTGTATCCCGTAAATCGCAGATCGTACCGGTTTTGACCGATATTTTCAACAAGCAATAATTTGAAAGAAATGAGAAGGCTGTTCTCACATGTTGAGAGCAGCTTTTTTTTGCGAGCAGATAGCTATCACTCCAGCAAAATAAATCGCTAATTTCAAGATTGGCTAACCTGGGAAGAGTGAAGATTTCGATTTGCAAATACCTCTAAACAAATTGTTCCGTTTGGTATAACACAACAAAACCGGCGAGATAGGCTCTCGACCGGTTTTTCTTTTCCTCCATTACAAAAACTTCCGATTATGCTTCTTCCCATCATAGGTGAACAGCACCGGTTTAGACTCTACGGTCGTCTCCAGATGGACGGTCTTGCCCCAAAGCTTCTGAATATAGGGGAGTGTGCGCTCCACATATTTCAGGTCGAGCTCTACGCCTTCGTAGGAGTGCTTCAAGTAAAGCTCTCCATTTTTCTCAAAGTCTCCGTTTTCGACCACAATGTAGGGGAAACCGCCGTTGACACGGGAATAGACGAGCTGATCCCGGATGTGGGCCCAAGTTTTATCGGTAATTTTCCACTCGGGTCCTTTCTTCTCGAAAATATACAGGTCCATCTCGTCGACAAGCTGCTTGGTTAAATAGTTACGGATAAAGGAGAGATCAGAGTCGTATTCTCGGACGTCGAATATTTTTCTTCGTCCTTGACCCTTCTGGCGTCCGAAACGTTCTTGCTCCTCTTCCGTCGGATTATCCCAGCGCTTCTCGATGTCCTCGAATATTTTCAACCCTAAGTAGTAGGGGTTCAAGCTGTGTCTGGATGGAATGACGACAGAGGAGTTCAGCTTGGCGAATTCGATCGTTTCATCTTCGGTCAGATCCATCTCGCGGAGAATGCGTTGATGCCAATAAGAAGCCCAGCCTTCGTTCATGATCTTCGTTTCCAGCTGCGGCCAGAAGTACAGCATCTCGTCACGCAGCATTGTCATGATGTCGCGCTGCCAATCCGTGAGGTAAGGACCGTGCTCCTCGATAAACAGCATGATATCTTTTTCCGGTTTAGCCGGAAATTTTTGTGGAGAGTCATCTTTAGCTGCTGAGCGTGATGGTGCGGAATCCAGATCCCATAGGTCTTCGTAGCCTAACTTGCGTTCTATGATATCTTCTTTTTTATGCGTTTTTTCATTATTTCTGCCGTATCGGGACGCATCATAAGGCGTTGATATCAATGGATCGACATGCTCCTGAATGGCAAGCACAGCATCGATAAATTTCTCCACCTCATCGGTTCCGTAGAGGATTTCATACTGTCTGACGCGCTCCGCCGTGGCGGACATGCTTTCGACCATGTTGCGGTTCGTTTTGGAGAAACGGGCATTATTCTTGAAAAAGTCGCAGTGGGCTAACACGTGAGCGACGATCAGCTTATTTTGAATAAGTGAGTTGCCATCGAGCAAGAAAGCGTAGCAGGGATCGGAGTTGATGACGAGCTCGTAAATTTTGCTTAAGCCGAAGTCGTACTGCATCTTCATTTTATGGAACGTTTTACCGAAGCTCCAATGACTGAAGCGGGTAGGCATACCATAAGCACCGAAAGTGTAGATGATGTCTGCCGGACATATTTCATAGCGCATCGAATAATAATCTAGGCCGAACCCGGAGGCAATTTCCGTAATTTCCGCAATAGCGTATTCCAGCTGCTTGATATCATCGGCGTTCATCGTGCGACCCTCCCCTCGGCTTTAGGAAAAAAGGTTCGTAGCGCTTTATAAACCTCGCCTTTTTCGCGAATGACGTAGTGTACGAATTTTGGATCATGGACGTTACGGTAGGCAGACATCAGCGTGCTGCTGCGGTTGTATTGGTTGACCTCCCCGTACCCGAACATGTTGGAGCGTTTGACAAGTTCGTTAATCAGCTTAACACAGCGTTCATTGTCCGAGGTCAGGTTATCTCCATCGGAGAAATGAAACGGATATATGTTATAACGCGCCGGAGAATAGCGCCGGTCGATTAAATCCACTGCCAACTGGTAAGCCGATGAGCAGATCGTGCCGCCGCTCTCGCCTTTGGTGAAGAATTCCTCCTCTGTCACTTCCTTGGCTTCCGTATGATGCGCGATAAAAACAATCTCAACATGCTCGTATTTCGTGCGTAAAAAACGGGTCATCCAAAAGAAGAAGCTTCGTGCGATATATTTCTCAAACGAGCCCATGGAGCCTGAAGTGTCCATCATAGCGATGATTAGAGCATTGGACTGGGGCACGATAATTTCTTCCCAAGTTTTGAAGCGCAGATCGTCTGGGCTAATGCCGTGAATACCGGGGATGCCTGCACCCGCGTTTCGGCGAAGATTTTCGAGAATTGTCCGTTTTTTATCGATGTTGGACATAATCCCTTTTTTACGAATATCGTTGAAAATGATGTCTTTCGTCATAATGTTGTCTTTTTCTTTTTGCTGCAAATTAGGGAGCTCCAGCTCTTCGAACAGCATCGATTGCAGCTCTTCAAGCTGTACCTCGGCATCGTAGTAGTCGTCTCCGGGCTGATCGCCCGCGCCTTCTCCCTTGCCCGGTCCTTGTGAAGGAGTAGGGTCTACGCCCAGCACGTCGCCAACCTGGCTCTCGCCGTCGCCTTGGCCCACGTGTTTGCTTTTATTATAGTTGTAACGAAAACGGTATTCGTCCAAGCTGCGAATCGGTACTTTAATGATATGCTTACCGTCAGACATAACGATGCTCTCATCCGTAACAAGGTCAGGCAGGTTCTGCTTAATCGCTTCACGTACTTTTTGCTGATGTCGGGTCTGGTCCTGATACCCTTTGCGGTGCAGAGACCAATCCTCTCGGGAAACGGTAAATAATGGTTCTGTCATGTCGGACACCTCCTGAAATGGGTTGGTTTCATGCATATAATGAAACGGACGGTTGACAAGACAATAAGGGAAAAAAGTGCTTGTTACTAAATATATTCAAGTAGGAGGGGGATATGTGAGGGGGACAAGGGCCTATTTTTTAAAAGATGGAGTGGAATTTTGATATAAGGGATATAAAAAAGAGCCTATCCCTGCAAGTAGAATAATCTACAGGAGGAATAGACTCTTTCATAAAAAATGTTTATTATTCAGCAGCAGGCTGAACGACGATTTTCCAAGCCTTCCCGATTGGCGGCAAGCTTTTGGTCATCATGGCATCGTAGAATCCGATGACTTTAGTGCCCTTAGCCAGTGTGCTTTTGTCCACGGCTTCGCCTTTCATATTGACGATGGTAGTTTGCTCGGTCAACTGCAGAACGATCTCTTGTTGGGATTGCTCTGTCAAACCTGTGCCTTTAATCCGCAGGCTGGTTGCTCCGTTATCGCCAGTACGAACATCCTCAATAGCGCCGGCTGTTCCCAAGATGCCTTTTTTATCAGAGCCTTCAAGAACGGTAATTTTATAAGTCGGAGTTTGCGGCGGCAAGCTCATTGTAGCGACGAGCGAATGCTCAGCTTCGACTTTTTGACCCAATGTAAGATCTGCGAAAGTAAGCGCAGTGCCGTCAGCCGTCTGGTATGTAGTCTCATCAGATACATTGAGCACTACTCCTTCTGTGCCCACGCCGTTAATTTGTACGGACTTATGACCTTCTACATCACGTATAGCTGTAATAACTCCTTGGGTTAGGACGGTTTTCTTCTGTTCAACTGCGGATACGGCAACGGAATTGCCTTCTTTAGTAATAGACACGTTCAGGATCTCTTGGAAAAAGGATGCCGGAACATACATTGTATTGTTCATCAGTTCAGGTGCGGTTCCGAGTGTTTTGAGCATCTTATTGACACTATAGCTGTCGGCGCCGGTTTTAACATTGGTCCACTGAGGGCCTTTGCTTAGGTCAACCGAGGAGTCCTCTTGTTTCCAAGTCAAAGTGAAACCTAAAGATTCAGCAATAGTACGCAGCGGCAGCATAGCTTCCTGGTCGCCTGTTTTTCGATATCCATTGAGGGAAGCAGCTTCGCCATTAACAGTCACTTTGATTTGCTCCAAAGCAATAGGAGCGGCAATTGGTTTCACGTTATCTGCTTGAGGTGTAATATTTGGCGCTGCATAAGCGGCTCCACCACCCAGTACCATGGAAAGTGCCATAAGAGCGATTCCTTTTTTCATTACTTTGTTCATAGTCTAGTTCTCCTTTTTGTCTGTTCTCCGAATGTAACAAATTCAATTACAATACCATAGACGGGCAAGATATCCAAAATGTTGCACCAAATTAAAAGAAAAAAGGCTACCCCTTGATTATTCAAAGGATAGCCTCTTTGTCTATTATTCATTCACAATAATTAATGTGCAACTTGGTTGTAGGTCATAATCCAGATGGAGCCTGCAACAATCGTCAACAGGATGATAAGACCAAGAACAAGGGCCATCATGTTCCAGCGTGCGTTTTCTCCTTCTTTCAAATGCATGAAGAACACGAGCTGAACGGCGAATTGCAGAATAGCCATAGCCAGAATGATCACGATTCTAGCGCCTTCACTGAACATATGGTTCAGGATGACGACTAGTGGAATAATCGTCAGCACAATTGACAGGAAAAAGCCAATGACATAAGATTTCAACGATCCGTGTGATTCGGAATGCGTGTCGTGTGAATTGGATTGACTCATCTTACATCACCCCCATCAAATAAACGACCGTGAAGACGAAAATCCATACGACGTCAAGAAAATGCCAGTACAAGCTGATAACATTGACTTTACGTTTGGTAACCGGCGTAATACCGTGTTTTTTTAGCTGGAGCATGAGTCCGATCATCCAGCATAAACCGAGCGATACGTGAAGTCCGTGCGTACCGACGAGTGTAAAGAATGCAGATAGGAAACCGCTAGTTGCAATAGTTGCACCTTCATGATTGATCATGGTCAAGAACTCAGTAACCTCAAGCGCCACGAAGGAAGCGCCGAGTAGTGCTGTTACGGCCAGCCAGCCGATCAGCTGGTTTTTGTTTCCTTTGTGCATGGCTAGTACTGCCAGACCACTTGTAAAACTACTTGTTAGCAGGATGAATGTCTCAGCGATAATGCCGGGCATTTCGAACAGCTCTTTAGCTGTCGGTCCGCCGTTGGTATTGCCGTGAAGAACGATATAGGTAGCGAATAAAGTACCGAATAGGATACAGTCCGTAATCAGGAAAATCCAGAAACCAAACGTTTTGAGCGACTCCTGATCATGATGTCCGTGCTCATGATGGTCATGCTCGTTATGCGCTGCCGCATGTGCCATTAGACCTTCGCCCCCCTTAACGCAGCTTCCGTCTGCTTAATTTCATCTACCGGAATATAGTAGTCCGTATCATAAGAGAACGAACGCGCCAGCATGCAGATGAGTATACCGATTGTCGCTGGGATAGCCAACCACAGCCAGCCCCATACAAAGCCGAATCCGGCAAAGAACCAAAGCGTCGATTTGATGAAAGGAATTGCAGAGTTTTTTGGCATATGAATCGGTTCAAGCGGCGGCGTAGGCTCCGGTTTGATGCCTTGCGCGCGTTTTTGCTTTTGCTCCCACCAATCATCCACTTCGTGAACATGCGGTTCAACTGCAAAGTTATACATAGGTGCAGGTGACGGAATGGACCATTCCAGCGTACGGCCGTTCCATGGGTCGCCTGTTACGTCACGCTCGTGATGCTTGATGCTGTAAGCAATTTGCCATACTTGGAAAATGAACGCGATCCCCATCAAGAAACCGCCGACGGTTGAAATCATGTTAAGCGGGCCCCAGCCCATATCGAAATCGTAAACGGTCGTACGGCGAGTCATACCGTCCAGACCCAAGAAATATTGAGGCATGAAACATACATAGAAACCGATATTCCAGAACCAGAAAGCCCATTTGCCCAAATGTTCGTTCAGCTTGAAGCCGAACATTTTTGGCCACCAGTAGTACAGCCCTGCGAAGTAACCGAACACGACGCCACCGATCAATACTTGGTGGAAGTGAGCGATCAGGAAGTAGCTGTTATGGAACTGGAAGTCTGCAGGTGCTACGGAGAGCAGAACCCCTGTCATCCCCCCGATAACGAAACATGGAATGAAGGCTACTGTCCACAGCATTGGCGTCGGATACGATACCCGGCCTCTGAACATCGTGAACAGCCAGTTAAATATTTTAACCCCGGTCGGGATTGCGATGGCCATCGTCGTTATGGCGAAGAATACGTTAACGTCGGCACCCGAACCCATGGTGAAGAAGTGATGCACCCAGGTAAAGAACGAGAGCACGCTAATAATAATCATGGCAAAAACCATGGATTTATATCCAAACAGCTTTTTCTTGGAGAACGTAGCAACGATTTCCGAGAATATACCGAACGCCGGTACGACGACAATGTATACCTCCGGATGTCCCCACATCCAAATCAAGTTAATGTACATCATTGGGTTACCGCCGCCGTCAAGCGTAAAGAAGTGAGCCCCGAGATAGCGATCTAAGAATAATAAAGCCAATGTAATGGTTAAGATAGGGAAAGCGAAAATAATCATAATGCAGCTTGAAAATACGGACCAGGTGAACATCGGCATTTGCATCAGCTTCATGCCTGGCGCACGCATTTTCAGGATTGTCACGATAAAGTTAATCCCGGTCGCCAAGCTCCCGATACCGGAGATTTGGATACCCCAAATATAGAAGTTCTGTCCGACACCCGGGCTATGCGACAACTCGGATAGCGGTGGGTACGCAAGCCAGCCCGCATCCGGCGAACCGCCGATAACGAAGGAGACGTTGAACAGCATAGCGCCCCAGAAGAACATCCAGAAGCTCAAGGAGTTCAAGAAAGGATAGGCAACGTCGCGAGCTCCTAATTGAAGAGGTACGACGATATTGAACAGACCGAACATGAGCGGCATGGCCATGAACAGAATCATGATGACACCGTGTGTCGTAAAGATCTGATTGTAATGTTCAGGCTCTAGGAATTTCATATCAGGCATGGCAAGCTGAAGACGCATGAGAAGAGCGTCCACGCCGCCGCGGAACAGCATAAGAATGGAACAAAGAATGTACATGATACCGATACGTTTATGGTCAACGGTCGTCAGCCATTCGCGCCATAGCCAAGTCCACTTTTTAAAATAGGTGAGCACGAACACGATGGCAACCATAGCGAGCGCAATACTGACTTGAGCCCCTAGAATCATCGGATCGCCTGTTACAAAAAACCAGGATGCAAAATCTTTTATTGTATCCAGCATGTGAGTGCCTCCTTTCGATAGTGTTTAATGTCCAGCATGTGGATTCGTCGTTGTTTCTTGCTTCATTTTGCTATGATCCATGTTTTGCGTAGGATCAGTCGCTTTAGGCTGCTCCTGCTTGGCAGAAGTATTGCTTGTTGAACCATGGTGAGCATGGCTGCTTCCGCCTACCGCATATTTCGTAACGATTTTATTGAACAATCCGTCTGGGAAGGAGGAGAAGAATTGCTTCGTTCCTGTACCTGGAGTTGCCAATTGATTGTAGCCGTCCATCGTCAACGGAGACGAGGTTTGTTTGACTTCTTTTACCCAATTATTAAATCCTTCATCCGATGTAGCGTGTACCTGGAATTTCATATCGGTAAAGTGCTTGCCGCTGAAATTCGCTCCCGTTCCGTAGTAAACGCCTTGCTCATCGGCTTGCAGGAACAAGGTCATAGCCATACCGGACATCGTATACATTTGTCCACCCAGTTGAGGAATCCAGAACGAGTTCATCGGAGCATCCGAAGTAAGCTCGAACTTAATCGGTGTGTCTTCAGGAATTTCAATGTAATTAACTGTAGCGATGCCTTGCTCAGGATATGTGAAGAGCCATTTCCAGTCCAGAGAGGTAGCTTGAATCGTGATCGCCTTTTTCTCTGAAACGATTGGCTTGGAAGGCTCTAAAGCATAAGTGTCGCGTGCCGTAACAGCGGCTAACAGGATGATAATAATGATAGGAATTCCCCACCATACTACCTCCATCATAGTGCTGTGCGACCAGTTCGGTTTATAGGAAGCTTTGTTGTCTGGTTTGTCACGATACCGCCATACGATATATGCGGTCAATATAAGTACAGGGACCAGAACGATTCCGCACAAGATCGATGCGGTAATAATGAGATCTTTTTGTCCAGCGGCGATGGGTCCCTTTGGATTCATGACCATGATGGATTCGCAACCCGAGAGGAGCACCAGCATGGTCAAAAAGATCAGCGGAGCAACAATCCGAGCAGCCTTTTTCGTTAGTCGCATGTAATATCATCTCCTTAAGTTTCTCCGAACGCTCGGATGAAGCAGATTGTGAAATGTGGAACGTTCTTAGCTATTTCTTAAGATAACAGATATTAAACGATTTTTCGCCGCTGTTAACAAATACGTCAAGGTTTCGTCTTTTTTCTGTAATATAAAGTTCACGAAAAAGATGATTATTAATTTTTGGCAAACAAAAACCCCTTTAAGATCGCTCTTAAAAGGGTTTAATGTAAAAACTTTTAACTTAACAGTGGTCTATTGTTGAATTTTGTCATTCTCTGCATCCAGCATACGAGAATGAACAAGATGAATGGCGGTACGAATAACATAAATGTGAACACTGCCCACCAAGAAGCCGACACCCACCATTAATGATGTGTTGCGATCGCTAAAGTGCTGCAAATTAAATAAGCATAATAAAAGACCAATGCCAAGAATGCCCCAAGCTGCAGCCGTCATCCAATTGACCAGACGTTGTACATCCTTTACATTGTGACGTACGCTGCTAACTGCTGCTGTTTTCGTAGTCATAATGGTCACTTCCGTTTCCTTTGTAAGTGTTTTCTTAATATCAGTATAGCACAAAAAGAAAGGTTTGTTCAAGGAATGTTCAATTTTTGATCGAAATTCAGACAAATTTGGGTGAAGGGACTATAGGTTATAATAACCGTTCCCTCGAAAAATAAATCAGGGAGTATTTGTTTATGACAACTAAATCATAAAAAATCACAACTTATAGTCTAAGTAAAGCCATGGAAGCGGTTGAGTACAAGTAGTATGATGTTGAGAAGAACCTTATTTTCAATGAAAGAAGGGAACAACAAACTCATGTTGAATCAAAAAGAGTTCATAGAAGAGATAATGGGGTTTGACGTTTTGGATACACACACCCATTTGGTGGGGCAGCAGCTTAGCGCTCAAGATTTTTGGGAGATCGCGCATTACTTTTGGCTGAACCGAGAAATGCAGGCAGCAGGATATCCGGATAATGCAATGGATTTACCGGAGGAAGAGCGTATTGAAGCTTTTTTGGCCGCTTATAAAGGGTCCCGCAATACGCTGATGAATTGGGTATTCACACATATATTCAAAAATTTGTACGGCATTGAAATCCGTGACGCTCAGTCGATCCGTGAGGCCGATGCTGCGGTTCGCGCGTCCAACGCAAGACCAGGCTGGGCTCAGGAAGTGGCAGACAAGCTAAGTGTTCGCGCTTTCGTAACGAATATGCCGGATCATGCGAAGTGCAGCAATATGAATCGGGATGCTATCCTTATTCCGCGGATCGACGGCAGGCTGTTCGACTGGACGAAACAAATTCATCAAGCGGAAAATCGGGAACAAACCTTTGAAGAAGTGAAGAAGGCGATTCGTGAGCTGCTAACCACGTTCAAGGGGTGGGGCTGCCCGGGCATTATGACCACGCTTCCGGCATATGACGCCAAGTCCAATGAAGAGTATCCGTTAGATGCGGCAACACGCGACCAGGTCATGATGCTGCTCCTTCATACTCTATGTGAGACATTAGAGCAAAACGGCATGTTCCTGCAGCTGTTCCTTGGCGTTGAGCGCTCATGGTGCGACACGGCCGTACCGGTAAACGACCCGCAGCGGATTCTTAAGCTCTCCGGATTGTTTGCCCGTTATCGTATTCAATTCGAGCTGGTGGTCGCTTCCGAGATCAACAATCTGGATGTCGTACAAGCGGCATGGAACTATCCGAACGTGCATGTTGGAGGTATGTGGTGGTTTAACTTCCGCGCAAGTACTTACCGTGACATTATGCAGTACCGCATGGAGGCGCTTCCTGGAATCAAGAGCTCGCTTATTGTCTCGGACGCGCGGAACATTGAATGGTGCTACGGAAAAATATTGCTCATTAAGAAGCTGATGGGTGAATTTTTATATAATCAGATCGAAGCGGGATGGATTGATTACGAAACAGCGATCCAGCTTGCAAAAGATTGGCTTTACGAAAGCGCAGCTCAACGTTACGGATTCAATTACAATTCATAATATTTCATGGCGAGAAGCCATATGAGGGGAGAATGACGATGAAGGCACTTTTGGTTGGGTTGGGGAGCGCAGGTTTTTCATGGTACAAGAGATTGAGGGATAAAGGGTTATTGGCGGCAGTGGTTGAGACCGATGCTTCGATGAAAGAGAAGATGGGGGACGATCATTTTCCGTTCTACACGTCGCTTGCTGAGGCATTGGAGAAGGAGCAGCTTGACTTTGTGGTCAATGTAACCTCTCCTATGGCGCATACGATTGTTAACAACGCAGCTTTTGACAGAAAACTGCCTGTCCTGTGCGAGAAGCCGATATCGTTTGATTATGAGGAATCAATTGAAGTGGTGAAGCGTGCGGTTAAGGAGAATATCCCCTTCATGATAGCCGAAAACTACCGCCGCAACGCAGCCGTCCGCAAATTGAAGCAGCTTCTGGATGCTGGTGCAATCGGACGTATTTCCGCAATCGATATCGCGTTTTATAGATACCACCATGTACAGCGGAAGTACACGGTCAGCCTGCTCGACGATATCGGCGTCCATCATTTTGATATGATTCGCTACTTTACCGGCGTTGAAGGAAAAACGGTCTATGCGGACATGTACAACCCAATAGGCGGCTGGGACGAAGAAGGTGCAATTATTAACACCAATGCTTTGCTGGAAATGGAAGGCGGCATCAAGGTGAGCTACAACGCCTCTATCGCCTCCAGAGGAAATCAAACTCCATGGCACGGTAATTGGAGGATCGAGGGAACCGAAGGCACGATCCAATATGAGAATCAAGTCATTAGAGTTATTAAGGATGGCGTTGAGGAGCAAATTAGCGATTACAGTGGTGTAGATACTTCCGATACATTAGCTGAGTTTCTGGCGTCACTTAAGGAACAGCGCGATTCGGAGACGTGCGGAGCCGACTATTTGAAAACCCAAGTATTGGTGCACTATGCGAAATTAGCGAACGCTGAAGGTCGGAAACTAGAGATTAAGTACCCTAACTAGCGTCTGCTCCCGGATAACTTATGACAGAGGGGCTGTACTTCAGGTGATGAACCTGTGGTCGGCCCTTTTGCATTCCTTCTTATCTAATACAGTCAATGAAGGGACTCGTATGAAAAGAACCATCGGCACATTTCTGACTTTAGCTCTTACAGCCGTTAGTACTGTCGGTTGTTTCCAGGATGATAAAGCTGCAAAACAGCCTGTAGTCGATGAGAGCAAGCCCACGAAATTTTCCATCTCCTACACAACGACCTCGAGCAGCGGTTACTATTCAAGGATTAGCAATCTGAGCCAGGATAAGTGGGTGTTGAAACTAGGAGAACTGACTAACACTTCACTTGAAGTCAGAGTGATAGAGGAATCTAAGCTGCCTGTCCTGTTTGCAGGCAACAGCATTCCGGACGTTGTCGGAAGCAATGGAACGCCTACCAGTACAACAATGTCAGGTTCAGTGGAAGCAGGCGTCTTTATGCCGCTCGACGATTTGTTGAAGCAGTATGCTCCTAATCTGCTGAAGAACGTCCCGAGGGATGCGTGGGAAGCAGTATCCTATAACGGAAAAACGTACGGTATTCCAACATATTTGACGAATCCGTCTAGAAGAGCGACCTTTATCCGGACGGACCTGCTGGAGCAGGCGGGCTTAAAGCCGCCGCAGACGGTAGAGGAGTTTCTGGATGTGCTGAGGGCCTTTAAGAACATGGGGGTCGAGCATCCTTATTTAATGAGGGAAAATTTGAAATACGCCGACCTTATTCTAGGTGCGTACGATGTGCTGCCGTACCGCGATCAATTTGAAGTGGTCAACGGACAGGTTGTACCTAAATTTTTCGATGTGGATCATATGGAGAAAGCGCTCCTGACATATAAGTCGATGCTGGATGAGGGATTAGTCGCCAATGATTTTGCGACGATTTCATCGACAGACTTTTTGAGGTTCATTCGTTCGGGCAAAGCGGGGATTTGGTCCTCTAATGCTATAGGACTGATTGATTTTCGTACATCGATCAAGCAGATGCTCCCCTCGGCTAAAGTAGATATTATCCCATCACCGAAAGGTCGGGAAGGCAGAGGGGGATATTTTTACTATACCCCGGTTATTTCGGCTTTTTATATTAACAAGAACGTCAAAATGGAGACGGCAGCACGAATCGTGCAGTTTTTTGATTGGATGCAGACGCTGGAGGCGGAGACCTTTTTCACTTTTGGCATTGAAGGGGACACTTATACGGTGAAGGACGGCAAAATCAGCTATAAGCTTCCTCAAACAAAGGATGCCATTGAAGAAGAGGGCTGGCGCAGCGGCACATTATGGGGAGCTCATGACGCCACAGCCAACCGGATGCGGCTTGCACTTGATCAGAACGGCAGAGATACGCTGTATGCTTTGGACCATATTGTCATGAAAGAGGGGCTTCCGGGGATCGGATTTAATCCGGACTTGATTTCTTTTGCCAAATATCCGGACCTTGCCCCAATGACGCAGGATGGTGCGCCGCGATTCATTATGGATCATATCATCAAGATGATATACGGCAAAGAGCCCATCAGCGATTGGCCTAAGGTGATCGAGGAGTACAGGCAGCAAGGCGGCGATGAAATCATTAAGGAAGCAACGGAACGATTTAACCGGCGAGAAGGAATCGTCAATCTGTACAAACCATAAGGAAGAGATCACTGGTGCCGCCGCGATTCGTGTGTTCCACACATTAGACGGATTCGTGCAAAGAACCGGTGCAAAAGGAGCTGACTTCCATGCATCTGCTCATCGTTGATGATGAACCTATTATTCGGTTAGGATTGGTCAAAATGGCTGAGGCGTACGCTCCTTCCTTTGAAGGGATCAGAACCGCAGAGAACGGCTTGGACGCATTGGAGAAAATTAATATATTGGAGCCCGATATAATCTTGACGGATATTCGCATGCCCAAAATGGACGGGCTGGCCCTTTGCCAAATGATTCATAGTGATTATCCACATATTCAAACCGCAGTTATTTCCGGTCATAACGATTTTGAATACGCTCAAAAAGCAATGGCCTATGGGGTGAAGCATTATTTGCTAAAGCCTCTGATGAAAAATGACCTGCATAAAATGTTGAGCCAGCTTATTCAGGAATCGACCACAGGCTACTTCTCCGTCTCCCGTTATATCGAGTGGATTGATGCGATGGAGCAAAGCATTTGGTCGCTGCAGATGGAAGAATTGACCCGGCTTGGTGACTTGTGGAGACGGTACTGTCTATCGGCGAATTTGACGTTGGCCAAGCTGAAAGAGCTTCTGGAGGATTGTTCGGCGATGCTGGTCAAACGTTTTCATGCAAGAGGCGTGTTAAAGGATTATGTCTATGAAGAACTACAGGACTCAAGCGCCAAGTCGGCATTGGATTCATTCGAGAATCGTCTTCGTCTGATGGCGTTCAGTCTGCTTGCAGCTCGAAAAGGAAACTTCAAAGATCCTATGGAGGAGGCCAAGGCATATATCGATAGCAGGCTATCCGAAGACATATCGCTAGACCAGGTTGCGGCGATGATAGGTCTAACTCCATCTTACTTCAGCGCTTTATTCAAAAGAATGACTAACGAGACATTCGTCCGTTATCGGATCAATCGGCGGATCGAGAAGGCCAAGGAGCTTCTGTCGGTTCCCCATATTCGCATTGTTGATGTGGCTGAATTGGTTGGGTATGAGGATTATCCGCATTTTACGAAAACGTTCAAAAAAATCGTCGGGATCTCGCCGTCAGAATTTCGAAATCAAATGGGGATCAAATGAAGCGTGGAAGTGTTTACCGCAAGCTGTTTGTATATTTTTTAGTTGTAATTGTCCTTTCCTTATCTAGTGTAGGAGTGTTCTCTTACACCACTTCTTCTCAAGAGCTGGATGTATTGGCCAAGAATCAAATGACGCAAATCGTGGCGAACGCCGTACACCATACAGATCTATACTTACAATCGTATGAGCGTTCCATGGTTTCCTTATTAACCAATAGAGAAGTAAAGCGGTTCATGGATTTACCTCCAAAACCGGAGTTTTACGAATTTTTTGAGTATCGCAGACTTATTAAGGAAGCGGGAGTCGATCCGGTTTTTATTCGCAATCCGGAGATTGCATCCATCTACCTCATCAGCTTCAATGAGAACGCAGCTTATTATTTCTATGATGTGCCGGAACAATCGTTCAGTACGAGTGAGGTTCGAGAGCAGTTGAGCTATTACCGGGCCAATACGAATGAAGATGGAAGCCTTAGTATATTAAACCACAGTATATTGAACGATACTCGTTTTCCTATGCTGACACTCATCAGGCAGATCAAAGGATTAACCTCTATCGCACCTAAAGGGATTCTTGCCATAGAAATGCGAGCGTCGGACTTGGCTGCCATGTGGAAAGGAATTGAGCTTGGCCCAAACGGGTACTTCTTCATCATGGATGATAAAGGACAGATCGTATACCATCCACAGCGCGAGAAGGTGGGAACTCTCGTCAATGCTGACCTGAAGCAAAAGCTGAGAGAGGGCGAGCTCTCTTTGGTTGAGGCAACCGAGAACAACGTACGGCGGATGTACATGACCCAGAAATCCGACTACTCAGGCTGGAATCTTGTCGTTTCTATGCCGCTTGATGAGCTGCGAAAGCCCGTCTCCAAAATTCGTATGACCACGATTGTTGTAGGGTTGTTCACGCTGTGCATAGCCCTGCTTCTGGCCTATCGATTCGGAAAGTCCATAACAGAGCCGATCCAGGTGCTGAAGAACGGAATGCGCGAGACGGAAAAAGGCAACTGGGTGACGATCCCGCTGCCTGAACGCTACGATGAAATGGTCGAGCTGATGATGCGCTACAATATCATGGTTAACCGGCTACAGGAAATGGTGGAAAAAGTATACCAGGTCGAGCTGAAAAATCAGGAAATGCAGTTGGAACGGCAAAAAGCAGTGCTCCAGTCGCTGCAGCTGCAAATAAATCCGCATTTCATGTATAACACATTGGAAATGATCGTATGCTATGCCTTCATTCGCGATTCGGAGGAAATTTCCGAAATCGTCAATTCGCTTGCTTATATGCTTCGCTATTCGGCTCAGACGAATTTGGAGGAGATTACGGTAGCCAATGAGCTTAAGCATGTCATGTATTACTTGGTTATACTTCGGCACCGGATTGGACGAGAGTTCGAAGTCGATGTTGCCGTACAACCGGATTACCTGCTGCATAAGATGGTTCGGCTCACGCTCCAGCCGTTGGTTGAAAATGTGTTCCAGCATGCTTTCCCTGACGGTGTAGAAGACTATCACTTCATTAGAATTGATGCAGGAGAGAGTGACGGCATGTTCTGGGTCAGCGTGGAGGATAACGGCAGTGGCATAGCGGAAGATGAGCTGTCTCTGCTTCGTGCCAAATTATATGCCAATCGGCTGGCGGACGAAGAATCCGGCAAGAAAGGCGGTATCGGCATTCTTAATGTGCATCGACGCATTCAGATGGTTTTCGGTGAAGCCTACGGGTTAAGGATCGAGAGCACTCCAGAGAAAGGGACGAAGCTGATCATGATGATGCCAGCGGTTGTCGATAATAAGTAAGCAAGGATAAAAATGAAGGGAACAGTTGGCTGCACGCACAGCTCACTCGTTCCTTTTTGTTTTATTGTCAACGGGAATAAGGGCTTATAGGGCAACAGGTTAAATTAAGAACATCCAGAAGTTAAAAAAAGACTATCTGCTTATCCAATACCTAGAACGATTCATCCAATAGGTTAAAATCAGGAGATTGCCTGGTACTTTCCTTTCAGCGATACTAGGATAGGATTAATATAACAAAGAGACTCATGAGAAAATCGGCGCTTTTGTCGCTTTCGAATGAACAGGAGGAACATCATGACTGTGTATAATGTTTTGGAATATGGAGCGGTTGGAGACGGCGTGACGATGAATACGGACGCCATTCGCCGCACGTTGGAAGCTTGCGAGGCTGCTGGTGGCGGTACGGTCTTTTTTCCGGCTGGAACGTATTTGACGGGCGCCGTTCATTTAAAAAGCAATATGACCGTTCACATTGATTCAGGTGCGAAGCTGCTGTTTTCCACGAATCCGGACGATTACCCGTTTGTTAAAACGCGTTGGTCCGGGTATGAATGCTACGGATATTCTCCGCTGGTATATGGAGCGGATTTAACGAATATATCGATTGTCGGAGGCGGCATCATTGACGGTCAAGGCGTCGCTTGGTGGCAGCAGTACCGTGAATGTAAGGCAGGACGCCGTCCATCCAGCGCAAGAGAGCTTCAGCTGTTTGAGCTGAATCGTCATCTTATGGATATCAAGAGCAATATTGTGGAGTGGGGTACGCAATTTTTACGTCCTGCACTGTTCCAGCTTTTCCGCTGCACGAATGTGCGTTTGGAGGGCATTACGCTGCAAAACTCACCGTTTTGGAACACACATCTCGTCTATTGCGATAATGTGACCATTCACAGCGTTCTGATTCAAAATCCTTCGGACACACCGAACGGGGACGGGCTCGATATCGATTCCTGCCGTTATGTTCGTATCTCCGATTGCCAATTTGACGTTGGGGACGATTGCTTGTGCTTGAAATCCGGTATCGACGAGGACGGAAGACGAATCGGAATTCCAACCGAAAATGTCACCGTAACGAACTGCACCATGCGTGCGGGGCATGGCGGAGTCGTCTTGGGAAGCGAAACCGCCGGCGGTATTCGTCATGTGACGATTTCCAACTGTGTATTCATTGGAACGGACCGGGGCATTCGGTTCAAGTCGAACCGTGCTCGCGGAGGAACGATTGAGCATGTACAAGTGAATAACATTTTTATGAAGGGTGTGCTTTGCCCAATTGCAATCAACTCCTTTTACCGTTATGGAGTCGATCCGGACAACCCTGAGATTTCAAGTCCCGAACCGCAGCCGATCTCGGAATCCACTCCAGTTTTCCGCCATATTCATTTGAGCCATATTACGGCAACGGAAGTACTGGGAGCGGCAGGATTCCTATACGGCCTTCCCGAAATGCCGATTGAAGATGTTGTCATGGATCACATTCATATCGAAATGACGACGGATCCGAACGAACAAGGCGGCGAGCCGGATATGGTGCGTGAGGAGCTTGTGATGGCGGGGAAAGGAATGTACTGCAAATATGTTCGCTCGCTTCAAATGCATCACGTGCGTATCGAAACGAGAGAAGGCGCTGCTCTTAGAATCGAGAACGGCGATGATATAGAATTAATAGGCTTCGGAATGAAAAATCCACACCCTAACACGGCTGTTATGGAATTGAAGGATACGCAGGAAGTATTCGTTCAAGGTGCATCGGCAGCACAAGGGACGGATGTTTATGCGCAGATCAGCGGTGCAGGTACACAGGATATCGTGTTTGCGGGCAACAGGCTGGATAAGGCTGTGCAGGATATTATCGTAGATGCTACGGCACAAGGGTCAGTTGTGGTAAAATAGGGATAAAAAAGCAGGTGACATCATGAAAGTAATGGTTCTTGGAGGAACAGGAGTCATCAGCCGTTCGGTTGTTGAACAAGCCCTTGCGCAAGGGCATGAAGTGACAGTATTCAATAGAGGCAGCAAAAATCATTTGTTCGCAGGCGATGTGAAGAGCATCGTAGGCGATAAATCCAATCGGGAGCAATTCCGCGAGCTGATGAAGAATCAACAATTCGATGCGGTCATCGATATGATTTCTTTTGACGCAACGGATGCGGAATTTACATTGGATGCGTTCAAGGACCGTGCAGGACAGTTCATTATTTGCTCGAGTACTGCTGCTTACAAAAGACCGTTCCGAACGATCCCCACTATGGAGGATGCAGAGGAGCTATTCGATGATCCGGCCTTTCCTTATGCTTACCATAAAGCAGACATGGAGCGGTATTTGCGTCAGGTGATCGATCGCGGTGAAGCGGCCGTGACGATGATTCGTCCTTCGTTAACCTACGGAATCGGATGCGCTAATCTGGGTGTGCTCCGACAAAATGTCAATATCGTACATCGGATGCGTGCTGGCAAGCCTCTCCTTATGTTCGGTGACGGAACAGTTCCTTGGAGCTTCAGCTTTGCTCCGGATGTGGCTAAAGCGTTCGTAGGCGCTGTAGGTAATGAGAAAATGATCGGTCAAACCTATCATGCGACAAGCGAAGAAGTGCATATTTGGCAGGATCTTTATTTGGAAATAGGCAAGCTGTTGGGCGTGGAGCCGAATATCGTTCATCTAAGCTCGGAGCTTTTGAAGGAAGCGAGCCCGGCCTTGTTCGGTCACTTATATTATGAAAAAAGTTATTCAGGCTTGTTCGATAACAGCAAACTAAAAAGGGATTTGCCTGGCTTTAAGGCAGATATTTCACTGTCCTCCGGACTATCCATGCTATTGGATTGGTATGAACGGGAAGGTCATCAGGTAGATCAGGAGAAAGACCTCCTGGAAGACCGATTAACAGGAGCTTATGCGGAATTTTGCAAGCAATTGAAGGCCTTGAATTTGTAGAACGTGGTGTCTGGATCAGAATAGAACTGCTTAAACCACGTTTACTAATAAGTCGATTATGCGGTAGATGCACAGTCATTGCACATACCGTATAATCGGCTTGTTTTGTCTGCCCTATTGTAATTAATCAGTTATTAAATAATCAAAAGTGACTATATTTCGACAAATGCGTTTTTTCGTATTGTAAAACCGTTTTTTTATATATAATGTCATTGATAATGAAAAAGCTAAGAACAGGAAGGTGTCTCATGTTTAAAACACCCATCGGGCGTTTGCGTGCTATTGGCCTTTATGAGGGAATTTCATTTCTCGTGCTTCTGATCATTGCTATGCCTCTGAAATATTATGCAGACTTCCCGGCACCCGTCAAATATATAGGGATGCTGCATGGAGTGTTGTTCGTCCTTTATATTCTAGCTCTTGCGCATGTGACGTTTGTTCATCGTTGGAATATCATTAAAGTGCTTGGAGCTATCCTCGCATCACTGCTTCCTTTTGGAACCTTCGTTTTGGAAGCACGGCTGCGCAAGATATATAATTAATAGATAATTTTGTTATGATTGAAGAACTGGTGCTGTCAGGCACCGGTTTTTTTCATTTGTAGACAAATATCTTAGCTTTATGCAAATACATATGAGCATTCTACATGTTAATGACGGATTATTTTTTTTATAATAGGAAGGATGCACATAGAATATGAAGCTAGAGTTACAGTTTTTCATCAAAGGAAGGAGTCTCTTTATATGACCCGTTTACTCAAAGACACGACGGATTCAATCCGTTCATCGTTATGGTATCAGCAGCCGGCAAGCAAGTGGCAGGAGGCTCTCCCGATTGGGAACGGCCGTTTGGGAGGCATGATTTTCGGAACGGTTGCCCAGGAAAAAATCCAATTAAATGAAGATACCGTATGGTACGGTGGGCCTAAAAAAGCGAACAGCCAAGATGCGATTCATCATGTGGATGAAATTCGCCGTTTATTATTTGAAGGTAAACAGCAGGAAGCAGAGCATTTAAGCCGGATGGCTCTTATGTCAGCGCCTAAATATTTGCATCCGTATCATCCTTTGGGAGATCTGTTCTTTTACTTCTTGAATCACGATAAAAAAGTGGAAGCTTACCACAGAGAGCTGGATTTGGAGACGGCGACAGCAAGCGTTCGTTATCAAATAGAAGGCTTCGAATATACAAGAGAATACTTCAGCAGCGCTGTAGACCATGTGATGGCAATCCGGCTCGCGACGAATAAACCGGGCGGACTTACGTTCGGCGTCCATTTTATGCGCCGCCCTTTCGATGGCGGAAGCAAAAGCATCAGCTCCGATACGATTATGATGCTTGGAGAATGTGGGAAGGACGGCGTTCAATTCCGTGCCGGCCTAAAGGCAATCGTACGCGGAGGATCTGTTCATACTATTGGAGATTTCCTCTCGGTAGATCAGGCTGATGAGGTGATCCTGCTTCTCGCAGCTAATACGACGTATCGCTTCGACGATCCTGAGAAGATATGTCTGGAGCAGCTGGAACTCGCTGCGGGCAAATCGTATGAGCAATTGAAACAGGCTCATGTTGCTGATTATTCGGACAAGTACGGACGTGTCCGGTTGGAGCTCATCTCTCCTGAAACGTCAGAGATGCAGAAGCTGCCTACAGATGTCCGATTGAAACAGGTTCAAGAAGGTAAGGACGATCAGGGACTTGTCCAGCTGTTCTTCGACTTTGGCCGATATTTGCTCTTGTCATGTTCTCGCCCCGGCAGTATTGCCGCGAACTTGCAAGGGATTTGGAATGACAGCTACACTCCGCCTTGGGAATCGAAGTTTACGATCAACATTAACACCGAGATGAACTACTGGCCAGCCGAGCTGTGCAACCTGGCTGAATGTCATGAGCCGCTATTCGATTTGATCGAGAAGATGCTGCCGAACGGTCGAGTGACGGCTCGTGAAGTGTATGGCTGCAACGGATTCGTTGCGCACCATAATACCAATTTATGGGGCGATACGCATGTTGAAGGTATTTTGGTGTCTTCCTCCATTTGGCCAATGGGTGCCGCATGGCTATCTCTTCATCTATGGGAGCATTATCGCTTCGGCTTGGATCAGAGCTTCCTGGGCAGCCGAGCCTATCCGATTATGAAGGAAGCGGCACAATTTTTGCTGGAGTATATGGTGGAGGATGCGAAGGGACGTCTTGTTACGGGGCCTTCCATGTCACCGGAAAATAAATTCATTTTGCCGGACGGAACGACGGGTAACGTATGTATGGGCCCTGCGATGGACATGCAGATTGTCCATACGCTGTTTACGGCCTGCAAGGAAGCGGCCGGTATTCTTGGCTGCGATGAGGAATTCAGTCAAGAGCTGGAATCGGCGCTTAACCGGATTCCAAAGCCGACTATCGGCAAGTACGGTCAAGTGATGGAGTGGCTGGAGGATTACGAGGAATTCGATCCGGGCCACCGTCACATTTCCCAGCTGTTCGCACTGCATCCGGGCGAAATGATCCATGCGCGTCATACACCTGAGCTTGCATTGGCAGCCAAGCGTACACTAGAGCGGAGACTTTCTAATGGCGGTGGACACACCGGCTGGAGCCGTGCTTGGATTATTAACTTCTGGGCAAGATTGGGTGAAGGCGACACGGCTTATGAGAATGTGAAGGCGTTATTAGCCAAATCGACGTACCCGAACTTGTTCGATGCGCATCCTCCGTTTCAAATTGACGGTAATTTCGGGGGCACTGCCGGTATTGTGGAAATGCTGCTGCAATCACATAGTGGAGAGCTTGCTCTGCTGCCTGCACTGCCGAAGGCTTGGCAGGACGGGAAGGTTAAAGGGCTTCGCGCCAGAGGCGGGATTGAAGTCGATCTGGAGTGGAAGCAGGGGACTTTATCCCAAGCCGTTCTCCGACCAAGTCACAGCGGCGTAATTTCCATCTATGCTGCGACTTCTCTGCAAGTGCATAGCGAAGGGCCAGTAGTTTCTGCGGCCTATGAGGGAGACCTTCTGAAATTGTCAGTTGAAGCCGGAGCTTCTTACGTGCTTACATCTAAAGCATAGTCAGATGAAGATTAACCTGTCGAACCTGAAAAGGAATTCGGCAGGTTTTTGCATTTTACATTTTCGACATAAAAGTCGTGAATATATGCTGAACATTGGAAGCAAAAGGCAGGAATTTTGACGGATTGCGTCGAAATGGACGATATGCAGGGTAAACCAAAGGAGGCATATATATGCAGTATTCTATTTATCAATCCGTAAAAATTGTTGATATGAGCGATGAAATTATGTCGGAAGTCCTGTTTCATCACGGCGAACATGAGCTGGTTGCTCTGGCTGTAGGCTCTTCGGTTATTACGCATCAATTGGGGCTGCGCCAGTTTGAAGTGGTATATGATAAGAGGGAAGGCAAGCAGCAGCGGGTCAATATTGTGGATATCGAAACGGATTTAATGGTCAGTCCTGCGGCTACCCGCGTTTATTTGGAGCCTGTCACGCTGATCATCGGTCAACATGACGTCGGACAAATATTTTAGCTCTGAAGCAACTGACTCGATAGGCGCTAAATTGGCATCAGGTATAGAAATCGGATATGATGGTATGTGCAAGCAGTTCGTGAAGTAGTTGCCATATCGGAGGTGAATAATATGAATTCACGTTTTGTGGTGATCGGCAGCATTTGCGCATTTTTGTCGGTCGCTCTCGGAGCCTTCGGAGCTCATATGCTCAAAACGAAAATACCGGCAGACATGCTAGCGGTTTATGAAACCGGGGTTCAATATCAAATGATGCACTCTTTGGGGATCATTGCAATAGGGATGATAGCCGCGCTATTACCTAACAACAAGCATTTGACTAGAGCGGGATGGGCGATGTTAATCGGGATCGTTCTGTTTTCGGGTAGTTTGTATTTGCTTGCCGTTACAGGAATCAAGCCCCTTGGCGCGATAACGCCATTCGGCGGGGTGGCATTTTTATTCGGGTGGCTATCACTGGTGCTGGCGGCTCTCCAGTATAAGAAGCAATAAGCTTTTAAAAAAAGAAATTCGGCTGAGAGTGGCCGAATTTCTTTTTTTTGGACGACATATCTGAATGCGTTGTAAGGACTATTTTATACATTTACTTTATAGTTCAATTCAAGCTCATCGCCGGGTAAGCCGCGTATGCCCCAGTTATGCTTCGGCGTTTCGAACAAAGTAATTTCAATGTCATTTGGTGAAGTGCCGAACGATTCTAGCATTCTTTGAAAAATGAGCTTGATGAGCTTCTTTTTGGAATCAACCGTTCTGCCTTCAAAAATACTGATTTCTATGATGGTATAAGCCTCCGACCGACCATTAGCAAATAGGAAGTCTTCAGCATCCATTGGAAAAAAACGATGAAATCGTTTATCCGTTGGATATTGAAATGCGTCGATCACACAGGAATGAATGACCTCAGAAAGTTTTCCCTTGATAGGATTTAAATGCTCTTTTAATCCGTAGATTTTAATTTGTGGCATGGCTCAGCTCACCTTTCTATCTTCTATTCTCGACTCGCAGATTATTATAAAACATTTCCAGTAAAGTTGTCATTATCCATAGGGTAAGACTATTGAACTAGATTGGGCAAACTCACCAACATAGTGTCTTATTCGAGTGAGACTTATTGGGGGGGGGGGATTCGACATAATAAGGCGGATTATGCACTTTTTATTGTTTTTGTGCAGGAAAATCGTACCTATATGTAGAATTAATCAGTAGTTCTCATTGTCGGAAAATCCGCGTAAAGGAGGGGCAATGATGTGGTAGATTCAGTTATTAATAACAAAGGGCTGCTATCTCTCGTGGGTTTACATGTATTGCTCTCCGTTAGTGCGGCATGGTGGGTCGATCGGCCTATTGAATGGGGAATGCTTGCCTGTTGTAATCTTTTCATTGTCTTCGTGCTTTACCGCTCTGCTCGACTAAGGTCCTCCTTATTACCATTGCCGTCTTCTAGCATCAACCCGACAACCAGTACGTTAAAGGATAACGAGAAGGTGTTCGAGTCCCTGTTCGAGTATAATCCGAATGTAGTCTGTTTGATGGATAAAGAAGGAATTATCAGCAAGGTAAATGGTAACACGGAGCAGCTGCTAGGCTACACCAGAGAAATGATGGAAGGTAAGCCTTTTTGGCAGTTTCTTTCGGAAGAGAGCCTGACCAAGACTAAGGAAATGCTCGAACAAGTTCGCCAAGGGGTACCGCAGACTTTCCGGACGGGAATCCTACATAAGGATGGCTATCGGTTGGATTTCGACACTACTGCGGCGCCGGTCAAGGAAGGCGATGAGTTAAGCGGAGTGATCGTGATCGGTCAAGATATTACTGCGACCAAGCGAACGGAAGAACGCATCCGTTATATGGCTTACTATGATGACATGACTGGACTTCCAAATCGGAGAATGTTCAGCTCCCAGCTGAATGAAGCTATTGCTTCGGCGAAGCTGCATCGGCATTTGCTGGCTGTCTTTTATCTGGATATCGACCGGTTCAAAATTGTTAATGATTGCTTCGGTCATGATTATGGAGATATGCTCCTGCTGCAATTGGCTGAGCGTTTTTCCCGGTGCATTTCGGAGAACGACTACTTGGCAAGGACGGAAGGTGATGAGTTTGCCTTCATGTTTACGGATTTGGGGCATCCAGACGAGGTGCATCAGCTTGCCATGCGCATGTTTGAGGTACTCGTAGAGCCGTTCCTGCTTGAACAATATCAGGTTCATGTAACAGCCAGCATCGGCGTGGCGGTCTTGTCCGAAGAAGAGGATGATGCTGACTCCCTGATGAAGTGTGCTGATATTGCTCTAACCCGATCCAAGGATAAAGGGAAAAACAACGTTCAGGTATTTCATACGGCTATGAAATCCGTTTCCCTAAAAAGGTTGACTCTTGAAAGTGAATTAAGAAAAGCGCTAAATCAACACGAATTCGAGTTGAAGTATCAGCCGCAGATGGATATTAAAACAGGAGCTATCGTTGGCTTTGAAGCATTGATCCGTTGGAATCATCCTGAAAAAGGGCTTATTCCACCCATGGATTTCATCCCTTTCACAGAAGAAAGCGGAATGATTATTCCAATCGGGGAGTGGGTGCTGCAGGAAGCGTGCAGACAAAACAAGCTGTGGCAAAACCAAGGTCTGGCTCATGTTCCCGTGTCTGTGAATCTCTCTACGCGTCAATTTTTGCAGTACAACCTGCGCGATAAAGTCGCCGAGGTGCTTAGCAGCACTGGACTAGATCCTGCGTATCTGGAGCTTGAAATCACGGAAAGCAGCACGATGGATGTCGATTATGCGACCAGCTTGCTATTGGAGCTGAAATCACTTGGCGTCAAAATCAGTATTGATGACTTCGGGACTGGGTACAGCTCACTGTCCTATCTTAAGCGGTTTCCAATTGATAAGCTGAAGATTGATCAGTCCTTCGTGCGTGATATTATGACCGATCCGAACGACGCTGCTATTGTGGCATCTATTATTTCGATGACTCGCCATATGAATCTCAAAGTTATCGCGGAAGGTGTAGAGACCGAAGAGCAGCTTGGCTTCCTGCATCATAATCATTGTAATGAAATCCAGGGGTATTGGTTCAGTCCTCCTTTGAGTGCGGAGCAGGCGGAGGCATTACTTTGTGTCCATGAGCAGTCAGCGGCTGCAAACCGGCCAAAATAAATAATTAAATAAAAAAAGCGGGCATAGGGATTGTTCCCTTTACCCGCTTTTTCGTTACTACTTAGGAATGTTCACGTTCACATAGATAAATGATGGCAAAAAAATGTCGTATTGGCGATAAAATCGAGATCTCTTTTTCAACAACTAACTGACGGAGAAATCATCGATTTCATTAATTTTAAATAAGTAGACCTGCTTTTCATCAACGTGGTACACCGAAACATTTTCGGCTGGCGGGTCGAAGTTAAGTATTCGACAGGGAATGTTGAGCTTAATGCCCTTACCCTTAACGACCGTTAACCTGACCAGAGAATTATTTTGCTTATATTGCTGGAGCTGATCCCAGATTGCTTGATGCGGGTCCACCTTTGGAGGAACGTTCGGTTCCTTTGATTTGGCAGGGGTTTGCTGCTTTACCTGTGCCGCTTCGACCGGCATTTCTTTGGATTTGCTGATCGTTTCGTGCAAGGCTTTTTCGATAATCTTACCTAATTCAACCCCTTCTTTGATTTGATAATCTTTGATTTCGTCTCCATTTAGCAAGTGAAGCAGCTTCTCCAGAGCACGCCCATTGGTCTCGTCTTCGATGAGAATGTCTACGTTAAAAAGGAATCTGCGTTTGCCGATTCGGTTTTGATCCGACTCCATGGATGCCCCTCCTTTAGACCTATAACAAACTAACTATACCATTTTTTGAGGGCTTAAAATAGCGATATTTTAATCGAAAACATAATTTATTAAAATAAGATAAGATTAGGTGGATTTCAACTCACGCGACGCCCGGTAGGCACATATAATAACCTACAGTGCTGAATGAGAAGGAGTTGCTGACAATGATGCGCATGGAACCCGTTTCACTAGACGGCTTCACCGCACTGGCCATTGAAGTCAAACTACCGAAGACGACTTTATTGGCCGTGACCACCGATAAAGGATATATTATGTGTGGAGCCTTGGATGTCGGCCTACTAAATGAGCGGCTGAAGGACCGCAGGATTATTGCCGCAAGAGCGACGGGCGTACGTACGATTGAGGAGCTGCTGAATGCGCCTCTTGAATCTGTGACCTATGAAGCGGAGGAGCTCGGGATTGTTCCCGGCATGATAGGAAGAGAAGCTGTTCTTAGGATGAAATAATGTGAATCGGATGATGCAATGTATAGATTAAACAGCTTACAGAATTCGTTCTGTAGGCTTTTTGTTGTTTTCTTATATTTCCATGTTTACCTAAAGGGGATTGTTTCCTAATGTCGAAAGAGATGTTGAACCGCAAAATGGAAATAGCCCAAAAAACGCGGAGAGAACTGATTACTGTGAAGTACCCTAATATATTAGATCAGCTTAAGGAAGAATCTTCAATGCAAATAAGAAGAATCAACAAGAATATGAGGTTTACCTGCAGGCGTATTGTCTATTTCAAATGGGAGCAGAAGCATGGACGGTTACATATTCAATTAGCGTTTAATATCAATCGCTATTTTTTGAATTATGAAGAATTCAGAATTTGGTTAAAAGAATTTCCTCACTTTTTCAAGCTGGCTAAGAAATTACTTATTGAACAAATTCAAGAAAACCACAAGGTGCTTGAAAAAGAAATACTGAAATGTAAAGCGAATTCTGAGTTTGGTTTAACCGATATGTATTTTCACTATTGGTCCAAGTATAGGAATACCGTTTACCCAACGATCATTATTTGTAATAACAACATCTCTATCCAAGAAATAGTTAGTAAGATTTCCGAGCAAAAAGTCATATTGTCCAATATGCATTCTGTAAACGATGAACTAAAAATCGATGTGCCAAGTGATTAAAAAGTGAAATAGAAACTTAAACTTGCGAAAGCTAAAAGTTATTCATTATATCTATGAAGAAGTTCATGGTAGGGAATTAAAACATTTAGAAAAAAAGAATTAGATTACAAATGTAATACGGTTTTTAAAAGGAGAACAGGAAGGCAGCTGGACCTGACAAGTCGGCTGCTTTTTCGTGATGAAACAGATGTTGCTGGACGAAATTGTGACCCACGCTGGGACTGATCGCTTAGTTTAAGTAAAGCTGGATCGATGTATAATAGGAGGGCAGCATACATATCGGATAGGGAGCTAGCTTATGTTTCACTTAATGGTCGATATGCTAGAACGAGTCGGATTTCTAATTGCAACCGCCTTTGTCTTCTCGCGAAGCAAATGGATGAGAAGCTATATGAGCTATCAGGGAGATAGGCGTAATCATTGGCGTTTTCTTGTTTTTTTCAGCTTGTACTCGATTCTTGGCACTTATTCGGGAGTGGAAGTCTCGCAATATGCGTACCAGCCAGCGCCATGGATAGAGAGTGTATCTCCTACGGCGGCCATTGCCAACTCTCGTACGGTAGGCGTTATCATCGCAGGTCTGCTTGGTGGCGTAAAGAGCGGTTTGATTGTCGGAGCTGTTGCGGGTCTTCACCGCTTGTCATTGGGAGGATTCGTTGCGGTAGCTTGTGCGCTGGCACCTGTCCTGCAAGGCTTGCTGGGAGGCTTATGCCGTAATGCTTTGAAAAAAAGGTTTCGCAACATGTCCTCCGTTACCTTGGCTTTCGTCGTTGGCATCGTCGGAGAATCGCTCCAGATGGCGCTTATTTTGTTATTGTCGAGACCTTGGGATGAAGCGTTAGGCTTGGTAGCGCTGATCGGAATTCCGCAAACTATTGCAAACAGTACGGGGGTGGCTATGTTCTTCATGGTGTATAACACCATCGAAAGCGAAGAAGACCGTATCGGTAACGAGCATGCCCGGAAGGCGCTCCATATCGCAGACATGACCATGCCGCTCTGGAAGATGGATATCGATGAGGCGATTCGTGCTATTACTGCGACACTTCATGAGGAGACACTGGCGGTGGGTGCTTTTTTCTATAAAAACGGTAAAGAGCAGGTGATGGAAGGCAGGAAAACTCCATATTGGATTGACCTGCCGATTGAAACACAGAAGAACAAGCAAATCGGGCACTTTCGTCTGTTCTACCCGAGGCAGCAGGATGATAGCCCTTCCCGCCGAAGAATGCTCAACTCGCTCGCGCAGCTTCTGTCGCAGCAGTATACGTTTGTGGAGGCTGAGCGCCATTCACAACTGCTTGCGGATGCAGAGATTCGTTCTTTGCAGGCTCAGATGAGCCCTCATTTCATGTTCAATGTATTGAATACGGTCAAATCTTTTATCCGTACGAAGCCGGAAGATGCAAGACAATTGGTAATGCATTTGTCCAAATGGATGAGAAACAATATGAATAACAGCAGCAAAACGCTAGTTCCTATCCGAGACGAGCTGGAGATGGTGACCGCTTATTTAACGCTTACTAAAGCTAGACTTGGTGACCAGCTGCATTTTGTGACGGATATAGACGAGCAGGTACTGGATAAGCAGATTCCGCCTTTTTCGATTCAGCCGCTGGTGGAGAACGCTCTTGTCCATGGTTTGAAGAATTCCAGTCGAGCTGGTGTCATCAAGCTGTCTATCAAGCAGGAGATGGAAGGAGACGAGCCTGTAATCCGAATTTTGGTTGAAGATAACGGGGTAGGGATGCAGACGGCTCAACAGCACGAGGAGGAGCATGTTGGAATAGCTCTGAACAATATAGAGCAAAGGCTGAGGTATCACTATGGAGCGGAGCAAGCGCTGGAAATTGAAAGCAAGCGGAACGAAGGGACAAAAATTAGCTTCAAGGTAAGGAGACAACCATGGGATGGACTATAGTTATTGCCGATGATGAAGCGCCGGCCAGAGAGGAATTGGCCTACTTGATTGAGCAGGTAAATGATGTGGATACCGTTATTCAAGCGGTTGGAGGCATGGATGCGATCAAAAAAGTAAAGGAACATGCGCCGGACCTGTTGTTTCTCGATATGGAAATGCCTGATTTGAACGGACTCCAGATAGTTCAGGTGATTGCTGAGCTGAACCCTCAGGTCAAAATCGTTTTCTCTACAGCCTATGATCAATATGCCGTCGAAGCGTTCAAGCTGCGTGCGTTTCATTATATTCTGAAGCCTTACGATGATAATGACGTAAGCAACATATTCAAAGAGCTGCAGCGGATCGATCAAGGAAAGACAGTCAAAGGTCAAACGGAAACGATGCGTCCTGCACAAACGGCTTGCGTTAAGCTTGCTTTGGAGGTGGAGGGAGGAATTAAGTATGTATCGCCTAAGGACGTCGTATACATAAGCAAGGAAGGAAAGCATGTCCTGGTGCATACTAAGGATAAAGCGTACGACGCTGCTTATACCCTGCAAGATCTGGAAGGGAAGCTGACTCCATACGGATTTTTCCGCTGCCACAAGAGCTATCTTATTCATATGGAAGCGATCGTCGAATTGAAGTCTTGGGTTAACGGAGCCTACAACGTCATTATGAGTGATTCGCAGCAAAGCATGGTTCCCGTAAGCCGTAACTATGTGAAGGACTTGCGCTTGATGCTTGAAATTTAACATCTTGAACACGTTTTTGGACATGATGCGTCAAAGCGGTATTCATGGGGTATAAACCGAGATATACTACTTGCAAGCGTTATCATATTCATTTTTGTTCAAATTCATGTTAGATTACGGAGGGGTTTCGTTATGGCTAGAAGCATAAAGTCCATTATAGTATGGGGGCTTATTTCTGTACTAGGCGCATTCGGCTTTGCCACACTCGCTTTAAATCGGGGAGAATCTATTAATGCCATTTGGCTCGTTGTGGCAGCTGTTGCATTTTATGCGGTGGCCTATCGTTTCTATAGCAAGTTTCTAGCTAATAAAGTGTTTGGGTTAGACGATAACCGAAAAACGCCAGCCGAAATTAAAAACGATGGCAAGGACTTCGTACCGACGAATAAATGGGTGCTATTCGGCCACCATTTTGCAGCTATTGCAGGTGCAGGGCCGCTCGTAGGTCCTGTATTGGCGGCTCAGATGGGCTATTTACCAGGGACGCTGTGGATTATTATTGGGGTTATTCTTGGCGGAGCCGTACAAGATTTTGTCATCTTGTTTGCGTCGACGAGACGCAACGGGAAATCGCTAGGTGAAATGATCAAGGACGAGCTTGGCTCAGTTACCGGCATCATCGCAATGATCGGGATTCTTGGGATTATGGTTATTTTGTTAGCGGTCCTTGCGCTTGTAGTTGTTAAAGCTTTGATCGGCAGCCCTTGGGGGATGTTTACGATTGCGGCGACGATTCCTATTGCTATTCTCATGGGACTTTACATGCGCTTTATTCGTCCGGGGCGTGTTGTGGAAGCGTCTGTAATGGGGGTTATTCTGCTGCTGGCTTCGCTTATCGCAGGTAAATATGTAGCGGAGAGCCCAGCATTATCCGCTATGTTCAGTTTCAGCGGCGAAACGATCGCCCTTATGATGATTGCCTATGGCTTCATTGCTTCCGCCATACCAGTATGGCTGCTGCTTGCGCCGCGCGACTACTTGAGCACGTTTTTGAAAATCGGTACAATTGCCGGCTTGGCCGTCGGTATTCTGGTCGTTATGCCAGATCTTGCGATGCCGGCTACAACGAAATTTTTGGATGGAACCGGTCCCGTATTTGCCGGCAACCTGTTTCCTTTTCTATTTATTACGATTGCTTGTGGAGCTGTATCCGGGTTTCACGCACTGGTTTCCTCCGGTACGACACCGAAAATGCTGGAGCGCGAATCTCATGCCCGTCCGATCGGTTACGGTGCCATGCTGATGGAATCTTTCGTAGCTATTATGGCGCTGATTGCAGCTTGTGTCATTACGCCAGGTACTTATTTTGCCATTAACAGTCCAGCAGCAGCTATCGGGACAGACGCGGTGAAGGCTGCGGCCACGATCAGCTCGTGGGGCTTCGCGATTACGCCTAACGACTTGACCAATATGGCCAAGGATGTGGGTGAAAGTACCATCATTTCCCGTACAGGCGGCGCTCCTACGTTTGCAATTGGCATGTCCCATATTTTATCGAATGTCATTGGCGGTAAAGCATTGATGGCTTTCTGGTATCACTTCGCGATTTTGTTCGAAGCGTTGTTCATCTTAACCACGATTGATGCAGGCACCCGGGTAGGGCGTTTCATGATTCAAGAAATTCTGGGCAGTGTCGTTAAACCTTTGGGAAATACGGAGTCGATCGTAGGAAATGTCGTAGCGACTGCCATTTGCGTCGCCGGGTGGGGTTACTTCTTGTACCAAGGGGTTATTGATCCTCTGGGAGGTATTAATTCGCTGTGGGCGTTGTTCGGTATTGCCAACCAAATGCTGGCCGGGATGGCTCTGTTGCTCGGTACGACGATCTTGTTCAAAATGGGTAAGAAAAAATATGCATGGGTGACCCTAATGCCGACGGCCTGGCTGTTAATCGTCACTCTAACTGCAGGCTGGCAGAAGCTGTTCCACAAGGCCACCAATATCGGTTTCCTGTCACATGCCCAGCTGTACAAGAACGCACTGGATAGCGGCAAGCTGCTTGCTCCTGCCAAGAATCCATCGCAAATGCAGCAAATTATTACAAGCGATTATTTGGATGCGGTATTATGCGGCTTGTTCATGCTCATTGTTATTGCGGTGTTGATCTCCTCCATCCGCGTATGGTTCCGAGTGCTGAACAATAAACCGGCTCCGCTGGTAGAAGCGCCATATGAGGAACGGGGAAGTAAACCGAATCGGGAGGTGCCTAAATATGTTTGATGCCGTGAAGGAAGTATTGAAATACCGAAATCAGTTTCTTGATTTGCTTGTAGGGATGCCCAATTACGAACGCTATGTTGAGCATATGAAAGAACAGCATCCTGATGAGCCTATTCAAACGAGAGAGCAGTTTTTCCGGGAAGCGCAGGATGCGCGCTACAATGCCAAGGGCGGCAAAGTATCCCGTTGCTGCTAGGCTGCGGACTCCACTACATTAAAAATCAAAAACCCGCGACCTTCTAATTGAAGGCTGCGGGTATTTTTTATGCGCAGCAATTAAGCTTTTTTTCGCTCGAATGTATAGTAAGTATATGGAATAACGCCGTCCACTCGCTCTTCGTATGTCACCCTGAAATCGCCCTGTTCGAATGGCGGGAAGAAGACATTGCCCGCAATATCTGAATCAAGAATCGTTAAATAGATTTTATCTGCCAACGTTATAGCTTCAGCATAAATTTGTCCGCCGCCTGCCACGAGCACCTCTTCTTCATGCTGCACCAATCGAAGAGCCTCCTCCAGAGAGGATACCGTCACGCAATGATCAAGATCGAATTGCTTTGTTTTGGAAACGACGATGGTGTTCCGGCCTGGCAGGGGTTTGCCTATGGATTCGTAGGTTATCCTCCCCATAATGACGGTTTTTCCTAGCGTCATGTCTTTGAATCGTTTTTGTTCACCGGGAATGTTCCACGGAATGTCTGCGTCGCTGCCGATAACACGGTTATTAGCCATGGCTGCAATTAATGAAAGAATCATAAGTCCCACCTCTGATTTTTACAGGAATATCATAAATAATAACATACAAATGAAATGGGTAATGCTGTAAAATAATAGCGTTATCGAGTGAGGGTTCATTTACTAGAGGAGGTAGTTGAATTCATGCAAATTGAAAGCGTTATCAAGTCGAGTAGCTCCAATATTCGTTTGATGGATGGAACCGTTGCTGCACAGAATGAGGCACGTATTGAGAAGGAATGGCAAGGTAACCGGCTGCAAGCCAAGGTTATCAATATATCAGATAAACCGCTTAGAATACAAGAGGCAGTCCTGTTTGCCGGCGAACTCCCTCTGAAGCCCGAAACGCCGTTTTATGGAGAAGGGTTCATGATGCTGTGCCAATATGAAGGGACGCTCGCATCACCACAATTAATCGGGGCTTATGGGACCGATTGGGACTTTTTTCGTCTGCCAAAGACCCAATATAACGAAAACTTATGGACAGTGTACAATCTTATTCAGTTGTCGCCGGAGCATCAAGACCAAGTGTTGATGGCGTTTACTTCCTGCAACCGTTTTGTTGGAGAGTTCCGCTTCAAGGACAGCTATATGGAAATCGTGATGGACACGGAAGGGTTGACTCTGGAACCGGGGCAATCATGGGAGCTGGAGTCGTTTCTTATTATTAGCAGTCCCGACCCGCATATGCTCTACGATCAATTAGCAGCAAGCATACAATCCAATCATCCCCGGATGACGTACCCGGAAATTCCAAGCGGCTGGTGCTCTTATTACTGCTTACGGCCGATGACGGCACAGGGATTATATGAAAATGCGCGTGGCATCGCCGAGCGTATCCCGGAGCTTAGACGGATTCAAATTGATGGAGGCTATGAAGCACATAATGGGGACTGGCTGATACCAAGACCTTCGTTAGGTGCAGATATGAAGACGATCTGTGAAGGGATTCGTGCGGAAGGGGTCGAAGCGGCAGGTTATATTTCTCCTTTTATTATCAGCACGGAGTCGAATTTATTCAAGGAGCACCCTGATTGGCTCGTACATGATGAGCAAGGGAATCCATTTAATGAAATCGGGAGAAAGCGCGAATGGTATATGCTGGACGGGACTCATCCCGAAGCCCAAAATTACTTGCGGCATATTTCCCGGGTAATGCACGATGAATGGGGCATACGCTATTTCAAGCTTGATTTCCTTGCGTACGGTTGCTTGCCTGGAGGGGTTCGTTATGACCCTAATGCAACCAGGGTTGAAGCCTTCCGCTTAGGTATGAAAGCTATCGTCGATGAGGTAGGGCATGACAGCTTCGTGCTTGGCTGCAACGCGCCGTTCTGGCCGATTCTCGGACTGATTCACGGAAACCGGGTAACGAATGATATTTTCAGAGACTGGAAGCATGTTTCTGACAACGCAAGAGAGCTGTTTTACCGCAATTGGCAGCATGACACGTTATGGTTTAACGATCCGGACGTTATCGTTCTGGAGAGCCTGGATTTGACCAGCCGAAAAAACGGAGAGATCGTCATCAAGAAATCGACATTGACCGAGCCTGAGTTCGAGTTTCACAAAGCGTTTGTCGCCGCATCCGGCGGTATGATTCTAAGCGGGGATTTGCTGTACCAGCTCTCGGATGCAAATATTCAGGTACTGAAAAAGCTGATCGCCGGTACCGGCAAAGCAGCGCGTTTTGACGATACAACCTTTACTGTGGGCAGGATTCAGCAGGAGGATCGCCAGATGCTGTGTCTGTTCAATTGGGAAGGAGAAGAGAGAAAGATTACCGTTGCGCTTGAAGGGGCGTATCGGGTAAGCGATTATTGGACTGATGAAGAGCTTGGCGAGTACAGCGGGGAGCTTCAAGTACATATGGAGCGGCACGGCGGTAAGGTGCTTGTGTGCAAGCCGGTATAAATAAAACTTAAGGGCCTTCCATCTAGATGGAGGGCCCTTTATTCAAGCAAGAGTTTACTTTTTCATATCGGCGACGGCCTTGGTTACGCCTTCTTCTACCTCCCGGAATGCGGTATTGATGTCTTTTTTACCTTGGGCCATAGGAATAAGTGGCGCACGATAGGCTTTCTCAGCCTCTCCGTCATACAAGGTTTTGGGCGAGATTGGAGCAAATTGATTATAAAATACGGATTTCAAATTTTTATCCTTGGCATATCCGGATTGTCCGAATACGCTCTGGACACTTTTATCGTTCAAGACCGTCATGATGCCTTTCTTGGATAGCTCGGTCTGGAATTCCTGCGAGATCAAATATTTAATGACCTCCATGGCTTGCTCTTTATACTTGCTTGTATTCGTTATGCTGAAGTAAGTAGGATAAGATTGCGAGCCTACACCAGGCAGCTCCTTGAAGGTCGGGTAGGAGACCATGTCCCAATTGAGATTGGACAAATCCTTTTGGACGAATAAATAGGACTGATAGCCGTACATCGCAACGGTTTGATCTTTCCAGAACATCGTGTCCGCTTCAGGCAGCAGATTCCTGCTTTCAATGCTGGCCTGGAAGCCTTCAAGCTGCGCGGGTCTCAGTATGGCCGATTCGTAAATCGTTTTCCAGCGGGGATCGGTAATGGTTGCTTTGTCTGTCTTTGGGTCTACATAGGGTAGAGAGAACGAATTCAAACGGAAGTAATGAATATTGGACATGCCGAAGCCAAGATAGGCTTTACCGCTATCCGTACGTGTAAGCTTCTTGTTCAACTCCACCACATCGTCCCAAGTCATGCCGTCCTTAGGATAGGGAACTCCGAATCGGTCGAAAATATCTTTGTTGTAAAAGAGCGCCATATTGTTGTTGGATACAGGAAGTCCGTACATTTTACCATTGGATATCGACTTCATAGCCTCTATAGTTGTTGGCTCGAAGCGGCTTAAGTCCAAGTTGTTCTTCTGGATGAGCGGGGTCATATCGTACTGCAGCTCGTACTTGAGTAATCCACTGACGAATTGTCCGACGGATTCCCAGTAAATATCGATAGGAGCATTGGCGGCCATCAGCTCATCCAGGGTTTGACCTTTCGTTTTTTGCAGATAGGTGATTTTATATTGAGGGAATTTTTTACGGATTGCGTTGCCGAACCGGTCGTCAAAGCTTTCTACAGGGTCACCGCTATTGGAATAAAACACAAGATCGGCTGGTTGGCTCAAATCTACGCTCGACTCGGCAGGTTTAGCCGTTTTTGGGTCATTGGAGCATCCTGCAAGCCAGCTTGTCAGGATCAGGCTTCCTATCATCATGATGCTTGCTTTTGCATGCATAATCTCACCTCTACTTATTTTTTGAAAGCACCCCTTTTTCATTGAAAAGGCTTTCAATTTGAGATTATTTTAATGCAATCCATGGTTATTTTCTTGCTATAATATTGCTTGAAAGTCGCATTCTTCACATATATTGCGAATAATGGCTTTTGTGAGAGAGGGGTTCACGAATGCAAGAGTACACATTGTTTAAATACAACAATGCACGTCGCACACTTCATTTCAGCCACCTGCTGCGCAAAAATCTCTTTGACCAGAAAAGAAGTCATGTTCATGAGAAGCATTATGAAATCTATTTTTTGCTATCCGGAGAGCGTAACTATTTCATACAAGACCGAGTATTGGCTGCCCAAAAAGGGGATCTCGTTATCATCAACAAAAATGAGCTGCATCACACCGCAGACCGTGGAGAGCCTGGGCATGAGCGGCTTCTTATTAATTTTACGGATGAGTTCATAAGCTTGCCTAAGGAAGATGAGGAAAGTCCTGTTGTGCTGCCTTTTCCATGCGGTTCAGGGGTGCTGAAGCTGAGTTGGGAAGATCAAGCCGCCGTCAGGAGCCTGATGTTCAAAATGATGGATGAATTAAAAAATAGCCCGGTCGGCTATTCGATGTTTGTCCGCGCACTGCTTAGCGAGCTGCTGCTCTTGATATGCAGATGGGGGGACCGTCATGCGCGTGAAGCTGACCCGGCTCAACCACTCCACGGAAAGATCACTCAGGTAGCTCGTTACATTATAAAAAACCACAAGGAAAATATTACGATTGCGATGCTTTCAGAGCAATTTTACATAAGTCCTTATTATTTGTGCCGTATGTTCAAGAAGCTGACGGGGGTCGGTGTGGTGGAATACGTCCAGATGGCTCGAGTGAGGGAAGCTCAGCGGCTGCTCGCGGAGTCGGATGAGAAAATCATCGCTATTGCAGGAGCGGTTGGCTACGAGCATGTGGGACATTTTAACCGGGTATTTAAAAAAATTGCTTTTATAACCCCACTCCAATATCGAAAAAAAGTTCGTGCGAATAAATAGAAGGACCTAGCTAACAAAAATGAGATGCTATCAGACCGTCTATCAGGCGCAGCGTATAGAATGGGCTAGGCAAGGATATCCTATGCAGAAAATTGGAATTAAGGAGAAAGTTAACAATGACTTTGCATAGTGAGACCCCTGCTAGCAGCAGTCTGCCGCAATTTCCCGATTCATACTGGCTCCGTTCAACGAATATACCGCAGTTCCCAAAGTTGACCGAAAATTTGCAGGCTGATGTTGCGGTTATCGGTGGTGGGATTACCGGTATTACAACGGCTTATCTGTTGGCTAAACGAGGTGTCAAGGTAGCCGTCCTGAATGCAGGCCGCATTCTTGGAGGTACCACGGGCTCGACTACGGCCAAAGTAACGGCGCAGCACGATCTCATCTACGATGAATTCATCTCCCATTTCGGGGAGGAGAAGGCTCGCTTATATTATGAGGCGAACCATGAAGCCATTGAGTTTGTAAAGGATACCGTCGCCCAACTGGACATCGACTGCCAGTTAAGCGAAGAGGATGCATATGTCTACACGAGCCAAGATGATTATGTTCAGAAGATTCAGGACGAATATAAGGCATATGAGAAGCTGGGCATCCCGGGGAATTACGTCGTTACGACGCCTCTGCCTTATGAAACGAAAGCGGCTGTTAGGATGAAGAATCAAGTCCGCTTTAATCCGGTTCCCTTCCTGATCCGACTTGCTGAGGAGATTATTCGGTTGGGGGGACAAATTTTTGAGCAGACAACAGTTATAGAGTCAACCTTGGACAAACGGTCGATCGTAAAGACGAAACATGGGCCTCAGGTATCTTGTGATTATGTGGTCAGTGCATCTCATTTTCCGTTTAATGATCTGAAGGGATTTTACTTTGCTCGGCTGCACGCGGAACGCTCTTATGTGCTCGCTGTTCGTACCAAGAAGCCGTATCCCGGTGGGATGTATATCAGCGCCGAAAATCCGAAACGCTCACTACGATCTCTGCTCATCGACGGCGAACCTGCCGTTATTATAGGCGGTGAGGGACATAAGACGGGGCAAGGGCAATGTACCTTCCAATACTATGAGCATTTGCAGCAGTTTGGGGAAGAGACGTTCGGACTCAACGAGATATTGTACCGCTGGTCTGCTCAGGATATTTACACCTTGGATAAAATGCCCTACATCGGACAGGAGTGGCCTGATGTACCTAACCACTTGATTGCAACCGGCTATCGCAAATGGGGCATGACGAATAGTATAACCGCGGCTATACTGAACACGATGCTTATCGTAGGCGAGAAGAGCCCTTACGAGGAAGTATTTACTCCTCAGCGGTTTCATGCTGACCCAAGCATCAAAACGTTCATCACTCAGAATGCCAATGTAGCGATGCATTTGGTCGCCGGCAAGCTCGAGCTGATGCGTAGAGATCCGGAGGAATTAACGCCGGACGAGGGTGCCGTCGTTCAGGTGAACGGGAAAAGAGCAGGAGCGTACCGGGATTCAAGCGGAAAGCTGTTTCTCGTTGACACAACCTGTACTCATATGGGGTGTGAGGTGGAATGGAATGACGCGGAGCGAACATGGGATTGTCCATGCCACGGCTCGCGGTATTCATTCAAAGGCGATGTGATCGAAGGCCCTGCTAAGAAGGCATTAGCTCAGTTGGATTAAAGAATAAGGGTGCCCGCTATGTGCGAGCACCCTTATTGGTGTGCTAAATTAGCTTTCCAGTACTACCATCTGATGGCATTCCAGCTTTGGCAGCGTATAGCTGATGGTTCCTCCGCTCGCGACAAAAGGCAGCTCCTCCATTTGAGGCGCCAAGTAGACTTTGCGAATTGGCTTGTCAAGCTTAAGAGTCACTTGAGTATCATATACCGGAATCAAGTCCTCGATCACCTCGACTCCAGAGCCGCGTTTGACAGGAGTAGCATAGAGCAGATGATTGACGAAGCGCTGTTCGGCAGGCTGCTCCATCAAAGTCACGATCCCTTGAGCCGGGAGAGTTGTGCTTAACGTTTTGTCTGGCAAGAGCCGATTTAAGGCGTACAGCACGCATTCCTTCAATGCCAGGCTTCCTTTATCGGCATAATCGGCAAAAACATTCCAGGCAAAGTAAATGCCGTTGGAGCTCTCGATCATTCCCGGCCCGCTGTCCTGCTGCGCACTTGGTGTATGCTGGTGCGAGCAGAATGTAAACACATCGCGGTTGAAGTACGGGTTCTCGCGATGACCCAGTGCCGTTCCATCCGTCAGGCGCACCTGCTGCCCTTCAGAGTAAAAGATGAAGGCTGCATTCTGAAGGCTGCCGAGCTCAAAATGAGGACGGAAATAATCCGGTTTGTAAGGATTCACTTGCTCCCAAGCTGTACCCAGATCAATAGCAAATGCGTCGCCGGCCTCATTCAAGCCCGAGCGTCCTGTTGCCAGCACCTTACCGCCTTGAGCGAAAAAGTCGTTCAATTTGCCCTGTAGTTGTGGATTGATGGTAATTTGGTCTGGCAATATGACTACCTTGTATTGGGAGAAGTCGTTGTCCAAATCAACGACGTCGAATAAGATTTTACCTTCAAGAAGCATACGCACCGCCCCGGCATCCGATGTGCCTGTACGGTCTCCGCGCTTTTCTTCCTTTTGCGAAGCGGCCGCCTCGCAAGATAGCAAAGCTACGTCAGCAACGTTCTTCGTTCCGCTGCACCAGGCTTCCTTTTGCTCGACTTCGCGGTATGCCGCTCCGATCAGCTCATAGGTAGCAGGATCCATGAGCCCCTCCGGATGGAGCTGGTCTCCAATCGAGCAGCGCGCGCCGTTCGCTATACTTAATGCGGTTTCGTAGCGCAGCGCGTTCGGGTGCTTGTAGCCGCCGAATTCGCCCCAAGTCGTATGAAATTTGCCTGTCATACCGAGAAAATCCATGCCTAATCCTTGGGCGTAGCGCGCGGATAATGGAAAGTGATCATAGCCCCAGCCTCCGGTCGGCAGCGACTCCAGCTCCAGATGAGAGTTCATCTGAGCCAAGTCGCGTCTACCGCGACGGATATGACCCCCGTTATGGAAGACAGGCAGTCCCGGCTTGATCTTATCTATCGCCTCGCGAATCCGGGAAGTATAGTTGGCGTAAGTGCGTTCTCCGAGCGCAAGCACTGCGTCTTTATTGCGCGGATCTTGACCTTCATTGCGAAGCGTTTGGACGCAGGAATGGCAGTAGCATTGGCGTACGCCTACAATATCCAGGAATATACCGTCAGCATCATAGTTTCTCACGACTTCTTCGACTTGGTTAATCAGAATATCCAGGTAAGGCGTATTAAAGCAGAATTGATGGTATCCCGGCTTCATAAAGCCGTCCACCCAATTCGTATTGTCGTTGATATCTCGGATGAGCCATTCTGGGTGACGCCGAGTCAGCTTCTCATCCAGCCCGGCGGATATGTAGACAGGCGTTTTGACACCGATTTCGTGGGCAGCTTCAATCATAGCGCCGAGCAGGTCGAAGTCCAGCCCCGGATGGATCTCGTTCGCTTCCGATGGATGGTATGCCCAGCCGTGATGGCATTTAGAGAATATGGTGATCGAGTCTACGCTTCCCCTTTGGAGCATCTCCTGAAATTGTTGTTTGGAAAATTGCCGGCCGATATAAGGTATGGCTTCAGAAGTATGAAAATCGAGATGAACCTGACGAAAACGCATGGCATTGCACGCTCCTTTACGGTAGGTGATATTATCTTGATAGAAATAATGTTAGCGATTACATGTCCTCTCAACTATAAAATATACCGGTTAGAAGGAATAGATAGTGGTACGACCTTTTATAGCACAATTAAGACTGAAATATGCATTGAGTTTAGACGCCTTGTACACTACACTTATATAAATAAGGCAATAAGGCACGTCCCTGGGAGGAAACCGATGGATATTATACAGCTTGCCATACCCCCGCTGCCCCAATTTTTAACGGCTGGATTTTCTGTATGGAAGAGAGGAATGCAACATTTCGAGCGTTCCTTCGAGGTTTACGACCTTATTCTCGTTTGCAGCGGGACATTGTATATGACGGAAGACGGCACGCCTTACGACATTGGGCCGGGACAATTGCTGCTGCTCGAGCCGGGACGGACTCATTTCGGACACCGGCCCTGCACGGAGAATACAGAGCTGTACTGGCTGCATTTTCGGCATCATCGAGCCATAGCGCTGCTACCGGAGAAGCATATCCCATGGTCGACGCACGTCCGCAGAGGGACGGATAGCGATCTGACGCCTTCCGAGCAATTTTTATTTTTGCCTAAGTACGGGCAGGTTGAATTGAAGCCGCTTATTCCCGTCTTAAATGAGATGCTTCGACTTCGAGAGAGCCTGACACAGGAGCATGCAGTAGATCTGCAGGTCCTATTGGGGCGGCTGTTATCGCAAATCCAAGCGGGAGTGCGCGAGCAGCGCCGTTCAACCCGCTCGTATATGATTTCTGAGCAGGTAAAGGCGTATTTGGAGCAGCGTGTTTCGGAATCGTTCCAAGCCCAGCGCATGGCGGAGGAGCTCCATTTCAACTTCGATTATGCGGCAAGATGCTTAAAGAAGCATACGGGTCTCAGCCCACTTCAGTATCATCATGCCTTAAGAATGGAAACAGCCAAACGGCTGCTGATTGAAAGCTCGATGCCGGTGCCTGAGGTGGCATCACAAGTCGGATTCAATGATTATAACTACTTCATTCGGCTCTTTCGCAAGACGGTGGGGATGACGCCGGGCCTTTTCCGCCAATCAGCAAAAGGTTATATTTAGCGTAGACCTCATGGATACTTTAGTTTAATGAAATAGCACAAATACGGATGAATACTTACAGTAAGTTAAGTAGTCCTAGTCAGAGATAGTAGGTGTAATCCACTGAATGCTCCTAGTGCAATTGCAATTGGAGAGTTCATCTTCATGAGAATGAGCACATGGTTGGCTCATATAGACAGTTTCATATTAAGGTTAATTGAACTTTAGGGAACAATTGGCATTATGCGGCGGGATGGGTATAATAAACGTGAGATAAAGCACGGATTAATTTCGTTATAGGGGGCGGCCGATTTGGAAATACAGAAAATATCGTCGCGTAAAATATATGAAGTCATAGCGGATCAAATTAAAGAACAGATTGTGAGCGGCGCTCTGACGCCGGGACAGAAGCTTCCTTCTGCAAAAGAGCTGTCCGAACGTTTTCAGGTCGGAAGGTCTACCGTTAGAGAAGCGCTCAGCGCTTTGAAGGCAATGGGACTGGTAGAAATTCATCAAGGCGAAGGCAGCTATGTTCGCAGCATTGAATCGCAGGATGTCGATCTCCCAGTGTTCGATTCGCTGCTTATGAGCCGTGAGACCGTTGTAGAATTAATCGAAGCGCGTAAGGCGCTCGAAATTTCCAATGCCGCGTTGGCAGCTGAGAAGCGCAATGATGAGGATATTGCCAAATTCGAAGCGGTGCTTCGCAATATGGAGGATTCCCTGGGCAACGAAGAGGAGGGAGAGCGTTCCGATATGCTGTTCCACTTGACCCTGGCTCAAGCTACGCACAATTCGATTATGGCGCGAATGATTGATTCCATTTCTACCCAAATGCAAACGGCGATCCGGGAAACTAGAAGACTTCAAATGTATTCAAGCAAGACGGTCTCCAAGCAGCTGCTGAAGGAGCATAAAGCAATATATCAAGCAATACTTAACCGCGATCCGGCAGGAGCGCAGGAAGCGATGCGACACCATTTGTTCCACGTTGAGCAGGTGCTGTTGAAGTTTTTGAAAAAATAAAAATCTGGGCATGCGCTAGATGATCAAAATAATATAATGAGGCAGCTGCGGCCAGAACGGGACTACAATCCTGAACAGGGCAGCTGCTTTTATATTTTTTGGGGGGGCTTAACGAACCGTCTATTGCAGCCTTAAGTCCATATATTCACAATGGGTAAACCATTTTCGATTCTTCGCTTACTTTGCGACAAGTAATCTTGTGCCCAGGGGTTAAGCTTGGATAAATCTGAACTGCGATACATCCCCGTATATACAATGATTTCTCTTAACTGTAAGAGCAATGGTATTTGTTTCAACCAATGATCTTCAATCGAATTATGCTGATTATATCCCTGTAAAAAATACTCCATAAAGCGACTTGCCTGAGAAACCCTGTCTTTTTTTCCTTCGTCTCCGCCGTATACATAAACAAGGTAATACAACGGAATGGCTATATCCCCAACGAGTTCCCCCCTCAAAGAGTCCCATAAAGTATAAAGAAAACCATCCGAGGAATAATACGGCTAGCTTGTATCTATTTTTCAAAAAATAAATGATATCGGTGGTTTTGACATGGCTACAACACAGAGAGGCTTAAATCTTCATCAGCTCATCACTCTCTTTATGCTTTCTTCCGGTCTTATGGATCACGTAATCGTGATTCCGTTTTTGCTTGGGATTGCAGGTCGCAGTGCATGGCTCTCGGTGATAGGTGTGGGCTTAATCCTGACCTGCTGGCTGCCGCTTCTTATCTACGTGATGAAAAAAACGAATATGGAACCGATTTTTACTTGGTTGAAGCGAAAATACGGTCCGACTCTATCCATGATCCTTCGAGTTCCCGTACTGATATATATATTTGCGCTCGGGACGATAACCATTGTCGATACGGTCGCTTGGGTGAAGAGCATGTTTCTTCCGGATACTCCGACCTGGTTTATTACCTTATCGCTTATGGGAGTCTGCATCTGGGCCTCTTATTCGGGTGTACGGACGATTGCAAGGTGCGGTATTTTTTTGCTGCCTATTGTCGTCCTATTTGGCATTTTTGTCAGCTTAGTAAATATTCCGCGCAAGCATTACCATTATCTTCTGCCTCTATTGGAAGACGGGTTTGATCCTGTACTCAAAGGGATGTACATAGTAGGCGGGGGGATGGTTGAAATCGTGATGGTACTCCTGCTTCAGCAGCATGTAGATCAGAAGCTGAAATTCAGTCAATTGCTGTTAACTCTATGGCTGCTCGTTGGATTAACCACAGGGCCTTTGATCGGTGCGATTGCAGAATTCGGACCTGATGAGGCAGCACGGTTGAGGTATCCGGCCTACGAGGAATGGCGACTTGTGAGGATCGGCCATTATGTGGAGCATGTTGATTTTTTATCGATTTTTCAATGGCTTTCCGGTGCGTTCATCCGGTTATCGCTGTCCATCTTTTTAATAAAGGACCTAATTCAAGGCTATGCTTCCAAAAAATCAAACTCTCTCACTCTAGTTGTGATTATTGCTGGGCTCATGACGGTCATCGTACTGCTTCCACATTCGGATAAGGATTTTGTGAAGTTTTTGAACCAGTGGTATTTTACGGGGGCCATTGCCATTACTTTGGTCTTCAGTATAGGCGTGATGCTGCTCGCATGGATCAAAAAACAAGAGAGGAGCGGTTCCTCATGAAGGATGAGAATGTGCTTCATGCAATGAGGAAGGCATTTCAGGATTGTGAAGATATAGTCATCGAACAATTGGAGGCAGAAGGTCAAAGCGCATTTTTATTATTTCAGCCGAACATGATTGATACGAGCCGCTTGCGCGAATTTTTTATACCGGATTTCATTCATTCCTTATCCGCTAAGGGTATGGCCGTGGCTCAGCTTTTAAGTGAAAACTGTGCTTCGCTCATCGAGGAGCCTCATTTGAACCAGGAAGAGTATGCTTCCCAGATTTTTAGCGGACAGCTGCTTATATATCTGGATAACAAAGAGCAGCTGTACAGCCTGGATATGGCCAACATGCCCCGTAGGGAGCCGGAGGAATCTGCATTAGAACCTTCCATTCGCGGAGCCAGGGACGGCTTTATTGAGGAGCTTGATACCAATATTGCGCTGATTCGCAAACGGCTGGCTACCACCGACCTGAGCGTAAAATATTATTATTCATACGGGACGACTCGGACACGACTGGCTTTGCTTTATTTTAAAGATCGCGTGCCGGACATTTCACTGTCCATCATTCAGAAACGCCTCGAGGGTCTTGGAAAAACCTTTCTTGTCGGAGGAAGCGCGAGACTTGAAGATGCAGTCACAGGCAATCGGTTCTCGCTCTTGCCCTTAAGCAACTTTACGGGGAAACCGGATTATGCGGCTGAGAGGCTGGCGCGTGGCAAATTTCTCGTATTCATGGAAGGAACACCGACTGCCATGATTGCTCCAATGACTCTGACAGAGCTCTTCATCAGTTCGGAGGACTCCTATTTCAATTATCACGTTGCCATAGCGAACCGCATGCTGCGGATCATCGCTGCTTTTATCTCTGTTTTTTCTCCAGGCGTGTTTATTTCCTTGCTGATGTTTAATCAGGACCAGATTCCGTTTCAACTGCTGGCAACGATAGGAATTTCGAGGCTAGGCTTGCCGATCTCGGCTTTTTTTGAGATGATGCTCAGCTTGTTTTTACTGGACCTGCTCAGAGAAGCGGGAGCACGCTTGCCGAGAGCAACGGGTTCCACGATTACGGTCGTAGGCGGGATTATTATCGGGGACGCGGCGCTCCGGGCAGGTATATTGTCTCCCAGCATGACTTTCCTCGCTGCGGTTGCGATCGTCTCCGGTTCCACGCTCGTTAATTTGAATTTGCAGAGCACGACGAGGATCATGCGCCTGTTCGTTCTGATTCTATCTGCTCTATGCGGTATTTATGGTACCATTTTGGCTTTGTTCTATATGCTGGTATACGCCATTAGTACGGAATCTTTCGGCATGCCTTATTTCAGCTACGAAAAGTACGGAAGAAAAGAAAGCTTGTTGAAATTCATACGTCTTCCGTTTCGTAAAAACAGCATTGACATCGTTAGCGTAACCTCTAATTCGAAAGGGGATGAGAGCTCTTGAAGCTCGCCGCTATCAAACGAATCAGTCATGGTTTGCTCGTTGTAGCTATATTTCTTCTCCTTACGGGCTGTTGGGACGCCAAAGAAGTGCAGCGGCTGAACTATATTGTAGGCATGGGCGTCGACTATGAGGATAGTAAATTCGTCATATACGGGCAGATGATTAATTTTTCCTCGATCGCCAAGCAGGAGCAGCAGAATGCTTCGGTTCGAAACTGGGTTGGCAAGGGGAAAGGAGTGACGGTGCTCGCAGCCATAAGTGATTTAATCGCATCGGGACAAGGGACGATGTTTCTCGGGCATGTCAATTACTTGATTTTGACCGAAAATGTGTTGAAAGAGCAAATGCTGGAGAAGGTATTCGATTTCACCAACCGCAATAAAGAGACAAGGTATACCAAATGGTTTTATGGGACAAAGGGAGAAATGGTCGATATTCTCTCCGCTAAGTCCTTCTTTGATCGCAGTACTCTCGATAGCATGCTAGGTAACCCCGAGCAAAATTATGCGCAGTTGTCGAATTTAAAGCCTTATTATGTAAACGAAATTGTTGGCAGTATGCTGGAGCCCTCTTCTACGGTCATTATTCCTTCCATTGAGCTTACGGATAAAGTATGGAGAGAGCAGAAGAAACCGGTAGAGATGCTGAAAAAATCGGGGGGATTTATTTTTAACGGGACGAAGTATATGGGCTGGATGAAAATGAGCGATATTATGCAGGGACGCTGGCTTCAAGCCGCCTATGAAGCTTCTCCGCTTACACTGAGAGCGGATGGTCGGGCTATTGCAACACTGGAGGTTAAGAAAGCATCACACAAGATAGAGATTCGTAATAAGGAACATGCAATTCCACGATTTAAAGTGAAGCTCAAGGCCAAAGGGACATTAATGGAGCTGGCTGAGGAGAAACCGTTGGAAGAAATCCAGCGGTTAGCCGAACAAACGATACGCAAGGAACTGATGGATTATTACAAAAAGGGACTTGAGCTGCATGTAGATCTGCTGCATCTCGGTCAAACGTATTATATGTATCATCCTGCAAAATGGAAGTCTATCCAAGTTGACGGACAATATCCTTTGAAAGACGATTCTCTGGAAGAGATTGAGGTTCAGCTGATTATTAACCATGCACAAAAATATAAGTCTCCTCAACTCAATGATGCTTATAAAGAATAGACGGGAGCAAACCCGGTCAGAGACCCGTTCGTATAAACGTGCTGCGAATTAAGCTGCCTAGCGAGTGGATGAAGCCGAAGAAAGCTTCGATATCTGTGGAGGAAGGCAGCTTTTATGGAAGTGAAACAGTTAGATGTGAGGGTGTTATGGCTTATGTAAGAACACTTCAAATACAAATAAGGCTTTTCAAATATCAACTTATCTGATAACCTGATAACATGAGAATATAACTACACTTTAAAGATAAAGGAAGGGAACCCCATGCGTGTCTCTTTATTTATTACTTGTTTAGCGGATCAATTGTATCCTGAGGTTGGGGAAAGCGTTGTCAGATTGCTGCACCGTTACGGCTGCGAAGTCGATTTCCCGCAAGCTCAAGTTTGCTGTGGACAGCCGGCATTTAACAGCGGCTATCAGGATGAAGCGCGGGAAGTGGCTCGCGGCCTGATCCGTGCTTTCGAGCACAGTGATTACGTCGTATCTCCATCCGGATCCTGTACGGGGATGGTTCATCACTACTATCCGCAGTTGTTCGAGAATGAACCGGAATGGAAGAAGAAAGCCGAAGATTTGATCAATAAAACATATGAGTTTTCCCAGTTTCTCGTGAACGTGCTTGGAGTGACCGATTTGGGAGCGGTATTCAATGAGAAGGTCACTTACCATGCCTCCTGTCATGCTACTCGCTTCTTGGGCGTGAAGGAAGAGCCGGGCAAGCTGATGGGCGAAGTGAAAGGTCTGGAGCTGATCGAGCTTCCGAAAAAAGAAGACTGCTGTGGCTTCGGCGGTACATTTGCCGTGAAGATGGCGGACATGTCTGAAGCGATGGTATGCGAAAAAGCAGGCCATGTATGCTCTACAGGAGCTAGTGTGCTCGTTGGCTCGGATATGGGCTGCCTGATGAATATCGGAGGCCGTTTGAATAAAGATAACAAGCCGATTCGCGTAATGCACATTGCGCAGCTGCTGGAGGAAGGAGTGAAGAACGGTGAGTCAGGTCGATGAAAAACAGCTGATCGGAACAGGGCTGAAGAAAAGAACGGAAGAAGCGCTCAAGGATGAGTTTCTGCGTAAAGCGGTTGCCTTCACTACGGATAAGCTGAAAACGGCTAAGCTGAAAGCTATGGACGATTTCGGCCAATGGGAAGAGTGGCGCGAGCGCGGGAAGCAAATCCGTAAGCATGTCATTGATAATCTGGACTATTATTTGACCCAGTTCACGGACAATGTCACGAAAGCGGGCGGACACGTTTACTTTTGCCAGACGGCGGATGAGGCTGTCAAAGTGTTCATGGATCTTGCCGAGCAGCGTAAGGCGAAGCTGGTAGCCAAAGGCAAATCGATGGTATCAGAAGAAATCCATTTGAATCATCATTTGGAAGAGCGCGGTATCGAAGCGATTGAGACTGACTTGGGTGAGTATATTTTGCAGCTTGCGAAGGAAACGCCTTCGCACTTGATTATCCCTGCGATTCATAAGAACAAGCAGCAAATCGCTGATTTGTTCAATGACGAGTCCGGCGAGCAGTTCCCGCCGGAGACCAAGGTGCTTGCGAACTATGCAAGGCAGCGGCTTCGCAATTATTTCCTTGAAGCGGATATTGGCTTAACGGGCTGTAACTTCGGCGTTGCCGAATCCGGTTCGATAACGCTTGTATCGAATGAAGGCAACGGACGTATGGTCAGCACGATCCCTAAATCCCATGTTGTCATTATGGGGATGGAGCGTTTGGTGCCAACCTATGACGACTTAGAAGTCGTCTTGAACTTGCTCGCGCGCAGCGCAACAGGCCAGAAGCTGACGACGTATACGTCGATGATTACCGGCCCGCGCCGCGAAGGAGAGCTCGATGGACCGGAAGAGCTCCATCTCATTGTTCTTGACAACGGACGCTCGGCGCAGCTCGGCGATCCGGTGTTTCAGGAAGTGCTGCACTGCATCCGCTGTGCAGCCTGCTTAAACGCTTGCCCCGTGTATCGCCACGTGGGCGGACACACCTACGGCAGCGTGTACAGCGGCCCTATTGGGGCCGTATTGACGCCGCTGCTGCAGCAGGACATGAAGGAAGCGGGCCAGCTGGCCTACGCTTCCAGTCTGTGCGGGGCATGCTATGAGGCATGCCCGGTCAAAATCCCGCTGCACGATATGCTCGTGCAGTTGCGCGCCCGCAAGGTCAAGATGGGGCTGACCCCGCTTGCCGAGCGCGCTGCCTTCAAATCGTTCCAGACAGCGTTCGGGAACGTAACATTGTACAAAATGGCGACCAAATCCGCCTATTATTTGCAGAAGCCTTTCATCAGCAAAGGCTTCATCAAGAAAGGCCCAGGACCGATGTCCGGCTGGACGCAATCTCGCTTCTTCCCGATGAAGCCGAAGCAGTCGTTCCGCGATCGGTGGGAAGCACTGCAGCAGGAGCTTAAGAATGCTCCGGTAGTCGCAGAAGCTCCTGAAGCCCCAGTGAATAAGGGAGGTAAGCCTCATGAGCATTAAGACCGGTCAAATTCATGGTCGTGAAGCCTTCATCGCGAACATCTCATCGCGATTAGGACGTAAAGCACCTTCGAGTACCCCTCCTGAGCGTCCGTTCCGCGGCGCTCCGGAGTTCTATAAAGAGATCGAACGAACTACCGACGAGAAAATCGAGTTATTCATCCAGAACTGGACTGCTCTGACAGGGAAAGTACTTGTAGTGGATGAAGCGGAAGCCAAAGCCGGTATCGCAGCATGGCTCAAAGAAATTACGGCGGAGCTTAAGGTCACGCATGTTTCCCGCTGGGAACATGAGGGCTTGATTGAGCTTGGCTTGGATGAAGCTTTGGCTGAGGCTGGAGTGGATGTTGTTCCGTGGAAGGAGATCGATTCCACAGAAAGCGGTGCTGCAAGCGGTGCGGATAACAGCTCTAACTGGGTTAAGCGCAGCGAGCTGCTAAAGCGCACGGAACGCTGCCAGTTAGGCATGATTTGGCCTGACTATACCGTAGCCAATACGAGTACGCTCGTGCTGCAATGCTCGCCGGAGCGGGGCCGCTCGGTCAGCTTGCTGACGGATATCCTATTCGCGGTATTCCGCGCTGATCAGCTTGTTACCCGAATGGGTGAGGCATTCAGCAGCATTACCGATGGTAAAACCAACGGAAGCGACTATGCTTCCTCGCTAAATTTGATTACAGGACCGAGCCGAAGCGCCGATATCGAGAACGATCTTACGATCGGTATTCACGGGCCAGGTAAGGTATATGCCGTGATTATCAAGTAATGGCTGCGGGGTCATCTCGCTTCCGAATATAAAATGGTTGAGCAAAGCTTCTTTTGCTCAACCATTTTTTTTCGTTATAGAATTTATAAATTTCGGGGCTCCCCGCAAAGTATCTGAATCAGCTTCTTAGCCAATGCCCCACTTTGTTGGGGTTATTTTATGATAACAACATTTTTCTACATTAGCGAGAGCATTGTTGTCTCACGATCTTCCCCGGAACTCTTCTACAATAGCAGTAAGAAAAGTACCCAGGGAGGCGTTGACGATAGAGCACGAGCGCAAGCAACTTAATGAGGAACATCCTAAGGATACAGCAGAGGACAATGTAGAGACTCATCCTGCTATCACTCGACGTAAGCTGCTGGCGACGCTAGGCATTACGGGTGTCGCATTGGCCTCCGGCTATTTGCTGAATGCAGGCGGTAAGAGGGCTGTGTACGCAGCCGAAGATTCCACCGTTACAGACAATGTATACGGTGAGAAGAATAAAGGGCCTTCGTCGTCCCGAGTCAACTGGTATCAGGTCAAGGATCACAGCATGGAGGGAAACGGACATAAGGACGATGCCCCAGCGCTATCCCGCCTTCTGCGGCGATTTGAGAATGGGGAACGGGCAACGATATATTTCCCACAGGGCACCTACCGTATCGGATCGAATATAACCTTTGCCTCGACACTTGATCTGAGGTTCGACAATGGAGCGGTTCTCGTTCCGGATTCCGGAGTTACAGTGACTATTGACGGTCAGCTTTGCGCCGGTCCAACGGTTATTTTTGCAGGGGCTGGCAGCATTGTAGGATCCATGCAAAACGAACGGCTGTATCCTCAGTGGTGGGGCGCCAAGGGGGACGGGGTAGCGGACGATACGCAGGCGATTCAACAGGTGTTGTCATTAGCCAAGACGGCAGGCGGCGTATGTGCCTATTTGATGGATGGCATCTATAAGGTTACGGATTCTTTACGTATCTACAGCCACACGCGGTTGGAGTTGGAGCATAATACGGTCATAAAACGTTGTCATGACAACAGCTTTCTGTTTAATGGCGATTTGGGTGGACAATATAGCGGCTATGAAGGGCATGGTCATTTGGTTATAGAAGGTGGGACGTGGGACGGCAATGTGGTCGATTATCCTGATTCGTTCGCAGGGTTGAATATTGCCCATGCCCGCAATGTCACGATAAGAAATACGACGATCAAAGATATTTCATGGGGACATGCCATTGAAATCAATTCCAGCAGCGATGTGTTAATCGAGCATTGCAGGCTGCTCGGTTTTCTAAACGCCCCAGACGGGTCGAGAAATTATGCAGAGGCGGTTCAGATTGACGTCCCAACAAGCTCTTCATTCCCATGGTATGGCAAGTTCGACGGGACTCCCAGCGAGAATGTGACGGTCCGAAGCTGCTACTTCGGAGCTAGCGGGACACCGGGGACAACGGCATGGGGCGGAGGTGTAGGTAATCATACTGCGATTCACGACGTCTGGACTCTCAATATTAAGGTCGTTGACAATACTTTCGATCAGCTAGGCTATTGGGCTGTCCGGCTATATAAGTTCAACGATTGCCTCGTAAGAGGCAATGTGATGTATGGCTGCGGAGGTGGAGTAGTCATCAATGCGCCAGGAGCGAATACGGACTCCACGAAGGACAAGGATGGGGTGCAGCATGGTACTCCGCAGACAGGCTCGCGCGCTCTGATCGCGGACAATGTAATTATCGGTACAACGCAGTATGAGGGCATCGCCTGCACGGGATCAGGTGACATCAAGGTCGAGCATACAATGATTGCGCGTAACCTGGTTACGGATGTGGCCCCAGCCAAAACCTCCATTCTCATCACCCGAAGCCGCAACGTTCAAGTGACAGGCAACCAAGTGTCCCGAACAAGAAGAGGTATTTATGCTGAGAATACTATTGATTTGATGGCTAGCGATAATCAGATCGAAGTGACCGATTATGAGGGAATTTGGTTAGCCAAGGGAGGTAATTATGTCATTCGCGACAATATGTTGAAACGGCTTGGCAGGCATGGGATCTACGTAACTGAAACGGATGGCTTCATGATTGAGGGGAACATCATTGACTCTGCAAGTGTTAAGGATTCGGGCGTTTATGCAGGGATAAAGCTGGAAAATGCCGCAACCAATGGAACCGCTCACGATAATACGGTACGTATGCCTTCTCAAGCGCCCCAGAACCGCTATGGACTTGAAATTACATCGAACTGTGCTCGTATTGAGACGTTTAATAACGTGCTGGTTGGTGTTGACAAAGCTTTTATCAACAGTTCTGCCAGCTCCAACGATCGGTTCAGCTTGTATGCTCCGGACGGCTCGTGCTATAAAATTAGCGTCGATAACACAGGGACGCTGCAAACGATTAAAATGGTATAGAAAAAGACTTTGCTGGACCGTCTCACAGCCCCTTCGGCTGATGAGGCGGTATTTGCGCATCCGGAGTGTACATAATGGATTCAACATCTTAAGGTCTTTTAGGGTAGGCATGTAGTCAAGCTTGATAAGAACAGGATTATGAGGGAAGGTTCACGAATTCCTTTCGTAGGACGAATTAATTAAGCTTGTGGACCTCCATCAAAATAGTTTAGCTCGATTCACAAATCCATACACACGGAAACAGAAGAGAGGTTAGGAACGTATGCGCTTGCCTTACTTATGGTATCGAAGAAGCTCTCCCCAACCCCGTTCCTTGAAAACAAGCCTGCTCGTCGGCCTCGTGATGAGCTCCATCCTTCCCATATTTTTGATTGGGGCCTTATCCTATTATGTCATCTATCTAATCCTCGACAATAAAACAGCCAACGGCGTTCAAAGCACATTGCATCAAGTAAGAACGAACATAGAAAAGACATACGATAACTTGAATTATGTGTCCCAGCAGCTAGCTACCCGGGACGTGCAGCTGTTGTTCCAATCCGATGATCCAGCCGAAAAATATGTAATCAGCCAAAGAATTTTTGAATACTTGCAGCAGGTCAGCTTTACGAATCCGGATACGGGATTGTTTTACATTTATGATTCCCAGACGAATGCTATCTTCTATTTGAATCAGCCGGTCGAGCCCGGAATTGGGACAGGGGGACTGGAGCCACTCACGCAATCCAAGGGGGTTATTTTTCATCCTCCTCACGATTCTTTTTCCAATAATAAAGGTCTTGTATTCTCGGTGTCACGACCGCTTAACATTCCCAGACGTTCTCCGCAAAACATCTATGTAGAGTCGAATACGAAGCTATACAATCAAGTGCTAAATCATCAGCAGTACGGTGTTCAGGCGATTCAAGTCATTGCTGACGATCAGGGCTATATCGTCTTCAGTCAGGACGAAAACCGGTTCGCGGTAGGTCAACGGATGAATGGCACTTTCAAGCAAACGGACGGCTACGAAGTGATCGGGGACGATTATTTTTTTCGCGAATACAGCCCTGAGCAAGGGTGGTATGTGTATGCGATCATTCAGAAAAATATTTTGCGAAAAGAAATTTGGAACTGGAGCATCGCATGGATGGCTATTGCCGCAGTGTCTTTATTGTTCAGCTTAGCGGCGGCAGCTTCCATCTGGAAAAAGTTCTATTATTCGTTACGCAAGTTAAATCGTGAAATCAGGCAGTTCGGCGATAATGGCTTTCATGACGACGGAGTTGCACATCGACAAATAGCGAGGACTCAAGTAATTGAATTGGATGTGCTGATGGAGCAGTTTCAAGAGATGCGAACTAAGATATGGATGCTGCTGATGGAGCTAAAGCAAAATGAAGAAGACAAACGGCACTTGGAGGTTGAGAAGGTCGTTGCTCAAATCAATCCTCATTTTTTATATAACACTCTGAACACGGTACAGTGGATAGCCAAAGCGAATCAGCAGGAGGAAATCGTTCATTTCCTTGCTATTTTTATTAGGCTGCTGCGTTACAATCTGGGCAAGGATGGAGGATTGGTGCCCCTTCAAAGTGAAATCGATGCACTTCAGGACTATATCTCTTTACAGCAAATGCGCTATAACTGCGAGTTTGCTCTAAGTGTTCATACAGTTCCGGAAGCGCTGCATGTTAAAGTGCCCCGCTTTTTGCTCCAGCCGCTCATTGAGAATGCATTGTATCACGGCCTGACAGAGGAGCAGAGCACGATCGAGCTGAGGATTACGATGGAGCATGAAGCGTGTCTGCTCGTTCAGGTGATAGATCACGGGGTTGGCATGAGTGAGCAGGAAGTTGAGAGATTGCTGATAAATGATATTCCGGAACGCGACAAGGTCGGTATGGGCATTGGGCTGAACTATGTGAATACGATGCTGAAAGCCTATTTCGGAGAAGAAGCGAAGCTACAGACGGCAAGCTCCAGAGAGCAGGGAACAACCATGTATTTCCGTCTACCGTTGAAGGAGGAGCAAAATGATTAAAGCTTTAGTAGTCGATGACGAGTACTTTGTCCGAAAGGGGTTCATTTCCACCATGCAGTGGAGCGCGTTTGATGTGACTGTAGTCGGTGAAGCAAGCAACGGGAAGAAAGCGCTGGAATTACTGGAACAGGAGCCTGTCGATTTACTGATAACTGATCTTGCAATGCCTATCATGAATGGATTCGATCTGATGCAGGAGGTTCGTACGCGATTTCCGCATGTACACATGTCCGTGCTGACTTGTCACGAGGATTTCAAATATATCCAGGAAGCGCTGCGGCTAGGCGCTATTGATTACATAGTGAAGACCGAGCTGGAGAATGACAAAATGCAGGAAGCGCTGCGCCGTATTACGATGCGGATACATAACTTGAACGAAGCTTCGAGGAATGGGCAGGAGACTTGGTTACTCGCCCCTAAAGAGTGGTCGGAACAGGACGAAAAGAGACTGCAGGCTCAGATCGACGAATGGCTGCCCTTGTATTGGGCTCTTAAGGATGCACAATTCGAGAGCTTATGCCGTCAGATCGAGGAGATCAATCCACCGCTCTCCAAGCTGCACAAAGTGATCCACTATTTGATGGTGGAGTGGAATCGGACTCTCAATTCGGATTTTTTGCACGAATGGCTTACCAAGGCTGAATCGATTGATAGCTGGTCATCATGGCGGACGTTTATTGCGGAGTTTCGCGGGCATATTCGGCAAATGTTCCACGTATCCGCTTATCCGGAAGATGTCGTCCTTCGTATTCTGGAAGCAGCAGAGCTTGCCAAGCTTCATCAGGGCTTCAAGCTGACACAGAATGAAATGGCTTACAAAATGAAGCTTAGCCGCGGCTATTTCAGCAAATGCTTCAAGGATCTGATGGGTATCTCCTACCAGGACTATATCAAGGAGCTGCGTCTTGCGAGAGCGATGACTTTGCTGCTGCAAACTTCCAAGCCTATTGCGGATATCGCTGAAGAGTGCGGTTTTCTGGACCATCGTTATTTCAGCAGGCAGTTTCGTGAGAAGACCGGCATGCTCCCCTCGGAATATCGGAGTCGACATGTATGAGGAATGTCATGTGGAATGGGGAGTATTGTTCTAAAAAAATAACTTTTTTCTACCTAATCGACAACGGCGTTGACTCCCTTCACCTTTCAGCTATCAGCTACAATGAAGCGGAAGCGATGAACAAAATCATTCACGGGGGGTTCCACAAGTGAGCAGAATACAAGTCAATCGAGCAGCCAAAGCTTTCGTTCCCATTGTTACGCTGTTGGCTCTTACCGTATCGGGTTGTACGGGCGGCAGCGGGGGAGACAGTGCCGTTTCACAGCAGCAGACCGGCAACACATCGGAGAAGCCCGATCCCTATGGGAAGTACAGCCAACCGGTAACGGTCAATCTGGGCTATTACACTCCGGCGGAGAACAAGTGGCCAGAAGGAAGCAAGGATACGCTGACGGACAACCGCTATACCCAATTGATTGAGGAGAAATTCAATATTAAAATCAATCATGCTTTCGAGACGCCGCAATCCGGTTATGATCAAAAGGTTAGCCTGCTCGTTTCGAGCAACGATATTCCGGATTTTCTGTTTGTATCCCAGAGCGACTTCAACCTGCTGGTGGAATCCGATATGCTTGAAGATTTGACTAAGGCGTATCAGGACTATGCCTCACCGTTATTGAAGCAAGTGATGTCGGGCTTCGGTCCCGATTTTATTAAGAAAGTCACTTACAAAAACAAGCTGTACGGCATTCCTTCCACTGCGCCCGCGCATGATAACGATAACATTGTGTGGATTCGGACGGACTGGCTGAAGCAGGTCGGAATTAACTTGCCTAAGGTCATCTCTGTGGATGATCTGGAGAAGGTAGCACGCGCTTTTATTGAGCAGGACCCAGATAAGAATGGGAAGAAGGACACCTACGGCATCCAAGGGACCTCGACCTTTGTCACGGGTACAACAAACTATAATTCGTTTGATGGGGTGTTCACTGCCTTCAAATCGTTCCCGAAAATCTGGTTGAAGGATTCGTCAGGCAAAATCGTATACGGCTCCACCTTACCGGAAACGAAGCAGGCGCTGGGCAAGCTCCGGGAATGGTATGCAGCAGGTTTGATTGACAAGGAGTTCGGAACGATCAAAACGGATCAGGTAGCCAAGGACATCAGTGCCGGCAAGGCGGGCATCTCCACAGGGTATACGTGGGCTCCAGCCAAATCGCTGGCGGACTCGGTCAAGAACGATCCGAAAGCCGAATGGGATTTGTTCATATTGGCTGCCTCAGACGGCAAATGGTATAACCGTCAGCCGAATCCGATGGGCCGAATTATGGTGGTGAAGAAAGGGGTTAAGAACCCGGAAGCCATCATCAAAATGATCAATCTGTTCACGGATATGGATAATATGGCGCCTAACTATCCTAAGCTTTATAGCGAAAGCCCGGGCACCAATTGGCAGATTCGTCCGATCCAGCGTACCTATCGCGTTAAATCCACTGTGTATGACCGCTTTCAGCGCTTTCAAGATGCGGTGGCAGGCAAGCTGAAGAGAGAAGAGTTACCCGAATCGGATATCAAGCTGTTCGACCAGTATCAGAAGGGAATGGACGCTCTGAAAGCCAGTCCATCTGATTGGGCCTATATTTTATATCAATTTAACGGTGGTAAAAGCGTATTGAACCCGATCAATACTGAAGTATACAGTGAGTTTTACGGAATTACTAAATCTATGGAAATGAAATGGACGAATCTGGCTAAGCTGGAGGATGAATCATTCCTGCGCATCATTGTTGGCGATAAGCCGCTCGATTATTTCGATACCTTCGTAACCGAATGGAAGAAGCAGGGCGGAGATGATGTTACCAAAGAAGTTCAGGCGGAAGTCGACCGGACGAAATAAGCGATGGGGTTAACCACCCCTTTCGCAACATTATATCGCCTTGCCTGCGGAAAGGAACGAACGGTATGGAGAGCAAAAAAATACAGCTTCATTATCATCTCATGCTTTTGCCCGGTATGCTGCTGCTCGCAGTCTTTCATTATTACCCGATGCTCGGGGCGGTCATTGCCTTCAAGAAGTTTCTCCCTGCCAAAGGGATATGGGGCTCGCCCTGGGTCGGGCTCGACAATATTAAATACATGTTTCAGATTTCGGACAGTAAAGTAATCTTTTTCAACACCGTGTTCATCTCGCTTATGAAAATAGCTGCACATCTTATCGTTCCCCTTGCTTTCGCTTTATTGCTAAATGAACTGAAGATGCGCTACGTGAAACGATGGATTCAGACGATTGTGTATTTGCCTCATTTCATGTCTTGGGTCATCTTGTCGGTCATATTGACTCATATTTTATCGCTGCGCGGTATTGTGAATCAGGTACTCGGACTATTCGGCTATGAACCGATACTGTTTCTCGGCAGTAACAATTGGTTTCCTTATGTATTAGTAGGAAGTGATGTATGGAGAGATTTCGGATTCTCCGCCATTGTATATTTGGCTGCCTTGACGGCCATTAACCCTTCTCTCTACGAAGCCGCAGAGATAGACGGGGGGAATCGCTGGCATAAATTGCTTCATGTCACGTTGCCAGGCATTTCTGCGACGATCATTCTGCTCGCGACATTGTCGCTAGAGAGAGTGCTAAGCGCAGGATTTGACCAAATTCTTAATTTATACAACCCTCTCGTCTATGCCTCGGGAGACGTAATCGACACCTATGTATACCGCATTGGTTTGCTGCATTCACAATATGGAATCGCAAGCGCCGTTGGACTTTTGAAGTCGGTAATCAGCTTTTTCCTGATCGTACTTTCGTACCTGATGGCTTCACGATTCGCGAACTACCGTATTTTCTGAAAGGTTGTGTTTATAGGTGACAACGTACGGTAAAAGCTGGGGTACTATCACGGCCAATGCCATCATTCTGATAACCTTGCTATTGATTGCGTTTCTGTCCTTGTTCCCCATTCTGAATTCCGTTTCCGTCTCGTTAAGTGACAAAGCGGCAGTCTCGGCTGGACGAGTAACTATATTTCCCGTTCAGTTTAGCCTAGCTAACTATAAGACGCTTATGAGCGACAAGCAATTTTTTATTTCGTTCGGAGTATCTGTGAAGCGGGTGCTGCTGGGCGGTGCGCTTCAATTTATAATGACCGTGTTGATGGCTTTTCCTCTTTCACGATCACCTCGAAGGTTCAAGGGGCGCAATGTGTATATGTGGTGCCTCGTCATTGCCATGCTGTTCAGTGGAGGCTTGATTCCTTGGTATCTTACGATCCGTGCCGTTGGTTTGATCGACTCGATCTGGGCGCTGGTCCTCCCTGGTGCTGTGCCGGTGTTCAACGTCATTTTGCTGATGAACTTTTACCGCAATTTGCCTAAGGAGCTTGATGAAGCAGCGATGATGGACGGAGCGGGTCCGTGGAGTACGCTGCTTCGGTTGTACATCCCGCTTGGCCTCCCAGCCATTGCAACGGTTACATTGCTTAGCGTTGTAGGGCATTGGAATGCTTTTTTTGATGGATTGGTGCTGATCCATAATCAAGATAAGATGCCTTTGCAGACCTACATTAATACGTTTTTGCTGCAGCCTGCGCAGTTGGACAACATGGACCCGGAGATGATGAAGACGATCATGCAAACCTCCGATCAAGGGCTCAATGCCGCCAAAGTTATGGTCAGTATGATTCCTATATTAATGATTTACCCGTTTCTTCAACGGTATTTCATTCACGGGATTGTGTTAGGGTCGGTTAAAGAGTAAAGGAATGAAACTAATCGGAAGAAGGTAAAGTGAGATACTATGAGCCAAACTATCGTGAGATTCGGCGTTATGGCGGATGTTCATCAAGATTTTATGTATCGGGCGGAAGACAGGCTGAGCCAATTTATTGATCGGATGAACGAAGAGAAGGTTGATTTTATCATTCAGTTAGGGGACTTTTGTTTCCCATATCCCGAAAATAAGCCCTTTGTTGCAAAATGGGAACAGTTCAATGGCGCAAAATACCATGTGCTCGGGAATCACGATATGGACCGATGCGATAAACAGACGATCATGGACTTTCTGGGCATGAAACGAAATTATTATTCTTTCGACAGCGGCAATTACCATTTCATCGTACTGGATGCCAGTCATCTGCTATTAGACGGACACTATCTGGACTATGAGCATGGCAACTATCACAAGCATCCTGAAGCAATTAGCAACTTGACCCCCGAGCAGCTGGATTGGCTGAGGAAGGATTTGGCCGCAACGGATAAGACAACAATCCTATTCAGCCATCACAATTTGGAGTCCCCTTTCAACGATTTCAATTACGGCATCAAGAACAGTGATGAGCTGAGGGCTATATTAAGAGAAGCGAATGCCCAAGGGGGATTCCGCAAAGTCGTCGCTTGCTTGAACGGACATAACCATCTGGATGGAGTTAAGGTGATTGATGATATTTATTTCGTGCATATCAACAGCATGTCCTATTTCTACATGGGCAAAAATTATGCAACGACCCGTTATTCGGAGGAAGTCACAGAGGCCTATCCGCTGCTCGCTAATAGTGCTCCGTACGAGGATGGATTGTATGCTATCGTAACGATCGAGCCTGGAAAGATAAGCATCGAAGGAAGAGAGACTAGCTTTGTTGGGCTGGACCCTGTTGCTTGCGGACATCGTAATCATGCTGGAGGGCACGTCGTTACGGCGCGCATCTCGGATCGAATGTTGAAATATTGATTAATATTTACCCCAAAAAGCCCGCTTTTTTCCATGAAAAATAGCGGGCTTTTTTTACATTATAGAATTTATAAATTTCGGGGCTCCCCGCAAAGTACCTGAATCAGCTTCGAAGCCAAGGCCCCACTTTGTGGGGTTATTTTGCATGCTATTTAGGGGTCAAAAACCCGTTGACATATAGTTCTCTCCGTTGTACGATGAAAATGTAAATTATACAAAACTAAGGTTTTATATATAAAACCAAGTTCGCAGAAACAGGCTTTTCAAGAAAAGCAGTAGATCCTTGTGAAGCGTAAGCTTGTAGGAGGACGCATGGAAAAGAAATATTGGGTACCTGCTTTAGAGAAAGCCGATGTTGTCCTTCAAGCGATTTCCCTACAGCCCTCCAAGCTGAAGCTAATCGATTTGTCCAAGCAGCTTGGCATTAATAAAAGCTCCATGTTTTCATTATTGAACACGATGGAAGCGTTGGAATGGGTTGTTCGAGAGTCGGAAGCGACATACTCGCTTGGCTCTAAGCTTGGTTTTATTGGAAATGTTTATTTTAAACAATTTAGCCTGATCGACCGATTCCGCAAGGAAGCATCGGTTACCAAACATACGATTCAGGAAACAATTCAGTTGGCAAAGCTGGAGCAGTGTGAGGTTTTGTATTTGGCTAAGGAGGAAATGCCGGCCCCAGTTCGACTCGCATCGGAGCCAGGAATGAAGCTTCCTGCCCACGCGACAGCACTGGGTAAGGTGATGCTCGCAAATCTTGATCCCGCGATGGTAGAGTCGTTGTATCCCGACGAGGAGCTGAGGCAGGGCTTAACTCTGCACACGATTAAATCTCGTAGCGAGCTGCTTAGGCAGCTAGCGGCCATCCGTAACGAAGGCTATGCCAGCGATCTTCAGGAGGCTGTCATGGGTTTTTGCTGTGTGGCTGCCCCGGTACGAGATACGCAGGGGAACGTCGTAGCGGCTATAAGCTGCTCAATGTTCCAGCACGAATGGGAGCAAAAGCGGGAGAAGGCAAGACAAGAAATTTGCGCCTTAGCCGAAAGGTTATCGCAAGGCACATGCAATTAATCAAAAAAGATAACTTGGAAGGACGTGCAGCACATGAGATTGGAAAATAAAATTGCGCTAATCACCGGATCCGGATCGGGTATCGGTCAAAGCTCTGCGCTTTTGTTTGCTAAAGAAGGCGCTACTGTTATCGTCAATGACCTGATAGAAGAAAAAGGTCAAGAAACCGTTGAGCTGATTAAACAAGCCGGCGGCAAGGCGGTATTCATTCAAGCAGATGTAACCAACCCGGAATCCGTTAAGTCGATGGTCGATCAAGCTATCGCACAATTTGGCCGTATTGATGTGTTGTTTAACAATGCAGGCGTTAGCGGCGTTGGCGCGATTCATGAGGTTGAGCCGGAGGCTTGGGACCGTGTAATCAACATTAACATCCGCGGTGTGTTCCTGCCTTGTAAATATGTGCTTCCTCATATGATGGAAGCTCGTAACGGTTCGATTATTAACATGTCCTCTTGTATCGCTGAGATCGGTTTGGCACGTCGTGCTTCGTATTCGGCTACCAAAGGTGCGGTTCTTGCTTTGACCAAATCGATGCAGGTTGACTATGCTCCATACCAAATTCGTTGCAACGCGCTGCTTCCAGGTACGATTCTTACACCATTTGTTGAGGATTATTTGAAAAAATCTTACGACAACGAGGAAGAAGCGTATGCATCCCTCAAAACACGCCAATTAAGCGGAGATCTGGGCAGACCGGAAGATGTGGCTAAAGCGGCTTTATTCCTTGCATCCGACGATTCCAAGTTCATGATGGGTTCCCCGCTTTATATCGACGGCGGCGTTGTTTTCGGTAAAAACGCGTAATTTATTCTCTTTATAAGCACTTATAACGATACTACTTTTTGGAGGTATATCTAATGAAGCTTCTTACTTTTATCGAAAATGGTCAGCAAAAGCTGGGCGTTAAAACCGAGCAAGGAGTAGTACATATTTCTGCTGCTCTGCAAGCTGTTCCGGCTGCTGCTGGTCAAGCTGTACCGCAAAACGTACATTCTGTTATTAATGGTGGAGCAGCTTCTGTTGCCGCATTGCAAGCTTATGTAGATCAAGCGTTGTCCGCTGCTGCTGGTGGCGCTGCAGGATATATGGTTAATGAGTCCGATTTGAACTTGGGACCTTGCGTTACTCATCCTAACAAAATTATTTGTGTAGGCTTGAACTACCGTAAACATGCAGAAGAAACGAATGCGCCGATTCCGCAGTATCCGATTCTTTTCAATAAATTCAACAACACATTGACAAACCATGGTGCAGATGTACCGCTTCCAGTGAAAGTTACTGACCAAGTGGATTACGAAGCAGAGCTTGTTATCGTTATCGGTAAAGAAACGAAGTACGTGTCCAAGGAAAATGCACTTGATCATGTATTCGGCTATTGCAACGTCAATGACTTGTCCGCACGTGATTTGCAAATGCGTACACATCAATGGCTGCTCGGCAAAAGCTGCGACGGCTTCAGTCCATTGGGACCATACCTTGTAACGGCTGACGAAGTGGGCAATCCAAACGATTTGTCCATCCGTTGTATCGTGAACGGTGAAGTTCGTCAAAACTCGAACACATCCGATATGATTTTCCATTGCGACGAGATCGTCAGCTATATCTCTCAACACATGACTCTGGTTCCCGGCGATATTATTTTGACAGGTACTCCTGAAGGTGTTGTACTCGGATTGCCTGAGGACAAACGCGTTTATTTGAAAGACGGCGACGTCGTTACGATTGAAATTGAAAAACTAGGCTCTTTGACTAACAAAATGGTAGCAGAGCGAGTTTAATATGGAATAGATAGATTTACGAAGATAGTTTTCCTACGGAAAACTCTAAGGAGGTTAACAAAGATGGCGGGACATCAAATCGAGGCAGGCGCCGACGCATTGGTCATGGATTCCAAAGACCATGTGGCAACAGCTATCAAGGATTTGGAAAAAGGACAAAAAATTGCTTACCGTGTGCAGGATCAAGTTCGCGAGGTTGTGCTACTGGATGCAGTACCTTTTGGCCACAAAATTGCTATTGAAGATGTAGCTCAAGGAACGGACATTCGCAAATACGGCGAAGTGATCGGTCGTACTACTACGGAAATCAAAGCAGGCCAGCATGTGCATGTGCACAACGTTGAAGGAATTCGTGGCCGCGGCGACCAAGCTGTAAAAGCTTAATTATAAAGATAGCTTATGAAGATAGTTTTTCTAACGAAAAACTTAGCTTATGCTTACGAAGATAGTTTTTCTAACGAAAAACTTAGCTTATGCTTACGAAGATAGTTTTGCTCCGCAAAACTCTAAGGAGGAAAAAACATGGATCACATGATGGGATATAGAAGACCAAACGGTGATGTAGGTATCCGTAATCACCTGCTGATTATTCCTACGGTCATTTGTGCCAACCAAGTTTGCAGTCGCATCAATCAAATGGTAGCTGATACAGTAGCGATTCCGCATCAACACGGCTGCAGCCAAATCGGCGCCGATAAAGAACGTACCTTCGAGGTGCTGGCGGGTACAGGTAAAAACCCGAACGTAGGTGGAGTTATCATTATTAGTTTGGGATGCGAGGTTATCGATCCTAATGAATTAGCGGACGCTATCCGTCCAACAGGCAAGCTTGTTGAAGTGTTCGACATTCAATCCGTAGGCGGCTCCGTGAAGGCCATTCAACATGGTGTCGAGCTTGCCAAAAAAATGCGCGCACAGCTGGATGAAATGCAAGCTGAGCCGATTCCTTTCAGCGAGCTGATCATCGGCGTTAAATGCGGTGGCTCGGATGCGACATCCGGTTTGGCATCGAACCCTGCACTGGGTGCAGCGGCTGATACGCTGATCCAACAAGGTGGCGGCGTCGTTATCGGAGAAACGACAGAAATTATCGGAGCGGAGCATGTGCTAGCTTCCCGCTGCGCAACTCCAGAAACCGAAAAACAGCTGTACCACATCGTTGACCGCTTCGAGAAAGAGGTTGAACGGATGGGAGCTGATATGCGCGGTGGAAATCCGAGCCCAGGCAATATTGCCGGCGGCTTGACAACGATCGAGGAGAAATCTCTTGGCTGTATCAGCAAATGCGGTACGGCTCCTATCAAAGGGATTGTTGAATATGCGGAGCAGCTTCCTAAGAATGGTCTGTACTTCATGGATTCCCCTGGTAATGACATTGAGTGTGTGTCAGGTATGGCAGCTGGTGGAGCGCACCTGGTTTGCTTTACGACAGGACGCGGTACTCCTACGGGTTCAGCCGTTATTCCGGTCATCAAAATTACGGGTAACAAGCGCATGTTCGAGCGCATGAGCGATAATATGGACGTTGATGTCAGCGATATGCTGGAAGGCACGCTGAGCTTGGAAGACGCTGGAGACAAGATTTGGGATGAAATTAAAGCAGTAGCCAACGGAAAGCTGACGAAGGCGGAAGTTCTTGGCCATACTGAGTTCAGCATTAACCGTATCGGACCATCTCTATAAATCAATAAACGCGCATTTTTGTGTAGTTGTGTAGGAGGAATTTGGAAGATGGCAAGATTAAAAGGGAAGGTTGCTCTGGTTACCGGAGGCAGCCGCGGTATTGGTGAAGCGATTGCCATTCGTTTGGCAGAAGAAGGCGCGCTTGTAGCAGTCAACTATACGTCAGACCGTTCCCGTGAATTGGCTGAGAAAGTGAAAGAACAGATTGAGGCGTTGGGCAGCAAAGCAATCGTCGTACAAGCGGATGTGGGCAGTAAAGCTCAAGTCGAAGCCATGTTCAAGCAAGTAGAGGAACAGCTTGGTGACGTAGAAATCTTGGTTAACAATGCCGGTATCGCTCCATTTGAGCCATTCATGAAAGTGTCTGAGGAAACTTGGGACCGTACGTTCTCGACGAACGTAAAATCCATCTTCATGTGCTCCCAGTTGGCGGCGAAGAAAATGATCGAGAAGCGTTACGGTAAAATCGTTAACGTACTCTCGACAGCGAGCCTTGTTGTTACCAGTCCGGTTATTCCGCACTACCAATCGTCCAAAGCGGCAGCAAACATGCTGACGAAAGGGATGGCCATCGAGCTTGGCAAATATAACATTAACGTCAATGCGGTTGGACCTAGCACAGTAGATACTGACATGTGTACCGACTTCTTAGCGGATCCGGAATTGCGTGCTAAAGAAATTGAAGCGAATCCGATGAAACGTTTGGGTACAGCTCGTCAAATTGGTGATGCCGTTGTATTCTTGGCTTCTGATGAGGCTATGCAGGTTAACGGACATTTACTTATGGTTGACGGCGGCTTGACAGTAAAAGCGGCGCAGCCGGAAGATCACATGGAACATTAATTCTTTTCAGATAACAAGTCCTTCGATATGAAGGACTTGTTTTATTTTATACAGGCTGGTTAATATAAATAAAATGGTTTAAACATGATTTTTACAATGTGCAGTCATTCGACAAAGTTAGACAGGAAATCTAATAGTCTCCTAATAATTGCCTTAAACTTTTTAAAAGTTTATCTCCTATAGTAGATGTATAAGACATTACACATCCAGACCTAGCGAGAAGCAATCAAATAAAAGTTTTGCCACAGCAAACCGCATAGCTAAGCTCAAGAAGTCAGTTTGCTAAAAAACTCTGAGCCAAAGCTTACGAAGTCAGTTTTGCTAACGCAAAACTCTAAGGAGATGATTCCATGAAAGACATTCAATTGCTGCATAAAGGAAAAGTTTATCAAGCGCATGTCGGGTACGAGCAAGAGGACTTTATGGAAGTTGGAGTCGAGAACAATGCGGCTCTCGCCGATGGAGATACTGTGCTTTGCTTCGATTTTAAACGTCGTCAAAATATGAGAATTTTACATAATGCCAACTCAAAGATGCTGCTGGTACCGGCTGAATCGGAACTTTTTCATATAAAAGCAAAGCCCAAAAAAGAAGTGGAAGAATGGTTAAATGAAGGAAATGTAAAGTACACGAGCTATAAGCTTAACACTTTTGCAACAATTAGCGAGGACTTTAAAACGACTGCGGTAAGGGTAGTTGATGTTAGCCGATTTGGTATAGGGTTTGAGATTAATGATTTTTCTATTAAAATGCACGAAGTATATAATAGTATGATGATCTGTGATGACGAGAGCATCCATTTGAAGCTCATTGTCCGTTATGCGCATATTTTGGAAAAGTCGATTCGCTATGGAGCGGAGATTGATAGCATATCCAGCAATGATCTTAACAAACTTAGATATTATATCGCGATGCAGCAGTTCAAGCAGATGATGTTGGCTTAACGCAGACGGTCTTTTGAACTGAACACCCAAAACCAAGCAGCTTATAAAAGCTTCTTGGTTTTATTACTGTTCATAACCGTTCAGATGGCTTACTACTTTTGCACGAACCAAGGTCCATTGATTGTAACGCCACTTCCATATGGAGTGAGCTAATGCTATGGTCTCGTCGTTTGGGAGCATGATTCGTTGGATGCCTCTAAGCTCGCCGATGCCGTCCCGGTCCCAATCGATGGGCTCTAGCGCATTGTAGCCGTTAATGATCATGCTTGCAGGCTGAAGAAGTCGGCCGTTCTGATAATAACCTATAGCCTCGTAAGAGGTTTTGCGCTCCACCAAATCAAGGACGTACCGCTGATTCGTATTGTGGATTGTTACGGGAGCTTTATAATTATCCTTAAGTGTTCCTTTGATATTTAGTGGTGGAGGTAGGGGAATTGGAACGGCTTGTTCGTCTAAAATGGTATACAGAGATAATGATGCAGGCTGGTTATTTCCCTGAGATGCACTTATGTAGATATCGCTGATTTGATCTCCATTGTAATCCTGCAGCTGGAGAGTAGGATTATAACCGCCTGCGGAGATGATGTTGATAGACTTGGAGTCCGATGAGCTTACAATACGGATGTTCAGTTTATCGTAATAGCTCGTTGTTGGGTCCAACTTGGTTCCGCTAAATACAATGGTCTCAGGAACTGAGTCCCCGGTAAGATCTGCTTTTTCCGTTTTGAGCAGATAAGTGGAGCTTCTGGAGGACAGTTCCATACATGAAGCTTGGTTTGACGAACAGAGTAATAGTAGCACTGAGATAAAAACTGACAGTTTGATATTCCAATGCTTTTGTATCATAAGGTGACTCCTTTCCGTTCTTGTCACTATCGTTTCTGTCATTAGTATGGATTTAACTTCCACCGTTTATGAGTTGACCCGATTAGCGATAGTTTGAGCAAAAGAGAAGTACAAATTTTTTTTGCATATAGGGTTGCGTTTTGATATAACACGTGTTATTTTTTGGTTAGAGGTGCATGGAAATGGTAAAAAGAGTGACCAGCTTTGATGTAGCAAAACGAGCAGGGGTGTCTCGCAGTGTCGTATCTGCGGTATTGAACGGAACACCGGGTATTGGCGTAAGCGAGGAAAAACGTAAAATGGTTTTGGAAGTAATCCGTGAGCTCAACTATCAGGTGGACGCGCAAGCACGCGGAATGAAAACGGGAAGAAGCTATTGTTTGGCTGCCTATGGGAACGTATCGAATCCATTGTTTCTCCAGGTGCTTGAAGGGATGCAGGAGACTTGCGCAATTAAAGGGTACCATGTACTGCTTTACCCCTCAGGAAGCTCTCCACATCAGAGAATAGAAGGCATGCTGGATTTGTTTTTGCAGCGACGCATCGATGGAATCATAGCTTTGGATAGACCCCATCAAGTGAATGAAGATTGGGTTCAGACGGCGAATCATCACCAGATTCCTTATGTATCCGTAGAAGGTTATCCTAATCATGATGGAATCGCATCTGTATTGATGGATTATGAAGAAAGTGTTTATCGGGCGCTGGACTATATGTGGGAGCGAACGAAACGTATACCTGCTTATTTGGAGCTGCATCACCCAACTCCGCTTGGCTGGGGGGATAAGGAGAGGCGCAGCGCTTATGAGCGATGGATGGCATCCCATGGAATGGAGCCTACAGTTTTCTGCGAACTGGACAGTCCTTGGAATGAACAGACAGAGCATTGGAAGCAGTGGACGAAGGATTTCTTGTCTTCCTCATGCGTTCTTTTGACCAATTGGTCTCGAGGAGCGGTGTACGTGAGCCGTGCGGCTCAGCTTCTGGGTATACAAGTAGGCAAAGACATTCATCTAATGGCATGTGACAATACAGAACGAATAAATCAGCATCTGTTCCCGGCGATTTCCTCTATGGAGGTTCCTTATCGGGAAATGGGGCGTTTAGCTGCTCAAAGACTGCTTGAGTATGTCGAAGGTCAAAGAGCGATTGAGGATAAAACCGGCATATGGGTAAAAGCCTTATTAGAAGAGAGAGAAAGTGTCGGGCGGTTAACCTAAATTTTTTTGAATGAATATAACACGTGTTATATCTATAAAGGAGGAAGATCTATGTTATTTACACAGGAAAAGCTGAAGGCGAGACTTCAAGAACTATCAGAATTTAGATATCGAGATAGACAGCGGATTGCTGCTTTTGAAAGTCTTGAGGATTCGGAAGGGGTGACCGGACAACGCCCTGTACTGCCGTTATCCTTGAACAAGGATTCTGGAATCATGCGTTTAGGTGACCGTTGGGAAGGAAGCGATCGATACCTATGGCTGGCTGCCGAGACAGAAGTACCAGAAAGCTGGAAAGATCGTAAAGTACTGGGACGATTTGATTTTGGAAAAACGGGAGGGGGCAATAACTCCGGTTTTGAATCGCTGCTATTTATTAATGGCAAGCCTTATCAGGGAGTGGACAGCAACCACCAGGAAGTATTCCTTCAAGAATATGTGGCCGGTGCGAAGCTGCAGCTGTGCTTCCGGTTATGGTCTGGTATGGGAGGGTACAGTCCAAATACGGTGCAGGAGCATCAGCTTAAGCGTGCGGAGTTGTGCTGGCTCGATGAGGATACAGATGATCTCTACTACACAGCCCGCGCAGCACTAGAGGTGGTTAAGGAGCTTCACGAGCACGCCCCGGAGAGCTCCCTGCTATTATCTGCGGTGGATCAGGCCTTCCTGATGCTTGACTGGTCGAATCCAGGATCGGAGGCTTTTTATGATTCTACAGCTGCCGCGGCGTCTCAATTACGCAAATCGGTGGAGAAGCTGCCCAAGCATCATCCAGTTTCGGTTCGATGTATCGGGCACACCCACATTGATGTCGCATGGCTGTGGAGACTTAAACATACACGGGAAAAGGCTGCTCGCTCCTTCTCAACCGTACTTCGTTTAATGGAAAAGTTTCCGGATTACGTATTTCTCCAAACGATGCCGCAGCTCTATGATTATATTAAAACGGATTACCCGGATATTTACGAACAAATTAAAGAGCGGGTCCGAGAAGGACGATGGGAAGCCGGCGGCGGGATGTGGCTGGAGGCCGACTGCAATCTGACAAGCGGGGAATCGCTTGTACGTCAGCTTTTGTACGGGACTCGTTTTTTAAAAGAGGAATTCGGCGTTGAATGCACTTATTTATGGCTACCTGATGTATTCGGCTATAGCTGGGCGCTTCCGCAAATACTGCGCAAATCAGGTATTGCTACGTTCATGACGACCAAAATTAGCTGGAATCAATACAATCGGATGCCGCATGATACGTTTCATTGGCGCGGTATCGACGGTACGGAGATATTGACCCATTTTATTACAACTCCAGATAACGCAGGGGGTTGGCTATATACGTATAATGGTGAAGTGACTGCACGGACGGTGAATGGAATATGGGAAACATACCGTGACAAGCCTATTAATAAAGAACTCCTCCTATCCTATGGTTATGGAGATGGGGGAGGCGGTGTGAACCGAGACATGCTGGAGCTGAGAAGAAGACTGAATGAATTGCCGGGCGTTCCTCAGGTGACGACAGGAAGAGTCGATGAGTACTTCGAAACGCTGCAGCAGACGGTTGCTGAAACCAAAGAATATGTTCATACGTGGGATGGGGAGCTGTATTTGGAGCTGCACCGGGGAACGTATACAAGCCAAGCTTACAATAAGAAGATGAACCGCAAGTTGGAGCTGCTCGGACGAGAAGCGGAATGGATGGGGGTCATGGGCAGTTTGATGCAGGGAGATTGGTCCGTGTATGCCCAGAAGGAGCTAGCGGAAGCTTGGAAAATTGTGCTGCGTAACCAATTCCACGATATTATTCCTGGCTCCTCCATCCAAGAGGTGTATGAGGATTCGCGAGTTGAGTATGAAGAGGCCGAGACCTTGATACAGAAAGCTTATTTACAAGCTGCAAAGGAGCTTAGCGTTAACACAAATAAGCAAGAACAAGCGGTAACCATATGGAACAGTTCAGGCTGGGAGCGCAAGGGACTTGTCTTTATTCGAGATAAGGATTTACAGGAACCTTCGGTGAATGGTTTTTGGCAGGATAATTCAGGTAAACTGCTCGTGAGCCAACGTGATGAAGCAGGCTGGTGGGTATTTGCGGAAAGCGTTCCTTCGATGGGCCATTCCACGATTCGATTTGTCGCAGACAGCAGTGTATCAACGAGTAAAAGTAAAGAGAAACCATTTATTATTGGCAACCAAACTATGGAAACGCCGTTTTACAAGTTGCAATGGGATGAGAGCGGCCAATTGACTTCCGTATGGGATAAAACTGTTTTGCGCGAAGTGCTAGCTGAAGGTGCCAGAGGTAATGTTTTGCAGGTATTTGAGGACAAACCGAAGGGACGTCATGAAGCGTGGGACATTGATATTTTTTATACGCAAAAAATGGAGGAAATTCGTACATTGCAATCGGTTGAGGTCGTCGAGAATGGAGCTCTTCGCGCGGTCGTTCGCTTTGTATGGAGCTATAAAGCCTCAACTCTTGAGCAGGAGCTGATTGTGTATGCACATTCTCGGCGTATTGATTTCAAGACGACAGTCGACTGGCATGAGCAGCGCAAGCTCTTGAAGGCTGTATTCCCGGTTGAAGTGCGCTCTACCGAGGCGACGTATGATATTCAATTCGGTAACGTCAAGCGGCCAACTCACTGGAATACGAGCTGGGATTACGCAAGGTTTGAGGTTGTAGGGCATCAATGGGCTGACTTATCGGAACGCGGGTATGGCGTCAGCCTGATGAACGATTGCAAATATGGCTACGACATCAAGGATAATGTAATGCGTCTTACGCTTCTGAAATCGGCGATGGTGCCTGATCCTCAAGCCGATCAGGGTCATCATGCCTTTACTTACTCCATTCTGCCGCATGCCGGAGATTGGTTGAACGGCTGCACGGTAGAAGAAGCATGGGATTTGAATGCTCCACTACAGATCCAGGCAGGTGTAACGAATGCTCCTAGCTCATTGTTCCGTGTGGTGGGCGGCAGCGTTCACATCGATGCCGTGAAACAAGCGGAAGACGGAGGTCGAATCGTGCTGCGCTTCCATGAATTTGCTGGGCAGAGAGGCACGGTAGAGCTAACTAGTGACTACGACGTTCGCAGCTGGCAGGAGAGCGACTTGATGGAACGGCCGATAGGCGATCCTAGCAGGGAACCGATACTTCGGCTGCCCTTGAAGCCGTATGAGATCAAAACCTTCCTTATTGATATTTAATTTCTGGATATAAAGAAACCACCCCGTCCCTTGATGAGCAGGATGCCTTCATGCTCAAGGAAACGGGGTGGTTTTGCTTTTGTTTATTAATTCTGTGTCAGCTGCTTGACTAAACGTTTGGCCGTGCCGGAAGGCGTCTCAATCGTCTCGTAAACATTAATAATCAGCTGTTTATCGAACTGTTCGGTTTTAATATTAGTGAAGCTGATTTTTTGATTTCCGCTTATAAGCTTCTCTGTTCCCGTAAAGCTTGCGGAAGTGGAGCCGAGTATGCGTCCTTGTCCATCGACCAGATCGAATTCCATTTTGGAGAAGTTCTGATCCACAATGACAGGGTCCTTACGAGTGATGTCCAGGTCCAGACTTAATTGGTATACGTATCCGTTGTTATATAAGGTTGCGATGCTATAAGCATCAAAGGATACGTCAAACGGATAGAAGCTGATTACCTTGTCGGACGACTCGCTTTGAACAGCAACCTGGAATGAACCGATAGAAAGCTTATTCGGAGCTGCCGATTTTGGATCAATCACATTCAATGCGAGACTTTGACCGGTTACATCGGTCGGGATCAAATAAGAATAGCTTACAACATAGCTTGTGTTAGGCATGATTGTTGTTGCCGTGGAAGATTGCTTCACTCCGGAGAACGAATCGCCCCAATCATTAACCAATTCCGTTCCGATATCTGGAATGGCTAGCGTTCCATTGCCTTTGTTCGTAATTTTATATTTTGCGATGGCTGTTTTGTAGCCATAATCTGTATTTTCGTGCATATGAAGCTCAACAAGTGAAATTTCCAGGTTTTTGTCAATTAGACCGTTCGGCGCAAGAGAAAGCGGTGTACCAAGCTGATAAGGCTTCGCTTGTACCAGTGCGCTGTTCGTTTGCTGGATGTTTTTCAGGTCGATGATCATCACTGGATAGCTGTTGGCGTTCACCGTGCTGGTGCTGTTTTTGGTGGTGGAACTATTGTTAGTATTGCTAGAGCTGCTCGTGTTTGAATTCGTTGACTCATTGGCTCCAGTTGTTGTCGTTTTGGAACTGCTAGAGCTGTTGCTATTACTGGAGCTCGAATTGTTAGAGTTCGTGCTTGAGTTAGAGTTAGAATTACTGGACGACGAGCTGCTTGCAGACTCCATTAGGGCTAACTTAACTATAGAAGGATCGACTCCGCTTGGGACTAGTACGGAATAATTAAAGGTAGCCGACTGATTAGGCGCTAAAAATCCGGTTGTTATAGATTTATCCTGTACCGAAGCAGCCAACGTCTCTGAATCTAGCAAATACGTTGCTGTTAAGGCAGGAAGCGCTACGACTTCGTTACCATCATTACGTACTGTAACGGAGTTTTGAAGCAGGATGCCATCATTCTGCCGAGTAGATTGTGCCTGATCCGCTTTGATTTTCAAACCTTTATCCATACCATATAATGAGTATGGCTGCTCTGTTCCGAGTGGGACGGTAGCTGTTGTTCCGGATAATGGCACACTGCCAGCTATACGATCCACGGAGTCCTCCGAATAAAAGGCTTCGAGAACGAACGGATTAGGATCAAATGAGCCAGGTACCGGTGTACGGAGTCTCAGCTTTGTCAGCTTATCAGGGATCAATGTGTCTTGGCCTGTGTTAACTATGGATGCCGTATAAGTCAATGAATCTGCGCCTTTAAGCCGGAATTGCAGTCCGGAAGGCAATTGGAAGTTGGATGAGCCTGCATTTCTTACGTACAAATCGGTGAACAAATATTGGACACCGTTCTCGGTAACCGGAAAACTTTGGCCGAGTCTCATCGCCACCAAGGAATCTTGGCTGTACGAGGAATCCACATCCTTTAGCGAAATGAGCATCAATTTGGCCGGATCAAGCTCGTTGGATACAGAGGAGGAAACGGGTAGCTCACCAATGGTTCGAGTAAAGGTGGGAGATCCGGAGTCCCAGGCAAACAGCTGAACCTTCAAATTTTGGACCGAAGCTGTTTTACCCGTCTGAGAGACAAAGCTGAACTGCTGTTCTTGTCCTGAGTTGACCCGAGCGTTTTGCTTGCTTGTCAGCTTCGCCGGGAAGCTGTTTCCTTGCTCATCTACAATTTGGACTCCATAGCCGTTAAAATCTACCGCACCGCCGCTGCCGTTGTGCATTTTGATAGAAAATTGCAACGCGGAGGATTCAGCACCAGCAGTGAAGGTGGCATTTTCTAATGTAAAATAAGTGTCGTTTGCTATAAACACTCCCGCTTTACCGGCAGAGGCCAAGGGGACGTTGGCCATTAAGGCGGTGCAAACGGCGAGCGTACATAATAAAGTTGTTTTTCTCGCTCTAAACGATTGCTTTTTCTGATTGGATTTCAACAGAAATCTCCTCCCATATTTCGTTATCTCTAGCGTTAGTTAGTCGGTGCGAAGAGCATCGATCGGTCGAAGCTTGGAAGCTTTATTGGCAGGATATAATCCGAAGATCATGCCGACACCAACGGAGAACAAGAAGGAGTACAATCCCACCTGGAATGAAAGCACGGTTTCCTGTTTCGGGTTAAAGTGCGGCCAAGCCAGCGCCAATCCGCTTCCTAGGAGGAGACCAATGATTCCGCCCAAACCGCTAATGACTGTCGCTTCAATGAGAAATTGCATCAAAATATTGCGACGCTTCGCGCCGATGGATTTACGAATCCCGATCTCCCGAGTCCGTTCGCTAACGGTGACAAGCATAATATTCATAATTCCTATACCGCCGACAAGGAGTGATATGCAGGCGACACTAATTAACTGGTTGTTCAAAGAGCTGGAAGCGGCAACTCTTGCTTTCATCAGCTCATCCTGATTGGAGACCTGGAAGCCTGAATCGCTTTTGAATTTGTAAGTCAGATACTGGGTTATCGTGCTTTGAGCCTGTGTAAGCTGCTCTTTAGTCGGAGCTTCCAAATAGGTCGTACGAATGCTTCCGAGCTTAAAGGCACGTTGAGCCGTTACCAAAGGGACGAATACGGAATCATCTAAAGAGACACCTCCGCCAATATTGGAGCCCTTTTCTTTTAGTACACCGGCAATGGTAAAGACGACACCGTCGATGTTAATATCTTCACCAAGAGGATTCAGCGTTCCAAAATACTTTTTGGCAACGGTGCTGCCTAGCACTGCAATCTGATTGCGAAACTCTAGATCAGCGGAAGAAATGAAGCGCCCTGAGGCCATTTCCCCCTTCATAAGCGGCAAGTAATTTTCGTTCGTTCCAACAACCGTATATTTCTCCTGCGTACGATCATATTTAATGTTGGAACTGCCTTTCACAATCGTAGGCGCTATGGTTTGAATTTCCGGAAGCTGCTCCAGCTGCATAAGATCGTCATAAACTAGCTGTGTTGCACGCCCCGTGCCCATGACGTTTACCACGATCAGGTTCGTTCCGAGTGCTTCATACTGTTTCTCGATAGCAGCGGAAGTCCCTTGGCCAATAGCGACAAGAGTGACAACGGAGCTAACGCCTATTATAACACCTAGCATGGTTAGCAGTGTACGCATCGGATTATTGACTACGGTGCGCAATGCCATGGAAATAAGCTCAAGCAATCTCATGTCATCACCTCTACTGCTGGGCTCACCTTGGCAGGCTCCGAGAGGAGAGGACGGAGTCGTTCGTCCTTGAATATAGCTCCATCGCGTATCGAAATAACACGACGGGCATTTTCTGCAATGTGATTGTCATGAGTGATTAAAACGATCGTGTTTCCTTGATCGTTAAGCTTGATCATCAGCTCCAACACTTCGTTGCCGGTTTTGGAATCGAGTGCACCGGTAGGTTCATCCGCAAGAAGGAGCGAAGGGGAAATCGATAATGCTCTGGCAATGGCAACACGCTGCTGCTGCCCACCTGACAGTTCACTTGGTTTGTGATGTCCACGGGTACCCATGCCGAGCATCTCCAACATTTCCTGTGCCTTTTCCCGGCGAACTTTCTTGCTAATACCGGCATATATCATAGGCAGCTCGACGTTCTCTATGGCATTTAACTTAGGCAGCAAATTAAATTGTTGGAAGATGAATCCTATTTTTTTGTTCCTGAACTCGGCCAATTGATTATCGCTCATTTTTTCGGTAGCAACGCCATCCAGAAGATACGAGCCGGAGGTTGGGATATCCAATAATCCGATCGTATTCATGAGGGTGGATTTGCCCGAGCCGCTGGGTCCGACTATGGCGACGAAATCTCCTGTTGCTACCGAAAGGGAGACACCGTTTAATATACGTAATTTTTCGGCGCCACGCTCGTACTCCTTCGTGATGTTCTGTAAATCAATGATAGTATTCATTCCGGGAACCTCCTTTCCACGCTATTGCTTAGCGATTACCGCCACCGCCGCCGCCTTGGAATCCTCCGCCACCACCGGCAGGGAATCCACCACCGCCGCCGCCTTGCTGGAACTGTTGACGTATTCTCTCCACATCGGCTTGTGTAGCATTGGTTGCTTTCTTGGTGACCGGAATGACGACCTTGTCGCCTTCTTTTAGTCCTTCAGTAACTTCGATGTACGTTTTGTTACGGATACCGATCTTGATTTCATGCTTCTCCTCTTTGGTGCCATCTGCATTCATCAGCGTTACGTAGCGCTTGCCTTGCTGTTGTTGCAGTGCTTCGAGCGGTAGGAGAATGATATCTTTTTTGTCCTGAATAATAATTTCAGCAGTAGCTGTCATACCGTTTCGCAGCTCGCCGCCATTTTTAACGGAGATACCGACATCAAAGAATGTAACACCGTTTGTTGTTGTTCCCACGGTGGAAACTTGGTTGACTTCACCCTGAAACACTTTATTGGAGATGGAATCTACCTTGACTGTTGCCTTCATACCCACCTTGATGTTAGGCAAATCCAACTCGTCGACCTGAACCGGAAGCTGCATATAATCAAGGCTTGCTACAGCACCCAATTGTTTGTTCGCTTCAATCTTGGAGCCGACAGGGTAGCTGGCGAGCACATTCGTTTTCTTATTGGCAAAATCCGTAGAGAAAACGCCGTCAAAAGGGGCTGTAATGGTTAACTGATTGATTTTTTCCTGCAGATCGTTAATGTTGATTTTTTGTCTTTCGATAGACGCCTGCTTGTTCAAAATATCGTTTTGAAGCGTGTCATTCGTTATCGAAACGATCAGATCCCCTTTGTTTATGTAATTCCCTGTTTTTACATTCACATTATTAATAATGCCGCTGGCTGCGGATAAAACGCTCTCGATCTTGATGAAGTCGAGCGTTCCTTTGTCGGACGATTGAGCGGTTCTTCCCCCGAGGGAAACGCTGCCCTTGACCTTCATTCCAGAGCCTAAGGTGCCGTCGTTTTTCACGTTTACTTCAACGTCAAGCAGCTTGTTTCCATTGGCATCGCCTTTCGGCTGCTGGCTGACGGATTCTACAGTAGCCGTTTTGGTGAGGTTGAAGCCGTCTACGATTAAATCGATGGTGTCACCTTTTTTTAATTGAACTGCATCCTCCAAAAGGAAAGGCAGCTTCGTCGTTAACGTTGAAATATCGGATATTGTGCCTATCCGACCGTTTTTACTAATATTAGAGCCTGTATCTAAATTGCTTGTTAACGTTAACGTTCCGCTAATCGGTGCGTATACGCTCAGGCTGTTGAGTTGATCGTTGAGATCAGATAAATCCTTTTGTTGCTGTGTTAGAGTGACTTGCGCTTCCTGTAAATTGGATTGCAAGCTAAGATCGGAGATTTCAAACAAGACATCCCCTTTTTTCACCTGCTGGTTCCTTGTCAAATTCATGGTTTTGATAGTTCCGTCAACAGGAGCGATAATATTTTGGACATCCCGCGCTTCGAACTGAGAAGTTCCCGATACGGTGGAAGTGATCGAACCTTTTTTAATCTCCGATACCTTTTCTGTTGTGCTGGCAGCCGGCTTCGTTGCGTTTTTGGACAAATAATAATACGTTCCACCACCGATAAGAGCAAGCCCAATAACAACGGCTATCCATTTTTTACTGCGAGATAATCCCATTCTTGCTTCTCCTTTCTAACATTTCAGCTATTCTACCTTGCTGTTAATTAACTTTAGCAACGGTTTGTGAAAAAAATGTGAATTTAAACTTAATGGCAGATTAAGAAACGGAAAAAAGAATGTCGTACCAAGGAGTATAGTGGGGAAAACGCAAGAAAAAAGCCGAAATCCTGTCGAAGGATACCGGCCTGAATATGAAGCTTCGCTTAGGATTGCTCCTCAAAAAGCTTCTTTAAATTTTGTTGGAAAGGCGCGCGCACGATGCCTTTTTCCGTAATAATCGCAGTTACATACTCGTTAGGTGTTACGTCAAAAGCAGGGTTGTATACTTTAATACCTTGCGGTGCCGTACGCTTACCGAAGCCTTGAGTGATCTCGTCTTCATGCCGTTCTTCAATCGGAATGTCCGCGCCGGTAGGCGTGTTCAAATCGATCGTCGACATAGGGCAGGCGACGTAGAACGGAATGCCGTGTGCTTTGGCCAAAACGGCAACGCTATAGGTTCCGATTTTGTTAGCCACATCGCCGTTGGCGGACACGCGGTCCGTGCCGACGATGACAGCCTGCACCCAGCCCTTGCTCATGACAGCGCCAGCCATGTTGTCACAAATCAGCGTGACATCGACTCCAGCCTGCTGAAGCTCGAACGCCGTCAGTCGGGCACCTTGCAGCACCGGGCGCGTCTCGTCGGCAAACACCTTCAGGTGGATGCCGCGCTCCTGCGCCAGGTACATCGGCGCCAGAGCCGTGCCGTAGCGGGCTGTAGCGAGCCCGCCCGCGTTGCAGTGCGTGAGGACGCCCATGCCGTCCTCGAACAAAGACAGCGCGTGCTCGCCGATGAGGCGGCACGTTTCCTCGTCTTCGCTCTGGATGAGCTTTGCTTCATCCAGCAGCGCTTGCTTCAGCGCTTCCGGCTCAGTGCCGGCGGAAGCGAGTTCTTGGGCGCGCTGCTTCATGCGATCCAGCGCCCAGAACAAGTTCACCGCCGTCGGGCGCGACGTCGCGAGGTATTCGCACTGCTTGACCGCAGCGTCAAGCAGCTCTTCTTGGCTACCGCTCACATCGCGGACACCCAAGTATACACCGTAAGCAGCTGAGATGCCGATAGCAGGAGCTCCGCGTACCGCAAGCTGCTTAATGGCATCCCAAACCTGCTCGGAGGTAGTCAATTCCAGGTAGACGATCTCATCGGGAAGCAGCCGCTGATCCAGAAGGTCAAGACGGTTCTCCGCGGAATTCCAGCGGACCGATTGCAGCCAGTCCGCAGACGTTTGATTTTCTGTTGTACTCATGTAGTTTATCTCCTTTGAATAGCTTCAATCGACATATGTCGATTATTGAACGGCTTTCCATGCGATATCGATCAATTCCTCGATGGAGCTGGCTTGACGGTGACGTTTGATCAATGTCGTACCGATTTGCAGAGCAATACGCTGCGCGCGTTCTTTGGCAGCGGCATCCTCCAGTTTATTGATGTCTGCGACTTGAGCAAGCCCGTGTACCCGGCGAACCGTTTTGCTTCCGGTATATCCAAACGTATCTTGCAGCAGCTGCTGTATGTACCAGTCCTGGTAACCAGCGGTTTTGGATACACGATCCACACCGTGTTCATTCCACAGCTTACGGAACTCTTGTTCAAACACGTTCCATGTATCACGAATCGTGTCCGTTAAATAAGTGCGGTAGTCGTTACGCGATGCTTCATCCTTGCTCCAGCCCTCTTGAGCGGCAAAATTCAGAAGCAGGTTGGCAAATACCGCTCCGATGTCGAAGCCCATAGGTCCGTAGTACGCAAATTCGGGATCGATGACTTTCGTAGAATCCGACTTAATGAAGATACTTCCTGTATGCAAATCCCCATGCAGCAGCGCTTGGGCTTTAGTCAAAAATCCATTCCGCAAAATCGCCACTTCCAAGTGAAGCTCCGAATCGTTCCAGATCGCTTCGACAGCGTCTTGAATAGCAGGAGGAACATCGTTTGTGTCGGCATTCCGGTACGGATCGTCGAAGATAAGATCTTCAGTAATTTTGCACAAGTCTGGGTTGATAAACTGCTTAACCCGTAATTTTTTATCCTGTTGATTCATGCCAAGATCCGATGTGTAAAACAATGTGTGAGCCAAAAAGCGTCCGAGGTGACCTGCGAACAGCGGATAGCGGTTGCCTTCGATCAATCCTCTGCGCATAATGACATGATCGCTCAAATCCTCCATAACGGTCAACGCCAGATCCTTATCATAGACAAATACATGAGGGACAAGGTCCGGACATAGCGACTCCTGGGTCATTAATGCTTCGCTTTCAATCCGTGCACGGTCCAAAGAGAGAGGCCATGATTTTCCGACGACTTTCGCGTAAGGGAGCGCTTGTTTTAATATAATACTTTTGCCGGTGGACGGCTCAGTAATGTGAAATACGAGATTTAAGTTGCCGTCGCCGATTTCCTTGCTGGTCAGCTCGCTCCCTGCAGTGAACAAGTTGGGAATCCCTCTTGCGTATTCCACTGCTTCGGCTTCAGTTAATGCATGATATGAAGACATGGATGTATACTCCTCCTTATGAGTTATTTCCGTAAAACTATCATCCCATAGTATAGCAAATTGTGTGAGGTTGGAATAGAGCTTACGGTAATAATTCCTTATATATTAATCGGAATAATTAGTATTAATTGTAACTTCCTTTTTTACAAAAAATTCATGCTCCGATAATATCCCCAAAATGCTGGTTTTATACAATTTCCATGTGACTATAAACGGCGATATGAATAGGAGGGATTCTTCCAAAATGAAAATCTTATTGCGGTTACTTTGCAGCGCCGCTGCCTTAAGTATCGTCTTGGTTCTAGGGATGTTAGCTGATGAAGAGCAGCCGGTTGCGTCCAATCCAATGAAAGCGAATCAGCATCAGTTCGATAGAATACAGGAGTCGACCAAGCTTTATGTAGATTCCAGTAAATAAAGCCATCTTATCGTGGTTTTAGAAGCAGTCCGTGAGCTTGCGGAGTGCTTTTTTTGCATGTCCAAACGCAGAGAAAAATAATCTTATAAAATTATGGGAAATTAACCATAAAATGAGTAGTTAATGGGGTGGATTGAAGAAAAGTCGAGTCACCGGTTTTCTGCTTGGCATGAGCTTTGTGATGACTTTCGCCGGTTTGGCTTCGCTGCGCAGAAAGGTTTGACTCGGGCGGAAGCTTTGCAGCTTATTCGCAATATGAAAGAGCATGGAATGAAATCTTTACAATAATAAAATACAGCAAAAAAACCTAACGATAACCGCTAGGTTTTTTTGCTCTAAGAGCCTTTTAACCCATTCTGCCGCGGCGGTGCTCGACCAAGTCAATCGCACCTAACACGACATGTGCGAGTCCAAATCCGGCGACTGCCGCTGCAGCCATCGGATATTTACCCCGCAGCGCTACACCTGAAGCCGTTACGGCCGTACCCAATACAGCAGGAATGATTCCTTCTCTCATTGTTCATCCTCCTTGAAGTGAGTTTGTGTACGCAAGTATAGGTTCCTGCTTTTTCGCTTGTTTTATGCCTGGCAACAGTTGCTTGAATGAAGATGTAATCTTATAATAGATGCTTTAGAAGTCTTTTAAAATCTTGTTTTCATATGGAAATGAGATTAAACGAGGCCATATAAGGAAAGGATGGAACATAGTGAGTACCCAACCTATAGCTTTAAAAGAATGGGCTGTAGCGGTAGAAGCATTAAGAAGCGGACGGCAAATTCTCATTATGCGTAAAGGCGGCATTCGAGAGGAAACGAAAAACTTTCAAGTGGAAAGCGACAGCTTCTATCTGTTCCCTACATATGAGCATCAAAAAAAGCATTGGATTAAGAACGATGATCAACCAGAGTTGGACAAGACCTTGGAAAATTGGAGTGTTCAAGATACGGAGGTGACGATTCGTTGTTACGCAGAGCTTGCCGAAGACATATTAGTAGATAGTCAGGAGCGGCTCGACAAATTGTCTGCATTTCATCTATGGACAGATTCTTTTGCAGAGGAAAGATTAAAGTGGAAAAGAACTCAACCTCTGCACGTTATGCTGCTGCGCGTTTATGAGCTTGCCGAACCAGTCCGTCTTCCTATATTAGCCGAGTATAATGGCTGCAAATCCTGGATTCAGCTGGACAGCACTGTGCTGGACCCTATGGAGCGCAAGGCGGTACTAAATGACGAAGATTTCCAAGATGCAACGAGCAAAATTAAATCTGCCTTAGGCTGAGACTTGCTGTGGCTGCCTTTTGATACATAGTGGTATAAAAATGAGCTAAATGGGTCTTTATTGATTTGCCATGGTACGATATAATATAGTAACATTGAGAATCATTGATAATCAATTTAGAATGATTATTAACTAAGAATCACAACATCTAACGATTTATTTCAAATTGGAGGAAGAATAACAATGGCAAATGCACCGGAATTTATTATAGACGGTTTGAAGGCAACTGTCGAAGGCAAAGAAATCTTGAAGGGTTTAAGCTTGAAGATTAAGGGCGGAGAAGTTCATGCGGTTATGGGTCCTAACGGAACCGGTAAAAGTACGCTTGCTTCCACCATTATGGGACATCCGAAATATGAAGTGACTGAAGGCTCTATTTCTTTGAACGGTGACGACGTATTGGAAATGGCTGTTGATGAGAGAGCAAGAGCGGGCTTATTCCTGGCTATGCAATATCCAAGCGAAATCGCAGGCGTAACGAATGCTGACTTCTTGCGCAGTGCCATCAATGCACGCCGTGGGGAAAGTAACGAAATCTCCTTGATCAAGTTCATCCGTTTGATGGAAGCGAAAATGAAAGAGCTTGAGATGAACCCTGAGTTCATGCACCGTTATTTGAACGAAGGCTTCTCCGGCGGTGAGAAAAAACGGAATGAAATTTTGCAAATGATGATGCTTGAACCAAGTCTTGTTATCTTGGACGAGATTGACTCCGGTCTTGACATCGATGCATTGCGTATCGTTGCTACGGGTGTAAATGCTATGCGTTCCGAAGAGCGCGGCTTCTTGATCATTACTCACTACCAACGTTTGCTGAACTATATCAAACCTGATTTCGTACACGTTATGATGCAAGGACGTATCGTGAAATCCGGCGGCCCTGAATTGGCTGAGCGATTGGAGAACGAGGGCTATGACTGGATTAAAGAAGAACTTGGCATTGTTGACGAAACTGTAGGTCAAGAAGAAGAAGAATTCAAAGTTCCTATGAACACGACAGCTCCTAAATACTAAAATAAGTCCACGACGGAGGAATAAATCATGAGTACACAAACCATTCTTCCAATCGATCGGCAAACCATCGTGGAGCTGTCCCAATCGAGACAAGAGCCTGAATGGATGACCAACCTTCGCGCTGAGGCGCTGGAGCTGGCCGGATCGTTGGAATTACCGAAATTGGAAAAAACGAGAATCGACCGTTGGAATCTTCGTTCCTACGGAAGCTATAAAGCGGAAGCGGCTTTGACGACATTGGAGCAGCTGCCTGAATCGGCAAAAGCTTTACTGCAAAATGAAAATCCCGAAAACCTGCTTGTACAAAAAAATGCAAGCATCGTATACCATAAAGCTTCTGAAGAATTGGCTAAGCAAGGCGTTATCTTTACTAGCCTGGAAGAAGCATTGAAGAATCATTCCGATCTGGTGAAAAGCTACTTTGGAAGCGTAGTTGCCAAAGATGAAAACCAGCTTGCAGCACTTCATACAGCTATCTGGAGCGGTGGAGTATTCCTGTACGTTCCGAAAAACGTACAGGTAGATGTTCCGGTTCAAGCCTTGTTCTTGACGGACGACGCGGATACTAGCTTCTCCCCGCATGTACTGATCGTTGCAGAGCAGCATGCAACTGTTACGTATGTAGATAACTTTGTTTCCGAAGGCAATTTGAACAACCTTGTTCAAAATGGCGTAGTAGAAGTTATCGTGAAACCGGGCGCTACAGTTAACTTTGCCTCGGTGCATAACCTGAATGATTCGATCACTGATCTCACTTACCGTCGTGCTGTAGTGGAAAATGATGCTACGATCAACTGGGTCATTGGAGAAATGAACTATGGCAATGCTATGTCTGATACGACATCTATTCTGAAAGGCAACGGCTCCAACTCAGATGCGAAGATCATCTGCGTAGGAACAAACGATCAGAAGCTGAACGTAACGACAAAAGCGGTTCACTTCGGCAAAAACTCCAGCAGTGATATGATTACTCGCGCTGTTATGCGTGACGAATCCACTGCTATCATCAACGGTATTACCAAAATCGAAAAAGCAGCTACAGGCGCTAACGGTCAGCAAACGGAGAAAGTCCTTATGCTTAGCCCGAAAGCACGCGGCGACGCGAACCCGATCCTGCTTATCGACGAGGATGATGTTAAAGCAGGTCACGCAGCGAGCGTAGGACAAGTGAATCCGGATCAAATTCACTATTTGATGTCCCGTGGTATTACTCGTGAAGAAGCACAGCGCCTGGTTATTTACGGATTCTTGGCTCCTGTTGTTTCTGAAATTCCAATGGAAAAAGTGCAATCCCAGCTGCAAAGCCTTGTAGAAAGGAAGCTCGGACAATGAAGACGTCGGAGATTCGGAAACTATTCCCCATCCTACAGCAGGAAGTGAACGGACATCCCCTAGTGTATTTGGATTCCGCAGCCACTTCGCAGAAGCCAGTATCCGTAATCGAAGCCGTCAAACATTATTACGAGTGGGATAACGCTAACGTGCACCGTGGAGTCCATACATTGGGCTCTCGTGCAACGGATGCGTATGAAGGAGCAAGAGAGAAAGTCGCCAAGTTCATCAATGCCCAATCGACGGAAGAAATTATTTTCACCCGTGGTACGACAACGGCTTTGAATTTAGCTGCTTCCAGCTATGCTCGCTCCGTATGCGGTGAAGGCGATGAGATCGTTCTTACACCCATGGAGCATCACAGCAATCTCATTCCTTGGCAGCAGGTAGCCAAAACTACTGGCGCTGTCTTAAAATATATTCCGCTTCAACCGGATGGCTCCATTCGTTTAGAGGATGTGGAGTCGACCATTACAGACCGTGCAAAAGTGGTAGCCATTACCTACGTTTCCAACGTACTCGGAGTTGTCAACCCGGTGAAGGAAATGGCAGCAATTGCACACCGTCATGGTGCCGTAATGGTAGTTGACGGAGCACAAAGCACTCCTCATATGAAAGTGGATGTGCAGGATCTAGATTGTGATTTTTACGCTTTATCTGGCCATAAAATGTGCGCTCCTACAGGAATTGGCGTATTATATGGCAAGAAGGCATTACTCCAGAACATGGAGCCAATCGAGTTCGGCGGCGAAATGATTGACCATGTGGATTTGTACGACTCCACTTGGAAGGAGCTCCCTTGGAAGTTCGAAGGCGGTACGCCTATTATTGCGGGCGCTGTTGGTCTTGGGGCAGCTATTGATTTTCTGGAAAGCATCGGGATGGATGAAGTTTTCCGACACGAGCAGCAGCTGACGGCCTATGCTATCGAACGTATGTCTGAGATCGAGGACTTGACGATATACGGACCGAGAAGTCATCGCGCCGGTACAGTTACTTTTAACCTTGGGGATGTTCATCCTCATGACGTTGCGACAGTATTGGATGCCGACGGCATCGCCGTTCGTGCAGGACATCATTGCTGCCAGCCGCTCATGCGGTGGCTGAATGTTTCGGCTACGGCTCGCGCCAGCTTCTATCTTTATAACACAGAAGATGACATTGACCGGTTGGTGGCTTCACTAATCAAAACAAAGGAGTACTTCGGTCATGCAATTGGATGATTTATACCGCAGAGTCATTATGGATCATTATAAAAATCCGCGCAATCGCGGCACGCTGGATGATGAAGCCGTAACCATCGACTTGAACAATCCTACGTGCGGTGATAAAATTCAACTGCAAATGCAGGTGGAAGACGGTATCGTCAAAGCCGCTAAGTTCGTAGGAGAAGGGTGCTCGATTAGTCTTTCTTCTGCTTCTATGATGACGGATGCTGTTAAAGGCAAAACGCTTGAGGAAGCCTTAGCAATGGCTGAGAAATTTTCTGGTCTCATGAAGGGCGAATCCGTGGAGTTCGAGTATGAAGATATCGAAGCTCTATCCGGTGTGAATAAATTTCCCGCTCGAATCAAATGTGCTACGCTTGCCTGGAATGCGCTTCGCAAAGGAATCGAACAGGCTCATAATAAGCAATAGACAGTCGTTTGGAATGATCCGAACTTAAGGAGGTTGGCGAACATGGCAAAGAAAATGCCGGAAATGGAAGATTATAAATATGGGTTTCGCGATGAGCATAAAGCGGTTTTCCAAACGGGAAAAGGCTTGACTCGCGAGATCGTTACCGAGATTTCCAGAATGAAAGGCGAGCCAGAATGGATGCTCGATTTTCGTCTGAAATCGTTCGAGCAATTCGAGAAAATGGCTATGCCTCGTTGGGGCGGCAATTTGGATGATCTGGATTTCAATGATATCCAGTACTATGTAAAGCCGTCCGAGAAGCAAGGGAAAACGTGGGAAGAGGTTCCTACGGAAATTAAAGAAACGTTCGACAAGCTCGGTATTCCTGAAGCGGAGCAAAAGTTTTTGGCCGGCGTATCCGCTCAATACGAGTCTGAGGTTGTTTACCACAGTATGCAAAAAGAACTCGAAGATCAAGGCGTTATCTTCACGGATACCGATACGGCTTTGAGAGAATATCCGGAATTGTTCAGAGAGTATTTCGGTACAGTAGTTCCACCTAGCGATAACAAATTCGCAGCTTTGAACAGCGCGGTTTGGTCTGGAGGAAGCTTCATCTATGTTCCAAAAGGCGTTAAAGTAGACATTCCGCTGCAAGCTTATTTCCGTATCAACTCCGAGAACATGGGACAATTCGAGCGAACTTTGATCATCACCGACGAAGACAGCTTCGTGCACTACGTAGAAGGTTGTACTGCTCCTATCTACAGCACGAATTCCCTGCATAGTGCGGTTGTTGAGATCATTTGTAAGAAAAACTCCCGTGCCCGTTATACAACGATCCAGAACTGGGCGCCTAACATTTATAACCTGGTTACCAAACGTGCCGTGGCTGAAGAAAATGCAACCATGGAATGGGTTGACGGTAACATTGGTTCCAAGCTGACGATGAAATATCCAGCGGTTGTATTGAAAGGCCGTGGCGCTAAAGGTATGGTGCTTTCCATCGCTGTTGCTGGCCGCGGTCAGCATCAAGATGCCGGTGCGAAAATGACTCACCTGGCACCTGAAACGACTTCTACCATCGTATCCAAGTCGATCAGTAAGCATGGCGGTAAAGTAACTTACCGTGGCTTGGCTTCCTTCGGACGTAACTCCGCTGGTTCCAAGGCTAACATCAAGTGCGATACGTTAATCATGGATAAGGAATCCACTTCGGATACTATTCCATACAACGAAATCATGAACGACAACATTACATTGGAGCATGAAGCTACTGTATCCAAGGTATCAGAAGATCAATTGTTCTATCTGATGAGCCGTGGCTTAACGGAAGCAGAAGCTACTCAAATGATCGTTATGGGCTTTATCGAGCCGTTCACGAAGGAACTGCCGATGGAGTATGCGGTTGAAATGAATCGTCTGATCAAATTCGAGATGGAAGGTTCCATCGGTTAATATAATCTATAAAAAAATGAGCTCGTTCCAAGAGGAACGGCTCATTTTTTTATTGTATTACATGTATACTTCCTGAATTTCCAATTCGGGGTAGTCTGATAAATTAATAAACTGCTCTCCGATTTTAATTAAGGGCCTGAAAAAGTCCGTCGGATGTGTCATAACAATGATACCGTTTTCACCATTGTTAAGCAAAATTCGTTTACCGATGAAGTTAGGGATCATATTTCGGATGAATACTTGCGTTATTTTAGGATCCAGTTTGCCGAAGCTGAGCTGATGCAGCTCTTTTAATACATGCAGTAAATCCTGCTTTTCCTGATAAACTCTGTGCGAGATCATGGCACTGTATACATCGGCAACCGCCACGATTTTGGCAAGAGGGTGAATATCTTTGGCATGAAGCTTGGAGGGATAGCCTGTTCCGTCCAGACGTTCGTGATGCTGAAGCGCGGCTAAAGCAATAGCCTCCGGCAGATCGGATGTGAGAATCATTTCATATCCGTATTCGGCATGTCTTTTGACTTGATCAAATTCTTCGTCCGTCAGCAATCCCGGTTTTTGGAGAATGGCATCGTTAATGCGGCTTTTACCAAGGTCATGCAAATAACCGGCTTTACCTGCAAAGAGAGCTTCGTTCTCCGGTTGTCCTAGCCACTTGGCGATATAATAGGAGATCATACCTACTTGAACACTGTGCTGGTACGTGTAATCGTCTTTATTGTTAAGTGTCAGTAATAAAGAGACGACATCTTTCTGTTGTACAAAATGATTGGCAAGGGGGGCAAAGCTCTGCTCCACTTGTTTTTTATCGATCTTGCCTTGCGCGGTTACTTGATTAAACAAATCTTTGATACCACTTACGGCTTCCTCATAGGCCGCTGTTTGAGAAAATGCTTGAGGCTGTTCGGCCTGTGCTACCGCTGGCTTTATTTCCGCGGTTTGCTCTTGTTGTCGCATCATGATGTCGACATAATCGATGTTGTGCAGCTGAAGCTTGTCAATATCATCGGCATTTAAGACGGTGTGAGCAGACACGACAAGGAGCCCATTCCAATTAAAAACGTCCGAGCCAGTCCGATCCCCAACTTGTAAATCCATGACAGAAATTCTCATATCCGTCTCTCCCAATCACAGTGTACGTTATAAGCTAATTAATATAAAGTTATGGTACCAAGAATGTATTATATTGGCAACCTAATTATAAGCATTTTGTCACATAAAAGGGAGAAACGGCGAAAAAAGTCAGCACTACATACCTATGTAACGACTGTATAAGCTTTTAGCCATGACTGGGTCATCCGTACCTTGAACGATTAGACGGCCATCGGAAAATAAAATCAGGGTCAAAGTATCGTTAGGATAAAATTTTAGTAAAAACGGATTAAGCTCCACACGTCCGAGGGGCTTCCACTTATCCGCCCAATCAGACAGGACGAAGGATGACGGAGTCACCGGCTGAATCTGAACAGAATTTCGTCCGCATAAAGACTGGATCGTATCTTCCTCAGCTTCCTGCTGCAAATACTCATAATGTCCTTGACCACAGGCAGGGCAGTCCGATTTGCGAGCTTTGCTCACGTCCACGGCAGCGTGCTGGTTATACCATAAGTCCCAGTGAACCATTTTGCGATTCAGTTGTGCTTGAGCGCCGACGAGAAGCTTGAAGGCTTCAGCAGCTTGATGTGAGGCGACGGTATGAATTATAGGACCGATGACCCCTGCTGTATCGCATGTTTCTGTCGTTCCTTGAGCAGGAGCTTGTCCAAACATGCAGCGGAGACAAGGCGTCTCTTCAGGGACGATCGTCATGGACACGCCGCGGGAGCTGACCGCACCGCCGTAAATCCAGGGGATACGATGCTTTAAGCTTACGTCATTGATAAGAAAGCGTACTGCGAAGTTATCCGTCCCATCCAGAATCAAATCGACGTCAGATAGCAGAGCTTCGGCATTGGCAGGATGGAGGTCCGCAACGATAGGTTCCATGGTAACCAGTGAATTGGCCTGCTGGAGCCTCTTGGCTGCGGCCATCGCCTTAGGCTCCGAAGATGCCGCATCGGCCTCATCATAGAGCATTTGGCGCTGCAGGTTGCTAGCCTCAACGAAATCCCGGTCGATGAGACGTACGAAGCCGACCCCTGCACGCACCATATGATTCGCGAGCACCGTTCCAAGAGCGCCCATGCCGACAATCGCTACGCGGGATTGCATCAGCTTCGTCTGGCCCTGTTCCCCAATTGGTGCAAACAGCAACTGGCGTGAATAACGCTGTGCAGCAGCAGATGTTAGAGATTCGTTGTTCTGATCGTTAGTATTCATTGATGCGTTTCTCTCCTTTATACTAAGGGGTTCCATGGCCCCAATTGATGTCCTTTCCATTCGGAACCGTCTTCCCATATTTCCTTTTTCCAGATAGGTACAATCTGCTTGAGACGTTCGATGGCATAACAGCTGGCTTCATAAGCCGCTTCTCGATGGGGTGAAGAAACAGCTATCACGACGCTGATTTCTCCGATATCTACCCTCCCGAGCCGATGGGTTATAGCACACATGGTACCGTTCCATCGTTCGTGGATTTCAGCAATGATTTGCTGCATCGTTTTGAGAGCCATCGGTTCGTAAGCGGTATATTCGAGCAGGCAAGTTTTTTTGCCATGGGTCCATTCTCTTGTTGTTCCTGTAAAGGTCAGGGCAGCCCCGTGATTCGGGTGCAGCACTTTAGAGGTGACCGTCTCGATAGAGATCGGATCGTAGGTTATTTCGACAAGCTGCGGTTGTCCTCCCGAAACAGGAGGAATGATAGCAATCTCATCTTGTTCATTAATCAATTGATCATCAGGTGCATAGCTGTGATTAACGGCTACGAAAGCTTGAGCTAATGAACGGGCGGCTTCAGGATGCTTGTCCATTAGCCATTGTTTTAAAAGAGCAGGTGTCAGTGCGGAATCAGGTTCCCAATCTATCGAAATAAGGGAGCTGCCTAGCTGCTCCGCCAAGCCTGCAAAAACGAATAGTTGCAGCTTCATCTCATCACTCCCATGGTTTTACTAACAGCATACCATAATATAACGAGATAGTGATATAATAGAAGGGTTTCGTATACATATAAAGCTTATACTTTAGGGAAGCTGGAGGGGTATTGAATGAATATTACCGTATATGATGATTTAGGTGGATCGGAGCAATGTACCGTTGCGGAAATGAGCTCTTTGGCCCCTAACCATTTTCCGCTCAAAGAGCGCGTTCCTGGAGTAGAAGGTCAAGCTTTTGAACTGAAATCTTGGTATCATGCTTGGATGAACAAGCGCCAGGTTAACACGGATCGTGAGCCTGTTTTGATGAAGGTTGAGGCAGTCGACGAGTTTCAAGCAACGATACCTTGGAATCAATTGAATCAAGCCGTGTTTTTGTATGAGCAGGATGGGAAGCCACTGCAAAAAGGATTTCCAATACGACTTTATGTACCAGATGGAAGCAGCGAATGCTTGAATGTGAAAAGTGTAGTCACCATATGGTTCGAATATGATCAAACCGTTAACGAAGCATCCTACGGCTTTAAGAATAGGATTAGCATAGATGAACTGAAGATGAACAAATAGGAAACCTAAGGTGTACTAGGAGGGGCTGGCGACCATGAATTCACCGCTTTTGCGGCTCAGAATTATTCATTCTAATGATATTCATAGCCATTACGAGCAGATGCCCCAGATCGCTGCCGCGTTTCATGAGCTTCGTGCTTCGGCAGGTGAAGAGCACACGTTGACGCTAGATATAGGGGATCACTTAGACCGCATGCGCCCAGAGACGGAAGCGAGCTTCGGAAGCTATAACCTAGATATAATGGCAGCTACAGGTTATGATGCGATCACAATTGGCAATAATGAAGGCTTGACGTTTACGAAAGAGGCATTGGCTGACTTATATACTAAACACCCGGAAATCAAAGTGCTGTGCAGCAATTTATTCGATGCTGCAACCGGGGAGATACCTGATTGGGCTCATCCCTATCATATCTTCATAAAAGGCGGCATCAAGGTTGGATTGATAGGGGTGACAGCATATTATGAACAATTTTATAAGCTGCTCGGATGGAATATTGAGGAGCCTGTCGGTATAGTGCAGCGGTGGGTTGAGAAGCTGCGTCCCGAGGTGGATGTTCTAATCCTTATGTCCCATCTCGGGCTGAAGACGGATGAAAGGATCGCTCAGGACATTCCTGGAATCGACGTTATATTAGGCGGTCACAGCCATCACTTGCTTGAACAGCCCTTGCGCATAGGCAGTACACTTGTATGCGGGGCGGGCAAATTCGGTCAGTACGTTGGGGTAGTCGATCTACAGCTGGATGCATTCACTCGCAAGCTGACACAGATGGAAGGTTATGTCCGTAAAATGGAAGCAGAGCCAAGTGATACACGGGTTGCTGCCGCTATACAGAAATTCGGAAGCGAGTCGAAGGATACGCTTAGCCGAGAGGTAGCTTATTTGGAACAGCCTCTGCTCGCGGAGTGGTACGTGGAGGCACCACTTGGCAACATGCTGGCGGCAGCACTTAGGCACTGGGCGGGAGCTGACGTTGGTATTGTGAACGCTGGGCAATTTCTAGAAGGCTTGGAGCAAGGAACGGTGACAGCAGGCCGGCTGCTTGAAATATGCCCATCACCTATTAATCCTTGCAGGATATCGCTGTCAGGCGAACAAATCTTGCAAGCGCTGGAGGAATCTCTCCTTCCCGAGTTTACGCAAAAGCAAATTTACGGCTTCGGATTTCGTTGTAAAGTACTGGGAATGCTGAATATAGACGGGATTAGGGTTGAATATGATGCCGCAGGTCCCGCGCTATCCAAAATACGTCGCGTATGGATCGGTGACGAGCTGTTGGACCTTGACCGAACTTATGTTGTCGGTACGGTAGATATGTTTACTTTCGGGATTGGTTATTTGTCTTTGTCCAAAGGAACGGATGTTCAATATTTCTTGCCGGAGTTTTTGCGGGATGTTATACAGAAAGAGCTTCATAATAAGGAGGCTATCTCGGCAGGCAGCAGCAAACGCTGGTTCGCCTGCTAATGCCTCACTAAAAAAGACTGTTGGGCCATTAGTGGCTTCAACAGTCTTTTATATGCCATCACTTGCTTAAGATAAGTAGAGATACAAGGCAAACACTGCTGCCAGTACAAAACGGTAGTAAGCGAAATAAGTGAGCTTAATTCTCGAAACAAGCTTAATAAATGTAACGACGGCAAGCAAGGCGACGATGAATGATACAACGAAACCTACTGCGAAAAATCCGATAAGGTCCGGTGTAAGCAATTTGTAGGCCTTTACCAAGGACAATCCGGAAGCAGCGAACATAAGCGGAATTGCGAGAATAAAAGTGAAATCGGCAGACGCTCCACGGCTGACACCTGATAGCATCCCCCCGGCAATGGTTGCACCGGACCGAGAGAAGCCCGGCCAAACGACGGCTAATATTTGATACAAGCCGATGTAAAGCGCTTGTTTGTATGTGATGTCATCCAGTTCCTGCGCGGGTTTAGGATTAGTTGATTTTTCAGCTATGATAAACAGCACACCGCCGACGACGAGGCTCAAAATAACGGTCTTTGGAGAGAAGAGATGTGCATCGATCCAGTCGTTAACCAGCAAGCCTACAATACCTGCAGGTAAAATACCGATCAGGATATGGAGTAAATTCAATTTCTTTTTACCGATACGGGCTCGATCCTTTTTCAGTCCAAAAAGAAGTAAAATTCGGTTCCAGTAAATGACAACTACAGCCAAAATGGCTCCGAGCTGAATAACGACCTCGAACGTTTTTATTATAGCAACGTCTTCAGGTATACCTAGTAAGGCTTGTGTTAAAATCAGGTGCCCTGTAGAGGACACAGGTAAAAACTCAGTAAGCCCTTCAACAATTCCCATAATAATTGAAACCCAATAACTTAACATAATTGCCTCCTACTTAGTTTGTGCGAACCTACTCTATTTTAGCTTGTAAAGGTATGTCCTACAATACCTGCTTAAGAAGTGCGGACAATCTTTACAATTCCTTAATAAACAGAAGAGAAAGAATGAAAAATGAATGAAAAATTGTCGAAATATGTTGCTCTTTTGCGAGTAATCCTTTACTCTAGGCATAGAGAATCAAATCTTTACTTTTAAAGAAAGAAGACGTGGTTTAATCATGCGTTTGCTTCCGCTGAGTATGGTTCGCCCCGGCATGAAGCTCGGGAGAAGGATTTACAATGAAGAGGGACTTATCCTTCTCGGAGAACGTGTCGAATTATCGCAAAAACTGATCCAGCGGTTGAGCGAGCATGGTATTGAGTTTGTATATATAGATGACCCCAGAACGAATGACATCACCATTCCTGACATGATTAGTGAAGAGACGAGATTTAAAGCGACTTCAGAAATTCGAACTTCTTTTCGCAGTATGATGGAAACCTCTGTCAAACGGAAAACGGCAAACAATAAGCAGCTTGGAAAAACGTTCGGCAACGTAATGAAAATGATTATAGACGATCTGAGCAGCCATGAGGGCGCGATGATCATGTTGACGAACATTAATGTAATGGATGATTATTTGTTTCAGCATTCATTGAATGTGTGCATTTATACAACGCTGCTTGGAATGGCTCACGGCTACAACCGGGAGGATCTGACAACGCTTGGACTTGGCGCTCTCCTGCATGACATTGGCAAAACCCAAATTCCACTGGAACTGCTCCGCAAAAACGGCAAGCTTACCGATAACGAATTCACTCAGGTTAAAAAGCATGCAGAATACGGCTATCAGCTGCTAAAAGATGAGCCTAACATTCCTCTCATTACGGCACACTGTGCGTTTCAGCATCATGAACGTTTAGATGGAAGCGGGTATCCTCGGGGGATTGAGGGCAGTGATATTCATGATTATGCCCGTTGGATCGGCTTGGTTGATTCCTATGACGCAATGACGACTCACCGAGTATACCGAAAAGCACTGCTTCCGCATCAAGCCATGGAAATATTGTATGCAGGAACGGACACGTTGTATGAAAAGAAAAAAATCGAATTGTTTCGGGACCATATCGCGATTTATCCAATTGGGATCACTGTTACTTTGAGCACTGGGGAAACGGGAACGGTTGTCGGTCTAAATCATATGGTTCCCCACCGGCCGATTGTACGGATATTGACGGACGAAGAGGGGCAGCAGCTCAATGCTCCATTTGATGTGGATTTGTCCGAAAAATTATCGATTTTGGTTACCGGGGTTAATGAGGATCTGGCATAGCCATCATACATACAGTGAGATGAACCCGGGAATCCGGGTTTTTTTGCTTGAACTACTTCGCTGCACAGCCGCTTTCTTTCAGGCAATTGTCTGTAAAGGAGGGAATTGCTCCGATTAGTTTCATTTTGGTGCGTCATACGATACAATAGGTGGTAAAAATACTTTATACAGTCAGGTGTGAACTCAACATGATGATAGATAAACTGAACCCCGTTCTACCGGCAATAACACCCGCGTACGATCCTTGGGATCCGATTCGTTCTTTGCAGAAGCATGGAAAACATATGCTCACAAGCGTAGAACTAACGGTAACCAATTTGTGCAATATGAGGTGTGAGCATTGCGCGGTGGGAGAGACGTTAACAATGACGGAAGGCCCACGAATTCCGGTAGCTAAGGTGCTGCAGCGTCTGGATCAGGTGGAGCATCTGGAGACCATAAGCATTACCGGCGGAGAGCCAAGCTACCATGAAGCAACCGTTAGGGATTATATCGTTCCGATCTTGAAATATGCGCGGGAACGGGGCGTAAGATCGCAAATCAATTCTAACCTTACACTGAGCTTGTCGCGTTACGAGATGCTTGCTCCATATCTCGATGTCATGCATATTTCCTTCAACTATTTAAATGCGGATGACTTCCATCAAGTGGGCTTTGTCCGTACAGACCGAACGGTTAAGCGGGATACGGCGGCTAAGCTGTATGAACGGATGATTGAAAATACGATGGAGCTGAGCCGCGGCGGAATGTTCGTATCGGCTGAATCGATGATCAATTATCGAACGCATGAGAAGCTGTCTGAGATTCATAAACTAATCGTAGAGATGGGATGCCAACGCCATGAAGTCCATCCGATGTACCCCAGCTCGTTCGCATCGAACTTGCCGGTGTTATCGCTGGATCATTTCCGCAATGCGATTCATAGGCTGCTGGACAGCCGTGACCGTAATCTGTGGATGCTGTTTGGGACGCTTCCCTACTATGCATGCAGTACGCAGGAAGAAGATCAGCGCATGATCCGTAGACTTCGGGAAGAGCCGAATGTGACGGTACGTAATGATCCGGATGGTCGTAACCGATTGAACGTGAATTTGTTCACAGGAGACGTATATGTAACCGACTTCTCCGATGTACCTGCATTAGGTAATATCCATAACGATACCTTAGAGCAAGTATTCGAAAGATGGGCGGACCATCCATTGAACGGATCCGTTAATTGCCATTGTCCTGCAGCCCAATGCTGCGGACCCAACCTTTTGGTTGTTGATACGTACTATAAGGAAATAGATTTTATGAAACGCAAAGCGGTTGTTTAATATCAGAGCCTTAACTGGATTACCACAGGATAAACAGTTTGATCATCACACAAAAAGGAGTTTGAGGTTCCTTGGGATTTGATTGGGGTTTGATCGCGCTAAATATCATTTTGGTACTTCTGTTGGTTCTATTAAACGGTTTTTTCGTCGCGGCCGAATTTGCCCTCGTCAAGGTGCGCACAACGCGGCTGCAGCAGTTGCATAATGAAGGTGTGGGAAAAGCAAAATACGCGCTCGCCGTAACGAAGAAGTTGGATGCCTACCTATCCGCTACTCAGCTTGGAATCACGTTAGCTTCCTTGGGGCTAGGTTGGCTTGGTGAGCCGGCCATTTCCCATTTGATTGTCGATCCCTTGTTTGCTATGCTCCATTGGAATGAAGCCTGGTACAGCTCGGCGCTATCCGTATTTATTGGATTTGCAACGATCACCTTCTTACACATTGTGTTAGGAGAGCTGGCGCCTAAATCGCTAGCCATTCAAAAATCGGAAGGAACGTCTCTTTGGCTGTCAGGGCCTTTACTCGTGTTTCACAAAGTGTTTTTTCCCGCCATTTGGCTGCTGAACGGAGCTGCTAACCGAATGCTTCGTCTGATCGGTGTACAACCTGCCAATGAGCATGATGCTGTGCATACAGAGGAAGAAATCAGAATTTTAATGAATCAGAGCGCCAAGAGCGGGCATATCGACAAGGACGAAATGGTGTTGTTCGACAACATATTCGAGTTCTCCGATCGTGTAGCCAGAGAGATTATGCTCCCGCGGACTGATATGGAATGCTTATTTGCCAACCTGTCCTTTGCCGAGAACTTAAAAACAGTCTACCGTACGAAGCATACGCGCTATCCTGTGGCAAATCACGATAAAGATACCATCGTCGGATTCGTCCACATTACCGATCTGTTAACAGCAGATCCGGATGAAGACCATGATCTTAAATCGTTCGTTCGCCCCGTGCTGATGGTTCCTGAATCGATGGAGGTCAGTCACGTATTGAAGCTCATGCAGAGAAAGCATTCTCAGCTCGTCATTGTCGTGGATGAGTATGGAGGTACTGCAGGGTTGCTTACAACAGAGGATATTCTAGAAGAGATCGTTGGGGAGATTCATGATGAGTTCGATGAAAATGAGCGCCCAAGCATTGAGAAGAAGGGCGATCAGTATTCAGTAGACGGCCGTGTGCTGCTGGAAGACCTGGATGATTTACTCTCGTTAGGCATTGAAGACGATGAGGTGGATTCCATCGGCGGCTGGTTGTTCACTCAGCTTGAAGGGGCGGTAGCCAAAGGGAAAAAGCTCATGTACGGAAATTTTGAATTTGAAATCACAGAGATACGCAGACTTCGAATTATGAGGGTGTGCATCACCCGCAAGGAGCAAGCAAGTCAACTAAAAGGTACTCAAGAATAAGAATAAAGGGTAAAGGGGAATTGCCCATTTATGTCTCTGAGGACGATTTTGTTTTGCGCCATGGGAGTCATACTGCTCTATGGATTATTCACGATTGGATTTCCTTTTTTGCTGGCCATGCTGATAGCCATTTTTTTGGAGCCTGTCGTGCAATGGCTGATGAAGCTCGGAAAAATGAACAGGGTGTTTGCCGCTTCAATTGCTTGCACCTTGTTTACGGGCGTGATGCTTGGATTTTTTTACTTGGTAGGGTTTAAAATGGTGTCAGAGCTGATTCAGTTCTGGAAGTTCGCCCCGGATTATTTAAACGATGCAAAGCTGTTTATCGAGGATACAACAGAGAAGACGCGATTGTTCTACAACTCGCTTCCTTCTGGAATGGCAGAGCAGCTCCAGGGCTGGATCGAATCAGGGATCAATACCGTTACGGATAATATTAAGGGGATCGTGACGGCGGTTTCGGCATATTTCTTGAATGTCGCCAAAACAATTCCGAATTTATTTATTTTCTTTGTCGTATTCGTGATCGGATTGTATTTGATATCGATAGGCTTGCCTGGAGTATACCGATCTTTTTTGAATTTGTTTGATAAGCTATCGCAATCGAAGGTGATTGCCGTACTTAAGGATTTGCGCCGTGCGGTTCTTGGATTTTTGTTTGCACAGGTACTTATCAGTTTTCTTACTTACATAGTTACTCTGATTGGGCTGTTGTTCTTACGGGTGGATTACCCCCTCGCGATTGCTCTTTTAATTGTTATTGTTGATATACTTCCTATACTTGGAACGAGCGCAGTATTGGTACCCTGGGCATTGTACAGCTTCCTGGCTGGAAATGTGCATCTGGGCATAGGGTTGTTGGTTCTGCTTGTGTTTATCATGATCTTCCGCAAGCTGATCGAGCCCAAAATTATTGGCGATGCCGTAGGAATTAACGCTCTGGCCGCTCTAATGAGCATGTATTTAGGCTTCAAATTAATCGGTGTCATCGGACTTATTTTCGGTCCCGTCCTTATCATTGTATTCCAAGCGCTGCGGAGAGTCGGGCTGTTGAAAATCAACATTAAACTGGATTAACTGCGGCTAAGACGGTTATCGCGGCTAAGTCTTCATGGGAATGGCACATAAAAAAGGGAAGGTCCTAATAATGGACGCTCCCTTTTTTTATTTTCAACAGTCTTCCAAAGCTTTAATAAAACCGTCGAGCCCCCATATATTTAGGCCCCCAATAGCTGTTATCCAGCTTTTGAATATAGATGCCCATCGAGCGCGTCGCAGAGATGAATTCGCCGTTGCCGATATAAATCCCTACATGGGATATGACACCGGGATCGTTAAGAGCAAAGAAAACCCAATCCCCTGGCTGCAAGCCCGCACGTGCAACGCTTGTCCCCATCACAGCCATGTCCGATGAAGAAGTACGATTGAATGTGACGCCGAATTTATTGAACATAAAGGAAATAAAGCCGGAGCAGTCGAAGCCGTCGGGAGTCGCACCTCCCCAAACATAAGGAACACGCATATAGTTCGAGGCATCCGCTACGATTTGTTTTTTGACAAGAGCATGGGATATGGAGGTTTGGGTTGCGGTATCGACCGACCCGGTTACAGGCAGGCTATAGGCTTGTTGGAAGTCACGAACAGCTTGCGCCGTAATCGACCCGAAGTAAGCCGTATTATTTGGGTATGTAAAGTAACCTAATATCTTGAGATTGCTCTGCAGGCTGCCGACACTGCTGCCGGACATACCTTGAGAAAGAACGGTTGATGCTGTTCCTACAGCGGATGCTTCTGCGTAGACATGTTCGCCGCCAGTAAGCGGTATTATGGAGGATATGCCGATAAGTGCTGCTGTCAAACCTATTGCAAGCGTTTTCTTCAAAGATGAGTCAACTCCCTCTCTCCCTAAAATCGGGGTTTGATGAATTTGTTCCCATTTTATAATCATAATGGACAAGACGGCAATGTATAAATATTGGTAGTAGATTTTCTCACTAAAGGAGGCAGTCATCCATGTTTACGCAGGAGAAAGTATGGTGCCCGTATGTTGGCCCCTGTGACCCTTGTCCACCCATCCGAGAAAAGGTTTATTCGACCCCCCCTCAATTGTATATTTCGTTCCAGCCGCCTAATCTTCCTCAATGGTCTCCCAGAGAGGCTTTAAGGATGGGAACGTTGTGGCCCGCGCTATACAGTCCTTATGAACCGAGATGTTAGGAAGGAAGGGAGGACTCTTCTATGGAAGAAAGACGAATGCCAGACCATTACTACGTAATGCTGGAGGAGCTCCAGGCCATTGATTTCGTTCTGGTAGAGCTCACACTCTATCTTGATACCCATCCTCTTGACGGCAATGCCCTCAATCAATACAATGAATGCGCCCAGCAGCGGATGCATATGGCTCATCAGTTTGAGCGAGAGTTCGGTCCGTTGAAGAGCTATGGGCAAAGCTTTTCAGGCTATCCTTGGCAATGGATCGATACACCTTGGCCTTGGCAGGTTTGATCGTCTCGGACCGATAACCGAAGGGAGAGGAGCAGTGAAATGTGGATATATGAGAAAAAGCTGCAGTATCCGGTCAGGGTAAGTAAGTGTGATCCTCATATGGCAAAGCTGCTGTTGGAGCAATATGGTGGGGCGGACGGTGAGCTTGCGGCGGCGCTGCGCTATATGAATCAGCGTTATTCCATACCTGATAAAATCATAGGGTTGCTTACGGATATTTCGACTGAAGAATTTGCTCATCTCGAGATGATTGCAACCATGGTGTATAAGCTGACAAAAGACGCCAGCATAGAACAAATAAAAGCTGCGGGCTTGGACCCGCATTATGTAAGTCATGACAGGGCATTATTTTATGAGAATGCATCGGGGGTCCCTTGGACGGCTGCTTACATTCAAGCTAAGGGAGATCCGATTGCCGATTTATATGAAGATATTGCAGCGGAGGAGAAGGCAAGGGCGACGTATCAATGGCTCATTGATATGACGGATGATGTGGATCTTCAGGACGGGCTGAAATATTTACGGGAAAGAGAGATTGTCCACTCCCTAAGGTTCCGTGAAGCCGTAGAAATACTAAAAGCCGAGCGGTGTGCGAAGAAAGTGTTTTAATGTAGGAGCGATTGGTATGAATAAATAACGAAGCATCCCGACAAAGCCTTTAGTGAGCCCGGGATGCTTTTTTTAATTTAGGTTTAACAAAAAAAAAGAAGGAGCAGCCTATAGCCGCTCCAATTCAAATATTTATTTTGAAAAATAAAATACGATAGCGGCGACGATGAGAAGGATGATGATGATCCAGGTGATAGTACCGGCTTTGGAGCCGGTTTTTTGGTCAGGAGGGGACGCAGGCTGCTCATTCGAGCTCAAGAATGTACCGCAATACTTGCAGACAATGTCTCCTTCACTCATCTTTTCATTACACTTTGAACAAAATTTCACCATTTGCACCACCCGCAATCTGATGGGATTTTGTTGAAAATGATTAGGCGCTTCATTACATATGTATGGTACATCTGGGGTTCCATCCATATCTAAAAGAGAATGATTTAGGCTACTGCAATCTAATTACGTCTAGATCAATAATTATTGCTTATTGTCATCATTGACAGAGCGGCTATGAGTTTCCGATACTCCCGATGGGATATCAGATTTATTAATCCCCCGCTAGAGATTCGTTCCATTTCCAACACTTTTGAGATCAAGGCATTAAATTTACGAGGAAAACTACTCTCACCAGAAATGTTCGTGCGCACAACCTTGATACACCAACGTTTTGTTTGACATTGATCATAAATCATGGTTGTATAAAAGAAAAAAGCAATTCGGAGGAGTTAACCATGAAACCGACTTTATCAAAGCCGGAAGCGATGATTTTTGATTTGGACGGTACCTTGTTCCAAACGGAAACACTGCTGCTGCCAGCTTATCACGCTACATTCGATCAGCTTCGGGCTGAAGGAGCCTATACTGGAGCTACCCCGCCGGAGAGCGAAATATTAGGCAGCTTAGGCATGCTGCTCGAGCATATTTGGCAGAGGGTTATGCCGGATGTTGATGTTCAAGTACACCGCAGAGCTGACGATCTGCTGCTGGATTATCAAATTCAAGGCTTGCTGCGTGGCGAGGGACACCTATATGAAGGTGTAGCTGAAACTTTAACGGCATTACGGGATCATGGTGTTCGTTTGTTTGTAGCGAGCAACGGGCTGGAGCCTTATGTAAAGGGTGTTGTCCAACATAAAGAGCTGGGACCATTATTTGAAGGATTATACAGCGCTGGAGAATTTCAGACACGCTCCAAAGTAGATCTGGTACGCATGCTGATGGAAACTTACGGAATTAAGTCTGCTTGGATGGTTGGAGATCGTTCTTCGGATGTGGAAGCAGGACGCGAGAACGGATTAACGGTCATTGGATGCGATTATGCGGGCTTTCGTAAAGAAGGAGAGCTGGAAGATGCGGATGTTCGTATCAGTAGCTTCTGTGAATTACTGGAATTGATGCAATCTAAATAAGCAGCAAAATTTAAAAAAGTTGCACTTTGTTCTACTTTTTTTGCTGGTAATAGTTGGGGAGGCTGAGTTATCAGCCTCCCTATTTTTTTACTTAAAAAAGCTTTTCTGACGCGTTTTTAGGCCCTATACAAGTTGAAATATTTTACATACATCAACTTTTTTTGGATAAGCAGGTATGCCGATGGAATATTTTGCACCATGAAATCCCTATGTGCCCATGCTACACTGAAGTGGCTCAAAAACACCAACGCAGATTTCACTGCTGCCCGGTGTTGAGCCAAATCATAATAAAGGCCAAAGCTTAATAGAAAGCACGGGGGACCCAAATCCTTGGGGTGAAGCCGCGCAAGCGGCAGGGTGATTGACCTTTGACCCGAATCCGTCAGCTAACCTCGTAGGCCGCGAAAAGGAGAGGTTTAGATTGAATAGATTGATGAAGGTTGTTTTGACAGGTGCTCTGGCTCTTAGTCCTGTAATCGGTGTGACTGGAGTTTCGGCGGCTCCTGTAACAAATGAGGTCTCAGCTACAAAAGCATCCACTTTATCTGTAGCTGCCAAAAGGGACAAGGTTGTTAAAACCGCATTGTCCTTGCAAAACAAAGTCCAATATGTACCTTGGACTCAGCGTCAAGAATCCCATGCTCCGTACAAAACGGACTGCTCTGGATTCACAGCTTTAGTTTACAAACTTGCAAATGTTGGAGTAACTCTAGTGGATAGAGACGATGATCATCAAGCCAAAGTTGGCACGAAGATCACTTCCTATAAGAATTTGCAAAAGGGCGACTTGATTTTCTTCGGTAACCTGGGCAGCTCGAAGAGCTTGAAGGATGTTGGTCATGTCGGGATTTATATCGGCAATGGAAAAATGATCCACAACCTCAACAGCAAGAATGATGTGAAAATTAGCGACATTAACTCCAGCTATTATAAGAGCAGATTTATCGTTGCTAGAAGAGTAATTAAATAATACGACACTTACCTTAATCTATTATGAAGAAATGATGATAATTAATACCTTCCAAGCTTTGGAGAACCGTTGTTGACGGTCCGGCTTGGAAGGTATTTTTATATTATGGCAGTCAGTCAGCTTTTAAAGAATTTTAAAATCCGAGGCGTTGTGGTGATACTTAGGAATATGCCGCCTGAGATGCTGATACATGTTCGACATTCGTTCCGATTCGGTTCCTGGGCGGGTTCCGTATTTTTCGATCGTTTTCACTAAGGGGAGGATGCGGAAGGCAGAGCGGCCTCCAACCTTGATGCTGCGGACCCACGTTGGGATGAATTCCGCATTCAGGATTTGAACCGTACCGTCATCATTTTTTCGAATATGAATCTTGTTAATAAGGCCGGTTAACGTATGATCGTTTCTATATAAGCGGGTAGAAATAAAATTGCCTAAGGAATAGGTCGCGTACCTCTTCCTCTTAACGCCGTGAATATCTCTGGATTCATAGAAAAGCGCCGGCTGGATGACGTGAGAGTGGGCGCCCAGAATAATGTCCGCTCCATGCTTGAACAGTAATCTGTAGTATTTTTTTTGCTCCTCGTTTGGATATTTACTGTATTCCCTCCCGAAGTGCATACATACGATAGCAAGATCTACGCCTTTCGCCTTCAATCTTTTAAGGTCGGCAATGATTTTACCAGGGCGAATCAGGTTGACTGCCCAAGCTTGATCTGAAGGCACAGGAATCCTATTTGTCGTTTTAGTATAGGACAAGACGCCGATTTTGATTCCTTTGACATTTTTAATCAATAATTGCTGCGACTCGTTATGCGTCCGATATGTCCCCGTATGCGCCAAGCCTTTGGAATCCAATATCCTCAAGGTACGCTTAAGTCCATTAATTCCACAATCCATACAATGGTTGTTTGCTGTTGTCAGTACATCAAAGCCGAGCCTTTTGAGTGTACCTGCGAAAGAATCGGGGCAGTTAAACAGCGGCCAGCCGGTTTTTGCGCTCCTTCTGGATACCGTGTAACCGATCTCGGTACCGGAAAACGTAGTTTCCAGATTGCCAATAGTCAGGTCGGCGTCACGCAAATAGGAAGCAACTGGCTCGAATATCTCATCAAAGGAATAACGCTTCTCCCCAGTTACCCTGGCAGTGCCGATAATTCTGTATTTCATTAAAAAATCACCGACCGCGGCGATCGTAATATCCGTACTCATGACCCATCTCCGTTTCTGTTAAAATAATCGTCTGCTGGGCCCTCCGAAGTGTGGAACCGCATAATATCATATGACCTGTGTTCTTGTCTCGTCTTACCAACATGCGCCCAAATTTCAGTAGCGCTTCAGCCTAGAAGGCTTAAGGATGGTTAATAGGCTAGGTACTCTTTCATTGACAGCGGAATAGTATAAGTAACGTCAGTTCGCAGTTTATTTAAGGGCGTACAAACCGCTGCAAATCACACGGAGGAGATCCTACAGTGAAAGGAAATTTGCATAAGTATCCCGGGAGAAAATGGTTGAAGCATGAGGCGCTTTGGAGTGAAGAGGAACTCCGCTCATTGTTACCGGAAACGGAGCTATTTTCGCCGGACTCGTTCTTAGACATGATTGAACGGCATGCGGTCCTTTTTCTCAAACCGGATCTCGGTATGAGGGGACAAGGGATTGTAAAGGTTTCGCGGGAAGAAGACAGCGCCTGTATTATCCAAACGGCCACTAAGACATACCGACATCGTGATTCTAATTTAGCCTCCAAAAGGCTGAAGCAGCTTATTGGGAACAAGAGGTATATTGTACAGCAGGGGATCGATTTGATTCGGATTAAAGGAAAACCGGTTGATTTTCGAGTCCTTCTTCACATCAGACCAAACAAGAAATGGAGATTTTTTGGCATCATGGGTAAGGTCGCGGCAAAAAATCGATTCGTGACAAACCACAGCCGGGGAGGAAAAGCCATTAGGCTGCATCAAGCTCTATCATGTACGTTTGGCATCCCTAAAGAGGACTCTTCCAAATGGGACGGACGGATCAAGACTTTGTCCGGCAAAATTGCCAAAGCGATGAAGATCCACTACCCGAACATAACAGAGCTAGGTCTGGACATCGCTATCGATACGGAAGAAAAGATTTGGCTGATCGAAGCCAATACCAAGCCCCAGTACCAATTATTCAGACACCATGCCGATCCGAAGCTTTATGACAAAATCGCTTATTCCGTCCGCGTGCTCAGAGCCTCAGCGCTTACGGCTAGAACGACACGCTGAGCGACAGCGACGGACAAATGAAGCGGCATTTGACATTTGTATGATTTGTTCACAAAACAAGAAAAGCTCTCTTCGTCGAGAACCGACCTGGGGAGCTATTCTTATGCTTTTTTCATTGAATATGTAGTTTATGATTCATATGTCCATAGCAATAGCCTCAGCCGCAACGTATTTTAGATTATCCGGGAGGTGAGCAGGTTGCGAATTACGAAGCACCTATTGGCGAAGAACACTAAGTACGAGACGCCGTATTATATTGTCAATGGAGATACAAAAGGAAACACTATCATGGTTACGGCGGGAGTTCACGGGTCGGAAAGAGCAGGTATTCTTGCTGCTAAAAAGTTGTTGGGATACATTCAGAGAGATATTGTCCATATTCATAGCGGTAAGCTGATTATCGTTCCTATAGTGAATCAGGTTGCATTCAAGCGGCGTAAAAGGGGAAAACCCGATTTAAATAGAACATTTCCGACCAAACAATCCAAGGCCGCTCGTCACCCGCTTTCAAGAGCGGTATTTCAATTAGCCAAGCGGCAGAAGGCTGCATGGTACATTGATCTGCATGAAGCGAACGGTTTATCGAGTTTAAATCCGAGGGCTCTTGGACAAACGCTGATTACCAATCCCGGCAGTCAAGCTATCCCTCCAGCGAAGCAAGTTATCAAGCGAATGAATGGGTCCATCCGACGGAGAGGGAGACACTTTTCCATACTCGTACGAGAATTAGACGGGTCAGGCCGTTCGGCGGCATATCACTTATTAAAGGCAAAGGCCATTACTGTCGAAACGGGGATCGGATTACCCATCAAAGACCGTGTCAGTTATCAAATGAACATATTGCGTACCCTGCTGAAAGCAGCAAGGCTAACGTCAAATAAGTCCTGAGGTAAAGTATAAAGCGCCGCTTAATAGCAAGCGGCGCTTTCGAAATGGCTTATGAAATTTTATGAATGCGATGACCTATAGAGGTCGTTATTCTTTGACAACTTTTGTATACTTGCTGTTTGTCGTTATGTAGACTGTCTTGCCATTCCATTTCACTTGATACCAATATTGATTGGCTTCTTTGATCAATTCCGCTTTTTGCCCCAATTCGAGACGTCCTACTGTAGCGGAGCTTGAGCTTGCTGATGCTTTAAAAGATACCCATCCGTTATTAGTCACAACGTATTGTTTCTTTTGGGTGTTAGGTGTTTCAGCAGGCGGCTTTGGAGTACTCGGTGGAGTCGTCTGTCCGTTCCAAGCAGGAATAGCTTTCTGTGGCGGAAGCACGTATGAGCTTGGGATGACAGGAGCACTAACCGTCTTGCCAGCCATTCCAGTGAAACCAGCAGCAGGCACTACGCGTCTTGCAGAATGGAATTTCTCGCCCCACCAGTAGGACCAGCTATCAATGGTGCCAAGTCCGGTCGGATTACCGTCATCTCTGGTTCCAAGCACTACCGGTTCGCCGTCGCGATTAGTACCCATGTAAATGGCTACGTGGGAAATATGATCATCCTGCTGCCAGGTCAGAATATCGCCGATCTTCAGGTTTTCAACTCCAGTGAGCTGCCATTTTCCGTTGACTTTTTTCTTGCCGACGCCTGCGACTTTGGTTCCAACGGAGTCGTAATTTGCTGATGTACCCGTGATATTGAAGCCGAAGTCACCGAATACGAGGCGGGTGAAGCCGGAGCAATCTTCATATCCATATTTACCATATGCATCATTCCCGTGACCGTAAACAAAGTAACCGTTCTCCATGTACCAGATAGCTCTATCAACTATTTTGTATGCAAGCGATCCTGATACATTGGCATACTTACTACGGAAATCCGCAACATTGTACAATTCATCTTTTACATAGCTATCAGCGTTAATATACTTTTTGTATTTGGCAATGGCTTCGGAAGTGGTGTAACTTGCATTAGCGGAAGCTATTCCTGTAATTCCCAAGGACATTGCTAGCGTTAAACAAATAATTCTTTTCTTCAATTATTACCATCTCCTTATCTGAGTTACATAACCTCACCTGATATGGGTTACTTAACCATAATAACAAGGTTCAATGGCGGTTTTCACTGGTAGATATAGCCAAGCTCTCTATAACTTCTTTTATTTGGAATATTTATGACCGGTAATGGAGCTGGAAACGTGTGCTTTCTTTCTCAATATAGGGCTTGTTTTCCTATTCTAGCGCACCTTGAGCGTTACTAAACGTATCCGACTACGAGAAATAATGGAAGGTAAGCGCTGTCACAAATTAACAAAAAAAATGACCCTCCACGACCCTCTTAAGCAGGAAATAACACCGAATAGAAGATGTTCTCCTTGGAAGGTTTTGTAAGGGTAATGGCACTATCTCTAATAGAAGTAATTATCATTATTTTGAATTTTTATCCAATATGCGGCGAGCGTTTTGAAAAGGAACCCTGAAGCTTCGTTCCCACGCCTTTTTACCGTATACCTGCAGCATGACCATTCTCCCTGGCTTGATATTAACCTCAAGAAGCCAAAGACGGCCGTTCGTATCTATGGCAAGATCGATCCCTAATTCCGATAAGCGGGTATGATAGGACTTTTCCATAAAAGGAGGGATATATTGCGCTATCTCGGCGACGGAATTCGTAAGCGCCTCTCCTCTCTCGTTATCGAATTCCTTTTTCAGGTAATCGCTCACTTGATGCGCGCTGCCACCGCTTTTGATATTCGACGTTATTTTGCCTTGCTTACCTTCACGGACGGCAGTTCCCGTTGTTTGCCAATTGCCTTCGCCGTTTTTTTGTACCAGCGCACGAATGTCGAAGACGCGTCCGCTGCGGTTCCGAATGTCGATCCATTTTTGCATGAGATGTCGTCCGTTCCTTAATACTTTTCTAATATAGGGCCCTTGAGAGCTGAGAGGTAAGGTCAACGCGGGCATTCCGTTTTGCTGAACGATAAAGTGGCTTTTGTCCAGAGTGACTCTTATGATTCCTTTTCCGCCCCAGCCATTGATCGGCTTCAACATAATGCTTCGATGAGCTTTTAAAAATTGGATGAATTCCTGAGCCGTTTTTACTTGCTCGGTCGGCAGAAGATAAGGCTGAAGAAACGAGGAACGAACAAGATGACTCTGAATCTTGCATTTGTTGCCTAATCCATATGCAGTAAAGCGAAGCTGCTTGCTTTTTTTCACAAGGCTTGCTTTTCTAAGCGATGATTCAGGGTAGAAGCCGATATCCAGATTGATCTTGGGATAGGAGGCGCGCTGTCGAGACCAAGTCCCATCTCGAAATACATGGCCGTGGATCTGCCCGGTCTTTAGATTCACACCCTGCGGCGTATACACAATTACTCCACTAAAATTTTCAGCCAAAGCGGCCCTGGCATGCCGCCGGAAGCTATTTGGATGATGGATCCGGTGCGTCATGATGCCGAGAATATTGTTCATAAAAGTCCCCGTCTTTCTGAAATTATAGAACCGCATAATAGGATATGAGCAGGGCGTTCGTCTCGCTTTAGATATTCGCCCAAACTGGAGTTTTTTTTCTAAATATTCATACCAACCTTCTACGGGATTACGTCTGGTTAGAGGTTCTAGTCTTTCCACTGCTTTCTCCGGCAATTTTGCAAGGATGTGCAAAACAGACAAGATAGTCGAAGACAAAATCAGCCTTCGCAAAATAATACGATTGTAGGGCAAAAGCTGCTTCTTATATAGTTCTTAATAGTATAGAAGGATTTATTCATATGACGAGGAGATGAGCTTAAATGGCGCAATTCAATATGCAGTCTTTTGCGCAGCCTGAAGCTGCTTACCGCATTCATCCGTTTTGGTTTTGGAATGGAGAGATGGACGACGAGCAAATACGTTATCAGATCGATGAGATGAAGGACAAAGGCCTAGGTGGATTTTTCATATGCGCAAGACAGGGACTGCAGGTACCTTATTTATCCGATGCTTGGTTTAAAAAAGTACGTGTTGCGGTGGAAGCTGCCGAACGCCGTAACCTGAATGTATGGCTCTACGATGAGTATCCGTATCCTAGCGGTATTGCAGGCGGTGAAGTTACGCTTGAGCATCCGGAGGCGAAACATTACACCCTGGAGCATCAGGCTGAGCGGGTACAGGGCGGAGGACATTTGTCTATGGAGCTGCCATGGGCACGCATTGTATATGCGAAGGCGATTCCTGTAACGCCGGAGGGAGACAAGCTGTGGAACGAAGCTGTGGATGTCCGTTCAGCCATCGGGAACTTCCAGGCGGAGCCGATTTTCCAAAAAGCGGGCTTAACAGCTTACAACCAGAAGCGGTTCTTTACTTATCGCACTGTGCAAAAGATCGAATGGACCGCTCCGGCAGGCGATTGGGAAGTGCTGATCGTTCAGGAGAAGGAAATAGAGGACTTCAAATATTATGGGACGTTCGTCGACCCGTGCAATCATGAAGCTATGGCAACGTTTATCCGGCTGACACATGACAAGTACGCTCAGCATTTGGGGGAATATTTCGGGGGTACGATCAAAGGGATATTTACCGACGAGATCGGGCTTCTGGGCAGTATTCCTTGGTCTCCGAAGCTGCCGCAATTTTTCTTGGAACGAAACGGTTATGACCTGAGGGATCACCTGCATGCACTGCTGTATGAGGAAGCCGATCAGGCGGCTCGCATTCGTTACGACTATTATCAGGCAATTCATGAGCTGCTACTCGGTGCTTATCATAAGCAAGTGCATGACTGGTGCGAGCAGCACGGGCTGGAATATGTGACGGAGGTGCCGTCCGTGCGTCATACGACGCAGAGGTACAGCCATGTGCCCGGCGGGGATACTGCGCATGAGAAGCTTGGGCGCTCGCTGGATTGGATATTGAACAACCAAGCGGAAAGCTTCCGCAGCAGCGCTAAGATGGTTAGCTCGATAGCGCGTCAATTTGGCCGGGAGCGCAATTTAATTGAATGCTTCCATAGTGTCGGCTGGTCGATGACTTTGCAGGATGCGAAGTGGATGATAGACCGGATGGCGGCACAAGGAACGAACTTCTTTAACTTCCATGCCTTTTTCTATACGCTCGATGCGTTGATGAAGCATGACGCGCCTCCGTCACAGTTTTTGCAAAATCCGTATTGGGCCCATTTCAAACAGCTGGGAGATTACGTTGGGCGGATTAGCTATGTGATGAGCTGTGGACAAGCGGATATCAAAGTAGCGGTGCTCCAGCCTACAACTTCGCTGTGGGCACATATGGGCAATCCGTTCCACCATTTTGATTATGGTGGCAAGCAACCCGACGAGAAGCGTAAGCTCGGCGATTTGAAAGCGTGGTGGACGCGCATTTGTAACGAGCTGACGTACAGCGGAAGAGACTACGATCACCTCGATGCCGAGCTGCTTGGGGAAGCAACTGTGGAAAACGGCCTTGCTACTCTAAGCAACGCGAGCTATTCCATCATTATTGTGCCTCCGATGACGAATCTGGAGAGCGGCGCTTGGGGGAAGCTGGAAGCTTTCCTCGCGCAGGGAGGTGTCGTCATTAGCATGGGGCAGCTGCCCTATCAATCGATTCAATCCTCCGGCTGGAATGCATCCACGGCAGCGGATATATTCGGCTTGCCGCAAGCGCCGGCCGAGCTTTTCTGGAGCGAGGGCAGCGAGGCTGCGCTGCAATGGTTCAAAGGTGAAGCAAGTGCCTATCATTTGCCATTCTCCGCATCGGCTGAGGCTTCTTCCGTGCTCAGCAGCATGTCCACGTTGCTTGAGGAGCTGCAACCGTTGACAGTGAAGCTGGAGCCGGACTATGGAGGCAACAGCATACTGATGCAGACGCGCCGTATTGACGAGGATAGCTTCCTTGTGTTTGTCAGCAACCAGGAGGAATCAGTGCGTGACTTGTCTTTACAGGTTTCGGCTGCATTGTGGGGTGCTTCGGATGCGCTAGCCGTGCAATTCACGGAGCTGTCACTAGATCGCGGCGACGAAACTGCCGTAGAGGCCTTACAGGCCAACGACCGTTGGACCCTGCCGCTTTACCTGGGCTCTTATGAGTCCAGACTGTTCCGCTTGACACGCAGCCAAAGCGCGGCAGTTGCTGCTGAGAGCAAGGCATGGAATTGGGTTGTTGACGCTTCGGAAGCGGCTTTGTGGTCGATGCAGACAGAAGGGGATAACGCGATACGTTTGGACGCGTTCAAGCTTTCACTCCAAGGAGTCAATGGCTCACAGTCAGAGGCTGATGGTGCAGGGGATCTGGTACAGGTCAAGACGTTCATTGATCAATGCGCCGATTTGGCTGCCTCGACGAAGCTGCCGGTGCAAATGAGCCAACTGTTCGGTACGCCGATGCAGATTCGCTTGGCTTATCCGCTGCAAGCTCGCTATACGACAACCATTGTCGTGGATGAGATGCTCGATAGGGTGCATTTGGTGATGGACCAAGGCGCGTTATCTGGTGAAGGTTCGATTGTCATTAACGGTCATCGTTTGCAGAAGCAGGAATTCGAGCGGTTCTTCTTGTACGACTATATGAATGTTGGCTGTGATATTACACCCTATATTCAGCAAGGTACTAATGAAATTGCCGTAGATGTGGCAATTGAGCAGGATTGGAATGGCCTAATCGACGCGCTGTACATTACGGGCGCCTTCCAAACCGGCTTTGACGCTGAGCAGCGTCCCGTGTTGAAGCGTCCGGTCGCTCAGAAACAACCGCTTACGGCAGGTCCTTATGCGGGCTATCCGTACTTTGCCGGAACGATGTCGTTCAGCCGTGAGCTTCAGCTCGATGATCTGCCAGCTTCGGATAGCTTCGAGCTTACATTCGAAGGCTTGGACCCTCAGTTCCATGAGGTGGCTGAAGTATGGGTGAATGGCCAGTCGCTGGGCGCCCGCGCTTGGATGCCTTATCGCTTCCGTGGTCAAACCTCGGAGCTTGTTGTAGGCACGAACCATGTCGAAGTTCGGGTAACCAATACTTTGATTGGCCTACTCGAAGGCAAATATTTTGATTATGCGAGACATGAGTTGAAGCCTGTTAGTACGGTGCAAATGCCTAAAGTAATATCATAGATGGGAAGGAAAGTGAAACGTTCATGCAAAGCAAATCGGAAAGGGCACTGACCAAACCAAACATTATATTTTTCATGACGGATCAGCAGCGCTGGGACTGCATCGGTAAATACAACCCATATATTCATACACCTAACATCGATAAGCTATCGGCCCAAGGCATCACTTACAGTCAAGCGGTATGTCAGGCACCGATGTGCGTGCCAAGCCGCAGCTCAATGATGTTTGGATATTACCCTTCACAGCTGGGTGTACGAACAAATCATGGCGGCTTGTACGATGAGGACCGTCTGCCGAGCGATCCGCTTCCTGAATTGATGAGGAAAGCCGGCTATCAGACAGCAGGCTTCGGCAAGACGCATTGGAATCATGGATTGAAAAATCCGTCGCCGTCAACACGCGGCTTCGAAGTGCGATCAGTCGGTCTGGCTCACGATAGCGGGCATTATGAGGATGGAGCCGTAATGATGGGAGATGTAGAGCCGGAAGGGCTGGCAGCTTACTACGAAGAAACCAAGGACTACGGCGGAGGAGAGGAAAATTCTAAAGGGTATATCGGCTGCACGAGTAAAGTGCCCATGCATTTGCACCGTGACGGCTGGGTGGCAGAGCAATGCCTGAATTTCATAGATGAAGGGCTGGATGAATCACGCCCGTTGTTTTTGTACCTTTCCTTCTTAAAGCCCCATGCCGGCTTCAATGTTCCGAAGGAATTTGAGGATTTATATGATATAAATAACATTCCAGATATGGTTCAACCACCTTGGGAGCTCGAGCAGGGGACACATCTGGAGGCAACAGATGCTGTGAACGAGAGCAGCCAGCACAATTATTGGGAGAAGCGGCATGTCTGGGAAGCAATGACACCAGAGGAGCGGAAGCGAACAACACTTCGCTACTGGGCGAATTGCTCCTGGCTCGACCATTACTTAGGTCTGGCACTGGAAAAGCTGGAACAGCAAGGGAGACTCGACAACGCACTCATTGTCTTCGTTTCCGATCACGGTGAGATGCTTGGGGAGCGGCAGCACCGGTTCAGCAAGTATTGTCTGTATGATAGCAGTGTTAGGGTGCCGATGATCTTGGCCGGGAGCTATTTGCCTGCAGCAACACAGGGTACAGTTGACGAACGGCAGGCTGAGCTGGTTGATCTTGTGCCGACATTATCGAAAGTGGCAGGTCTACCGCGAAATCCACAGCTGCCGGGACTGGATTTGCTAGGAGATATTGAGCGTCTCGGGACGTTCTGCGAATTTCACGGCAAAGGCGCAGAGCCGCATCATTCGGCTCCTGCTTTGATGTGGAGAAAAAAGGACTGGAAGCTTATCGTGTATATGCCTGGAACGCTTGGAGAAGCGATAGGCAGGATCGATCAGTTTCAAGGTGAGCTGTACGATCTGGAGGCGGATCCTAATGAATGGCATAATTTATATGCCGATGAGAAGTACTCGGCGATACGGGAGCGCATGACCGGAGAGCTTTTGATGCACTTGGCCTGCGTTTGGTCTCGAGGCCCGTTCTTTTACGATAGGCATGGGCTTGCGGCTTTGGAATAAGCAAGATGCTGCTGTGATATTTATAGGGAGTTATGAAGGGTCCAAGACGAATGTGCTTGGGCCCTTATTTTTATGGTAAGAGGCTTTTATACTTATGGACCTGCCGGGACATCGAAGGTGAAAGAGAGTAAGCATGGGGGACGGAGTTCAGCTCTTTTCCCGCGGTGCGCCGCCATTTTTCCTCCTTCCACAATATTGTCTCAATCAGCAAGATAGTCTCAATCCATCTCCGGGCTGCGACAAATTTGCCTATATCCCCAACAATAATGTCTGATTGTCAACGGTATGATTTTAATTTAAGTTGTTAATCAGCCAGTGTTTAAGTCCTTAAGCACTTTTGTGTCTATAGCGTTCAGCAGTGAAGAATCAAGAAACCAACGAAAGAAAAATTAGGAAGGGGAATGGAGAGGATGGCATTAGTACAATCAGAACCTATGGCTTCCGGCAATTCTACGAAATCCCGAGCACAGCGTAAGGGAGGAATTTTAAGGGATCTAAGGCGTGATAAATATTTATATCTGCTGGCTTTACCAGGAGTATTGTTTTTTCTCATTTTCAAATTTGTTCCGATGTGGGGCGTAGTTATCTCATTTCAAAATTATTCACCGTTCGCCGGCATTACCGGCAGTGAATGGGTGGGGCTCGAACACTTCGAGCGTTTTTTCTCCAATCCGGACTTTATGTTGTTATTCCGTAATACGATGGCGATCAATATGCTGAGCCTCGTGCTCTTTTTTCCGCTGCCGATCTTGCTTTCACTGCTCCTTAATGAGTTGCGCAGCGTCGTGTATCAGCGGGTCGTTCAATCCATCGTGTATATGCCGCACTTTTTGTCCTGGGTTATTATATCAGGCTTGACGTTCCTGTTGTTTGCGAAGGGCGAAGGCTTGTTTAACAAAATGCTGGAAGGCTTCGGACTTGCCAAAATCGACTTTTTAACGAATCCAGACTCATTCTGGATGATGCTAACTGTGCAATCGATCTGGAAGGAATGTGGTTGGGGAACGATTCTATTCTTGGCTGCGATGGCAAGTATAGATCCGGGAGTATATGAAGCTGCCAAGATCGACGGTGCCGGCCGACTTCGCCAAATGTGGAGCATTACGCTTCCTGCTATTCGTAACGTGATCATCACATTGCTCATTTTACGATTGGGACATATGCTGGACGTCGGATTTGAGCAAGTATTCCTGATGTATAATGGCGCTGTTTCCCAAGTGGCTGAAGTATTCGATACTTATGTGTACCGGGTCGGTATCCAACAAGGAGAGTTCAGCTATAGTACCGCTGCCGGCTTGTTTAAATCGATTGTAGGCTTGGTGCTTGTCGTAATAGCAAACTGGATTTCTAAAAAGATGGGTGAAGAAGGCGTTTATTAAGATCGCCAATCCCCAAGACAATACAGGATTGCTGCAGCAATGTACAGCTTAGATGTAAGGCTTTATTTTAGAAAAGCCCTTAGGAGGGAATCATATGAAACTAGGACTGGGAAACCGGCTATTTAACATATTCAATATTGCATTGCTGGGTCTGGTCGCCATCGTCACCTTTTTCCCGTTGTACTACGTGTTTGTTGTTTCATTTACTGATCCGACAGAATACTTGAAAGAAAGCTTCGTGCTTTTTCCAAAAACCTGGTCGCTCGAATCATATAAATTTCTAATGGCAACGGGTGCTTTCCCTAAATCGATCGGAGTGAGTGTCTATGTAACGCTCGTCGGTACGGCGCTTAGCTTGGTGGTCACCGCCTCGTTGGCTTACGCCTTATCCAGGAAAAGACTCCGCGGTAGACAAGTGGCTCTGCTTGCGATTCTGATCACGATTTTGTTTAATCCCGGAATGATTCCAAACTACATGCTTGTTCGTGAGATGAAGCTGATTGACAGCTTATGGTCGCTAATTTTACCGGCCCTCGCAAGCGGATGGAACGTCATTTTGATGAAAGGCTTTTTTGATAGCATTCCTGCAGAGCTGGAGGAATCTGCTTCGATAGACGGCTGTAACGATATGTCGACGTTTTTCCGCATTATTTTGCCGTTGTCGCTTCCTTCGTTGGCCGCCTTCGGACTGTTTTACGCTGTCGCTTACTGGAATCAGTTTTTTAACGCACTTATTTATATTAATGATGCAAGTAAATGGCCGCTTCAAGTCATGCTGCAGAACATATTATTAAACGCGAATAACGCGGACCTACGGATGGATGTATCCGCCGTTCCGCCTCCGTCTGAAACTTTAAAAATGGCTGCGGTTATTGTAGCAACGGTTCCGATATTGCTGGTTTATCCTTTCTTGCAAAAGCATTTTGCCAAAGGTGCCATGGTAGGCTCTGTTAAGGGATAAGCTTCCTTTAGAAGAGGATTTCAGCCAAAGATGTCGAATCGTGAGGAAAATCAGTTTTTGGAAGGTGAGCATCTTGGCTGGAATCTACAGAGCTTTCATTGGCAACATTCAGAAATATAAATATAACAAGCGGTTTTTCCGTAAAAGCCTTGCCATGATTCTAATTATGGCGAGCGTCCCGGGACTTATAATTGGTCTCAGCATCTACTGGATCGCCACGAACAATGTGGAGGAGGAGCTGCAGCGGCTTCACCAGAATCAGATCAAAAACCGGGCGGCGAATATTGACGACCAGCTTGCTTTCTTGGAGATGACCGTATCCCATTGGGCGTTCGACTCCAAATTTGACGAGAAGCTTAAGACGCTTGATTTTGCTTATAATTACGATACGGTACAGGACATGTACCGGACAATTCTTTCGCTTGAGAGTGCGCATCCCTTTTTGCAAAAGGTGGAGCTGTTTCTGGAGAAACCGCGTGCGCTCGTATTTTCAACGGAACGTTACACCTTCCTGAACAATTCGTCAGACATCGAAAGCTACGAGACGCTGCTCAAGCATGACAAGTCGATGTTTTGGACCATTCCGAAACCGCAAGGAGCAAGCAATCAGGGGCTTTCAATAGTGAGTAAAATTCCGGGAGGCAGCAGCGAGCCCTTCGGTGCCATTATCGCTACGCTCAATCAGGACAATTTGCTGAAGGTGCTAAAGACACTCACCCCTTATAATGAGGGCGTGACGATGCTGTTCAATGATAAGAATGAGTGGAATTTATCAAGCAGCGGGGCTGCGGGATCGGAACTCGATCAGGCGCTCAAGCAGGCATACGTGACGCACCAAGCGGAGCTGAAGGATACAACCGTAAACGATGCGAAGCCGGAATCGTTTTTATTTGATTTTAATAAGGTATCGTATTCCGTATCGTACGGACATTTTAACCGGTTAGGCCAAACGTGGGTGTATATATCCGCCGCGCCATTGTCATCCATTACGGCTCCCGTTGTTTCCATCTCCAAATGGATACTGGTCATCAGCATCACTGGTCTGATCTTTGCTTTGCTGCTGTCGTGGTTTGTTTCCCGGCGGATTTATCATCCGGTGCAGCGTCTACTGTCCCTTCTTGCCGGAGAAAGGAACGAAGAGGTGAAGGACGAGTTTGCCTTGATCGAGAAGCACTGGCAGCATTTGTCCAAGGAAACCGAATCGATGCGAAACAAGCTGGAGGAGCAGGTGCCGATCCTTCGGGAAGGTTTTTTTCTGCAGCTGGCGCAGGGCTATCTTATCTCTTTGCATGAGAACGATATGAAGGAACGGATGAAGAGATATGGCTGGGAGACAGAGAATCGTCAGTTTATTGCACTTATGTTTCAATTAACCGGCTTTGCCAACTTGGAGGGGAGATTTTCTCCGGGAGATGAAAGCCTTGTCACTTTTGCTGCATCCAACATCATAGATGAGGTCATCAAGGAACAATATGAACAAGCAGAAATCATTAATTTCCATAACTTTTCGATTGGTGTGCTGCTATCCTTCCCTTCATCCCATCCGCTTTCATGGCTGGAGAATGATTTGGAGGAGGTTTGCCAAGAGGTCATTAGGGCAATCAACCGTATTTTGAAGATGCAGGTTACGATATCGGTCAGCAAAGGGATTCACAACGTGAAGCAAATTCCACATTTGTTCGAGGAAGTGAGGCAAGCGTTGGTATATCGAGATCTGTTGGATGAAAACCAGATTATTAGGGCGGAGCAGCTATCCAAATTAAATGTGCTGAAGGAAAGCAGCTATCCGTTCACATTGGATAAAGAAATTATTAGTGCGATCCGAAACGGTCAGGAAACGGAAGCGGTCGAATTGATCAGTCAATTCATGGAAGAATTGTCCGCTAACGGATCAACGGAATTTATGCTTCAGCAAGGGATGCTCCAGCTTTTAGGCAGTATCCGCTATTCTTCATTGCAGTCAGGGATGAATCCGGTTCAGCTGTTCGGCAGCGTAAATTTGTTTGAGCAGCTTGGACAGATCAAAGAGCCTGAGCAAATGCTCAACTGGTTCCAGCGCAAAGTGATATCTGTCTTTGTACAGGAAATGATCAGTCGTCAGGATTACCACTTCAAGCAGATCATTGAGCAGGTCATCGTCTATTTACGTGAGCAGTATATGACACCTCTATCACTAGAGTCATGTGCGGATTTATTCGGTACAAGTCCTTATACGCTAAGCCGGGCGTTCAAGCAAATTACAGGGGTTAACTTCATCGATTTCTTGACAAACATCCGGATCAGTAACGCCAAGACCATGCTGATGGAAACGGATATGAAAATCAGCGAAGTGGCCGATGCTGTTGGCTATCAGCATAGTTATTTTAACCGGCTGTTCAAAAAGTACGAGGGGATTACGCCGAGTCAGTTTCGCGAGTTAAACCGCAAGGAATAAGGGATTGCGGCCTTGTGCATCGAAGTGCAAGGCTGCAATATAGTCCAAAACGGGCCTAATGGCACTACAAAAAAGTACGATTGTCGATCAAAGCGGAATGTACTAATGTCTACCTTGTGCTCAGCTAGGAGTGTTTCGAAACAAAGAGATTCATAACAAGGGAGGATCACTAATGAAATTAAGAAGAAGCAAAAAAGCTGTCATGGGTTCAATGGTGCTTATGTTGGCGCTTTCTAGTGTCGTTGCTGCGTGTGGTAATAAAAATAATGCGGGAGGCAATGCCGCAGGGGGAAATGAAGGGCCGCTGGAAGTCAGTATTATGACGATTTTGCTCACCCCTTCTCCAGCCGCAGATGATAATAAGATTAAGCAAGCCATTGAGAAAGCAACAAACTCCAAGATGAAAATTCAGTGGGTGTCCGGTAACAACTATACGGACAAGTTGAATGTTACGCTTGCATCCGGCGATATCCCGGATTTGATTACGATCAACGATCCGTTTACCTCGGTATTCCGCAATGCGGTAACCCAAGGCGCTTTCTGGGACTTGACTCCATACATTAAAGATTATCCGAATTTGAATTCTAAGATTTCCAATACGGCTTGGGAACTGACCAAAATGCAGGACGGCAAAAACTACGGTATCCCACGTCCGCGCCCGGCTGAGGCCGATCAGTTTTTCATTATACGTAAAGATTGGCTCGACAACCTGGGTTTGAAGGTACCTACGACGACTGACGAGCTGTACGATGTCATGAAAGCCTTTGCGGAAAAGGATCCGGATAAAAACGGCAAGAACGACACCATTCCGTTAGCTGCCTATATGACCCCTCCTGCAGATATGGGGACGCTGGCAATGATCGAGAACAGCTTCACTGGCGCCAACGTGAAAAATGATAAATGGAAGCTTGTGGACGGTAAAATCGTCAACACGGCGCTGCTGCCGGAAACCCGTAAGTCCATCGAGTATTTGACCAAAATGTACAAGGAAAAACTGATTCCGGAAGACTTCGCATCTTTGAAGCTGTCACAGGTGTCTGATCTGTTCAATGGCGGCAAAGCCGGAATTATCATGGACAAGGCAGGTACCATGAACGATCATTACGAGAAGATGAAAAAAATCGATCCAAACATGAAGCCTGAGGATTTCTATCCGCTGACAAATATGAATGGATATAACCCGAAAGGTCCTGGCTTCTCCGGTATGATTTCTATTCCTAAATCTGTACCTGAAGTGAAAATGAAACGGATCTTGAAGATGGTTGATACCTGGATGAGCGACGAAGTGTTTGCTATTCAACAGTACGGTATCGAAGGTGTCGATTACACGGTAAAAGACGGCCAAAAAGTTATCAATACAGAGCAGCTGGCAAAAGATAATGGTCCGGACTTTAACCAAATCGTTTACGTAGCAGATCCATACGCAAGCTCGACGAAGGTTTACTTCCCGAAAGAAGCGAATGATCTGTACATGAAAATTCAAGACGAGCGTGCCAAAACAAGCGTAGCGGACATTAGTATCGGTCTGTATTCGCCGACTGCACAAAAGCTGCTGCCTGAGTTCGAGAAAAAAGTACAAGATTTGAAAACGAAAATCATCTTGGGTCGCGAGCCGATTACTGCTTGGGACGATTTCGTAGCAAAAGCGAAAACCGATGCGGATTTGACAAAGATGAGCCAAGAAATGACGGATGCGTATCAAAAACGTAACGGTTCTGCAGCGAAGTAAGATGAAGAGATAAAAATAGTTGCTGAGCTATTCTTTTGGATACGGGGAAAAGAGTATAAAGAAAAAAGAAAGGGGCGGGGAGACTCCGCCCCTTTACCAATTGGGGAGGAAGAAACCATGACTGAGCGTTACATCGACATCAACGAAAGCATCTTCGCAAAATGCGGAGACCGCGTAAGCGAAATTTTAGCAACGGTAGCCGACAGGTATGTAGGGAACAATCCGCCGCATCCGATGGCCTACCGGGCTTTTTGTGCGGATGGGATTTTGAAAAAGCATGATTACAGCTATGATTTTAATTTTACCGAACGGTATCCGGAGCTGCAAAACGGTCAGATCGTTTATGCCTGGTGCAAATATTGGAACGATTCGGATATGCCGCTCAATTTCATTTTGTACTGCTATGGTCCATTAATTTTGTATGCTAACGGGGAGCAAATTTATAAGGCGAATATTGCGGATGAATTAAATCCTAAGCGCAGAACGGTTGTTACCATTCCGATGCATAAAGGCTGGAACCATCTGGTATTCCAGTTCACCAAGACGGAAGCTGGCTGCGGAGGCTCCCTTGGACCGGGCTCCTTCAAGAGCAATCCGGTTCACTTCCTAGCCCCTTCGCCGGAACGCTTCGGACATGAGGGTTGGATTTATTCCGCACCACAGGATCAAGTGTGGAGCGAGCTGCCGAGAGAGGACAGCACAGAGGCGGACCATGGCATAACATGGTACCCGAAGGTTGAGTGGAGCGGTGCCGAGCAGGCTAAGAACCCGATAGCACGCATTTTCGGTGGGCTGGAAGGCCAATATGCGCTGGCTTGGACCAAGCTTCGTTCCTTCTCGCAGGAAATTCGGAACGTGGAGTTGACCGGCTCGGCCGAAGGTAAAATAGCGCTATATGTGAATGGTGAGCTGCAATCCACGATCGACAAGGCAGGTTCCTTCCAAGTTGCACTGAAATTAGCTTATGGGGAGCATGATCTCGTCATTCAAAGCTTAGGCACTAACGGGAGCGTTGGCTTCCGTCTGGATTCGCTGCCGGCGGGCGTTCATCTCGTAGAGCCGTATCCGGTTCACGGTGCCAAGGATGAATGGCTGTACTTGGGCCCTTTTGCTGTGGAAGAAGCCATACCTGATGTTGCCGATTCCTTGCATTCTCTAGTCGAAACGCAGGAAGGCGGTACGTTCTGGCGGTTGGATCAGCCGAACACTTGGGTACGTCCGTTCACGGAGAACGCTTTGTTCGGCAAGTGGAATTATCCGCTTGGCGTGACGTTGTATGGCATGCTCCAGACCGGGAAGCTGCTGGGACGCGAGGATTTGCTGCAATATGTATATAGCCATATCGAAACGTGTACCCGTCTATACAGCTACGCGAAGTGGGATAAGGAGCAGTATGGTGCTTCTGGTGTATTGAATACACTGGCTACCCTAGATAGTCTCGACGATTGCGGCTCGTTCGGCGCGACAATGCTGCTTGCTTTGCAAAGCCAATCGCTTCAAGGGGCTGAGCGAATAGCAGATGTGATTGCAGATTATATCAGCAATAAGCAGGAGCGGTTACCTGAAGGATCATTATACCGCAAGCCAAGACATGTTGATTTCCCTAATGCAACTCTATGGTGCGACGATTTGTACATGAGCGTACCCTACTTGTGCCGCTGTTATCAACGGACAGGCGAAATCAGTTATCTTGAGGATGCGGCAAACCAGTTCATCCAATTCAAAAAACGGCTATATATTCCAGAACTGCAAATCATGTCTCATGTGTATGACTTCGGCATCGACAAGCCGACAAAGATTGCTTGGGGCCGCGGCAACGGCTGGGTGCTCTTCTCCTTGTCCGAGCTGTTGGCAGTACTTCCGGATAACCACGTAGTGCGTAACGAGCTGCTGCAATTTTTCAATGAGCTGAGCGAAGGCTACCTGCGACTGCAAGGAGAGAACGGACTCTGGCATCAAGTTTTGACAGAACCTTCATCGTATGAAGAAACATCCTGCACATCCATGTTCCTGTACGCATTTGCGCGCGGGGTAAGATACGGCTGGCTTGCTGATACGGAGAAGTATATCGCTGCGATTCATAAAGGCTGGAACGGGATGGCCCGTATCTCGATCGATAAATTCGGCAACGTCTACGGCGTATGCCGCGGCTCAGGCTATTCGTACAGCGTCGGCTACTACAAGGATGATCTGTCTTGGCTGCTAAACGATACTCATGGCATAGGGATTGTTTTACTAGCGGGCATTGAGGTACTCCAGTTGGAGCGTCATTTAGCTCAAGGGAAGGCTTCTGTGGCCGTGGGTTAATGGCTCTCAGACCTGTTCCCATTTGAGAGGCAAAGCTTGCAAGATCATGGGGAGCCTCATTCTCTAGATACCTTCAAGGACTTTGAAACGAACATAGTATGATGGGTATTCCGCCGCAGTTTTTTTTCACCAAGGGGTAAAGGCCCACATATGATGAAGTAGTTCGTTTGTTATTGTTCCAAGCATATAGCTGTCTTAATGGCAAGACGATGCTGGGAAGGGGTTTCTCATGATAAGAACAAAAGTAAAGTTGCAAGTTCAAAGCTCCGGTGTTTCTGGGGACGGTGCGACTATCAAGCTCAGCGAAGCTATAGCAAAAAAATGGAAGATTCCATTTCAAACTCCACTGAAACTATGCTTCGGAATCGGGCGGCAGGAGGTGACGGTCGTACCCTCATCACAAGCCGGTCTCCTGCAAATTAGCGCTTCGCTTGCTTCTAAATGGAATTTGTCTCAGAACGACAACCTGTGTCTTCGTTACAAAGCGGGAACACGTACCATTCATATTGGTCCGCTTATTGGAGTAATGGTCAGCAGTGTTTTTGCCAACATGCCTGATAAGCCTTTTGGAGTCAATACTGCATTTTGCCGTGAGCTAACCGAAACATGCCAGAAGTACGGGGCAGCCGTCTTTTTTTGCACGCCCAAAGATATGCAGGGTCAAAGCGATATCATAAGAGGCTGGCATTTCACGGCGAACAAATGGGTAAAGTCAAGCTTTCCGATTCCGAATGTCCTTTACAACCGATTAACCTCGCGAAAGACGGAAAACAAACCGAATGTTCAGCATTTCATCAAGCAAGTGAAAGGTCGTAAGGACCTCGTATTTTTCAATGACAAGTATTTGAACAAGATGGAAGTATTCGATGCGTTGAAAAAGGAGCCGGGGCTGAACGCGTATTTGCCGGAATCGTATTCGCTGCGCAATTCCTCGGTACTGAAAACGATGTGCGCCAAGTATCCTATTGTGTTTCTCAAGCCGGTCGGAGGGAGCTTGGGCAAAGGGATTATTCGCATCACTCGGAATACGGGAGATTCTTACACTTGTCATTACACGAGCAAGAATGGAGTGCGCAAAAAAACATTTGACGGCTTGAACGAGCTTTACGACTCGGTTACGGAGAAAGTGAAGTCAACGCGCTATCAAATTCAGCAGGGCATTAATCTGCTCACGGTAAACGGACGCCCAGTTGACTTCAGAGCGGTAGTGCAGCGCGGAGAAACCGGGAATTGGGGCGTCACATCGATTGTGGCAAGAATCGCCGGAGACCATCACTATGTCTCCAATCTTGCCAGGGGCGGCTCGCTGAGCACGGTTAAAGACGCAATAGCACGCTCTGGCAACGCTGCTGCGTCAGGAGGGAACGCAAAGCTGAGGCGGGTAGCCTTGAAGATTGCGAAAGGGATAGAAACACAAGTACAAGGGCATTTTGCCGAGCTGGGTATCGATTTGGCTCTGGACTCTCAAGGCAGGGTATGGCTTATCGAGGTCAACTCGAAGCCTTCGAAAGACGACAATGCTCCGCTCTCTGACGAAGGTAAAGCACGCCCATCCGTCAGGAAAATTGTTCAGTATGCCAGATTTTCAACGAAATTTTAGTGAAGCATGGTTGCCGACGATAGTTGTAATCCCTAATAAACAGGATCGCTTACGCCTGGGTTGCAGGCAGAAGCGGTCTTTTATTTGTATTCCTGGCTTCTTGCCTCGGAACAAACGAAGACCCCGTCTTGAACCGACGAGGTCTTTTTGGTATGACTTTTCATGACTGTGGATCGTAGCGAATGTTTATCTGGCCTTCGCTGAATGGTTTGCCGTTTTGCGCTTCGCTGCTCCTGCAGCAAACCGGGATGGCTTTGCTGGCGTTTTGGATAGATGAACGCTGTATAAAATCAGGTTATCCAACGATTTTTGACGAATATGGGGCTCATCGAACTTCATTGGCTTGGAATTGGCTTCAAAAAACCAGATTTGTCCCGTCGTGTCGACTCCAAGGTCCATCGACATTTCACCCAGCATCGTTTGGCTTGCTTTCTCGATTTGCTTAGCTATGACTAGCGCGGATTTTTTGGCCCGCCTTAATATTTTTTTGCTGACCGTAGGGCCGAAGCCCGCATCGAGCAGTTTGGCGGGGTCATCAATGGAACCGCCCCTCGGAACATGAGTTGTAATACTCAGCTTGCCCGCTAGCCTGGCGCCGATACCGGCAATGCTCCATAGGCCTTTATTGTTTTTCTGAACGAGCACCCTAAGATCGTACGGACGCTGTTTATAGTTAGCGAGAGTGATGCCTTGCTGTATGATGTAATCTTTGTTGCCTATCGCTTCGCGGATTTGAGTCCACAGCTGGGGGACGTTCGAGTAGCGGGAAATATGGCTCTTCGTCTTATTTTGAATACTTAATTGATACTTCCGGGTTTTAGCTGATTTCTCTGGAATCTGGCTCACCTTCATGATGCCTTTTCCTGCCTTGCCCCGTATCGGTTTCAGATATAGGTTTTGATGCTTCTCCAGCAAATGCTCCAAGTCCTCGCTTGTCGTCAGCTTTTGGGTTGCGGGGATTAAGGTTTGAGTGTTTTTCGATTTATTCAGCCACTCGAATAAGGTCCATTTATTGAAAAAGGTTGGATTGAAAAAGTGGATTTTACCGTGTCTCATACATACTTGAAGCACCTGCTGTACCTCAGGGAGCAGCTCGAATTTACGGTACGGAATCCGGTTATAGATAACGTGAGGAAGCGGGAGCAGCTGTTTTTTCCACTTTTTCGTTTGAAAGTTGTAAGAGTAGCCGAGCGCTTTTTTGCCGACCAGCTTGAAGTCGTTGGTGGTCATGACATATACCAATACGCCTTTTTCCTCGCCGGATCGGATCAAATCGATAAAATTTTCCTGATTTCCCCGAAAAACCCGGTTTTCATCGGCGTAAGTGAGAATGGCCAGCGTCGGCTTTTGCGGGGTCTCGTGAAGTTCGATATCCACTCAGGTATCCCTCCTTGGTCGAAATCGGCTAAGGTATAGGCAGTAATCGTAGATATACTGCAGAGATGCCTTACCTTCTCCTTTTAGGGCGGGATGCTTGAAGATAGAACGGCCTGGCTTGGAATTGGCCTCGAACATCCAGATTCGTTCATTTTGGTCTATACCGATATCAAAACCGAGTTCGCCTAGTGTATGTCGACTTTTTTGCTCTATCGCTTCAGCGAGGTTAATCGCCGTTTCTTTAGCGCTGGTTAACACTTGATCGGCACGGCTGCCGAAAATCTGCTTCAGAACCTGTTCCGGAGTAAATAACTGACCTCCGTTCCGCACATGTGTCGTTACGCTTCCTTTTCCCGCCTTTTTGGCTCCGATGCCTGGGACTACCCATTGGTTGTTAATGTTTTTGGTAAGGTGGAAACGAAAATCGATAGGACAGCTGTCGATCTCAATCAACCGTATACCCTGCTGTGCTACGTAATTATTCAGGCGGCCGTTGTTGCGGTTCAACAGCGACATCAGCGATTCGAACTTGCTGAAGCGCAGCAGAACGTTTTTGTCACCGCGTCGGAAGCGGGCGTAATATCCTCGCTTGGGATTGTAGGTGAGCCGGTAAATACCGATACCGAGACTGCCTGCAGTAGGCTTCAAATAGATGAATTTGTGCTTATCCAGCATTTCCTTGATCTGGTTTGCAGATGGATTGATATGCGATTCAGGAACGTATTTGAACGCATCGGTTCCTTCAAGCAGATTGTAAATGTCCCATTTCTCAAAAAATGCCCAGTTGAACAACGGAATGCCGCGTTTAACAAAACGCTGCTTAAACGCGTTCATCGATGGCTGCTTCTCGGACTTGCGGCTTGGAAGCCGATTGTAGACCACGTCCGGTAGAGGGACGGTTTTACGATACCAGCCGCCTTCTTTGCGGGGGAAAGTACCGGTGACCGTTTCCTGAGACCAGTTCACGTCCTGGGGGGAGAAGCCGAAATAATACGACCGGTCCGAGCCGACCCGCATGAATTGGCGTATAAATTCCGTACGCTGCCCAAATGGCGCGCCGGTTGGCGAGACACTAGTCAAGATCCCTATTAAAGGGCCTAAGCGAATATCCTTGCCGTTGCTGCACTCAACCAAAGTGGTGCCTAGTTGAGGAATACGCAGCTGAGACACGATGGACATAGGCACATACAAATGGCTGCCCGTTTTTTTCAAAAGCTTGAAACCTGCGGAGGCGCTTTTACTTCCTAGTTGCAGGGACACGGATTTTGTTTTCGCCAGCTTGAGGGTTCTCGCCAATTCACTAGTCAAGTAGATGACTCTTTCCTGTCTCTGTGTCACATGAATCGTGCAAGTTGTCAAACTCATGGTTTTCCTCCTAAGAGCTTTGCGTAGCAAAGCTATCTTCGTAAGCAGTGGCTGAGCTTTGCGTAGCAAAGCTATCTTCGTAAGCAGTGGCTGAGCTTTGCGTAGCAAAGCTATCTTCGTAAGCAGTGGCTGAGCAATGCGTAAACAAAGCTATCTTCGTAAGCAATGGCCTTAAGCTTGGTCGGGAAGCGACGAAGCGTCGTCCGAACGTCTGCGGGAGGATTGAGCTGACTTTACAGCGTGCTGGGCTCCAGCCGCAGGTTCTCCCGTTCGAGGGTGACGCAGCAAATAGCGGGCATATCGAATCGGATTGGCCAATGCATTGTAGCGAGCTTTCTTATCTTGTAAGAAAGAAAAAATGGACCGGCCTGGCTTGGAATTAACTTCCAAAAGCCAGATGTGACCGGTTATATCGACTCCAAAATCGATGCCAAGCTCGGCAAGTCGACCGTGAGACTGCTCGAGTGCTACCGGAATCTCCTTGGAGAGTCTCTTCAACTCGTTCAGAATGCCCTCGGATCGAACCGATCCGAACTGGGCGTTGAGATAAGCTTTTGCGGGCTCCACGGTTCCTCCACCATGCAGGTTAGAGGTCAGGCTGCCTTGTTGACCTTTGCGCACGGCCATCCCGGTCACCTGCCATTGACCGGAGCCATCCTTTTGCACAAGCGAGCGTACATCGTACGCTTCGCCGGAGCGTCCTTGGAGCGGCAAATACTGCTGCAGCAAATAGTTGCGCTGCTCCGTGATGCGACGCAGCCAGCGCATGAGCGTCGCTGCGTCGGCGAAGCTGCGCGCTACCTTGCCATTGCGCGCGTCGCGCCCGATCACGGTAAACGCCGCAGCGTTTGCCGTGGTCTCCTGCGCAGCGGAGCCGGCAGCGTGCCTGCGCGCCTGCGTGCCTGTGCGGCCCGGAGCTCGCCGCACAAGCAGCACACCGCAGCCCTGCGAGCCGGCCTGAGGCTTTAATAGCACCTCGGAGCGGGCTCTAAGCCATTCTGCCGCCGTGCGCACGCTTTTCATTACTTCCGTTTTCGGTAAGTGGCTGCTAAAGCGTCCGTCCTGCTCCAGCATTTGCTGGACCTCCCATTTTCCTTTCAGGCCATACCCGAGAAACAGCGGGGTTTGACGGTTTCTTAGTTCTTGAATGGCTTCGCGGTACACCGCATACTGTTTGCGATTCGTAAAGAAACAACGGTCATACACGACATGAGGCATCTCATAATCCTGGCAGTTCCACCTGCGGGCTGCTGCATCAAAAGCATAGCCGGTGATAGTGCCTTCGGACCATCGGATGCCTTGAGGGGTAAACACGAACACGGTCAGTCCGGCTCGGCTGCCGATCAAGCAAAGCTTACGGTAAAAATCACGGCTCAAAAAAGGGGGGTACCCTTCTGATTGCGTAGTCATGATGCCGAACAGGCGTATGGGCGACGGGGTCATCATGGTAATCACCTCAACATCCGTCAAAATTTAGCTGCGTATCGGGAGTACTGTACGATCCTCTTTACGGAGGGACGAACCTTGCCCTCTGACCATAAAGGGGTATTGTCTTCCTTAGAAGGCTTGGAATTGACCTCAAGAAGCCATATTCTGCCCTGCGTATCGACCGCTAAATCGATGCCCAGCTCGGCGAAATGAGCGCTGATGTGCTTTTCGATTCCATTGGCGATCAATAGAGCAGCACGCCTTAGCTTAGGCGCGCAGCCTGCTGCAGCAGTGGAATGGGAATGTTCCAGTGCGTCCTTCACGGTTGACAAACGGCCTCCGCGAGCCAAATTGGAAACGAATTGTTGATTCCCGGCAATTCTGGCCACAATGGAAGTGACCTCCCATTCGCCAAGCTCATTGCGCTGGACCAAAGCGCGAAAATCCAGAGGTTGCCCTTCAATACATATCAGATCAAGTCCCTGCTGAATTTGATAGCGCTGCTGTTTGATTTTGCCGGATATAGCGGAGAAAAATCGGCTTAACGACGGAAACGATTGTTTGCGAGCGCCATTCAGATTGGTGAAATGACCTACATAGGAAAGGTCCGCTTGCCTTGTGACGCGAATAATCCCTTTTCCCAGACTCCCTGTAACAGGCTTAAGGAAAATAACGGGATACTTGGCGCACATCGATTTTAATATTTCAAAATTACGCAGCAGATGAGACTCCGGCAAATATTTGTGGAGCTCGGTTGCGTTGTTCAGCGCATCGAACACCTCTGTCTTGTTCAAATATTTTTCATTAAACAGAATTGCTTGATGCTGTGTTTTGGCATGACGAAAAAACTGCTGGACATTGTCGCGGTTTTCCAGCTTTCGGGAAGTCAGACGGTTATAAATCACATGAGGCATCGGGAACGTCCTTTGCTCCCATTTGCCCGTATAACGCCACCCATTGACCGTTTGGCTTTGATCGTTCAGCTCATCCGGGGTAATAAAGCATATGGAGGCACCGAACAGCCTGCAGGTATCGTTTAACTCCCGATAAAAGGCTGTTGTGGAACCGAAAGGCTTTTCAACGTTCACGGAATTGATACGGCTGATCAATACACCGATTAACGGCCCGATGTGAAGGGTCTGGTCGTTTGCTTTGTATTGCAGGCACAGCGAGTCGCCGTGTGACAGCCCCCATAGTGCAGCAATGGAAGCGTGAATGCGAAGGACATCTGCCAGTGTAGTTGTAACGACTTTGACCTCATGTTTTGCCGAGCCGAAGCACAGCGTGAGCGGGGTTTGCACAGGTATCTTCCATTTTTTCCGTACGATGTCGCTCAATATGAGGGTGTTATCGTCCAAAGAACTGCTGGCATTAGAAATCTTAATAGTGACCTTCGTTCTCCTCACTCCGGCAGCTCCTTCCCTTCGCCAGCTTGCAGTAATCTCAAGTGAACTACTTCATCATATGAGGGCGTTTTGCCCTTGGTGAAAAGAAACTGCACCGTTAGGCGAAGGAACGATAAGAACTTGTTTTCTTGAAACAGGAGAGGGACAAAGGAATACATGAGGCTGACAACATTTCTTGTGAAAAAAATGGCACAAAAAGGAGGAACAAAGGGAATAATGTAGAAATAAATAAAATAGGCCTTAAGACTTATGGATATTGTAAACAAATTGGAAACCCAGAAAGTAGGGGCTGTTTTTTTGAAAAGAATTGATTTGTAAGCGCTGCTATTTCAAAATTGAACACAAAAATCATAGAAGCTGTAACCATTTTTTTGCTTTTTCCGTCCATACTAGTGAGGAGAGGCATTTTCTTATACGAACGATTTCGTTGTTCGTACATTTTCAAGCAGAGGAGAGAACAGTATGAACCGAACAAAAATTTCATGGTTGTTGACTATACTGGCTGTTATTCTGTTAGCCCTAACGGTAGGCTGCGAGCATCAGCAGGCATCTGCGGGTACATCGGGTAAACCGGCTGCGGCACCGACTGCCGATCCTTCCGTTAATGAGGGAGATCAGGGGTCCGAGGCCGCTTCGAATAGTAATGACGCAACGCCAAACCCTCCGGCAAGCACGACACCAGAGCCTTCCAAGGCTGCTTCGGCATCGGAATCCAATGCAACAGAGACAGCTGTAACCTCTATTAAATTTATTAGTCCGACAGAAGGCTGGGCAGGAGGAGACGGCGTCGTACTGCATACAAAGGATGGAGGGGTACAATGGGAGAAGCAATATCAGGGACCGGGTCAGATTGAGGCGTTTTCCTTCATAGACAACAGTAAGGGATGGGCCTTTGTCCGAACGGGAGGCGCATCAGGGGATTCTGGCAGTACAAATAGTAAAGTGCAAGGGCGACTGCTGCAGACAACCAATGGCGGAGCGCTTTGGTCGGTTGTTTCACAGTCCGCTCCAATAAGCAAAAGCATCCGTTTTATATCGGATCAAGAAGGCTTTAGCGGCAATCAATATACATCGGACGGCGGCAAAACCTGGACTGCACTTTCGGTTCCTGCAAATATAAAGGGAGAGCCGTTCTTTATATCCAAAAGTCAGGGCTGGGCCGTGACGATGAAAGAACCGAATTATCAGGTGCAGCTGACAAAAGACGGCGGTAAAACATGGAAGCCTGTATGGACGCATTCGACGGTAAGCCAAGTGACGAATGCCGTTATCCGTTCAACGGAAACGAGCGATGCGTGGGTTTTGCTGATCGGGGAAACGGGCATGAATCAGACCTCCTACACACTGCTGCATAGCAAAGATGAAGGGAAGAATTGGAAGACCGTTGTTGCCAATTCTACCGCAGGAGGCGGCCCGGCTCCAGGCTATAAAATAGGCGAGCAGCCCGGACCCAAAGGACCGGGAACCAAGCCTGGGCAGTTAAACGCAGTAAGCTCTGATGTGGCATTTTTGATAGGGGAGTGCGCACCGTGTGGGGATAACGGAGCCGTAACGGTGGGTTCGACGCAGGATGGCGGCATTTCGTGGGTGAACGGAAGCCAGCAGCTCCCTGGATTGAATGCGAATGCATCGTTCCTGGATGGTAAGAATGGTTGGATAATGGTCGGTTCTTATAATCAACCCTCGAAGCTCTACCAGACCGTTGACAGCGGGAAGAAGTGGACTCAGGTGCAGACGTTCGGCAAGCCAAGTTCTTAAATCCAGTTGTAAATGACAATCACTGTGTTCATGCAGAGAGAGATTGCCTCCTGCTGCATGAGCACAGTGATTTTTTCTGCAATGCCTATATACTTTGTCTCGATAATCGGAGGACATCCAATAGAGGAACCTTTTTATTGGTGCGGTCGTGGTACAGCTCGCTGCCCTTGATATGATCGATAAAGAGCACGCCGTTCAGATGGTCAATTTCATGTTGAATGCAGCGGGCGAGATAGCCATCGCCTTCAAGCGTTATCGTCTCACCAGCCCGGTTCATGGTCGTTAATTGAACATACTGGGCTCTCTTAACGATGCCTGTATGCTCGGGGAAAGAAAGACATGCCTCCGGACCACTCTGCTCTCCGCTCATTCGTATGATTTCAGGATTAATCAGCTCGATCAGACCGTCGCCGCAATCCATAACAATGACTCTTTTTAAGATGCCTACCTGGGGGGCGGCCAGTCCGGCTCTTCCATCCTCTGCATATAATGTGTCCGTCATATCGTCGAGCAGCTTGTACAGCTTTGCATTGAACTCAGTGACAGGTTTCGCCGTCTTGCGCAAAATGGGGTCGCCGAAAGGGACGATTATTTTCTCAGCCAACGTTTACTGACCTCCTTGAGCAATTTGTTTTGCTGGCGTATACACCCATAAATCGTTAGGTGTACATTCCAACGCCGTGCATAGTGCGTCCATTGTTTCGGCCTTCATCTGACGCGGCTGTCCTGCGAGCAGAGCACTAATGGAAGGAGGGGACAAGGAATAGTCGGCTTTCTCCTTCAGTAGACGGGCTAACGCCGCTCCGCTCCATATGCCTCTGCTAGCCATAACCTGCCTTAACATCCAAACCAGCATAACTATGACCTCCAATGTCTATTGTTGAAGTTATAAGTAGATTATTAGTTGTCATTTTAAATAATATTAGGTATTACCTAATATTATTAGTTGCCAGGTAAAATGTAAAGCTAAAAAACGCTATGCCTATACGATTATAGGAGCATAGCGTTTGAAGGAAGTTAAGACTCATCCGCAAGAGGTGTACTCTGCGGAGGGAGTTGGTTTCATTCTTGAGATTACAGCCAGCATAGCTACCAACAAGATTCCGAGAACAACGAGAAACCACAGGGTAAAAGATACCGACGCATGCTCCATGAATCGTCCGGTTAGCCAGGAAAAAGCGGCCCCGCCGATTCCGCTGGCGGCAATGAGTTTGCTGGTCGTTTGCTCGGTTCGTCCAGGGAACAAGGAATTGCTAAATATAAGTGCAATAGAAAACAAGCCGGACATAAACAAGCCGATTAATAAAATCATGATGAAGGCTCCAACCAGCTGCTTCATTAATGCAAGACCAATCAATACGAGAACTGTAGCTGTAGAACACCAAAGCAAATAACGGACATATCCATATTTCTCGGCGAGAAGGCCGCAGACGAGTCTGCCGAGCACCATAGTCCCCCAAAAGAAGCTCACGCTGAGCGAGGCGACTGCTGCGTTAACATCCATCGATTCCAGCAGGATGGATGGCAGGAAGTTCACAATGCTCATCTCCAGTCCCACATAAATGAAGAACACGATAATACAGCAAACGAGCATTGTAGAGGAGAGCTTGCTGCCGTACTTTAAGCTGGTAGACCTGGGTACAGCTGCTGGAGTTTCAGTTTCAGCACCGTCGGTTATGTTAATGAAACTGCCGTTCGCCGCACTATAGCGCCACCAGATGAAGGCCAGCAGGAGCGCAAAGAGGGAGGTTCCGAAGAAGGTGAACTCCCAGCGGCCGTTAGCTATAAGCAAGCTGATGGCAACTGGCATTAGCAGTGCCCCTGAACCAAAAAACACTTCGAGCCGGCTCATCGCGACAGCTTTCTTGTCTTCTATGGCGTCGATAATCAATGCGCCGACGGTCGATTCAATCATTCCCGAGCCAAAGCCAACCAACGGCAAACAGAGTAATACGACAGGCCAAGGGGGGAGAAGGCCGATGATCAAATAACCAATACAGATGAAATATAACGTAAAAGAGAGCATGCGGATCCGTCCTAACCACCTGGACCACCACGGCTGAGTAACGACGCCAAGCAAAAATCCGAAAAATTGGGTGAAGATCAAGTTGCCCCCATCTGCATAATCGCGTCCATAGTGTGCCATAAGCTCGGGTAAAAGGGCGGCGGCAACGACGGAAGTAAATCCGATCAGTAAATAAAAGCAGCAGCCGATCCAGACCAGCTTACTCATGAGCGTCCTTCTTTCCCAATGACCTTATCGCTGACGGACTTCAGCGCCCATTCGATCGCATCGGCTACGCCGTTTGCTGTGTAACGAGCTTTTGCTCTTAAGTCTGGATGGCTGTTAGCCATGGCAAAGCTGTGCGGAGTAGTGGCAAACATGGACACGTCATTGAAGGAATCTCCGATGCAGAGCGTCTCTTCCGGCAAAATGCCGAGATGCTCCTGTAGAGCTCTCAATCCGTTACCCTTGGATATATGGCGCGGCATCACATCTAGGCAGTCCACATCGGCAACATAGGCGTCGATGTGACCGCCGTAAGCCGATAGCAGCTGCTTTTGCAAAATAAGCAGCTTTTCAATATCCCCTAAAAAAGTAATTTTGCCGCAGATTAACTCTTTACCCAGTGCCTCAACCGCATGAGGCATCACATGAACCGGAGCTAACAGGTTAGCTTGAATATGGGCGTTGCGTTCATTTAGTTCTGTAAGCACATAATGATCGGGAGCACACATGACGGTTACGAAAGGCATATCCAAAGCTACGACTGCCAATTCCTTGATCAAGGAGGTTTCGAACGTGTCTTGACGGATAAGCTTGCGCTCTGCCGTATGAACGTAGGCTCCATTCTGGGATACGGCGGGAACTTCAAGCTCGAGCTCGTTCATTACATGACGTATCTCTGGGTACATCCTTCCAGAGGCGAAGCATACCGAGATTCCGTTTTCAAGCGCATTGTATATCGCTTGACGATCTCTATCGTGAATATGATGGCCTTTTTGAAGCAGCGTTCCATCCAAATCGCTGACAATGAGTTTGATCATCGCTCGTTGTCTCCTTTTGCTACTATAATATCGATCTCATGCTGCTGCAGAGCCTCTTTCATCTCCGCAGTCGGTTCTTCGTCGGTAATAATGATATCGATGGGGTCGAGTCCGGATATGCGGTTAAACTGCCGCTTGCCGAACTTGGTATGATCTGCAAGCAGTATAACTTGATCTGCCCGGCGCATCATTTCTCTTACGAGAAAGCCCTCTTCCTCATAGGGATTGGTCAAACCGTCCGGCGTAATGGCACAAGTACCTAGCAGCAGCTTGTGGACATGATAGTCGCCCAGCATTTCCAACGCGCGTGCTCCGTAAATAAGCCTATGCTCCGGATGAAGCTTTCCACCTAGCAGATGAACATCGATGCCCTCCTTGCGATTTAATATGTCGGCGATATCAATAGAATTGGTGACAACGACATGTCCGTGGGTATGCATGCTTTCGGCAGCGAATTGGACCGTTGTCGATGCGTCTAACAAAAGATAGTCTCCATTATGGATAAGGGTGGCGGCCATGCGGCCTATAGCTTTCTTTGATTCTGTGGTGGCCTCGTCACGCAGTCTGTCACTGTAATTGGCTACGTGATTTGAAAGAGTAGGAAGTATGGCGCCCCCGCGTGTACGCAGGATGCTTCCCTGCTCTTCAAGGCGAATGATATCCCTCCGGGCCGTATCTCGCGAGACGTCGAACAGTTCGCAGATCGTTTCAATACTGATTCTCTGATGCCGCTCCAAATGATGCAGGATACCGATTAGTCTTTCTTCCTGGTACAATACGTCATCTCCTTTCCTCATCGGAATCATTCATGGTAAGTATAGTATAAGGCATTTTATGCATAATGCGCAATGAATTTTAAGTAAATTTAAGTATAAGTGCGTATTTATAAGTTTTTTTCAAAAGGATTTGAAAGCATCCCCCGTTCTTATGATACAATGCAGAAGTACAAGCTTACTCTAAAAACTCATGGATGTTACTTGACGAGAGACGGAAGGATTGGGTTTCATTTGGCTGTAAAAAAAGCAAAGTTACTGGAGCTGGATATCGTAAGGGCTTTTGCCATTTTGGCGGTATTGTTCATACATAACACCTCGGAGGCAACCGTTGAGCTCCCTGTAGGCAGCGTATCGCAAGCCGCGTATCTTGCCATTAACAAGTTTAGCAATTTTGCCGTGCCTGTCTTTATTTTTATTAGCGGCCTAGTGCTGTTCTATCGTTATGTTGACGACTGGAGCGGGAAGCAGGCGGTGACCTTCTATTTGAAACGGGTCAAGCAGGTGCTTTTTCCGTATTTGATCTGGTCCGTCTTTTATTACCTTTACAATCAATGGATTTTCGATCCGACTCAGCTGCACTTTGACGGAGCCGAGTTCCTAGATCTGCTGCCTTGGGCGGATGCCTCATATCATCTTTACTTTATGATCATCATCGTACAGTTTTATCTGCTCTTTCCTTTGCTCGTTTGGCTGTGCAGAGTGTCGCAAGGATTCCGCAAAAATCTGTTTTTTATCGGAATTGCCATCCAAGCCGCTTGTTACGGATATGGTCATTGGATCGAGCCGCTTCCTCATAGTGCATCGCTCTGTGTAACTTACTTTAGCTTGTTTGCGCTAGGCGGTTATCTGGGAATGAATTATCAGACTTTTAGCACATGGATCGGTAAAAATATCGGTTGGGTGCTGCCGTTAAGCGTACTTCTGGGTGTTAGCTTCATGGGCTTGTTCTTGTTCGAAGAGCTGAAGGGCATGACCTTTGATAATACTTGGTATGAAATTATTTTCAATACCTATCCGATGTTTGCGGGCATGAGCTTCATATGGATCGGTAAAAAGCTGGTTCAGCACTGGCCGCTCTTGACCAAATGGCTGCTTTCGCTAGGGGCCGTATCGTACGGTATTTATTTGATGCATCCGGCAGTGCTGACTTATTGGCGCACGCATGTGCCTAATACTAGCGGCCCAATGATAGATTATCATCTTTACACTTTGACCGCCTTTGTTCTAAGTCTGGCTGTGCCTTGGCTGTTGGCTTACGTCTATGGACAAACGATGAGAAGGCTACGCCCTACTCCGAAAAAAAAGCTTTCCCAAGGAACAGCTTAAGAAGTTCAGGCATAACTAGCCCTTTATCCACTTTCGGATAAGGGGCTTTTTTGACGATACAGGCTTGTCCGAAATGTAGAGTGCTATTTTTCCTGAAGGCTTCATACAATGTATCGTACAAGTTGTGATGAAATGGAGGGAGCGACACTTGAAGGGAACGAAAAGTATTGTACTTATGGGCTTGGCGCTAGGCATGCTGTTTTATGCAGTGCCGAGACTGGACTTGAGCTCGGAAGCTATACTGCCAACCGTGTTCGGCATTGCGTGGATCGCCTTCGCTCTGCTGATCATCGCTGCGCACTTGCATGAGCTGCTCGGGGTGGATGAGGAAGCCAGAGAGGAAATGGAGAAGGTCAAGCGAATGAAAAAATGGCAGCTGGAGCAAATGGTGCAGGGCAAGCGCAAAATGCTGCAGTTCAAAAAATAACTGTCCAATGTTGAAAAACCCGACCGCAGCCGGTCGGGTTTCTTGCTGTGTGCAGCTTATTTGAATGAAGCGTAGCCTTGGTCTACCATAACAACACTGCCGTTGATGGCTTCCGCTTCTTCCAATGATAACAGATAGACCGAATTAGCGACCGTTTCCGGCTTCGTTAATTCTCCACCCATAACTTTGGCCCGCATGCTGTCGACCATTCCTCTATCCTTGAAGCCTTGAATAATCGGCGTATCTACTGCGCCTGGAGCAACGGCTACAACGCGAATGCCGTAAGGTGCAAGCTCTAGTGCGGCCGATTTGCTCATCATAATGACTGCGCCCTTAGTAGCGTGATAGGCGAATGTGCCCGGCGAGGCTAAGAAGCCGAACACGGAAGCAGTGTTAATAATGACACCGCGAATTCCGAGCTCTTTCATTTTATTCCCTGCTGCCATAATTCCGTAGGCAACTCCGTGCTGATTAATGCTGATCGTACGATGGTACAGATCCATGTTTTGCTCCAGTACAGGCCCAGCGCCGCCGATTCCTGCATTGTTGAACATTACATCGACACGTCCATAATGCTTCTCTGTTGAATCAAGCAGCGCTTCAACTTCTTCCTGCTTGGAGACATCGACTTTGACGAAGATGGCTTCGCCTCCAGCTTTGATGATTAGATCAACGGTTTCCTGTCCGCCTTTATCGTTATAATCGGCTACCACGACGCGATCGCCCTTACTGGCGAACTTCAGACACGTTTCACGGCCAATGCCGCTGGCTCCGCCTGTAATAATAGCAACTCTTTTTGTGCTCATACGAATCCCTCCAGATGATGCGATGGGAAGGCGATATTGTTCATATCCCTACATCGCTATTCTTGTCTTCGTTCTACCTTGATTGTACTCTTGTAATGGAGGTAAGTATATTTAAACTTAATAAGGTGTAACTTAAGTTTTGCTAAACTATAAATAATGAAGCTAACCTGTCTTTTTGGGGGGGAGATGGCTTGTACATCGGAGAAGTTGCTTGTTAAGCGAGCCAGAATCAGTTGTTTGTGATGTCTATCATTTGCAGGAGCAATAATCAAAAAAATCCGGCCGTGAAGGCCGGACTTTTTTGATCCAAATCAAAGCAGAGAAATGACGAGCAGTTCGTACAGCACGAGCGGCAAAATCACATTGTTGAAACCGCCGCCTCCGAAGAACGGGTTGAAAAATCCGCGAACATGGGTTGGCATCATTTGCAGGTACAAATGGAAACCATCGGTATCCACGATAACACCGTCATAAGTGTGACCGTGAATCGTTTGCACTCGAACGGGTCTCTGTAAGTACTGATTGCATAATCCATGGATATGTTCTTTAGTGCTTTGCAGCGTTTGTACGACCGACGGGTCCATTTGAAATACTGTTTGCATTTGAGTGACCTCAGGCTGGTTATACATGGGCGGCACCTCCATTCAGTATACGGTATCCTATGCATTTGCCTAGATCGAGGTTCTTGTTGAGATGGGCTTTTTTTTAGACGAAAGAAATCTTATAATGAGAATTAGTACAGATGAGTACAGAATAGTATGGATGAGGTGTAACAGTTATGGATCATATTTTGCAAGAAACGGCGACAAAGCATGAACAGATCTTAAAATATATTGAAAGCTTGAAAATAGGAACCAAAATATCCGTGCGCAAAATTGCAGAAAAGATGGAAGTTAGCGAAGGAACAGCTTACCGTGCTATTAAAGAAGCGGATAATTTGGGATTGGTCAGCACCAAAGAGAGGGTAGGAACGGTACGGGTAGAAAAGAAGCTGCGCGATAATATCGACAAGCTGACGTTCGGCGAAGTGGTGAATATGGTGGACGGCGAGGTGCTGGGGGGGAGCGCCGGACTTCACAAGACGTTGAACAAATTCGTTATCGGCGCGATGCAGCAGGATGCTATGATGCGCTATATCGATGCGGGAAGCCTTCTAATTGTCGGTAACCGAAGCAAGGCACACTTGTGTGCACTGGAACAGGGGGCGGGCGTACTCATAACAGGGGGCTTTACAACGAGTGTAGAAGTGAGAAAGCTTGCGGATCAACTGGAGCTGCCGATTATTTCAAGCAGCTACGATACGTTCACGGTTGCCTCGATGATCAATCGGGCGATTTACGATAGATTGATTAAGAAAAAAATATTGCTTATAGAGGATATCGTACCGGCTCATATGCAGGTTTACGTAATGAAAGGCCACCATACGCTGAAGGATTGGCAGCAGCTGCATGAGCAAACGGGCCATGGACGATTTCCGGTAGTGGATGAATGGAACCGGGTCGTAGGCATGATTACTTCTAGGGACTTGATCGGCGCAGAATCGGAGCAGACCATCGATAAGCTGATGACGCGTAATCCGCTGACGGCGAGCCCGAATACTTCAGTAGCTTCAGCAGCGCATTTAATGGTGTGGGAAGGAATTGACCTGCTGCCAGTTGTTGATGCGAACCGTAAGCCGCTCGCGGTGATAAGCCGCAAAGATGTACTTAAGGCGATGCAGCATATTCAGCGTCAACCGCAAAACGGGCAAACCTTCGAGGATTTGATCTGGTCGGGCTTTAGCGAGGAGCGTACCAAAGAAGGGCAGTTGAGGTTCCGCGGCGTCATTACCCCACAGATGATAAACCAGCTTGGTACTGTGTCGGAAGGTGTGCTTACCATCCTTGTTATACAAGCGGCATATCACGTGGTACAAGATGTCAAAAAGGGCGATCTTGTTATGGACAACATGTCCTCCTATTTTGTCAAACCGGTACAGATCGATAGCGAAATTCAAATATTGCCGAAGGTTATCGAGGTCAGCCGCAAATTCGGTAAAATTGAGGTGGAGATTTTCCATGCGCAGACATTGGTTGCCAAAGCGATGCTCACCACCCAATTTATCGATCAGCTGTAAAAGAAGCTCGTAAGTCTTACCTGCACAGACAGACTATTGTCGGCTGAAATGGCTGTGATTGCGCAGTCCTGCGAATAAATTGAACATGCCGAGCAAGAAGCAGATAATACCGAACACGCGCCGTGTATTGGAATCGGTAAAGAAGAACAGCTGTGAAATGGCGATCACGATGAGCATCAGACCCATGGCGATGTTCATCCGGGATGCATAAATTCCGCGAAGCTTAGGATCCTGGCTTCTTCTAGAGCGGAAGCTGTAGAACACCGAAATAATCAGAGTGATAACGATTAATACAGGCAAAATCATTTGAGTTGTTTCCATTGCAAAGGCACATCCTTTTGATCGAGTCGTACAAACCTCTACTAACTTTAACGATTTTCGGGTGGAAAAGCAATGAAATGGAAGAGAATCGCTACATAGTCGTGCGTTTGAATTCCTCGGCTATAACCCATACCTTCAGTTCGTTTTGAATCAGCATCATAGTCTTCGTATTGACGATATAATCCTTATCGAGAATGCCGCGGTATGTCTTTTTCGAGAGAAGACTTTGATAAACATGGGGAGACTCCGCAATGACGGCAATTTTTTGACCCTTGATTACACTTAAGTCGTTGCGTACACGCTTCTCAATCTCCTGCTCGGTCACCTTGTCCAACGGATTTAAGGGGCTCGACTCGACGATAACATCAATTTGATTAACCGTGCTTTGCTGGTTTCGTGTTTTTTTATACGTATTGTTGTCTTGCTGCAGCTTGTCGTTCTCGTCGCTCAGTTCACGGTTTTGAATCAGAACCGTGTTGAGCTGATGATGGTAAATGCCCAAGAATATGGCGCTGCCGATAATCATGCCCGAGATGAAGAGCCCTGCAGATTGCAGCAGCCCTGTATACCGTTCGAAGGGAGGCACTCTCAATTAGAGCCGCCTCCTTTGCATATCCATTGTATAAGAGATGTTCCTGATTGCGCTCCAATAAAGGCAAAGACGATCAGTAAAATTTGTTTGATCGCCGGAGAGATGTAGCCTCCAACCAGATTGCTTTCGATCACCCGGATCGGATCAATCGTTCCCCCTACAGCGGCAACAAGCGCCCATATTTTGATTTGCTCGGAAATGTGAAGCATTTTTAACGTGGGGGGCTCCATCATGAGCACGGCGGCAATTCCTCCGAGCATCGAACCGCCTAGAACAACACCGAAGGCAACAAAGAAATCCAGAACACATTTTGTCAAAAAACTAACCACTCCGATTCCTCCTCATTCCGTTCATCCGAATCGAATAAGCCTTACTTGTCTAATGTATGGTACAAGTGTTCGCATTATGATAAAATAGAGAGAAAATTTACTAAGCTATCTAAAAAGCAGCAACCAGTCCCTCAAAAACAGGCGCAGCAGTGCTGAGCTCGTCCTTATGGGGTTGACGATACAGGGAATAAGGGAGGCGGCGCAGGTGAGTGATTTTGTCCATCTGCATGTACACAGCGAATACAGCCTTTTGGACGGCGCGGCGCGCATCGACGATCTGGTCGGTCAAGCAGCCCGGCTCGGCATGAAAGCGTTGGCGTTAACCGATCACGGTGTGATGTACGGCGCCATACCATTTTATAAAGCTTGCAAGCAGCACGGGATTAAGCCGATTATAGGCTGCGAGGTTTATTACACGGCAGGCTCCATAAGAGATAAAGGAACGAGACAGGAGCAGCCGATCTATCATTTGATTCTGCTTGCAAAGAATGAGACCGGCTACCGGAATTTGATGAAGCTGTGTTCGATCGGGCATCTGCAGGGGTACCATTACAAGCCGAGAATCGACCCACAGCATTTGGCTCAGTATTCAGAAGGGCTTATATGCACCAGCTCGTGTCTTGGGAGTGAGGTCTCCCAGCATTTGCTTCATGAGCGCTACGAAGAGGCGATGCAAGCAGCGAATCGGTATCGTACCATCTTCGGCGATGACTTCTTTCTTGAAATACAGGATCACGGGCTGCTGGAGCAAAAGAAAGTTATGCAAAGCATGCTTCGGTTAAGCAAAGAAACGGGCATCCCGCTTATAGCGACCAATGATGTGCACTATGTTAGGGAAGAGGATGCACAGGTTCAAGATATTTTGTTGTGCATCGGTACGGGAAAGACTGTGGACGATCCGGAACGATTGAAGTTTCCGTCAACCCAGCTGTTTTTGAAGAGCGATGAAGAGATGAAGCGCTTGTTTCCCCACGTGCCGCAAGCGATCGAAAATACTCGAATTGTGGCGGATCGCTGCAATCTGGAGATCGAATTCGGCCGCTCGATTTTGCCGAGATTCGAGCCGTTGCCTGATAATGCGACAGCAGGGAGTTATCTTGCTGAATTGTGTCGGGAAGGGCTTGTGGCCCGCTATGCCCATCTGCCCGAATGGAATGAAAACAGCTATCACAGTGAAGTGGAGGAGCGTCTTGCTTACGAGCTATCCGTTATAGAGAGGATGGGATTCTCGGATTATTTCTTGATCGTTTGGGATTTTATCCGATTTGCCCATGAGAAGGGGATCGTTACTGGTCCGGGCAGGGGTTCCTCTGCAGGAAGCTTGGTCGCTTATGTGCTGAGAATAACGGATGTGGATCCGATACGCTATCAACTTTTGTTTGAGCGGTTTCTCAACCCTGAACGGGTTACGATGCCGGATATCGATATTGACTTCAGTGACGTACGGCGGGACGAGGTCATCGATTATGTGGTGGATAAGTACGGCAATGACCGGGTTGCACAGATTATTACGTTCGGTACGATGGCAGCCAAAGCGGCTGTTCGAGACGTCGGTCGCGTTCTGAACATTCCTTACAACGAAGTGGACCGGGCGGCCAAAATGATTCCCCATCAGCTTGGGATGACTCTTACCGAAGCTATTGAAGCTAACCCCGAGCTGAAGCTGCTTGCCGACAGGCAGCCTAAAACGGCAGAACTGCTTCAACTCGCGATGCGGGTCGAAGGCATGCCACGCCATGCTTCTACGCATGCCGCGGGCGTAGTTATATCGCGAGAGCCGTTGACACAGTATGTTCCGCTGCAGGAGGGCAACGAGCAAACAGCTCTTACCCAATATTCGATGGAGCATTTGGAATCCATTGGATTGTTGAAAATGGACTTTCTCGGACTTAGAACGTTATCCATCATTGAACGGACATTGCAATGGATTAAAGAGCAGACCGGCGTAGAGATTGATTTCCACAAGGTTCCGATGAACGACCTGGCGACCTACAAGCTGCTGAGCCGCGGAGATACGACAGGGGTATTCCAGCTGGAGTCTCCGGGCGTGCGGAGAGTGCTTAAGGATCTGCGGCCAACTGAATTTGAGGACATCATCTCCGTGGTGGCACTGTATAGACCGGGACCTATGGAGTTTATTCCCCGCTATATCCAGTACAAGCATGGTCAGCATGAGGTCGAGTACCCTCATCCCACGCTGGAGCCGATCTTGAGCGACACATACGGTATTATCGTGTATCAGGAGCAAATCATGCAGATCGCTTCCAAGATGGCCGGCTTCAGCCTGGGTGAAGCGGACTTGCTGAGACGAGCGGTGAGCAAGAAGAAGAGGGAAGTGCTGGACGAGGAGCGGGCGCATTTCGTCAGAGGCAGTGAGTCGCAAGGCTTCACCGAAGCGGAAGCGAACAAGGTGTACGACATGATTGTCCGTTTCGCCGATTACGGCTTCCCACGCGCCCATGCTACGGCCTATGGCGTGCTGGCCTTTCAGACGGCCTATTTGAAGGCTCATTATCCGGTACAGTTTATGGCCTCGATGCTGACGGCCGTTATGGGCAGTCACAATAAGGTGGCTGAATATGTCGATGAATGCCGCCGCATGGGAATTCCAGTACTGCCGCCGGACGTGAACGAGAGCGGTATCGTATTTACGCCTGTCAAGGCATCCGGCGCTTCGCAGCAGGATGCTGGTGCGGATGCAGCAGCGGCTGAATCCGAGCCGAATACGGCTGCTATCCGTTTCGGCCTCGCTGCGGTCAAAAACGTCGGCACGCAGGCTATCGAGTCGATCATGCAGGAGCGCCGCAAGGATGGCGGAGCTTACGACAGCTTAATCGACCTGTGCCGTCGAGTGGATCTGCGCGTTTGCAACAAAAGGGTATTGGAGTCGCTTATTCAAAGCGGAGCGACGGACACGCTTCCAGGGCATCGGGCGCAGCAGCTCGCGATGCTTGAGGAGACGATAGACGCGGCGGTCAAGTGGCGTAAAGAACGCGACGATCTGCAGCTGCATCTGTTTGGCTTTGTTGAAGAGGTCAACTGGGAGGTGGAGTACCCGGATATTCGTCCCTTCACGATGACGCAGCAGCTGGATCTGGAGAAGGAGCTGCTTGGATTGTACATATCCGGCAGCCCGCTGGATGATTATGAAGGAGTACTAAGGGAGCTGGAACACGATCCGCTGCATTTCCTTCAGGAAATGCCTGACCACAGTGAAGTCATTGTGGCTGGCATGGTGCTTTCCAGCAAGACCATCGTCACCAAGAAAGGTCAGGCTATGGCCTTTATGGAGCTGGAGGACCGTGTGGCCAAGGTGGAGGTTGTCCTCTTCCCTGAAGCGTGGAAGCAGTTTGCTCCTCTGGTTCAGAAGGGTAAGCCGCTGCTGGTCAGGGCAAAGCTGCAGCAGGGGGACGAGGATGTCAAATTGCTGGCGGACCAGCTGTTTGCGCTGAGCGATCCGGAGCTTCGGATCAAGGTGATGCGTCGACCGGCTGCGAAGAGCTCGCAGGCGACGTTCACCGCTGCCAAGAACCGTGCTGCGACTGCAGCAGGACCAGCACCCGCACCTGCCGCTAAGCGGCCTAAGGAGCAGGAAGCTTCTCTAACGCAGCAGCGTACAGGCGATCGAATGGTGCGTGCCCAGCGCGTGTATGTTAAAATAGCTGCGGACTATGAGCAGCCGCAGGTGCTAACCCGGCTGAAAGAGCTGCTTCTTCAGCATGAAGGCCCTTTATCTGTTATTCTATATTATGAAAAGAGCCAAAAAACACTAAGCCTGAGCGATCAGTTTAAGGTAAAGCCTTCTCCCAAGCTGTTTCATGCCATGGAAGAGCTGCTGGGTAAAGATACGGTAAAAGTGAAATAATCGGCATCTCCTCCGCATACATTTAGTTACCCAGGATGTTGTTCGGCTTGGCCGACAGACACGAAAAAGCGTGAACCGGCTGTTTCGTCTTGACGATATACCCGGAATCACGCCAAGGAACGCGTTCGCTATCCTTATAGCTTGTCCCAAGCTAACACATGGGGCAGAAGAACGGGTTCCCTCCTTGGTTATTAGCTGGCTATGGAGGAGGCGTTGTTTCATGTCACATCAGCCCATTGTGGAATGGTTGGAAAATCGGGGTGTTACGATCGATCGGATCGCCGATATTGTTTTGAAGCTGCAGCTGCCCTACAACGCTCAATTGAAAAAAGAAGATTGCGTCGAAAGCGTTTTGGCTATTTTGAAAAAACGCGAGGTTCAATATACGTTATATACCGGTATCGCCTTGGATGAATTAGCGGAAAAAAAGCTGCTTCCCGAACCGCTTCAATCCATCATGGAACGGGATGAATCGCTTTACGGCGTCGACGAGACGCTAGCTCTAGGCATCGTCCATGTGTATGGGATGATCGGCCTAACGAGCTTTGGCTATCTGGATAAAGAGAAGCTTGGTATTATTCGCGAGCTTAACGATCATTCGTCAGGTATTCACGTATTTTTGGATGATCTGGTAGCAGGACTTGCGGCGGCGGCATCAGCCCGCATTGCCCACAGGCACCAGGACCAGCTTGACCGTGTGGCTGCTTCATCTGTGTCAGACGCCTCAAGTGAACCGCAGTCCCCGATTCCTCCAGCTTCAACGGAATCATCGGGATCCGCCGATGCAGCAGATCCAAGCTCTTAATCTTTGAAACGTATAGGTTTCATAAGTCCCCCGAACAGCATGCACGCACTTGATTTAATCCACTTGTCTTCCTTATTTAGCCACTTTATAAAAACGTTTGCGAACGGGCTAACCCTTTCTTGCGGGAAAAAGAGAAGATATGATATCATTAGTGCATTATGTTCGGGAGGTCTTTTTTCATGTGGACCGTTATTTATATAGCTCCTACAGCAAAAATTGCAGACAGAATAAAGCAGAAACTGACGGAAGAGGGCTTTCTAGTTCAGGTACGGGCCATAAACATGACGAAAAATCAGTTTGAAATTTTAGTCCCGGAAGGTGAACTTGAAGAAGTTCAAGATGTGCTGAATTCCATATTGCATAGGTCTTAAGAACCGAATGGACCACATTTGAACTCTACCGCAAGCGAGGTGTAATCGTGTCATTTATAGATTTGTTTCAGAAGAAAAGAAAGTATGCTACTATCCCAAGCGCGGACAGGCCTGTCACACGAGCAGGTGACGGCGGTGAATTATTACCGGAAGACAAGCCAAAACGGGAAATTCCCGAGGGCTTAATGAACAAATGTCCGAAATGCGCTGCGATTCAATTTACAAAAGAATTGGACAAGAACTTGAAGGTATGTACCACCTGTGGGTATCACTTCAAACTAAGCGCGGTCGAACGCATTCAGATGGTGATGGATGAAGGCCGCTTTTTTGAATATGACGCTGAAATGAGTTCGGAGGATCCGCTCGGATTTCCGGATTACGTAGGCAAATACCGTAAAGCTGTCGATTCGACGGGCATGAACGATGCGGTTATTACCGGCGAGGGAACGATTGGTGGATTCCCTGTCGTTGTGGCCGTGATGAGCTTTGATTTTATGGGAGGCTCGCTAGGATCTGTCGTTGGTGAGAAAATTACGAACGCTATTGAGCATGCGATGCAAAAACAATATCCTTTGATCATCTTCTCGACATCGGGCGGAGCCCGTATGCAAGAGAGCATTCTCAGTCTGATGCAAATGGCGAAGACGAGTGCGGCATTGTCTCAATTCAATGAGCAGGGCGGCTTGTATATTTCTGTCATTACAGACCCAACCTTTGGAGGGGTATCTGCAAGCTTTGCTATGCTTGGGGATTATATTATTGCTGAACCTGGCGCTGCTTTCGGTTTTACCGGTAAACGCGTTATCGAACAGACGATTCGTCAGAAGCTTCCCGATAATTTCCAAACGGCGGAGTTCAACTTGAGTCATGGACAGGTGGACATGGTAGTCATGCGCAAAGAAATAAAGAATACGCTGACCCGATTACTGGATCTGCATGTTGTAAAGGGGGATTTGGCAAATGGCCGGTGAATTGCCCTTTGAGCAGCCGCTTTTAGAGCTGAAAGCGAAGATTGAGGAGTTGCGCAATTTCGGTACGGAAAAGCAAATTGATTTTTCGGATGAGATTGCCCGCCTGGAGCAGCGTTATGAGCAGGAAGCTGAGAAGGTGTACAGCAACCTGACAACGGCGGAAAAAATGCAGCTTGCGCGGCATCCGCAAAGACCTACAACGCTGGATTACATTCAAAATATATTCACTGACTTCATGGAGCTGCATGGAGATCGTCATTACGGCGATGATTTGGCGATTGTAGGGGGACTTGCTCGTTTGGACGGCATTCCTGTTACAGTTGTAGGCCACCAGAAGGGCAAGGATACGAAGGATAACATTGCCCGTCATTTCGGGATGCCTCACCCCGAAGGGTTTCGCAAAGGGTTGCGTTTAATGCAGCAGGCTAATAAGTTCAAACGCCCCATTATTACGTTTATCGATACGCCGGGGGCTTATCCCGGAGGAGCTGCGGAAGAACGCGGACAGAGTGAAGCGATCGCCAGAAACTTGATGGAGATGGCTTCGTTCGGTGTGCCGATTCTTTGTGTAGTCGTTGGAGAAGGCGGCAGCGGCGGTGCATTGGCGCTAGGAGTAGGTAACCGTGTGTTTATGCTTGAAAATGCGATTTATTCGGTGAGTACGCCGGAAGCGGCTTCGTCGATTTTGTATAAAGACGCATCCAAGGCAGGGGAAACGGCTGCTTCAATGAAAATCACTGCGAATCATATTCATGATCTTGGCGTCGTAGACGGCGTAATTCCAGAGCCGCGCGGCGGAGCACATCGTGATTTGAACCGTCAGGCTGAGGTCATTAAAGAAACTTTAACAAAGCATTTGAAGGAATTGATGCAGCTTTCAGAGAAGGAATTAATCGAAGATCGCTATAAGAAATTTAGACAAATCGGTAGGTTTACTTACATTCAGGAGGGTAATCACAATCATGCGTAAAACCAAAATTGTATGTACGATAGGTCCGGTGAGCGAATCGCTTGACATGTTCAAGAAGCTCATCAATGCCGGAATGAACGTGTGCAGACTGAACTTCTCACACGGTGATTTCGAGGAGCACGGCAACCGGATTCGCAACGTACGCCAGGCTTGTCAAGAGCTTGGGAAAAATGTAGCGATTTTGCTTGACACGAAAGGTCCGGAAATCCGTACGGGCAAATTGAAAGATGATCAAAAGGTAGAATTGATTCAGGATAACTTTATTACATTGACGACAGAAGAAGTGCTTGGCGATGCCGAACGCGTCTATGTTACCTATAAAGATTTGCCGAAGGATGTACGCATCGGCTCTACGATCTTGATCGATGACGGTCTTATCGGGCTTGAAGTCGTAGACTTAACGAACAAAGAAATCAAATGCCGCATCGTGAACGGCGGTCTGTTGGGCGGTAAAAAAGGCGTTAACGTTCCAGGCGTTAAAATCAACTTGCCAGGGATTACGGAAAAAGACGCTAACGATATTATTTTTGGTATCGAGCAGGGAGTAGACTTCATCGCTGCTTCGTTCGTGCGTAAAGCTAGCGACGTTATCGAAATACGAGAAATTCTGGAACGCCATAACGCAACACATATTCAAATCATCTCCAAAATTGAGAACCAAGAAGGCGTAGAAAACCTGGATGAGATTCTCGAAGTGTCTGACGGCTTGATGGTTGCGCGCGGAGATCTTGGCGTAGAGATTCCTGCGGAAGATGTACCTATCGTGCAAAAAGCGATGATCAAAAAATGTAACCAAGCAGGTAAGCCGGTTATCACCGCTACAATGATGCTGGATTCCATGCAGCGCAATCCGCGTCCGACACGTGCCGAAGCAAGTGACGTAGCTAACGCGATTTTCGACGGAACCGATGCGGTGATGCTGTCCGGTGAAACGGCTGCAGGAAAATACCCAATTGAATCCGTACAGACCATGGCTAAAATTGCTGAGCGTGCGGAAACGGCTTTGGAGCACCGTGAAATCTTTATCCGTCAAAGCAATGCACAGCAAAGAACAGTTACTGAATCCATCAGCCAAGCTGTTGCTAACTCTGCGATGGATCTTGATGCGCGTGCGATCTTGACAGCTACAGAGAGCGGATATACCGCACGTATGGTATCCAAATACCGTCCTAAATCTCCGATTATCGCTGTGACACCAAATGAGCAAGTGCTTCGCCGCTTATCGCTCGTCTGGGGTGTTGTTCCGATCAAGGGTGAGATGTGCCAAACGACGGACGAGCTGTTCGAGCTTGCAGTGGACAACAGCGTGAAAGCAGGTCTTGTAAGCCTGGGAGATACAGTCGTTATTACAGCTGGCGTGCCTGTAGGCCGTTCTGGAACCACCAACCTGATCAAGGTTCATCAAATTGGTGAAATGATCGCTAAAGGTCAAGGTATCGGAACTCAAATCGCAACAGGGAAAGTCGTTACGGCTAGTACTCCGGAAGAAGCTAACTCCAAAGCCGTTGAAGGGTGTATTCTCGTCACGCTTACAACCGACAAGGAATATATGCCTGCTATCGAGAAAGCCGCTGCAATCATTACAGAAACAGGCGGTATAACGTCTCATGCGGCGGTTGTTGGTATTAGCTTGAGCAAGCCGGTTATTGTTGGCGTTGAAGGTGTTTTGGGCTTGATCAAGGATGGCGCAGAGGTATCGATTTATCCGGAAGTAGGCGTTATTTATTCCGGTCGTGCCCGCGTATTGTAATATAAAGAGGTTCGTTTTTTGAGAAGCCTCAACCAGGAGTGAAGTCGACGTTATACATCGGTTTCACTCTTTTTTTCTCTTGAAAATGGGTCATAATAGCTACAAGGAGGGCGATTCTATGTCTCCATCACCATGGTTTGAGCATGCGATTAGAGTCCGCTATCAGGAAACGGATCAAATGGGCGTCGTCTACCATGCCAACTATTTGAATTGGTTTGAAATCGGGAGGACGGAGCTGATCCGCGCACTCGGAATGCCTTACCACAAGATTGAGGAGCAGGGTCTGCTGCTTCCGGTCATCGATGCGGAGCTCAAGTTCAGATTGCCTGCCAAATACGACGATCTCATTACCATCCGTACTAGAATTGAGGAATATACCCATTTGCGGATGCAGTTCATTTCGGAAATAAGACGTGGTGAAGAGTTGTTGGTTAGTGGCGGAACACGCCATGTATGGGTAAATAAAGAGTGGAAGCCGACTCGAATTGATAAAGCCGCTCCTGAACTGTACGCACTGCTGCAAAAGGAAGGCTGAATCGGAATACATAGCGCGTCTTAACATAAAATTTACAAATAACCTAATCTCCGATGACAATGTCGAACTACCATGAAGAAAGTAGAATGAAAACAGTATGTCGTTGCATGACGCATATTTTCATTTTCGAAAACGGACGATTTTGATGGAGGTTACGTGACGATATGAAAGAGATGACGCAAAGAGAAAGAGAAGCATCATCGAATTATTTGAATAGAGATTTAAGCTGGATTGAGTTTAATTGGCGGGTTCTGGAAGAAGCGCAGGACGCAGATACACCGCTGCTGGAACGAATGAAATTTCTATCGATTGTGTCCTCTAATCTGGACGAATTTATGAGTGTTCGTGTAGCCGGCGTTAAGGATCAGATTAAGGCGGGGTATGTGAAAAAGGATTTTACCGGATATACTCCAGCAGGTTTGTTCAAGCGTGTAATGAAACGTTCTGCCAAAATGGTAGCCGAGCAATATAAAACGTACCGGGACATATCCCGGCAGCTGGCCAAAGAAGGCATCATGTTTACCGATTATGAAGATTTGAATTTGACACAGCGCAAAGCGATGGACGAATACTTTCACGAGATCATTTTTCCCGTTCTGACTCCTATGGCTGTTGATCAGAGCCGACCTTTTCCGCTTGTTCATACCCAGGCTCTATATTTGGCGGTCGTTCTTATGAAGGAAGGGGAGGACCCGGAGAGCGAGCCTTATTTTGCAATCGTTCAGGTTCCTTCGAATTTATCGCGTTGTATCGAGGTTCCTGTCCGTTCCAATAGCAAAAAGCATGAATTCGTTTTACTGGAAGAGCTGATTGAACAGCATATACAGACGCTATTTTCAGGCTATAATCCTATTGCTGTGCATGGCTTCAGACTGACCCGCAACGCGGATTTGACATTGAATGAAGAAGGCGCGGAGGATTTGCTAGAGGAAATCGAGAAGGAGCTTAGACGCCGAAGATGGGGCTCTCCTGTCCGTCTTGAGGTTCAGAAGGGGATACATCCTTATGCGCTCGATCAGCTGCAGGATGAGTTCGAGATTGCGGATAACATATTTGAAATCGACGGTCCGCTGGATTTGACCTATTTCATGAAGCTGTCCGGATCATTGAAGGGCTTTGACCATCTTCGCTTTAAGCCAGTGGAGCCTGTTTATCCTGCCGAGCTCATAGATACGGACGATGTGTTCAGTACGTTAAGACAGCAGGATGTCCTTGTTTATCACCCGTATGAATCGTTTGACGCCATGACGGATTTTATATGCCAGGCGGCCTATGATCCACAAGTCCTGGCGATTAAAATGACGCTTTATCGGGTAAGCGGCAATTCCCCTCTCATTCAAGCACTAGCCAGCGCAGCCGAATCCGGCAAGCAAGTAACGGTTGTAGTTGAGCTGAAGGCAAGATTTGACGAGGAACGTAATATCGCCTGGGCACGTATGCTGGAGCAGGCAGGCTGCCATGTTGTTTATGGGCTCGTAGGCTTGAAGACACACGCCAAAATTACTTTGGTCGTTCGTCAGGAGCAAGAAGGCTTGCGTCGTTATGTGCATGTCGGGACCGGGAATTATAACGATAACACGGCGAAGCTGTACACGGATATCGGATTGTTCACATCGCATTCGATTATAGGAGAGGATGCTTCTGCGCTGTTCAATGAAGTTACGGGTTATTCGGCTCCGCATAATTGGAAAGCGTTTGGTGTCGCCCCTAACGATCTAAAGGATAAACTGTTTGAGAAAATACGTCGTGAGGCGATTCATGCCTCCATGGGGAAACCGGCGCGAATTGTGGCTAAGTTCAACTCGTTATCCAATCAGCAGGTAGTCGATGAGCTGTATGAGGCGTCCAAAGCGGGGGTCAAAATCGATCTGATCGTACGAGGGGTTTGCTGTCTTCGCCCAGGCGTACCGGGGTTAAGCGAGAATATTCGAATATTGAGCATTGTGGACCGGTTTCTTGAGCATTCCCGTATTTTATATTTCGAGAACGATGGTGACCGGGAGGTTTACATATCAAGCGCAGACTGGATGACAAGAAATTTGACTCGCCGCATTGAGCTGATATGTCCGGTATTTGATAAGGATATCCAGGAGTCATTAATTCATATTCTGGAGCTGAGCCTCAACGATAACGTCAAGGCTAGACAGCTTCAGTCCAATGGGATGTATGTGAGGGTAACCAATGAGGAAAAACCGCTTAGAAGTCAGTTCCAGGCCATGAAGATCAGCTCCTGGAAAAAGAAGCCTCATTATCATGAATTGTAAGCTTCATCCCCCAAATTTTTTTAAAGTCCTTATTTAATGACGCGATCTCTCCATATTCATGCGAGGGATCGTTTTTCTTTTGAACCCGAATCCGCAGCTCATTATCGTCGACAACCTCTGGCGAGATTGAGGAAAATACTTGCGTCTCAGAGCTGTCCAGAGCTATGGCAGCCTGCAGGAGTGTTCCTAGTTTTACTATAAGATCGACATCTGACTCGTGCAGAATTTCTTTATACTGCAAGTAGATTTGTTGTGTTTTACCTTTTGTTTTGAATGAGGCTATGGCTGCACACAGCAACGTTTCGCGATGGCTCAAGCCATCCAGACGTGAATTGGCAATCATGTAAAAGGAATGCTTGGAGAACTGATAGTAGTTTACCGATACGCCGATTCGATACAGCAGCGCGGCGGTATGAAGGCAGTTGCGGTAGCAGACTTCCAGACCATGCACGTTCTGAAGCGCGTCGAACAATTGGTTGACGAATGAGCCTACCTGCTCCAAGTGTTTGATGGGTGTACAGGAATGCAGATCCAGCATATTGCGTGCGCTGCGCTCAGCCAAGTCTATGGATGGGTTCTGACCCGATAAATAGGTTTCGTAAAAAAGACCATCCCTAAGTCCTGCTCCGCTTATCACATAATGGCTTGCCCCGCAGGCTTCGTAAAGCGTGTGCAATATAGTAAGTCCGGGAACGATGATGTCATAGCGGTCTTTGGAAAGCCCGTCGACTTTTTTTCTTTTCTCTGCGGAAAGCGTCGGCAGCCAGCTCATTAATTCATCCATATCTTCTGCCGAGATAGAATAGTTATGTGTAAGTGCGAGCGGGTATTTTCGTTTTTTTTGATTGATTTTACAGAGGCTGCGTATCGTTCCACCGAGACCGATCATAGGAAAACCAGGCTGTTCCTTAATCCAAGGCTCGTTGGCAATAGCCTGCTGCACCATGAGCCTTATACCATCCAAATCAGCCATAGACTGGTTGGCGGCTGCGAACCTTGCGGTTGTATTCACCGCACCGAAAGGAAAGGATACACTGCGCTCCAGCTTACGGCTGCGGAACAAGGATACCTCCGTGCTGCCTCCGCCGATATCGACGAGCAGCCCGTCTTCCACATTCAGTGAGTTGATCATGCCGAGAAAACCGATTCGAGCCTCATCCTCACCGGATAATAGCTCGACTTTCAATTCGCTATGCTCTTGAAACGTATCGATAATTTGCATGGAATTCGCAGCATTCCGTATGGCTGCCGTAGCTGCCGCGCGGATTTCTGTAACCTGGTAAGAACTAGTGATTTGTTGAAAATGGAGCAATATCCGAACAATGAATTGTATGTTGTCGTAAGAAAGTGTATTATCGGCACCGATGCGTTGACTTAATCTGGCCGACTGCTTGAACTCGCCTATCACTCTGTATGCAAGGGTGGAATGAAGTTCATATATGACTAGGCGAATGGAATTGGAACCAATATCGATGATGCCGATTCTGCGGCTAGTAGGCATGGGATTCCTCCGTTAGCTTCATAGTTTCAAATAATAACATTATTTTACCATCGTTTTTGCCGTGCGCAAACTTTACAGAATAAATTAACAGACCATAACAAACAATTCTTATTGTGCTGATAATGAACTTTTATGTCCAAATTTGTTTCCTTTGTTCGTCAAATCATTTATAGTAGAACTATAGAAGTTCTCTATAAGTGAACAACTTCGTTTATTTGCATGGGCATCTTTTCCATGTATAAGTTATTCATTTGCTTATAAAGCAGTTACAAACCCCTATTACGGGGAGCTTCGGGCATGTTTTTTTCAGAACCATGATATATGGTATAGTAACTATATGAATTCGATCGTAAAGGAGAGATTTACTTTGACAGCTACAAAAGGATTAGAAGGAATTGTTGCTACTACGTCCTCCATCAGCTCCATTATTGACGGTGTTCTCACTTACCGTGGGATTGATATTGACGATTTGGCTGAAAACGCTACTTTTGAAGAGGTTGTGTATTTGCTTTGGTACGGCAAATTGCCTAACCGTTCTGAATTGGCTCAATTGTTGAAAGACCTGAATACTTATGCTCCGATTCCTAGCCAAGTTATCGAGCAAATCAAACTGTATCCAAAAGATACAAACTCCATGGCTGCTCTTCGTTCAGCGGTATCCTGTCTGGCTCTTTATGATAAAGAAGCTAACGACATGTCGCCAGAAGCAAACCTTCGCAAAGCGATTAAATTGCAAGCGCAAATTCCTACTATTATTGCTGCATTTGCTCGCATTCGTGAAGGCAAAGAGCCTATCGCTCCTAAGAGCGACGCTACTTCTATCGCACAAAACTTCCTTTACATGCTGATCGGCAAAGAGCCGGATAAAGTGGCAATCGAAGCTTTGGATAAAGCGCTTGTTCTTCATGCAGACCATGAGCTGAACGCTTCTACTTTCGCAGCACGTGTTACCGTAGCTACCTTGTCCGATATTTACTCCGGTGTTACATCGGCTATCGGCGCTTTGAAAGGACCTCTTCACGGTGGTGCGAACGAAGCAGTTATGGCGATGCTGGAAGAAGTAGGCTCCTTCGAAAATGTGGAGAGCTACATCAACAACAAGCTTGAAAACAAAGAAAAAATCATGGGCTTTGGTCACCGCGTTTATAAAAACGGCGATCCACGTGCTAAGCACTTGCAAAAAATGTCCCAGGAGCTTGGTAAAATTACAGGCAATATGAACTGGTACAACATGTCTATCAAAATGGAAGAGATGGTTACCGGACAAAAAGGTTTGAAGCCAAATGTTGACTTCTACTCCGCTTCCGTGTACACTTCCTTGGAAATCCCGCGTGACTTGTTTACGCCGATCTTCGCGATCAGCCGTGCATCTGGATGGACAGCTCACATTCTGGAGCAATATGAGAACAATCGCTTGATTCGTCCTCGTGCAGAATACACCGGTCTTTCTAACCAAAAGTATATTCCGATTGAAAATCGTTAATCGATTGTCAATAAAGATTATTTAAGCAAGCAACGGGTTGCTGCAGTGCGCTTGTCACATTCCCTTGAGGAGTAGGGGCAAGCGCTGCGGCTCCCGTTCAATTTTGTGTTTTTTTACCACCATTTTAAGGAGGCAAACAAAGAACATGGCTCAATTCGAAAACTACGCACTACCAACAGAGGGCGAAAAAATCTCTATTGTTAACGGTAAACTGAACGTTCCTAACAACCCTATTATTCCTTTCATCGAAGGTGACGGAACAGGTCCAGACATCTGGGCAGCTTCCAAACGCGTGCTTGACGCAGCTGTAGAAAAAGCATACAAAGGCGAAAAGAAAATCGCTTGGTACGAAGTATTTGCCGGCGAAAAAGCTTTTAATAAATACAACAACTGGTTGCCTGCCGATACATTGACAGCAATCCGCGAATATATCGTTGCTATTAAAGGACCTTTGACAACTCCAGTTGGCGGCGGTATCCGCTCCCTGAACGTTGCTCTTCGTCAAGAGCTTGACTTGTACGTTTGCTCTCGTCCGGTTCGTTACTTCAACGGCGTTCCGTCCCCGGTTAAACGTCCTGAGTTGGTTGACATGGTTATTTTCCGTGAAAATACAGAAGATATCTATGCAGGTATTGAGTGGGAAGCAGGCTCTGCTGAAGTTAAAAAAGTGCTTGAATTCTTGCAAAATGAAATGGGTGTTAAGAAAATCCGTTTCCCTGAAACTTCCGGTATCGGCGTAAAACCTGTATCCTCCGAAGGATCCAAACGTTTGGTTCGCTCCGCTATTGAATATGCGATTGAGCATAACCGCAAAACGGTTACCTTGGTACATAAAGGTAACATCATGAAATATACCGAAGGTGCCTTCAAAAACTGGGGCTATGAATTGGCTGAGCAAGAGTTCGGCGACAAAACCTTCACTTGGGCACAATACGACAGAATCAAAGCAGAACAAGGTACGGACGCTGCTAACCAAGCACAAAAAGATGCTGAAGCTGCTGGCAAAATCATTGTAAAAGATGCTATCGCCGACATCGCTTTGCAACAAGTATTGACTCGTCCTACTGACTTCGACGTTATCGCTACATTGAACCTGAACGGCGACTACTTGTCTGATGCTTTGGCAGCACAAGTTGGCGGTATCGGTATCGCTCCTGGAGCTAACATTAACTATGTAACAGGACATGCTATCTTCGAAGCTACTCATGGTACAGCTCCGAAATATGCTGGTTTGGATGTAGTTAACCCAGGTTCCGTTATCTTGTCCGGCGTTATGATGCTTGAGCACTTGGGCTGGCAAGAAGCAGCTGACCTTATCTACAAAGGCATGGAAACAGCTATCAACAACAAAACCGTTACTTATGACTTCGCTCGTTTGATGGAAGGCGCAACCGAAGTTAAATGCTCCGAGTTCGCTAACCAAATCATCGCTCACATGGCTTAATATTGACCTCCTAGTCATCCTTCTCCAAGGAGGAGGACCACAGGGTTACGCCCCCTGGACGACGAAAGTTGTCTTGGGAGCAGCAGAAATACTATAATGAATATATGTGCAAGGAACGCGTCTGTCGCGGGGGCTTGAGCTAATGCCAAGCATCTCGCGGCACGCTTTCGTTTTGTGGGTTCATGCGTGGCAGCAACATGTTTAACTAACCACCAATTAAACTTGTAGGAGGCTATTCAAATGGGAATCAAACGTAAAAAGATTACTGTTGTAGGCGCTGGTTTCACTGGTGCTACTACTGCCTTGATGCTTGCTCAAAAAGAACTTGGTGACGTTGTATTGCTGGATATCGCACCTTTGGAAAACCCTACTAAAGGTAAAGCATTGGACATGATGGAAGCTTCTCCAGTTCAAGGCTTTGATAGCAACATCGTGGGTACAGCTAGCTATGAAGATGCAGCTGGTTCCGATATCGTTATCATCACTGCAGGTATCGCGCGCAAACCTGGTATGAGCCGTGATGATCTCGTTAACACAAACGCAGGTATCGTAAGATCCGTTTGCGAAAACGTAAAACAACATTGCCCAGATTCCATCGTTATCATCTTGAGCAACCCGGTTGATGCTATGACTTACGTAGCATTCCAAGCTTTGGGCTTCCCTAAATCCCGCGTAATCGGCCAATCCGGCGTACTGGATACAGCTCGTTATTGCACATTTATCGCTCAAGAGTTGAACGTTTCTGTTGAAGACGTTCGCGGTTTCGTACTGGGCGGCCATGGCGACGACATGGTTCCGTTGGTTCGTTACTCCAACGTTGGCGGTATTCCTATCGAGAAGCTGATCCCAGCTGACCGTATTGAAGCTATCGTACAACGTACTCGTACAGGCGGCGGCGAGATCGTTAACCTGTTGGGTAACGGCAGCGCGTACTACGCACCTGCAGCTTCCTTGGTTCAAATGACGGAAGCTATCATCAAAGACAAAAAACGCATTATTCCTTCCATCGCACTGCTTCAAGGAGAGTATGGCTACGACAACCTTTTCATGGGTGTACCTACTTTGCTTGGCGGCGAAGGTATTGAGAAAATTTTCGAATTGGAATTGCTTCCAGAAGAAAAAGCAGCTCTGGACAAATCCGCTCAATCCGTTCGGAACGTAATTAAAGTAGTTACTGGCTAATTGGCCGACGGATATATAGGTACCATCCAAAAACCAGCTGGGGCTTGTCCCGGGCTGGTTATTTTATTTCTCAGGGTAGCGGTATACTCTATAAACGGAGTTCATTATCGCTGACTTTCCTAATATGGACACCGTTGCATAGACTGGATAATGATGTTAATATAATAATGACTGACTCATCAGTCATTATTTTTTTGTTCTATATTTATAAGGGGGATTGAGTGTGGCGGAGGACAAGAAGAAGAATATGATCGATGCCGCTCTGAAGCTATTTGAGGACCAGGGCTATCATCAGACCAAGGTTTCGGATATTGTTCGAGAAGCAGGTGTAGCTCAAGGGACGTTTTATTTATATTTTCAAGGTAAAGAGGATCTGTTCCGGGGCATAGCGGAATCTTGCTTGGATGAAATATCTGCTGCGCTCAAGCATGGTCCGGAACAATCCTGCCAAGATGATGGAGTCTATTACTGGATGATCCATCGGGCATTAACGGTCTATTATCATAACCGCACGATTCTTCAGATTATGTACCGCAATGGAGTCGCTTCTCAGGAAATTAAAGACATATCAGACGCATTTTATCATGAAATGATGTTAATTATTAAAGAGCATCTGAAGGAATTATCCATATTCCCTCAATACACAGAAGAGCAATTGGAAATCGCGGCGTACTCCAAAATTGGTATGGTGGAGATGGTCGCTTATCAATGGTTTGTCGTCAAGCAATTTGGTCCGGACTATATTAATGCCATCGCGGAAGTGATCGTACAAATGGACTGCCCGCCGGGGTCCAAGATGGAAGTGAGAGTTGAATGATCGCTAAGCTGATTCAATACCGCAAGGTGACGCTGCTGTTTTTCATAATGGCTGTCTTGATGGGTATTGTGAATATAGGTACTTTGAAGCAGCGTGAGAATCCAGAGATTGACCTTACGGTTGCACTCGTAAAGACGGTGTATCCCGGAGCGTCCCCTGAGAAAGTGGAGCAATTCGTTACGCGCCCCTTAGAAGAAAAGATTAAGGAAATGAGCGATATTTCCATTCTTAGTTCAAATTCTATGGCTAACGTATCCATAATTAACGTGGAGGTTAAGGCGGATACGGACATTAAGCGCGCTTGGGACACGCTGAAGCAGAAGGTACAGTCCGCCGAGAGCGAGCTGCCCGCTGAAGCTCATAAGCCTGAAGTGAATGATGACTTAAGCAAAATCGCCGAGCAGATATTGCATTTTACTGTGGAAACTTCCGATCAGCTGGAAGGGCTGCGTCCGACGATGGAGAATTGGAAGAAGCAGTTGGCTACCATAAGCGGTGTAAGCAATGTGGATATCGTAGGCTTGCCTGACCAGGAAGTAGCCGTGGTGTTGGATACCGAGAAGTTGGATACGTTTCGTCTGCCTTGGGGCATTGTGGCTCAAGCTCTCATGAACGGTCATGACCGTGTCCCTCTAGGCACGGTGAATAAGGACAGCAAATCGTATTACGTCAATTTGAGCGGGGAATGGAAAACGGCTGAAGATATTGCCAATACAGAGCTGCTTGGACTTCCCAATGGTAAGACGTTGAAGGTGAAGGATGTAGCCGAGGTCAAGCAGCGTCCGAAGAAAACCGAGGTCAGCGTGCTTCATAATGGGAAGCCGACCTTGGATATTGTCATTAACGCAGAGAAGGGCGCCGACATTCCGGCTCTTCAGAAGCGAATCGACAGCAAAGTAGCCGAGCTGACACCGCAGCTTCCTGCGCATGTGAAACTAAGCTCGTTGTTTACGCAAAAAGAAAGCTTGGATCATTTATTTAAAGAGCTGGGAAGAGAGCTATTAATCGGTATTGCCGTAGTTATTGCCGTCTGTTCCCTTGGCTTGACCTTCGGGACTTCATTGATCGTCGCACTTGCGATCCCGATATCCATCACAGTTGGTTTCATTCCTGTAGAAGCGCTAGGGATTGATCTCAATCAGATTACGATCGTTGCCATCGTTATAGTGCTTGGAATACTGGTCGACGATGCGATCGTGGTCAATGATAACATCCAAAGACGTCTCCAATTAGGGGATAGTCCTGCCAAAGCTTCCTTGGAGGGCAGCCGTGATGTAGCAATTTCTATTCTTACGGCAACCATAGCAACTGCAGCAGCTTTTATGCCGCTGTTCTTCTTAAAGGGGAATATCGGAAGCTTCATCCGTCCTCTGCCAGTTGTTATAACACTGACCTTAGCGGCCTCTATGGCTATGTCGCTGACGATTATTCCTATATTCCGTCAGTGGGTCGGAGAACGGATATTGAAGAAAGGGAAGACATTACATACTGGAAACTCGGCGCCAGGGCTGTTAGGAAAGCCGATTCAGAAGCTAAGCAATTTGTATGGGAAGCAGATATACCGGTTTTTGAAACGACCTTTATTAACAGGTCTTGTGGCCCTGTTGGTCGGAACGAGCAGCTTTGGACTGCTGCCTTTGCTTGGTGTGCAATATTTTCCACCGGCGGAGAAAGACGAAATGCTCATTGACTTCAAGCTGCCGACTGGAAGGGTATTCGCGGAGACGGAATTTACGCTCGCTAAAGCGGCGGAATGGATGCAGAAGCAGCAAGGCGTTGTATTCGTAACGGCGTACTCAGGCAGCTCGACACCAAGGTTCTACTATTCAGAATCCGATATGTCTGGAACCGAGCTCGGGCAACTGTTCGTGAAAATTGATCCGAAAGTGATCCGTACCAAGGAAGTTATTACTGTCTGGAGGCAGCAGCTGAAATCGATGTTCCCGGAAGATGTTGAAATTACGCCGCGTGAGCTCGAGCAGGGACCTCCGGTGGGCGCCCCTATTGCGGTAAGAATTAGTGGTGATGATCTGGATCAGCTGCGGCAGCTATCAGAAGACGTAAAGGGCATGCTGAGCCGAATTCCAGGTACGGTGAGCATATCGGATGATGTAGGAATCGATATGAACACCATTGAAATTCAGGCGGATCCTGATAAGCTCCGATTGTTCGGCGTAAGCGACAAGGACTTGTCCCAAACGCTCCGAATAGCAACGGAAGGTTTGAAAATTACGACGCTTCAGCAGGGCAAAGAGCTGTTGGACGTATCCCTCTACTCTAAGGAACGGACTGCCAATCCGGTGGATACGATGGGTAAAATGTATGTACCTACCCAAAACGGAGGTACAGTGACGGTACGTGAGCTGGGTAACATTCAAAGCAGTAAAATGATGAAGCAAATTCATCACCGCAATCAGACTCGGACGATCATTGTTCGCAGCTATGCGCAGGATAGGCTCCCTGACGAAATCGTTAAGGATTTAAATTCGGAGATGAGCCAGTATAAAATGCCTACTGGGTATACTGTGGAATTCGGCGGTGAGAACGAAGAGCGGAATGACGCTTTTGCCTCCATTGGTAAGCTGTCTATTATCGTTGTATTGCTTATTTATATTATTATGGTCATGCAGTTCTCTTCCTTATCGATTCCGATCCTCATCTTATCAACGGTCTATTTGGCTGCAGGTGGCGCCGTCATCGGATTATTCCTATCCAATTCGCCTATCGGCTTTATGGCCTTAATGGGCTTGGTCAGCTTAGCGGGAATCGTGGTTCGTAACGGCATCATTCTTATCGAGTTTATCGAGCAGGCTAGAGAGCAAGGACTGCCTCTATATGAAGCAGTAGCGGAAGCAGGAAAGGCAAGATTAAGACCGATTCTCCTCACAATGGCGACGGCTATCGGAGGCTTGCTGCCGATGACGATTATGGGAGGCAATCTGTGGCGTCCGATGGGGATCACCATAATATCCGGGCTGATTTACTCCACATTACTGACCTTGATAGTGGTACCTTCGTTGTTCGTTATCCTGGCACAATGGCGTGACAAACGGGCTGTAAAAAAAGGCATTTCCGTTCACAATTAACTGTCAAATCGCTCAAAAAAAGCTGCCAAGATTTGCTTACATCTGAAGAAATCAGTTATAATTAAAAGGATTAAACTAAGCAGATGGGGGCATCCAAATGATACAAGTGTTCGTATATTTACATGTGCTATCCGCTATTCTTATGGGGATATATCTCATGCTTCCGTTTCTATCCATGCGGATTCAAGCATTATCCGGTTCTGCGCAGTTCGGCTTCCTAAACGTACTGTTCGCAGCGAATCGTGCTGGTCAGTTGGCACTCGTAATCGGATTATTGTCAGGGGGCTATTTGGTCAGCAAGCAGCATTACAGCGTTCTGTGGATGGTACTGGCTGTCGTGTTATTCTTAGCTCTGGGTGCGTTAACTGGAGTGCTGGGGAGCGCAATGCGCAAAGCACTGGCAGACCCTTCGGGCAGCAAAATCAAAGACCACATTGGTAAAATTAAGTCGGTTAGCGTGATTACGGGTATTATTTTCTTTGTTCTAGTGACATTGATGAAATTCCCTTTCTACGCGAGCTAGGATAAGAACAGCAAAAGCTCAAAGGTCGCACTAAGGCCTTTGAGCTTTTTTGCCATTTGGTGATAGTTTTGTTCAATGACTCCTGTTATCCATTAGTCCTGTTGTTCTTGTAATAGAAGGTCATCGCTTGCTTCAAAAAGGCGACCTCAGCATCAGGAATATGGTAGGCTTGCGCTTTCTGTCCTTCAGGCAGCGACTGGAAGCTGGACCACGTGTTCTTCATCCCAGCCTTGATGGCCGGATCTCCGCCCGAGAACCGTTGGTTCATGAAGTCCAATAATGCCGCCATCTTTTGTGAGTCCTCGCCGGAAGGGTCTGCTGCCATGGAAGTCAACCGACGAAGCTCTTGTCGGAACATAGCATAGTCCTGCTGTCTTCGCTGCAAGTCCTCCTCGCTCCATTTGCGTTCCCTGATCTTATTCAAGGCTTCATCGGAGTAAGCGTTTTTTACGAGCTCCTTCATACTGGAAGCTTGCTCGGCAGTCAAATGCTTCTGCAGCGATTCGTTTATAGGTTCCATTTGTAAAGCTAGGATCACTTTGATAACACCTTGCATATCAGTGGGATTAGCTTGTAAGAAGGCTTCCGTATTCTCCATCACTCCAATGATCATATCAAGCTGCTGCCTCTTAGTTATCATCATTGCTTTTTGTTGAGCGAGCATCTCCGGGAGGTGTTTCGGTCCTGTTTGCAATAATATATGAATTTCATTCAGTGAAAAACCGAGAAATTTCAGGCCGATAATGTACTGTAACCGGCTCAGGTCCGAATCCGTGTATTGACGGAAGCCCGAGCTGTTAAAATGCGTAGGAGTCAGCAGCCCTTTTTTGTCATAATACCGAAGAGTTCTTATCGACACTCCGGCTTTTCTCGCAAACTGGCTAATTGAATACAAAGTTGAATCCAAGCCTGTCCCTCCTTTCTACAAGCAGTATAAAAGATGACACTGCGTCACACGCAAGCAAAAAAAGCTTAGGGCAGGTGTCCCCCAAGCTTTTGCGTATTATTCTTCCGATAACTCATCGAGCGTTTTCTCCAAGCTCGGAGCCATATGCTTCAAGAAATATTCCATTTCCGGCATGTTCAATTCTTGAATGGAATGCTCGATTTGCTTCTTGGCGCTTCCGAACTCCTTATTGCCTGCAGACAGCTCGGTTACGCATTTCAAGTATGCGTCCAGCAAGTCCGCTGCCTTTACATAGCGCTTAAGCTCGGGATCCATTCCACCGGATTTGGTATCAATTAATGGCTCATAGACCGGTTTTAGCTTCGGAGGTATCATGTCCAGCAAACGCTCGGCCGCCATCTGCTCAATGTCTCGGAAATTAGATAATATTTTGGGATTATGATGCTTCACCGGCGTCGGAATATCCCCGGTGAACACTTCTGTAGCATCGTGAAATAATGCCATACTAACGATACGGTCCGTTGGTATGTTTCGGTTGAACTCCTCGTTGGCAATGGTGCAGAGCACATGGGTAAGCAATGCAACATGAAACGAATGCTCGGCTACGTTCTCCTTGACAACATTGCGCATGAGACTCCAACGTTCAATGTAGCGCAAACGATACATATAAGCGAAAAAATGACTGTCCATCCAACTCATCCTATCCTGTTTACTACTTTATCACTGGCGTCTGCCGAGCGGAAAAGCTTTGTACAGTAGGATTATACACGATTTGCGCTCCGATGACAGTTTCCAAATCTTTTAGTGTAATAAAAATTTGATTGTTCTTCATCCATAACGCCTTCTGAAGCGTCACGGGCTTGGCTGTATTGTTTGCACTGGTAGGCACGGTAATCTTCTGGCTGTTCACCGTTCCTGTCCATTGATTAGTTTTATATTGTAAGGTTATGGTGCTGCCGCTTACGGTAGCTTTGCCTCCCAACTGAGCCATCGTTTCAATAATAGGCACCTCATCGGTTGGCGGTTTGAGAGCTACAATGCTTCGATTAATGGAATTATGAAGTCCCTCGGGTGTAATCGCGCTGTTCCCGGCGTTAATGCGCGGAATTTTCATCAAGTCGACATCTCTTGTAGCCATTTCCGGAATAATCGTGAATGCGTACTTAATTCCACCCTGGCGAATATATTCGATAGCTTTGTCATCATAGAAGCCGTACGGATAAGCTAAAGTATCGGGCGGCTCCGTATCTAACTCGCTTAGTTTGGTTACGCAAGTCTGGGTATCCTTTATGACGCGCTGCTTGTATTCTTCTTCCGTTTCTTTCTTGCCGTTAGTGACCATTCTTCCGATCAATGCGGCGGAACCGTCGGGAAGCTTATGGTGAAAATCGTCCGTATGACATTGGGCGTCGATGAAATTCGTATCGCTAGTCATTTCGGAAATTTCATCCTGAGATAGCGAAGGGATATAGCTCGCTAACGGATTCTCCAAATCTTTAGTAATGACGAAATTGACGGCGGGGATCCGCATGCTTTTTAAGATAGGGTAAGCGTTAACATAGAAGCTCTCATAGCCGTCGTCGAACGTGACCAATACGGCATTGTTTGGGACGGAGGCACCCTTCATGAATTCTTTGAATTGGTTCAAAGTAATGAACTGATACCCTTTATTTTTTAAAAAGGTCAGCTGATCCTGAAACAGCCTGGTGGTAATAGTGCCGAAGCTTTTGGCATCGTCATCCACATGATGATACATAATGACTGCAACCTGGTCTTTATATAGGACATTAGTCTTGGCTGCTTGTAGGGACGGAATGACAAGGCAAAGCCCGATAATACTTAGGGTAACGGCCCTGATGACGAGTTTCCTCATAGCTGTGCGGCTCCTTATTTGCGTAGTCATAAGTTCCTAATTTACGTGTAATAAGTATTCTATGATCAGGTGTAAAATCCTGCTGTAAGGTTAGAAATCTAAATAAAACTTTAAGGGAGCCGACTTTATAGAGGAAAAGGGGGCGTGAAGCCTTACAGCCACTGCATTTCGCGGTTTTTGAAGCTGGCGGAATGTGCTATTATATACTTATGCATAAATGTATACACAATTGAGTAGGGCCTAATTTGGAAAGGGGATTATATTCATGCAGCATTTTCAAGACAGCGTTTATAAATTGATTGTCGAGACATCGACCAATCTTCCGGCAGACGTTCGATTGGCGATTCAATCGGCACAGGAGCGCGAGGATGCGGGAACGCGTTCGGCCATTTCTTTATCTACTATTGCTAATAACATCGATATGGCGGAATGCAACGTATCTCCAATCTGTCAAGACACGGGGATGCCGACCTTCATCGTACATTGTCCTGTAGGCGCTAACCAGATTGTCATGAAAAAGCAAATTCTAGAAGCTGTCGCTCAAGCGACTAAAGATAGCAAGCTGCGTTCGAATTCCGTAGATTCGTTAACCGGTTCCAACACGGGGGATAACCTGGGGCCAGGTACACCCGTCGTTCATTTTGAACAATGGGAAAAAGATGATGTAGAAGTTAAACTGATTCTCAAAGGTGGCGGCTGTGAGAATAAAAATATTCAATACAGTCTTCCGACAGAGCTTGAAGGGCTCGGCAAAGCAGGTCGCGACTTGGATGGTATCCGCAAATGTATCTTGCACGCGGTATATCAAGCACAAGGTCAAGGATGCAGCGCGGGCTTTATTGGCGTGGGCATCGGTGGTGACCGGACAAGCGGGTATGAGCTGGCTAAGCACCAATTGTTCCGTCGTGTAGATGATGTGAATCCGATTGAAGATCTTCGCAAGCTGGAAGACTATGTTATGGAGAATGCAAATACATTGGGAATCGGTACTATGGGCTTCGGTGGCCAAGTATCGCTGCTCGGCTGTAAGGTGGGCGTGATGAACCGTTTGCCAGCGAGCTTCTTCGTATCCGTTGCGTATAACTGCTGGGCTTTCCGCAGACAAGGCGTTCTGCTTGATTCGAACAGCGGCGACATCAAAGAATGGGTATATCCGAACGGCGACACCGTGTCGATGAAGAAGGAAGCGGAAGCGACTGAGGAAACTTCCGAGCGTCGTGAAGTCGTATTGCAAACTCCGGTTACTGAAGAGCAAATCCGTCAGCTTCGTGTAGGTGATGTTGTTATCATTAACGGACCTATGTATACCGGCCGTGATGCGCTGCACAAATATTTGATGGATCACGATGCTCCAGTTGACCTGAACGGTGCGGCAATTTATCACTGTGGTCCGGTTATGGCGAAGGACGAAGCGGGCGAATGGCACGTGAAAGCGGCTGGTCCTACAACAAGCAGTCGTGAAGAGCCGTACCAAGGCACAATCATTAAAAAATTCGGCATTCGCATGGTTATTGGTAAAGGCGGAATGGGCGCCAAAACATTGGCTGCTCTGCAGGAGCATGGCGGGGTCTATTTGAACGCTATTGGCGGCGCCGCTCAATATTACGCTCAATGCTTCAAGAAGGTCAACGGGGTAGACTTCTTGGAATTCGGTACTCCTGAAGCGATGTGGCATCTTCAAACGGAAGGCTTTGCCGCAATCGTAACGATGGATTCTCATGGGAACAGTCTGCATGCCGAAGTAGACAAAAACTCTTTGGAGAAGCTCTCCAAGCTTAAAGAGACGGTTTTCGCTTAGGATGAAGCCATTTGGATTAAGGCTTAATGCCATTATAGAAAAATACTTATCTCTTATTGTCCCAGTATCTTTGATACTTGGGTTTCTTTTTTCTTCACATCTGAACGGATTGACGGCATGGGCACCCTACCTGTTTGCCTACTTAACGTTTGTGATGGCTACAGGCTGCAGCTGGAATCAGATCAAGCAAGCTTTTCGGATGCCCATTCCGATGCTGCTCATTTTTACGGCTGCACATATTATTGCACCTATCGTATCGTATGCGATAGGTAGTGCTTTTTTCGGTCCCCATTCGCCTTATGTGGTTGGATTCGTGTTATTCACGGTCATTCCTCTTGGTGTATCGTCGGTGATCTGGATCGGACTGTCAAAAGGAAGTGTTCCGTTAGCGCTGTCTATGATCGTTATTGATTCAGCGTTAAGCCCTTTTGTCATTCCTTTTGAGGTATCCGTGTTCTTCGGAGCGGAGGTTGATTTTGACCATATCAAGGTCATGATGGATCTAATCAAAATCATAGTCGTGCCAACAGTATTGGGCGTTATTGTCAATGAACTGTCGCGGCAACGATTCAAGGAATGGTCGGCACCATTCTGTGCTCCAAGCTCTAAGGTGGCCATGGTGACCGTAGTTGCGATCAATGCTGCCGCCATTCAGCCTTACGTAATTAAAATGAAGCAGGATATGATCGTTGTCATTCCATTGGTTGTTGTGATGGTTATCTTCTGCTATTTGATAGGGTTTGCGTCCATGTTCGTGATGAAGCGGCATGATATCGTCGTGACCGTTGCTTATTCTTCAGGGATGCGCAACATCTCACTAGGTCTGGTATTGGCGCTTGCCTACTTCGAGCCGCTGACGGCGGTGCCTGTCGTGCTCTCGATTCTTATACAGCAGCCCTTTGCAACATTGAACTATTGGTGCTTAAAAAAATATGAGAAGTCCCGTCTTTACAAAAAATTAACTGGAATTCCTTCTGCTGAACCGCTACGCTATTGACTATACTGTCTATTAGGAAATAATAAGGGATAGCGGAGGAGCCTGCCGCTTGTTTTCTATCATTATGAAACTCATTCTTGTCCTCAAGAAAGATGGGGTTAACGTGGTATATGGCTTCAAACGGAGGGAATTATGCAGAAATTTCGGGTTCGTCTCACTTTGATTTTTATAATCCTGATAGGTGCTTCCATGCTGGCCGCAGGGCTGTTCATGTCGCGGATGTTAAAGGAGTCTCATATAGAAGCTCTGAAAACAAATATGGAGAGAGAGCTTAAAGTTATTCTGTTCACGCTGGAGTGGAAGCAGGACGGTACGGAGAGCGAACAGCTGCACTACTTTACGGACTTGGCCAACCAGCTGAAGCATTCCGCTGACGCCCGTGTGACGTATATTCGCTCCGATGGCAAAGTGCTCGGCGACTCTGACTTCAATCCGCAAGAAATGGAGAATCACTTGACGCGAAAAGAGGTTGCTGAAGCTGCCAAGACCGGAGAATTCGGATCGGACATGCGGTACAGCACAACGATTCAACGCAATATGCTGTATGCGGTAGTTCCAGTTAAGGACGGCTCAACGATTAAGGGCTTTGTTCGATTGGCGATGAGTCTTGAGGATGTAGAAGCTTCAATCATGAAGGTATGGTATGGCGTACTTGTAGGCCTGCTGGCAGTATTCATCATTGCCGCCTTGATCAGCTATAGGGTTGCTTATGGGCTGACGCGTCCAATTGAAATGATAACGAGAGTTGCAAATCAGATTACGAACATGAATTACAAGGCGCGTGTTCATTTGCGCAAAAAGGATGAAGTTGGCCAACTGGGTCAAGCGATCAATCAGATGGCGGATAGCCTGCAGCTGCAGATGAACCGGATTCTTGAAGATGAGAGCCGATTGAAGACCGTTCTGGAAAATATGATCAGCGGTGTTGTGATGATTGACCGCGACGGGAAAATCGTGCTGCTTAACCGTTCCGCTGAAGACATCCTAGGATTCTCTGTACAGGAGCTGCTGGGTAAAAAATTCAATGAAGCGAAGCAGCAGTACGAGTTCACCCAACTGATTCAAGAATGTATCGATTCTCGGGAGTTGATCCGGGATGAGATGATTTTCTACTATCCTTCGGAGCGAATATTGGAAATTAACCTCATTCCTATCTCTCTCAACGATGAGGAATGGGCTGGCGTATTAATCGTTCTTCACGATATTACGGCCGTGCGCCGCTTGGAGCGGATGCGCAGCGAATTCGTCGCCAACGTGTCCCACGAGCTCAAAACACCAATAGCTGCGGTTAAAGGCTTTGCCGAGACACTGCTTGCGGGGGCTTTGAATGATAAGGAGACGGCACGTTCCTTTTTGCAGATCATTTTTGATGAAAGTGAAAGGCTGAACCGGCTGATCGGGGATATTCTAGAGCTTTCTAAGATCGAATCCAAAAGGATACCGCTTCAGTTCTCCCCTGTGCATATGCATACGTTCGTCGGTAATTGTCTACATGTTATGGACTCGGAAGCTAAGAAGAAATCCATTTCCCTGGATATGCAGGTGGATGAAGATATGTATATTGAGGCGGACGAGGATCGGTTGCGGCAAATATTGATCAACCTTCTGTCCAACGGCATCAACTATACTCCCGAAGGTGGCAAGGTAAAGGTCAAGGTAGAGCCATTGGATGCTATAGGTGATGATTATGAACGGATTGTTATGACGATTTCCGATACAGGGATGGGGATTCCTAAAAAGGACCTGCCGCGCATCTTTGAGCGGTTTTACCGTGTCGATAAAGCTAGGTCACGAAGCTCAGGCGGTACCGGATTGGGGCTGTCCATCGTCAAGCATCTGGTGGAGCTCCACAAAGGGACTATACGCGTGGAAAGCGAAGTGGGGATGGGGACCAAGTTTATGATTGAGCTGCCAGTGATTCATTAATGCTAGGATTGGCCAAACAGCATGCTGCAAAACCTTATGGAACTCAAAGCTCCATAAGGTTTTGTTGTGCGGCAAAATGTAACATTTACATTAAATTAATAATCTCTTTACATTTTGCCAACAAAACCATGCTATGATAAGCTTGTCGTATTAGAAACTAAAACGGGGGATTCCCATGACGCAAAAAATTTTAGTTATTGAAGATGAGCCTACATTAGCAAGACTGCTATCTTATAATCTTTCGCAAGACGGTTACGAAACGAAGGTGGTCGATAATGGCAGTGAAGGGCTGCAGACAGCACTCCAGCACGCTTTTGATTTGATCATTTTAGATATTATGCTTCCCGGGTTGAATGGGTTTGAAATTTTATCAAGACTTCGCCAGAAGGGAAATAAAACGCCTGTAATTATTTTGACGGCCCGCAATGCCGAGGAAGAAGTCGTTCAAGGCTTGAAATACGGAGCTGATGACTATATTACAAAGCCATTCGGTGTAGCGGAGCTGCTGGCAAGAGTATCGGCGGTACTGCGAAGAACGATGTCTGAGGATCAACTGCAGGATAAGAACACGACCGGAGAGAAAGTCATAAACGCAGGAGATTTATATATTTATCCGGAAAAATATGAAGTCATGCTGAACGGTGAATCAATTCCGCTGAGACCCAAGGAGTTCGAGGTTCTTCTCTATCTGGTGCAGAGGCCTGGGGTTGTCGTTACTCGGGATGACCTGATGAATATCGTATGGGGCTTCGACTATATCGGCGGACAACGTACGGTGGACGTACATGTAAGCTCGCTGCGCAAAAAGCTGGAGATGAATCAGCAAAGCGTGCAAATCGAATCCATTCGTGGAGTCGGCTACAAGCTCGTCACTTCCTCCGGGAAAAAAGCATAAACAAAACAAGCAGAAGCGAACCTGTGCAGGGTAGACGCTTCTTTTTTGTATTCAGCTTCCATTTCCCGGGAAATTCCTGTCGATTCGTGACGACTGGATAAAGAGGGGAGGCTTGGGAATTTATCTTTATTTCATGGCAAAATCGGATATAATATCAGCCAGATTAGAAATATCTTTTCGAGGCATTCTTCACTATACTATGGCTTAGTAAGAAGCAGTTCCATACAAAGGACGCTTACCCAAGGAGGATGATTAAGAATGTCTAGAACGTTTAGAATAGGAATTATTGGTTGCGGCGGTATCGCCAAAGGAAAGCATATGCCGGCTTTGAAAAATCAAGCTAACGTAGAAATGGTCGCTTTTTGCGATATTGTATTGGAAAAGGCCCATAAGGCTGCTGCTAATTTCGGTGCTCCCGATGCGAAAGTATATGAGGACTATAGAGAGCTGTTGAATGATAGCTCTATCGATATTGTACATGTGTGTACGCCTAATGACTCTCATGCGGAAATCTCGATTGCTTCGCTTGAATCGGACAAGCATGTGATGTGTGAAAAGCCAATGGCTAAAACAGCTGCCGATGCACGTAGGATGGTAGAAGCGGCAAAACGTACCGGCAAAAAGCTGACGATTGGCTACCAGAACCGGTTCCGTTCGGACAGCCAATATTTGAAGCAGCTGTGCTCTGACGGAGAGCTCGGAGAGATTTATTATGCGAAGGCTCATGCGATACGCCGCCGTGCCGTACCGACATGGGGCGTGTTCTTGGATGAAGAAAAGCAGGGTGGAGGTCCGCTGATCGATATCGGGACGCATGCTTTGGATCTTACGCTGTGGATGATGGACAATTACAAACCGAAAGCTGTGCTGGGCACTGCGTTTCATAAGCTGTCCCATAAGAAGAATGCCGCTAATGCCTGGGGATCGTGGGATCCGGAGAAATTTACGGTCGAAGATTCCGCATTTGGGATGATTACGATGGAGAATGGTGCGACCATCGTACTGGAATCGAGCTGGGCGATCAACATGCTGCAAACGGGCGAGGCCAAGACAACACTTTGCGGTACCGAAGGCGGAGCCGATATGCAGGACGGGCTGCGCATTAACGGAGAGAAGCATAGCCGTTTGTTCATGAATCAAATCCAGCTGGATGCCAAAGGCGTCGATTTCTATGACGGGAAAAAAGAAAGCCCGGCTGATCTGGAAATGCGCTTGTGGCTTGAAGCTGTAGAGCAGGATAAAGAGCCAATCGTTACGCCGGAGCAGGCATGTGTTGTTTCGGAGATTTTAGAAGCCATTTACGAATCATCTAAGACGGGTAAAGCTGTGTATTTCGACTAAATGCTCCGCCGCATAGCATGAAGAAGCCCGAGTTCCTTCCGTTGGAAGACGCTCGGGCTTTTTTAGCATATCTATGTTGGGCTGTAGCTCGTCACTTGCCTGACTTGCCTTGAACATAGGCGGCATTGAACAAAAACAGTCTCATCAACAGGTAAAGCGATGGGATAAGGAGCAGCAGACCTGCGATAAAGGCAATGATCAGAGCAATTCCCATTTCCGGGCTCGTCACGCTCTCATGTATCGAGATGAAAGGATACAGAATATACGGCAAATGCGCAGCTCCATAGCCGAAGAAGGCAAAAGCAAACTGCAGCATAACCAGGATGAAAGCTAACCCAAGTCTTTGTCGCTTCCAAATGAAATAGGTTGCGAACAAGAAGCACACCAGTGATAGCACGAACATCCAGGCGTAGTGAAGCATGTTCTCAAAGTGCCATGGATTATGCCGGTATATTGCGAAGAAGACGAGCAGGCTGGCCAGAATGGTTGGAGCACTCCAACCGATAGCGAAGCCGCGCAGCACCTCCATCGCTTTGTAATCCTTGGCTTTGTTCGCGTAGTATGTCAGGAACGCAGCAGAAATGAACAGGATGCTGACTAGCGACAGTATAACGACTGACCAGGCGTAAGCACTGGTGAACAGCTTTCCATAAAGAAGCACGACTTGCCCGTCCTGCTCTTGAATAAACCCTCCCTCTGAAAGAGTTAATACGATAGAGAGTGAAGCGGGAATGAACAAACCGCTGCTCCCGTAGAGCAGCAAATAGAAGCTGTTGTCCTTGGAGCCGTAATTGCTGAAGGCGTAATACGAGCCGCGGATAGCCAGCAGGATGATCGCAATGCTGCCAGGCAGGAGCAGTGCAGTACCTAAGTAATAAGCGGTATCGGGGAAGAAGCCGACGATTCCTACCATGAAGAAGATGAGAAATACATTTGTTACCTCCCACACGGGAGACAAGTAACGCTCGATGATGCCGTGGACGAGATGCTTCCTGCCCGTTATCATGCTGTAATAGCTGAAAAAGCCTGCACCGAAATCAATCGAGGCAACGATCAAATATCCGTATAGGAATATCCAAAGTACGGTGATTCCGATAATTTCAATGTTCATTGAGCTTCGCCTCCTTCGATACCGCGGCCGGTTAATTCCAGCTCGGCTGAGTTACTCTTGAACATTTTGCGGAGAACGGCCCACACGGTGAATCCCAGAACGATGTAAAGAAGAGCGAAAAGCAGCAGCATCCAGTCCACATTACCGGATGTGGTAGCTCCTTCGGCGGTTCGCATGTAACCGCGTAATATCCAAGGCTGTCGACCTACTTCGGCTAGTATCCATCCGCATTCAATTGCAAGCATAGCAAGGGGACCGGCTGCTACAATACATCGCAGCAGCCATCGTGGCAGCTCACGTCCCTCGGAGCGGCGTGCTTTTCGTGCGAACAGGATGTACGCTAAGCAAAGAACGATTAGCAAACTCCCTATAGAAACCATCATATCAAACAGATAGTGGATATATAGCGGTGGACGTTCATCCGGAGGAATATCGTTCAATCCGGTCACAACGGCACTCGGCTTGCCAAAGGCGAGAATACTAAGGGCGAACGGCAGCTTAAGCCCATAATGGATTTCATGATTTTCATTGAGAAATCCACCGAGTACAAGCGGTGCTTGTGCGCTTGTTTCGAAGTGCCATTCCGCAGCTGCGAGCTTCTCCGGTTGATATTCGGCAAGGAATTTACCGGACATATCTCCGATCACAGCGGTAAGCAGAGAGAATACAAGTCCGGCCAGCATCGTCAGCTTCAATGCTTTCTTATAATAAGCATGCTTCTTGCCGGCCAGCAGGGATACAGCGGCAATAGCGGCCAACAGGAAGGCACTGGTCATGTAAGCGGAGGACAGCACATGCGCTGTCTTGGTTGGAGTTGCCGGATTGAACATAGCGACCCACGGGTCGATATCGATGATCGTCCGTCCCTCCAGCTTGAAGCCTTGGGGCGTATTCATAAATGCGTTCACCACGGTAATAAAAAAAGCGGACAAGGAGGATCCGATAATTACCGGGATGGAAATTGCGAAATGGACCCATGGATTGCGGAAACGATCCCAAGTATATAAATAAATGCCTAGAAAAATAGCTTCGAAGAAAAAAGCGAAGGTTTCCATGAACAATGGCAATGCGATAGCTTGACCGGCAATTTGCATGAAGCTTGGCCATAGCAGGTTCAATTGCATTCCAATGGAAGTTCCGGTCACAACACCAACAGCAACCGTAATAACGAAGCCACGGCCCCAGCGGCGTGCTAGTAAAATATAATGCGGGTCCTTCAGCTTGATCCCGAGAAACTCCGCGATGGCAATCATCACAGGCACACCCACACCGATGGTGGCAAACAGGATGTGGAAACCCAGGGTAAGCCCTGTTAATATGCGGCTGTACACCGCCGGATCGTAGGACATCATCTTCGATCAGCTCCTTATGTAGGTAGGATATGGGTTTATTCTTAACCTTTTCCCTTATTGTTAGTATAAAATATGTATGTGATTTAATTCACATAATTTGTGGTGAAACGATGAAGAAAGGGTTACGAAATGATGAAGTCAAGCGCGGAAGCGGAAGCAAATCCGCTGACGCCATCGCCCGCGGATTGCGGCGACACGTTCTTCCTGTCCGCGTGCCTCGTGACCGCGGGTGTCGCACTGTCGCTCCTTCTGCGTAAACTGAAGCAGCAGGAAGAAGACGGAACCGCAGGCGCGGCCAATCCGACCCGGCGATGATGATGGGCCACTAATTGCGAATCGCATCCGATGCGCTCGTATGCAAATAGCCTTGGCCGTTAGTCGGCCAAGGCTATTTTTACAATGAGCTCTGGATTTAATATGAGGCGTCGCTTTATTTCTTCTGTCGATACACCCGCTCGGGCCGACCAACGACTCCGTAGGAGAGATCGGCGTATACTCCGCCAAGACTGACCAAATGCTCCAGATAGCGCCGTCCTGTGGAGCGGCTGACGCCGATCATTTTGGCAATTTGATCAGCTGTCAGGCCGTCAGGTGCGCGCGAGATGGTTTGGGTCACTTTGACCAGCGTCAGCTTATCGATCCCCTTGGGTAGAAAGGAGGTATCCGGCCCGGATTCCTTCTTCGTGGACCCCGATAGCAGCCGGTCGACATCACTTTGGCTGATGGTTCCGTTCTCGTTCAACCGATTCAGCTCGCGGTGAAAGTCGAGATAGCGGATTAACGTCTCCTGCAGCCTATCAAAGATAAGCGGCTTCATAATGTAATCGAAAGCGCCGCTGCGTACAGCTTCACGGATCGCGTCAACTTCTTTGGCAGCAGTAATCATCACGACATCGGTATCCCGGTAGTGCTGCCTAATATATTGTAAAATATCGAGTCCATTAGAGCCGGGCAAGTAGATGTCCAGCAGAACAAGATGAGGCCGCAATATGTCCAATTGCTCCATGGCCTGTGATTCATCGGTCGCAATGCCGACCACTTGGAATCCTTCTACCTTCTCTATGAATCGCCGATTGATTTCGGCGATCCGAATATCATCCTCTATAACCAGCACTTCAACAGTCGGTATTTGGCATTGAACCGTCATTGCAATTCCCCCTTTTGCCCGAGATCGGTTTTCTTCGGAATCGCTACAGTAAATATGGTGCCACCGATAGGATTTCTATGAAATGTAATGTAGCCGTTCAGCTTGCCTACTGCATGGAGCACGAGGGAGAGACCGATTCCGCGATGCTGTCCCTGCTTGGTGGAATAGCCTTTCTCGAATACGGCGTTCGCTATCTCCTCTGGAATGCCTATCCCATTATCCTCGCATTCAATGATGAGGTCTTCTCCCAGATCCGTCATAAACAGCTTGACTTGCTTCTCTGATTTATCTTCAGCTAGAACCGCTTCCATGGCGTTGTCGATTAAATTCCCGATGATAGTAACAAGCAGATTGCGGTCTGCCTGCTCAGGGATATCTTGAAAAGAGCTTTCAGGGTCAATCTCGAAGGACAACTTCAACTCCTGAGCATGATTGTATTTGCCGATCAGGAGTCCGCCGATCATTGGATCTGGAATTTCTCGCATAATGAACTGCACGAAATTTTGATGAACATCTACTTCCCGTGAAATAAGCTCAACGGCTTCCTGATAAGATTCAAGCTGAATCAAACCGGAGATGACGTATAACTTATTGGAAAATTCATGCGTCTGCGCCCGAAGCGCATCGGCAAATCGTTTCACTTGAGACAATTCCTCGGCCAGACGGTACAGCTCCGACTTGCTGCGAAAGCTCGATACGGCACCCGTAACCTGAGAGTTCACGTCGATAATAGGTACGCGGTTGACGACAACATCATGATCGCCAATTAACATTTCACGGTCCACTTCGGCCTTGCCGGTACGGACGATCTCATGAAGCCGGGTATTAGGAATAACCTCTTCAATATGCTTGCCGGCAATGTTGGCATTCTCGGGCAGCTCCAGGAGCTGCAAAGCATACCGGTTGGCGAGAGTAACTATGCCTTTGCGATTTACAGCAATAATGCCTTCGCGAATCGATTCGAGAATGGCCTGCTTCTCGGTATATAGAGCGCCGATTTCTTCAGGCTCCAGGCCATGAATGGAACGCCGCACGCTTCTTGCAATAAGTATCGCTCCGGCGATACCGACGGCAAGAACGATCATTGATATCCATTCCACTCTTAATTGATATATATCGTTGATGTGATCGATATCCTCTGTCAGAAAGCCGACGGATACAATTCCTATTACGTAACCGTTTTCATCATAGACGGGAGCTTTTCCTCGCAAAGAGGGACCTAAAGAACCGATAGCTTTGGAAATGATGGATTGGCCTTCGAGAACGGGACCATTGTCTCCACCGACCATCTCTTTGCCTATTCGATCAGTTACAGGATGAGAGTAACGGATTCCTTCACGATTGCCAACAACGATGTATTCGGCATCGATTTTTTCGCGAATTGTCTCGACAATGGGTTGAATGATATCCGATGGATTGGGCTCATGAAAAGCCCGGCGAATTTCAGGCATGAGCGCTATCGTTTCAGCAACCTTAAGCGCCCGGTTACCAATCTGATCTTCAAATACAGAAGTCGTTATATAGTAGAAAATGCCCCCAAGGCTGACAATAACTAAAGCGAGAAGCGAGCAGATAATAAGAATGAGCTTGGTTTGAAGCCGCATGAAACCGGACACCCCGCTTTTATAGAGTTGTGTAGGGCAATGCTGTGAAAGGGTGATTTTTTACTTATTTATTGTATCATAAAGCGCTCTCATTTTGAGGAAATCAGGCCTCAGGATGCCATGAACAATATGAACAAAATGCTCACAAAAGAGTTAATATAAATTAATTTTGTTAAACTTTTATAATTTCGGTTCCGGTGTTATTCTGAAAACGTTTAAAGAAAGCGCATACAAATAGTGGTCATAGTAAAAAAATGGAGGGGTTTGCATATGAAAAACGTTTGGACATCGTCGTTAAAGATAACTTCTATCGGTTTGTTGGCTATTAGCTTGGCTGCCTGTGGCAATGCAGGTTCGAAGCCTGCCGCTTCAGGTGGAGAGAAGGGCAAGGATACACCTCAGCAATCGGCATCGAAGTATCCGGAGAAGGCGCTTAGCTTGATCGCTCCTTCCGGAGCAGGAGGCGGCTGGGATATGACAGCGCGAACCATTGCCAAAGTATTGTCTGAGACCAAAGCTTTAGATAAGCCCATTACAGTCGAGAACAAGCCAGGTGGAGGGGGCACGGTCTTCATGGCCGAGTATGCCACCAAGGATGTGAAGGACAACCACAAGCTGTTCGTTAGCTCACCGCCGATTTTGATCAATAATTTGAAGAAAGAGGGCAATACGCCATTCGGCTTCAAGGACACCACTCCGCTGGCTCAATTGACCAAAGATTACGGCGCGATTGCCGTTGCCGCTAATTCCAAATATAACGATCTGAAGTCCTTGCTTAACGATATGAAAGCCGATCCGACTAAGCTGACTGTTGCAGGAGGCTCGGCGCCTGGCTCCATGGATCATCTGGTTTCGATTCTGCCTGCATTCAAGTACGGGATTGACCCGAAGAAAGTAAAATATGTGTCCTATGATGGCGGCGGTGAAGCACTTACAGCCCTCCTTGGCGGCAACGCAGACGTCCTTGGTACTGATGCCTCCTCCCTCGATCAATATTTGAAGGCAGGTAAAATCAAGGTGCTGGGTGTGTTAGCGCCGCAGCGACTTGGAGGCAGCATGAAGGATGTTCCTACATTGAAGGAGCAGGGGATTGATGCTGAATTCCTCATCTGGCGCGGTATTTTCGGTCCCAAAGAAATGAGTGCGGACGCGAAGAAATTCTGGGATGACTCCCTTAAGAAAATGGTAGAATCCGACCAATGGAAAAAAGAAATGCAGGCCAATAATTGGGAAACCGACTACAAAAAAGCGGATGATTTCAAAGCATATTTAACCGCTCAGGAGACGCAAGTCAAAGATATTTTGACCGCTTTGGGTATGCAAAAGTAAGGAGAGGATTGTAAATGAATACAACGTTCGACCGTTATGCCGGAATTGTCTTTCTCGCGATAGGTGCCGCCTTCGTCATCGGGAGCCGCAGCATATCGACAAGCGCGTACGGAAGCAATGTCGGAGCGAACATCTTTCCCATGGTACTGGGAGCGTTCCTTTCCCTAATGAGCCTTAGACTCATTTATGAAACATTTCGGAGGCAGCAGGCGGAGAAAAAGAAGCAGGATTTGGACTACAAGCGTTTCGGCATTATTTTTGCAACGGCTGTTCTATATGCTTATTTTCTAGAGGATATCGGTTTCGTCATATCGACGTTTTTCTTCCTGCTCATAGGCTTTCAGACGATGCAAAGAGGGGGAATCTGGATCTCGCTGCTCATTTCCGCAGCCTTTTCGTACGGCGTGTATTTTCTGTATGTCAACGTGCTGGATGGTTCTCTTCCCGGTTTTCCAACTTGGTTAGGCTTATCTTAGATTACAAGCTTAAGGAAGAAGCATAGGTTCATGCATATGCTTGCAGGAGGTAATGAAATTGAGCACGATTGATTATTTGCTTCATGGTCTGGGAACAGCGATGCAGTGGCACAATCTGGTGTTTGTCTTCTTGGGCGTACTAATAGGGACGGTCGTCGGAGTACTGCCGGGCATTGGTCCGATGAGCGGCGTGGCGCTGCTGATCCCGATTACAGCTACAATGACAAGCGGATTGGGGCCGGAAGAAGCGGCTACAAGCTCGATCATTTTGCTAGCAGGGGTGTATTACGGAGCTATGTACGGAGGCTCCACGACTTCAATTCTGCTGAACACCCCGGGTGAATCTTCATCCGTTGTAACGACGCTTGACGGCTACCAAATGGCCAAACAGGGCAGGGCGGGAGCAGCTCTGGCGATCTCAGCCATTGGTTCCTTTGCGGCGGGCCTTATCTCGCTGGTCGGCTTGATCTTTCTCGCACGTCCGTTATCTGCCGTAGCGATCAAATTCGGCCCTGCCGAATATTTCTCGCTGATGGTGCTGGGGCTTCTGGCCATTAGCGGTTTGGCGGGCAAATCGATGGTCAAAGCATTAATGATGACCGCATTCGGTCTGCTGCTTGCCACCATCGGCATCGACAACGTATCTGGCGTCGCCCGCTTCACATTTAATGTTCCTGAGCTCTATCAAGGCTTGGAATTTCTGACTGTCGCTGTAGGTACCTTTGCGGTGGGTGAAGTGTTCAAGACGATATTGGAACGCGAAGGCAACGATGGTGAGCTGGCCAAGATTAATCGAATCTTGCCGACTAAAAAAGATTTGAAGGACAGCGCAGCTCCCATCGCGCGTGGGTCGGTACTAGGATTCTTCATAGGACTGCTGCCAGGCGCGGGTGCCATTCTAGCCTCCTTCTTCGCCTATATCGTAGAGAAGAAGATCAGCAAAAATCCGGAGAAATTCGGAAAAGGGGCTATCGAAGGTGTGGCATCACCTGAGTCCGCCAACAATGCTGCTTCCGGCGGAGCTATGATTCCGCTGCTTAGTCTCGGTATTCCCTCCTCCGGCACGACAGCCATTTTGATGGGAGCCTTCATTATGTATAATGTGCAGCCGGGTCCGCTACTATTTCAGGACCATCCCCAGCTTGCTTGGGGAGTTATCGCAAGTATGTTTGTCGGTAACCTGATGCTGCTCGTTCTTAACATGCCTCTGGTCAAAGTATTCGCCAAGGTGATCGAGACGCCGACGAAATATTTGATTCCTTTGATTATTGTGTTCTCGGTATTCGGTGTGTACGCGGTGCAATACTCGACGTTCGATCTGCTGCTCATTATGGGCTGCGGCCTTGTAGGATACTTTCTGGCAAAGAACGATTATCCGTTGGCTCCGCTTGTGCTCGGCCTAATTTTGGGTCCGATGATGGAAAATAACATGCGCAGAGCACTGACGATTTCCAACGGGGATTTTATGATTTTTCTGCAAAAGCCGGTATCCCTTGTTTTCCTCATCATAGGGCTGCTCTGGATCACGATTCCTCTTATCCTCAAGATGAGAGGGAAGAATGTATTGGTCAATGAAGAAGGATAGGATGAACGTAAGCGGCAGTGCGCGGCGGTAAGAAGCCTGCGTCTGCTGCTTATCCTTTGTAAAAGGTATTCTTTTTTTCAGGGAGAACCCATATGAATGTATTATTTCTAATTTTACTGAATGTCATCTTTCCTGTATTTCTTTTAATAGGAGTAGGCGTTCTGCTGCATCGCACGTTCAAATTTGATTTGAATACGCTCTCCAAAATCAATACCTATTTCCTGCTTCCTACCGTAAGCTTCGTCAATATTTATCAAAGTGATTTGGCGGGAGGAACATTGCTTCATATTGTTGGTTTTTTGATGCTTCAGAGCTGCTGTCTGATTGTAATCAGCATAGGGGTATCAAGGACCGCTGGCTTCAACCGTAGTCTCTCCTCGACCTTCACCAACAGTGTAGTCCTGTATAATTCGGGCAATTTCGGGCTTCCGGTCAGTCAGCTTGTGTTTCATAATAATCCAATAGGGTTGTCCGTTCAGGTTATCGTAACGATTTATCAGAACCTGCTGACGAACACCTTTGGTTTAGCCAACGCTGTCTCTGCTCAAAGTCAAGGAAACAAAATGGTCAAGGAGCTGCTGAAGAATCCGATCGTGTATGCCTTTTTGCTGGGACTCGGATTGAAGGCTCTGAAAGTACCGATTCCCACTTTTCTATGGAGCCCGATTCAGAATGTGTCCAATGCTTTTTTGGCCATAGCCTTGATTACATTGGGAGCGCAGAGCGCTTATTTACGTTTCAATCGGATAAGCCTACCGCTTGCAATGAGCTTGATCGGCCGATTACTCGTCTCACCGGCTATAGCCCTTTGCTTAATCTGGGCACTTCGTCTGGAGGGAACCGCCGCTCAGGCGTTATTCATCGCTAGCTCTTATCCGACCTCAAGGAACAGCGCCGTATTTGCGCTGGAGTATGGGAATGACCCGGAATATGCGGCACAGACGGTGCTTCTTTCCACATTTTTAAGCAGTATGACCGTTGCGGCGGTCGTCTATGCGTCCAAACTGCTCTTCGCGTAGCTCTGCGCTACAATAAACAGGAAAGGAATTACCCGCTATGGATGTTCAATGGTTGCTGTTAGGACTTTTGCAAATCATCTTTATCAATATCGTGTTAAGCGGAGACAACGCGGTTGTTATCGCGTTGGCGTGCCGTAATTTGCCGCAGGAGCAGCAGAAAAAGGCTATTTTCTTAGGAAGCTTGGGTGCTATAGTACTAAGGGTTATATTGACGTTCGTTGCCGTATGGATGCTGCAGATCCCCTACGTTCAGTTGGCGGGGGGCGTGCTGCTTTTATGGATTGCAATTAAATTGATGAAGCATGAGGACAACGAAGAAAAGTTGGAGTCGAGCCATAAGCTCGGAGCGGCGATAAAAACGATCGTAATTGCTGACTTGGTCATGAGCCTGGACAATGTGCTTGCGGTAGCAGGCGCTGCGGCGGGTAATTTCCTGCTAATCGGATTTGGACTTGCGTTCAGCATCCCGTTGATCATTTGGGGAAGCAAGCTGTTGATGAATTTAATGAACCGGTTTCCTGTTATTGTGCTGCTCGGAGTCGGCCTTCTGGGCTACACATCAGGAGAAATGATACTTAACGATAAGATGGTGGGGCATGCCGTAGAGTCACTTAGTCCGACGCTGCACATTGCTATTCCGATTGCTCTGGCTGTATTGGTTATCGCTGTAGGCAAAATCATGGAGAAGCGTCAGCATCAGAAGGAACAGGAGCAGCCTGTACAAACAGACTACTGATCAGGAGGTTAAAATAAAACAAGCTCGGTCAGATCAGCTGCTTGAAAGCGGCGTTCTAACCGAGCTTGTTGGTGTTGGAATTACTTAACCCCAACGGCCTTTTGCGAATAATCGTATTCATTGGATTTGGCTATAATGGCATTTTTCGAATCCTTCACGATGATTTCAAGCTTTAAAGGAGATGGAGTCGGCTTGTTCTTATCCGTATGAATTTGAGCTGTCAGTTCCTTATCACTGGACCATTGGGTTGCAACCTGCTCCCCATTAATATTTACGATGCTGTTATAAGGAAGATTAGCACCGGTAATTTTTAATATGTCGCCGTCTTTGGAAGGCTCTGTTTGAACTCCGTTAATAACCATGGAACCTGTACCAAGCGTATAATTGCTGTCATGAATTTTGTTCTTCAGACCATCGTAGCCGAACTGTTGTCCGAATATAATATCGTATTGCAGTCTTTCATAGGTTTTCAAGCTGTCCTTGCTTATTTTCATGTCTGCATAGCGATTCTCAGGAGGAATAACCGGAATGCGCTGTGAAAGCTGATACAAGTAATCCGTGTAGTAACTACCAGGTCTTTGCGCTAATTTCAAAGTGTAAGGACCAAGGAACGAGGGACTCATATTGATGTTGTCTTTTGGCGCATGCAAGTAGTTGTTCCACACCAATACAGGGACACGGTACATTTTATCAAGAAAATCTGGATCATTCTCTTTCAAATAACCGCTATCTTTATAGGCCTTATAATCGTCGCCCAAGCTTGGCAAATGATCCCCGAAGAACACGATAATTGTTGGTTCATCGATGCTTTCGTAGTGGGTTACCATGCGTTTCAACATATCATCCGCACCCAGTAGTCCTTGGGCATAGGTTTCCAGCAAGCCTTTGGACTCGCCGCTGACGCCTGAGACTTCAATCGTATTCTCCTTAAATTTGCCTGGATAATAATGATAATGATTCTCCATCGTATTGGCAAAAATAAAGTCAGGACCATCGGTCCGCGCACTAGCATCAAATATTTGTCTTGCTACTTCACGATCGGCGAGATAAGGTCCTTCATAGTCCGATTTCATAAATTCCTGTGAAATAAATTTGGAAAATCCGAACTTCTCATATACCTTTTTGCTATTATAAAACCAGCTGTGGAACGGGTTGATAGCCGTCGTTTTATAGCCTTGACGCGACAAGATGCCCGCCAGCGAATCGATATCTTTATTAATATATTGATTGTACGCAATCGAGCCTTGAGGCAAGAAACGCATCGAATTACCTGTCAGCACCTCGAATTCTACATTGGCCGTTCCGCCTCCATATTGAGGGGAAAGCATAGTGCCGCTGCTATATTTCGAAGTCAATTCGTGATAAAACGGAAGCGGGTCGCGGCTAAATGAAATATCTTTGATCTGAGTCGCATCCCAGAAGGATTCGCTGAGAACGACGATAATGTTAGGCTTAACCTCTCCAGGCTCAGTAACGGCTGGGGTTACGCCTGAAGCTACATTGCGTATGGTGTCCGCATCATAACCATCCGGTTGGCTCATAAAAAGAAATTTCAAATTCATCATCGTGGACAATAGAAAACCGTTCGTCCGAACATTTTCCGTTTGATCCCAAGCCAGGTTTTGTACCTTGGTCCATGTTTTCAAAGATAAAGAACCGTCATTATAAATGGAACCCAGCAGGAGAATAGAGGCGATCCCCAAGACTAAACGGTGCTTCCAGCGAATAAGGAAAGGAAACCGGAGCCGTGGGAGCTTATACAGCAATAACAAGCTGATCGCTATGAAAGCAATGATGCCCGAAATGACTGTAAAATTAAGAAGACCGCTTACGTATTGAACCATATCCTGCGTTTCGCTCGTTAAGAGCAGATCCCATGGCAGGAACGGAACGCCCAGAATACTAAGCTTGACTCCGCTGATCAAACCCATGATGAGAAAGATCGTAGCAACCAGCCAGAATGAGAGACGGACTCTGCCTGTGATGGCGGTTATTAGAAAAAGAACACCAAGAACAACCAGAGTGTTAAGAAAAAGCTCCGGCATCGCATGGAACGTCCAGCTGAACGTGTCCCCCCAGCCGCCCCTGCTCATTAACTCCACTAAAAAAACGATCCATAAGGACCATACAACCATGGGCAACCGCCGTGCCACTTTAATCCCCTGATTGCGAACTGCAAGCTGCAGCTCCCCCATTTATATCACCACATTATCTATATTAAAATTTTGTAAATACCATCCTAGTATAGCACACCTGTAGGCTATGAACATAAGGGAAAATTCGGGGCGGGGCATCGGTTTGGCAACGTTTTTGCAGTTGACTTTTCGACGGATTTATTTCAATCCAAGGAAGGGATTGAACAGCAAAAAAGCTGCATGCTCCGTTAACGGTCAAGCAGCCTTTTTCAGCAGGAGATTTACGCTATTGATTCGCGTTATGATCGTAAGCCAGAAGCTCGGGTACAGTGACAAACGAATATCCGTTATCTTTTAGATAGGCAATAATTAGCGGTAGGGCCTCTATCGTATTATTCAGATTTCCACCTTTTCCACCGGAGGAATGCTGTAGAATAATGCCTCCTGGTCGAACTTCCTTTTTCACGCAATTCATAATTTCAGCAGCTGATTTGCCTTTCCAGTCCAACGTGTCGACGGACCATCCAATGATGACCTGATGCCCTGCGGAGCCTGCAGCTTCCAATACGTCGGGGGATACGGCTCCATAGGGAGCCCGGAAAAGCACTGGATCTTGTCCCGCTATACTCTTCAGCAGCTCGTCGGTCCTTCCGATTTCACTTTGGATTTGCTCGATCGTCTGCTTGGACAGATTTTGGTGATCCCAGGAATGATTTCCGATGCTATGTCCTTCTTGAAGGATGCGGTTAATCACCTGAGGGTGCCTTTGCGCATTTTCGCCGATCAGGAAGAAGGTGGCGTGAATCTGATTTTTTTTCAAAATATCCAGTACTCGCGGCGTATACTTGTTGTCCGGACCGTCATCAAACGTTAAAGCGACTCGTTTATCGGTCATTTTAACCTGATTAACTACCTTAGCGCTGTGATGGACGACTTCCGTGTTCATGGAGGTTTGACTAATCGCTGGGGAGCTAAGAGCTGTGTTTGTTGCTGGAGCAGCAGGAGCGTTCGTTTCCTCTTTTACCGGTTTTTGTCCGCATCCCGCCATGAAAATGAAAATAAAAATAATGATGCTTGCCGCGTACTTACTCATTCCATCCACTCACCTTATTATGTCTATCAATCTATGAATCTATTATAAGCGAAGTGGATGATTTTGTCGTGAATTGTCGACCAAATAGAAGTGAAATATTTTGGTCTATTACTCTTTCAAACTCTTTATGGATTGATTATGATAAAAGAGGAAATTGAAGCGCAGATGAGGTAAGATACGGATAGAAATGCAGCCATTATTCAAAGAAAAGAGGTTGATTGACCATGAACATTCGCATCGGTATGATTGGGGCGGGCGGAATCGCCAAATCACGACATTTGCCCAATTTAAAACAAATAGAGGGTGTTGAGCTGACAGCTGTAGCTAACCGCAGATATGAGAATGCGCAGCAGGCTGCAGAGCAGTTCGGCTTTCGTAAAGCTTACCGGATTTGGCAGGAAGTCGTAGATGATTCTGAGGTAAATGCGGTATTTATATGCACGCCTCCGATCTTACATAAAGAAATATCGGAATATTGCATCTCCAAAGGGAAGCATGTTTTCTCTCAAGCGCGTATGGCATTGAATCTTGACGAGGCTCTGGAAATGCTTAAGCAGGATGAGTCTACGGATCTAACGACGATGCTTTGTCCACCGCCTAACTATATGAAAGTGGAACCCTATGTTATGCAGGTGCTGCAGGATGGGGAGTTAGGCGAAGTTCGGCATGTCCATCTAACACACCCGTCATCACAGTATGCGGATGCGCAAAAGCCGCTTTATTGGAGACAGAGAGCGGATTTGCAAGGAATTAATGTGCTGGACGTGGGGATTATGGGTGAGGTGCTGAATAAGTGGTTCGGCTCCTTACAATCGCTTTGTGCGGACGGACGAATCTGGGTTGAGGAACGGCCAAAGGACTCAGAAGGCAAGAGTCGAGTGGAGCTGCCGGATTCGGTTACAGTTCTCGGTCAGTTTGCCAAAGGCCCGTTGTTGACAGCTTTGTTCACGGGGGCCGTTCTAGGCGGCAGCGGTCAGTTGACGATCTACGGAAGTAAAGGTACATTGACCTGCTACCCCGAGGGCACACATGTCGTGTTGAATACGGGGGGAGGAGAACGGAAGGTGGAGGTACCAGATGCTTTGCGTAAAGAATGGACGGTAGAACAGGATTTCATTCAAGCCGTGCGTAACGGGACGAAAGGTAATCCATCTTTCACCGACGGAGCTCGTTATATGGCGTTCACCCAAGCGATTATGGATTCCATCCGTACAGGACAGCGTGTTGAGGTTGTTCAAATCACTAAGTAGAGCTTTAGCTATCGTTTGAAAAGCCCTGCATTTCCAGTTGGTGGAGTGCAGGGCTTTTCCTGTACATGTGAGAGTAATAAAAAGAGTCGGGGAATTAAAAGAAGCTGAACAGCGCGCTGATGAAGCTTTTTTTCTTGCTTGCTTTCGGCGTTTCACGCAGGCTGGCGAGGGTGCGTTCGGAATGACGGGAAAGGGAGCGTTGGATGTTTTCAATATCTTCTGCCAAGGTCTGGACCGTTTTCCGAATCTCTTCTAGCTCGGTTCGGTGCTGTAATATTTGCATGGAGACGATGTCATCCGCTTTTTTGGCAAGCTGAAGCTCCAGTTGGTTAATTCTCTGCAAAAGCTCGTCCGTAACATGAAAAGAGTGAACAGGCTCAGATCGTTTTGCTGGTTTCTCAGCGGTTGAATCCGAGTCAAGAATGGCTTGCATCGTCTTACCTTGCTGAAGCTGCTCATGAATATCTTTTAGGCGTTCTATATCTTGGGGAGAAAAAATGTAATGTCCAAGCTCATCCTTTTGAAACCAACCTTGAAAAAAGGCAACCCAACGTTTGATCGTGGTGGGGCTTACCCCCATCCTCTGAGCGACTTCTTTTGTAGATACAAATTCCATCATCGCATCCTCCGTTCTGTTCCTTAATCTTTCATATACTAGCTATTCGCTCCTTCCTTACGAGTCCCTGCAAGGGTGACAAAGGTAGTGTCCATTCGCTAAAGAAAGTAGTTTTTCTCGGCAATCATCATGGATGCGACAATCTTTCAATCGGCGTTGTCAATAAGAGGAGCAATGTAGGAGAAAGGTCAAAATATTATAGTTCGTGCGACAAGTTTCATCATTGCTGCTTGCGCCTTCATAAGTGGGGACGGTATGATAGCAGGGTAGGAAAAGATACGGGAAGGTCAATAGTTGGATACAGGTATCCCTGTTTATTTCAAGTAAGGAATGATAATTGTAGATGGAACGATGGACCAGATTTGCTGCCTCAGGGCAGCTTCATTACGGTATTATCAGGTACATGCTGAAATGGCTGTTGATCGGAAGCGTAGTGGGATGCTTGTCCGGTTCCGCTTCGGCTTTGTTTCTGCTGAGTCTGGATGCCGCTACACAAGCGAGAATGAACTTACCTTGGCTGCTTTTTCTGCTCCCTCTTGGTGGTGCACTTGTCAGTTGGATCTATTGGAGATACGGTAAGAGCAGCTCCAAGGGGAACAACCTGATCCTGGAGCAAATTCACGCAGGGAATGAAGCGATTCCGCTTCGAATGGCACCGCTGGTTCTTGGCGGTACGATCGTGACACACTTGTTTGGAGGCTCGGCAGGCCGTGAAGGAACGGCTGTTCAGATGGGTGGGAGCTTGTCAGAGTGGCTCGGTAAATGGATTCGAATCTCACCGGACGATCGGAAAATATTGCTGATGTGCGGCATCAGTGCGGGGTTCGGCTCCGTATTCGGTACGCCCCTTGCCGGAGCGGTATTCGGGCTGGAGGTCATAGCGATAGGGATGATCCGCTATGAAGCGCTCCTCCCTTGTTTTGTTGCCAGCTTCATTGGTCATACGGTAACGACGGCGTGGGGAGTCCATCATGCTCACTATGCCATGGGGCAGGTTCCTCCTCTGACGGCAAGCGTATTGTTGAAAGTCATTGTTGCTTCTATCGTTTTTGGGCTCGTCAGTTTGTTTTTCAGCGAGCTGACGCACAAGCTGAAGCAGTTGTTCACTAGGCTGCTTCCGAATCCGGTAATGAAGAGCTTCGTGGGTGGACTCGTCGTTATTGCACTAGTGTACATCGTAGGTACACGTGATTATCTGGGCTTAAGCTTACCGCTGTTGGCTGATTCGTTCCATGAGCCCGTAGCGACGTTCGCTTTTCTATGGAAGCTGATCTTTACTTCCGTTACGCTGGGGGCGGGCTTCCAAGGAGGAGAGGTGACCCCGCTATTCGTGATCGGGGCTGCGCTCGGCAATGCTCTGTCGGAGCTGCTGCAGCTGCAAGGACCGTTTCTTGCAGGTCTTGGCTTAATTGCTGTCTTTTGCGGCGCGACGAATACCCCGATCGCCTGCTTTATGCTTGGAATCGAGTTATTCGGCTCCGAGGCCGCAGTCTATATGTTTTTGGCATGTATTGTCAGCTATTTATTTTCCGGACATACAGGGATTTACACATCGCAGAGATTGGGAGTGTCCAAAAATCCTGACGTGAGTCTTGCTGAAGATACAACTCTCGGCACATGGAAGCATAAGAGATGATGATTGGATGCTGGATGCTTATTATGTTGTAACAAAAGCTCGGCTCCGGTCTTTCTTCCCTTTAAGGGATAGAAGACTGGGGCCGAGCTTTTTTCATACTGTAACGAGTTTTTTCTCTTCTTCTTTCTTATGGTTAACTTCATCCTCCGACTTCTGTTCTACCGTAGTTCCTTCATTTTCAACTGCGCTATTCGGTTTCATCACATCCGATAATGCAGCTTCACCTTTCGGTTCAGCCGCAGTGTAGTGACTATTTTCCAAATCTTGACCCGTGCCTTCTGCAATTTGAAACTGATTGATTTCATGGAACAGCTTACTCGATAATTCGAGGATATCATCTGCTTGTGAAGCAATAAGCTGAATCGCGGAGTCCTGCTGAACAGAGGTCGAATTGACCTCTACCACGCCTGCCGCCGTTTCTTGAGCGATGGCTGCTACAAACTGTACAGAATCGACGAGTTTGCCGTTCATTTCCTTAGCTGCACCGATCTGCTCCTGAATATGATCAATATGCTCGGACAGTATGTCCATTGACACTCGAATATGCTGGAAGGCATCTATGCTTTCAATCATTTTGCTGTTCTGCTGGTCAACTGATTGTCTAGCGACGTTCAAATACGATTCAAGCTCCTTGGTTTGCTCGAGCAGCGAACGAATAATGATGGCGATAGACTTGGACGATTCGTTCGTCTGAGCGGACAGCTGTCTGACCTCTTCAGCGATGACGGAAAAGCCGCGTCCATGTACGCCCGCACGTGCCGCCTCAATAGCTGCATTTAAGGCCAACACATTGGTTTGATGAGATATATCGGTGATCGTATTCACGATTTGATGAATTTGCACAGTGCTGCCGGATAAGCTCTCCATCGCTGCGAATACCTTGTTCAGCACTTCTTCCGAGGTTTTCGACGCATGCTTTAACGTTTCCATTGAGGTGGAGCCGAGATGGGTATTAAAGGCTGCTTCACGGCTTTTTTGTTGAATCGTTATCGAATTCTCCGCTATTTTCTCAATCTCATGCTCGACTTCTGCAATCAGGTAGGTGCTTCGTTCCGTCTGGCCAGCCTGCTGGTCTGCGCCTGACGAGATTTCCTGAATAGCTCTTATGATATCTGCGTTGGCGATAGCCGTAGAACTCGAGAAGCTGTGAAAGGAGCTGGAATGCTCGGACAACGCAGAAGCTATGGATTGCATATTCGAGAGCATGCTGCGGACCTGATCGATCATATGATCGAAGCTGCGGCTTAAATCGCCAAGCTCATCTCTGGAGCTGCTGTTTATTCTGGCCCTTAAGTCGCCTCTCGCCATAGCTTGTACAGCCTGCTGCAATTTACGGATAGGCTTAACGAACGAGCCAATTAGCAGGTAAGCGATAGCGACACCGGAAATGACAACGAGAATGGATGCGATCCACATCGCCATGACGGTCCGGTCCAGCAAGGTCTGGGTATCTGCTATCGCTTGTGCCGCATCCTCCGAGTAGGAGATGTAGAATTGATCAACGTTGATGAAAATGTCAGCCATTAGTTTTTGCGACTCGTTATACAAATACTCCATATTTTTATCCAAATCAGCCGAAGGAAGCTTATTGTCCTGAACGAGCTTCGCCGCGACATCGAACGTATTCGTATATTCAACCGTTAGAGAGATCAGCTTGCTGCGCCATTTGGCTTGCTCCGGTGTAGTGGCCGTCTCTCCGATTTTCTTGATCATTCCGTCGAATATCGTTCTTTTCTCATTATATTTAGGTATGTAGTCTGCTTTCTTGGATATTTCAAGACCTGAAGCAATGATGTTTAATTCCTGTACCATTTCTTTTAATTCCAACGCCATCAGCTTCAATTCTACTTTATCGTTCTGCTGGCTCAAATGAGCCTTCATCTTGTCCACCTGCTGCAAATTGTACAACGCTGCAATCAGAAACAAGGCGAGCATGGCGGTCATTCCGAGAACAAGCTTCATTTTTAAAGATAAATCAAACATGGTCGGCAGCTTCTTTGTCTGTGTGCGCATGAATAACCCCTCCATTTTTCCTTCATATAAGGAACAAGAACATGAAGCGAAGTCCTAGATCCTTTTTCCTATAGTATAGAAAGGGATTATTAACACAGTACCAATTTTATGTAAAAAGAATCGAAATTCGACAAAAATAACTTTTACATTCCGTTTACGTTTTGCGGGTTCAAACTTTACATTGGCTTGTTAAGATGTCAAAGTAAACAAAAAACGAACGAAACAAAGGGAGGACATGAAGAGATGTTTAAACATTTCTCGAAAAGAGGTTTCAGCTTTGCACTGATCGCAATTCTTTTAATGGGGGTACTTGCTGCTTGCGGTACGAAGACAGCGGCTCCTGATACTAAAGCACCAACAAACGGCGCACAGCCAGCTGGCGATAAAAAGCCTGACCCGGCTGCTGAATTGACTGGCACAGTAACTGCATCTGGATCCAGCGCATTGCTTCCTTTGGTAAAACAAGCTTCCACCGAGTTTATGGAAAAAAATCCGAAGGTAACGGTTAACGTAACAGCTGGTGGTTCCGGTACTGGTTTGAAAAACGTAGCTGACGGCACTTCCGATATCGGTAACTCCGACGTTGCAGCTGGCGACGAGTACAAAGACAAAGGTTTGGTTGACCACGTAGTAGCTATCGCTCCATTTGCTCTGATTGTTAATAAAGATGTGAACGTAGATAACTTGACGAAAGCTCAAGCTGCAGATATTTTCATGGGTAAAATCACGAACTGGAAAGAAGTTGGCGGTAAAGACGCTAAAATCGTAGTTGTTCATCGTCCAGACAGCTCCGGTTCCCGTACCTTGGTTAAGCAAATCGTGTTGGATAACAAAGAATTCACTAAAGATGGCGTAACTCAAGAGTCCAGCGGCGCTGTAGCAACAACTGTAGGTTCTACTGCAAACTCCATCGGTTATGTAGATACTCCTTACTTGAACGATACGATCAAAGCTTTGAAATTCGAAGGTGTAGCATTCTCCAAAGATACTATTAAAGACGGTAAATATCCTTTGTACGGTATCGAGCATATGTACACTAAAGGTGAAGCTAAAGGCGCAGTAAAAGCATTCATCGACTACATCTCCAGCCCTGATTTCCAAGGCAAAAAAGTAGAAGAGCTGAAATTCTTACCTGCTAACCTGCTGAAAAAATAAGAAATTGCTAGAAGAGGAAGATCCGGTTTCTATGAAGCCGGGTCTTTTGTCTATTTTCATTGTATTTCCTTTAATTTTTACATTGTCTTAACAATTCAACGGCATGGCTTTAACAATTGTCCTCTATGATGAAAAAGAACCATACGAAGCGCACAAACGTTGGATGACGGTGCAGCCAGCCGTGGTCGTTCATTTAATAAGAAGTAGGGGGCAGAAGGTCGTGAATTCTTTCGCTGACAAGCTTAATGAGAGAGCAACATTAGAAAAGAAAGTAAGCCGCTGGACGAAAAAACAAAATCGCACAGATCAAATGATGAAATGGATTTTTGTCGGCAGCGCGATATTAGTTTCCGCCATTATATTTTCCATCATTGCATTTGTTGGGATACAAGGTGTTAAGACATTCTCGGGTGTGTCGCCTTGGGCATTCTTTTTTTCCACCGACTGGACACCGAGTCAAAATAAATTCGGGATTTTTTCCTTCTTGTACAGCACCTTACTGCTGACTTTGTTATCTGTAGTATTTTCAGTACCGTTAGCTTTATCCGGAGCGGTGTTCATGGCAAAAATTGCACCAAAATGGGTGCGCGAAATTATGCGCCCAGCGACGGATCTCTTCGTAGGTATTCCGTCTGTAGTGTACGGTCTGATTGGACTAACCGTCATCGTTCCGATGCTGGCCAAAGTAACGGGTACAATCGGCTACGGGATCCTGCCCGCGGCAATCATCCTGGCGATCATGATCCTGCCCACGATCCTGTCGATCTCTGAGGATGCGATTCGCGCATTGCCCAGCCGATTAGAGGAAGCATCGCTAGCTCTAGGTGCAACTCGCTGGCAGACGATCTGGAGAGTACTGGTGCCGGCAGCTCGTCCAGGTATTATTACAGGTATTATCTTAGGCATGGGTAGAGCGATCGGGGAGACGATGGCGGTGTTCATGGTGATCGGGAACTCGCCCCAAATGCCGGGTTCGTTGTTGGAGTCCACAACTGTTTTGACTACAGCGATCGTTAAGGATATGGGGAATACGAACTACGGTACGACCTGGAATAACGCGCTTTATTTGATGGCATTAGTTCTTCTGCTGATCTCCTTGTCTTTGATCATCATCATCCGGTTTGTTGCCAAGAGGAGTGAAGTGAAATGACGAGCAAGACAACGGATCGTATTGCAACAGTTTTCTTTTGGGTAACAGGCGTTATGATTATGCTGCTGCTGGCTTGGTTCCTGATCCGAATCCTCGGTGATGGATTGCCACAGCTTTCCTGGAAATTCATTACTGGCAAGCCTCAGGAGATTATGGCGGGCGGCGGCGTAGGGCCGATGCTGTTCAACTCTTTCTATATCTTATTCTTATCTCTGTTGTTCTCTCTGCCAATCGGTATCGGAGCGGGAGTGTACTTATCAATCTATGCGAAGCAAAATAAATTCACGGATTTTATCAGAATCTCAGTAGAAGCATTGTCTTCTGTTCCGTCTATCGTATTCGGACTGTTCGGATTCCTATTGTTTGTTAATTTGTTCGGTTTGAAATTTTCCATCATCGGTGGTGCGGCTACATTGTCACTGTTGAATCTACCGGTTCTGGTGCGTGTAACGGAGGAGTCGCTTCGCTCGGTGCCGGAATCCTACTGGGAAGCATCGCTTGCGCTTGGATCGACCCGTTGGCAAGCGATTCGTAAAGTGCTGCTGCCTGCAGCTATGCCAAGCTTGATTACAGGAATCACCCTTGTTGCCGGACGGGCTCTGGGCGAATCTGCGATCTTGATCTACACCGCCGGGTTATCGGTCTCCCGTTTCTTCCCGGATTGGAATCCTCTGGCTATGGGGGAGACGCTGGCAACGCATCTCTGGTATGTTCAATCAGAAGCTATCGTTCCTGACGCCAAGCAAATTGCAAAAGGAAGCGCAGCGCTGCTGCTTATCGTCGTGCTGGTATTCAACCTGTTGATCGGAATTCCTAGCCGCTTATTACAAAAAAGACTTTCCGGGGGGAAATAAGCATGATGGAGAAAAACAAAATCAAAGTAGAAAAGCTCAACTTATTTTATGGTGAAAATCAGGCCCTTCACAGTATCGGCTTGGAAATTAAAAATAACTCTATCGTTGCCTTGATCGGTCCTTCCGGCTGCGGCAAGTCTACCTTCCTGCGTACGTTGAACCGGATGAACGACCTCATCGACAGCGTCAGAATTAATGGGAACATTTATGTAGACGGACATAACATTTACGGACAAGAAATGGACGTCGTGTCCTTACGCAAAAAGGTCGGCATGGTGTTCCAGCGTCCAAATCCATTTCCAATGAGTATCTATGATAACATTGCTTACGGTCCAAGAATCCATGGAACTAAGAAGAAAGCCGTATTGGATGAGATCGTGGAAAAAAGCTTGGTACAAGCTGCTTTGTGGGATGAAGTAAAGGATCGTCTGCATAAATCCGCTCTAGGCTTGTCTGGTGGTCAGCAGCAGCGTCTTTGCATTGCCCGATTGCTGGCGGTAGAGCCAGACGTTCTGCTCATGGATGAGCCAACTTCAGCGTTGGACCCCATCTCTACTTTGAAAGTGGAAGAGCTGACGCAGACTTTGAAAGAAAAATATACGATTATCATTGTAACGCACAATATGCAACAGGCCGCAAGAATTTCCGACTATACTTCTTTTTTCTTAAACGGCGAATTAATCGAATCCGATCAAACGGATAAAATTTTCACCGCACCTACAGATCAAAGAACGGAAGATTACATCACCGGGCGTTTCGGATAATGCAAATGATGTGAGGGGGCTATTATGGATACTAGAACGAGTTTTCACCAGAATGTCGATGAGCTGCAGCAATCGTTATTAAAAATGGGCAGTCTTGTGGAGGAGTCCATTTCCATGGCAGTTGATGCTTTGGCGAGATTGGATGATAAGCTAGCCAAAAAGATCGTAGTGGAAGACGACATCATCGACGGGATGATGCTTGAGATCGAAGAGCGCTGTCTGCGCCTTATTGCACTGCAGCAGCCTATGGCAAGCGATCTGCGGATTATCGGTACCGCCTTGAAGATCGCGACCGATCTGGAGCGAATCAGCGACCATGCGGTAGATATCGCGAAAATCGCGATTCGCTTGTCAGGCGAGGAGCTAATTAAACCTCTGGAAGATATTCCGCACATGGCCGTTCTCGTAAGGGATATGCTGCACGAGAGCTTGCTCTCTTATACGGAGCGCAACATTCATCGCGCGGCTGCGCTCGCTGAGAAGGATGACGAGGTCGATAAGATGTACAGCAATCTGATGAATGAAATCATCGGCATGATGAACAGCGAGTTTGCCCGGAACCGTCAACTGTCACACTTGATGTTCGTAGCTCACTACTTGGAGCGGGTAGCCGATCATTGTACGAATATCGGCGAAGGCGTCATTTATATTGTGACAGGTAAGCGCAAGGATTTGAATATATGATGAGAAGACCGCATTGGCGGTCTTTTTGTTTGTTGAGGGACCGAAGACTCGAAATGTTGCTATATACTCTTGTGAGGCATACCCCTTCGGCCGCTGTTGAAACCCATGAATTTATTTGATTAAAATTAGCGGTATATTCAAGGGTTTCAAAGGCGGACGTAAACTCCTCCGAGGCACACCCCACTTCCGTATTTAGCAAATTTCTCGAATTACTTGTTACTCAACAAACACCAGACCGCCATTGCGGTCTTCTTGGGTGGAGTAGAAGGGAATTGAGGGCGACGTTTAATCGGCGGCTTTAATTTCAATCCGATTACCTTCCGGGTCAATAATGACCCCGATTGTGCCCCAGCTTAATTCCCGAACGGTTACTTCCGTACCTCGCTCACGCAGCTCGTTGACGGTTTCATTAAAGTCATAGACATCGATTCTAATGACGATAGGGTTTTGCGCTCTCGTTTTTTCACTATTGGAGGCAACGCCACGATCCTCAATCATTAAATAACTTTTGCCAAAATCAAGGATAGCTAAATCCTCTTTTTGTACCCGAAGGGGCAAACCTAATTTATGCATGTAGAATTCGACGCCTTCTTGATAGTTTTCCATAAATAAGATGATTCCGGACTCTCTAATTTTCATTTGTAGTTCCTCCTCACCAATAATATATACATATTATACTAAAATGTTTATTAAATTCAAACGGGTGCAAAATATGTATGAATTGCTCCTAGGTCCAATACCATGTGACCCCAAAGTAGACATAGCCGTAAAAAAACACAAGAAAATAACACAATAAAACAGCGTATGCCCACATAAAAAAGCATAATCAAATCCAGCCCACTAGAAACTATAATGAGTTGTTGACAGCGTTTACAATATGTTGATAAGGGGTGTTGGATTTGAAGGAAATGATAGGCCGCTTCAAGCTTGGAGTTATTGCTCTACTTATATTTTCTTTGTTACTGCCAACTGGTTTGCTGGTACAGCCTAATGGTGTACAAGCCGCGGCGTTGGAGAATTTGGCTCTTGGCAAGAAAGCGACGACAAATAGTGAGGCAAGCAGTTCCAATCCTTTGGTAAGCACGCTCACTGATGGGAAAACAAGCAAAGGTTGGACCTCCAATAGTAAGGTGTTGCAGCCATATGCTTATATTGATTTAGGAAGTCCGACAACATTTAATGAAGTCAAATTATTTTGGGAGACAACATCAGACGTTAACGAATACCGTATTCAATATTCTAATGACGCTACGGTCTGGTCTGACGTTTACGTAAGGAGAGGAACTCTTCCTAAGCAGGAGACAACAGATTTTGATCCCGTTACTGCCCAATATGTAAAAGTACAACTAGATCTAAAAACGAAAAAGTTTTATTTGAATGAAATTGAAGTTTACAACAATCCGGCAGCAGTGCCACCTAAAGAACATCTGAGCAGTGTCACTTTGTCAGACGCTACTAACCATGTTTATCTTCAGGATGAAGTAGTCTCGGTTGTTTATAAAGCTTCAATATCATTCATATTAAATGGAAAGCTGGACAACGGTAACAATGCTGTCCTTACAAGTGCGACGAACTATTTTACCAGTTCTGATCCCTCTGTTGCAGAAATCGACGCTAATGGTAAAGTGAAGACGTTAAAGGATGGCAAAACGACAATAACGGCTGAAGCTATTGTAGGCGGTGTGCTTAAGGGGACGAGCATCAAGCTTGAGGTTTATGACCCTGCACTTCAGAGCAATATCGTTAAAAATAAGTCTGCAAGTGCCAGTTCCGGTAACGCTGCAGCTGCAGTCGATGGATCGAGTACGGCATGGACTCCGTCCCCAACCGATATCAATGATGACCATAAATCTTGGCTTCAGGTAGATACAGGGGATGTTTATTCCTATAATCGTTCTATTATTACGTTTACAAACCCGGAGAAGCTAACAAGCTATACGATACAAGCTTCGGAAGACGGAACCGTATGGAAGAACGTATATACGAAAACAGGGGCGATTTCAGCCAATGAAGCGCCGGTATTCCCGAAGACGGAAGCACAGTTCGTAAGGCTGCAGTTAATTCATCAATCCGAAGGAAGTTCAGTTGCTGAATTTGAGCTGTATGGATCCTTGATGGACATTTTGAAAAATATTAATTTCTATGATGCAAGCACTACATATCAATTAAACGATACCATCTATTTGAAAAAAGATGAAACGAAGTCTCTCGATTTGAAAGGCACTCTGACCAGGAAAGACGAGACGAACGATCTTTCCAAGGCAACGGTAGCTTTTCAATCCAAGAATACGAAAGTAGCCACGATTGATGATAAAGGAACTATCAAAGCAGTTGATGAAGGTGTCGTACTTCTAACGGCTTCGGCTTCCTTGAGTGAAAAAACGGTTTATACAAGTATCTGGGTAGAAGTCACAAATCCAAATAAGGATATGAAGCCTTTGGTTGCAGACTTGCAGTTAACGCATCCAACCATGACGGTAGATATCGGCCAACCGGCTCTGGTAAATATTGGAAATGTATATCCAGCTGTAGAAGTGAATCCTTATGTGGACGCAACGATAAGCGGGGATCTTGTACGCTTGGAGAACGGCATCGCCCAAGAAACGGCTCCAATTAATGCAAACGATTTTAAAGCAGGGGTTAAACAAAACATTGGTATTGATGGAAACATAACAAAATATGGTCAATACGAAATCCGCTTGACTATTAACACGGCTAGCGCAGGAACGGTTTACGATACGTTCTTCTTTACGGTCATGGATCCAGGTTCCTTGCAAACGGATCAAAGCAGTATTGTCTACCTAAGTGCTGACAACAAGCTAATTTACGTTCCAGACTATAAAGGCAATCGGGTTTTGGACTTTTCTAATGTAGGTTACATGGGAGGCGGAGAGAAGCTCCCTGAAGTTCCGGTTAAAATTGAAGTTTCTCCTATCGAAGGTGACGCGACGAAATTAATTCAAGATGCCATCGATAAGGTGTCAGCCATGGAAATGGATGAGAAGACAAAAATTCGAGGCGCAGTTCTCTTGAAAAGAGGCTTCTATGACATTCAAGGGCAGCTTTACCTCAAAGCTAGCGGAGTGGTGCTTCGCGGCGAAGGACAAGATGAGAAAGACGGAACGGTATTGTTCGGGTCCGGTGTTCGATCCCCAAATGATGATCCAACTCTGATTACCGTTGGGAATGGCGGAGGAATGCAGGTTGATACGAGCACAGCAGTGAATATTACAGATCTTTATGTTCCTGCAGGAGCACGTTCATTCAAAGTAACGAATGCAAGTAACTTTAAAGTAGACGACACAGTCGTAGTTCGCCGGGTAGGGAATCAAAGTTGGATTCATGAGACGGGTATGGATAAAATTTATGATCGGCCGGATAGACCGGATGCCCTGCCAGGTACGACAAGCCAAATGTCTCCTTTTAACATGGACTTTGACCGAATCGTTAAGAATGTAGACGTGGAGAACAACATCATCACGGTAGACGCCCCTATCGCCAATTCGATCGAGCTCCGTTGGGGCGGCGGTCAGATCATGAAGTATACAGATACAAAACGTATTGAAAATGTCGGTGTGGAAAATATGTACTTCGATTCTGCCTTCGATCCTTCTATCATTAGTACTGTAATGGATAATGATACAACGGATCCATACTATGCAGACGATAACCATATTGAATATGCTGTCGTTTTGAACGGTTTGAAAAACGGTTGGGTTAAGAATGTAACCGGTAAGCATTTGGCTATTTCTTTGGTTAAAATCAATGGGAATTCCAAATTCATTACTGTCCAGGACAGCAAAGTAACGGATTTTGTTAGTACTATTACCGGCGGTACACGATACGCGTACTACTTTATCGGACAGTTGAATTTGGTTCAACGTTCTTATTCCGAATCGGAGCGTCATGCATTTGTATTTGATAGCCGGATTCCGGGTCCTAACGTTATCCATGACAGCGAATCTCAAAAAAATTACAATTCCAGTGAACCGCACCACCGTTGGTCCACTGGGGGATTGTTTGACCAAGTAAAAGGTCACATTGTTATCCGTGACCGGGCTTGGTTAGGAAGTGGACATACTTGGGCAGGCGCTAACTATGTTACGTGGAATACGGAAGGCATCCTGACTTCCCAACAGCCTCCGACGGCACAAAACTATGCGATTGGCCACGTAGGTACGAAGGGAACGCCACTTGTACCGAATGAGTACGACTCTCGTCCAAGAAAAGACGCATATTGGGATCATATGGGCAGTCATGTAAACCCGCCAAGTTTGTATCTTAAGCAATTAGAGGATCGTTTAGGTAATGATGCAGTGAAGAACATTAAACCTGCTCCAGCAGCACCAAGCAACCTGACAGCAACCGCTGGAGATGAACAGGTAATCTTGAGTTGGGACACCGTAAAAGAAGCAACAACTTACAGTTTAAAACGCAGCACAACACCAGGTGGCTCTTATGAACAGGTAGCAACCAATATTATAGATACAAAATATACAGAAAAAGGTTTGGCGAACGGAACGACTTACTACTATGTAGTAACAGCAAATAATATCGCAGGCGAAAGCGCCAACTCAAACGAGGCAAGCGTTACGCCAAACGGAAGCAACGTGGTGCAACCTCCGGCAGCGCCGACAGCACTAAAAGCAGAAGCAAGAAACACGCAAGTGGCACTATCATGGAACACGGTAGCCGGAGCGACATATTACACAGTGAAGCGCAGCCTAACTTCCGGCGGAGCTTACACGACCGTAGCCTCCAATCTCGCAACCAACAGTTACTTAGACACCAATCTAACGAACGGACCAACTTACTATTACGTGGTAACGGCTTCTAACGCTGGAGGAGAGAGCGCCAGCTCTAACGAAGCGTCGGCAAGACCATATTCACCAAGCGGTAATAGAGGAAGCAGCGGCAGCGGTGGCGGTTCTTCTACCGGTACACCGACCGTTCAACCGAACAAAGATGGGTCCCAAGTCATTAGCGTCGATCCAGTCAATGAGAAAGCTTCCGATGGCAGATCAATTGCCAAAGTAACATTGGATGCAGGCGCTATTACTAAAGCTATTGAAGCGCTTAGCGGAGCAGCATCTTCAAGAATTATAATTGAAGCGAAGGGCAGTGATGCGGCAACGGCTTCCTTCCAATTGCCGGCTCAGCCATTGTCGGATGCTCTGGCCAAAACGCCAGCGCTGATCGTATCTGTGAAGTATGGCGACACGACTTATGATTTGCCTGTAAAAGCAATTGATTTTGCAGGTCTAGCCAAATCACTTGGTGTGTCTTTAAAAGACTTGAAAATCACGGTCACAATGGAAAAAGTAAACGACGCTACTTTAACGAAGCTGAAGGACAAAGCGAAGGAGCAGGGCTTAACGCTTCTGTCCGGCGGTGTGGATTATAAAGTGACTGCCGAAGCAAACGGCAAGTCGGTTTCTATCAATGATTTCGGTCTGACGTATGTATCGAGAACGATGAGCATTGGCAAAGCTGTCGATGTGAAGAAGACAACGGCAGTGCTGTTCAATCCTAGCAATGGAGAAATAAGCTTCGTGCCGGCTACCTTCTCGACATCGAACGGCTCGACACAAGCAACGATCAAACGTCCTGGCAACAGTGTGTACGCCATTGTTGAATCGTCCAAAACATTTGCAGATCTTAAAGGTCATTGGGCTAAAGACGATGTAGAGCTGTTAGCATCCAAGCTTGTTGTTAAAGGAATGACGGATATCGGATTTGCTCCCGACAATCGCATTACGCGTGCAGAGTTTGCAGCTATTCTCATTCGTTCCTTAGGTCTATCGGAGAACAGCAGCTCCAAATTCAGCGATGTTAAGGCGAATGACTGGTATGCCGGAGTTGTAGGTGCCGCATCCAATGCAGGACTTGTAGATGGATATGAAGATGGCACGTTCAAACCAGAGGCCAACATAACTCGCGAGCAAATGGCGGTTATGGTAGCAAGAGCGATTACCGCAGCTGGGAGAAAAGCAGCTGCTGACTCCAAAGTGTTGGCTTCCTTCACGGATTCCAATACGATCAGCGGATGGGCAAAAGACGCGGTAGCCCAGGCGGTTAACGCAGGTATCATTAATGGAATGACGGAGCATACCTTCGTTCCTGGACAAAACGCTAGCCGTGCTGAAGCTGCTGTCATGATGAAGCGCCTTCTGCAATATGCTGAATTTATGAATTAGTTCTGGAGTGCCTCTTGCGGTATCACGTGATAAACGTTGATGCTGTAAGAGGCTTTTTTATAGCGAAATGAAGATTTACATACCATTTACAAAAGAAGCATAGGACTTTTACACTGGGATAAAAATCCTATGATAGAGTGGAATCTGTACATATAGCACAATGAGGGGATGAATTTAATATGACCGCTATCCATAGAAATTCGATCGTACAAGAGGATAAGACATATTTAGAGAACGAAATTCAGGAGATCCTGCGGCATAAGATGATTCATTCCGTATACCAACCGATTATATCCTTAAAAAACGGCAGTCTATTAGGCTATGAAGCCTTGACTCGGGGTCCTCACAATCATCCGCTCCATTCTCCGCTCCCTCTGTTTACCTATGCGGATGAGGCTGGGCAGCTGTACCCTCTGGATAGGCTGGCAAGGGAGAAAGCGATTCAAGGAGCCTTCTTTGCTTCAGGCAAAGAGCTGCTGTTCATTAATATATCTGCGGCGATCCTTCACGACCCGCAGTTTGTACCAGGAAGAACTCTTGAGCTGCTGGAAGCGCAGGGGATGAACCCGGACCGCATCGTTTTTGAAATTACCGAGCGCAGCTCAATTGAAGACTTTTCTATGGCCAAGAAATTGCTGATGCATTACCGCAATCAAGGCTACCGCATTGCCATTGATGATGCCGGAGCCGGGTACTCATCCTTGCAGGCGATTGCTGAGCTTCAACCCGATTTTATTAAGGTGGACCGCTCCTTGGTACAAGGGGTGCAGTTCCATAAAACAAAAGAAGCGATCCTCGAAACCTTCGTCTCGTTCGCTCAAAAGTTGAACATCGAAATCATTGCAGAAGGCATTGAACATCTCGATGAACTGCTATATTTGACGAGGATGGGGGTGCATTACGGACAAGGTTATTTATTGGGCAGGCCTTCTTTGGAGGGAACCGAGCTGGCACCGGATTTGGTCAATCACATCGTTCAGCAGCGGAAAATTCATGATACGGCAGGCAGTACATGGTCAATAGGGGATTTGATTGCTCCTATCGGAACCTTTGATTGCAAGGCGTTGATTTCGGAGGTAGCCAATTATTTTAAAAAGCATGTGAACGCACCGGGAGCCGTCATTGTTTCCAAAGGTGTGCCTGTAGGTTTGATGATGCGGGAGAGACTGTTTCAGCAGTTGGCGGGACAGTATGGGTTTTCATTATTTTGGAATCGAACTATAGATCAGGTCATGGATGCACAGCCGCTAATCGTTGACCAGCATATGCCGGTGGAGACGGTGTCCCAGCTCGCAACTTCAAGGGATATTAATAATTTGTACGATTTGGTCATCATTACGAACGAAGGGAAAATGGCGGGAGCGTCTTCGATCCGCTCGATATTGGAGTGCATCACCAACGCACGGATGGAGAGTGCCAAGGTAGCAAGCCCTTTGACCGGATTACCCGGCAACATTCAAATCCACCGTGAGCTGAATAAACGCTTGATGGAGAAAAAACGGTTCTCGGTCATTTATGCGGATTTGGATTATTTTAAATGGTTCAACGATCGTTACGGGTTTCAAAAAGGGGACCAGCTTATCCAATACACAGCGGACGTCATCCAGCAGTCTATTGTTGTGTGCGGCAAGCCGTTCGACTTTGTAGGCCATGTCGGAGGTGACGACTTTATAGCCATCACCTCGTCATGGGATGCTGAGAGGCTGTGCAAGGAAATCATCCGCCGATTCGATCAAGGGGTTCGGCTCTTCTATGAAGGGGATGACTGGTGCTACGTGGAGGATCGCGGCGGCAACCGGATTGAGGCGAACGGTGTTACCATCTCCCTGTCTTTAATCGTATGCGAGCTTGCTGACACGGTCACATTGGAGCAAATATCGCAATCGTCGGCCAGATTGAAGAAGCTGTCTAAAGGGCATCGCGGAAGCACTGTTCATTGTGAGTGTCTTGGGCTTGAGCACCGTGCATCCTCAGGGTCAGAATAGCTCCAGCAGCTGATCCATCTGTTGGATACAGTACACATTGCGTTTACCGAGCTTTTGCTGTGAAATTTTTCTGGAGGTGCCGCTGTTGGCTTGAACCCAGACGGCATCCAACCCCGCTTTTGTAGCTCCACACACATCATGCTTCCACGAGTTACCTACCATAACCAGCTGCCGCGGCGACAGATCCATCGTACGGATGGCTGTTTTGAACAAAGGGATGTTCGGCTTTTTATCTGCGCTATGCTGGGCTGTGAAAATTCGTTCCTCCGGGAAATATCCACTTAATTTGAATCGGTTCAATAAATGAGTAACTTCGCTGCGGGGACTATTGCTGATGATGGCCAGCTTGAATCGGGGTGCGAGCTCCTGCAGCGTTTCTTCTACTCTGGGCGCCAGTGATTTGGCAGCAAGCCTGGATCTGCGAACCAGCTGGAAGAAATCATTCGAAAATTGTTGGTGAACCGGAACGTGGAGCTCTTTGAGCGCGTTTTGCAAGCATTGCTGCTGCAAATCATCAAGATGGACTCGTGTAGTACGAGTCTTCTTATGCTGCTGCCAATAGCTCTGATACTTGTTCCACAGCTCTTCCGCTTGCGGAAAGTCGCCTTGAATCGAGCGGGAGTAATAGTCGTTCCAGACGGAACGGAAAGCCTGCTCAAAATGAATCCCTTGATGAATCAAGGTTTGATTGACATCAAAACAGATGGCTTTTTTGCCTTGGGTCCGGTTTGAGGTGCTCATAAAAAATCTACCTCCGTTTACGCGAAAAGCATCGCCTTATATTCTATGTTTATGCTCAAGAGGCCGACATCACCCCTAAGAATGAGAATGTAGTCTGAAGCTTTTTTTCTCTCGTTGTCCTATGCTATCATGGAGTAGTGATGTTATGGAAAATGGGGTGTAACGATGTCGAAATTAATTTTGATTGACGGCAACAGTATTGCCAATCGCGCATTTTATGCATTACCTTTACTAAGCAATTCGAGCGGTCTGCATACCAATGCTGTATTCGGATTTACGACGATGCTGTTGAAGCTGCTGGAAGAGCAAAAACCGACTCACTTTCTTGTAGCTTTTGACGCGGGAAAAGTAACGTTTCGACATAAAGATTACGCTGACTATAAAGGCGGAAGAGCAAAAACGCCACCGGAGCTGTCCGAGCAATTTCCTCTTCTTCGTGATTTGATTCGCGCTTTCGGAATGGCCCAATTCGAGCTGGAAGGGTATGAAGCGGACGACATTATCGGAACTCTGACCCGAATTGCTGATGAAAAGGGCGATATTGACGTCATGGTTGTTACCGGGGACAAGGATATGCTGCAGCTTGCATCGGAACGGGTAACAATCGCTTTGACGCGAAAGGGAATTAGCGAGGTAGAGCTTTACGATAATAATGAAATAAAAGAAAAATACGGCTTAACGCCGAAGCAAATTATAGATTTGAAGGGTTTGATGGGCGATGCCTCAGATAATATCCCCGGTATCCCCGGCGTAGGAGAGAAAACCGCGCTTAAGCTGCTTCATGAGTATGAAACGGTAGAAGGTGTATTAGCGAACACCGAGCAATTAAAAGGCAAAATGAAGGAAAAAGTCGAGCAGCATGCGGACGACGCACGAATGAGTAAGGAATTGGCCACAATCTTCCGTGAGGTTCCGCTAACCACGAAGTGGGAAGAGCTTGCCTTTGCCGGTTATGAGGGACAAGCCTTGGCGGACATGTTCCGCAAATTGGAATTTAAGTCGCTGCTAGAAAAAATGGATTTTTCAAGTGTGAGTTCTGATGACAGCGCACAGGCTGCGCAGGTTGAGCTTAACGTCGTTTCGGTACAGGATCGGCAAGGGCTGGCAGCACTCGTCGAGTCGCTTCCCCAAGTCACCTGTTTGCACGTAGAGGCCGCAGGAGATAATCCGCATATTGCAGATATGATAGGGATTGCTCTATACACGGAGCAGAAGTGCTACTATGTACCCGTTGAGCTACTAGTGTCGGAAGCGGAAGAAGCGGTTTCATTAAAAGCATGGTTGGAGTCCCCGGACAAGTCTGTGGCTATTCATGATCAGCATCGCGCAGAAATTTTACTGGCGTGGCGGGGCATTCACCTCAAGGGAACGTCATTCGATATCCTGCTTGCCGCTTATTTGCTGGACCCGACTGAATCGGCACTGACTTTAAGTGGCTTGTCGTCTAAATACAGCTTGCCTGTGTTGAAAGCCGACGAAGAGATATTCGGCAAAGGGGCTAAGTTCCAAATTCCAGCCATCGAATTATTGAGCGATCATTTGTGCCGAAAGGTAATGACGATTCACAGCCTGGTAGAGCCGATGAAGCGCGATTTGGAACAAAGCGATATGAATGAGCTGTTCTACGAGCTGGAGCAGCCATTGGCTAGCGTGCTGGCCGAGATGGAAGAGAAGGGCATCAAAGTAGATATCGAGGCTTTGAAGCAGTATGGCTCAGAGCTGGGAGCGCAGCTTGAAACGATTATGAAATCAATCTATGATGCGGCAGGAACGGAGTTCAATATTAATTCACCGAAACAGCTCGGCGAGATTTTGTTCGAGAAGCTGCAACTGCCGACGATTAAAAAGACGAAGACCGGCTACTCGACGGATGCCGAGGTGCTTGAGAAGCTGGAGCCCTACCATCCGGTTATCGGTCATATTCTCCACTACAGAACGCTGGCCAAGCTCCAGTCGACTTATGTGGAAGGGCTGCTTAAAGAGGTGCGCCCGGATACGGGGAAGGTGCACACCTACTACAGACAGACCATTGCGGCAACGGGGCGCTTAAGCAGTCAATATCCGAATCTGCAGAATATCCCGATCCGTTTGGAGGAAGGGCGCAAAATCCGCAAAGTGTTCGTGCCGTCCAAGCCAGGTTGGTCGATACTGACAGCCGACTATTCTCAGATCGAGCTGCGGGTGCTTGCTCATATATCACAAGATGAGAAGCTGATCGAAGCTTTTATTAAGGATATGGACATTCACACCAAAACAGCGATGGACGTATTCGGAGTATCCGAGGACGCCGTAGATTCCAACATGCGTCGTCAAGCCAAGGCCGTTAATTTTGGTATTGTATATGGAATCAGTGACTACGGGTTATCTCAAAACTTGAATATTACCCGTAAAGATGCGGCACAGTTTATCGAGCAGTATTTTGCCGTATTCCAAGGGGTTCGCCAATACATGGACGATATTGTGAAAAAAGCGCGTCAGGACGGCTACGTGACGACACTGCTGCAGCGCCGCCGCTATTTACCTGAAATTACGGCCTCGAACTTTAATCTGCGTTCCTTTGCGGAACGTACTGCAATGAATACGCCAATTCAAGGGACAGCCGCAGATATTATTAAGCTGGCGATGGTGCAAATGGATGAACGTCTGAAGCGGGATGGACTCAAGAGCCAGATGCTGCTTCAAGTACATGACGAATTGGTGTTTGAAGTTCCTGAGGATGAGATCGAGACCATGAAAATAACGGTTGCTGAAGTGATGGAAAATGCACTCAAGCTTGTTGTGCCGCTAAAAGTGGAAGTAGATACCGGGTTGAACTGGTACGAAGCAAAGTAATATAATATAGGTTCTTTATGAAACGGGTCAGGGAATGTACAAGGGATCGAGCATGATCGGAGTGATCCTGGACTGCATTCCTTATCCCGCTTATAAATAGCTTTCGAGGTGAACATCATGCCGGAATTGCCGGAGGTTGAAACGGTCAAACGGACTTTAAATCAGTTAATTATCGGTAAAAAGATCGAGCAGGTTAGCGTCCATTTACGTCGCATTATTCAGCGTCCTGAGGAGCCTGATGAGTTTGCCCTTCTACTGCAAGGTCAAACGTTTCATGGCGTAGAACGGAGGGGGAAATTTCTGCGTTTACTCACGGATGAATTCACCCTTGTTTCTCATCTTCGGATGGAAGGTCGTTACGGTCTATATGACAAGAATGATCCGTTGGAGCTGCATACGCATGTCGTGTTTCATTTTACCGATGGAAGCGAATTAAGATATAAGGATGTACGTCAGTTTGGCACGATGCATTTGTTCCCGAGAGGGACCGAGCTTGACGAACAGCCGCTTAAAAAATTAGGGCTAGAGCCTCTCGATGAGACGTTTACGCTGGATGCCTTCAAACGTAAATTGGAGGGCCGTTCCACCAAAATCAAGCCCCTCCTACTGAATCAGGAATATATCGTAGGCATAGGGAATATTTATGTGGATGAGTCCTTGTTTCTGGCCGGGATTCACCCTGAACGGGAAGCAAGTTCGTTATCTCGCAAGGAATGGGCCACGTTGTACGAGGCTATTATTAGCACATTGAACGATGCGGTTGCTGTTGGAGGCTCTTCCATAAAGTCTTACGTAAACGGTCAGGGAGAGATGGGAATGTTCCAGCATCAGTTGCAGATGTACGGACGAAAAGGCGAGCCTTGCCACAAATGCGGCCATGAGATCGAAAAAACCGTTGTAGCAGGTCGTGGAACCCATTTTTGCCCTAAGTGCCAGCCCTTGAAACGAAAGAGCACGAAGAAAGCTGATTTTTGAATGTAGTTGATGTTCGCAGGAATATGCACCCCCCGCCCAAAGTCGCCATATAGTAAGGAGTAAAACGGTCGGGAGGGAAGTATCATGCTGCCTTTTATCTCCTTGTTGATATTGGCTTTAGCCGTTAGTCTCGATGGATTTGGTGTTGGTGTCATGTATGGCTTGCGGAAAATTCGTATGCCATTAGTATCGGTTGCAATTATTTCATGCTGTTCCGGTTTTATTATTTATCTTGCTATGCAAATCGGCGTGTTCATTAGCCATTTTGTCGATCCGGTTTTTGCCAAGGCGATCGGCGGCATCATTCTGATCGGAATCGGGATTTGGGCCGTCTATCAAGTTATGATGGAGAAAAAGGATGTAGATAGTGGAGATTCCGCGGATGCCCCTAATGAACTCCCTGTACGAATCTCAGGGATTGATGGTGTCCCGACAACAAGAGAAGTATTGAATATTGAATTGAAACGGTTCGGTCTTGTTATTCAAATATTGCGCACGCCTTCGATTGCAGATATGGACCGTTCCGGCAACATATCGCCCTATGAAGCGCTTTTGCTAGGGATTGCGTTGTCACTGGATGCGTTCGGAGCAGGGATTGGTGCTGCATTGATTGGATTTACGCCGCTTCTCACTTCTGCGGTTATAGCATTGGCTAGTGGGACCTTCTTGGCGAGCGGTTTACGAATAGGATATAAGTACTCGGATATGTCTTGGCTTCGACGGTTATCCGTGTTTCCCGGTTGTGTTTTAATTATTATGGGTATTATGAAATTGATGTAGCAGATCATGCTACCAAACGTTGTGTTGCGTTGAAAAACATGAAGGAGAAAGAAACTTATGAATATCGGTTTAACCGGAGGCATCGCCTGCGGCAAAAGCACCGTATCCGACATGCTGGTGCAGCGCGGCGCGATGCTGGTTGATGCCGACCGCATTGCCAGAGAGGTAGTAGAGCCTGGCAGTCCTGTGCTGAAGCAGATTGTGGATCGATTCGGACCGGAAATTTTGAATCCTGATGGCTCTCTGTTTCGTAAAAAGCTAGGAGAAGTGGTATTTGGCAATCCTCAGGCATTGAAGGACCTGGAAAATATTATGCACCCCTCGATCCGGGCACTTATTCGTGAACGGATGCATCAATACGAGCAGCTTCATCCGGACAAGCTTGTAGTCGTAGATATTCCTTTGTTATATGAGTCGGCACTGCAATCGATGTTTGAAGCTGTCATGGTTGTATACATACCGAGAAGTCTGCAGCTTCAGCGACTGATGAACCGGGACAAGCTTACCGTGGAACAGGCAGAAGCTCGGCTTAAGGCACAAATGGATATTGAACAGAAGAAGGCAATGGCTGATATTGTGATTGATAATCAAGGGATGCTCCAGGATACGGAAAATCAGGTTGAAGCGTTCTTAAGGGGAAGGAGGCTGCTATGAGCATCAGCTTTTGGCGGAAAAAGCGAGTGTTTGCTCTACTTTTAATTAGCTTCGTAATCCTCATGTTCCTTAGCAGCGATGTAGTGGGTAAATGGTTGTATCCAATCCGCTATCAAGAAGAAATACGGCAGCATGCCGCAAATTACGAGGTTGACCCGCTATTGGTTGCAGCAATAATTCGAGTAGAATCCAATTATAAATTGAACATTTCATCTAAAAAGGGCGCCTATGGGCTTATGCAGCTCATGCCCGACACATCGGAATGGATCGTTGAGGCCGGACGGTTTGCTCCTTCATTTAAGGAGGACCTGGATAACCCGTCTGTCAGTATAGAGTTAGGGACATGGTATCTGGGATATTTGCATAAGGAATTCAACGGGAACACCATTGCTGCCGTAGCTGGCTATAATGCAGGTCAAGGTAAAGTGAACCGATGGCTGCAGAACAAGGAATGGGACGGTACATTAAAAAACTCGGATTCCATCCCTTATGGCGAAACGAGACATTACATTCAGCGCGTTTTGTATTATTATAATAAATATCATAAGCTTTATGCAAAGGAATGGGGAGTTGCCTCCCAAAAGTAAAGAAGCATTGGACAGGCCCCCTAAGGAGCACTCTGTCCAATACTTCTCTATTCGTTCTCTAATTAGCGGTTACCGCCAGCAAGTGTTTGCTCAGCGATTTGCACCAGGCGACGCGTAATGTGTCCCCCGATAGCACCAGTGTCACGAGTAGCCATGTTACCGTAGTAACCGTCTTGAGGAATGGCGATACCCAATTCCTGTGCTACTTCATACTTCAGTTGGTCCAAAGCTGCGTTTGCTTGTGGTACCACCAAAGTGTTGCTGCTGCGAGATTGTCCTGCACCCATGTCTGTTCACCTCCTTGTAAGTTGGTAAACCTATTATGTGCGTTTCGCTGAAGTTCATTACAGGGATTCGTTGGCAATAAAATTGAGTTGATTTTATTTGTAGCAAAAAGGAGTGATCATGTAGTGAAATGCCCATACTGTGATTATAACGGCACCAAAGTGTTGGATTCCCGATCGGCTAATGAGAACAAATCCATTCGTCGCCGAAGAGAATGCGAGAAATGCACCAAGCGCTTTACAACCTTTGAAATGGTCGAGGAGACCCCTCTCATCGTTATCAAAAAAGACGGAAGCAGAGAAGAATTCAGTCGGGAGAAAATGCTCCGTGGCTTGATCCGTGCCTGTGAGAAGCGTCCTGTATCTGTCGACCAGCTCGATATGATTGTATCCGAAGTCGAGAAGCAGATCCGCAATACAGCAAGTACAGAAGTCGATAGTCGAGAAATCGGAGAAATCGTGATGGAACAGCTGTATCCGGTTGATGAAGTGGCTTATATCCGTTTTGCTTCCGTGTACCGTCAATTCAAAGACATCAATATGTTCATGAGAGAACTGACCGACATATTGTCCAAGCATCAGGTTGGTGAAGAAAAAAAGTAACTGACAGGTGCTGGGAATCCACAATGATATCCTTTTAGCACCTGTTTTATTGTATCCAATCATCACTTTAAAAAAGTTTGTTTGAGTGCTTGACGATGGTCCAAGCACCGTGTATAATACCTAATTGTCGGGTGGAAATCACCCATACATAATAAGGGGCCTTAGCTCAGCTGGGAGAGCGCATCGCTGGCAGCGATGAGGTCAGGGGTTCGATCCCCCTAGGCTCCATAAGAAAATCCTCGGAACCATTAAGGTTCCGGGGATTTTTTTTTGAGCCAGCGGGGCCGAACCCCGGGGGTTCAGTCCGCGCGGACGGAATGAAATGAATAAGCTTCGAAGCAGAAGCAACGAATGGAGGAGCACGGCGTTTGAATCTACCGCTGGGATCTGCATCGTTGAATAGGCCTCGTAAGCAAGTTAAATGAAAGATTCAAACATCCCCCTAGGCTCCATAAGAAAATCCTCGGAACCATTAAGGTTCCGGGGATTTTTTTGAGCCAGCGGGGCCGAACCCCCGGGGTTCGGTGCGAGCGGAGGGAGCGAAAGCGATGATTGTTCATTATGAAACAATCATTATAGTCATGTCTTTTTTCTATTGGATTTATTGATATACTTTTTTATGTCATGCAAATTCTTAAACCTTTTGTCGTTCATTACGCTAGCTAGGATTATAGCGTCTCAACATTCACGTTCCATCGCTGTAAGGTCTCGTCAATGACTTTACGGATTTTACCGTTCATATCACATTTAATGTCTGTACTGCCTTTGAAAGTAACGGATAAATTCAAGCCGCTCCGGCCAAGCAAGGTACGATAACCATGAATAATCTCTTGGCGGCAGTCCGGATGGCTGTCGCCAATTCTGGCTAATGCCATAATGGAGAAGGATACGTACTGGAAATAAAGCTCATGGCTGTCCGCCAGAAACTCTTTATTTTCATCCTCATACGTCCATTGTCCGGGCTCATCTATCAGAATTGAAGTCAAATCCGGCACAACTTCCCGATCGGTTAACAAGCCAAGCAGGAAGATCGCAGCATAACCTCGTACCTGATTGTATTTACGGCTCGTCTTCGGTACAAACGGATCCTTCTCCCGCACCATCTCTCTAAGGACTGGGGCTGCAGCTTTATCACCCAGCAAGGCCAATGCAAATGCGGCATGCTTGCGAAGATGCTCCTGCTCCGTTGGAGTAATCCATTTCGTGAGCTGTGCGCGAATGCTGTCTTTTAACAGGAAGGAGGACCATATCGCAAGACCCGGCTTGTTCCCGGCTAAACCACACTTTATTTGTTCGGGATTCGTCAGCCATTGAACAATAGGATTGGTTTCGTCATGAACGGATAACGTTTCCTTGAATCGAATCTCATCTTTTGTGGACAAGCACCCGGTTTCGTGTAACGCTGCAGCCAATTCGGAATAGGGAATGTCCCTTAAAGGAAGCTGCAAACGTATGGATAAATACGCAGCATTGGCGGCTGCTTCTCCACATTTCTGCATATCGCGCTTCATTCGCACGCATGCGGCCATATCATGATCAACGGACAGGCAGCGCCCTGCAACAAGCAGTCCGTCATAGCCTTTAGGGATTAGGGCTCCGATTGGAATCGAGACGGTAAAATTGTAGCCCCACATGCTGGAGGCGACGGTCCAGCGCTGTTGGAACTCACTCTCGAAAGCAAGGTCTTTACTGTGGTTGTCCGCATTCGAATATGCGAAAAACACAGGCTCACTTGAATAACGTTGATTCAGGAAGTTCTCCAGCGTTACTGTTTCTTCTCCTTCTATAAATCGACCTTCTCTGATCCCGAGTAAGGGGGCAATCCGGAGCATCCGGTTGTCTTCCTCATAGACGGGTCTTAAATGCGTATGCAAGGTCGCCGATGAAATTACAGCCTCTGATATGCTGGCAGCATCTCTAGGATCTACATAACCTGAATCGGTATATCGGAAGTTGACCTTGCCTTGATCCAAATATACATAAACATTCGAGTAGGGCTGAGCCTGGCTGTCAAAATCACGACCGCCCCGCAGCTCGCAACCAGCCATTGCGCATACATCTGCATCACCGGTCGCATCAACGATAACGGAACATCCTGCCGTGAACTTGCCTTCCGGAGAGAACCACTCAATACCCCGCAGCGTATTCCCCTCAAGCAGCACGCCGGTCACCGTACTGTCATAGCGAAGAGCGGCTCCGGCTTTCAATGCTTCTTGTTCAAGCACATACTTTTTGGCCTCGGCGTTAATGCCTCGGGAGGGTGTGTAGATCTGCTGCTTTTCCAAAGCTAACGACCCGTCATCTAACGATTCGAACAGACCGCCCTTATTTCCGAAATAATAGCCTAGAACAGCCCCTGCTGTACCTGTACCACCCATGCAGGTTAATTTTTCGATTCCTAGTACCCGCAAGCCCTTTTGCGCTGCGCCGATTGCGGCTACAGCACCTGCTGTTCCCAATCCTACTACTATGCAGTCAAACTGGAAGTCGGTCTGTCCGGTAAATGGCTTACGTACAGCCTGCCCGTTATATAGTCTTGCGATATCCATCGTTAACGTCCTCCTCCGACTGAAGCTGAAGAAACCGGTAGCCTTGGCGGAACGCTTGCAATGGGTGAGGGCTGGATTCCGATGGAAGCCATATCCATTGCGCTGCAAGCTCTATCGGTCCTTGCGGAACCTGCAGGCCGAATGTACTGGCAACGGCTGCAATCGTCCATAATGCAAGGCTGGCAGGGCGTGCCCGCCAATATTCCTGCAAGCTGTGCCGGGCGGCCGGCCAATCTGTACCGGCATCCACAGTAAGTGCCAGGATACGCTCCGAAGGAAATCTACCTGGGAGGATTTGTGCCTGTTCATCTAACGGCTGAACGTTTGATGTGGTTTCGTTACCGGATACCCCACCTGACAAATGCGCTCTTATGATTTTACGGTTAACCGGCGCATAAGACTGGTCGGGTTGAGAAAATCGGCGGCTGGTCGTATCTAGAATTCGGTCCACTCGTATCGTTTGAAAGCCGGAGACGTTGTATAGTGTCACCTCGAAGCCTTCCCCCGTAGCCTTTACTTCAATAATCTCAGTTAAAAAAAGCACCTTCAAGCCGGTGTCTTGAATGCGTTTGCACAGCACGGAATGAACGCCTGGCAAATGGACGGGGCCACCTCCAGGCTCCATCAAACTCCGTTCAATTAGCTCTGTATGCAGCGATTGTTCCAATGGACTAAACGGAAGATCCTTCATGGCTTCAAAGCTGCCTGGATTAAATGTCTCGATAAACTCCTGACCGACACCTGCCGACCTTTCCACTACAATGACGGGTAGTTTAGCAGCTATTGCTGCGCCTAGTCCGGCAAAGGTTGCTCCGCAAACGAGAAGCTGATAATGGGCTGCTTCAGCTGTCATATCCTATCCCTCTCTTCCTTCATTTTCACAGTAACGAATTGAATGGATAATTAATTAAAAGCATATACCCATTATATGTTTAGATTTATTAGAGTAAATGGACGTATTTATAATGTTTATGGATTAATGTTTAAATTTTTGACGTGTGTACAGCTTATGACGGTTGCTTAAAAGCCGAATGGAAACATCCCAATGCAGGATCAATTAATTCTCCATATTTTTTTATTTATCGTCTATGTACATGTCGCAGCTTTGTGTTTACATTAAAGGTGAAAGGGGTTTCAAATGCGGGACATTCTTCCCGTATATTCCATTGATAAAGGAGGATTATGGTGTATCCATCAACCAGTGTAGTCAAGAAATCCTTTGTGAAGGTATTGCTTGTTTTTGTAATGCTAAGTGCGGTATTCGTACATTATCAAGCTTCGGCTGAAGCCGCAGGAGGGAACGAACAGCTCGTCTATGAAGATAGTTTCGATGCATATGCAAGCAGAAGTGAGATGCCTGCCTCATCAACACAGTCCATATGGTGGCAGTTCAGCGCACCGGCAACGACTACCGTCACGCTTGAACCACATCCGTCAAACCCGAGTAATAAATATATGCTTATCACCGACTCGGGTACGAGCTCCGCTTATGCGAAAGTCAATTTTCCGAAACTCAAAAGTGGATTTGCTTATCTTGAATTCGATATGAAGACGGCAGCGGACGCCGATCCGAGCTACAAGCATGACTATTTCGGTGCGACGCTGCTCAGCGACCAGAACGAAAACATTACCCAGGTTCAGAATAGTACGGCCGCTAACGGCTATGTGTACAAAATGCTGCAAAAAAATGAAGCAGGCCAAAACGTTTCAACTAATATGATGCCGGCAAGCTCCTATGTAGATGGAGACTGGTACAAGATTAAGCTGGAGGTTGATTTTACCCAGAAGAAAGTGAAGAGTTATATCTATGATCAGACAGGCACGACACTCCTCGGAACCGTTGATTACGAAGGGTTTCAAGTCACGGAAGCAAGCAGTGTCGCATCGCTACGGTTTATTTCCATATCGGCAGGGAGGGGGGCCATCGGCATTGACAACGTGAAAGTGACGGCAATTCCGGACGAGAACGGCTCTGGTCCCCCGTTGAATCAGAACGTTACGATTAACGTGTATTCCGTACTTAACGATGTAAGCCATTCGCCTCTCGGTGTCGTATCCAACCATTTGTTCGACTCCGACTTGTATCATCCGAACCGGCAAAAAACACTTTCTCAATCGCTGCAAGCACTCGGTGCGGGAACGATACGATTCGGGGAAGGTGAAGCCAGCGACAGATACTTGTGGACAAGCGCACCTTATCCGACATCAGCCAACAGTGTGCTTCAACCGCAGCTATCGTACTATTATTCGACCGAACATCCTTTGACTAATGCCGAGAAAGCGCTGATTAACCCTGACGGAACGTACAAAGAGACCCAGGATTTCAATGAGTTCATGGGCGTTGTGAATGAAACGGGCGTACAGCCATTCGTTATTGTCGGTCTTGATGCGATGAAAGCAACGGATGCGGATTGGTTCAAGACGAAAGAACAGTTAAAGGAGGCCGCTGTGGAATGGGTCCGGTATGCTAATGTCATTAACGGATGGAATGTGAAATATTGGGAGATCGGGAATGAACCGTTCTTTACGTCACAATCCGGCTATATATGGAGTCCTCAGGAGTACGCCGATGTGTTCAATGAATTCGTCACAGCCATGAAAGCAGTCGATCCCACGATTCATGTAGGCGTACCTGTCTATGATTCGTTCACATGGAATAGTACGGTGATGCCTGCCGTGTCATCCAAAGCTGATTTCGTTATTGTTCATTTGTACGGGAGTGCCAATGTCAGCCCGCTGAATACGATCGTTAACCATATCAATACGTATTTCAAGCCGGAAGACAGGAACCGGATTCAAATTTCGATAACGGAGACAAGCACGTATTCTTCGGGCGCCCAAATGCCTAACAATATGAGCCGTGCCGCGTTATTCGCAACAAAGATCGGTAAAATATTGCAGTACGATAAAGTCGATTACGTCCACTTCTGGGTCACTCGCAAAGGACTCAACAACAATCCACGGGATGAAAGATCAGCCATCGACGAAAATGGAAATCTGCTGCCTATGGGTAAAGCGATTCAAGTGTGGAACAAGTTTCTAAGAGATCAGATGGTATCGACGACCGGGGCGACAGATATTTCCGCCTTCGCCAGCTATTCACCTTCAAGCCGCGAATTGTCCGTCTTATTCGTTAACTCGAACGCCGATCCGGTACCGGTCCAACTGAACGTGCAAAACTATATAACCAGCGCCAATATCGAAACATGGGTACTGAAGGGAACGGGCGCAGCCGATACGAATCCTGCTCTGGCTCAAGTCAATCCGGTTCAGTATGAAGCGGGAGCGGCCAGCTTGTCGCTTGATCCTTATTCCGTCACGGTCATTGCCTTTAAGCCCTTGGTTGAGTAGACCGCAATGGCTTCTTCAGTACCATGGCCCGACTTAACGCGGTTAACGAGAAACGCCCAAAGAGGAGGAAATAGCATTCATGAAACAAACGACGGCACCAACGCTAATTCAACTTGACTATAAGGAATTGATTCGTATCCGTGATAAGGTGAAAGCGAATGAACCGAGTCTGATGCCAGCTTATTCTGCATTACTTAATGAGGCGGACTCCTATCTTCAAAAAACTCCCGATTCCGTAGTCAACAAGGGGAATATCCCTCCATCCGGAGATAAACATGATTTTTTCGCTATTGGAAAATACGCTTGGCGCAATCCGGATACGCCTGACGGGATGCCTTTCATCCGTCGCGACGGGTATACGAATCCGGCGGCAGCCAGTGACGAGTACGATTTGGGACCTTATTTCAATATGCGTATCAGGGTTAACACTTTGGCGCTGGCGTATTTATATTCGGGCTCGGAGGCTTACGCTGCCAAAGCAGCCGAGCTGCTGCGAGTTTGGTTCCTGAATCCAGAAACCCGAATGAACCCGAATTTCAAGTATGCCGCCTCGCTGCCCGGGGTTAATGATGGAATGGCCATTGGCATTATAGAAGGAGTACAATTAATCGGGCTTCTGGACTCGGTCAATCTACTGACGCAATCGATAAGTTGGACCCAGGCCGATAACGAGGCGTTACAGCAATGGTTTGCCGCTTATTGCGATTGGTTGTTGGAGAGTCCTGCTGGCAAAGAAGAGTATCGCGCTACCGATAATCACGGGTCCTGGTATGCGGCGCAAGTGGCGGCTTTTTCCATCTACAGCGGCAACTTGGAAAGAGCGCGGCAAATGATGGAACGTGCCAAGTGGCAAATCGATGTGCAATTCACACCGGATGGAGGACTCCATCGCGAGTTAAAACGCAATCGGGCGCTTTTCTACTCATTATATGGACTGAGCGCTTTTGTAAGCTTGGCTAGGTGCGGCGATGTGCTCGGAGTCGATTTATGGCGTTATCGGACCGAGGATGCTAGGGGAATTGAGCTTGGGTTTCAGTTTTTGGCACCTTACTTGGCTGAGGAATTACCTTGGGCCTGGCAAAATATTGACAACGAGATCAACGGGCTGGCGGTCCAGCTTACCAGAAGAGCAGAAAAAGTATACTCATCTCCGAGGCTGATCGCGGTATCAAGGCATTTGACTGCTTTACGGCCTCCCAAAGACTGGTCGTTCTGGCTAATGACTATCCCAAGTTGAGAACACGGATAGTCCCATTCATCCAGCATTATCGCTCCCTTGGGACGATAATGCTGTTTTTACTATGAGTTCGAATTCAATAACTCCAATAGGTATCCTTCTTGTGCTTATGCCATCATTATGAGTAAAAAAGGTATCAACTAATTATCCATATATGTTAAACTGATATCCATTTACTTTCATAAATAGAGATTTTATAATTTAATTAAGAATTAACTAATCGTATATGTTTTTGAAAATTAAAGCAAATCTAAAACAGCAGGAGAAGAAATAGACGGGATTTTGAAAACGTTTTTATAGGGGGACTACGATGAATAACAAAATGATCATTGCTTTCTCGGCAGTCGCGCTGATGCTTACGGCGTGTGCCAGTGGGGGAACACAAGCCGATAATAAGCAAGGGGGGACACAGACAGACTTGGCTCAGGTAGTGAATACGCCTGCAGAAATAAGCTTTTACATGTGGTCTATGTCACAGAGCGAATTTGATTATATTGCCCAGCAAGCCAAGAGCAAATTTCCTAATTATACTTTGAAAGCGGTTCCGAGCACAGGGACAGGCGGTGTCACCATCGATACGCTGGTTGCGTCAGGAGAGATGCCGGATTTGTTCGTCGGACGCGGGGTAGCTACTCCGGATCTGCAAAGGACCGGCTTGCTATACGATGTAAGCGAGCTGGTTAAGAAATACAATTTCGATACGTCGCGCATCGATCCTATGGCTTTTGAAATGATGAAAAATGAGACAGGAGGCATTATTGCAGGCATACCGCTTAGCGGCACGAGCGGAGGGATGATGCATTACAATAAGGATCTGTTCGATAAGTTCGGCGTTCCTTATCCTAAAGACGGCATGACTTGGGATGAGGTTTATGAGCTTGCCAAGCTCATGACCCGAGCAGAGGGAGGCATTCAGTATCGCGGATTTTCCGATCGCTGGATGGAAACCTTTTTCACCCAGAATCCGTTTGGCGAGCCTATTCTTAGTTTGAAGGAAGATAAGGCGGCAGTGAATACGGAAACATGGAAAAAAATCGGCGAGAACTGGAAACGCTTTTATACACTTCCTGGTCTGAAATTTGATTCCACAACAATTAATAAGGATGTGGATTGGAAAGAGTTTATTAATGGTCATTCAGCGATGACGACGTTTGCATCCAGGAATTTTATGGATTGGGACTTCAAGTGGGATATCGTCAGCATGCCTACATACAAGGAACTGCCGGGAATCGGGCGGTTATCCGATTTCCGCAATATCTATATAACAAGCAGCAGTAAAAATAAGGACGCTGCATTTCAGGTTGCGGCATGGCTTGCTTCAGACGACATGCAGGCCAAGCTCGCTGCGGATTTGGCTGTATTTCCGGTCTTGAAAAACGATGAAATCAAAAAAATGTTCATGAAAAACGATCCGATGTATAAGGACAAAAATATAAAGGCTGCCTCCTTTAATAAAGTGGGACCGGCCATGCCTGGCCGTAAGCCGGGATTAACGAATGTCAAGGCCGAGAACATGTTCATGAAAGAGCTGCAGAAGGCCATCGTGGAAAGCAAAGATTTGAATACCGTGCTGCGCAGCGCCGAAGAGGTGATCAACAAAGCGATTGCTGCCGAGAAAGCGAAGTAAGCCGGCACGTAGAGCATCTTTCAAGAACAGCATTCCCTGCTATGTGGGGGGATGCTGTTCTGTGCTATGATAGCAGTATTAACTTGCTTCATCTTGGGAGATGAGATAGGTGCATGATCAGTATTTTGAGCGATTTTTTCCTAAAATGATTGAAGTGCTTCTTCGGGGGGAGTCATTTTGGAAACAAAGAAAGTACAGGTTTGAGCTTAACCAAACCAGCATTTACAATTTTGTTTGCGTCATTGGAGGGAATGGCACGATTGAAATGAATGGCACCGAATGGACCTTGAGTCCCGGTACGATTCTGCATATGGCTCCTGATGAGCATATTGTATTGTCGAGCGCGCAGGAAGATCCTTTGACGTATTATAGCGTCCATTTCCTTTATTATCCCATAGAATGGGAAGGGAACCAGGTCAAGCTGGGCCAGTACGGTGCTCCATTACCTTTCGATCGTGTCTTTCCGTTCTATGCGGATCTGGCAGAACTGGAAAGGCGGCTTAAGCAGCTATATGAGCTGTGGAACGATAAGAACACGAGTACGGAATGGACCGCCAGACTTCACTTCTTGACACTGCTTAAATGGGTGAGCGAAGTGCTGAGCTATAAGCTTCGCACTGAAGACGAAACGGCTCGACTCATAGCGGATTCCATGAAGTACATTCAGGATCATTATCAATCCTCTTTAGAACGCGATAAGCTCGCCGTTATGGCTTCACTATCCTCTAGCTACTATTCGATTTTGTTCAAAAAATATTCCGGTTACACGCCGATCGAGTTTATTAACAAGGTCAGGCTGGATAAAGCGAAGCAGCTGCTTCGTTCCACCAATGAACCCATTTCGAAAATTGCAAGAGATGTGGGTTATCAAGATCCGCTTTATTTCACAAGACTCTTTGCAAGAGAAGTTGGAATGGCTCCTCGTATGTACCGCAAATCATGATAAAAGCAAGGGGGAAATGGGATACAGAGTTTCCCATATTTTCCCTAGGCCTTGAGTTGAGTGGCATCCCCTTCGGCAAGAAAGGGATGCCATTTATTTACATTCCAAACCTCCAGTTCGTTGAAAAATATCGAAAATTGCTGCTTTTTGTTTTCATCGTATTTTAACAACATTTTTTCATTTTTTAGCGATATAGAATTCAACTAAATTATGCTAATGTAAACTTAAAGATTCGGGGGTGATTACATCGGTTATTAAGTTAACTGGAAGTTTATTGGCTGTTTATGGAAATGAAAGCGATTTAATTAAGGAGTGAGCAACTATTGAACAAAACTTTTAACAAAACTCTATCTATCCTGTTAATATTGACTTTAATTATCGGTCTATTTGTTGTACCACCGAAGGCTTCTCATGCAGCATCAGGTAAAATTGACATTGCTCCGAGTGCTTTAACTACCGGTGCAAACGTTAAGGTAAGTTCAGAGAATAGTACTAAAAAAGCGCCATTTGCGGTTGCACATAACGGCTCCGAATTCTGGCAAATTGGCGGAACAGCCGCGAATGTTTTTCCGCAATCCGGCACCACTAGTTCCCTTTGGCTAGCAGTCGATTTGGGAGAGGATAAAACCTTTGAAGAAGTCAGCTTTGACATTCCGGCTGGATTTTCTAGTGTAAAGGCACGAATGTCGGTCTATGATGTCGTATACACCTCGGATGATACGATTTGGGGGCAGCTACCAACGGTTAATAATTCAACTCCGAGTAAGTATGACTGGAACTTAAAATCCTGGAAACTAGCGAAAAAAGTTGAGGTTCCAGATAGTATTGCTGCTAATGATCCCAATTGGGGCTCGCTAACACCAAGCAATAATGATAGTAGCAAGTGGACTGCCACAACTACCGGAACATTCTCAACTCCTGTAACGGCTCGTTATGTGATGATCCATTACACGTTGATTCCAGGCAATCCAGGTACGATTGGGATGTCCAATTTAAAAATATTGGGATCTCCGACCAACCCTATCATTTCACCTAACACGGGCTCATATGTAAAAGGGACTGGCAGCACGTCTTCGACAACGATTACTCTTAACGGCGCATCCCTTACAGGCATAACCATGACAAATTCGGTTACAAATTCCGTGTATCTTAATCAGACTCAAGATTATATCCTGGGTGCTGTAACGGGAGGCACGCAAATTGCCACATTTACAAACACTTATCTTGATTCCCTTCCGGAAGGAAATACCTCGCTGACATTGTATTTTTCCGGTGGTTCTAAAGTGCAATATGACCTAAGTGTCTTGGCTCCTAATTATGCCGATGCTTATTTGAATAATCGGGGCAGTGGTCATGCCATCATCACGCCCAACTATCCGGGAATGAGCCTTACCATCGGTCGCCCGGCTGTTGTAGATGCTAATGCAGCATCCAATAAGTATCCAGTTTTCAATGTGACGAAAGCGCTTGCAGGAACTTCCGTTACTGGAACGCTGACTGCACCAAATGGTACGCAGGTATACAGCTTCCCTGCGACTAGTGTGGATGCGGGTGGAAACGCTGTACTATCTATCCCAGATTCCGTAGCGTTGGCTGCAGGAACCTATAAGGCGGCTTTTACGCTTACAAACAACGGAAATACACTGTATGACAATTATTACTTTACAGCAATTAATGATTTTGCGAACTACAAATCCATTCCTAATGTTCAAAACTCCAATAATGCAAACGTTGCCAATGTGAGCCCGGATTCATGGGCCAATAGCACATATCCTGCTATACAGATGGACGGTTCCGGTAAAATAACTTACATACCGGATTACAAAGGCAATCAAGTTATGGATTATTCGTCTGTCGGATACAAAGGCGGAGGTGCAGCTATTCCGAATGTGCCGGTGCGCGTGAAGGTATCGCCTCTTGCCGATAATACCGCAGATGCGTGGCAGACTATCCAAGATGCTATTGACTATGTTTCAAGATACCCGATTCAAGAAGACGGATTCCGCGGTTCTGTCTATTTGGAACCCGGAGTATTCCGCATCAGCAAACCGCTTAACGTAACCACATCAGGAGTCGTTATTCGCGGAGCAGGGGCAGGAACTGCCACTGCGATTGTAGGAGATGGTTCGGCTGGAAATCCATATGACGAACAAATAGCAAGTGAAGAAGCTGAGCCGGGAGTAACCAAGCTGATTTCAACTTGGAGAATAGTAGATAAGGATGCTTATACTCCCCCGCCTGATCATGCTAAGACGACAGGCAGTCCGTATACCAAAACTTCAAACAGCACATTAATTAACTTTAACGGACAGGGTGTAGCAAACACATCTACATCTACACCTATCACGGATCAATATGTAGGTGCCGGTCAAAATTTCGTGCATGTTGCAAGTGTAACCGGTCTTTCAGTTGGTGATATCGTCAGCGTACAGAAGGCGGTCAATGCAAACTGGGTAAAAGCAATGTACATGGATAAAGTGGACGGCGCAAGCAACTGGCTTCCAAACGGTAATTTGGAAAGCGGATTTGCCGGTACGCCATTCACGGCGGAACGTACGATCAAGAGCATCGATGCTGCCAATAAATTGATAACGTTTGCAGAACCGCTATCGGACAATCTCGACATGCGCTGGGGAATTGCCAAAGTAGTGAAAGTAACCGATGGCGGTCGTATTAGTAATGTAGGTGTTGAAAATATTCAGGGCATCTCGCATTTTTACAATACAAACAAGCCACTTTTATCACAAAAATACGGAAAAAACTTCTTGTCTTATAATGATGAAAACCACGCGCAAGTATTTGTCGCGATGGTGAACGTTCGTGACGGATGGATGCGTAACTTTACGACATACCATATCGACAGTGCATTCGTTACTGACGGAAATTCTCGAAATATTACCGTTCAGGACGGTAACGTTCTGGATCCTGTAAGCCTCATGGATGCAGGTGAGCGCCGTTATTCCGTTTATTACAAAAACTCGGAATACATGTTTACGCAACGCGTGTACTCCAGATATATGCGCCATGCATTCATCGTGGATTCGTATACTTCAGGTCCTAATGTATTCTACAACAGCATTAGTGAGTATACATCGAATGCGTCTGAGCCGCATTTCCGCTGGTCATCAGGCGGACTGTATGACAATGTAAGTGCGCGGATCTATCTGCAAAACCGATGGAACATGGGGACTTCCCACGGCTGGGCAGGAGTTAACTATATGCTGTATAACTTCACTGGTCCGTTTATAGCATCACAGCCTCAGCTCTCACCTAACTACGTTATCGGGCATGTATTCGATAATGCCAACAATCGTTTGGGCTCAGCTACCGACCCGTCTACGGGGCGTCAGAAGCCTGACAAGTCTGCATCCGATAACATGAAGAATGCGGGACTTAATGGCGGTATTGTGCCGAATTTTGAGGCATACGAATACAGCATGACTCAAAAAGTGACTCCGGCAGCTAATAAAATGCCAGACAGCCTTTATGTCCAGCAACTTATTAACAGCCATGGCCCGCAAGCAGCTGCCAATCTTGAGGTGAGTACCGTTCCGCCGATGGATGACCAGGCAAGCGCAGAGCGGCCAAAGCTCGTAAGTCTTAATGTGGGAGGTCAGCCGGTTACCGGATTCTCGCCGGATGTTTACAGTTATACCATTACTCTTCCTCTTGATTATGACTACTCCAAGAACCTGGAGATCGCTGCTCAAGCGGATGCGGGAGTTACTGTTGATATTGATTATCCTCAAGACGGAATTGCTCAAATTACGCTGACAGATGTTAAAGGCATGAAAAACTTCTATAGCGTAGCGATTACGACTATCCAAAAGTCGCCGATCGTGATTGCAAGCGACCAGCAAGTGGATTCGAGCAATTCCAATTATGCAGTAAACGTATTGAATCCTGCGGACTACGCCGGTGCAACCTCGCTCCGTTGGGCGGCAAGCGGTGCTGCATGGATTAGAATGTACTTAGGTGAAACGGCCAAAACAGTAAATGGCGTGCAAATCGGATTTGTAGAAAATCCAAGCAGCCCACGCTCCTATAAGTTAAGAGTTGAATACTCGATGGATGGTCAGAACTGGTCGTTTGTTCCGTCCGGAACCGTAGTTAGCAACACTACGGCGTCGCCAACATCATGGAACACAGAATCGAATACGTACATGAACTCGCTTACAGTCACCCCTGTCGAGAAATCACTTACAAAAAATACCTTGCAGACATTTACATTTGATACACCTGTACAAGCGCGGTTTATTAGAATTGCGGGCAATGGAAATTCAAGCAATCAGTGGAATAGCTATTGGAAGCTGCGTCCTGTGTTCCCTCAGGAAGATCCGGAGTATACGCCTCCTACAGGAGTTGCTATTACCGGACCGTCAGTCCTGAACTCGAAGGACTCTGTACAGCTTCAGGCGCAAATTACACCAAGCACTGCAACAGTGGCTGAAGTAATCTGGAAGTCCAGCGATCCAGCTATTGCGACTGTTGATAAGAACGGTAAAGTAACGGGTGTTGCGGCAGGTAAGGTTACTATTACGGCAACTACGGTCGATGGTACGTTTGTTTCGACTGGCGTAGTTCAGCAAGCCGTAGGTACCTATGATTTAACGATCACAAGCAGCAGCAACGCAGACTTGAGCTCCTTGACCTTGTCGAACGGTACTCTGAGTCCTGTATTTGCATCCGACACAACGGCTTACACTTCGAGTGTGGATAACGGTGTATCGAGTCTTTCTGTAACGGCAAGTGTATATGATAGCAACGCTACACTGACTGTGAACGGGAATCCGATCCTAAGCGGTCAAGCAAGCGGAGCTATTAATCTTCAGACAGGTAACAATACCATCACTGTCGTAGTGACAGCGCAGAACGGCACGACGAAGAACTATAGAGTAACTGTGAATCGTGCTCCAGCAGCTAGCAGCAATGCAGATTTGAGCTCCTTGACCTTGTCGAGCGGTAACCTAAATCCTGCATTTGCATCCGACATAACGACTTACACTTCGAGTGTGGAGAGCGTTGTATCAAGCCTTACACTAACAGCAACTGTAAGTGATAGTAATGCTACGATGACTGTGAACGGGAATCCTGTCCTAAGCGGTCAAGCAAGCGGAGCTATTAATCTTCAGACAGGTAACAATACCATCACTGTCGTAGTGACAGCGCAGAACGGCACTACGAAGAACTATAGAGTAACTGTGAATCGTGCTCCAGCAACTAGCAGCAACGCAGACTTGAGCTCCTTGACCTTGTCGAACGGTACTCTGAGTCCTGTATTTGCCTCCGGTACAACGGCTTACAGTGCAAATGTAGCTACGGCTGTATCGAGCATTACCGTAACGGCAAATATATACGACAAGAACGCTACAATGACGGTGAACGGAAGTCCTGTCATAAGCGGACAAGCGAGCGGAGCAATTAACCTACAGATAGGTAGCAATACCATCAATGTTGTAGTAACAGCACAAGACGGTACAACGAAAACCTACAGTATCATCGTGAGCCGCGTACCTGGTAGTGGCGGTCGAGGCAGCAGTGGAAACGGCGGTGGAGGTTCGACTCCTAGCGATACCAAAGTGACCGCAACGGATGGGAAACTAACGCTTCCTGTAGGTAAGTCGGGAGAAGTTGGTTTAGGGAATGAAATCGTCATCTCTATTCCGTCCAATGCTACAAACAAAGAACTGAAGTTGACGATTGAGAAAGTGGCAGATACTCAAGCTTTACTTAAGAACAAAGAGGTTCTGCTTAGCTCGATATTTGAGATTCTAAAGAATTTCTCAGAGAACTTCAGTAATCCGGTTACGTTGACCTTTACCTTTAATCCAGCAAGCTTGAAGAATAACCAGACGGCTGCTGTCTTCTACTATGATGAAGTGAAGAAGGTGTGGGTAGAAGTCAAAGGCAGCAAAATCAATGGAAATAAAATTTCCGTAGAAGTCGATCACTTTACGAAATATGCGGTATTCGCGGTAGACTCTGCGGCACCAATTCCTACGGTTAACTTGAGTGATATTACTGGACATTGGGCAGAGATTAACATTAAGAAAGCAGTAAGCAATGGAATCGTCAGCGGTTACCCAGACGGCACATTCAAGCCAAATAATACGGTGACAAGAGCGGAATTTGCCCTTATGCTGATGAACACACTGAAGCCGCAAGGAGAAGGTGCAGCGCTGACTTTCACAGATACAGCAGAGATTGGAAGCTGGGCGCAAAAAGCAGTCGCGCAAGCGTTCCAAGCAGGAATTGTAAAAGGATATGAGGATGGAAGCTTCCGTCCAAATGCACAAATCACACGTGCTGAGATGGCCGTAATGCTTGCTAATGCTTTGGGTCTGACTATCGAAGCTAATTCTGTGACCGGTTTTGCTGACGACAAGGATGTTCCAGCATGGGCCAAAGGTGCAGTAGCTGCGATGAAGAAACAAAAGCTAGTAGAAGGTAAAGAGAACAACGAATTCGCACCTATGGCTTCAACAACGAGAGCCGAGGCTGTGACTGTGCTGCTGAACATGCTAGCACAAAAGACTAAATAACATATCAATCGTTTGAGGGTTATTCTGCAGGTAGTCGAACAGGCTGCTTGCGGGATAACCCTTTTTTCAAGTCAGAAGAATTGTTCGAGTTAGATGTCAGTTAGGGTTCATTCCCCCGAGACTCCATTAAATATTAAGTTCCCCAACGGGTACTCCTTCTATAACTAATCTTTCTAGCTTCAATTTATATTCAGTTTACATAGCCGGTTTACGATGTATTCATTCGATTCAGCAGCTGCATCTTAGGGGCAGCGAGTGAATGGAGTGAGTGGCTTCAAACCCTATGTTAAATACATCAGGAGTGGTGAGAATGAGCGACAAAGAAAAACGAATTGCTATTATTGGAGCAGGTCTCGGGGGATTGACTCTGGCACGCGTTCTACAGCAAGCAGGATTTGATCCCGTTATTTATGAACGCGAATCATCCAGAACATATCGCTCACAGGGAGGGACGCTTGATTTGGCAACGGATTCCGGTCAGAAAGCTCTTCAAGTGGCCGGTCTGCTCGAGGAATTCCAGTCGATTTGCCGGTACGAAGGACAAGCGATGAAATTAACGGATAAAACCGGTAAGCTATTATTTGGAAGCGCTGCAGAAGAAGGACCCGGAGAAGATGATCGCCCCGAAATTGATCGAACCTTACTTCGAAATATGCTTTTAGATTCACTGCATCCGAGCTCGGTCCGGTGGGGGTACAAGCTATTGCAGGCACTGCGGCTTGAAAATGGACAACATGACTTACAATTTGAAAATGGGCAAATCGAGACGGTGGATCTCGTTGTCGCGGCGGATGGCGCTTTCTCCAAAATCCGTCCTCTTCTTAGCAATGCGGATGCGGAATATTCCGGCGTTAGTATGATTGAACTGAATGTTTTAGACGCAGCAACTCAATTCCCCGATCTATTTGCCTTTAATGGCACTGGCAGCATGTTTGCTCTCGATGACCATAAGGCCATTGTGGCTCAGGTTAATGGTGACGGCCGGATTCGCGTCTATCTTGGCTTTGAAGTAGATAGAGATTGGATAGACGTAAATGGAATCCCTTATGAGAATCTCGAAAAGGCTAAGTGTGAAATGCTTAAGTTTTTTGAAGACTGGGACGAGGATTTAAAGAACTATATTCGATATGCAAATGGAGAAGTTTTTCCAAGAAGAATTTATATGCTGCCCGTCCCTCACAAGTGGGAAAGCAAATCCGGTGTTACTCTAATTGGGGATGCCGCGCATTTGATGTCACCCTTTGCCGGAGCTGGAGCTAATCTAGCTATGCTGGATGCTGCAGAACTTGGATTATCCATTATTAACAACGATGATCTTTTCCAAGCTATTAAAGAATACGAGTTGAAAATGTTTGAATATGCAGGCGATACTGCAATAACAACGAAACGCTTCATGAAATTGTTCTTTTCCGACAACGCTGCAGAAACGTTTGGCGAAATGATGAGCAGCAACTTTGCGGAAGTATAATTTGTTTTGAAAATCTACAATACATTGGAGGTGCGCCGATAGCCGTTTAGAACATAAACGGTACCGGTATCCTAATGACAACAACAGCTAACATTATTCCTTTATACGTTAACATCCCGATGCCACACGGACTTTGGACTTATACTCCGACTTTACTTTGTGCCAACGACTCTCTCATCCTCGTAGATACGGGCATGCCTGGCATGATCCAAGAAATCCTATCGCAAATGGAAGCAGTCGGGTTTCCAATCGGAAAGCTGACCGGTGTATTTATTACGCACCAAGATATTGACCATATCGGGGGTATCTCCGAAGTATTGAACGAGAAATCAGACACCGAAGTCTATGCCCATATTGCAGACAAGCCTTATATTGAAGGGAAGCTTCCTCTCATTAAAGTGCTTCCTAAGATGCTCGAGCCATTTGGAGAAAAATTCTCGCCACCTGGTGAAATCGTTACTCAAACGGTTGCTGACGGAGATAAATTGGATTTTGCCGGTGGGATTATTGTCATTCATACACCGGGTCATACACCCGGACATGTCAGCCTCTACCATCCAGCTACCAAGACTCTGATCGCGGGTGATGCGATGCTCATTAGAGGGGAACAGCTTCAAGGGCCGAATCCAATACAAACTCCCGATCTGGAGGAGGCTTACCGATCATTAGCTAAACTCACTGCCTATGATATTCAGAGAATTATCTGTTATCATGGTGGGGTGTACGAATCCGATGTCAACCAACGGATTGCCGAAATTGCGGCAGCTGGGCCACCGGCTTAAAAAAGGCTCTTGTTGAGTGAACCTGGGGATATCTATGCGATATAGGGGAACAGTTACCTCACCTTCGAGCTTCATTATTCGACTCCGGGTTTGACAAAACGGTAAATCATTATGTATAATTTTTTTATTCTGACTGATCAGTATAAAAAGAATTGAGCAAGGTGATAAAATGCCCAAACTAGGAGTGGAACCAAAGCGTCGGGCGGATGTCATTAACGCCACGTTAACCTGCATAAGCATTTATGGAATTGACGGCATGACGCTGGAAAAGGTGGCTGAGTATGCGGATTGCTCCAAGGGAGTTGTCACTTATTATTTTAAGAATAAGGATAATCTGACCATCGAAGCATTCAATTCGTTCTTGGCGTATTATGCTTTGAAGATAGAATCAGAAATTGAAAATACAATGGCAGCCGGGGATATGATTGACGTTACATTGAAACATATTCTGCCGCCTTACTGTGATGTGACGGAGAAGAAGATTAACGTTTCACAACTGGATGGTATTGAAAACATGTTTCTCTCGTATGAGGATCAAGGAAGGCTCTTTGTACAGTTTTTTTCGAAAGCCATGTTGGACCACAAATTGCAGGAAGTCGTATCCAAAAGCTATACGGCTGATCTCCAGGGCATAGCTAAGATTTTTGATTACGGCAACATGCAGGGGCAAATGTCAGTAGAAGATTCCCAAAGCGCTGCATATGGGCTGCTGGCTATGGTTATAGGACTAAGCTTCTTCAGAGTAGCGAACATTCCGCCAGCCAATGGCGAAGATAACCGATATATCTCTGAGGATTATGTGAGAAGAGTAGGAGGGCGATTATGAATATAACGAAATTAGAAGCAGGCGGTAGAAATATTGCCGTCGTGAGCAGCAGCGAGACATTAATAGGGGATGTTCAGTCGGCACTGGATCTTATGGCAACCGTACATTATGAAACAGGCTGCGATCGCATCGTAATCAACAAATCTCTGCTAAGCGACAGTTTTTTCGATTTGAAAACACGCCTCGCAGGCGAAATCCTTCAGAAGTTCATCAATTATCGCGTGAAGATTGCAATTGTTGGGGATTTCTCCGGGTATTCAAGCCAAAGTCTTCAAGATTTCATCTATGAATGCAACAGAGGACACGACATCTTTTTCTTGCCGACTGAGCAGCAAGCGATTGAAAAGCTAAGCATGTTGAAGTAGAAGCGGCAATGGGAGGAAAATAGGTGTTAAAAGCACGGCGAAGTCATGCTGAGTATCCCATGGTGAAAATTCCTGCTGGTGAGATTGAATTAAGGGACGATCGGATAAAGACTCAATGGACGGTAGAGGTGAATTCTTTTTTGCTTGCACCGGTTCCAGTTACGAAGGAGCTATATTTCTCGATATTGCAAAAGAGAGTTGGACCTAATGATTATCCTCAGGCTCCGGTTGTGGAAGTCTCCTGGAATGATGCTATTCTCTTTTGTAATTCGCTCTCTCAGTACTCGGGTCTAAAGGAATGTTACTCAGTAAGTGATGATGGCGAGAGTATCGTCTGCAACTGGGGAGCGGAGGGCTATCGTCTGCCGACAGAATCAGAATGGCAGTATGCGTGCAAAGCAGGAACAACAGGGTATCGATACGGCGAGCTTGAGGAGATAGCTTGGTATCATGACAACGCTGAGGGCATGGTACATGAGGTAGGTAAAAAGCTGCCGAATGCGTGGGGACTCTACGATATGTTAGGAAATGTTTGGGAGTGGTGTTGGGATCTATACGATGTCCAAGTATACGGCACTTACAGAGTTTTCCGCGGTGGAAGCTGGGCGGAAGAGGCTAGGGGATGTGGAGCGACGTGCCGCCGCCGCAGTCATCCTGCGTTTCGAATTGATGATCTCGGCTTTCGTCTTGCTAGATCGCTATGAGGTTGTTAATAAAGGCAAGGCGACGAGCAGTTCTCCTCCCTAGGGGATGCCACGCAAAGGAATCTTAATAAGCCATAATGCTGCTTCAATGCTTGGTTTCACTTTGTGGGTGGAAATTTAAACATGAATCGGTTATATTATAGTTAGATAATCTAATTAAATTGCAAGGTGGATGTCATGACCAGAAAAAATAACAAGGAGTATACGCCCGACCCATTGCCAAAGTTAGGCGTTAAGCCATATTTGGATCTTATGGACCAAACCGCTGCGAAAGATACGGATCGAAAATCAGCTTATCTCGGATTATTGATGCTGTGGCTCGGAGATAACATCTTGGATTTAATGGACTTGAATTTATCCCCATTTGGCATTACCGAGAGCAAATTTGACTTGCTGCTGCTGTTAACACTGCACGAGGGGAGAGAGCTAGTAACTCCTTCCGCACTTGCTGAACGGCTTGGAATCCGTCGTGCTTCTGTAACGGCCTTATTAGATTGGCTGGAGAAGAGAAATTGGATTCTTCGCAAGTCAAGTGAACTGGATCGTCGTATGATTCATGTCAGCATTACGTCGGAAGGCAGGGCATTGGTTGAACAAGTATTACCGGCTTTTTGGTCGACTTGCTCATCGATCATCATCGAAATGGACCCTGAAGAGCGAATGGTGTTGGAAAAAATTCTGGACAAGCTAAATGACAGAATTGAAAAAAAACTGGGGGTGGGAAGATAGTTTTTTTTGAGCATATAATTAGATTATCTAACTATATTTGATAAATCATTATAATGAGGTGTTGTATGTCAAGATTCGTTAGTTCATCTATGGATCAAATAAACTATTCTGTTATGACAGGTATCCTATGTTGGTCTGTTTCGGTCTATACGTTTATCCTTTTTTCAGGAACAAGTCTGGGACCGATTTTATCCATTTATTTAATGAAAGTGAGTAGTTATTTGTTTACATTTTTTCTGCTGGCACTTATTCTTGGCATAGGTTTGTTGGCAGCATGCCTAATTAATAAAGATACTTCGGATGAAACCGGCGGCAGCGTCGGAGAAAAGATTGTGACCCTTGTAAACAAACTGAATGACCCTTCATGAGGCAGTTCCAGCTGGTCTTATTCACCCGAGGAATAAGCCAGTTTTCCCTTTTACTTATATATTTGAAGCAATCTGACTTATGCCGATAAATATCGAATCAAACCTAGTACTGCAAATCCGAACAGAACAGTGCCAGCACCTATGCCTGTAATCGCACTGCTAGCTACATGCAGCTTTTGAAATGTGAATAACGCTATGATGGAGACTGCAACCAGAAGTGCAGCAAGAAGGTATAAGCTGGGATCATCAAAAACGGTTTTTAAACCGATGAAATGAATCCCTACAATAAAGGCTACCCAAGGGGAAACAAATTGATTGCGTTTCATTTTGATGAATACAAAAGCACCTGCACCCGCCAAAAAGAATTCAATATAAACGGAAATCAAATAGTTTTTGAACGAGGTCGTATCTGACAACGCGGAGGGTGCGTCCCAGTTCGTCACACTTAAATAGATACCGATCAGGCAGATGAGAAGCGCTATCCCAGAGGCAATACCAAGGTATTTGCGCCAGCTAGCTCTGGGATTTTCCTGAGCCCAGCCAAACCAGCAGAAACTAAACATGCCGAATATGGAGGCGTACATTGCGTAATCCCGTACATATTCCATTAACATCCTCCTATCAATGATGGATATTATTTCATTTTAGTTTTCTCTTTTACTATATCATGGATAGAATGTAAGGAAAAATTAATTCGATTAAACCTCTTTGCTCTATTGAATAGGGAGGAAGAAAATGGAATAATCAACTTAAGCCATGAGTAATAAAGGGGGTTATTGTGTGTGGGCAAACAGGCGTTTAATATGTAGTTTACTCGTTGTGTTACTAACTCTCGGTTCTATTGCTATACCCGTCTCAGCCGAAATAAAGATAGATCCGTCCTTAGATGTAAACATAGTGCCTAATGTGGAGATCAACCCAGCCATTAAGAATTTAATATTCCAAAACTCGAAGGACGTACAGTTGAAGTGGAAAGCTCCTACTCTAGCCGCTACTTTTAGTGGCGCTCCGACTATAGGACCGGATAATACACTCTATTTAGGATTCACGTTTCGATGGATATTGTCCGTTCAATACGGCATATCTGCATTTAATTCAGATGGGGTGAAGCTGTGGACCTTCGGACTCCCTGAGTCCATCTTAACTCCTCCAACTGTGGCTCCAGACGGCACAATTTATGCAGGGGCTCGTTATAAAGACAGCTCCGGTCAATTAGTTGCTATCCGTCAGGATGGAGTGAAGAAATGGGCATTCACAGCAGGGGATCATATAACCTCTTCTCCTGTATTTGGATTAGATGGCACTGTGTATGTGGAATCCAAAGATGGCATTTTACATGCTCTGAACCCACAGGATGGATCAGAAATTTGGTCGCTGGATATGGAGGTTAAATCTCAGGCTTACTTGGCGACGGGGCCTGACGGTACGATTTATGCTACCAATGGTACAAATTCGCTTTATGCTATCAAGCCCAATGGAACGAATAAATGGGAATATACAACAGGTGGAGTCGTGAGCACGATTCCTGCTCTCGGTCCTGACGGGACGATCTATATCGGATCAGCCGATCATAAGCTATACGCTATACTACCCAGCGGAGCAAAAAAGTGGGAATTCGATCAAGGCAGCAGCGTATATGCTCCTTCAATCGGTCAGGACGGCAGCGTCTATTTCGGTTCGGAGGATGCCAAACTGAATGCTTTGAATTCCAATGGCAGTCTGAAATGGCAATTTGTCGCAGGTGGCTCCAATACCCCACCGGTTATTGGCCCGAATGGTTTGATTTATACGCACTCCACAAGCAATAAGGCTATTTATGCACTCGGCCCTAATGGCAATATTCAATGGCAATATAAAATCGAAACCGAAGAACCGCTGCCGTTAGCAGTAGGCGGTGATGGTACTTTATATGATGTGTCGACTAAATACCCAAAAGAGAAAGACGTTGACTTTAACGATTTGGAACACACTCTCGTTATGTATATCTATGCACTCAAGGTGCCTGTGAGCACGATAACCTTGAATCAAACATCGCTTGCTCTAGCAGAGGGGCAAAGCGCCAGTCTCACTACCTCTATTACGCCCACCTATGCATCTAATCCCAAAGTGACCTGGAAAAGCAGCAATCCAAACATAGCATCTGTAGATTCCAATGGCAAAGTGAACGCGCTTTTATCCGGCACAGTAACGATCACCGCAAGCACAGGAGACACACCTTTTGCACAGTGCAAGGTAACTGTCACAGGACGAACGGATACAATAACCTATGCTAGCAGCGTAGTGCTGAACAAATCAGCGTTGTTCCTTCATGTCGGAGACAATGAGACCCTCTTGGCCAAGGTGATCCCGGATAACGCCTCGAATCAGAATGTAACCTGGATGAGCAGCAACCCAGGAGTAGCTGCTGTGAATCTCAATGGCAAAGTAACCGCAGTCTCAACAGGTTCTACAGACATTATAGTCACAACTCAGGACGGGAATTTCGTAGCCAAAAGCAAGATAGTGGTAACCGCGGGGACGGCCGCTTCCGCTTCAACCTCAATCCCATTCATCGACGTAAAGGGGCACTGGGCTATCTCTGAGATCCTTCAAGCTTATGAGCGTAAAGTGGCCAGTGGCTATCCTGATTTTACGTTTCGGCCGAATGCAAATATTACCCGATCTGAATTTACGGTTATGCTGATGAACGGTTTAAAGCCTCCCATAGAAGGAACTGATCTTACTTTCAGTGACAACGATGATATCGAGGATTGGGCGGCAAATGCGGTAAAACAAGCAGTGGGGATAGGCATCATTAGCGGATACCCGGACGGTACCTTCAGACCGACCGCGAACATTACTCATGCGGAAATGATGTCCATGGTTGTTAAAAGCTTAGGTGTTACGCTCACGCCTGGAGCAGTTACCGATTATGCCGATGACGCAGACATTCCCGATTGGGCCAAACCGGCGGCAGCTATTTCGGGCAAAAATAATCTTCTCGGTGGTACGGTTGGCAACAATTTTGCTCCTTCAGCTTTGGCTACCCGAGCTGAGGCGGTAACAGCGATTGTCAGGATGCTTGATTTAAAGCCCTAACCCTTCAAAAAGCAAAAAAAAGCCTTAGTATATTTAAGGCTTTTTTTTGCTTTTTTCATACGGAGAAGTTCAATACTCCCTTAATGGCGATAAGAATTGATCAGTGTGCTTGCCGCATGAACAACATCCGCAGCGGGACTGTCTGCACCTATGAACCTGGAGGACATACAAAATCCCTCAAGGAGGATAAATAGTTGTCGTGCAATGGAGCTAGGAGACTTCAATTCGGCTTGCTCGCAGATGGTTTCCAAGCGTCGTATAATAGTTTGTTTATGATCGACAGCCGCTTTGTTCACGATATGATCGGGAAACGGGAATTCGACGGCAACAGCCTGATAAAGACAGAACGTGGACTGAGGGGATAAAGAATGCTGTTGAGCAACAGCCTCGAACAATGCGACGAGCTGCTGCTGAGGCTCTTTTGTTCCCTGGATCGTTTCTTCAAACCATTGCCAATATAGTTCGCTCGATCGTTCCAATATGGCAACTATCAAATGATCTTTGGACGGAAAATGCTTGTACATGGTCATTTTGGTAATTCCTGACTTGGCTGCAATCGTATCGACGCCGACAGCATGGAAGCCTCTTTCGAAAAATAATTTACTGGCGGTAACCAGCAATTGCTCTCGTGCCGCTGATTTCTTTTCATCTATTTTTCCCATTAGCTTTAACACCTCGCTTGACATTATACAGATCTGTATATATACTGTCAAATAAAGGTTAGTATACTGACCTGTATGTATAATTTGAGGAGGAGAGCAAATGAACATTGGATTTATTGGCTCGGGAAATGCAGCACAAACGTTAGGCAGCTCGCTTGTTCGATTGGGGCATGATGTCAAGCTGGGAGCAAGAAATCCGGAAAAGCTGAATACCTGGTTGGAGGAAATGAACCAACTTGGGAAGGCTAGTGTCGGTTCTGTTCGGGAGGCTGCCGAGCATGGTGATATTATTTTCAATGCGACTCCGGGGGCTGCATCTCTCGAAATTCTGCACGCAGCGGGTGCTCAGGCTTTAAAAGGAAAAATCCTGATTGATATTGCCCTTCCTCTTCAATTTTTAAACGATGAGTTGAGCCTGTCCGTAGCCAATACCGATTCTTTAGGAGAACAGATTCAGCGTGCCTTCCCGGATGTGAAAGTAGTAAAAACGCTGAATACCGTAACCTCCGCATTGATGGTAGATCCACTTAGCCTAGCGGACGGTCAGCATGATTTATTTATTAGCGGGAATGATGCAGATGCCAAAAGAGAGGTCATAGAGTATTTGAAGGAATGGTTTGGATGGAAGAGCGTTATCGATTTGGGTGATATTTCTTCCGCGCGAGGTACCGAAATGATGCTTGCTCTTTCTTCGAGAATCTATGGGGCTGTAGGCCATATGAACTTCAACATTAAGATTGTAGGAAGATAAGAAGGCTTCAGTGGACTGTTACAATAGATATGGATTAAAAGGTTATTCTAAAGGAAGTCGAAACGACGACCAGAGGGGTAGCCTCTTTTTTTCTATTGAATATGACAAAAAAATACAATTTGTAACATGACAATAATGGTGACAACGCTCACTACTGAGCCAGACTCTGTTTATTTATAATAGGGAGATTGACAGCTCAACTAAAGAGGTTGATGTAAGAAGGGCAAGCATCACTTTACAACTATTCACATCGTTTTCTTAAGCGAACCGAGAAAAGGATTAACCTTAGTGGATTTTATGTCGATAAAATATAGTGTCAACCACATGTCAAAATGTTGTAAGTAAACGTATAACGAACGAGGGTGATGCCGTTTATCACGATTTTCATAATATCTATATCATATTTAGGAGGCCGTTTTTATGAAAGGTATAAACAAATTAGTATGTAAGTCATCCATGGTATTTCTCGTAGTAAGTCAGCTTGCTGTAACGTTCCCGAGTTTTGGGTCTTTAGGTAATACAGTAGCCAATGCAGCATCATTTGGTGATGTAGACTCATCTAATTGGGCGTATAAATCCATTTCCAAGCTATCTGCACTTGGGGTTGTAGAGGGAGATACGGCGGGCAGCTTCAATCCGAATGGTTCGATAAGTCATCAAGAGGCTGTCGTTATGACCGTTCGTTTTTTGGGTTTGGATGGGGCTGCTTCCACTATATCAAACGTGCCGCTCAAGGTTGATTCATGGGCACAAAGCGGAGTTCAGTTAGCATTGGAGAAAGGCTTGATCGCTGCCGATGAAGAAACCGTTCCTGAAGGCACAGAGTGGGGGAAGCAAGCTGCCAGCCGTGAATGGTTGACGAGACTGGTAATCCGAGCATTGGGTAAAGAGAGTGAGGCACAAGCTCTTGCCGATTCGACATCCTCCTTCAGCGATGCAGGTGATATTTCAAGCTGGGCGCTCGGGTATGTGATCGTTGCAGCGAAATCTAATGTCATTAGCGGTTTCCCGGACAATACGTTTAAGCCAAAGCAAACCGTGACAAGAGCGCAGCTGGCGTCTTTGCTGAATAACGCTGAGTCCTTGGTGAACATAAATTCCAAACGGATGGTACGAGGCCATGTGACGGATTTGACCAAAAGCAGCATAGCTATCGTGGATAGCACAGGGGCCAAAGCATCGTTTCAATGGGGCTCAGATACTGTCGTTTATGATAAGAGCGGACTTGGAGCAACGATTCGTGTAGGGGATGCAGTTACTTTAATACATAACGGAAGCAGTGCACTATTCCTGGAGATCTCTGGCGAAACGGTCGCAACTGTGCAAACTCCTGGAACAAAGGGAGAGAATGGGGAAAAAGGAGATAAGGGCGATAAGGGCGACAAAGGAGATGTCGGTGCCCAGGGTGAAAAAGGCGAGAAAGGCGACCCAGGAAGCCGTGGTTCTAGTGGCTCGCGGGGGATACAAGGAGAACCCGGAGCAACTGGCCCAATGGGTCCGCAGGGCGAGAAAGGAGACCCGGGAGCAGCAGGCCCAGCAGGTTTGCAGGGCGAGAAAGGAGACCCGGGAGCAGCAGGCCCAGCAGGTCCGCAAGGTGCTCAAGGTGACCCGGGGGCTGTGGGCCCGGCAGGTCCACAGGGCGCGAAGGGTGACCCGGGGGCTGTGGGCCCGGCAGGTCCCAAAGGTGCGCAAGGTGACCCGGGGGCTGTGGGCCCGACAGGTCCACAGGGAGCGCAAGGTGATCCGGGGGCTGTGGGCCCGGCAGGTCCCAAAGGTGCGCAAGGTGACCCGGGGGCTGTGGGCCCGACAGGTCCACAGGGAGCGCAAGGTGATCCGGGGGCAGGTCTAAACGGTTTAGTAGCCTTTGACCCTTTGGCAGCTTCATCGTATTCACTCTATCAAGTGGTAACCTACAATGGGAGCACTTATATGGTTAATACCGCGAATCCGACAGGTGTACCTGGAGCATCCGCTGCTTATACGCTGCTAGCCGCAGCGGGAACAACAGGTCCTAAGGGTGACTCTGGAGCTATTATTCCATTTTCGTCCGGATTGCCTATAACGATGACAACGATCGCAGGCGGACTAGCTGGAACGCCCAGTTTCATTGGATTTGGTTCTTCTGCTCCGGGGGTTGCTTCTTTAGGACCAAGTATTGATCTCACTGGTGCAGGCGGTACACTTTTGAACTTTGGTTTCTCGGTTCCGCGCGATGGAACGATTACATCGATGTCCGCTTACTTTAGCAGCACTGCGGCTTTAAGTTTAGTGGGATCAACGGTAACGATTACTGCGCAATTATATGAGTCCAAAACACCCGATAATATATTCACACCCGTTCCTGGAGCTTCAGTAACACTAGCTCCACCAATGACAGGCATCCTGTCAATAGGGAGTATATCTTCAGGAATCACTACCGGCTTGAGCATTCCTGTAAAAGCTCAAACCCGATATATTATGGTCTTCTCTTCAACAGCCACTGGTTTAAGTCTGATAACTACGGTAGCAGGTTACGCGAGTGCTGGGGTTAACATTAATTAATGAACAGATATGAAGAAGTGAACGATCAAGCAACGAGGAGGGTTGTATTATTTTTATGAAGAAAACAACTCGAGTTCTGGTTTTTTGTATGATGCTGCAGCTATTCATTCCTCTCTTATTCACTAACCAGGCAAAAAGTAGTCCTGTGGATGGCGGTGTACCGGATACAATACCACCGAGCGCGCCTACCTTGAGATTAACCGAAAAGACATCGGATCAAGTGAATCTGGCATGGACGGCAGCATCCGATAATATAGGTGTGGTGGAGTATCAGGTGTACAAGGATGCTGCGGTTGTAACGACGGTAACCTATTCGACCTATACGGCCTCAGTTCTGGGATTAACCCCGGGAACAACCTACAGCTTTACTGTAAAAGCGAAGGACGCTGCGGGTAATGTGTCGGAATCGAGCAACGCAGTTACGGTGAACGATAAAGCTATGGCTTCGGGTAGCCGATCAACCATTTCAATGGGAAGATTCAACGCTTTTTATACGTTGGCAGTCAAAAGTGATCATACGGTGTGGGCATGGGGAGACAGGAAGTTTTTGTTGGACAAACCTGCGGGATTGACGCTCGCCCCAGTTCAGATACCAGAATTGGATGATATAAGAGTTGTTTCCTCCGGTCATGATCATTCCCTGGCCCTTAAGCAGGATGGGACGGTATGGTCATGGGGAAACAATGCTGACGGTCAGTTGGGAGATGGAACTACTGAGTCTAGATTCCTTCCAGAGCAAATACCCGGACTAAGTGACATCGTAGCGATAGAAGCGGGACAGCAGCATTCGCTTGCTTTAAAAAAGGATGGAACTGTGTGGGCCTGGGGCTTGAACGCATATGGTCAGATAGGTGATGGTTCAACAAGGAATCGGGTGACGCCGGTTCAAGTTGCGGGCGCAAACTCCATTACGTCCATCTCCGCAGGAGCCTTTCATAGTATGGCTGTAAAAAGCGATGGCACTATATTCGTATGGGGCTTTAATGCATATGGTCAATTGGGAGATGGAACGACAACGAACCGCACGACACCCATTCAGCTTCATGATCTTGACGGCATATCCTCTGTGTCGGGAGGGCTTTATCACAGCATGGCTCTAAAACAAGATGGAACCGTGTGGACATGGGGTTATAACGGAGAAGGCGAACTTGGGGATGGAACAACGACAAATCGGTTAATTCCAGTACGGATTGAGGGCTTAAACTCGATAATCCAGGTATCGTCCGGCGGGCTTCATAGTATGGCCTTAAAGAGTGATGGTACTCTATGGGCGTGGGGATATAACGGATACGGTCAATTGGGAGATGGAACGAAAACAGCACAGGCGTCTCCGGCTAAAGCAGCAACCGACATCGTTATGAGTTCCATATCTGCTGGGTATATGAGCAGCAGTGCAATTTCCCGCCAAGGGGCTATTTTTTCCTGGGGCATGAATGATTATGGTCAATTGGGCAATGGTATGCAAATGAATTCAGCTAGTCCAGTTGAGACAAGCGTTATGTCTTCTGAGAAAACAAACAGTTAGCATTAGGTTATTCAGCAAGAACCCCGCTTTTAATTATAATAAGGGTTTCTTTTATAGACAGGTGCTCGGAATTGCCTCCTGACGACTGTTCAGAATGACTTCAATACGGAAAGCCTTTTTTTTGCTTGACTTTTGATCTAATTAGATTTACCATGATTTCACATGTAAGTGATCACTTGCATATAGAAGATAAGGAGGAGAGGTTCATTAGTAAAGAGATGAGCAGCAGCGACAAATTGCTTACGGCAGTGATCGAGCTTGTTGCGGAAAAAGGCTACAATGGCGTCTCCACCAAAGAAATTGCAACCACGGCCGGCGTGAACGAAGTGACGCTGTTTCGACTTTTTGGCAGCAAGCAAAATCTACTGGAGACAGCCTTTCACCGTTATCATTACAGCGAAGAAATGACAAAGCTGTTTCAAGATAAGCTCGTATGGGATTTGCATGCTGATCTGCTCTTGATCAGTCGTACCTATCATGAGGCAATGAACCGCAATCGGAAAATCATCCAGATCGCCCTCAAGGAAGGGAGCGTATTTGCGGAGTTTCGAGAGAAAGCAAACAAGCATCCTCAAAAATTAAAGCAGCTGTTGGCGGATTATTTTCAGGCTATGTTTGAAAAAGGGAAATTGATCGAGGCCAATTGGGAGCTTCAGGCTCTATCGTTTATGTGGATGAATTATGGTGCATTTATCAGCAATCTTCATTCGGATGGCTCGAACTTTCCAGCAGCTCCTATGAATGCGTTCATAGAGGAAAGCGTAAGGACCTTTGCTAGGGCATTAACTCCCTAGTATTATTTTTGAAGTATATGCAAGCAAGTACTTACATTCATACTGTCATTAATGAGATATCTAATTTTGAGAGGAGACTGGGAGAATGGAAACGGATGTGAAGCGTCAACAAGGAGACTCATTAATTCGAGTACTGATGTTTACGGTTATGCTGTCATCGATGAGCGCCTTAATGTTCAATATTGTTTTGCCAGAAATGAGCCAGGAATTTCATCTATCGATTGCTCAGGTAAGTTGGATTTCGTCTGCATATACATTGATTTATGCTGTTGGGACCGTAACTTATGGGAAGCTTGCCGATAAATATAAGCTGAAGAATGTCATAACATTCGGGCTCGCGCTATTTGGGATCGGATCGTTGATCGGTCTGACCTCTGACAGCTTTGGGATGGCGCTGGCTGGAAGATGCATTCAATCCGCAGGAGCTGCCGCTATTCCCGCAACGGCTATGCTAATCCCTGTAAGATATTTCGCACCCGAGCGCAGAGGGCAGGCCTTAGGCATGACGGCCACAGGATTGGCACTCGGCAGTGCTATTGGACCGATCGTATCCTCACTCATTGTCAGCGTTGCTCATTGGAGATGGCTGTTTGCTGTACCACTGCTCATTCTGCTTACTCTTCCTTTATATCGTAAGCATTTGAGCGACGAACGGGGGACGGAAGGGAAATTCGATTGGATAGGTGGGCTTGCCTTAGCGTTAACCGTATCGTTGCTGCTGATCAGCGTGACGAATGGGGGATGGTGGTTTACATTGGGCAGCTTGATCGCGGCCTTATTGTTTATTGCACGAATTCGCACTGCTCCAGAACCGTTTGTTCAGCCTGCTCTGTTTGGCCATAAGCCCTATGTGGTGGGGGTTGTAGTTGCTTTTATTATTAATGGGATCGGGTTGTCCTTGTATTTCTTAAGTCCGCTGCTGTTGTCGCAAGTTCATCAGCTGTCACCTCAGTGGATTGGGATGGCGTTAGTTCCTGCTGCTATTGCATCAGCGATTCTGGGGCGTAAAGGAGGCAAACTAGCCGATTTGAAAGGAAACGCGTTTCTTTTTCATATGGCATCCAGCTTGCTTATTGCTTGCTTTATCTTGCTGTCAACCTTCTCTGGAATTTCGCCATTATCGGTTTCGGTCATATTGATCCTTGGCAATGTGGGGCAATCCTACATGCTTATTACGATGTCGAATTCCATTTCGAGAACCTTGACACCGAAGCAGATGGGAGTCGGAATGGGAATGTTCTCCATGCTGAACTTCATTTCTCAAGCGATAGCGACAGGCTCATACAGCAGGATATTAGAGATAAGAGCTTCAGACTCATGGAACCCCTTTAGCCTCAATCCGGCTGGCTCCATGTTCAGCAATATTTATCTCATACTCGCTGGTTTGCATGTGCTTATTTTGGTGGCTCACTATTTTCAATCGAGTTTGAGAAAACATGGTGTTGAGATGAAGAGACAAGCGTAACGGGATTCTGGCAGTGAAAGCATAGGGGCTTGCAAAGTCATTTAGAGACTTTGTGAGCCTCTTTTTTTAATTTCCAATATTTACAACGAATGGTATGATGAAAAGGTGGATTTAAATGGACTAAGTACTGACACACCTACTCCCTACAGTTGTTTAAGTCTCTTGGCTTCGTAAATACAAGAACACTGTAGGAAATTCCCAAAAATAAATTAATTATTAAACAGTTAGAGAAAGAAGGGGAACTGATACTTCAGAGAAGATATGTAAGAAAGTTTATGATGGCTTTGAGTTATATATTTATCTTTATTAGATCGGAACCGGAGAATCCAATACATAAAGAAATAATTGGCGTATTTTTAAACTGGCTTCATAAAGATATAAAATTTGGATTTTGTACAATACGTGTGCTTGTTTATAGATTATATAAAATTAGGAATGATCCATATAGGAATAGAGTAATTGCAGAATTAACCTCATTTTTTGTTAAAACGGGTAAATTTAATATGGATCGAATCAATATGAGTGTAGAACCAATAATTAATATACTAGAAGAAATTAATAAAAAAATTGAATTGAGAGAATTTAATAAAGTGCGAATAATGGCGAGTTCGGTACATAATTATCCTTCATTTATTCTGGGAACATATTACGGGAATTCAAAAGAATTTTGGAACGAAAATATAAATTACTATAATAGGGAATTTGGAGAGGGCTTTATGAGTGAGTGGGAATACTTATTCCAAGAAGTGTATTCAAAGACGGATAAAGATATAGAAATTTGAAAGCGAATACGAGGAAATGGGAACTTTCGATCGCAAGAACGTTAGGTGAAATAAAGGCAATAAGCAAGGAAGTGAAATCATAGTTAATAGTTTTTTGAATTTGATATTAGTATTAATTACGATGAGTATGTTATTTTCCGGCTGTATATTCAAAAATAAAGTAAATTCAGAAAAGGCCCCTTTAAGCCAATTACAAACACATGAAACAAATGAGAGTAGTATAGAAAAGGTAAATTCAAGTACTATAGATGAAACAAATTTGGTGTATAAGGTAAGTAAAGTTATAAATCCCTTGCCCCTAATATTCCTTATTATTATTGGTTATGGGATGTTAAATCCTTTCAATATGTACGAAATAATGATCTAGAAATGATTTGATTCAGAAAAACAAAACATTACGTCGTTCGGTAGAGCAACTGTTGGTGAGCATTATTGGAGCACCTATAAGTACATCGAAGGAGTTCCTGCTCTAATAAAATACACAACTGAAAACAATAGACCCTGATAATAAATAGTGCATTACCGTGTTGAAGAGTTAATAAATAACAATATTCAGGTAACAGAATATGATGAACCATGGAAACATTAAGTTATAGTAACTCATTAAATAAGCTCTGTGACCTAAACTCGACGCGGCGGAGACTACTTCCCTGAAGGTTCTTGACTTAGTGAATACCAAAATTTTATATGCAATCAGGATAAAACTTAATAAAGATTAATCATTACCATTACCATTATTTACAGGTAGTGGTATATTTGTATTAATAACTGTTGCGAATGCTCCGTCTCATTAAAAATGATCAATGATCAAATAAAATCAATAAATAACAAAAATGGCTATAAAGATTGCTAAACCGGTAAAGGGACGAAAAAACCATAAAGATCGACAAACCGTAAAGTACGAACCCAGATTACAGAGAATTTTGCATTAAAGAACGAGATGCGGATTGTATATTGAAGAAGGCCCCGACATCATCTAACACTGTATTCACGCTACGGACTTGAAGGTCTTTGGTCTGACCGGAGTCATTTTGAAGAAGGGGATTTAAGTTGACATCCCTGTATTGACTAGGTCTGTCGGACCGGTCGCTAAATATCCCATAAGCCAATGAGGTTTCGTGAATACAAGAAGGCTATACGAATGATCGCTAAATATGATAAAGGCTGGAATAACCTTGGAACAATTAAAATCATTTATTATTAGTAAGAGAATAGGTGCATTTTTAATAGATCACTTTATTTTTTCGTTTCTTGTTTGCTTAACTATCTTTTTAATTTTGGATCCAACGAACAATGATTTCTCTTCATTATTTATATCGATAAATGTATTGATATTTGGGGCATTTATTTTATACTGCTATAAAGATATCGTAAACGGAAGAAGTATTGGCAAAAGAATTTTTGGGCTTGCTGTTAGAGAAGAAAATGATAATAATAATGTACCTAAAGCTAGTAAATTAATAATTAGAAATCTATTTACTTTTCTATGGCCTATAGATTTAATTCTAATTCTGGCTAGTAAACGAAAGAAGAAAATTGGAGATAGATTAGTAAATACAGACGTTTTTATGTTAAACAATAGAAAAACTATATTGGGAATCACTTTGTCTTTAGTTTCCATATTTATTTACTTTATTTGTATATTGTTTTTTGGAGTTTTACAAATTATTAAACAAGATGAATCGTATAAGATTGCAACGGAATATATTAAAAATAGTACTGAGATAAGAAACTTAGTAGGTAATGAGATAACATTTGGGTATTTTCCTATGGGAAGTATCCAGTATAAGAATGGGCAGGGTACTTCTGAATTAACGATAAAGGTAATGGGAAGTAAAGATACGATTTCAGTACATGTTGTTCAACAGAAAACATCAAAAAGTAATTGGATTATTGAAAAAGTTGATTTTTAGTTATTTCAATGAAGTATGATCCTTCCGATAACACCGTATTCACACTACGAAGGTGTTTTGTCATTGGTCTACCCGAGGCAATTCAGAGAAGCGGATTCAGGCAGATAATCCTAGCCGCGTTGCGGCCTGTAGCTAAGCTGCCTTAAGGTTCTCGGCTTCGTGAATACAGCTCCCGAAGTGAAATTCCAATCAAAGGCTTGTAAGACCGAAATTTAATATTATGGTATAATTTTAGTATTAGTTTAAAGACGTTTGGAGGGATCAAACGCATGAAATGGCAAGAAGTGAGAAATATCTATCCTAATCAATTTGTGAAGTTCGAAATTATGGAATCAGAGCTTCAGGAAGATCAAGAAATAGTCGAAGAGGTTGCAGTAATAGGCCCTATAAGGGATGAAGAAGCTACAAACGAATTGTTGAAAAGTAAGAATAACACAATTATTTATCATACATCTAAAGATCAGGTTATCATTAAAATTCGTAACCGTAATGGACTAAGGAGAACTCATTAATGAAGTTTGAGTACCGTGACGGTTTATTATTTACATCAATTCGAATTAGCTATAAGGGAATAACGAAAACCATTGATAATATTGTAATTGATACTGGAGCAAGTCATACCTTACTATCGCAAGATGAAGTAGATGATATAGGAATTAGGGTGACAGCAGATGACGAGATTGTAACAAGTTTTGGTATAGGAGGTAAAGAACACGCATTGATTCGAGTAGGGGATTTTATTATGAAAGATGTTGCGATTGATTTTACTTCATTCCCTTATGACGATATTAACGGATTACTTGGACTTGATATATTAATGAGTGCTAAATTCAATATTGACCTTAACAGCCTTGAATTACGTCTGCAATAAGATAATAATATTGCAGATTTTTTTGTGAGCAAATCCACAGTGGTCACCATAAGTCCAATCAGGGTCACCACAGTGGCGACCCAAGGAAACTGAGGAGACGCCAAGATCCGCAGCTACATCGGGAAGAATGCATTCCCATAACTCTTTGATTTTCGTGATACAGTCGATTATGCTTGAGAGATAGAAGGTTGAGAAGTATTTACTTTATTTTTACTTTATTTCGCTTTAGTTTCATTGAAGTAAGTTTTGTGAAGGGAGCATGAGAAATGAGACCTACAGATTCTGATTATGCAGCTAATGTAACTCTTGGAATCATTGAAGGAAAATGGAAGCTGCTGCTTCTTTGCCATTTGCGAAATGGTAAGAAGCGGTTCAGTGAATTTACACAGCTGATTCCAGGCCTAACGCAAAAAGTGTTGACCTATCAGCTGCGGGAACTGGAGTCCCACGGCTTGGTTAAACGTGAAATATACCCGGAAATCCCGCCGAAAGTGGAATACTCTTTGACTTCCTATGGGCAAAGCTTAATTCCCTTGATGGATCTGATGAATAAGTGGGGAGAAGAGCACATGGCTCGCTCTGAGCAGATTTGTTAATACTATTTAACTTATAGCGAAGAAACCAAAACACGCCGAATGGGCGTGTTCAGATTGTCGAGAAATCTAATTATTCAGAAGCTGGATGAGAGCGGAAGGTGGGGTATCCCCTGAAGGAGCGCAAGCGTCCGCCTTTGTTATCGGGAAATCCCCGCTGTAAAGCCACTGAATTAAAAATTTCCCGATAACAATAGTGGCCGGAAGGGGATACCCCACCGAAGTACCTCGTACACATCTGAAAACATCACAGGTTACTCGACAGACTCAACACGCCGAATGGGCGTGTTTTTGGTTTGGAGGCAACTTTCATTCCGACAGGCTGCCCATGTGTTCATTAAGACTTGGGGCGCTGCGCTTCAAAACCGTCCAAGAGAACATTCACTCCGAATGTAAATTCGGTGTCCCAATCGGCAGCAGTGGTATACACCGCTAATCGACTAAGATGGGGGTAGTGCTCTGACGGTAGTGCTTTAAACCGCTCCACCTGATTTTTTCCCAATTGATCCATATCTACGAGCTCCTGTTTGGCTCTTGCAGCCAAACGGTTTTCTTCATCTGTAAAACCAAAAATATAATTTTTCAACATCGAAGCAAGCCATGGAATTTGTGATTCTTTAAACCCCGATTTAGCCAATACACGGAATAAATATTCGATATGCGACAGACGATGCGGGCTCGCAGCGATCGTCGCCCCCATAATTTGTACCGAATCCCTATACAGATGCAGGGTACGACGGAAATTAAATGACCACTGCCGAAGCTGTTCCCGCCAATCCAATTCTGCATCAGGAAATTCCACTTCCGAGCTTATTTGCTCTGCCAACAAATGAAGCAATTGGTCCTTATCCTTCACATGATAATAGAGAGAGGCTGCTTTAACCCCTAATGAATCAGCGATTTTGCGCATGCTAATTTGTTCCAAGCCTTCGGCTTGCAGCATGGTCAAGACCGTACTGACGATCCTGTCACGGTCTAGTGGCGTATGAATATCTTCTATATTCCCTGTTAGAATGTCCGTTTGAGATGGATTCGTTCTTCTTCGTGCCATATTTGCCCTCCAATGAATTCTTGACAATTATACCATATAGTATTAATCTAACAGTGTTAAAATATAATCTAACGATGTTAGAATAATTGTTGAGGGAGATGATTAACAATGGATAAAGCTTTAATTCACACGGTTGTTCGGAATGTGGAGGCAGTCTTTTCAAATTCATGGAGAATGGTCTACCAGGAAAAGAAAGAACAACTGACTCAGATGTTCGAGCAGTATGGCGACCGCGCATACGGTGTATGTATCCAAGAGTTTATGATTCCGGTTGTGGAGCAATTGAGAGCAGACGGATACAGTGTTAAGGCAGGATTTAATCGGAAGGATTCCATGGAAAACTGGGGACCACCAGAGGAAAGGGAACGATGCGTGTGGTACGTCCTCCATGACGATAAGGGGATTCCAATCGGTACGATGGTGCTGCAGATTTATCATTCGCATCGAACGTTTCATTTTCCGCGTGCACCCCGACTATTTTCGGTGGAGGTTACCGATAGGGAACAGATTATTTCAGCACTTTCCCAAGCGACAACGCGCGTGAGATGGGATCGTGTAGAAGAACGGCTGCCTCTTTCTGCCGAATTTCAAACCGCTGGGGATAGCTGGGAATATGCGACGGATGTGGCACTCGGGGATTGTTTGCATGGCGGCGAAACGGAGCACAGCGGCTGGACTATGGACGAAGCCTTGTCCCATTGGGGGAGGTACGGCTGGGAGCTCGTTAACGTTATGCCTGCGGACGGCAAGGTGATTGCTTTTTTTAAACGTCGCCGTGCGGTCTGATATAAGATAGTATCCAACAGGCGAATCCGGATTGCCTGTTGGACAGAGGGCAGCCTATAGTCCTGCCTCAGCGAAGAGATCAATGGCTTCAAAGGGTAAATGTTCCGTAACCATTTGGCTGTAATGGCAAATCTGGATGATTCCATTCTCATCGATCAAGAAATCGGCTGGAATGCGATGGAAATTCGAGCCTTCCTCTCTAGTGAGCGTATAGCCCGCTGCTTCCACTTCCGCTATGACGGCTTTTATGGAGGGATCAGCCAAAGTGCTTTGCATTTTTTCCTCGGAGCTTTCTACCCCGTATTTATCATAGATTACAGCCGAAGGATCGGCAATGAGCGGGAATGGCGGGTTTTGTTTGCCTACGTACGTTTGTAGATTGATCTCGGGCGATTCGAAAAAAGCGATGATGTCCAGGGATTGCTGCTGCCATTCCGGATACCGTTCGATAAAGCGCTGAATTCGCAGATTACATAACGCGCATGAAGAATAACGGAAAAAGGCAATCAATACTTTGCGGCCGCGATAATTTTCCAACGATACGGGCTTGCCCTGATGATCGGTTACATGAAACAAGGGGGCCATGTTACCCGGTTGAAGCTTCTGAGTCATAGGGATTCCTCCTAAGGGATAGATGTCAGACCTCTGGTCTACAGTCTTACCTTAGCAGGAATCTGGTCACGCTTCTGTGACCAAGTCACCAAGCTGCGCCTCCAGCATTCCTCGATTAGTAACTCGCACCCAACCACGACCCGTCTCCACCCAGCCTTTTTCTTGATATCGCTTGAGCACACGAGATACGACTTCACGGGCAGAACCAATTTCATTAGCAAGCACTTGATGAGTGATGTGAAGTAATGGATTAGTGTCGGTTGTCGTGCGAAGCAGAGCTTTTGCAAGGCGAGCTTCTAATGGTTCATTGTGTTTAGCTTGCAGCATTCGGCTCGTACGGATCATTCCGTCCAGCAATCCCCCGAATATGGCGTTTCGAATGGTAGGCTGCACCTGAATCCAACTGAGGAAACTCGATTTGGAGACGAATAGCACTTCGACTTCTGTCTCGGCTATAAGGGAACCGGGATAGTCGCGATCGCTCAATCCGCATAGAACCAAGAGTGAGCAAACCTCCCCGGCTGAGAGTAAGGTTAGCAGCGATTCACTCCCGTTCTCCTCGATCAATGTAATTCGGACCGTGCCTCGCAGTAGGAACATGCCGTAATTTGCAGCATCTTCTTTTTGAAAAATCCGGGCTTGTGACGGATACGTCAAGACGCGAGGCTGAGCAGCTGTCCACTCGGCTTGTGGAACCGACTTTAAGAAAGGAAATACATCGAAAACACTTGAAGGATTGAAGTTTAAGGCCATATTTTATTCCCCTCCGTCGATTTATTCTACCATTTAACACTTCAGTGGAGCGCTATTAGTAAAATTTATCTAATTATCTTTCATTTATAAGAAAAATTGAAATCATTCCACAAAAACTTTTATAGACAAATATCGACTAATCTCATTGACCCATTGAAGGGACTGCGGTAGCATAAGGAAAGGAAGAAAAGCATAGTAACCAACTTGGATTAATATTAATTATGAAACGATGCGAGGTGGATGTTGTTGCAACTCAAAGTAACGAACAGTCCTTTTACGGAAGAGCAGGCTGAGCTGATTAACCGACTTTTGCCAACCTTGACCGAGGCACAGATTCAATGGTTGGGAGGATATTTGACCTTCTATCGTGCGGGAAGCGCAGCCGTTCAAGGCGAAGCTCCAGTGCATGCCAACAATACGGTTGGGGCAGCCCCACAAGTGCTGACCCTTGTTCCTGAGATTCAGACGCCCTGTGAGGCGACTATTCTTTACGGTTCTCAAACCGGTAACGCCCAGCGCTTGGCGGGCAGATTATCGGATAAGCTGAAGGAGCAGGGCTTTGCAGTGACTCTCTCAGCGATGAATCAATACAAAACGAACAATTTGAAAAAAGCGAGCTATTTGTTCTTGCTTGCCAGCACTCACGGGGAAGGCGATCCGCCGGATAATGCGTTGACCTTCTATGAGTTTCTTTTCAGCAAAAGAGCTCCGAAGCTGGGAGATGTTAAGTACTCCGTTCTTGCGCTTGGGGATACGTCCTATGAGTTCTTTTGCAAAACAGGACAAGATTTTGACAAACGTCTAGAGGAGCTTGGCGCTCAGCGTATTGCCGCTCGTATCGATTGCGATGTGGATTTCGAGGAGTCTGCTGCCTCATGGATAGCAAGCGTTACTGACGCGGTAAGTGCATCAGCTCAAGCGGCGCCTGCTTCCTCCGGTTCAGTTGCAGTCCTCACAGCATCCGCTTCGAGTGAAGATTCGTCAGAATATTCCCGTTCCAATCCGTTTCATGCTGAGGTACTTGACAATCTCAATCTGAACGGACGTGGCTCAGATCGTGAGACTCGCCACTTGGAGCTTTCGCTCGAAGGGTCTGGATTGACGTACGCTCCGGGAGATTGTGTTGGCGTCTACCCGCAAAATGATCCGTCCCTTGTTGAAGAAATTATTGACGAGTTGAAATGGAATTCGGAAGCGCTCCTTGCTGTCGGCAAGTCTGGAGAGACCTCCTCGCTTAAGGATGCGCTGCTTCATCATTATGAAATTACCGTACTGACCAAGCCTCTAATGGAGAAAGCCGTAGCATTCTCTGGCAATAGTAACCTGGCAGATCTGGTAAAGCCGGAAAATAAGCAGGATCTGAAAGAATATATGAACGGCAGAGATTTACTTGATTTGCTGCGTGACTTTGCTCCATGGTCGTTGACGGTTGGAGATATCCCGGCGCTGCTGCGTAAGCTGCCGCCACGGCTTTACTCGATCGCGAGCAGCTACAATGCTCACCCGGACGAAGTGCATCTGACCATCCGAAAAGTCCAGTATGAGGCACATGGCAGAGAACGCGGTGGCGTTTGCTCCGTTCATGCGTCTGAACGTCTTCAATCCGGCGATAAGCTTCCTATTTTTATTCAGAAAAACCCGAACTTTAAACCGCCTGTTAACCCGGATACGCCGGTGATTATGATAGGGCCTGGTACTGGCGTTGCGCCGTTCAGAGCTTTTCTGGAAGAGAGGGAAGAGCTTGGCGTGGAAGGGAAGTCATGGTTGTTCTACGGTGACAGGCATTTTGTAACGGACTTCCTGTACCAAACCGACTGGCAGCGTATGTTGAAAGCCGGCGTACTGACGAATCTGGACGTAGCGTTCTCCCGGGATACGGAAGAAAAAGTGTATGTTCAGCACAGGATGCTGGAGAATGCTTCCGAGCTGTATCAATGGCTGCAGGAAGGGGCTCATGTCTACATATGTGGTGATGAAAAGCATATGGCGCATGATGTGCATAAAGCATTGCTTACTATTATCGAGCAGCAGGGCGCTAAGAGCCCGGAAGAGGCTGCGGCTTATGTAGCTGAGCTGCAGGAGCAAGGCCGTTATCAACGCGATGTTTATTAATCGCATAACGCTATAGATGTTCGTAAAGAAAGAATGAATGCACTGGATGCATAGTAAAGGAGCTGACAGCAATGGCAGAAAAACTTAAAGTGGAGCCGATTGGCGGACCTCCAAGCGATGTGGAATTGCTGAAGGAAGAAAGTAATTACTTGCGCGGATCGTTAGTCAAGTCCCTCTCCAACCGGATTACAGGCGGATTGCCCGAACTGGATAACCGGCTGCTCAAATTCCATGGCAGCTATATGCAGGATGATCGTGATTTTCGCAATGAACGCCAGAAACAGAAGCTGGAGCCGTCTTTTCAGTTCATGCTTCGCGTCGTGACACCAGGCGGTGTATCTACCCCGGAACAATGGCTCGTCATGGACGAATTGGCTGAGAAATACGGAAGCGGAAGCATCCGTGTTACGACCCGGCAAGCGTTCCAGCTGCACGGTGTACTTAAATGGAATTTGAAGCAAACGATCAGAGAGATTAACGACGCGCTGTTGACAACATTGGCTGCATGCGGTGACGTCAGCCGTAACGTAATGTGCAACCCGAATCCTTATCAATCCGAGGTGCATAGCGAGGTTTACCGCTGGTCCCAGCAGCTAACGACTCACCTTGCTCCCCGCACACCAGCGTATCATGAGATTTGGCTGGACGGAGAGAAGGTTGTCGATAGTCTCGAGCAGAACGGTGAGGAAACGGAAGTCGAGCCTATCTATGGTCCTGTTTATTTGCCGCGGAAGTTCAAAATCGGAATAGCAGTACCACCTTCCAATGATGTGGATGTGTATTCACAGGATCTTGGCTTTATTGCTATTGTAGACAATGGCAAACTCATCGGCTTTAACGTAAGTGTCGGCGGCGGCATGGGGATGACGCATGGCGATACGCAAACGTATCCACAACTGGCAAGAGTTATTGGCTTCTGTACACCGGATCGTATCCTTGATGTTGCCGAGAAGACGGTGACGATTCAGCGCGATTACGGCAATCGTTCCGTTCGGAAGTATGCACGCTTCAAATACACGATCGATCGTCATGGCCTAGAGTGGTTTGTGGATGAACTGCACGATCGTTTAGGCTGGAAGCTGGAGCCTGCACGTGAGTTCCAATTCGATCATACGGGCGACCGCTATGGCTGGGTAAAGGGCAAAGACGGCAGATGGAACTTGACGTTGTATGTTCAGAGTGGCCGAATTGTAGATTCCGAGAACTACAAGCTGAAAACCGCATTGCGTGAAATTGCCAAAATTCATACCGGAGACTTCCGTCTTACCGCTAACCAAAACTTGATGATAGCGAACATCGCAAGCCAGAAGAAAGCGAAGATCACGGCGCTGCTTAAAGAGTACGGCATCATAGAAGGTGAGGAGCTGTCTGCCTTGCGCCGAAGCGCACTTTCTTGTGTTGCGCTGCCGACCTGCGGACTGGCGATGGCAGAGGCAGAACGCTATTTGCCAACGTTGGTTGAGAAGCTGGAGCCTATCCTGGAGGAAGTTGGCCTGCGCGATAAAGAAATCAACATTCGAATGACAGGCTGTCCGAATGGCTGTGCCCGCCCGGCTCTAGGTGAGATTGCATTTATTGGGAAATCCCCGGGTAAGTACAATATGTACATGGGAGCAGGCTTCTCCGGAGACCGTTTAAGCAAGCTGTATCGCGAAAACATCGGTGAAGAGGAAATTATCGACGTGCTGAAGCCGATGATCCAGCATTTCGCATCCGATCGCAATCAGGGTGAGCATTTTGGAGATTTCGTCATCCGTACCGGTTATGTGAAGGCAGTAACTTCAGGTCTTGATTTCCACAGCTAAACCGCCATTTTTCTTATACAAGAACAAGCGCTGATTTTTTCAGCGCTTGTTTGCTTGGTGAGAAACCTATAGCACTCGAAAAAAGCGAAACGTAAAAGGTGGGTATCCCCTCTAGAAGCAATAGCGTCCGCCTTTGTTATCAGGAAATTACCGTTGCATTTCCCAGACCCCTCTGGTTGACAAGAGGCTTGTTCCTCTTTAAGATTGTTTTATGATGATCGAACAAATACAAGCTGATGATGAGAAGCGGGCACGGATTTTTAAAGCCCTGGCGGAGAAGAAGCGCATTGAAATTGTCCGTTATCTTCATGTGGAGCCGACGCGGAATAGCTGCGGAGAAATCGGTAAAGCGATGGGAATGGACAAATCGAATGTCACTTATCATTTGAAAATTATGAATGAGGCGGAATTGATCCGTGTCGTCCGCGACGGACAAAATAAAAAAATTTATTTAATCGAAGATATGTTTCAGACGTATTTACCCGGTTTCTTGGAGAGCCTATAGGTGCCAAGAAGCCTTCTTTTTAAAATAATAGTTTGAAAGTTTTAAAACTATACAATTTGTGCCACGCTTCACTCATTGGATTGTCCGATGATTATTATTTCCAAGGAAGAGAGTGATTTATGATGATGAATCAAATGATCTTACTTAAAAACCGTCCGCAAGGCTGGCCGGATAAGGACACATTTGAATTGAAAGAAGCACCCGTTGGTAACCCGCAAGAAGGGCAGGTCGTCGTCCGTTCGATTTACTTGTCGGTTGATCCGTATATGCGGGGAAGAATGAACGATACCAAATCATATGTGGAGCCTTATAAACTCGGAGAGGCAATAAGCGGAGGCGTTGTGGGGGAAATCGTCGAATCCCGTTCGGAGCTGTTCCGTGTTGGGGACAAGGTGCTCGGCATGCTCGGGTGGCAGCTTTACAATGTTGTAGATGCGAGGACGCTACGCAAAATAGATGGAGAGGCAGCACCGTTATCCGCTTATTTAAGCGTAATCGGCTTGACGGGCTTAACAGCCTACTTCGGTCTCATGGATATTGGACGTCCGAAGGCCGGTGAGACGGTAGTCGTTTCCGGGGCAGCAGGCGCGGTCGGAATGGTCGTAGGCCAGATCGCCAAAATTCAAGGGGCGCGAGTCGTCGGGATTGCCGGTTCGGATGAGAAGACGCAGTTTTTGGTGAAGGAACTGGGTTTTGATGCCGCTGTGAATTATAAAACGGCTAACCTGAAGCAAGCGCTCGAGCAGGCCTGCCCGCAGGGGGTTGACGTCTATTTCGATAATGTCGGCGGAGATGTATCGGATGCCGTCATGAGTCTGCTGAACGATCATGCGAGAATTCCGCTGTGTGGAGCTATTTCGTCATACAATATGGAGGAAGGCAGCGATGCCGGTCCGCGGATTTTGACCAAGCTGATTAAGACTCGATCCATGATAAAAGGCTTTGTGTTAGGCGATTATGCAGACCGTATGCAGGAAGGTTTGGAATACCTGATGAAATGGCTGTCTGAGGGTAAGTTGAAATATGAGGAAACCATCATGGAAGGGTTTGAGAAGGTTCCTGAAGCTTTCGTAGAGCTGTTCAAAGGTAGAAATATAGGGAAAATGCTGGTTAAAGTAAGCCCAACGGAATAATTCACTTGCTGCTTCAATCATGCCCGAATTCTTTGGTGAAACAAAGGTTCGGGCATTTTTTCATGGATCAGTAGGAGAGGCGCCTCATGATTTCTTATAAGGATTTTGGCGGATCATCTTAATGAAATGGGCTGCGGCGGCTGATAGCGGTTCATACTTACGAGTACAGACGGCAATGGTATTTTGCAGGCGGATTCCTTCTACATAGACTCTGCAAAGCTCGCCGCGCTCTACATATTTTTGCACAACCAGGGATGAAACGAAGTTAGCTCCATACCCCGCAATAACGGCAGTGATGGCTTCATGCAATCCATTGAATTGCAAATTGATTTTGGGGGCCGAAGTACTGTAGGTTCGGCATAGAGCCAACAATCGTTCTCGTGTTGAGCTTCCTTCCTCTCTCATGACAAAAGGTTCTTTCATCATATCGGATAAAGAGACCTGCTGGTTCGCGTACCGGTGGCCCGGTGCAACGACAAACCACAGCTCGTCCTGAAACAGCTCTTCCGTTTCAACCGTATCCGGATATTCTTCAGGCAAGCCTCCATAAATCGCTAAATCAGCCTCCACATTCAAAAGCTGCTTCAAAGCATCGCTTGAATTGGTTGTAGTAATACTCATTTCCACTTGTTCATATTGCTGCTTAAACTTCGCTATCCAGGTGGGCAGCAGCACATGAGCTGGCAAGTACGTCGCGGCGATTCGAATATGTCCGTTAGTACCGTTAAGGTAATCGTAGGCAAATTGTTCAATTTGCTGTTCCACTGAAAAAAGTCTTTTTGCGAGCTGCTCCATTTGTTCACCGGCATCAGTTAAAGCGATCCCTCTGCCTTGAGGCTTGAAAAGTGAGAAGGACAATTCCTTCTCGAATTTTTTAATTTGGGCCGTTATGGCGGGCTGGCTAATATTTAATATTTCAGAGGCGCGTGTCACGCTTCTGGTAGAGGCAATCACATGGAATAATCGCAATGCGTGCAGATTCATAAAAAGAATTACTCCTTTAACTCATATATTAGATATATAAGTATATATAAAACATATATTTTTATTATGATTATAGCTCGATTACAATAAAAATGGAAGAAGCAGAACAATACAAAGGAGCAGTGATAACTATGAATCCATCGAACACGTGGAACCAAGTAGACCAGTATATAAAGAAGCAATTGATTCCGTATGATCCTATTCTGGAGGAAGCTTTGGCAAATAATCATAATGCAGAATTACCCCCATACGACGTAACGCCATCACAAGGGAAACTATTGCAATTATTCATTCAAATGCAAGGAGCAAAGCGAGTTCTGGAAATCGGTACTTTGGGAGGGTACAGTACCATCTGGATGGCGAGAGCATTACCGTCAGACGGACGTATAGTCACTATAGAAGTAGATCCGCATCATGCGGAAGTCGCTAGAACCAACCTATCGCTTGCCCAGATTGATCATAAGGTAGAGCTGCGGGTAGGAGATGCATTAGACCAATTGACTCGAATGGATGAAGAACAAGCAGCGCCATTTGATCTCATATTTATTGATGCCGATAAGCCGAACAATCCTCATTATTTAAAATGGGCGCTTCGCTTCTCACGTCCCGGAACGGTTATTATTGGAGATAATGTAGTGCGTGATGGAGAAGTTGCAAATGAAAATAATGAAGATCCCCGTGTCATAGGCGTAAGGGAATTTTTCGATAGGCTGGCAGAGGAGCCGCGAATTACGGCCACGGCTATTCAAACCGTAGGAAGTAAAGGATATGACGGATTCGTTATTGGGATTGTTAGATAAGTGTTGACTCTCCTCTTAGGGGAGGCTTTAGACTGAATTTAGAAGGAGGTGAAACCAATGCTTTACACCGTAAAAGAAGTGTCGAATCTGTCCAATGTCACGATCAAAACGCTGCATCATTATCACAGGATCGGTCTTCTCATGCCTAGGGAAATCAGTGAAGCGGGCTACAGGCTGTATGGGATGGAAGAGCTGGAACGTCTTCAGCACATTTTGTTCTATCGGGAGCTTGACTTTCCTTTGGATACAATCAAAGAACTTCTGGAGGAGGAACCGGAGAAGGCAGCGATTTTGACCCAGCAGGAAAAGCTTCTTTTGGCTCGAAGGCAGCGGATTGAAACCATCCTTCTAACGTTAAGGAAAACTATAGCAAGCAATAAGAAAGGAGAACAAATGAACAGTCAAGATTTATTCAAAGGCTTTGAAAGCGAGGATGCTTGGAAAGAAGCGATGAGCGAGCAAAATCAATACTTGAAGCAAGCCTACAATGTGGACATTGTTGAGGCAGCTCCAATGGACGTTCAAGACATGAATGAGCAGGCGGCGGAAGCTGCGAGATTTATGAATGAGGTGGCACAATCCTTGAGGGCAGGCTTGAAGCATAGCGATGAGCAGATGAAGCAGCTGCTGAGCAATCACCTGATGTTTATGAACGAGCATGGACATCAGACCTCTGCGGCCGATTTTGCAGCGCAAACCCGTTTTTTCCTCCAGGATGATTTTCATCTGCGGATGCTGGAGGGGCAACAAACAGGCATGGCGTATTATCTCGCAGCAGCGGCAGAGTCGTTGGCTGCTGACGATAATCAATAAGACTGACCGAACACCCCAATGTTCAATTGGGGTGTTTTTTGCGAATATTTTAAGAGGCTAGCTTCTGTTCGGCTTTGCCTGCATACAAGGTAACTCCCAGTCCTACTGCATATATCGCTGCGCCGAAACCATAGGCTGCAGTGTAATTTCCGCCCAGTTCGATTATCCAGCCGGAGAGGCCTGGACCGAGCATTTGTCCGACGGCGTAGAAGACAGATATAAATCCGATAGCGGTGGCAACGAAACGCTGAGGTACCTGCTGCGCCGCTTTAAGCTGGATTAGTGTGATCAGTCCGCCAATACTGGAGCCCCAAAGCATGGAGGAGATTACGAATCCCGGTATGCTCGGGTATACAACGGGAACTAGGTCTCCAGCAACCGCGCAAACCCAAGCCAGTATGAACATGCGGGGTATCCCGAAGCGGTCGGATAAGGTGCCCCATATGGGGCTGCCGACTATGCTGAATATGCCAGCTACCGAATAGATGAATCCAGCCGTTCGGTCGGATAGCCCTTGTCCCAGCATGAAGCCGGTCTGGTACAAGTTCGGAATAAGATAGGCAAGGCCGATCAGAAAATAAAGCCATGCTACTTTCATTAACCCCTTGTTTTTAAACCAAGCTGGTTTGTCCTTGTCGTTGCTGTCGCTGCCGCGTGCTTCGGGATTTCTTAAGATGACGAACGCGGTGAGAATCACTGCTAGAGAGAGCACTCCGAAGCTTAGCCAGACCGCACGCCATCCCCAGTCGGGAAACTGCACGTCAAGGAACGGGACTAGAATGCCGCTCAGCAGCATGCCGATTCCTGCACCGCTGAGCAGGATGCCGAGCACGGTTCCTTTTCGGTCGGGGAAGCAGCCCAGCATGATGGACATGAGCGGGGTGAACACCAGCGCGCTGCCGGCGCCGGAGAGAAACATAAAGGGCGCTATCGACATAAAGGAGGATGCCCATGTCAGGCCGAACATGCTAACAATAACAGCGCTGCCGCCTATGAGAAGAACGGCTTTTCCTCCCCAACGTACGGCTAGCAGGCCCGACAGTCCGACTGTTACGAGATACCCCAGGAACATAATCGTTCCGAGCATCCCTCCCATCGAGACAGAGAGGCCAAGATCCTTCTCCATATATGGCAGGATGAGGCCGTAGGCCATTCGGGCAAATCCAGTTGTAGTAACGATGAGCAGCATGCCGACGAGAACAAAAGGCAAGAAACGGGGGGGAGAGGTACTCTGAAGAGGTTGTTTCATACGTCCAGCTCCATTCTGTCCAAAAGTAATATGCACTGCTGTCATGTTACTCCGGACATCCTTCTGACCTCTACCCTTGCGCGGATTACTTATGCCTTTTGCAGGAACGATTAGTCATCCGTCTTTCTCTATCATGAAAAGAAACCGGAACGATGACGCAATAAGGCTCCGGGATTGACTCCATATTGCTTGCGGAACGCTTCCGCAAAATGGCTTGGGTTGGAATAGCCTATGGCGCAGGCCGCTTCGCTCACATTGACGTGCCCTTCTTGAAGAAGCAGCCAGGCTCGTTCCAATCGCTTTTCACGCAAATAACCGAAGACGGTGTTGCCGTACATTTCTTTGAACCCAATCTTCAGCTTGTAATCGTTCAGACCGACAAGTCTTGAGAGCTGCAGCAAGGATGGAGGCTCCTCCATCCGCTCCGTGATGATCGTGCGTGCCAGTTTGATTCGAGCTTGATCATCCTTGGTGAGCAGCGATTTGCTTTCCTTCGCATCCAGCAGGAAGGATCGGAAAGCAAGCAGCAGCAGCTCAAGCAAGCGGCATTCCAGTTCAATCCGGCGTACATTTCCTGTGTGCAATCCATCGACAAGCTGCTTTAATATAATAGCGGCTCCGGGATCCACTTTTTCCTGAAATATTCGATATGTCTTGGAACCGAGCAATTTGTTGAAATCTATGGATCTGCCTCCGGCAGCTTCAGTCAAGAAGTCGTGAAAGACGGACACCGACATACCAATTCCAAGCATTGTAACAGGCTGGTCGGCATCGAACTCCAACCGGGCTGATTCAGCATTAATGAGCTGCAAGCTCCATTGACCTGGCAGGATCTGCTGCCCGGGGCTCGCCAGATTCGTTCTTCTTGAACCCTGGAGACAGTAACCAAGCTCCACCATGGGCTTGAGCGATGTAAGTTCTACCGTCGTTCCTGCTGTCAGACAGAAGTCGGATAGAACCAGCTCCATCTCGGGCCTTGGCTGAAGCCTATGGATCATGCCTGATCCTGCAGAGGTCATAATCCGTATCTGATCTGATGAAGCTTCCTGCTGCGTGTGCGGCTCCAGCTGGTTAAAGAAATGATTAAAATTATGATGAAAAGCAGCGGCATGCATCGCTTCATACCTCCAGTCACGTGATTGAAATTGAGTGATAATCATTCTCAATTATACATGGGCTCTGCGCTCTTATCATCAATTATTTGGGTAGAAAAAGGTATTGAGCTCTGTACACTTGCATAATTCTCTCGCTTTCTGCTAGAATACTGAATAAACGTTCAGTATTATTTGTCATGACGGACCAAATGAATATCCATGAAATTGGAGTGGAAGAGTATGAACAAAAAACAGTTACAGAGCGAGTTAACCAAAAAACGAATAGCGGATGCCGCGAGGGTATTGTTTATACAAAAGGGTTATAAGGCGACCTCTATTGAAGATATAGTTGAGGTGACAGGGAGCAGTAAAGGGAATATTTATTATCATTTTAAAAGCAAGGAAGGCTTGTTCCTATATTTGGTAGAGGAATGGGACCATGATTGGGAGCAAAAATGGTTTGAAAAGGAGTCAAAGTACGAAACGACCATTGATAAATTATACGGAATTGCAGAGCAGATGGTACTGGATGATTTGAACCATCCACTGACCAAAGCGGCAGACGAATTTTTTAATAACGAAGAGAAGACAAGTGACGTAGAGGAACGGCTCGCGGAGATGGTCGTAAGACATTTGAAATTCTACGAGAAATTAATTCGTGAGGGTATGGAGAAAGGGGAATTCAAGCAAGATAATGTTGAAAGCCTCGCTGTCATTTTGGAGGGATTATTTTTCGGACTGAGCCAGATGTCACGTAAATCGAGTATGAAAGAGGCACTTGAGCTGTATCAATTAGCAGTAAAAGTATTCCTGTCCGGCATCGCCTCACGGTCAAGCTGATCCTTTTTATAGAAACCTTAACCCAACCCAAAAATAGAATTTTTGGTGAAATCCTCTTTTTTGGAATAATACAAAACGAACGTTCAGTATAATTATAATGTAAGAACATTTGGAGGCATTATTATGGCATTACTTTTTAGAAACAGAGGCGCAATTCTTCTTTTGATGGTGAACATTTTTCTAGTTTTTACAGGCATCGGTCTTGTTATCCCGATTATGCCTACTTATATGGCGGAGCTTCATATTAACGGCAGCGTAGTGGGCTTGTTGGTTGCTGCTTTTTCATTAACTCAGCTATTATTTTCACCCATAGCGGGACGTTTATCCGACTCACTCGGAAGAAAAAAAATTATTGTTACCGGGATGATTATTTTCGCCCTCTCGGAGTGGATGTTCGGGGTCGTGAGTTCGCCCTTGTTTCTCTTTGTGTCCAGGATGCTGGGAGGAATTGGCGCTGCTCTCATTATGCCGGCCATCATGGCATATACCGCCGACGTCACTACGATGAAAGAAAGAGCTAGAGGAATGGGATTTATCAATGCGGCCATTACCACAGGATTCATTATAGGTCCCGGAATCGGAGGTTTTATTGCGGCGTATGGCACTCGAGTCCCTTTTTATGCAGCAGCCGTAGCAGGTGCCATCGCAGCTATCATTACGATCATTCTTCTTCCTGAGTCATTAAAGGCAGAACAGAGGACGGCTTCAAGCTCTGAGCCAGTGGTAAAACAAAGTCTTGTGTCGCAGCTAATAAATTCATTCCGCGAGCCTTACTTTTTGAGCTTGATTATCGTCTTTGTTATGTCCTTCGGGTTGGCTAATTATGAGACTATATTCGGATTGTTTGTCGATCATAAATTCGGTTTTACTCCAAAAGATATTGCTTTTATCATTACATTCGGTTCCATTGCCGGCGCCGTAGTGCAGCTTACTATATTCGGTTGGATTCTGAACCGTTTTGGCGAGAAACAAGTCATCTCCTTCTGCTTGGTTGTAGCTGGGGCGTTTGTTTTATTGACGCTCTTCGTGAGCCGTTATTGGATGATCCTTCTGGTGACATTTATAGTGTTCTTGGCGACGGATATTCTGCGTCCGGCTGTCAGCACACAGATGTCCAAGATGGCTCAGGATCAGCAAGGGTATGTAGCGGGTCTGAATTCAGCGTATACCAGCTTGGGCAATATTGTAGGTCCTGTCGTTGCCGGATTTCTATTTGATATAAATATTCAATATCCTTATGTATCGGCGTCGCTCGTTTTGTTGATATGTTTTGTGTTATCCATAGTAGCCAAAGGAAGAATAAAGGCTGTTGCATGATGAGCATTTTCATTTAAGGGGGTAACCTACATGACCGAGAAAGAAAAAATGTTGGCAGGAAAAGCCTATAAAGCTTCTGGGGAAGAGCTATCAGGGGAGCGGCAAAATGCGAAAAATTTATTGTTTGAGTACAATAGTTTGCACCCAAATGAACTTGAAAAGCGAAATCATATACTCAGAAAGCTGTTAGGAAAGACTGGCGGAAATTTTTTTATTGAACCTACATTCCGTTGTGATTATGGCTATAACATTTCAATAGGTGAGAATTTTTATTCCAATTATAACTTGACCGTTCTGGATTGTAACAAGGTGACCATTGGAGATAATGTCTTAATCGGACCTAATGTGAGTCTCTTTACAGCAGGACATCCCGTGCATCCTGAGCTCAGGGCTTCAGAATTAGAGTTTGCCTACCCGATCCATATCGGAAATAATGTTTGGATTGGTGGAGGAGTCATTATTAATGCAGGTGTGACTATTGGCGATAATTCGGTAATAGGGTCGGGAAGCGTAGTTACAAAGGACATTCCTGCTAATATGATTGCAGTCGGTAATCCCTGCAGAGTTCTGCGCAACATTACGGAAGAGGATAAAACTAAGTTTCTAGAACAGCATTAATTTTTAAAAGAAAGCAATCCCCCAAAAGCTATGCACCATCATCTAAGTGGGGGAATCGGAATAGTGGTAAACACTCCCCCTTGTAGGACTTCGTTTAAGGATAGCGCTCCCAGAATATCGAACTAAAACCGTCACTGTTTACAGATAGCGACGGTTTTTTTCGTGAGCTAAGTACTCTTAAGCTTCTCCTTTAAACATTGCAGAAACAAGCTGGCAGTGGATGAACGATATTCTGTCTTGTTATTTTGCAAAATGCCGACCGGGATTAAAGGGTCCTTCATACTTACCTGCAGGGGAACGACATCAGGCGGCAGCGGCAGGGAGAAGAGGACAGCTCCGACTGAAGGGATTTGCTGCACAAAGGATGGAATGGCGGAAATTTGGCTCACTGAATAAAGAAACGGCGTACCGGAATACCCAGCAAATTCTTTTAACAAGCGCATATGATACAAGCATGTTTTGCCACCGACAATGAGTGGATATTCGTACAGCTCCTCTATAGATACGGCTGATTTTTCCGCAAATGCATGATGGTTGGACACGATAAATTGGATCTTCTCGTTGTATAAGGGTTCAAATTGCAGGGAGGTGAGATCTGTTGGTTCTCCGGTGATGGCAAAGTCCAATGTGTTTTGACGCAGCCCATGGGAGAGAGTGTCCGTATTTCCAACTGTAAAATGACATTCGATATTAGGCTTCAAGCTCCGAAAATGTTCAAGAACTGCAGGCAGTATATTGGCTGTCATTGTCTCTAATACTCCGATGTTCAGTGTGCCGATTTCTTCTTTTTGCAGCGATTTGGCCTGCTCCAATACATAGTTCCAATGCTGGATCAGATTATCGACTTCTTCGGCATACACCTTGCCGGAAGGTGTCAGCTCCGCGTCCCATCCTCGTTTGAACAGCTTGATCCCCAGTTCCTTCTCTAATCTCTGCACCTGATTGGTGACCGTGGATTGTGCGTAATTGAGTTTGGCTGCTGCTTTGGAAAAGGTGCCTTCTTGAATAATGGTGCGAAATGTCGTCAGTTCTTTTAAATCCATACTGCTCAACTCCATCGATAAAAATGAATAATTTTATAAATAAATTCAATTATACAGATGAAGATTCGAGGTGTAAAATCTAGTTATCGAATAGAGGAGGGTATACAGGATGCCATTTATACGAGTCAGTTATTTGGAAAATCAATATGAGGAAAAGGATTTGCCTCTCATTAGCCGATGCATTATGAGGGCTCTGATCGAGCATTTCAATGTCCCGGAGCAAGATTATTTCCAGGTATTTCACGCCCATAAGAAAAACGAATTTTACTACAGTCCTGATTATTTGAACGTATCGAGAACGGATAAGCTGCTCTATATTCAAATTACTTTAGCTTCAGGAAGAAGCAGGGAGCAGAAAAAAACGTTCTATCAGAAGCTAGCTTGGCTGCTCTCGGCGGAGTGCCGGATTAGAGAAGAAGATGTATTCGCTGTTCTGGTGGAAACCGAGCTGGAGGATTGGACCTTCGGAAAAGGCATTGCGCAGATGATTCCATAAGCAGCACGAAGATAATCGTACAAAGGGTGAGTGGATAATGAAGCATAAACAGATCATATCGAATGCAAGAGAAACCATGGGAGATGTAACCCCAGCGTTTGTACAATATTCGGAAGAGGTGCTGTTCGGAGACGTATGGAGGAGGGAGGAGCTGTCTCTACGGGAGCGGAGTCTCGTCACGGTAGCTGCATTAGTTGCCGGTGAGCATACCAACCAGCTGCCCTATCATCTGAACCTCGCCAAAGAAAACGGCCTTACCGAGGAAGAACTGATGGAGGCTATAACGCATCTGGCTTTCTATGTCGGGTGGCCGCGCGCCGCGTCTGCCATTCAAGTTGCTAAAGCGGAATTTGAGAGGGGGTAAAACACGCCTTTGGGCGTGTTTTGATTGGAGGAGGTAGCTATTAGGCACGAGTTTTAGACCCTCGGCTTTGCTCGATGAACTTCCAAGGCTATGCTTCAATTAAATATTGTTTATGTATAGCCTCGCATCGGTCCATGAACTTTTTGGTTAGCGGAGTCAATGATTTTTTCAAGGGTAACAGGAATCAAAATAAGACCATCCTAAGCTGTCGAGGCAGCTCAAAGGATGGTCTTTTAATTGCCGCAGCAACGCCGCAACCTTATATATGGTTGTTATAATTATATCCCCATCCATTGCCGATGTAAGGCTGCTGCCCGGGGTAATCATATCTTTGTTGATACTGCGGCATGCTGGAATTAGGCTGGTTCGGGAAAGCCTGGTTCGGGTTAGCCTGATTCGGATAAACCGGCTTCGAATAGTTGGGCTTTGCCTTTTCGCTCGTACCTTGGACTTCATGTTTTTCGCAATCCTTCGGCGGACCGATGAAGACCGTTTGGGTAATAGGCGCAAAGGTATCCTTTACTTTTGCCTCATCTAAGCAATAGGAGCGAGCCCATATGTGTGCAGGCGTTAAACGCAGCAGATCCGAGCCGCCTATAAATTCCGGAGTTGGGGCATCGAATATGGCTAATAAATGAGTGTTGTCGACGGAAGCGACCTCATAATGCCACCAGCCCTGAGGCACGTTGGCTACTTGACCAGGCTGAATGGGGAAATTAAGCAGTTCCTTCGTGAACGGATTAATCAAGGAGACAACAGCGGCTCCTGATATGCAATAGACCAATTCGGAAGCATTTTGATGAAGGTGGGGTTCGACTATGTTCCCTGTGCTGAGAAAAATGTCCAACAGAGATACATTTCCTAATGTATTAAGCTGATTAATGGAGAGGGCATTAATATAGTTGTTGGCATCTTTTTTGAAAAACTGATTGTTGCTCAAATCATAAGTAAAGGTTACAGATGGAGAAGTATAATCCATATACGATACGGCCACTTAATTCCCTACTTTCAATTTGATTTTAGGCGTTTGACCCTATGGGGTACTGTATGCAGCTGTAAACATAAACGTTCGCCTTCTCCAGAATCCTGAATCCGTTTATTGACAAAGCTATTCGAATACCCTATAATAACCATTAATTTCAATAACCAAATGTTACGATTAGAAATAGTAGAATTGAAATGACCTTTCAGAGAGCCGTTGGTAGGTGTGAAGCGGCAGTGTCCTTCATTTCGAACTCGTCTATGAACAGCTGCCTGAATAAGTAGGGTATGCCGGAGTTCCACCGTTACAGGGATAGATGGTGATGGCCATCGAAAGAGCTCATTTCTTATGAAATGAATTAGAGTGGTACCGCGGGTTCAACCTCGTCTCTATACATAGAGACGGGGTTTTTTTGTTGGTTAAATTCCGGGTTTAACCAACCTCGCTTCACATAGATACATTAATACATTTAAATTTCGCTTAGGAGGAAATGAAGATGAACCGTAAAATTATTGTATTGGACACCACACTGCGTGATGGAGAGCAAGTTCCTGGAGCCAAGTTGAATATGCACCAAAAAATAGAAATAGCCCAGCAATTAAAACGGCTTAATGTAGATATTATTGAAGCAGGCTTTCCGGCTTCTTCTCAGGGAGATTTTCAAGCAGTAGAGGAAATCGCCCGTACCGTTGGGGATAGCGTATCGATCACCGCGCTTGCGCGGGCTGTTCGAAGCGATATCGACGCCGTATATGAGAGCATTAAGGCGGCGCAAAAGCCGCTCATCCATATCGTTCTCGGCACCTCGAACATCCATGTGGAAAAGAAGTTCAACCGCTCCAAGGAAGCCGTTATGGAAATGGGAGTGGAAGCGGTCAAATATGCCAAGACGCTGCTGCCTTATGTCCAGTACTCCACGGAGGATGCGTCGAGATCGGATTTCGAATATTTGTGGAAAACGATCGAATCCGTTGTTAAAGCGGGGGCAACGATGATTAACGTGCCAGATACCGTGGGCTTTGCCGTTCCTGATGAATTCGGGGATCTGATTCGCAGAATTAACGACCGGTTGAAAAATTTGAACGACAAAGTGATTCTCAGCGTTCATTGTCATAACGATTTGGGGCTGGCAACGGCCAATACGCTCAGCGCGATCAAGAACGGGGCGGACAAAGTCGAATGCACCATTAACGGCTTGGGGGAACGTGCCGGCAACGCCTCGCTGGAAGAAGTCGTGATGGGCTTGAAAGTAAGAGAGAGCTCCTTCAACGCTTATACCGGGATTCAGACAAAAGAGCTTCTGAGAACGTCTAGACTGGTCACTCATTTGACAGGATTGGATGTACAGGTGAACAAAGCGATTACCGGCGAGAACGCCTTTGCCCACTCTTCAGGTATTCATCAAGACGGACTGCTTAAGGATAAGCAGGTTTATGAAATCATGTCCCCTGAGGATGTCGGGGCTGAAAGCATGGAACTGATTCTTACAGCCCGTTCCGGCCGTCATGCTTTCAAGAATGCGGTCGAAAAGATGGGCTTCGATACGAGTGATACGGAGGATTTTGAACAGCTGTTCCAAAAATTTCTCACCTTGGCCGATGCCAAAAAAGAAGTGTACGACCACGATGTGTTTTACTTGGTGACCAATCACCGCACGGTAAGTGAAACGGATAAGCAGCTGTATGAGCTGGAATCGTTTCAAGTCGTGACGAATGATCTGTACCCTACAGCAACCGTCAAGCTGAAAAAAGGCTCCGAGATTCTGAAAGGCAGTGAGGTTGGGGACGGTCCGATTGATGCTTTGTACAGCGTTATTAAAGCTTTGGTGGGAATGGACGTTCAACTCAAGGATTATAAAATTAACAGTTTGTCGAGAGGTAAGGAAGCTATCGGCCGCGTTAATATCCGTATCCAATATGAAGGGAAAACGTACTCCGGCCGTGCGATGGACACCGATATTATTAAAGCCAGCGCAAATGCATTTTTGAATGCCGTTAACGGCGCTCTGCTGGATGATATGGCAAGAGAGTAACCTAACTCATGGCTGTATGAGGGACCCGGATTTTTCTGAGGTCCCCTCCTCATGAGGAGCTGCATTGCGATGAAGGAAGGAACGGAGGGAATAAAGAATGAATGCGTTAAAGGAAAGCGCTCAGCGGATTCAGAACTTGCTGACGGAGCAGGGATACAGGAATCAGGTAGTGGAGCTGCCTGACAGTGCTCGAACCGCTCAGGAAGCCGCCGATGCCATAGGCTGCGAGGTGGCGCAAATAGCGAAATCGATCATTTTTCGGCTCAAGGGCTCCGATAAGCCGCTTTTGGTTGTTGCCAGCGGAGTGAACCGCGTCAATGAAAAACAGATCGCTAGCCTTATCGATGATAAGCTCGGCAAGGCGGACGCGGATTTTGTCCGTGAACGGACCGGCTTTGTTATTGGCGGAGTTGCTCCGATCGGGCATAATGAAAAGATCGTAACTTTTATTGATGAGGACCTTTTCCAATTCAAAACCTTATGGGCCGCAGCGGGACATCCCAAGGCTGTCTTTGAACTAACGCCTGATGCTTTGGTTGCTATGACCGGCGGACAAGTGATTCAAGTTAAATAAAATTAAGGATGGGAGAGGATTAAACATTGACGCTGCAGCAGTTGAAATATGTGATTGAGGTTGCTAACCGGGGGTCCATGAACGAAGCGGCTAAGCGCCTGTTTATATCCCAGCCAAGTCTGTCCAACGCGATAAAGGATCTGGAGGAAGAAATTCGGATTACGATTTTCGAGCGAACGAATAAGGGGATCTCCCTTTCCAAAGAAGGTGCCGAATTTCTCGGCTATGCCCGGCAGGTGATTGAGCAGGCAGAGCTGCTGGAGGGACGGTATTTGAATGCGAAGCCGTCGCCGCAGCATTTTTCGGTATCAACCCAGCATTATGCGTTTGCGGTCAACGCGTTTGTAAACCTCGTTCGCGAATACGGTCATGACGAATATGAATTGGCGCTGCGTGAAACCAAGACACACGAAATTATTCAAGATGTCAAAAGCCAGCGCAGTGAAATAGGTATTCTATATCTCAACGAATTCAACGCCAAAGTGATTAACCGGCTGCTGAAAGACGCCAATTTACAATTCACAGGCTTGTTTACGGCGAAGCCGCATATTTTTATAAGTGTTCAAAATCCACTCGCTAAGCAGTCTGTCGTGACGATCGATCAGCTTCAGGACTACCCTTACCTGTCCTTTGAGCAGGGCGAATACAACTCATTTCATTTCTCCGAAGAGATTTTGAGCACGCTATCGCATCCCAAAAGCATTCGCGTGAATGATAGAGCAACGCTATTCAATTTACTGATAGGACTGAACGGCTATACGATTTCTACCGGGGTGCTGAGCGCTGATTTGAACGGGAATGAGATTATTCCTGTCCCTTTGGCTTGTGACGAAACGATACGTGTCGGTTGGATCTGCCATAAGAATGCTGCGCTTTCCAAGCTCGCTCTGGCTTATATTGAAGCTCTGCACCAAGCCATTTCAGGCTCTTAGAGCTGTTATAGCTTGAGGCTATAGCTAGTTATAGTAATTTGGAGTTACAGTATAACGGGTGAGGTATGTTATCTTTCTTTTAGCGAATTCGATATTTAGAGGCTAAGGGAGAGGGATACAATGAGCAATCCGTTTGAAAGTGCGAAGCAAAGGACCGTAACCCCGTTTAGACATGATATGGTCGGCAGTTTTCTGCGCCCTCAGGCGCTCAAAGAAGCGAGAGCTCGGTTTGTGAACCATGAAATTTCGGCAGACGAGCTAAAAGAAGTAGAAGATCGGGAAATCATCAAGCTAGTTGAGAAACAAAAATTAGTAGGGCTGCGGGCCGTGACGGACGGTGAATTCAGACGCTCCTGGTGGCATCTTGACTTTATGTGGGGGCTTGATGGTGTAGAGAAGGTCACCACTGAAAGCGGCTATCGGTTTCAAGGGGAAGAGACAAGAGCTGAAACCGCACGGCTGTCAGGGAAAATCGGATTTTCCCATCATCCCTTCGTGGAGCATTTCAAGTTCTTGAAGAACGCTGCCGGCGATGGAGTGATCGCCCGTCAGACCATACCGTCTCCTGCTCAGTTTTTGGCAGAGCTTCAGCGGGGCGAGAACAAAGCGAGCACCGAAGCTTGCTACAGCAACACAGATGAGCTGGTTCAGGATATCGCAAAAGCCTACAAAGCTGCGATCCTCGCTTTCTATGAAGCGGGCTGCCGCAGCCTCCAGCTGGATGATTGCACTTGGGGGATGCTGTGCGATAAGAACTACTGGGAAGCGAGACAGCAGGAGGGGATCGATGCTGCCGGGATAGCCAAGCTGTACGCTCGTGTTAATGAGCAAGCGATAGCAGGTCTTCCAGAAGACCTGATCATCACGGCTCACGTTTGCCGAGGGAATTATCATTCCACATGGGCATCCTCAGGCGGATATGAGCCTGTAGCGGAAACTCTGTTCGGAATAGATCATATCAGCGCATATTATCTGGAATTTGATACGGATCGTGCAGGAGACTTTGCGCCGCTTAGATTTGCGAATGACCGGCAGGTTGTGCTCGGACTTCATTCCTCCAAGTTCGGCTAGCTTGAAGATAAGCAGGAAATCATAGGCCGCATTAAGGAAGCGGCACAATACGTCGATATCGACCACATTTGCCTTAGTCCTCAATGCGGATTTGCTTCTACCGAGGAGGGCAATATTTTGACCGAGGAGCAGCAGTGGAGTAAGCTTGCTTTTATTAAAGAAATCACGGACGAGATTTGGAAATAAAAAATAGCGGAGGCATGAAGCCCTCCGCTATTTTTATTTCTTAAGCTTCGTCCGCGAACAAGGATACCTTCTCAAACCCGGCATCTGAAATCCGAATCAAGCCCGTATCCGAGATGTGCAGCGTCGGGATGACCACAAGCGCAAGCAGCGACAAGGTCATGAATGCATAGTTCATCGTGCAGCCAGCCTTCACCAACGCATGGTTGATGTCAATGGATTGCTTGACGACGGTCTCATACGGCTCTGTCGACATTAATCCCGCCAGCCGAAGCGGCAGCTCGACGATATCGGTATTCGTTGCAACCGCGATACCGCCCTGCATGCCAATGACGGAATTGGCCGCTTTGGCCATCAACGCATCGTCATTGCCGATGATCAGCACGTTGTGGCTATCGTGAGCTACAGTCATGGCAATGGCTGCCGGCTGATCGAAGCCGATATTGCCTACGACACCTATGGCCGAACCGCCAGTTTTGCCATGGCGCTCGAACAAAGCCATCTTGCACAATGTGCTCTCAGGATTGATTTGCAGCTTACCGTCTTTGACAGGCACATCGACGAATATTTCTTCTGTCTCTACGTGATTTTCTCTAACGACCGCTACCCTTGTTTTGATGGTCCCTGCCGAAACCGGTGTTTTAATTTCAAAATCGGAAGGCGTGAGCGTCTTCCCGATCTTAACCGAGTTAACCGCGTATTCGGGATAGTCGAATGGAGTCAGCTCCAGCGTCATTGCACCGTTCTCAGCTACCACTTCGCCTCGGGCGATCGTCATAACAACGTTAACGTCGGCCAGGTTTCCGTCGAGAAGGATAATATCGGCAATCGTGCCCGGTGTTACCGAGCCGACATCTCTCGCAACACCGAATCGCTCTGCCGTGTTCAAGGTCGCCATTTGGAAGGCGGTGACCGGCTTAACTCCTTGCTGAATGGCATGTCTTACGATGAAATTCATATGCCCTTCTTCTTTTAAGGAGCTGCAAATCCGGTCGTCCGACACAAGAATCATGCGGCGTGAGTCAATCCCTTGCTCCGTATGTGCCTTAATGGTAGCGGCGACATCATGCCACGCCGATCCGCGGCGCATCTTGGCGTACATGCCAAGTCTTACACGCGCTATAACGTCTTCTTTCGTGACGCTCTCGTGGCATCCGGATACACCGGCAGCCGCATAGGCGGCAAGCCTTGAATCATTGGAAGGCCATGTATAATGGCCGTCGACTACTTTGCCAGCGCGCAGTGTCGCTTGAATTTCACCGATCATCTTGGGATCGCCATATACGACGCCAGGGAAGTTCATAACCTCTCCAAGCGCGATCATGTCTGGCCCCCAGCTTAACGCTTCGGCCACTTCCTCCGGTCCGAATTCCGCACCTGATGTTTCGAAATCAGGAGTGGTTGAAGGGACGCAAGAGGCTACCTGCATATAAGCCGCCATAGGCGTCTGTCTCGCTTCGTCCAGCATAATTCGGAGGCCAGGCAGGCCGAGGACGTTCGATATTTCGTGTGCATCAAAGAAGCCGCCGGTAGTTCCAAGTGGAAGTACCCCATTGGCAAACTCCGTTACGGATAACAAGCTGCTCTCAATATGGCAGTGCCCGTCCAACAAGCCGGGAGCAATATATTTACCTTCCGCCTCTATGACCTTGGTTGTCTCTCCGATCATTCCCTCGACGTAAGGGCCTACATAGGCGATACGAGTGCCGACGACGGCTACGCACATATTGGACAAAATTTCGCCTGAAACAACGTTAACCAGACTACCGTTACGGATGAACAGCGTCGCATTTTTATCTCCTCTAGAGAAAGCAACCAGGTCAGGGATGCAATCTGCCAGCTGAGGCCTTGCGAATTTAGCAGCTACTTCGATCATTACAATATTCCACCTCACCCAATGACATTTAAGTTATATTTTACACGTCTGATCAAAAATAAACTAGTAAGTCATAAGGATGAAGGAGAGAAAAGAAGGATCGATTTTCATGATCTCCTAATAAAATGCCCAAACCTTGTGGAAATGGACAATAATTAGGGGGTGACCTTTGGTTTTGGAGGAATATCGGGAGCTACGCGGGAGAGGCGTTGATTTCATGGACAAAGCCCTCTGACTTAGGGATGCCGGGATGGTAAAATAATGAGGAACAAGATCAGCGCCAGGGAGAACACCTCCGGGGACTAACCCCAATTCTGTTATAAGGAAGTGACAACTCAAGACTGGCTAGAGGTGTTCACCCTGACCCAAGGGAGGACATATCGATGATATTGAAGCTGCAAGCGGAATTACGCTCAAAATCAAACGGCTCCGCCAAACGTAAATTACGGCAGGAGAAGAAAGTTCCAGCGGTTGTATACGGTAAGATGACTAAGCCCGTCTCCATTGCATTGGAAGAGAAGTCCTTGCAAAAGGCTCTACACAATCCGAACGCGCTTATAGAATTAGAGGCACCCGGCCTCAAAAAGCTGGTCGTTATTCATTCGGTGGATCGTGACCCGATTCATCGCGGCATTCTGGCCGTTGACCTGCATCAAATTAATTTGAAAGAACGTATTAAGGTTCATGTCCGTATTGAACCGATTCCTGATCCAGATGGAAAAATGATTCCTTATCAAATGTTCCTTCATGAAATACATGTCGACTGTTTGCCGGAGCAAATACCGGAGGCCATCGCGCTCGATTTGACACCCGTTCGTGAAGGAAGAGCGATCTTCGTCAAAGATCTGGATATTCCAGAAGGTGTGCATGTACTTACTCGTTCCGATGAAGTTATTGCTGCGCCATTCCACACGATCTACGAAGCGGAGGCTGTGGCAGAACCAGCAGTTGCAGCTGCGGAATAACGAATTGTAAGCTACAGAGCAAGTTCGTCCGATAATCCTGGAGAAGCGGTCTCTTGGTATGGACGCAGGGAAGCCCCGCAGCCTATATGCTGCGGGTTTTTTTCTCTGCTCGGTACCATTATTAGTACAAGCAACCGCGAGTTACGATAACCAACAGGATGAAAAGAACCAAGATAACGCCAATGCTAGTGAAAGCTCCGCCTATGCCACAGCCTGCTCCGCCTACGAGTCCGCCCATTTGTGAAGTCTCCCTTCAAATTTGATTTGGGGAATGAGCATTTATTATTTGCTCCGAAATTAAGTTATGCTTTGATGCTCCTCAATGTATGGATGCTTGACCCTACAGTATAAATATCGTTGCAGTTATTTTTGTCACTATCCGTACGCGTATAGATGCCGTTTATTTTACAAATCCTTATAAGGTAACTTATAGGAGGTGAACTTAATGTCGGGACAAAATCAACAACAAAATGCTCAACAGGGATCACAACAACAAGATTCGGGTCAGGGAGATTCTCAGCAGCAGCTTCAGCAAGCGGTTCAGCATGCCGCTGAACAAGCGGATCAAATTGCGGAGCAGACGAAGCAAATAACGCAAGAGGTTCAAATCCAACAAATTCAACAACAAATACAACAGTCTTCCGAACAGCTGCAGCAAGCTGAACAGGCTTTGCAGCAGCAATCGCAGGGCTCCGATAATCAAGGGCAAGGTCAAGGTCAGGATCAAGGTCAACAGCAAGGCCAGCAGCAATAAAAAAATTTAGCATACATGAATAATAAGCCCGTTCAAGGGCAAACTAATGATCGACGGTGAAAAGAGAGGTGTGGTTCCGTTGAGCGATCAGCGAGAAATACCGGGGAAGTTGTTAGAATCTAAATAGAAGCGAGGGGATGTGCCGCAGAGACGTTATTGTAGTACCCCATACTGCATAGTGTTTAGTGGTAAGACCTAAGGTTCAAAGAGGTTCAGGACAGTAGTACCATTAATCAATTCACCGTTGAAAAGGATCCGAAAGGGTCCTTTTTCTTTTGATAATTAATGTAAGCGCTACAAATCCCTTCAATATTCCATATGGATATGGGATTTATCCATAGTTTCGATTGATTCATGAATAGTAAACTAATAGTTATGAACTACATATCCTTGTTCAAGGAGGTCTGAAAATATGACATACAATTAGTGGACAAGATCACCGAAGTAAGCTTAGACCCACCCTGTCATTCAAAAATGGCAGAAAGCACGGATATGATTTGATGTTTAGTAAAAGCTACCCGCTGGCCTAGCCACAACACCATCATTTTGTCGCCTTAACTGGCGTCCAGGTTCGACCTCGATCTCTTACAATTTTATTTACCCACTTCATGCTTTTGATTGCCCAAATGCTACATATCCATTTCCGCTTCCGGCATACCCTTATCCTCCTTAGATTCTCCAGAGCAGCTGTTGTCCATAACCCGATGCAACTATACCCTGATGACTTAATTTAATAGATTAAGGAGTTTATGCAATCTTTTTACCGACTCATAAAGGAGGCTTTTAAAGATGCTTAGGCAGCACGCTCTCAACAGAGTATTAACCTTAATACTAATATTTGCACTTGTACTTTCTCTTTTTAACTTATCCTTTATTCCTCCATCGACGGTTCAAGCAGCGCCAGGGGACAGCACGGGCTTATTGGATGTACAGGTGAACAAGCCTGTCAACGCTGTCGTTAATCTTAACAATGCAACTATCGATATTTCATTGCCTTACGGAACCTTATACCAAATGCTGAATGTCACAACAAATCCAGGAGCAAGTGCCGCACTTTACAGAAGTGACGGAACAACGGCTATCTCTTTTAATTTCAACAAAAACGATGCCAAACTGGACCAGTTTTCAACGAGCGGAGCTACGATATATTATTTGGTCGTAACGGATAACAATGATAGCGGTAACAGTAAGAACTATACCATTACAGTGAATGTAGATAATACAGTGCCCGCTATAGCAGGCCCTTTGGGACCTAACGACAAATTTTTACCGCTTAATATTCATGGGGGGGAAACTGCTTGGGATGTTATGGGCGCATCCAAAATCGGTAATGGCAGTACTACCGGTTCGGTAGAAGGTCCAGGCGCAGCCTCTTCTTATAGCGGGAAGAATTGGAATGAATCCTTCTATGATCGTGCCGGCGATTACCCTGCGGCCTCCACCGTCAAGGAATCGTGGCTTGGAGATAACATGTATTTGCAGACCATCGACAAAAACGACGTGATTTCGCTTACGAAGTATGGAATTGAAAATATTCCGGGTACCGAGAAGCTTAACTCCGATATTTTGCGTTATCACGAATTTTTACCTTTTGTTACTCCAGACGGAGTAGGCCGGGATGATGGTGACCGTGGTGCAGTGGGCAGTGACCGCCAGAGGCTGGAGATTAAAAGCAACACTGCCGCATCCAACATAGATGCTAATAGTGTGGGCGGAGACATTATGACCCACCACTGGAGGCTTATGCTCCCTTCGGAAACGTTAAGGTTTCAGAATGATGTTACAAATTATAAAGCCGGAGATTTTATTAATCCCCATCGTTTTTGGCATATCTTTCAATTAAAAGCGATCTCGGGCGATGAAGCCGGCCAGCCAGTGACAACCCTTACGCTCGTTTCAAGCGGAGGCAAAGGCCAGCTTGAATTCAGAAACAATCCGGATGGCACTGCTGCAGATAGAATCAAGCCATTGTTCACCATTCCATTCGATAAGGTCGCTGACCGCTGGCTTGATTTTGAAGTTACGATTTTATCAGCTGACAAGGGCTATGTTTACGGTAAGCTAGTTGATCTGGAATCCAACGAAGTGCTGTTCCAAGGTGGTATGACGGCGGAAACACTCCGACGCCCTGAAGTGAAAAATCCGACTACCGGCAGAATGGAAAGAGGAGACCTGCCTGTTGTATCGGGTCAACAAAACCGTTCCAAATGGGGGCTTTACCGAGGGATGTATAACGGCGCGGGAGATGCAGCCTATGCGGATGAATTCCAAGCCGCAACCATGTATCTGGCAGATGTTCACCTGGTCAAAAGGGATAAAGACAGCTACGTTTTTCCTGATGGCTGGGATCCCAAGGTACAAACCAAGGATATTGTAGCATGGGCAAGGCCGACTGCCGTTACGGCTACCAAAGGGACCGCATTCAGTGCTTTAGGGCTGCCTTCACAGCTTGATGTCACCTTGAGCACGGGGAAAATCGAGAAGGTGAACGTTACCTGGAACCCAGCTGGTTACGACCCTAGCAGCATGGGCGCTTATCCAATTTCTGGTCAATTTGACGGCATAGGAATAACGAATACGAAAAACATTCAGCCGGTTGTTGAAGTTAACGTAAATAATGGCTATAAAAACTGGGCGGTAACACCTGGCGCTGAAATAAAGGTTGTCACACAGAGCAGTAGCAGCAAGAACAACTTTATTGATGACAAATCAGACACCTCCTGGCAAGCTCATAGTTCTTTGGGAGCTTCAGCGGCAAATGATTTTCAATACTGGGGCGCTATAAAACTGGAAAAGAAAATTGATGTTAGTAAAATCCAGATCGAATGGAGCAGCAATAGTAACTTGTTGAATAATTACCAGGTTTATTATACAAATGATGCTGCCGCTTATACTGAGCTTATTGAGGGTGGCACCCTTTCAGCAAGCTCGAGTGCAACGAAAAAGCCGCTTGATACTGCACATGGAGGCTCATGGATTCCAATCTCTGAAGTAGGGCAATCCATACCACCATCTCCTAACAATAACCAAAAGATCGATAAGACTTTGATCACGCCGGTTTCAGCTCAATATCTACTACTTGTATCCGATGTCACACTAAAGTTGGGAGCCGGCGGAATAAAAAGTAATGAATTCAGAGTTTTCGGCGAACCTTCAGTAGAGCCGCCTACTGGTTCATTAACCATCAGCAAGAAAAGGCTGAACCTTGCTATTGGTAACACAGAGACTCTTCGTACGGAAGTATTGCCTAAAGACGCCTCGAATAAGACGGTAACTTGGCTGTCAAACAATACAGCGGTAGCAACGGTAGATGCCAACGGTGCCATCACCGGTATAAGTGCAGGTACAGCCGTGATAACTGCAATCTTTGGAAACTTGAGACAAACTAGTACAGTTACGGTGATGGATGCTGCGGATATCCCCACAGCAACAGGTTCCGTCAACCTTTTGGATAAGACTCGTTTTACGCCGCAAGCAGGGATGAATCTCAAGGTAAGCTCGGAAGTTCCTGACCATCCGGGAGCAGACGCTTTGAAGTCAGGTGGCAGCGGCTATTGGCGTAATTCAAGCTCAAAAGTATATAAGAGCGATTATTCGCCATCTTCCCTTGCTTTGACGCTTGATTTAGGCAAGCCGAAGACGATTGATAAGCTGTACCTTGAAATGCCTAACACAATTACAAATATTCAAAGTAATGCGACAAGATTTGAGGTGTATTACTCCAATGACCCTAAATCTTGGGCAAGTGCGCCGACGGCTTCCGATGCGGCGAACAATTACGACTGGCAGGCAAATGGTTGGACATTGGCTGGAGGTACGGAAACGGAGGGGTTATGGTCCTATGTAACTTACAACGGACAACAATGGGGCTATGATACCAAGACATTCCTGTATCCGTTTACAGCCCAGTACGTGATGGTAAACACGATATTGGCTGGTTCCCGCAGTAAGTCCACAGATAATGATTCGATGATGGGGTTATCGGCCTTGGCTGTTTACGGCAAAGATCCGGTAGCTAACGCAACGGCTTTAGTACCTGTTAAGGATACTTACAGCACCTGGGATCAATCCGCGCCGATCTCTACAGCTATAGGTTTAGCAAGTGGACAGACGCTGACCCGTATTGCTAAGGGGGGGACAACGCTTCTTAAGGATACGGACTACATGCTATCTGGCAATACGGTTACATTCGCACCGTCCTACCTTGCCAAACTGCCGCTCGGCACTAATGAATTTACGTTCCATTTTAATAACGGCCAACCATCTATTTTTGCATTGGATGTAACGGCACGCGGTTACGGCGAGAATTCCAAGACCATCAAGATGAGCGCAATTGATGGCGTATCTCCTTATAATGTTCTAGGTGGCGCAATGGGTACCGACGAACCGGTAGAAGGCGTGACCAAAAGGATTCGAGACGCTTACCACGCATTTTACGGTGATTTGCCTCGGGCGACTGCGGCTGACGACCATATTAAGAGTGTGTGGGACGAAGCACTGAACAAAAATGTATTCAGCATTTTTGAGTACGGCAGAGGCAAAGATAATGAATTTGAGAGTAAAGTCCGCGATGGCGAGTACGGCCACAAAGGTGTTTTTGACCCGAGTGTAGGCTATGTTGTGTACGGGGCCGCTATCAACGACAGGCAAAGGGTTGAAATTCGCCCAAGTGAAGATTCAACCAAGGATTTTACAGCCTATGAGGGTGACATCGTATCCTATAATTGGCTCTGGAATATTCCGGATGGAAGCCAGTGGAATCAGTCCGGCTTCAGACACATCTTCCAGTTGAAGGCTACGAATGCACAAGCGACCAATACATTACCAGGCGGTAACACCAGTGATGAAAACGGCGCCTATATCCTCGCTATGTCGATTACCGGAACGAACAGCAGGGATCTAATAGTGAACCATAACCGATATGATGGCGATAAGACACTAATGAGAATTCCGTTAAAAGACATTGGCAGCCACTGGATTAAGGTAGAGCTTAACGCACTTATTTCCGATAGCGGATGGCTTACTATTAAGATCACAGATACAGTAACCGGTAAAGTGTACACCTATGACAGTCCGGACGTGTATCAATTGTTTTCGAATCAAGGTGCAACCGATGGCGTGAAGGACTTGTGGAGAAGACCACAAAGAGGCAGCAGCTTTGAGACTGAGTATCCGGCGACTTTCGACCAATATCTCCGTCCGAAGTGGGGCATTTACCGCAGCTCCAATGGCGGCACGAACTCCGTGAACGATGTTGAGCTTCGAGTTGCCGATATCACCATAAGCAAGGTAGTATCAGGTATTTCGTCCGTGAACCTTGCCCTTAATAAAAAAGCGTATAACGTTGGCCCGGTAAGCGGCAATCAGATCCAGAAGCAGGCTGCTGCTGCGAATGAGTACGGCAATGCGAATAAACTGACAAACGGCGTGCTGCAGGACCCGACCAAATGGAATGTAACCAATGTGACCAGTCTGGATCAAATCGGAAATTATACATGGTTGGGTACGGATGGGGACAGAAAAGGCAGCTTCGTCATAGACCTTGGCCAAGCCATGGATTTCAGCCAAGTCCGGCTATTTGCCAAATCGACCCGTTTAAAAGGCGCGACGGTGTATGTATCGAATGATACTGCCGACCACACTACGGCTGCTGAATTTGACGCAATGGCATTTAAACAAGTAGATAAAAAGACAGCCCAAGGCTACACGTACGCTACAGGTAATAATAATGGCGGTACGGATTCAGACGATAGCTCGTATCCGATCGACCTTGGTAACACCTATCATTCAAGATATATCAAAGTGACGGTGGAGAACGCATCAGGTAGTAATGCAGGCACCGATCTTACAGGGCCTCCACGACTCACGCAAGTTCAAGTGTTTAATGCCCCGCGTCCACCACAGAATCTTGTGCTTGATACCACGGGTTCAGCTAAAGTTCTGAAGTGGGATTCCGATGATTCAAGCGAGGGCTTCACGGTTTATAATGGCACAGAACTACTTGCTGACTTGCCGAAAGGCGCAACAACTTATACTCTACCGGATACCTTGACGGATACATCCAAAATCACTGTAAGATCGAAGGGAACAGATTCATACTCTCGTAAGTTGATGGTTTCGGCTCCGGCCTTACTGGCAGCTTCGGAAGTCAATCCGGACAATAAACCAAAGCTGATAAACTTGAAGGTAGACGGCGTAGATATCCCGGGATTCTCGCCAGATGAGACCAGCTACAAATATAATCTGGATCCATCCGCAACAACATTACCGAAAATTACAGCGGATGCGGCTAAAGGTTTCACTGCTAAAATTACGTATCCAGATAATTATAAGACAGATCCAGTTACCATTTTGGTAGTGAGCGATACCGATGAGAATATCAAAACAACGTATACCGTATTATTTGTTTCACCTACTGGGGAGCCGGTAACGATCTCACTTCAAGATCTATTTAATTCAGGCGCTTATACGAAACAATCATCAGTTAACTTAAGTGGCGCTAGTGGTGCCGGAACAGGGGCAGACTGGCCTTCAAGCGTTAAAGGCTACGCACAGTTAAATGGTAATACAGCGATTAACGATTATGTGGCATTCATGTTGAAGGACATACCGGCAGGCACATATAAGGTGTTGTTTGGCTTTAAAACAAACAATAACCGTGCAACATTGCAGTTATCCGTTGACGGTAAGAATCAAGGCAATCCGATAGATGAGTATTTGTCAACACAGATATATCCTGTTCAGGAGCTTGGCAATATCACCTTTACATCCAAAGGTGACCATGAGTTCAAGTTTACGGTTACGGGTAAAAATGCTGCCAGCAGCGGCCAAACAAGCACATTCTCCTTTATTCAGCTTATGCCGCTTGATGCACCGATTTCAATCGTAAGCATCACGCCGGTAAGCGTGACAACCAAAGCCGGAATCACACCAGTTATGCCGACGGTGGTTACCGCAGTGTACAGCGACAACACGAACCGCCAGTTGGGCGTAACGTGGGACAGCATTGATGCATCGAAGTATGCATCGGCAGGCAGCTTTACGGTGCAAGGAAGCGTTGCAGGTACTTCCGTTAAAGCGTTAGCGAACGTTACGGTTACGGCAGTGGAAGTCCCTGCGCCTGTTATCGTAAGCATCACGCCGGTAAGCGTGACAACCAAAGCCGGAATCACACCAGTTATGCCGACGGTGGTCACCGCGGTGTACAGCGACAACACGAACCGCCAGTTGGGCGTAACGTGGGACAGCATTGATGCATCGAAGTATGCATCGGCAGGCAGCTTTACGGTGCAAGGAACGGTAACCAGCACGACCTATAAGGCGTTGGCAAACGTTACGGTTACGGCAGTGGATGTTGCTGTGCCTACGTGGCCAACTAACTCTAGTCTCACCGTCTCCAATGTGACGCCAAGAACGGCTACTTTGAAATGGACGGCAGCGGAAGCGAGCAGAGGAATAAACGGCTATAAAATTTATACCGTTACAGGATCTACTTATACTGAAATAGCATCTCTCGGCAATGTTCTAGCCTATGATTTGATCGGCTTGACGCCAAACAGCAGCTACACTTATGTAATCCAAGCGGTGGATTCGGATGGCACTCGGAGTGTCTACGGCCCGACAATTACTTTCAGAACAGCAACTCCTAGCTCGGGATCCCGTCCAGGTGGCAGCACGTCGGCGCCGGGAGCTGGTTCAGGTGGTAGTACGACAACTGATTCTAACGGTAGTACAGGTACCATCGATCTTACCAAAGACGCAAAAGTAACCAAAGAAACAACTGCCGATGGTAAGACGGTAACAAAAGTGACCGTGGACGCAGATAAGCTGGAAAAAGCTTTATCGAATTCACTTGTTACGATTGATGTGAAGGACAGCGATTCCACAGTTAAAGTGGAGCTGCCTGGCAATGCGCTCCTGAATGCTATCAGCAAGCAAAGCCAAGCGGTTATTCGGATTCAAGCGAACGGTGTTACTTATGAGCTTCCTGTAAGTTTGCTTAAAAATATTCCAAAGGATTCAACCGTAACCATCACGATTTCTAAAGTATCCGGTAAAGCCGGGGATGATATTGATGCAGCGGTGAAAAGCTTGAACACGAAGCAAGTGATTCCGAATCCAATCGAGTTTACGATTATGGTTAATGGTAAAGAAATCACCGATTTCGGCGGTGTATATGTCAATCGTTCCTTCAGCCTGGGGGCAGCGGTTGATCCGAACAAGGTGACGGCAGTCTGGCTAGATTCGACGAACCGGCTGCATTTCGTACCGGCCGTAATCACGACGACGAACGGTTCCTCTCTGATTACGATTCGCTCGCCGCACAATAGTGTGTATACGGTCATCCAATCCGATAAATCATTCAATGATTTGCAAGGGCATTGGGCAAAAGCAGATGTAGAGCTGCTGGCGAATAAGTGGATCGTGAACGGTACAACCGATCAGTTATTTACGCCGGACGCCAACATTACACGCGCCGAGTTCGCGGCCCTGCTGGTTCGTTCACTTGGATTGGTTGAGGTAAAGGCGGATGGATTTCGTGATGTGCAACCGAATGATTGGTTTGCTGGAGCCGTTGGCACTGCATACAAAGCAGGACTGATTACCGGCTATGAAGATAGCACCTTTAAGCCAAACGATAACATCACTCGCGAGCAAATGGTTACCATGATCGTTAGAGCGCTTAAAGCTGCTGGAAAAGAAGTGAAGCTGGACAAATCGGTACTGGACAAATTCACTGACGGTGCAGCTATCGGTGAATGGTCGAAGGACGCTGTCGCTCAATCGCTTACAGCAGGCATCATTCAAGGATTGTCTGATAAAGAGTTTGCACCGCAAGACAAGGCGACTCGAGCACAAGCGGCGACTACTTTGAAACGTATGCTTCAATATCTCCAATTTATTAATTAATGGATTAAGAAGAGGCCATTCCACAGTGTATGTCTGCGGGATGGTCTCTTTAGCCATATTTTACAGCTGCTTTAGTTACACATAGGCCTCCACCCACATAGAATAAGTAATGGAGTAGCAAGGATGCGAGGAGGAGATCGACCATGCCTTCAGTTGTCGGAAATATTAAAATCAATAGTGTCGGCCCCAGCTCCAACGTCCAGATCGGGGATGCTGTTAATATTGTGCTTTCGAGCAGCGCGAAGATCAATGCGGGCGCCAATTCCTTCTCCAATGGTGACAGTTTTGGAACGTTGACTAACAATCAGGCGAGCATTACTAATACCGACGATGCGGCCTTGGTCGACGGCACTAGCGCCAGCATTGTCTAAGCAAATTGCAAAAAAATAACCCATCACAGAGGATGGGTTATTGTCGTCGCTATTGGAAGCGGCTGCCGGAGGCGGAAGAGAGCTGCTGCTCCGCAATTTGTACCAATCGACGTACCATGTGACCACCTATAGCGCCCGTATCACGGGTTGCCATGTAGCCGTAGTAGCCGTCCTGTGGAATTTGAATGCCTAATTCTTGTGCCACCTCATACTTTAATTGCTCTAGAGCGCTTGCCGATTGCTGAACGATAATCTGATTGCTGCTTCTGGATTGTCCACGTGCCATTGATAATCATTCCTTCCATGTTAGGGTAAATCTAGATTCCCCCATCTTTTCCCTAATTATTCATAGCTCTGCTCATGTTAAAATAAATATGGGTGATGAGTATGTTTATCTCGCCGATGCTAGCAGACTCCAGGGAAACTCCGTTTTCAGATCAGGCTTATGTATTCGAGCCGAAGGTCGACGGGCATCGATTAATATTATCAAGGAGCGGGAACGAAACCCGTCTCTTTACGCGTGACGGACTTGAATGCACGAAGCAGTATCCCGAGCTGCATTGCGTTCCTATAGAGGGAGACGTTGTGTTGGATGGGGAGCTATGCTGCACAGACCCGGACAGCGGAGCTGTCGATGCAGGGTTAGCGATGGAAAGGCTGCAGCTTAAGCAGAAGAACAGGATTCAGTCCTTTTCCACGCAGCGGCCTGTTCACTATATGATTTGGGATATTTTATTTCATAAAGGCCGCGATGTGCGGCATATGCCTTTAGTTAAGCGCCGTGCCCTGCTGGAATCGTTATTGCAGGAAAATGAGCTGTTTCAACTCGTACCGCAAACGGAAGCGCGAGGTGAAGAGCTGTTTCAATCTATCATAGCTTCATCGATGCAGGGTATGATAGCGAAGCATAAAGGCAGCCACTACGTATCCAGGTTCTCTCACGATTGGATTCAGATTATGAATTATCAATATGTCGACGTGATCATTTCGGGATACCGGAAGGAAGCGCTCGGCTGGCTTGCCTGCGTTGAGAAGGACGGCACGAAGCGCCACGTCGGAATAATAGAATCGGGTATAACCGAACAGCAGAAGAAAGCTTTCGATTCTTTCGCGAGCAAGCTCGCTTCCCGGGAGGATGACCAATTCGTTCATATTAATCCCGAGATTAGGGCTCGTGTGAAATCTCGAGGCTGGACGCGCCACCGGATGCTGCGCAACCCGGAATTTATCGATTTTATAGTTAAAAGCCCGAAGTGACTAGCTGTCACTCGGGTTTTTTGGTTCTATTGGAGTTAGCGGCCTCTTGAAGTGCCGCGACCAGGCTTTTGGCATACCGGCCGATTCTTAAGCTGATCTCCGAGCGGATAAAGTCTTTCGTCATGATGAATCGGTCCTCGCGGCCGCGGCAGCTGTAACGATAGTACAGTGAGCTGTCATCCTTAATATCTTCAATTACGCGGATATGCCGCTCGAGCAAAGCCTTCCTGTTTTTGAGCAGATCGTCCCGAATATTTCTGGCTAATATTTTTGCGGCCGCGGAGTATAACAGCTTCAGCGTCTGGGTGGACATCTCCACTTCAATGCTTTTCTTCTCGACAATTTGGAGCGCGACGGGCAGGAGAACGAAATCCCGCATCATCTCCATTTCCTTGTTCGTTGGCGGCTCGGGGGGCGGAGACGGCCCATCCTTTCGAACGAGGGACTGTTCTTTATGCTGCGGGAGCATCATACGGCTTGATTCCCACAATCCATTGCCTTCGAGTTTCTTGCTCATTTATAGTGCCCTCCAATTTTTTGTGCCCTCTCGTATGCCTGCCCTGAGGTGGTCATCGAGGAAGCCCTTATGATGGCTGCGCTGCCGTAACGCTCTTTGATTTGGTCGGTGACCTTATCCAGGGCACGGGATTTCACCTGATCCTCGAAAAAGGTTAGCTGATAGACTTGATCGTCGGTTAAGCTGCTGAGCATGACGCCTACGCGGCGTACGGGCATTTTATCCCAGTAGCGGTAAAACAATGTCTTCACGGCCTCATAGACCGCATTGGTGTTATTGGTTGGATCCGGCATTTTCATTTGCCGCGAGAATCCGGTTGGAGCCTCATAGGGACTGCACATGCAGCTGACGGACACGACACCGCCCATATACCCTTTGCGGCGGCAATCGCGGCAGACTTCTTCTGTAAGCTCCAGCAGGATCGTCTCTACCTCGCTATTCTCGGTGTAGTCTCTCGGCAAGGTCATCATGTGGCCTACCGATTTAGGCGGCGTGTTGAAAGTACCGGGAGTAACGGGGGAGTCATCCAAGCCGTTCGCCGTTCTCCACATGACCTCCGCGTGAATATCGCTTTGCTTGCCGAAGCGCGCCCGGAATTTCTCCTTCAAGCGGGGCAGCGGAGTTCTCGCGATATCGCCGATCGTAAACATCCCAAGCCGTGCAAAATGCTTCGTCATGCGGGACCCGACACCGAACATTTTCTGTACCGGCTCTTGCCAAAGCGTGTCTTCGATATCCTCTTTACGTAAGGTGAACAAGCCGCTCTCATTTTTCTTCGCCCAAATATCCGTTGCGATTTTGGCAAGGATTTTATTCGAGCTGATGCCGATTCTAACTTTCACTCCCGTTTGTTGGAGCACCTTTTGTTGTATGGATCGGGCTATCGTTAGCGGATCTCCCCAAATCCCCAAGCTGCCGGAAACATCCAAAAACTGCTCGTCGATCGAAAAAATTTCAACAAGGTCGCTATATTCCTTATAAATGTCGGTGATCATGAGAGATACATCGATATAATGCTGCATTCGCGGACGCATGACGACAAGCTCAGGGCACTTGTTCAACGCTTCACCAAGCCTCTCCGCTGTAGTGACTCCATAGCTTTTGGCAATGGGACAGGCGGCCAATATAATGCCTGAGCGCCGCGCCGGATCACCGGCTACAGCTACGGGCTTATCCCTGCATCCGGGGTGATCCGCTTTCTCTACGCTGGCATAAAAGCTCTGGCAATCCGCCAGAAAAATGGTTCTCTCGCCCTTCGTGATCATTTTAACCGCCTCCGCAAATTCATTAGCGTAGTCATGAGCTCTGCCTTTACCAAGCTTCTTAACATTTTAAAATGATGGATGTAGCCGCGAACCTTATATTCCACATCGATGCCAAGCGTGTTCATGTCCGTATGCAGCACTTTGATGCTCCGTTCTCTCATCTTGCTCTTAATGGCTTGCAGCTCGGGATAAATGGAGCTCTCCACTTCCTTGAGGTAGAAAATAACATGATTGTACACGACTTTGTCCTTGTACAGGTTCAGCTCTTCAATATCTCTTGCCAGCATATCGAGCAAAATAGGCAGAAGGGTGTATTCCTTGATGATTTGAATATCTTCTTCGGTTTCTACTCTTGAATTCACACTCATAATGACACCACCATAATGCGAACGTGTATTCGTACTTATTCTTATTATATACCGAACATATGTTCTTTATGCAAGATGAATTTTATGGAAATAGCATTCATTTTGTTGTTCATAAAAAAACTCCAAAGGGACTATCAACAGAATAGGGAAATTTTGCTACACTGAAAGGGAGTACAAGCATGGTGAGCGGCTTACCGGAACCTGTGAATCGATCATGAAAAGGGGAACTGTCCGTGTCGGTGTGGAGGCAAGAACGAAAACCGGAGCTATTCATCGGCTCCTCGAGGGAAGCGATAGATTATGCGCGAGCCGTTAACGAAAGCTTAAGCCGAGTAGCCCAGGTTACCCCATGGTATACGGCATTTGGGGCTAATTCCTATACGATGGAGGCATTGGAGCAGCAGCTCGATTTAAGCGACTTCGGGATATTTGTATTTGCCGCGGACGATGTTGCCCTGTATCGCGGTCAGTATGTATTCATTACCCGGGACAATACTTTGTTCGAAATGGGGTTGTTTTGGGGTAAGCTTCGGCGCAGCCGCGTGTTCGCCTTGATTCCGCAGTCGGTTCAAGAGCGGGAGGACCTCATCAAGGATACGACGATTAAAGATTTTCATATTTTGTCCGATTTGCAGGGTTTAACCCTTCTTTCTTACCATCAAGCGGTACGCGGGAACTATCTTGCGGCCGTCGATGTCGCTTGCGGCTATGTGGCCAAAGCCGTTCGAGCCGAGCAAGCTTTTGTCGATCCGTACCAGCTGCTTGCGGAGAAGGAAGCGGAGATTCAGCGGAAGCAAAGCATCCTTCACTTCTTTTGGGAATATAATCGGAATGTAACGGTTGCCGACCCTGGAGAAAAGTATCATTCCTTCAGTGAAGCCGTTAGAAATTCGTTACTAACTCCCGAAGGATTTCGGGTTACCGGTGCGGCTATCTGGAAGAAGGAAGGCAATGATGGCGTTCGTCAGGTAGGAGGGAATGTAGGCAAAGGCAAGTTTTACCGCTTCCAAACCTATGCTGAGAAGAAGGACGATAAAAAAATATATGTGCTGGAAGCATTTCTGAACAGTACATGGGAATTTTTGCGGCGGAAAGAGGTTGCCGAGGTGTATGTCCTATGTTATCCTCTAGATAAAGAGCATGTGTTATCCGTGCATATATCCGGACTGAAAGTGTTATCCAAGGAAGATCTTACAGAGATCGTCCATCACAACGAGGAGCTGCTCGCAACCATTAGTCACTTAGTTGGAGGGGATTCAGATGAACAGAAGCACAGGGTTTAAAAGGGCATCGATTTACGGATCCGCAGCGGGACGGTGGGCTAGTCAAAGCTCTGCCGATTTAGGTACGGCTCATGAGGAACGTGATGCCAAAGCAGGTATTTTCGTCGGTCCTTCGGTTGAAGGCGGCGACAAGGAATATATTCATGTCATCAGCGGGAAAGTATTGAACCGCAAACCGTCGTTCGTATAAACAGCTGTCTGCAGGGCAGCTTAGACAAGGCCGTACGTTAACTAACGTGCGGTCTTTTTGCAATGGAAAGGAAACTCCCTCGTCCCCCTAAAAAAATGGTTTATTTGCAATAAAAAAGCGAACGCTATGATAAAAAAGAGGATGGGGTAGGGTAAATGAACAACCGGGTACATAAGAAGAAAACATGGCTGGGCTTTTTGAAAGCCTTCATCTTTATTACGATCGGTGCGATTATGATGGCCGTGGCTCTCGAAATTTTCCTGGTGCCTAACGATGTTATCGACGGAGGTATCACAGGGATTTCTATCGTATTATCGAAAATAACGGCGTTTCCGTTAGGATTGTTCATCTTCTTTATCAATCTTCCTTTCCTGGTGGTCGGCTATAAGCAGATCGGCAAGACATTTGCTTTTTCTACACTGTACGCGATTGCTTTAATGTCTGTGGTTACGGCATTTTTACACCATGTGGAGCCGTTTACGAATGAGAAAATATTGGCCGTTTTGTTCGGGGGGCTGATTCTCGGTTTAGGGGTCGGTATGGTTCTGCGGTTCGGAGGGTCGCTTGACGGAACGGAGATTGTCGCCATCTTATTGTCGGAGAAATTCAGATTGCCTGTTGGGCAAATCATTATGTTCATCAACGTGTTCATCTTTATTTTGGCGGGCTTCGTGTTCGGTTGGGACTCGGCGATGTACTCGATCTTTACTTACTACATCGCATCCAAGGTGATGGATATTGTCGTTCAGGGGCTGGATGAATCCAAATCGGTTACGATCATCTCGAGCGATTATGAAGAGATTTCTCATGCCATCATGAAGCGGCTCGGACGCAACACGACCTATATTTATGCCAAGGGAGGATATTCCAAGGAGGATACTCAGATGATTTATTGCGTAGTTACGCGGCTTGAGCTAACCAAACTGAAAACCCTTGTTCAGGAAATTGACGAAAAAGCTTTTATATCGATCCAGCAGGTTTCCGATGTCCTGGGAGGCAACTTTGACAAGAGCAGCATCCACTAGGCAAGGCTGGAAGCATTTGATCTGTTTTTTCATAAAATATTAAGAAATTGTTAAGGTTTATATATTATACTGGTCCAATCATCGATTTGGATGGGGGATCAGTCTTTGAATTACGCGATTTTTCAGTTTGTTAATCAATGGGCAGGGCAATATGGCTGGCTTGACAGTGTAATGGTGTTTTTTGCTCGCGATTTGGTCTATGTCATGCTGGCGATTCTGGCTGTACTATGGATCAGCGGTCGCAGCGTGAACCAAAAAGGAGTATTCTACGCATGCTTGTCTGCGGCAATAGCCATTCTTGTTGCGGGGTGGATCATTTCGCCTATCGTCGGACATCCAAGACCCTTTGTCGAGCACACGGTGCATCAATTGGTTCCGCATGACGCAGACCCGTCATTCCCTAGCGATCATACGACCTTCACGTTCGCGATTGCTTTTACGGTATGGCTGCTGCTGAAGCGACGGATGGGAGCGGTCATGATAGTGTTGGCCTGCTTGACCGGAATTGGACGGGTGTTTGTCGGGGTTCACTATCCTGCGGACATTGCCGGAGGAATTATCCTTGCGCTGTTATCCAGCATGGCAGTCGTTAAATACCGTGGCTTTGCCGAGCCCGTGGCCAAAATTTGTATCGGGATCTACAACAAGCTTACGTCCCGAATCTCGTTTTTGCCGGCAGGGGACAGAGCCAAAGTTCAATCCAATGATGCGAACTTGTCATAATGCAATGCAAAAAGAGAAAGCCTGTGATCCTTCAAGAGGATTGCAGGCTTTTTTTCAAATAAAAGGATTGCGTTCAAAATAAAATGAGATATAATAAAAAAAGTTAGTTATCATAACAGAACGCCGTCCTTATTTGCGGAACGAAAGGTCGTACTATGGCAGACAATGTTAAAAAGACCGCTATACTAGAAACCGGGGATCGCATCTTAAGAATGCTCGAATGCTTCACCGTAGATAAACCCGAGTGGGGAGTTACAGAGCTGGGTGAGCACCTGGGCCTATATAAGAGTGTCGTTCATCGAATGTTGGTGACTCTGGAGCATCGCGGATTTGTAAGCAAAAATCCGGTAACCCAAAAATATGTGCTGGGAATCAAGCTTTTTGAGCTGGGCACTATCGTAGCCAATCAAATGAACCTGCGCACGGTAGCCAAGCCGATTATGGAGAAGCTGTGCGAAAGCACGGGAGAAACCGTTATGCTTATGATTGTCGACGGGCTGGAATGCCTATGTATAGAGAAAGTCGAAAGCTCGCAAAGCGTACGGTACACCTCTCCACTAGGCAAAAGAGTTTCTCTGCATGCGGGAGCTACTACAAAGATATTACTAGCAAATTTGTCCCCAGACAAGATTAATCAAATTATATCCCGAGGCTTGCAAAAATTTACAGAGCATACGATCGTCGATCCGTCGGAATTGTTGGATCATTTGCAAACCATAAGAGAGCAAGGCTACTGTATCTCTTCGAACGATTTCTCGCTTGGTGGAATGGGGATTGCCGTTCCTATTCGAGATCATATGGGAGAGGTTATTGCAGGCCTGTCGTTATCCGGACTGGAATTTAGAATGAGTAAAATTACGGACGACCTATTGCTTCAATGCCTTAATGCAGCAGACCTTATTTCCAAAAGACTCGGAGGCAAATAAATTTTTTTTGGAAACATTGAAGAACAGCGTCCTTGAAATAAGAACGATTACTATTCAAAGGGGGAAACAGGGTGCGCAAAGTCATTTTGGATGTGGATACTGGCATTGATGATGCACTAGCTATCGCCTATGCTACAGCTTCACCCGAAATTGAACTGCTTGGCGTAACAACGACTTATGGTATGGCTCCAGTGGACTGTTCGGCCCGCAACACGCTGCTTGTGCTTGAACAGCTCCAATGCGATGTGCCGGTATTCCGGGGTGCTGAACAGCCGCTTGTCCGAACACGCCAATACAGCGGGACGTTTCATGGCATGGATGGACTAGGTAACGTCGCGCAGAGTGAGCCAAAGAGAACCGTCTCCGGCATGCATGCCGTTGATTTCATTATTGAGCAGGTCCGAAAGCACGGGCGCGATTTGACTCTTGTTACGACGGCGCCGTTAACCAATCTTGCGCTTGCTATCCAAAAGGCTCCTGATATCGTGGGCCGAATCGGCCGTGTCGTGACGATGGGCGGAGCGGTAGCCACGCCGGGAAATGTAACGAAATTTGCGGAAGCGAACATCATTATTGATCCCCATGCAGCGCAAAACGTATTCTCCTCGGAGCTGCCCCTTACGCTCGTGGGACTCGATGTGACGAGAAAAACGGTACTGCGCCAGGAAGCGGTGGAGCGCTGGAGGGAGAAGAACACCCCTTGCAGCACATTTTTCGCTGATTTCACGGAATATTATATACAAGCTTACAAAGTAAACCATCCTTACCTGAAGGGCTGTGCGCTGCATGACCCGCTTGCCGTTGGTGTCGCGGCCCATCCGGATCTGGTGAATACGATTCCGATGTATATCCAGGTCGATCTTGAAGCGGATGCGCTTGGCCGAACGACCGAAGATTTGCACCGCAAATCCCCGGGCGGACCCAACACGAACGTCTGCATGGAAGTAGATGCCGAGCGCTTCGTGTCCCGGTTTCTCAGCCGAGTCGATCAAGCTTTTAGTAGATAATAGGAGGATTAGACAACAATGAGCAAGCCTAGTAAGACCGCCGCACGACGGGGACTATTGTATCGATTTGACCGGCTGTCCGATTCGGCTGCAGCGGGCATATATTTGACGCCGACGTATATTTTGCTGGCTATGACTATCTTGTTCCCTATGGCTTACGCGTTGTTCCTATCGTTTACCAAAATGGATTTCGTCTCCGGGCGCGCCCATTTTACCTTCGTGGGACTTGATAATTACGCGAAGCTGCTGCACGACTTAAGAATTCCTAACGTGCTTTTGCAAACCTTTTTATTTACAGCTGCCAAGGTGATAGGTACGCTCCTCATTGCCTTCGGGATCGCGCTTACGATTTTCCACGGTATATGGGGCGGCGAGTTTTTTAAGAAGATTTTCCTGATCCCATGGGCGTTATCCAATGTCGTTAACGGTCTCATGTGGAAGTGGATGTACAACGGCAATAACGGGATTATCAATGAGATTATGGTGAAGCTGGGTCTTATTGATCAATATAAATCATGGTTGGCCGAAGGGACAACGGCGCTCGGCGCGGTTATCGTGGCGGATATTTGGAAAAGCGTACCGTTCGCGGCACTCATTTTGCTAGCCGGACTGCAGACAATTTCCAAAGAGCTCTATGATGCCGGGCAAGTGGACGGCGCAGGAACGGTTCAGCGCTTCTTTCATATTACGCTGCCATCGCTGCGGCCGGTTCTGATGGTACTATTCGTTATGGAAACCATGTGGGCGCTTCGGGCGTTCGACATCATTTGGGTGCTGACGCAAGGCGGTCCGCTGGATGCCACGATGGTCATCAATGTTTATGCTTACGAGCAAGCCTTCCGTAATTTTGACATGGGCTACGGTTCGGCACTGGCATTCTTCATTACGCTTTGTACACTGCTTTTTACTGCAGTTTACTTAAAAACAATAGGCAAAAACGACTAGGACAAAACAGGGGGAAAGAAACATGGAGAAGAAGCATCTGAAATGGTTGAAGATGGGAGTTGTCGGCGCAGTATCAGCATCGCTGCTGGCTGGCTGCGGTGCACCGGCTGATCAAGGAAGCAAAGCCGGCGGAGCAAGTGAGGACAACAAGGAGATCACCGTACTGTATTTAGACGAGCCGTTCTGGAAGCAGCAAAATGAGGAATTCACCAAAGCAACGGGAATTAAAGTGAATTATGAAACGGTTCCGTTCATGCAGCTCCATGACAAAGTGTTCGTTTCGTTTACGGCAGGCAGCAGCGAGTATGATGTTGTGCACGTACGCGACGACTGGGCAACTGAATTTGCATCCAAAGGCTTCTTGGAGCCGTTGGATTCCTATGTAACGGAAGATATGAAAAAACGCCTGAATCCACAAACGATGGAGGCCATGGCTTATAAAGGCAAGCAGTATGCGATTCCTCGTTATGTATGGCTGTGGCAGTTCTATTACAACAAAACATTGATCCCGGAAGCACCGAAAACATGGGATGAGTTGATCACTGCTGCTCAAAAAATTAAAGCAGACAAGGTTTCTCCTTATGCGGAATCATTGGGCGGAACGATTTCCTACTCCAGCTTCATTGTTCACTTGCGCTCCAACGGAGGCGAGTTCTGGGATTACCAAAACGACCGTCCGACGTTCAACACTCCAGAGGGTATAGCCGCTCTGCAATTGATGACAGATATGAATTTGAAATATAACATCATGAGCCCGCAATCCAAAGAGTTCAGCAGCTCCGGTGCTATGGCGGAAGTGTTGACTCAAGGTACAATCGCTATGAACATGAATACGCCGCAAACGCTGCCGATGTCTAACGACAAGGAGAAATCGAAGGTCGTAGGCCAACTGGGTGTCGCGCTGATTCCAGGCTCCAAGCTGAAAACCGCTTCCTATGGCGAAACCGGCGGTCTAGCAATCCCGGCTTCCTCTAAGAAAAAAGAGTGGGCGATGGAGTACATCAAATTCGTTACAAACGCGGATCAGCAAAAGAAAATGTCTCTTGCCAACGGTAAAATTCCAAGCGATAGCGAAGTGGTGAAGGATGCTGAGCTGCAAGCCAAGTATCCGCAGTACAGCTTACTTCCTGAGCAAATGCAATATCCGTTCGGACTGTTCCGTCATGAACAAGCAACGAAAATTACAGACGAGCTCTCCCGTAACATTCTCGCGGCCGTGATGGGCAAGGTAACTCCGGAGCAGGCGCTTAAAGATGCGGAGCAAAAAATATTAGCAATGATAGGAAAAAAATAACTTTCCTTTAGGTTTTTGAGGTCTAGCCGTTAGTTGCAGATGGGAATTTCTTAAGACTGAGCTCTTAGGGATTCCCGAATTCTGCGGCCAACTGGTCAACAATTCTCTAACGAGAGGATGTATTTGAGTGTGAAGTACGCGAAAAAAGCGGTCCAGGTATTGATCTCGATTATTTTAATGATCTTTATCTTGTTTCCCGTCCTATGGCTGCTGCTGTCGAGCGTTAAGCTGCCGCTTGATTTGTTCAGTAATCCTCCGAAAATATGGCCCAGTGAATGGACCATCAAATATTATATTCAGCTTCTGAAGGAAAAATCGTTTACGGCGGCCATGCTGAACAGCTTTATCGTTTCGGGCTTTACGACGGCGATATCCTTGTCTATCGGGTCACTTGGCGCCTACGCGTTTGCCAGATTTCAGTTTCCTCGCAAAAATGCGTTCTTTCTGACGGTGCTCGCATCGCAAATGCTTCCGCATATGGCGTTGTTGATTCCTTTGTTTATGATTATGAGAATCACGGGATTGTTATATACGCACCAAGGCTTGATTTTGACTTATATTAGTTTTTCACTTCCTTATGTTGTCTGGATGTTCCGCGCCTTTATTATTTCGATTCCTTATGAGATAGAAGAAGCAGCCAAGCTGGACGGCTGCACCCGGTTGCAGATTATACGAAAGATCGTACTGCCGCTTTCTATGGGGGGGCTGGTTACGACGGGAATTTTCGTCTTTATGGGCGCATGGAACGAATTCTTGTTTGCCAGTGCGATGACTAATATGAATATTAAAACGCTGTCCGTACGGATGGCGGAGTTTATAGGGGAAGATCGAGTCGCTTACGAAATCATGTTCCCTGCCGGAATCGTCGGCAGCCTGCCTGTGCTCCTTCTGGTGCTATTCTTCCAGAAGTTTATCGTCAGAGGCCTGACCGACGGCGGCGTAAAATGATGCAGATACAAGCATAGAAAAAAGGTGATAAGCATGAAATGCGATCTGTTAATCAAGGATTGCAGCGTAATGACGCCTGAATTCGAAATCGTCGAGAACCGTGCCATAGCAGTGGATGGTACACGTATCGTGGAGATCGGACCTAGCGATGAGATAACAGCCAAGTATCAACCGATAGAAACCTTGTCAGGCAAAGGCAAGCTGTGTATGCCAGGGCTCGTGGACGCGCATACGCACACATGCCAACAGTTGTTGAAGGGCCGGACGATGGATGAGCTTCCGATGATCTGGTCGCGCATTCTCGTTCCGTTCGAGAGTAACATGAACGAAGAGGACGTTCGGGTCAGCGCAGAGATGAGCTGTCTCGAGATGATTAAATCGGGAACGACCGCCTTCGCCGATGCAGGTGGCGTACACATGCACAAGGTTGCGGAAGCCGCGGTTCAATCGGGCATGAGGGCAGCAATTACACGGTCGTGCATCGATATCGGCGACTTTTTGCCAGATACCATGAAGCAGCCGCTCGAAACAATTATCGATAATAACGAATGGCTGCACCGCACGTACAATGGAGCCGGTGACGGAAGAGTTCATATCTGGTTTGGTATCCGTCAGGTCATGTCTTGCTCGCCGGAGCTGATTCAAGCAGCGGCGGAGAAGGCTCGTGAATACAATACTGGATTGCATATGCATCTGGCCGAGCATCGGGATGAAGTGCGCTATTGCTTGGAGCGGTATAAGAAACGCCCGGTGGAATATCTCGATTCACTAGGCGCTCTGGGTCCTAATTTATTAACGGCTCATAATGTGGTGTACTCCGAGCATGAACTGGAAATATTGAAAGAGCGCGGCGTCAAGATCGTTCACTGCCCGCGCGCCAACTTTAACTCCCATGGGTTCCCAAAAACACCGCGCATGATCGAAATGGGCATGTCGATTGGTATGGGAAGTGATGGAGCATCGGGCTCGAACTTGAGCTTGTTCGATGAAATGCGGGTATTCCGCTCTGGGCTTCACGCTTACTGGGGACTTCCTGTGTTCGATCCGCTTGTCATTCCCGTAGATGAGCTGCTCAAGATGATTACGATAGGCGGAGCTCGAGCACTACAGCTTTCTCACGAAATCGGGACGATCGAGACTGGAAAGAAAGCTGACTTGATTCTGATCGATTTGGATCAACCACATCTTACTCCGACACGTATTCTTGTCAATACGATTGTGGAATCGGTCACGAGTCGTGACGTAGAGGATGTCGTTATCGACGGCAAGATTGTCATGAAAAACCGTGAGGTCCTGACACTTGACGAGGAACGCATTATGTACGAAAGCAAAGTGACTATGGACGCGATTGCCAAGAAAGCAGGAATTTAAGCTTACAGAACCAAAGCGCGTTTCGATAGATTAAGGCGGATAAGGCCAACAAAAAACCGGTCCCTCGATTGAGGGGCCGGTTTTTTGTACCTTATAAGATTAGATAAAAGAACGTCCAATAATAACCAAGAGGATAAAGAGCACCAAGATGACACCAACGCTTGTAAATCCACCAAAACCTATTCCGCTCATTGTATAACTCACCTCTCATGTTCTTTTTATTAGGAAGGGGGATGTTTCATCCATCCCAAAATAATATATGTTCATGGAGGTTCATCTGATTGGATAGTTGACCTTAATGGATAAATGGGGCGTCAGTACTGATGACGGGTCAGTAAGTCAGCTCAATCAATTCCCCTGTAACAGCATCACAGATCCAATCGCAATCGAGCAAAGTGTACACAAGAAGAGCTTTTCTTCGTTCCCCTACGGAGAAATGGTCTTCAAACCGGTAGGTCAGTGTTAATTGAATGTGAGGATACAGCTCCTTCCAGGCTGTTTCTGCCGTAACTTGCGGCTCACAGCACCCCAGAGCTTTGTCCGGTTCTTTCTTCGCTTCGGCGCGGCGCTCCTGAAACAGCTTGAGTGCATCCATGACATGAGTGACGTTCCAGGTGTCGCGATCTATGAATAATCCGATCTTGCCTCCCATAACAGGAATGCCGTGCAGATAACGATGAATCTCTATCTTGATTTGATTCCCTTGCATGGCTTCTGCTGTTTGGCCATCAGCATTATGTATAAAGGCGAACTGCCAAGGCTCTTCCAAAGCCGTCTCCTTAAGATAGGAGGCCGCGATATCTTGAGCTTTGACGATATCCTCTTCCGTAAGCTCAGGATAGAAAGGATGAGGGGCTGTCAAATTGATATCGGTCACATGCTCATCCAGCTTTAAAACGTCGTAGTGAGCTTCGGAAAATACGGGCTTCCGTACGATGCGGACATTTTGATTACGCTGGGGCAGGGGAGAATCTAAATCAATGATTTCAATAAAGTCGCTTTTATCCGTAAAAACCAACTGACCTGACAAGGCATCATATACATCTTCCCGGCATATATAAAAAGGGTGATCCGAAGAATGGAACAAGGTCAAATAGCAGAGCGAAAGCTGGCTCTGATCGAGCTGTTCTTTGAATGTTGCTTCCGGGATCAGTTGGGTGCTGTCCGCAAAATCACATGCATCCCAAACACACCATAAATGATACAGATCGAATTGTTGGTTCAACGTAATGTGCAAGGCTTGCGGGGTGCTTACAGGAATCCCGTTATGCTTTCTTCCATAAACGAAATCGTAGCGTTTTTCGCCCATAACTATTTTTTTGCGCAGCTCAAGCTCCTTCAGATCGATTGGCAAGCTCAGCTTGTTTATCCATTGAACAACTTGAGGGAAGATAGTCTCGTATTGGTCGTCACGGAGCTCTTCTTGCGGTTCTTTATCCTGGTCTCTATCATCATGGCGGTAAAAAGCAATAAGCTGGCCGGTAAGGGCATCCAGCTCAGCGCGGATCGTATGAGGATTGACCAGCATATTCTCATCGAGTACCGGTTCACCTTGCTTGTTCCACTCTAATTCAACCTTGTAATAGGGAGTTTGTTCGGGTGAAGCATTGCGGTAAATGCCGCTTGAAATCAATTCGTGCGAATCGGGAATATGAACCCACTCACGAACCTTTGCTATAGCCTGCTGAACAGTAAGTAGTTTCATTTTTAAGCAGCTCTCCTTTTTTCTTATTATGTTACATACGACAGTTTTTTTGCATGGTTGCCGGAATAATAGAAAAAAGCCGCAAATTCCGAGAAATTTGCAGCCTAGAATATTTAATTACAGCAAGTTAAGGTTTGAACGTCTTCGATTGCCCGCGGGCGATGCTGAGCGTTTGCCAATGAGGATTGCCCAGATGTTTCGCAAGGAATACGATTTGACCGACATGGTATCCATAGTGGGAAACTTGACGTTGGATCGCCTTCAACACGGTATGAGCCTCGCCACGAATAGTCACATTGCGCAGCAAATCCTCAGGTTGCAGACTGAGGAGCGTATCGAACAATACAGCCCAGCCCTGCTCCCAGAGCTCTATCAGTGCTTTTCTATCCAGTCCCTTGGCCTCGAACTCACCGTCACGATTTCTCGTAGGCTTTTCCCCGTCTGAAGTTAAGAAATCGGTCCAACGGGAAAGCATATTGCCATGCATGTGAAGAATCATCACTTCCAGAGAGTTCGATTCTTGGTCCAGGACGTGGTGAAACTGAGAATCGTCGACTTGCTCCATGGCTCTATCGGCCAGTTTTTTCATGCTTTGGAACGCTTGAATGCTTTCTTGAAGATATATCTCGCTTACAGAAGCCGCTTGCTCCGGTTGCACCATACTCCTCATCTCCTACATTCTAATATTTGCACATAATAACAACGATAAAGGAAATAACGCTGATTGTACACCAGAATGTTTTTATGGGGAGCATAACCGAATTTTATTCATCCTCATTCATCGTATAATAATTCAGCATGACGCTTGTGATGCCGAGAACCACATAGATGACATATTCGCCCAGGCCGGACAAATAGGCAAAAGGAAAAATAACGAACCAAATGCCAGCCAGCATGGAAATCCAGTTCAACCAAGAATTCCAGCCTGATTTTTTAAGAACAAAGGCCAGGATGGAAGCAATGAACTGAATGGAACCGAAGACTACACTGGTAATTACGGCACTTTCGTGGGTAAAATGAATCCAATGAGGGCCAAAGACAAACAAGAGACCAATCAACGCAGCCAACAAATTTTTAACCGCCATGATTACACCTCCCGGAAAATGGGAAAAGCCATGAACACCTCAATAGGGGTTTATACTATGTATATGCAAGCGATTACAAATAGTTCGGTGCTTGGCAAAAAAAGCGCTCCTGTACATAAATCAAAGCCCCCGGTGCATGAAGCAGCGGGGGCCGTGAGATAATAATCATAAAGGGTAAATTAGTTCGCAATAAATTCTTGTACCCATTCGCCGTTGTAGTAAGCAACGCCGATTTTAGTGAAGTTAGGGCTCATGATGTTTTGGCGATGTCCTTCGCTGTTCATCCAAGCATTCATAACTTCTTCAGGATTGCGTTGACCTTTAGCGATGTTTTCACCTGCATAGGAGTAGCTGATACCATACTGCTTCATCATGTCAAATGGAGAACCGTAGGTAGGAGAAGTATGATCAAAGTAATTTTTGTCATACATGTCTTTAGCTTTGTCCATAGCCATATTCGCTAGTTTGCTGTCGGAAGTCAATGCAGGAAGACCTGCTTTGGCACGTTCTTGGTTCACCAAAGTAACGACTTGGTTTGCATAAGCAGATTGAGAGTCACTTACAGTTTCCTGAGAACCGTTGTTTTCAGTTCCACTGCCATTGTTATTATTAGTAGTACCGCTGCCAGTATCTTCAGGAGCACCAGTATCGGTACCGTTATCTGTAGTGCCGCTGCCGTTATCGGAGCCATCGTCTACAGAGCCGGAGCCATTATCGGTGTTGCCCGTGTTATCGCCAGTACCTTGGCCTTGGCCTGGATCGCAGTTAAAGTTCGTGTTAGGGAAGTGTTTCCAGATAACTCCTGCAAAAACGTTGTTGTTATCAGAGCCAATCGTTTGCCATTTGCCTTCTTGGCCTTTCAATAAGGAATTCAAATCAATGTTTCCTTTTTGACCTTGACCATTCAATAGGGAATTCAGATCAATTCCGTATTTTTGAGTGATAGTAGACAAATCATTAGCAGACACATTATTCGCCGGAGCGGCGGAAACGGCACTAACGCCGATGATTGGACTAATAGCCAGTACACCTGTCAATACAACTTTCTTGAAACGATTCAACAAAAAAATCCTCTCCTTTTCGCGGCCTACGAGGTTAGCTGACGGATTCGGGTCAAAGAGCAATCACCCTGCCGCAAGACGCGGCTTCACCCCAAGAATGGGTCCCCCGTGCTTCTATAAAAAGCTTCGGCCTTTATAGTTTTTTTTGTGCTCTTGCCCAGTTCGTTATCGGATCCCGCCGGGCTCTCTTGAGCCACTTCATTGTAGCACGGGCTTCTACAGATTTCACGGCACAAAGTCTTCCAACATTGGATGAGAGCATACAAAACAGCTCCCTTTCTTATAGAAGGGGAGCTGTCAGGCTGTGAAACTATGAAGCCTCAGATGTGTACGTGGTACTCCGGTGGGGTATCCCCTTCCGGCCACTGTTGTTATCGGGAAATTTGTAATTTAATCGCTTTACAGCGGGGATTTCCCGATAACAAAGTTGGACGCTATCGCTCCTCCAGGGGAGGCAAAGCGATCAATTTATCGCTCAGCAGCTCCAAGCTTCCATGGCGAACAGCCCATACCGATTCAGCTTGAGCAAGCACATTGGCGTGCCAGGCACCGGAGATGTACTGAACACCCCGCAGCTCATAAATACCGTCATGATCTGTATCCTCAGGAGCAAGGTTGACGAATCCGTCTATCATTCCTTGTTCCTTGGTGTTCAACAGCTTACCGTTCGAGTCGTACATATGAAGCCGGATGTAATCTTCTCTAGAAGACCTTGCGTCGATGATGTCGGTTTGACCGGTTAGTGCATTCGTAGCTGTTAACTTATACTCGTCTGTGAACCGGATATCCAGAGGAAGTCCTGCGTTAAGCACTTCTTCGTCTAGCTTATCTACTAACGCCGCATTTTGGTATGATACCAACTGGTATGTAGAGGTGCCGCCGCTTCCCATTGTCGCCGTAGTAACCAGAATATCGTTGTGAGACTCGGAGTCGAACCGTCCGATAAATAAGCAGGACCCATATCCCTCATTAAAGGAACCTACGGAGCGGATTGTATAAACCCCGGTTGAACCGCTCTTTACTGCAATTTGAATGGCTGAGGCATAAATACTGTCTGCATTCTCCTTATGACCGATAAGTACGATGTCATCGCGAATTCCGTCACCGTCCATATCAGCATACTTGGCATCAAGAACAAACCGAGTTTCTTCTATAGAAAGATCTTCGGGTGAAAATACGCTATCCTTGGCGAAGTGAGGGGATAGGTCCTCAGCTTTTGACCCAGTCGACTGCTCTTTCGATGGAATATCGTTTGGTGCTTGCATGGGAGGATCAGCAGACTGAGGCTCTGTATGCCAAGATTGGACAGGAGCAACTCCTGTACCTGCTAATAAAATCCAAACTGCTGCAACAATAGCCGTTAAATGACTCATCATTTTTGCTCTCCCGTAGCCCAAATTAAATTCGTTCATTTCGATTTACTTATTAGACCGTTTTAAGCGGATAAAAGTTGCAGGTTTCTTTTCCCAGTAACGATTGAACAATGCTAAGGTCCATGATAAAATTTGGTAGAAAGATACGGTAAATGAGGGTATCCATTCATGAATAAAGTTGAAGCGGAATTCAGCAATTTAGTGAAAGCGTTTCGAAAACGTCATATGGGCAAGGGACCGCGTGAAATCCGCACGACCTTTTGCAAGCACTGGGCGATCTGCGAGATGGACGGCAACCTTTCGCCTGTTGAGAAATTTATCGCTTCCGGAACCGACGGCAAGCAGGCTCTTCGTACCGCACGAACGGAGATGGTGAAGGATATGTATAAAAACCATCCACCGGTTGAAATGGAGCAGCTGCTCGGAGCCAAATTTCTCGAGCTGTTCGTCGATATTGATCTGGAAAAAGATTTCGGGATGTCCATTTTCGTATTCGATCAGGACATTCAAAGCAAATTTGCTGTGAAATAATTTCATCATGTGCCGTTGGCACTTGGCAGCGTACCTGCTTAAGACTAACCGCCGCAGTAGACATTTCCTTTTTTTATTCAACGTAAAAAGAGGGGGTGTTTGCTGCGGTTTTTTCATTGCCGGCTACTTAAGCGAAAAAATACATGATATTAGGTGGGAATTCATATGGGAACAACGAAACATAATGGTCCGATTCGGCTGCCGAAGCGGCCTAATCCGAAGCTGTGGGTTAGCAAGGCCCCATTCGGCCTCGGACAGGTAAAGCCGCATCATATTAAGGAAACCTTGAAGATTGCATGGGAAAACCGCGATCAGCTGCCGTACGCTTATCGTATCTTAACGCAAGGAGTATGCGATGGCTGCGCATTGGGAGTGTCCGGCTTATACGATCGGACGCTGGAAGGACCCCACCTGTGCACAACAAGACTAAACGTGCTGCGGCTGAATACAATGCCTCCGATTCGCCCGGAGGTACTGCATCAAGATATCAGCGAGCTGAAGAAGCTCGATAGCACGGCTTTACGCAAGCTCGGGCGCATTCCTTATCCGCTTATCCGCCGTAAGGGGGAAAGCCGGTTTTCACGGTTATCCTGGGACGAGGCTCTGGATACGATTGCGGATAAAATCAGAGCAATAGATCCTAAGCAGCTCGCGTTTTACTTGACCGCACGCGGGATTACGAACGAATGCTATTACGCCGCAGCCAAGGTAGCCCGTCTGCTGGGAACGAATAATATCGACAATGCCTCTCGTATATGCCATTCTCCATCCAAGACCGCCTTGAAGCGTTCCGTTGGTATCGGAGCCTCAAGCTGCAATTACAAGGATTGGATCGGCACCGACGTATTGTTGTTTTGGGGCAGCGTAGCCGCTAACAATCAGCCGGTATCGACCAAATATATGTATGCCGCCAAGCGCAAAGGAACGAAAATTATCGTGATCAATCCTTATTACGAGCCGTCCATGGAGCAATATTGGATTCCGTCCATTCCGGAATCGGCACTGTTCGGAACGAAGCTGGCCGATGATTTTTATCAGGTTAACATCGGCGGGGACATCGCCTTCATGAACGGCGTTATGAAGCACTGGTTCGAGATGGAGGAGAAACAGCCGGGAAGCGCCATCGACCATGCCTTTGTGCAGAACCATGCGGCGGGATATGAGGAGCTGAGAATGCATGTCATGAAGCAGGATTGGGCGCTGCTGGAGAAGTCGTCGGGTTTAACACGGGAGCGAATGCTTGATCTCGCGGTGCTCTTGTCCAGTGCCCGCTCTGCGGTGTTCGTCTGGAGTATGGGCCTTACCCAGCACCGATTTGGAACGGACAATATTTCACAGGTCGCCAACCTTGCTCTGCTTCGAGGCTTCCTCGGCCGCGAACACTGCGGGTTGATGCCGATTCGCGGGCATAGCGGAGTCCAAGGCTCAGGTGAGATGGGGGCGGATCCATTCAGCTTGCCGGGGGGAGATTATAAAGCTGGAGATATTGACCGAATTGAGCGTCTGTGGGGCTTCGAGCTGCCGAAATGGCAAGGAGACATTGTCGGCGTTTCGTTAGAGAATGCGCTCTTGCCGGACGACCATGAGCGCAGGCTGAAGACGTTCTATACATCCGGCGGCAATTTCCTTGAGACGATGCCGGATCCGGATTTTGTAAGGCAGTGTCTTGAGCAAATTGATATCCGTGTCCATCAGGATATCGTGTTGAATACGTCTACGCTGACAGAAGCCCGTGAAGCGGTCATTGTACTTCCTGCGATGACCCGATACGAACAGCCGGGCGGAGGCACCTCCACATCAACGGAGCGGATGGTTTATTATTCGCCAGAGATTGACGGGCCGAGAATTGGGGAAGCACGCGCAGAATGGGCGATCTACGCCGAGCTTGCGGCCAGAGTAGACCCGGACCATAAGCAGCGGGTTGGCTTTGGCAGCGCACAGCAAATCCGAGACGAGATTGCCAGGGCGGTACCGTATTATGACGGTGTGCAGCACTTGGTGAGACGCGGCGACGTGTTTCAATGGGGAGGAGCATGGCTGTGCGAGGACGGCGTCTGTCCAACCCCGGATGGCCGTGGGCAGCTGATTCCGATTGAGCTGCCTGAGCTTCGCAAACCCGAGGGGCATTTCATGGTGACAACGCGACGCGGCAAGCAGTTTAATTCGATGATTTATAGCGAGACGGACCCGTTCAACGACGCGGATCGTTATGATGTGCTCATGCACGGTGAGGATGCGGCGAGTCTCGGTCTTAAGACAGGCGATGCCATTGTGGTCTACAACCGGTATGGTCTTCTGCACGGACGAGTCAAGCCGGTTGCCATCCGACCCGGCAATATCGAGGTGCACTGGCCTGAGGGGAACAGCCTGATTCCTAAAGGAGTATATGAGCCGCATGCCGGCATACCGGAATACAATATTGCGGCAGTGGTTGAGAAGGCTGAAACGTACCATGCCTTCAAGGATACACGGTATGTGGAGAAACGAATAGCCGAGCTTGAGACGGAAATGGAGTGACGAAGCATGGACAAATCGGTGACAGCGGCATGGCGGATCGTTAAATACGAGGGAGGGCGGCTGCAGGAGCGGGAGGACGAAGTGGCGGCCGAGTATCCGCTAACAATCAAAGTAGACGGCGAGGAATTCGCGACCATCGTCTGCTCCCCGTCCTGCTTGGAGGATATGGTCGTCGGATTCCTTGCTTCCGAAGGCATGATCCGCTCGATGGAGCAGATTCGCAAGCTGTCTCTGGACCCGGAACGCGGCTACGCCGATGTGGAACTGACCGCGGCTCAAAATACGGGCAAGGACTGGTACAACAAACGGTTTATCGGCTCCTGCTGCGGCAAAAGCCGCCAGTTTTATTTCCATAATGATGCAAGAACCGCCAAAACCATTACATCCCGGATGACGATCACAGCAGAGCAATGCCTGGCTCTGATGCGCGGGCTTCAGCAATGCTCCCCGGATTTCCGCAATACCGGGGGCGTTCATAACGCAGCGCTAGCCAGCACGGAGGAGCTGTTGGTCATTCGCTCCGATATCGGCCGTCATAATGCTCTGGACAAAATATACGGTCACTGCTTGCAGCACCGGATTCCATTAAAAGGAAAAGTATTGGTGTTCAGCGGGCGCGTCTCGTCCGAGGTGCTGCTTAAGACAGCCAAAATAGGGGTAGGGATCGTTTTATCCAAGTCAGCTCCGACGCAGCTTGCCCTGCAGCTGGCCGACGATTTGGGGATTACGGTGATCGGTTTTATCCGCGGCGATTCGTTCAATGTATACACGCATCACGAAAGGCTTGTTGAGATAAGCGCTAATCGTTGACCTTGCCCAGAATCGTATCAAAGGAGACAGGGCCGAGGTCCCGGCTATCCAAACTGTTGGAGCGGTTATCTCCGAGGACGAACACGGTATGCTCAGGAACGGTAATCTCTTTCATGTTTCTATAATTATAAGGAACTTTCGTTCTGGCAGCCTCCTCCTCCAAAGCAGATTGAAGATAAGGCTCATATAGAAGTTGGCCATTAATGTACACGTTATCGCCATCGATCCGAACAGTTTCTCCAGGCAGAGCGATCACGCGTTTAATATATGTCTTGTCTTTCGTCGCTTGGAAAACAATGACATCACCACGATAAAAGGAATGGTCGTTGTAGTAAACAAGGTCGACCGTAATCCTTTGGTCCTGATAATAGTTGGGCTCCATGGAAGGGCCAGTTGTAACGTAGGGCTTGTGATGCTCACCATAGACGACAGAGATAGATAACAGTAACACCAGTATAAGCTCCAATACATTCCCCTCCTAATTTTCGCTGGATGCGTAAGAAGCTTCTACATCCAACGGATAGTTTCCTTTACATATCAAGAAAAAAATGGTTTGGTGTGCCGATCACCGGCCTGCTCCTTTGCTCAGTTGAACTTAAATAGTGAGATAATGATTATTGTCGTTCCCGATATCCGTTGCTATGATAGACCGGAATGAAACAAGGCCATGATGATAAGATTATTTTTTTAGGAGGAATACTGCATTGAACAAGTCTGCAAATTCAGCCGTTGGCAGCGAGGTTAAAGCGCCGTTTGACATGCCTGAGATTGCGCTTCCGAATATACCTGAACGAAGCGTAGCCATCACCGATTTCGGAGCCTGCGGCGACGGAATTACAATGAATACGGAAGCGATTGCTCGAGCAATAGAAGCTGTTGCCGCAGATGGCGGAGGAACGGTCATTATTCCATCGGGAGTGTGGCTGACAGGTCCGATTGTATTGAAGAGCCACATTCGTTTACATACGGAGCACGGTGCTGTTATTCGTTTCAGCACGAACTATACCGACTATCCATTAATTGAGTCGAATTTTGAGGGGCTCTCGTCAATTCGCTGTATGTCTCCTTTGTACGGAGAGCAGCTGGAGGATGTTGCGATTACTGGCAATGGAATTTTTGACGGGTCCGGAGATGCTTGGCGCCCGGTAAAACGATTCAAGATGACGGAGCTTCAATGGAAGAAGTTAATCAACTCCGGCGGAGTGGTGGATGCGGACGGGGAGATCTGGTGGCCTACGGAAGCTGCGATGAACGGGGCGGTGACGGTCGAAGCGCTGCGTAAGCAGGGCTCGACGGCTACCCGGGATTACGAGCCGGTGAGATCTTATTTGCGCCCAGTGCTGCTCAGCCTGCGCAACTGCAGCCGTATTTTGCTCGACGGTCCAACGTTTCAAAATTCCCCAGGCTGGTGCCTGCACCCTTGGGTAAGCGAGCACATCACGATTCGCAATATTACAGTGCGCAACCCATGGTATTCGCAAAATGGCGATGGGCTTGATCTGGAATCATGCCGTTATGCGGAAGTTAGCGATTCGGTATTTGACGTTGGTGACGATGCAATTTGCATTAAATCCGGCAAAAACGAGCAAGGCCGCAAGCTAGGCAAGCCATGTGAATATGTTGTTGTACGTGACTGCACTGTGTACCACGGGCATGGAGGATTCGTTATCGGCAGCGAGATGTCGGGAGGCGTGCGCAATTTGCTGGTTTCTAACTGCTCGTTCATCGGTACGGATGTAGGCTTGAGGTTCAAAAGCACTCGTGGCCGTGGCGGAGTCGTAGAGCATGTTTACATCCGTAATATCCGGATGAAGGACATTGCACGTGAAGCCATCACCTTCAATATGTATTATGAAGTGAAGGGAGACCCCGATGCGCTGGCTGAGATCAATGAGGGTACGCCGCAATTCCGCGACATTTTCATTGAAGATACTGTATGTGCGGGGGCGGATATCGGCATTCAATTGAAAGGATTGCCGGAGATGCCGATTCGTTCCATCCATCTGAACCGGGTTTCCATCGAAGCGAAGCAGGCTATCGAATGTACGAACGCCGAGAATATCTCGTTGCGCGAAATTACAGTCGTTCCTGAGCAAGGGCCGGTCGTTCGAGTCCATAACAGCAAAAACATTTTGCTAGAAGAAATTGTGGCCAAGACAGAGAGTGAGATTTTCATGCACGTAACGGGCGATAGCTCTGAGCAAATTCGCTGCACGAATACGTCAACGGCACTGTCGAAAGAGTCGATTGTGTACGGAGCGGGAGTGAAAGAAGGAGCAGTACAGGTATAACACCAAACCTCTAATTCCTTAGCAGGAATTAGAGGTTTTTTTCTTTTAAGCGTAGCGTAGCGAAATTCAATTAGTGTTTTCTTATTTACGGGGAGGAAAAGGGCATGGCCAGGAAGAAGTATCGGTACAAGACCTACCAAACAAAGGGAGATGATCTTGAGTATGAGCAGCAGCGGAGGAAAAGTGTATTTCGGTTCTATACTACTGGAGAGAAATCGTTGGGCTGCGGGGAAGGAGCCAACCTATCTTGTAAGCGAATGGATTCCGCGTCTACAGCGGGACGGTTTCGACGGAATAGAGCTGTGGGAGAATCATGCAGTTCTATGCGACGGGCCAGAGTTGGAAAGACTGTCTGCATCCGAGCTGCCTATGTCGGTATATAATTCCTACGTGACGTTCGAGGATGGGGCGGAAGAAGGCCGTGAGCAAGCAGCTAAGCTCATTAAGAAACTGGGTGCTAAAGCGGTCAAGTTTAATTTTGGACGTGAGCAAAGTTTATTGGACACGTATATTCGCAACTGGAATGAATGGGTAAAGCTGCTTCCAGAGGATTGTCGTCTATTGTGCGAGTGCCATCCGAATACGGTAATGGAGGAGCCGCAGGCGGCTGCAGCTGCGATGAAGGCTATGGCAGGCTGTGAGGCGATCATACATCCGTTCCACTCCTTGGGTTCGGTTGAGGACTGGTTCAAGCATTTGGGTTCGGCTATTACTCATGCTCATGTACAATACCGTTACGAAGGACAAACGTTCCGGAGATTAAGCACCAATTTGAATGAAGTAACAGCTGTGCTGAATTTGATGAAAAATTCCAGCTTCAACGGATCCTTCACCTTGGAATTTGTTGAAGGCACAGGTCAGGGAGAAGAGCGGGAGAAGCTGTATGAAGCAGCCTTGGACGATCTGAATACGCTCAAAAGCTGGATATCCACGAATATGCCGTAACCTCTTTTAACGCATCGGACCTCCGGTATTGCAGGAGGTCCGATCCCTCTTTTTTCCAAGCGCCCTACCTTGTTCTTTCAAATGAAAAAGTTCCCGAATTTAATGTCGAAATTTGCTTACAGCGGTAGGATTAAACACCGTGTAAGGTTATAATGAGAATGCCATAGAATCCATACCATACATCCAATCATTTAACTGCCATTGAGGGAGGGGACTATGAGGGCATCGCTGCAGGTACGGATTAGCATACTGTTTCTCCTGATTACAAGTTTTTCTCTGACCTTGGTAGGCTGGAGCAACTATAGAGCTGCCAAAATGTCCATTTTAGAATCGCTCAAAGACAATTCCCGAGCCAAGGTGCAAACGCAAGCACAGGACCTTTCCACATGGATGTCCAACCGGTTGGCTGAGGTGAAGGTAATTAGCCATACCGATTTGATTCGTTTTGGATCGGATAAGGATCGTTTGGAATATTTGCTTAGGGAACGAGATCGGTCGTCGGGAATTTTTACCTCATTCGGCATCAGCGATACGTCGGGCAATTTAAGGATGATTGACGGAGGAATGCTGCAAATTGCGGATGAGGCTACATTTAACGATGTGTTGAAAGGAAATGACGTCGTATCCAATCCATTCATCCGAAGTCTGGACGGGAAGCTAATTATTACGATGCAGGTTCCCATATTCGATAGCGAATACAGGATTAAGGAAGTATTGAATGCAGACCTGCTTACGGACAAGGTATTTAACGGATTCACGAATTACATGGTGGGACCATCCGACGTAACCATTTTATTCGAGAGAGATGGAACAATCATTTATCATCCGGATCATTCCAAAATATTGAAATCGAATGTGTTAAATTCGGATTCACCGTTTCAACCGATTGTCCCGGAGCTGGTCCAAAATCGCCACGGCTTCATAGAGACGGAGGTAAAGGGAGATCCTGCCCTCATCTTCTATTCCGAGGTGCCGGGTACTAAATGGTATATGGCTGTATGTGTAATGATGAAATCTTTCGAGAAGTCGCTTCAAGCTCTTTTTTGGCGGACGGTCCTAACGGTTATCATGACAGAAATTGTTCTCGGCATTATGATGTTCTACATCTTGAACAAAGTGGTCACGCGTATCCGTCAAATATTGAATGTAACGGAAAGTGTAGCCGGAGGCAACTTGAAGGTGAGTCCAATCTTATTCCGGTCTAAAGACGAGATCGGTGCGCTCGCACAGTCGGTGAACGGAATGGTAGATAATCTTCACAATCTGTTTGAACGGTTGAATGCCATCATTAATCAGAATGATTACGCTATAATCGTTATTAATACCGAATTTAAGGTAACCTATTTTAACCGTACGGCTGAAAAGATACTTGGTTATAGCGCGGATGAGATGATATTTAAAGAAACTATGTTTCGTTGGCACGACAAACAAGAGATCGCGGAACGGGCAAAACGGTTGGCCCAGGAGCTCGGGGTTCAAATTAAACCGGACATGGCCGTCTTTTTGACTAAATCGCTGCGTCATGAGCCTAAAGATTATGAGTGGACCTATATACATAAAAACGGTACCCGCTTTCCTGTCAACCTGAACGTAAGCCCTATGCGCGACCAGCATGGCAGCGTGACCGGTTACGTTGGCATCGCGCATGATATTCGCTTGTACAAGCAGACCGAGGAAACTCGCAACCGCTTGTTAAGTATATTGGACGCGGCCAAAGACTTAATCGCTTCCATCGATACGCAAGGCAATATATTTTATATGAATCCGGCTGGAATGGAGCTTCTTGGAATTACACAGCTGGATGATTGTGCGAAAGAGGCTAAACAGTATCTGGATAGTGGAACCTTCCGGTTCTATATTAAGGGATTGCATAGGGTACGTGACAAAGGCTATTGGGAAACGGAAGCCCACTTGGTCACGACATCCGGTCAAAAGGTGCCGATGTCCCTCATTGTAGTAGCTCATCGTGATAAGTCATCCAAAGTAGTGTATTACTCCGTTATTGCAAGAGATATATCGGAGCACAACCGAATCTGGGCAGAGATGCTCTCGGCTAAGGAAGAAGCGGATGATGCCAACGAAGCCAAAAGTCTTTTCTTGGCAAGGATGAGTCATGAAATCCGTACTCCGCTGAACGGAATCATCGGTTTCGCCCAGCTTATGTTGAGAACGGAAATGAGTGCCGCCCAAAAAGAATACAGCAGTAAAATTCTCGCATCATCCCATACGTTGCTGCGTATTGTGAACGATATTTTGGACTACTCAAAAGTAGAGGCCGGCAAGCTGGAATTGGAGAAGGTTAGTTTTAACATTCATGAAATTATACGCAATATATCCGATATGATGAGCGTACTTCTTGGAAAAGAGCCTATTGATATTATCATCGACACTCCGGAGGAGCTTCCCGATGCTCTGATGGGCGATCCGCTCCGTTTGGAGCAGGTCTTGCTTAATTTGTGCAGCAATGCAGTCAAGTTCACTAAGCAAGGTATCGTTATTATTTCATTGACGATCTCGGGTACGGACAGTAAGGGGATGTCGATTGAATTTTCTGTAGCGGATTCAGGGATAGGCATTCCTAAGGAACATTTGCATAAGCTGTTCGAGCCGTTCTCACAAGCGGACGGATCAACCAGCAGGAAATATGGAGGAACCGGTCTTGGATTGGTCATTTCCCAAAATCTCATCGAGATGATGGGGGGCTCCATTTCGGTTAGAAGCCGAGAAGGGGTTGGGAGCTGCTTCACGTTTACACTGTATTTTGAACGGGCTCTTAATGCAAAGTCGGAGAAGCTGGAGCTGCCGGCCAGTCGTACGGTATACCGGGTTCTTGTCGTAGAAGACAATCCATTTATTCGAAACAAGCTTTTAGAGCTGTTAAGCTCCTTATCCCTCGAGGTCATTTGCGCGGGTTCGTGGGCAGAAGGAACCTCAGTGTTGATAGCTCAAGATCGACATAACCCCATTCATGCGGTGCTGCTTGATATGGAGGCTGAGGATATGTACGGGCCGGAGACATGGCTTGAGTTCAAAGGTATGGCGGAATCGGTCGATGTACGAACGATTGCCATGACTACGGTGTACGGCAGGGAAGAGATGTTGGGCATGCAGGAGAGTGAACGGCCGGACAGGATCCTGGTGAAGCCTCTTAACAGGCTGGGACTCTCGCAAGCGATTCGATCCGTCTTTGAACAGCTGATCCCGTTAAACGAAGAGAAGCATGAGGTGATCCAACCGCCTGTTGTATCCTCAAAGCAGCTCAGAGGGCGGATATTGCTTGCGGAAGATAATGTAATCAATCAGCAGGTAGCCGTAGAGCTGCTGCGGAACGAAGGGTTTGCCGTAACTATAGCCTGTGATGGCAAGAAAGCGCTGCAATACGCTGAGATATCGGACTGGGATCTTCTGTTTATGGATATTCATATGCCGGAGATGGATGGGTACGCAGCGACTCGCCAGCTCAGAGCTGACAGGCGCTTCGACGACCTTCCGATTATTGCATTAACCGCAAATGCTATGCCTAACGAACGTAAGCTTTGCTTTGAATTAGGAATGAATGATATCCTCACCAAGCCCATCGATGTCGATGAATTGACACGGATATTGGACAAGTGGACAAGCAAAGAGAGAGAGTCCTTGCTCAGAGGTTCCCTCAAACAAGCGAATCCTGAGGAAATGCATCAGGAAGGGGATCGTGAACAGCTGCTTCCGGAGCTTCCCGGCATAGATTTGGAGCGGGTGCTGCAAAGGTTGAACGGGAGGATGTCGATTTTGATTCATATTTTGAATCAATTTCAATTGGAATATCGCCATTATTCAGAGACGCTGCACGGGCAGCTTAACGCTGGACAATTCGATAACGTTCGCCGAAGCATTCATTCCTTGAAAGGGGTTGCCGGTAATTTGGCTGCAGACCAACTGTTTGAGCTTGCATCCAGCATCGAGGAGAAACTAACAAGAGAAGGAGAGAGCTTTGAATGGGATCATGAGCTAGCTGCATTGGAGAGGGAGCTTGCTTCTATTCTTGAAGGCCTGGATTATTGGAACGGGGGAGATAGTAAACCCGAAATGTAAGGAAAGTTTGAGTAAAATATTCAAAAAAAGTAAACGTAAGGCCAATTGACTTCATATATCTTGCTGAAGGTGAGTTCATGCACAAAGTTTTTATAGTTGAAGATGATATTATAATCGGGGATATGCTCTCTATGTATTTATCGGAAGAAGGGTATTTGGTTCATCGAACGGAAACGGGGAAAGAGGCTTTGACGCTTTTGGAGGATTTCGATCCTGATATTATTTTACTGGATATGGTATTGCCTGACGTTAGCGGCATTCAATTATGCGGGGAAGTCCGCAAGCGATCAACGGTTCCCATTCTTGTCGTATCCATGAAAACCGAGGTAATGGACCGAGTCAATGCGTTGAATGCAGGAGCGGACGATTACTTGTGCAAGCCGTTTAGTATGCGTGAGCTGTCGGCCAAGGTAGCTGCAATGATCCGAAGAACCTACTATAACCATCTAACAAAAGCCGTCGAAGCGGAAGGAGTTCCGGCCAGCCAAATTTTTTTGAATTACGAAAAAAGATCGCTGTATGTCAATGGACAGCATGTTGATACGACGTTTTCCGAGTTTGAGATCATGAAGCTGTTCATAGCTAATCCGGGCAAAGTATATAGCAGAGAGGAACTGATTAATGCGGTACGGGGGTTCGATTCATTCGTAAATGACCGCGCTATCGACGTCCATATCGGGAATTTGCGCAAAAAAATTGAGCAGGACTCGAAACAGCCGATGTACATTAAAACGGTCTGGGGCGTTGGATATAAATTTATGAATATGTAACATGATGAGCTAACATTCATCCATAAACTTTTTTTACAATTTTCGCTCATAATAGGGATAATGGTGGATGATATTGCCATAAAATGTGACTCTTTGTCATTTATTGTCGAACAACAAGATGAGTCATAAAAAATGGGGGTCTAGTAATTCATGTTGGAAATGGTATCAGCAAAATATGAAGTCAAGTATTTGGAATACGTCAGGCAATCCATGCTTTCATTTGCAGAAAGAAATCACTTAACGCGCCGGGAAAGTGAAATAGCTATTTTATTGGTGCTCTATGGATATTCGAATCAGGAACTGGCGGATCATTGTACCATTTCCGTTAAAACAGTTAAGAATCATCTGGACAATATAATGAAAAAACTCGGGATTCATTCAACGAGAAAGCTGTACTCGCTGCTGCTGCAGGCCTTCTGCTATGAAAGCGGGATGACGATGGCGGAGTCCGCCAGGCGATACGGAAGAATGAGCGGGTAAACATATTATGCTGCAGTATGAGGTAAGAGGGGGATGCGATGATGACAATCAGATACGAAACATTAGAGGATATAGCTATTAATGCTTCAGTACTGCTAACGTTTATCTTTTTGTTTCATTGGCTGTACCCTCTTGTTTCGAAGTTCTCCTCACGTTGGGTAAGCGTAATCTTCGGTATCTGGTTTGGTGTTACCGGGCTTGGGGTCATGATTGATCCTCTGTATGTTACCGATGGGGTGTTTGTAGATTTCAGGACGGTGCTTGTGGCGCTTGCCGGGACATTCGGGGGCGGAATCTCGGGGACTATTGCCATGCTGATTGTAGGCGGCTATAGAGCCTACGTTGGCGGTACGGGAGTCGTAAGTGGACTGGGCGGTATTGTGACGGCCATGCTGTTCGGGTTGCTAATGAATCGATATGAAGCCAGATTTAGAAAGCCGACGCTAGCCTATGCTGTGTTCGGTTTGCTTGTAGCTATTGAAAGCGCATTGTGGTTTCTCGTTTTACCAAAAGAGTTGAATCAGTATCTGTTTCAACATATTGCCATCTACATGTGCGTTACGTATCCCCTGGTCGTTATCATCATTCGCTACTTTATCACTCATGAAATCCGCAAGAAAGAAACAGAAGGCAAGCTGCTCGAAAGCGAGGAGCAATATCGAACCTTGGTGGAGCATTCCAACGATTTAATTTTTCGCTGCGATTTACGGGGCAATCTGCTGTCAGCCAACAAGAAATTCATGGATGATATCGGAATTGAAGCGAAGGAGCTAAGAGATCGTTGGATATTTGACGTTCTCGGGTTCAGAGAGGATTTGACCCGATGGCAGGAGCTGCTTTCCGAAACCGTCTATGGGAAGACACCCATTACCTTCGAAAAGGAAGTCGTTCATAAGAACGGCAGCACGCATTTATATGTTACGACACTGTCTCCGGTGTTGGGTATGGATCAACAGGTGAAGTCGATTACGGGCACGTGCTATGACATCACGAGAATTAGAAATTCAGAGAGGCATATTATGCAGCTGTCCTTGTATGATTCCTTAACCGAGCTGCCGAATCGCAAGCTGCTGATGGAGAAATTGAATCAAGCGATTGCCGTTTCCGATGAGCAGAGTACACGAGTGGCTGTCGTAGTAGCGGATCTGGATAATTTCAAGCTGGTTAACGATACGAGAGGCTATGCGTTCGGCGATGAGCTGTTAAATCGAGTGGCGCAGCAGCTTCAACGGCTTATGTCCCCTAAGGACACCTTGGCAAGAATCAGCGAGGATGAATTTGTTTTTTTATTGGAGGGCATTGATCAACTGCATCACCTGCTTACACGCATACAAACGATACAAGATGAGTTTCAGTATCCGCAGTTTATTCGCAACGAGCAGATTTATTCGAAAATGAGTCTCGGAATTGCGTTATACCCAGGAGATGGTGCGAGTGCGGAAGAGCTGATCAAGAACGCTGATACTGCGATGTATAACGTGAAGGCAATGGGAAAAAACCATTATCGATTTTATAATAATGAGATGAGAGAAGCGTTATTAAAGCGAGGCAGGTTAGAGGAAGCGCTTCGCAAGGCACTTATACATAATGAATTGATCTTACAATTTCAGCCGCAAAGGGATCTTCGAACAAACCAAATTCGAGGCTTTGAAGCCTTGATTCGTTGGGTTCATCCCCAGATGGGAACGGTGTCCCCTTTAGAATTTATTCCAGTAGCGGAGCAGAGCGGGGCGATTATTCCTATAGGCGAATGGGTCATCCGTACAGCATGCGAACGGAATAAAGTGATACAGAAAAGTCATTTTCCGCATTCCATCATTTCCGTAAATATTTCTACCATTCAGCTTCAAAGGCCGGATTTTGCCCAAATGGTGATTGATATATTGCTCGAAACCCAGATGGCTCCCGAGTACTTGGAGCTTGAAATTACGGAGAGCATCATGATGGAATCGTTTCATTCCGCTATCGGCAATTTGGAAACCTTGAGAGATTACGGGGTGAGCATTGCCTTGGACGACTTCGGGACAGGGTACTCTTCGTTAAGCTACTTGAAACAACTGCCTATCGGAACTTTGAAGATCGATAAATCATTCGTAAAGGATATAACAAAAGAGTCCGTAGACGATTCTCTTGTGGAATCTATTATTATTTTGGTCCGACGAATGGGGATTCAGATTGTGGCTGAGGGAGTAGAGACGCAAGAGCAGCTTGATTGCTTGCGTCAATGGGGGTGTGAGTACGTTCAAGGTTATTTGATCAGCAAGCCGCTGTTTGAGCTGGAGATTCGCCAATTGGCAGCTGAGCAGCTGGGGCAGAGCGGCTTCACTAGGGCATTGGAATATCCTCACGCATGATGTAACCGGAATTTTCTTTTTACTAGATGAACGGCCAACAGTATAGCAGGAATCAGCAGGACGAAAGTAAGGTCGTAGAAGGTGCCGGCTTTACCGAAATTTCTCAGCTCTACTACGTTGGCATACAGCAGGAGTGACAGGGAAAAGATGATCATCCCCACAGGCAGCACGATCGTTTGTCGTCGTTGAAGTCCTAGCCATTGTGAAGCGGCTGCAGTAGCGGCGTAATAGAACATGGAGATTTTCAAGAAAGCGCCGAAAACCCATAATCCAAGAACAAGCGCATCGATGCGTTCAAAAAACTGCCCGACGGAAATGATTTCTACTAGTTCATAGGTTGGAAACTGAAGGGATTGTACGATCTCGGGCCCAAATAACGCGACTAGGGGAACGATAAGAAGAAACCAGTACACTATCGCAAACGTAATGCCTCCCCATACAACACGTAAGATGTGCTGCTTCCGAACGATAAACGGCATGATGATGCTCATCCAGGCAAGCTCGTTCCAACGACAGACGGAAGGGATATCTTGAAGTGCAATATGTGCTGCACCCTGTTCCCACAAAGGAATAACATGCCCCCATTCAGCAGAGGAAATCGTCAATGTAATGATGACTAACAGCCCTACAAAAATCAAAGGGACGAGGAAATCAGCACTACGGGCAAGAACCTCCAATCCCATATTCACGCAATAAGCGCACATAATCAAGATGCTTGCTCCTATTACTTCGACGGGAGTATGGTCAAAAAAACGGGTAGCAAGGAATTCAATAAAAACGCGGACTGTGATGGAAGCATTATGGATGAAATACCAAATAAATAGTAAGCCGACAAGGCTTCCTACATAACGTCCCAATAAGCTGCGGCTGTATTCTATTAGAGTTTGGTTAGGATATTGAAGCCATAAGATAACGAAAACGAGCACATACAGAAGTTCCATGGGAAGCTCAAACAGAAGCGCCGGGATAATATCCTGAGCGTTAGATAGCTCCCTGAGCTGAGGAATGAACACAAGCGTAATAATAAAACGGCTGTTGACAAAAAGCCAAAAGGCTTGGCGCAGCGAGATGCTAGGTGTTTCCATTATCAGCCGCCCGGATCCTTTTCTTAGAGTAATGAATCAGCAGCATAATGAGGGGGATAACAACAACAAAGGTGAAGTCGAAAAAGGTTAAGGACTTGCCCAAATTCCTCAGTTCTACCACATTGGAGAATAGCAATAATGACAGAGTAAAAATAATCATCCCCATTGGCAAAATAATGGGACGAATACGGTTCATTCCAAACCATTGGGAAGCTCCGAATACCGCTGCGTAATAAAAAATAGCAATTTTCAAAAAAGCCCCGAAAACCCAAAGTCCCAGTACGAGCGCATCGATCCGTTCTAGGAACTGCCCTACAGAAATGATTTCCACTAATTCATAGGTTGGAAATTGGAGATTACCGACAATCCCGGAACCGAAAATAGCTACAATAGGCACCATCAAAATAATCCAGAACAATCTGTTGAATCCAATCCCCATGTAAACTGCTCGCTGGAGATGCTTCTTGTTGCTAATGAAAGGGATAACCATCGCCATCCAGGTATATTCATTCCAGCGGGTTGCACCGGGAAAATTGGAGAGAAGCATCTCAGGCAGAGAAGTTTCCCAAGTTGGAACCACTTGACGCCAGTTAGCTTGAGGAAGCGCCAGCGCGATAACAAGGAGCAAGCCGAGAAATATGATCGGAACCAATAGGTCGGCACACCGGCCCAACACCTCGAGCCCGCAGTAAAGGACATATGCCGCAATGAGCAATATGCCTAGCTCAATGACTTCTAACGGTGTGTTGATAAAAAATCGCGTAGCCAAAAATTCATCGAATACCCGGACCGTTATAGCCGTGTTGAAAATAAAATAGCTTATATAAAGCAAGCCTATGATAGGGCCAATCCATCTGCCCAGGATCAATCGGCTGTATTCAATCAATGTATGGTTAGGGTAGCGGGACCACAGTATGACGAATACGATGCCAATCAATAGCTCCATTGGAAAGCTTAGCAGGAGCGCTGGGATAATATCTTGTGTATAGTGCAGTTCTCTGAGTTGAGGGATGAACACAAGTGTAATAATGAACCGGCTGTTAACGAAGAGCCAGAATACTTGCCTCAAAGTCATTTGCGGTCTATCCATCATGCTGTCCCCTTCCACTCAAATGCCCGGCTACCCTTTTCCAAAAAAGGCTTCCGTAACTGGTTTAAACAGCGCTTCAATGCCTTTGGTCGGATTCGGAAATGGAAGCTGGAAATCTAGGACGGCCCCCAAGACAATTCCAAGAGCCAAGAAGCCTGAGAATACACTCAGATCCTTCCATTGCTTGTTTCTAACCAGCGAGGGAGCTTCGATCCATGCAATGATAATCGCAGCTATGATGATGAACCAAAACATAGGCTATACAACCTCCTTTGTATTATTCGGCCACGATAACCGGTTTAGATGTCATGCCGACCCGTCTTATTTTTGAAGTGACATGGACGGTAACTTTCACTTGGGCAAAATGTTTACCCCAGTCCGCCTCCATTTGCTTCCACTTCTTTGGATCCTTACGGTGAAACGCCTCGCCGAATTTCACAACATCCGATTTCAAGGATTGTGCTTTTTGCACCGTTGACATAATCCGCTTCTCGACGATTTCGGCTTGAGTCTTCTCCAGCTCCTTAATCGTTTCCGGCTTGGAAATATCAAGCTTTTTGCAGCTTACCTCGGCTATGGCGCCTTCTTCTTCTATTTCAATATGCATGCTCAAGCCATCCTTTTCATAGGCAGGGGTTAGCTTCGCATGGGTATGGTTGACACGGAATACCGTTTTCCCTTTTTCTTGATTAGGGCAACCCGCGACAACGGCACCACCTTTAATTTCACCAAGAATCCATAGCAGCCCCCGGCTTTCCTGCTCATTCATATAACCGGCCAGCTTGTCCTTATGGAATAAAGCGGTTCCGTTGAGGCGCAGCTGCTCTTGTTGTTCCTCGTAGGCGCTGGAATGGTCCGACTTTTGGTCTTGCGGTTTGTTACCGTCTGCTTCCTGCAGCTTTTGCTGCACGATGGCGGTTTCTTTGTACAGATCTATTCTAGAAGCGGCTGCGGAGGAAGACTTGCTGGCCAAATTACTCATGAAGTCTTTACGCTGGACCACTTTCACAGCAGAGGATTGATGGAATTCCCGAATCATCATCTCCACGCCCATGGCAGATAGGGAATTAAGGTCCAGCTTGGACTCCAGCACTTCCTTTGCAGTTCGCGGTGTGACCAGAACCCACATGGTCCGACGGAACTGAGGGTCTCGCTCGAAGAAATCAAGAATCGGCTGGACGCCGGAACGAGCCATTCGTTCTCCGATCACGAGAATGCTGTTATGGGAGAAAAACAGACGGCGAGGTGAATCCATAGAAAAATTTCGTATCGCATCGTAAATGCTCTCGCCTTGAGCCAAGGTTACGACAAAAGGCTTGGTCTCTGTACTGCCTCCGCCAGCTTTGCCTTTTTGCAAAGCGGTTGGATTTACGATCTGTGCCGTTAATAAATACGGCTTGGGGCCGGGGATCAGATCAACACCGAACCCGATAACAATCGCGAGCTTATCTATTTCCTTGCGGTCCCAGCAGGCGCTCGAAACTAAAGTAAGCGTGCAGAGGAGGAGGAGCAGCGATATTTTTCTAATCATAGGGTCTTCCTCACTTTTCCTACGCCCCGAAGTACGGCGATCAGTAAAAGAAAAAGCGGTAATACGGCTTCGAACATCAAGCTGTAGCTCGGCCATGTATGAGCAAGAAAACCTACAAGATCCACTACGCTCCCATAAAGCCATATGGAGAGTGCAATGAGGAGGAGTCCGACGGGAAAAATAATGGGCTTGTAATCCATAAGTTGAAATAATCTTGCTGCAATGACGACACCGAAATAATAAAATACGGTAATTTTCGTAAAAGCACCGAGTATCCATAAGCTGTCTACTACCCATTCGAGCCTTCCGAGGAATTCCCCGACTTCAATATCCCGTGCAAGCTCAAACGTAGGGAATTTGAGCCTGGATACCTCAATAGCACGAAATACACCGATAGTAATGATCGAAACCGCTATAAGCAAAATGCCTATTAATAAGATTCCTTTATGAACACTTTGACGGCTCTTGTTTGTATGGTTGACTTGATACAGAAAAAAGGCGACCGTCACGACTTCTCCGAACCAGCTCGCAGGAGTGTAGGCTCCTTTCATGATTGGACGAATCCCGTCTTCCATCATCGGCAGTAAGTAGTCCCACTGGACATCTTTAATGGAGAACACCAGAACGAATACAATCGTAAAAATTAAGATAATGAAAACAAATTCACTTAAACGTCCGATAACCTCCAAACCTCCGCGTACAGCAAAGGCGGCAAGAAAGAGAGTCGAGATGCTAATTACTTCATTCGGCGTGGCAGGAAGCATGGCAGTCGTTACGTATTCGACATATTCTCGAAGTAAGATGGAACCCGCATGCAAAAAAAAGCAGCCGTAAAGAAACGCGATGCATTTGCCAACCGTTTTGCCTACAATGTCGCTGCAAAATAAATCGAGAGGCTTATCCGGAAACCGAAAACAGAGCTTCAGAAGGAACCAAGCCATTACGACTCCGAATAAAGTGGCGAATACAGCGCTTATCCAAGTATTTTGCCGAGCATCGACCGCCGTAATAGCAGGCAAAAACAAGATGGCCGTAGGCAGGATGGTAATGACAATGATCACCATCAATTGAAGTTGGGTTATAGATCTCTTTTCCAGCATAAGGACACCTTTTTCGTCAGGATGAGTTAGGGGGTTCCGGCTTTGGAGAATCCTCACGATGAACGTTATGATCACTAATAAAGGAAGGTCTCTTTTTCATAGACCACCAGGGAGCTCTCCAGATCGTATCCTTCATTCCCTGCCAATGAAATGGTGCTACCGGCGCAAAGTACGGTACGCCAAAAGAGCGAAGGGAACAAAGATGGATAAGGATGGCCAGCATACCAAGCATAATGCCATAGAACCCTAGTACCGCAGCAAAGGCCATCATAGGAAATCGAAGCATCCTTATCGTAATAGCTGCATTAAATGCCGGAATCGTGAAGGAGGCAATGGCTGTTACCGCAACGACAATAACCATAGCCGGGGAAACGATTCCTGCTTGAACGGCTGCCTCACCGATAACCAAGGCCCCGACGATACTAACCGCTTGACCTACCGGACGTGGTAAGCGCACACCGGCTTCCCTGAGCGCTTCGAACACAATCTCCATAATCAGCGCTTCAATAAATGCAGGGAAAGGAACTCCCTCGCGGGCCCCCGCAATACTGATCAAGAGCGGGGTAGGCAGCATTTCCTGATGGTAGGTCGTGGCAGCGATATAAGCAGACGGAAGCAGCAGTGCAGCTAGGAAAAATAGAAAACGAATGCATCGGATTGCAAATGCCATAGGAAAGCGCTCATAGTAATCCTCACTAGAGTGCAGAAACTGTATAAATACGGTCGGCACTAAAAGAACGAAGGGAGTACCGTCAATGATAATAACGACCCGTCCTTCGAGGAGGTCGGCCGCTGCTTTATCAGGACGCTCCGTATGAGCGATTTGCGGAAAGGGAGAAAAGGGCTGGTCCTCAATTAACTCTTCAACATAGGAGCTTTCCAATATGGAGTCAATATTGATCTGCTTAATGCGATGGCGAACTTCAGCTACGACCTGATCGTCGGATACTCCCTGAATGTAGGCCACTACGATATCCGTTTTTGTGAGAGAGCCTGCTTGAAACATTTCCATTTTTAATTTTGGTGTTTTAATGATTCTTCGAATCAGAGAAATGTTCGTTCCTATATTTTCGGTGAAACCTTGTCGTGGCCCTCGTACGACTCCTTCTGTTACAGGTTCTGATATAGCCCGTACTTCTCCGCCTTGGGTGTTAGCGATTAAAGCGGTGGCAACTCCGTCAAGCAGGAGAACCGTCCGTCCTGTGCATATAGAATCGAAGATAGTCGCAAGACTGGTTTGCTCCTGCACCTCAGCTGTACTTAATAAGCTATCACGAAGTAAAGAAAAGGCCTGACGAGGACCAAGATCCTCATTAGGAGGGAGAAGACGGGAATCCTGAAGCACAGATTTAAAAATATGATCATTTAATGAGGAGCTGCTGACCAGCCCTTCCATCCATATAACCATGCCGTGAATTTGTTGATTGGAGCCGACGGTTATTTTTCTATACAGGACGTCGCTGCAATTGGCAAGAACATCTTGGATATAGGGCAGATCTTTGGATAAAATGCCGCTCAATACATTCTCTGTAGTGCCATTTGTCTCTGCGCGGCCGACAATGGAATTTATTTTTGCAGGCTTGCTATGAGACAGCATAGAGCGGAAAAATTGGCTCAGGTTCTTTCTCCTCACGGCTATCCCCTCTTTGTACGTGATCTTCGCGCAAATGGTTTAACGACAGTTTCTTTCGATCTATAGGCTTCCCAAATTTTAACTGGGTATTCATAGGAATGAAGGCAATAAACGTTGAAAATGAGTGTTGTGCAACAAGAAATGTTCGGAAATGACGATTCATTTCCTATACAATAAGAAGTAGAGATCCTTCTTTGACCTTGGCAGCTGATAATCACGTTGGACACACTGAGGAGGAATGGATATGACGGTTTTTGGTTGGTGCACTGGAATTGAGCATGTGGATGAGCTGAAGGAACACGGATATGATTACATTGAATGTCCGCTGGCGCCTCTCATGAGGGAAGAGCCGGAAGCACAAAAGAAAACGCTTTCTAAGTTTGTGAATCGCTCTATTCCAGTTAGAGCTTGGAACATCTTTTTTCCGGGGGATCTGAAGCTTGTTGGTCCTGAAGCGGATGAGCAAAAAATTCGCAGCTACGTCGTCCGGGCGGTGGATACAATGAACCAGGCCGGTTCATCGATTGCTGTACTAGGCAGCGGCCGTTCCCGTTATGTACCCGAAGGCTGGGGGCGGGAGAGAGCGGAGGATCAACTGCTGAGATTATTGTCCTGGATCGCGGACGAATGCGAGGGAACGGGATTAACGCTGGTTATCGAGCCGCTGAATACGAAGGAATCCAACATAATTAACAGCGTTGCCGAAGGTGTCGCCCTGGCCCGTGCTATTAACCGGGCACCAATCCGTGTGCTAGCTGACTTTTATCATATGGATGAAGAACGCGAAGCACTCGAAACGATCACCAAACACAAGGATTGGCTTGCCCATATTCATGTGGCAGATACGGGCCGATTATCGCCAGGAACCGGGCAGTATCCATACGATGCGTTCGTGGAGCAGCTGCGATTGGCGGGGTATCAGGGGGGAGTTTCCGTAGAATGTACCGTAAATGATCGAGCTAGAGAGCTGCCTTCAGCCTTAAGCTTTCTGAGAAAGAAGTGGGGCGCCTAGCATTTGCAGGATATATAGTTAATCAAAGTCAAGCCCCCGACGCCGCCGGGGGCTTGTTTGCGCATACAGACGAGCTTGTGCGGGAAGCTTACCTGCGATCTTTTCGATCCAGCTCCAAATCCTTCAGCTTGAATTTGTTATCCCACACGAATTCCATATCGTATTCAGTCGTATCGTTGCTGATGAATCGGTGCATACAGGCGCAGAAGCCGCCGATAATACCGAGCAAAACGACAATCCAGGAAAAAAGCTCAGCCCATAACGCAGGTGCCATTCACTCATCCCCTTCTTCACGTTCTTAACCCATTTTATGAAGAAGAGGAGAGGAAGATGCTTCAAGTAGGACAGGCTTTATTGTTTCTCATTCTTGGATTGCTTTGCGGCTTCGTATTCATCGGCATATTCTTCCAATGAAGTAATATGCCCGTGCGGATGAGGCGTCTGCTTGCGTATTTTCGTTGCATTCTCGCGTCGTGCCTTCGATTTGCTCATCGATCTTCGACCTCCTTTTACCTTAGGTTAGGGAACCTGGCCCCACCCTAGAATGGGAAGCTTTCTCTTTATTTATGCATCCTCGTTAAGGTAGCGGCCGGCAGAAGAGAACGTGCGCTTATTTATATATTCGTGAAATTTTGATAACGGTTCTATGAGGACATGGTGCTTTGTTTTATATGTTATTGAAACAATAGCATAGGCGCATAAGGCGTTTCGTTATATTTTGAGAGAGAGTAGATTAGATCCTATGCCAGGTGAGTCAGTATGGCTGAAAGGTGGAGGTCCTGAACGGTAGGCGAAGCAATGTAATGCGGATTCTTCTACATGACGATGGTATGAAAGGAGAGATGTAAAGCAATGAGAAGTATGCTAAGGCGAATCGTTATCTTTCTATTAATGGGGGGATTGGTCGTAAGCAGTTGGTGCTCCTGGATCGGAGGAGGAGTAGCTTCGGCTTTTGCAGCGTCAACAAGCTCTATGGGGAGCAATAAGGTCGTGCATATTACATGGGATGGCTTTTACAGCGAGCTATATGATTTGGCCAAGAAAAGCGGAAAGGCCACGCCTAATCTTGATAAATTAGTTGCCAACGGGATTAGACTCACCAATCACAAGACAACGGTGCCGTCCGCTGTTGCCGGACATTTTGCTACGATGACAGGCGCGTTTCCCAAAACGACAGGGAACACCTACAAGTATCTTGATGGAACGAATGTAATCAACTTTAGTACAGCGCTTAACGAAGCGCAAACGATTACGAAGGCGATGCAAAATTCTCGCACTGCCGTTGTTATTAACGAGTATGCGGTGAAGGCCGAATCAGCCCCTACCTTTGAATATTATTCTACATCATCGGTGGAGACGGTAACGTTCGCTGGCACAGTGACGAAAGCAGTATACCAAATCGAGAACTATGGGCAACCGGACTACTTAAATTTATATTCCAACGATTTATATATGGAGGATCGGGAAATAACCAGCGAGAAGGCGGATTATGAGGCCCATCTATTGACCAAGCTTACCGAGCTGGATGCTCAGTTGGGCACCTTGATGAAGAAGATCGAGACCAAGGGTAACCCGGCAAAAACAACCTATATATTGAGCTCCCACAGCGGGGTTACACAAACAAAAGGGAAAAAGGCGACTGCTCTGCTTAATGCTTTAAGTGTCGCTCCTAACGGTTTCACTTACAAGGAAGTAAGTACAGGAGCCGTAGCCGGTACGCCGGATATGGTTACGATTAAAAACTATGAAGCAACGTATTTGCAGCTGTTTATTTACAATAAAACGACGATGACTCAGGAAAGAATCGATCAACTGATTCGCGCCATTCAGGCTCAGGACTATGTATTGGAGGTTATGAATCGGAACCAACTTGATGCGTTGGGGGTTCATCCGAAATTCGCCGATCTTCTCGTGATACCGAAGGAAGGGTATACCTTCTCACCTGCATCGGAAAAGGTGCATAGACCGGACTCTTTCGATTCTACGTCTACCCATGTGTTTGGTGTTATCTCCGGCAGCGCAGTTCCAGCCAAAGGTGACGTTCGGGTTCCTACGAGCATCACGGATCTGTCGCCGACCGTTGCGGCCTTGCTTGGAATTCCTGCTCCGGCAAATGCCGAAGGCATCAATCTATTGAAGGTTCGAGTGGAAAAGCCGACGGACAATCATGTGCTCTATATTAATTTGGACGGTTTTGCTTACAAATGGTACGAGCTCGCTAACAGTGCACCTTACAGGGGTACCCCGAATCTGAATGCGCTTATTCAGGATGGAGTGTTGTTTACAAATGCCAGTACGGGCATCCCTTCCATTACAGATGCGATGCAGCAGGCTGTTGTGTCCGGCGCATGGCCTGTGGATACCGGCAACGATTATCGCCATTACGATAGTTCGGCTAATGTCGTTGTTCAATACAGTCGTGAAAATGCATTAGAAAACATTGCAGAAGCCGTATATAAAAATAACATTGGCTTAGCGGCTGTCAATGCATTTTATTTTGAGAACAAAGGTGCTGTCGCAGGGAACGCTGCGCAGCCTTATGTTACAGCCTCTGGATTGAACAGCTCCAAGGAAAGAGCGGATGAGATGGTTAAAGTCATTCTTGGTGAGCCTTTTCAATCCGGTGGCAAGACGATCACGTTAACGGAGGTTCCGCACTTTTTGGCTTTCTATGCGGACGATATCGATGCTGTTGGGCATAACAATCATACGGAGGCTGGAGGAGCTTACGGCGTACCTGTAGCGACGGATGTCCAGACTTATCTGGATAACGTGGCCAAAACGGTCATTCGCGTAGATGAACAGCTGGGCCGTATTATTCAGGCTTTAAAGGATCGTGGCATCTATAACAAGACGACCATTGCTCTGACGACTGATCACGGCATGGTGCAGTTCGGAGCGGATAACGCCGAGTTTCAGGCGCCGTATCTGCCTGGAACCTATACGAGCTTGGCTGACCTGGAGCAAACGATAGCTGGAGTCGGTCAAAAGTTCCGAGGCTCCAATTACAAAGTGGAGACAGTGTTTGCTAAGGATACGTCGGCCAAGCCGGATACGGAAATCGTTATAACGACGGTCGGCTTGCAGGCGCAAATCAAGTTCCGCATTCCGGTGGAAAAGGCGGTACTGGACGAAATCGTGGAGCAAGTGAAGGGCAAAGTGTATTATGGCGCCCACATGCTTAAAGAAGATCTGATCAAAAGAGGAGCTACGGCTCACTTTGCCGATCTTCTTATCTCTCCGAAGCCCCCTTATCATTTCAAAACTGGGGACCCTTCCGTCACGAAGCAGCGCTCCGTCGCAGGCCAGCATGATTCTCTTGATGAAGATGCACAGCATATCTTTACGCTCTTGGCCGGGGCTCATGTGGAAAAAGGGATGGAGTACACGAAAAAAATGTACAACATCGATATAGCGCCTACGATCGCTAGAGTGCTCGGGATTGAAGGTCCTGCCGGCGCCACAGGAGCCGTGCTGGATGAGGCTCTGGATGAAGCCTATCGAGGACCGGGCTTGAAGCTCACAGCACCTGCTTCCGACGATACGATTGTCGACACGGAGAGCATTACGATTACCGGACTTACCGATCCTCTCGCGACGATCAAGGTGAACGGTAAATGGGCGGGGGCGGCAGATGTCCAAGGAACCTTCTCGATCACACAGTCCTTAACGCCAGGGATCCATCGTGTGATCGTGGAAGCTGCGGTTGACACTTATACAACGCGGCAGGTTGTGTATGTGACGTACAAAGTACCAAGAATGCTGCTGCTGCAAAAGATAGCGGAAGGACGGGCTTTGTATGAGACTTCAGTAGAAGGAGCGGACGTAGGGAATTATAAGCCCGGCTCCAAGGCAGTGTTTAAACAGGCTTTGAGCGATGCTGTCATTGTCTCGGAAAACATTGAAGCGACGGCATCCCAGCTTCAGACGGGATTAAGCCAATTGGAAGCTGCCTACGCCAATTTCCGTGCTGCTGAAAGATCACCTGCGGCAGGCTATCATTTATTCGGAGAAGTGCTTCTGCCTAAGGGTACAAATAAAGCGGCTACGACCATTACGGTGGAAAGTGTAGATCGAACGGTTCGATACGAGACGGGGTATGGACAAACCCAAGGGAATACGCAGGTCGGCAAGGTAGAGATGACGGATTCCAAGGATTCGTTCGGCACGGTGCTAGATCACCAGGTCCAATATTATGCCGATGTACCGCAAGGTACCTATAACATAACGATTGCTAATGGAGCCATGCTAAGTACCTTCACTGTCATTACCAGCTCAGCTACAAGAGGAGAGCTTCCATGGGGAGTATATTATGTTCAAAGAATTTCTGATACGACTCTTGCCGGAGCAGTGGAAGAAGCAGCTCCGGCGGTTCCCTCCGGTTTTTCCGCATCAGCGGAAAACGGAAAAGTAACTTTATCATGGAACGCAAACAAGGAGCCGGATATTGCCGAATACCGCATTTATATGGACGGAGGGGCGTCAGCCAGCTATACGACCACTGAGCAAAGCCATACTGTGACAGGACTTATGAACGGTCAAACGTACCGGTTTCAGCTAAGCGCTGTAAACAGGGCCGGGATGGAATCCGCCAAAACTGCGGAGGTCAAGGCTGCGCCTTATGTCATGTATATCAGTTCGGGCTCTAGAGGCGGCGGTGGGGGCTCTAGCGTGAGCGCGCCGGTCGTTGAAACGCCTTCTGTTACGACACCGTCGCAGCAGCCTGAAGTTATGACACTCGACGAGCAGCAGCTGATTCCTTCAATCGATAACGGTGATAGAACGATCGAAGTTCAACTGAATGATACCAATGGGGCGGCTGCATTGGAAATCGCCGGTAGAACGCTGTTGAAGGCGGCAGCCAAAGCACCGGATGCTGTTGTCGTTGCGAAGAGCAGTTCAGCAGCTTTTCACTTCCCGGTGAAGCTGTTGCAGCTTCCGGAGCTGGCGCAAAGGCTGGGCACCGATACCGAGCATATCAAGGTTCGGATTACAGTGGAACTAGTGGCGGAACCGATAACGGAGCAGCTGCGGCAGAAATTAAAGGAGCTGTCAGCCGTGCCGCTTAGCGATGGGGTAGAGTTCCATCTTTCTGTAATAGCGGACAATGGGAAAGAGGAGCTTATCGATAATTTCGATGGTGCCTATGTCGCCAGAACGATGATGATCAACGGATACGTCGATCCATCCCGGGCTAGCGCTGTATGGTTTGATCCGGCCACCGGCAGCATAGCGTTCGTGCCATCCGTATTTTATCCGAAAAACGGTAAGACGGAAGTCGTCATGAAACGTACTGGAAACAGCGTGTATACGATAGCATCAGCCCAAAAGTCATTCAAGGATTTGAGCCAGCATTGGGCTAAGACGGATGTGGAGCTGCTTGCGTCCAAGCAGCTAGTTCAAGGAGTAAGCGATAGCCGGTTTGATCCTGACAGTCGTGTTACTAGGGCTCAATTTGCGGCACTCCTTGTCAGAGCACTCGGCCTTAATGAAGTGAGCTCGGGCTCCAAGTTTACGGATGTACGCGAGGGAGAGTGGTTTGCGGGTTCCGTAAAAGCAGCTGCGAAAGCCGGTCTTGTATCCGGTTTTCAGGATGGCTCCTATCATCCTGAAGAGCCGATTACCCGTGAGGAGTCAGCCGTAATGATTTCAAAGGCTTTGAGGATAGCAGGCAATCTGGATGCGGCTGCGGTGAAGCAGGAGCAGACCATACATGAATTTAAGGATCAGTCACAGATCAGCTTGTGGGCGCAGGAAGCGGTAAAGCAATCTGCTTCAGCAGGCATAATAACAGGAATGGATGATGATGCATTCGGGCCTTCTGAGTATACAACCCGTGCGCAGGCTGCTGTGATGCTGAAGCGTTTATTGCAGCATGTGCAATTTATAAATTAATGCTTACGGAGTTAGACAGCATGCTGGACATTCGCTTGCTGAAAGGGGAGGAGTTCGAGACCGCAATACGTCTCGCTGACAACGTGTTTCGAAGCGCAGGGGAAACTTCTATGGGGGATGCGTTCCCCCATGTTTTTTCCGACAGCTTGCGGCAATCTTACGGGCTGTTTGTGAAAGAGATGCTGGTCTCCTTCATCGGGATGGTTCCATCCGTTATACGGATTGGGAAGGCTAGGTTGAACATCTACTCCATTGGTGCCGTATGCACGCATCCGGAGCATCGAGGGAAGGGCTATGCAGGGCTTATCCTGAAGGAGGTTATCCGACATGCGCAGCAAGCCGGAGCTTGTATCCTGTTGGTGTCGGGGGCGGGAGAGTTGTACGCCAGAGAAGGCTGCTGCCGGTTCGGAGCCATCTCCCATTATCGGCTGAATGCTCAAGCTGCCGCAGGTATTCATAGCTCCATGATAGAATCGTCGGATGCTTCGCTGGCGAGAACAGTCCTTCGGGAAATGAATGCGACCGATTGGTTCTCTCTGAGTGAGCTAGTCGGACAGCGACGCATACGTTTCGAGCAGAGCCTATGGGATTTATCGCTTCTAGCCCATGCACAACCGCTTGCAGCCGTGACGAACATGAAGCAGCAAATCTATGTCGCGGAGCAGGAGGGGAGTATCGTTGCTTTCGCTGCTGTGGGTCTTCCAGGCTCGGGAAAGCGACAGCCTTATGTTATCGAGTACGGAGGCGATGAGGCATCCATCGCTATGCTGCTTGCTCACGCCATGAAGGAGAATGAGCTGGAGCAGCTAGACATTTACGACGCAGAACAAGATAACGAGCTTGCAAAGATGATTCATGAAGCGGAGCATAGCGTGGAGCGTAACGGGGGCACAGTTCGTATTATCGATCCCAAGCTGCTGTTAACCCAAGCCGCACCGTATTTACGGAGCAAACACGAGAATTGGTTCAATAGCTTGGACCTCGTCCCAGTGGACGAAGGACAGATCATGGTGCGCTATGGAGACTTGCAAGGGAAGCTTTCGGAAGCGGAGGTTGTACAGCTCTTTTTTGATGTTAATCCGTTGCTTCCTCTCACTCAGGAGCTAATGGAACGATTATATACGTTGTTCCCGCTGCCGTTTCCCTATACAAGAGGTCTGAATTACGTGTAAGCTTTTATCGATCATGAAAACCCGCAGGCTGCCTGCGGGCTTTTCACATTTCAGTTATGTTGGATGATCAGATCTTACTGTTCATTTGAATCGTGTCCAGGTTATGATGATGCTTGTAATTTTTGGGTGTAACGCCGTACATTTCTTTGAACTTTTTAATAAAATAGGCCGAACTGTTAAACCCGACCTGTTCCGCGATTTGTTCCACTTGCAAGTCCGTCGATATGATCAGCTCCTTGGCTTTCTCGATGCGTTGTTTGGTCACGAAATCGGTGAAATTAATTCCGACCTCATCTTTAAATACTCTGCTTAAATAACGGGGGCTTAAAGAAACTTGGTCTGCCGCAGTGTCAAGCGATAACGGAGCAGCGATATTGGACAAGATGTATTCCTTGACCATCCGAATGATATCGTTAGTACGGCTGCCGTTTCGCTTCTCCCAATAAGCAAGAGTTTCGTCTACGGCTTGCTGAAGCCATCGCTCATGATCCGTGAGATGGGAGAGGTGGCCCCACGATTCCATAAGCTCCGTGCTCCAGATGTCCTTTGTACGCAAATTCATTTCTTTGCAATACACATGGAACAGATCCACATATTCAAACCATTTTTGCCGGCAGTGCTCTGCGCTGAACGGTCCATTTTGCAGCAGCTCGATAAAGGAGTGAATTTCCTCACGAATCGCTTCGCGGTTGTTCGTACGCAGGCTTATAGCAAACCGCTTCATAGGCTCTTCAGGTATTTCCTCGGAACATTGCTCCCTCTGAAGAAGTGAATGACCGTAATAAATTCCCGCATCCGGAATAATGAAATAATATTTCAATAAAGCCTGAGTTTGAGCAAACGATACATGCAATTCAAGGGGAGCATCGACCTTCGTTCCAATGGCCGCCGTCATCTGGATCATGAAGCTGGTATAAGCATAGGCTGCGATATCCTCAACCAAGCGAATCATCGTATTCATGTCGTATTGCTTGCAGCAGGCTATCACAGATATTTCATATTCCGACTGCTCCATAGCCAGAAACAAATGGGTTTCATCGCTTTGCTGCTCGATATGTTCAATTAAGTTGTATTTCACATATTGATTGTTTTCGTGAGAGGCTAGGCGCATCGAATAGGAGTCCAGCTGGAGCTTTAGAGAAATGAACCCGTCCCCAGGCCACCGGATATGGAGCAGCTGCAGCCTAGCGGACAAGTCATGCTCGCTGTGGATTCCTGAAGTCAACAGACCAAGAACGAGATTGTGCTTAATAATCGGCATGTTAGCTTTGAGCGTTGTTTCGAGCTCGCTTACTTTGACGGAGAGATTGTTCATGACATGGTCGATGAACATAAACTCATTTTCATTTTGCAAATGATTCGTGCCTAACCGCTGCCTTGCTTTATGTATGATCGCTTTCAGCGGATTGTACATGTTGAACGTGAAAATATTGGAGACGATTAAGCCGATCACAATAGCGATAAAGCAAATCAGGATGAGTGTGTTGCGAATAGGGGTCGTGCTTTTGTAAAACTCGTCAACAGGTGTCATGCTGACCAGCTTCCAGCCCGCGTTTGGAATCGTTACATAGGAAATCATGGTTTTGACAGTGCCGAGCTTTTCAACAAAATGATTGGATTTGCGGTTGGAGTTCAAAATATCGGCAATATAGGTGTAGCCCGACATGGGCTTGTATAATGCGGCCGTTGTGCTGTGCGAAAGCGTATTTCCCTCCGAATCCAGAAGGACCATCTGATTGGAATCGCTCGGATCGTTCAAATGAATGATGTTTTTAAGCGCACTTTCGTTGATATGAATAGCGATGTACCCTTTTATTTTTGCCTCATTGGATGTATAAGGGTACGGTCGTACGAATGTCATCAGATCGGTTGCGTGCGAATCGGAAGTAATGTTCGAGGAGACCTTGCGAGTCTCGATCCACTGCTTGCGAGTCTCGGGCGACTGGGCGCGCTGCAGCCAATCCAGATCGATCCATACGGCTTGATCCAAATAGGTAATCCCGGCATCAGAGGAAATAAGCATATTATTGTTTTTGTAATACACTGCAATGGAAGCTATAAGATCGGAGTTAGCTGCGACTAAGGTTTTGAGCTGCGTATGAATATCCTTCACTTTACTGTGATGGCCTTCCATGCCGTTATCGAAAAAAAAGAGGGCTGGGCTCGTCTTGTTCACATCGCCTGCTGCGATGGATAAATAGTTGCTTTCGACGATGCTGATGACGTCTTTTTCTATCGTTTGGCTAAGATGGCTCAGAATTCGTTGGTTCACTTTCTCGACCTGCTCGTTGAAGCTGGAGGCGAAATACAAATAGGAGGTCACCCCGACGAAAATGAGCGTTATCAAAATAAGCACAATATAGGACAAAATCAGCTTCACAAAGACAGTCCGCAGCCTTCCAAATAGTTTCATGCCTATGTCGATCCCCTTTATTTAGCATTTGCTGTCTAGAAGAAAGTTCTATCAAACCACTCGTTCATTGTAATGCATTCATGTAAAGTGAGGTGTAAAGGTTTTATTAAGGCTGAGGCCGTTACCAACTCCAAATACGCCATCATTATACCATGCGCCAAGGGGTCTTAAAATAAGAACGCTTTCAAAAACACTTTAATTATTCGGTATTTCATACGATCGTGAAAAGTTTATATCCCTCCCAAAAGCCCGTCGTTACAACGTTTATACCATAATGAATGTTTGTTATTTCCTTCTTCATCGATTGGCTATAGTGTAGGTGGCAGGGCGTTGGAGATGCTGCGCTGCAAAAAAAGAAAGGGGAGGTTCAATGAATAAAACGGCTGTATACCCGCCTAAAGCTTCCGTGCCTATCCGTAAACGGGGAAAGCTGTTCCAAGCGTATTGGAAAAATAAATACTTAGTGCTGCTGTTTATTCCCGCCGTGATCTACTACATCCTATTTCACTATGTACCGATATACGGCATATTGATTGCTTTCAAGGACTACAAGTTCAGTCAAGGCATCTGGGGCAGCAAGTGGGTAGGCTTCGATCATTTCAAGGATTTATTTGAGCTTGGAAGCTTCTGGGAAGTGTTCCGTAATACTTTCATTATTAGCACGTATAAGCTAGTTTTTGGATTTCCTGCACCCATTCTATTGGCCCTGCTGCTGAATGAAGTAAGGGTCATTATGTTCAAAAGGTTCGTGCAGACCGTCAGTTATTTGCCACATTTTTTGTCCTGGGTCGTCCTGTCGGGATTGTTCGTACAGTTTTTGTCCCCTTCTATAGGGCCAATCAATATTTTGCTCCAATCATTAGGGATGAAGCCTATATATTTCTTGGCCGACCCGAATTGGTTTCGATCCGTGCTTGTAGCGACCGATATATGGAAGGACATCGGGTGGGGAACGATCGTGTATTTAGCTGCCCTCACATCCATTAATCCAGAGCTTTATGAAGCGTCGACCGTGGATGGGGCAAATCGGTTTCAGAACATTTTTTATATTACACTGCCTTCGATGGCACCCATTATTACGATCATGTTCATCTTTGCCGTAGGACGCCTTGTCAATGACGATTTCGATCAGGTGTTCAATATGTACAACTCGGCGGTATATAGCGTTGGCGATGTGCTCAGTACCTACACGTACCGTAAAGGTCTGGTCGGGATGGAATACAGCTTTGCTACAGCCGTGGGCTTGTTCAAAAACGTGGTTGCCTTTACGCTTATTTATATTACTAACGCCATTGCCAAGCGCATCAACGATTACGGGTTATGGTGAAACTGCAAGTTAGCCGTCAGGATTTTTCAACAAAGGTGGGTTGCCTATGGCATCAACTAAAATAAAAACCTTCATGCTAAGCAGAATGTTTGATACCGGGAACTATACGTTCATGATTTTGCTATGCGTGGCGACCGTATATCCGTTCTTGTTTTTGCTGTCACTGTCATTTAGCCCAGGAGATATTTCGTTCTCGCAGATTCATCTCATTCCTCCGAAATTCACCCTGAGCAACTATGAGAAAGTGCTGACCAACGAATTCATCGCATCAGGCTTTGTCAATACGCTCATTAGAACAGTAATTGGCACCTTGCTGACCGTATTGTTAACCGTATTTACCGCTTATCCGTTATCTAAAAAATATTTCCCCAACCGCGGATTTTGGACTGCTTTTATCGTGTTCACCATGTTTTTCTCAGGCGGGATCATCCCCAGCTACTTATTGATCAAATCCTTAGGAATGATGAATTCCGTATGGGCGCTCATTGTTCCCGGATTGGTTCACACGTTTCAAATGATCATAGCCCGCAACTTCTTTATGTCGCTGCCCGAAAGCCTGGAAGAATCGGCACGAATCGACGGAGCCAACGAGATCCGTATTATGTTCAGTATCGTGATTCCGCTATCGATGCCAATCATCGCCACGCTCAGCTTATGGACGGCGGTTCACCACTGGAACGCTTGGTTTGACAGCATGATCTACATATCGGATTCACATAAGCATGTGCTTCAGGTCGTGCTTCGACGTATCGTACTGGAGGGAACGAAGGATATGATGGATTTGAACAGCTTTGACGATAAGGAAATGATAGCGAATCCCGAGACGATCAAAGCGACGACAGTTATGGTGGCGACGATTCCCATTATTTTGATATATCCGTTTGTGCAAAAGCACTTTGTCAAAGGGATTTTGGTAGGCTCACTCAAAGGATAACCAATCTAAATCTATAGGGAGATGATGAGGATGAAGCAAGTGAACAAACCGGTAACTTACGCTCTTATCGCGTCAATGATGGCGGTAACCGCGTTGGCGGGCTGCAGCGGAAAGACAGATGGAGGAACAGCCAAGGGGAACGAGCAGTCAAGCAGTGGCAGCGCTCAAGGAGGTAGTGTAACACCGGACGCGAACAAGAAGTTTAAAATTTCCGTTGCCCTGTCTTCCGTTGTTCCAGTCGATAAGGATGGGGAAATGCTGAAGCAGTACAGTGAAAAGTTCAATACCGACTACGATGTGTGGAACATTGAATCGAACAAGTGGGATGAAATTTTGAATCTTAAATTCGCTTCCGGCGAAATTCCTGACGAGCTGTTCGTTAAAGGCTTCACAGGCTTGCAAAAGTATACGAAGCAGGATTTGCTCGCGGAGATTCCGGTCGACATGATTAAGAAAAATGCACCTTCCCTTTATAAAGAAGTCAATGAAACTACAGTGCCTGGAGGGCTGAAATACGGGAAAATCGACGGCAAGCTATACGGCATTCCTATTTCGAATGCGGTGCGCAACCGTAAGCCGATCGTATGGAGAGGCGACTGGCTCAAAAATGTCGGCATCGACAAAGCGCCAGAGACATTAGAGGAATTCGAGCAGGCGATGTACAAGTTCGCCAATGAGGACCCGGACAAGAACGGTAAAAAAGATACTTATGGTCTATCTCAGACCGGTATGCAGGCTGTGTATGGTGCATTTGGTTATATTCCTGAGTTTTGGCAGGAGAAGGACGGCAAGCTGGTCTATGCTTCCGTACAGCCGGAGATGAAGCAGGCATTGACGATGCTGAGCAAATGGTACAAGGACAAGGTACTTGATCCTGAATTTATTACAGGAGAAAATCAGGGCGGCTATTATGCCTTCTCGCATGCGTTCTTCAATGGAAGGATCGGCTTTACGAGCATCGGTGAATATTATACTTGGAAGCCCATCTTATATCCGGGCGACTCCAAGTCAGAAAATTATATCGAAATGAAGAAAATCAATCCGCAAGCGACTGAGGCGATCGTACACGGGGTTCCGCCTAAAGGACCTGCCGGAAAAATGGGTGTAAGCGCTCCGAATGAAGTTAACGGCAACTTTATCGGTTTTGGCAAGCAGTTGGAAAAGGATCCTGAGAAAATGGCCAAAGCGCTGCAAAACCTGGAAGCTATGAACAAAACGTATGAAGATTACTTAAACAGTATTTTCGGGATTAAAGGCAAGGATTGGGATTATAACAAGGAGAATGGGTTCCCGGGATTTATTAATGGTGCAGACGCCAAGACTCTATCTAAAGCCGGCGTTATGATGAATCCTTTCGAATTCAAGGAATATACGATCAAGCGTGCACAGCCAAGGTTCGATTGGGCTGAGAAAAATAAGTACAACGTCGGAGGCATCTCGAATGCATTGCTCTCTCCGCTGGCGTCAGACGGCAAATATAAAGAGGAATTGAAGAAAATCGAGCAGGAAGCCTACATAAGTATTATTACTGGCGATAAGCCGATCGCGTACTTTGATGAATTCGTCTCGAAATGGAAAAAATCCGGCGGCGAGCAGCTGGAAAAAGAAGCAAACGAATGGTATGCGAGCCTGAAGAAATAGCTGGAGCTAAGGAGGAAACGACATGATTCGGATTGGTTTGGTGGGAGCCGGAACAATGGGGAATACCCATAACCGGGCATACCGGCAAGTAAACGGCGCAAGCATTACGGCTGTTTGCGATATAGATGAGGAAAAAGCGGGACGCATTGCGCAAGGCTGGGATGTGCCTGTATATGCATCTCTCGAAGAGATGCTGGCTAGCGGTAAGGTTGACGCCGTCGATATTTGCTTGCCGACCGATTTGCACCGGCAGGCGGTTGAGCTTGCTGCATCGTATGGAAAGCACGTGTTCTGTGAAAAGCCTATCTCTACGACCGAAGATGATGCTCGTGCAATGATCGAAGCTTGTCGTCAGGCCGGTGTAACGCTGATGGTGGGACATGTCGTCCGGTTTTTTCCGGAATATCGTGCGGCACGGCAGCAGCTGTTATCGGGCAAGCTTGGTAAGCCAGGGGTTGTGCGTACTATTCGTTCTGGCGCATTCCCTGTTTGGATGCCGTGGTATTCCGATTACAGCCGCAGCGGAGGGCCACTGCTGGATCTGGCTATTCACGATTTTGACTTTTTGCGTTGGTGCTTCGGGCCGGTTCGGCGGGTGTTCAGCCGCCAAACGACGGCGGAGCGTCTTGATCATACGCTGACACTAGTGCGCTTTGAGAGCGGAGTGATGGCGCATGTAGAGGCTAGCTGGGCCTATCCGCCCGGCTCGCCGTTCCAGACCGCGATAGAAATTGCGGGAACGAAAGGGCTTGTACAGTTCGATAAAGAGAAATCTTATTCGGTTGTTAAATTTGGCGGAACCAAGGAACAGACCGCAGTGCCGGACAGCCCTTTGGAGAAAAGCCCCTATGCACTGGAGCTGGAGCATTTTGTGGAATGTATCGTAAACAGAACGGAGCCTCTGACCTCTGGAGAAGAGGCGCTGTCCTCGCTTAGAATCGGGCTGGCAGCCATGGAATCGGTCCGCACGCAACAATCGATAGAAATGGAGAATGAGCGCATATGAACAACATACGTCTAGGGGTTATCAGCTTCTCCCATATGCATGGATACAGTTACACTAGGGCTTTACTTGAGCAGCCGGGAACCGAGCTGGTTGGCGTCTACGATGAGAGCGAAGAGCGCGGTAAAGCAGCGGCGGAGCAGTTTCAAACTTCGTTTTATAACGACTACACTCAGCTGCTGAGCAAAATAGACGGTGTGTTGATTTGCTCGGATAACATCAAGCATTTTCCGTATGCAAAAGCGGCAGCGGAAGCAGGGGTGCATATACTGGTAGAAAAGCCGATTACAACGGTGGGAAGCGAAGCTCGCGAGCTCATCGACCTATGCGAACGCAAGCAAGTGAGTCTGCAGACGGCGTTTCCGGTCCGATTGAACTCGTCTGTGAGGAAAGTGAAGAAGCAGATTGAGGATGGAGAAATTGGTGAAGTTGTAGCCATTGCAGCGACCAATCACGGTAAAATGCCCGGTGGTTGGTTCGTTGATCCCGAGCTTTCCGGCGGTGGTTCGGTCCTTGATCATACGGTGCACGTAGCGGATATTATGCGCTGGCTCTTAAAGAGCGAGGTGCAGGAAGTATATGCTGAGGTGGACACGCTGCTGCATGACATCCCTGTAGATGATTGCGGATTGCTATCAATGAAGTTCGATAACGGTGTCATCGCAACGCTTGATACGAGCTGGTCGCGGCCGTCGACCTTCTCCACATGGGGAGATGTGACGATGCGCATTGTCGGCACGAAGGGCGTAATCCACCTGGACGCCTTCGCGCAAGCAGGCAGTCTGTGGGAGAGCGATAGTCCGACGACACACAAAGTTGTTGGTTGGGGGGACAGCTCCAATGGGGCGCTGGCAGCCGAGTTCATTCACAGCATCGGTGAAAGGCGTAAGCCAACCATTAGCGGAGAGGATGGGCTTCGGGCGGCAGAGGTAGCCTGGGCCGCTTATGAATCGGCTAAATCCGGACAGCCCGTGCAAGTAAAGCATTATTAGGTCGTAGCGCTATAAGTGTGAAATAGAGATGAATATAAGCAGTGGAGGAATGCAATCATGGCTATGAACCCTTTGCAATTGCCCAATCATGTCATTTATATCAATTGGGATGGCTTTGCTTATGCATGGTATCAGCTTGTGCAGGAACGCTACGGCGGAATGCCCAACCTTGATGCGCTTGTGAAGGAGGGGGTACTCTGTACCCAAGCAGGAACGGGGATTCCTTCGATTACCGGGGCGATGCAGCAATGCATCGCCTCAGGCGCATGGCCTGAAGATACAGGCAATTGCCATCGATATTATGATGTGCCTAGCAATAAGGTTATCCAATTCGCCAGACAGAACCGGCTGGAAAATATTGCGGAAGCTGCATTGCGCAACGGAGTGAGCTTGGCTGCCGTGAACGCATGGTATTTCGAGAACCGAGGGACATTCGAAGGGAATCGGGAACAGCCGTATATTCGCAAAGAGCTCCCCAGCAACTTTGGTCAGCGGGTGGACGAGATGATTAAGATCATTCTTGGAGAGCCTGTTATTTCCGGAAGCGAAACGTTGACGTTCCGTGAAATGCCGAGATTTTTGTCCGTGTATGCGGACGATATCGATACAGTTGCCCATAACGGGCGGGTAACGTACGAGGGCTTGACGGTGGCTGCTACGCTTCCACAGTGGTACGACAACATTGCCCAAACCATTCTGAGAATGGATAAGGATTTGGGCAGACTGCTGGAAGCGTTGAAGGATCGTGGTTTGTTCGAGCGGACTACGATAGTTCTGACCACGGATCATGGCATGGTCCCTTACGGGGCGAAGAATAAAGCGCTGAAGGCCGCTCCACCGCCGGAAGCATTCAGCTGTTTGCCGGATTTGATCGATACAATAGCCGAATGCGGCCGCAAGTTCAAGGGAGAGCGCTTTAAGGTGGAGGCACTCTGTCAGGAAGGAATGCAGGCCCAAGAGGATACAGACATTGTTGTTACCGTCGTCACTCTGCAGGCCCAAATCAATGTCCGGTTTCCTGCTGGACACGAGGTTTTCGAAGAAATTGTATCACAGGTGATGAGGAAACCGTATTACGGTACCCATTTGCATAAGGAAGAACTGCTTCGACGTGGAGCTATGACAGGCTTTGCGGATCTGGTTATTTCACCTCAGCCGCCGTTTCATTTTAGTTGGGACGGTATGGATGTGCCGAAAGCAGTCGGTGCCAACCACGATTCACTGCATAAGCAGGTGCATCATATTATCACAATGCTGTCAGGTGCCAACATTCAAAAGGGCATGACCTATAACGAGCAGGTCTGGATGGTAGATATTGCGCCAACCATCGCAAGACTACTCGGATTCGAAGGGCCGAAGGATGCGGTAGGAGCTGTGCTGGATGATCTTTTGGCTGAGGAGCTGCGCGGACCTGTAGTGGCATGGTCTACTCCGTCTGCGGAGGGAGAACGGGTTGTGTCTGGAATTACGGTGCCTCTTGCCATGCTGCGAGTAAATGGGCAGAAAGCAGGGAGCTCAGACGAGAAAGGACTCTTTACCCTGAAGGGTGAGCTTCTTACCCACTCAAATCGTTGGGTTGTTGAGGTGGAAGCTAGTGGTAGAATCACCCGCAAAATCTTTTACTTTCAAAATGTAAGCACAGTTGAACATCAGGGTAGCCAGAACGATGCGAACCAACATCCTTTTGTATGGTCGGAAATTGCTGCAAGTGCCGATAAGGGCGTGGACCCATGAAGCTTATTGCAATCGATATGGACGGGACGCTGCTGACCAAGAGGCTGGAGATTACACCCGCAAACCTGCGTGCGATTCAGCTAGCCCAGGAACAGCATATCACGGTCGTTATAGCTACGGGGCGGCCATATGCTTGGGCCCAGAGGAAGCTTGCGGAGGCGGGCCTTCAGTGCCCGATCATAGGGTCTAACGGGGCGGAGCTCTTCAGCCTGGGCGGAGAGAGGCTGTCTACGCATCCGCTATCAGGAGAGCAGTTTGCAATCCTTCAGGAGCTGCTGGAGCAGGAGAAATTGTATTATGAAGTGTACACGAATCGGGGCATTTTTACGGAGAACCCGGATGGAGCCATTGCTCTAAGAATGACCGATATTCGTTCATCGGAGCCGCATTTATCGGAGGCTGCCATACGTGCTAAGGCAGAGGAGAGGTTTGCTAGGAGCACGATCATTCCGGTAAGAAGCTATTCGGATGTAACGAATAAATCTTCGCGGACGCCGGACATGTCGGACCGCGTTGAAACCTACAAGCTGCTGACCTGCTCCTACGATAGAGAAAGGCTGCTGCGATGTAAGACGGCGTTGCAAAGCAATAAGGCGTTGGCCATTAGCTCATCAGCAGCTAATAATCTGGAAATAACGAATATAGCTGCGCAAAAAGGGTATGCTTTGCAGCGGTTGGCTCAGCATATGGGTATTGAGTTATGCGAGACGGCAGCCATTGGAGATAATCATAATGACCTGCAGATGCTGCAAATGGCGGGTGTGGCTATCGCAATGGGCAATGCGCATGAAAGCATTAAGAGCGTGTGCCATCACACGACGCTTTCCCATGAAGAGAGCGGTGTAGCTCATGCGATCGAGCACTTCTGCCTTAGTCGCACATCTGGGGCATAGTAGAAGGATCATAGGGCCGTTGGGTAGTGCGCCGGTAACAACAGCGGACAGAAATTAGCTCCTCCACTTGATATTATACAGATCTCTCATTTTCATAGATCTCGACAAACTTGAACGCCGTAAGGCGTTCATTTCTTTTTAATCTGTTCATAAATTTACAGTTGTACATTCATGACAACTGCATTATAGTGAAAGTAACATCCAGTATTTGAAAACAAAGTACTATAATGTAAAACGAAAATGATCCACAACGTGCGAAGGAGCTTACCGATGCCGATTATTCAGTCATTAGACAGAGCACTGCGAATCCTCGACTTATTCGATGAACAGGAGAGCGAGTTGAAAATTACCGAAATTAGCCGCAAGATGGATCTGCACAAAAGCACCGTTCATTCCTTATTGAAAACGCTTCAGGAGCATCGGTACATCGAGCAGAATCCAGAAACCGGGAAGTATCGACTCGGAATGAAGCTGTTGGAACGCGGGCACCTGCTGCTCCAGCATCTCGATATCCGTGCGGTAGCACGTGCTGAGCTATTGGAGTTGGCTTCCGCGACGGGTCAAACCTCTCACTTGGTCATACAAGAAGGCAGGGAAGGCGTATACATAGATAAGGTTGAGGGACCTAGAGCGGTCATCCGCTATTCGCGTATTGGCAGACGGATTCCTTTGCATTGCAGCTCCGTAGGAAAAGTGCTGGCAGCGTTCATGCCGCAAGCTGAACTAGAGCGGCTGCTTCAAGGTTATGATTTTACGGTACATACTTCTAGGACAATAACGGATAAAGCTTCATTTATCCAAGAACTGGAGCAGGTAAGAAGAGACAGCTACGCTATGGATGATCAGGAGAATGAGCCTGGCGTTCGCTGTGTGGCGGTACCGATTCGCAACCACACAGGGCAGGTAATCGCTGCAGTAAGCATATCCACGCTTATATCCAATGTAAACGACGCGGAGCTGCAAGCTTTCATTCCGGTACTGAAAAGTTCCGGTGAGCGCATTTCCAACCAAATGGGCTTCGGGATGGTCAAGGTTTAAGAAAGAGAACTCATGAAGTCTCTTTTTTAAATATATTTTTGAGAACCTTGTTTTATATTATAAAACAATTGGAGGCGATCATCTTGAGAATCATTCGTTATCTGGATCAGGGAAAAGCAGTAATGGCGGCCGTAACAGAGGAGGGAAGCGTATACCCGCTGGAGTTTCATGACTTATTCGAGCTTATACAGACTGCAGACAAGGAAGGAATAACCGCTTCAGGCTGGCTGGAGCGGGAGCTGCCTCATTTGGTTGCAATCAGCGCCAATATGGAAACGCTTCATCTTCTTGCGCCGATTGTAGCACCTGAGGTGTGGGCAGCGGGGGTTACCTATGAGAGAAGCCGTCAAGCTCGGAACTATGAAGCGACCGGCGGCAAGCTGGATGCATCTACTTTTTACGATAAAGTGTATGATGCGGAACGACCCGAGCTGTTCTTTAAATCGACGGCGGCACGAACGGTAGGACCCGGCGGAGTCTTATGCTTGCGCAGCGATTCGACTTGGCAAATTCCAGAGCCGGAGCTTGGACTTGTGATCGACAAGTCGGGACGGATTATTGGATATACGATAGGCAACGATATGAGCTGCCGAGATATCGAGGGGGAGAACCCGCTCTATTTGCCTCAAGCCAAAATGTGGCGCAAATCCTGCTCAATAGGCCCGGCTATCCGGCTTGCGGACACAGTAGCCGATCCTTATGCTCTGGATATTGTGTGCCGTATCTATCGCTCAGGGCACAAGGTCGTGGAGGGTACAGCCAGCACGGGACAGCTGAAGCGGAAGCTGGAGGAGCTGGTATCGTTCCTGACCCGTGACAACGATATTTTCGATGGAACCGTGCTTCTGACCGGCACATGCATTGTGCCTCCTAATGAGTTTACTTTGCTTGATGGAGATCGTATTGAAATCGGAATTAGCGGTATCGGTATGCTGATCAATGATGTGAAGAATCAGGAAAGGATGAGTGATGATGACAATCAACAATCGCACGTTTCTTAATTATATCGGAGGGCAGTGGCTAGCTTCGGTATCAGGCGAGACGGAAGGAAGCATCAATCCGGCTAACCGTCACGAAACGGTAGGATTTATACAAAAATCAGTGCAGGCCGACCTAGATCATGCTGCAGCAGCAGCCAAGCAGGCAAGCCGCTCCTGGGGGCGACTGTCAGGCGCGGCAAGAGGAGAATACTTGTATAAGGTAGCAAACGCACTGGAACGGCGATTGGATGAAGTCGCCGAGATGATGACTCGCGAGATGGGCAAGACATTTCCGGAGGCCAAGGGGGAGACTGCACGTGGAGTAGCGATTCTCCGTTACTATGCGGGAGAAGGTATGCGCAAGGTGGGGGACGTTATTCCGTCTACGGATAGCGAGGGATTGATGTTTACCACACGCGCTCCTCTCGGCGTCGTAGGTGTCATTACGCCATGGAACTTCCCAGTAGCGATTCCAGTATGGAAGATGGCTCCTGCCCTAATCTACGGCAATTCTGTCGTGTTCAAGCCTGCTCAGGAAACAGCTGTAACGGCTGCCCTAGTCATGGAGTGCTTTCATGAAGCAGGTATGCCAGCGGGGGTCATCAATATGGTTACAGGTAGAGGGACCGTGATTGGGCAGGGGATCATCGATCACCCGGACATTCAGGCTATCACCTTCACGGGCTCCGACCAGGTTGGCAAGCAGGTTGGCTTAGGTGCTCTGAAGAGAGGCGCCAAATACCAGCTGGAGATGGGCGGAAAAAATCCGGTCATTGTTGCAGCCGATGCCGACCTGGATTTGGCGGTGGAAGCTACAATCAGCGGCGGGCTTCGTTCTACAGGTCAAAAATGTACAGCCACAAGCCGCGTCATTGTTCATAGCGAAGTGTATGAAGCTTTTAAGCAGAAGCTGTTGGAAAAGGTCAATGCCATACGATTAGGCAGCGGATTGGACGGAAGTACTTGGATGGGACCTTGCGCAAGCCAATCGCAGCTGGATACGGTATTAGGCTATATTGAGCAAGGGAAGCAGGAAGGCGCGGTGCTGCTCTGCGGAGGCAAGAAGCCTTCAACAGCAGATTTACAGGATGGCTTCTATGTGGAACCGACGGTATTCGATGGGGTTACCCGTCAAATGGCTATAGCGCAGGAGGAAATATTCGGGCCTGTACTTGCATTAATGAAAGTGGATTCCTTGGAGGAAGCGATTGAACTGGCTAACGATGTGAAATTCGGTTTAAGTGCCTCCATTTTCACCAGGGATATCGGCAGCATGCTTTCATTTATCCGGGAGATGGATGCGGGTTTGGTACGTGTGAATGCGGAGTCCGCGGGGGTAGAATTGCAGGCGCCATTTGGCGGCATGAAGCAGTCCAGCTCGCATTCTAGAGAGCAGGGGCAGGCAGCTATTGAATTTTTCACCTCGATTAAAACCGTCTTTGTCAAAGGATAGTAGTTCCGCACTGTGAAACAGGTGCATTCCGTTTGCAACCTTTTACTGGAAAAAGTCGTCTGATCCTGTAAGTCACAATTTCCAGCCAGAGGGGATGCTACTATTGAGAAGGATGATGCGAATTATCGAATGGATGCTGCTCTCTGTTCTGATTGTGCAGGTTATTATGGTAACGCTGGTTCCTCTTGCTAATCTGAACCGACTTAGCGATGACGTTCGGAAAGCGAAGAAGCAAGGGAGCTTTTTCGAAGGAAGCCCTGAGATTCAAACCTATTTCGGCAAAAAGATACGATTGAATGGGGTGCTATACGACGGAGACGGAGAATTATCCGTTTATATGACCGGTACAGGGAAGACGCCAAGCAAGCTGCCAAATCGGGTGCAGGTTCAAACGGATAGCGGATTTTTGTTGGATCAGCGCGGTTCGAGCAGTTCGAATCATTCGTTCCGATCTGATGGGGATTATTTGTTCAGTAATGTGCCGCAAGGAATTCGCAGCGTTCGAATTTTTAACGAAGCCTATGGAGAATCCTTTAGCTTTACGATCCCTCTGACAAGGGGGGAGCGTTGAGATGATGGGGCAATTCATACAGCTGTATAGAGGGCACCTACTTCGCTGGTTTATTATTTTAGCGGCAGCACTCTTCTTGTTTCGAATCCATTATTCCGCTAATCCCTGGACTCCTGAGGGAGTCGTGTCGGAAGCGCTGCTTGGTATGGAAATGCCGCCTGCGCAGATTCATACGATGATAGAAAGTGGAGACGGGAATTACGCTGTATTGTTATATGATGAAGAACATGGTTTATTTCATCAAATGTATATGTCCCGCTCATTAGGACTCTTCTGGGAAAATAGAGGCGGAGGTTTTGGCAGCGAGTTGAAGCCGGATACGCTGCTCAGCTTCAAAATGGGGATGTCCACATTGAAACAGCGCCGTCACTATTGTTTTATGGGGCAGGTGCGTGATCCGAATGTGACCCGCTTGCGTGTCGTTTGGCCGGACGGGTTGGAGCAGATGACGGAGCCGCGTGACCACTTATATATGGTAACTCGAGCCTACTCTGTGAAAGATCCAGCAAGCGAGAATGCTTGGGATAGTAAGCTTTACGCTTATGATAGCAGCGGGAAACAGCTGTATGAGCTGACCTCGCAGAACACTGAGGTAATGAGGCAACCATAGCCAGGTCTTAAGCTATTAAGCTCCGGAACGTAAAATGGAACCGTCGCTGCTCTGCAGTGTGCGGTTCCATTTATGTTTGTGCTTACGTTGAAGCTTATCTTTTTTCTCTGCTAAGGTAGGTGTTTTTCGTTCAACCGGTACGATACCGTTCCAATGAAGTCTTTGCATCTCTGGATTCAAGCCGCCTTCGCGTACGATCCGGCATCGGTTTTTCTTTGCTTTGCTCTGTGCCATATAGGCACCTCCTTCTAGAAATATACTTACTCCATTATTATAACCGATAAGATCGAGTTTGTGATACTATGACAGTTTTGAAACAAAATGCAGAATCGGTTGTTTTCCCCACGGTGATTTGTTAACCTTAGTAAAGATTCAAGTTTTATTTATTCGGATTCGGGAGTGAGCAAGTTGTCTTACGATAATATATATTGGCTTATTTTGAGTGCCGCCTTCGTTTTTCCCCTTCTGCTAGGAATTTTGTTTATGATAAAGACGAAGAAGATGCTCGTATCGTTTCTAGTTTCCCTTGTCATTAATCTGGCGATAACCGTACCGGCTTGCATTTGGTGGGCCTCGTTGTTCGAAGGCTTCTCCCGTATGTTTGGATTGTTCGGCTTCGGAGTCACTTTTGGCAATACAGAGGTTTTGCTGCTCTTCGCACTGTTTATAATGAGAAAGAAAACAATAAATCCCGAAACCGTTCAGTAATCAAATTGTAACAGGTTATTCATCTGGCTTTAATGTTGGGCGGTTATAATAGAACTCGACCCCCTTTTTAATATAAAACACTTGACGGTCCGCAATCCAAGCGATTGTGGACCTTTTTCTGTCTAAACATAGATCTGCTAATGACAAAAAATACCCTTAACCTCTCAAAAGGAGAGATGAAGGGTATTTTTATTACCGAATGCTTAAATTAGAATGCTGCTGCTGCGTTAGCTGCATTTTTTACGCCTTCGCTGATAATAGCTTCTGCTTTGTCAGGGAATTGGTTGTGGCCTTCAACTACTACAGTAGTCACGTCTTGAATGCCCATGAAGTTCATCATTGTTTTTGCATAGTTCAAGGACATTTCGAGAGCTGCCATAGGACCTTCGGAATATACACCGCCGCGAGCGTTCAAGAGAGCAACTTTTTTGTTAGGTTGCAAGCCTTGAGGGCCGTTAGCTGTATAGGCGAAAGTTTTGCCAGCTTGAAGAATGTAGAAGAAGTAAGTCAACAATTGAGCAGGAACGGTGAAGTTCCACAATGGGAAGGCAAATACCACTTTGTCTGCAGCAAGGAATTGCTCCAGGTATTTGTTAACGTTAGTTGCTTTTTGTTGCTCAACTGCAGTCAATTCGAAGCCTTTGCCTTGCTTGAACAGGCCTGTCAATGTGTCCACATCGTAATAAGGAAGCTCTTCTGCGAACAAGTCCAGCTCAACGATGGAATCTTGCGGGTGAGTTTCTTTATAAGTGGAGAGAAAAGAATCGTACAGTTTAACCGTAGCGGATTGCTCGGCAGGACGACCATTAGCTTTTACAAAAAGTACAGTAGACATGAATTATTCCTCCTTGAAGTTAATAAGCAAAGTGTTATAAGTAAGTATGATATGAATTAATAAATATCTTACATTATGTAAGTATAATAAATTATGTACTTACTTTTGTCAAGTGACTTGTAATTATTGTTTATATATGTTTGAACAAAAAAAGAGAGCAGGAACACGAGTTCCGCTCTCTTTCACTCCAACTTAACTTACTGCGTTTATTTTTTTGGCTGAAGGAACAGCTGGAGCTTCTTCTCTCGGGCTTCCCAACGAAAATTCGCGATAAAGAAGCCGACAATGCCCATCACAACAATTCGGATATAAATCCAAGATGTCGTAACCGTCTGCTGAGTTAGCCATTCTGTGAGTGTAAATAACGCGGCCAAAGACAGTCCCCAAGCCAAAATGCCAAAATACATTACATATTTGCCTTTCCCCATGGTTCTTGTTTTGCGCCATTTATTAGCTTGCGTCTCATTCATTTAAGCTGATCCCCCCGGATTGTGCTACATAGTAGCCCGATAACATAATGATAAACTTCATTGATTTTCGCGATGCATGAAGTAAAGTCCTTCCCGTACGCAAATTGTTCACATCTTATATGTAAAGTATACCAATTTTTGGCTCAATATTCTTGGATAGGGATCGAATATCTGCCAGATCGCAAAATATGGTACAATAGATGGGAAAAATAGACAACGAAAGGGTACGGTGGAATGAGCAAGCTTTTATTATTTGTAGCATTAACCTGGCTGACGGGAAGTCCGATTATTGCACTTATTGTGCTGCTTATTATTTTTTACGCATTGGAGCGCCGGTTTATTGGACTGACACCGAGTATCTTTAAGCCAATTCAGAGGGCTAGAAGACTGTCCAAGCTGCGTCAGGAGCTAAGAATGAATCCGCATCAGACCTCCGCGAAGCTGGATGTAGCACGACTTTTAATAGAGCGTAATCAATATCGTGAAGCAGCCGAGCTGCTGGAGCAAATCAGGGCAGTTATGGAGGATTCCGCCGATGTGAGAGCGGAGCTTGGCGTGTGTAAGCTGAAGCTTGGTCACTTGGAGGAGGGAGAGAAACTGCTGTTAGAGGCAATAGAAATGAATCCTCGGGTTAAATACGGAGAGCCGTATTTAAGACTGGCTGAGGCCTGGGCAGATAGAGAGCCGGGGAAAGCGATTCACTATTTGGAGACGTTCGGTTCAGTCAATTCTTCCTCATGTGAGGCTTATTATCGGTTAGGCCAGCTGTACACCCGTTTGGGGCAAAAAGAAGAAGCCCGCAGAGCGTACCGTGAAACGGTTGAGCTGTACCGCGGACTTCCGAAATATAGACGGCGTTTTGAACGCCGATGGGCGATGCTGGCAAGATTAAAAGGCTGAATAATATATATGAAGTTCAATGATTACTGAAGTTCAATGATTACTCTACTGTGGCAAAAATACGATCCGGAGCGAATGCTGTCAAATCCATATCTGGCTGTTGTCCCAATACTAGCTGACGAACCAGCTTACCGGTACCAGGAGCAAGCAAGATCCCGTTCCTATAATGACCGGTGGAGAAGATCAGGCCGGGGAGCTTGGACGAAATGCCGAGGTAAGGAAGACCGTCCCGGGTTCCCGGACGCAGACCGGCCCAGGTGCTTACGAGCTCCGCTTGTTCCAAGGCTGGAAGCAGTGTTGCCGCTTTGGCATGCAGCGCGCTTACCGCTGATACATGACACCGCTTATCGAATCCTGCTTCTTCCTGGGTCGCGCCAATGAGCATCGTTCCGTCCTGCTTCGGTACAATGTATCCGCCCTTGGTGAATATCGTCTTCTTGATGATGGGGGCGGTTGTTTTAACGGAAATGCATTGCCCTTTTGACGGAAACATCGGAAGACGGAAGCCTAGCGGTTCGGTTAAAGCGTTGCTCCATGCTCCCGCGCATACAATGACCTGATCGGCATACAGCTCTCCTTCAGAGGTTCTCACTCCGACAACGCGGCCGCTTCGCTCGATAAGGTTAAATACCGGAGTCCATTCACGAATATCACAGCCTTGCTTATGCAGGGCTGCTTGGAGTGTCTTGGCTAGGTACACCGGATGTACCTGATGATCTTTGGCAAAATACATACCTCCACGAACATTCGAGGCGATGGCGGGCTCCCACTCCCGCATGGCTTCGGCTTCCATCCATTCTGCGTCTTGGATCCACGCAAGTCTGCTTTTCAGCTCCACCTCGTCTTCCTCGTTCCAAGCAATGCGGAGAATGCCTTGATTTATATATTGCGGAGAAACTCCTCCGCTTAACTGTTCCAGTTCGTCTGCCCATCCGCGGTATAGCAGCTGGCTGAGACGGCACAGCTCATAGAAAGCGCCAGGCTGGTGAATCTCTACCTGTGCTCCCAGCATGCCTGCTGCAGCAGTGGAAGCCTCCTGAAGCAAAGCACCCTTATCAATGATTGTGCATTGCACTCCTGCACGAATCAGATCCAGTGCGATTGTACTGCCAATAATGCCTCCCCCGACGATAATAGCTGTGGGCGTGCTGTTCAATGAAATCCACTCCTAGGTATATGATGGGTACGATCGATCGCTTCTCGAAAGCGAAGGATTTGCGCTGCCGGGTCAGAATGAAGAAGAACCGATGAAAGCATTGCAACGCCTGCGCACCCTGTAGATAGTACTTCTCCGACGTTATCGGGCTCGATGCCACCGATGGCAATGACAGGTATCGTACAAGCAGCTACAACCTCTGCTAATACCTTCACGCCGCGGGGCGCAAGACCAGGCTTAGAATTCGACTCGTAGATATGTCCGAACAGAACGTAATCGGCTCCTTGTCCGGCTGCTTGCACCGCTTCCTCTACCGAATGAACGGAACAACCGATGCGTACAGTAGCGGGTAATATACGGCGGCTATCATTAAGGCTCAAACTGTTATAAGCAAGCTGAACACCCTGAGCCTGCACGGCTAGAGCCGCGTCGAGGCGGTCGTTTATGTAAACCTCACTTGCTTGAAGCAAGGGCTTAAGCTGGGTATACCATTCTGTAATTTCTCGGGCACTGCTCGTTTTTTCTCGAATATGCAGCACATCGATGCCTTCTGTCGGGCAATGCCGCAGGATATCGGCAACTTCGCTTACTGTCTGCTTGCCTGTTGTCATGACATGCAGTGCATGCTTTCTCATTGTAATGCTCCCTCAAAATTTTCTTCTTTTCATCATAACGCAGCCCTTCTATACCGTCAAAGCGTTTGCCCAAGTTGTCATAAAAATATCAATAACTAGGAACTTGACGCTGGGAAAGCGGATAGATACACTTATTGAAGAAAGAAAGGCTGGTACGTGGATAAGGAGGAGCCATAATGGATAAAGTCTACAAAGCGCTAACGATTGCTGGCTCGGATAGCGGCGGGGGCGCAGGGATTCAAGCGGACCTGAAAACGTTTCAGATGCTGGACGTATACGGCATGTCCGCAATTACCGCAGTAACGGCACAAAATACGTTAGGTGTGCACGGCATTTATGATATTCCTCTTGAGGGTATAGAGAAGCAGCTGGAAGCCGTAATCGCCGATATTGGCGTTGATGCGGCGAAGACAGGCATGCTGTCACAGCCCGAAGTGATCGAGCTGGTAGCGTCTCAAATAAAGAAGCACGGAATAAGCCGGCTCGTTGTCGATCCGGTTATGATTGCCAAAGGCGGAGCTAGCTTACTGGCGCAAAGCGCCCAACACGCGCTGCGGACACTTCTGCTTCCTGTAGCAGCGGTCGTAACCCCTAACATTCCTGAAGCCGAGGTAATTACAGGGCTTCAGATTACGACCTTAGATGAGATGAAGGAAGCGGCCATTCGCTTGGTGCAGCAGTTCGGAGCCGGAGCAGCCGTAGTGAAGGGCGGTCACAGTACAGGAGAGCCTGTCGATGTTCTTTATGACGGAGAGCAGTTCCACCTGTTTACAGCCGAACGGTATGAGACACGGCATACGCATGGTACGGGCTGTACCTTTTCCGCGGTCATTACCGCGGAGCTTGCCAAAGGCAACAGCCTGTTGGAAGCGGTGCAAACAGCCAAACGTTTTATTACACTGGCCATTCGCGAAGAGCTGGGTATTGGAGCCGGTCATGGACCGACCAATCACTGGGCGTACAGCAGAAGTATGCAAGCTGATGCGGACAAGCAGAAGAAGGAGCAATAAAAAAGATGAGTTATGAATACTTAATGCAGGCAGTTCTGCTAATTGTTTTACTAATCCTCTCCTTTCCGGCGATCATGCTGTGGTCCAAATGGAGAAATAAGAAACGGAGATAAACAGCTATGTACTACGTAAATCATGAACAAATCAACGTCCGCCTTCAATTTTTGCCGACGCTTACGCAAGCGTGTGCCGAGCTTACAGAGCAATGGGAGCACAAGCAACCATCGGAACAGCTGCTGCTTCACTTGGCTCAAGAGAGAATCCTTCATCTGGCTATTGAAACCGTGACCGACATCGGCAGTTTGCTGATCGATGCCTTTATGATGAGAGATGCGAGCAGCTACGAGGACATTGTTGAGGTTCTGGCCGGAGAGCGAGTTTTTGACGAAGGAACGGCTTCTGTTTTTAAGCGTCTGGTTCAACTGCGCAGGCCATTGGCCCAAGATTTTGCCACTTACCCTCGGGAGTCGCTGCATCCTCTTATTGCAGAGCTTCCGGCAGTATTGAGATCTTTCGCTGAGATGGTACCTGCTTTTATCAGCCGCGAAATGGTATAAATCCGGGTATCCCTTGAATCTCCATAAATAGGCTTTTTGATACATTTTAGTATACTAATTTACTTATGCTCGTATTTCGTATACAATTGAATGTATTAGATAGCTTTTTATAGGTATCAAGGAGCAGATCCAGATTCCCATACTTGCAAGGAAAGGCGGTGAGACCGGATGAACCAAGAACAAGATGTATCGACGCGCAAAGTCATACTGACGATGCTTAAGACAAGTGGGGCTTTAACTGTTAGTGAAATGGCCAAACAGCTGGGCATTACAGAGATGGCAGTGCGGAGACATTTGAACACGATGGAGCGGGACGGTCTGATCGAGGCTAAGCTGGTGCGGCAGGCTATGGGCCGGCCAACTAATTTATACTCCTTGACGGAGATTGCCGACGATCTCTTTCCGAAGAAGTATCATCATTTAACGCTTGATTTATTAAGCGAGCTGGTGGAAGAAGCTGGTGAAGGCAAAGTGGACTTGCTGTTTGAGAAACGCAAGGAGAGACTGATCAGCCGTTACGAGGGCCAAGTCAATGGGAAGCCACTGCCTGAACGTGTTAAGACGCTTGCTGAAATTCAAAATTCCAACGGGTACATGGTCGATTGGACCGAGGGCGAGGATGGTCAGTTCGTCATAAATGAACATAATTGTCCCATTTCTCAGGTTGCCAACCAGTACAATCATGCCTGCCAATGTGAATTGAAGATGTTCGAAACCTTGCTGGATGCTGATGTTCAGCGTGTAGAATGTTTGGTCAAAGGCGGCAACAAGTGCTCGTATGTCATACAGCCCAAAAACTAAAACCATCTTTTCGCTTACTGTGTAAGCGCAGAGATGGTTTTTTTCTTCGCCGTACCGCTTCTAAATCGTTTATTGCTGCTCCTGCTGAGCCTCTTCATTCTTTAGTTTGGGGATACCGCTTTGCCATTTGCCGTTCACATAAGCAATGCAAAATGTAATGATGCCTAGGATGAACAGGACAATAACTTTATACAATGTTTCACTTCCCGCTAGGTCGAACACTAACGTCTTCGCGGCAACACACAAGAGGACGAGCGAGCCGAATACACGGAATAATGATTGCCTGCTGTAGGCTCCCCATAAAAATAGCAGCAGAGCATAGATTCCCCATGAAATCGATAACGTGAGCTGCAGATCCAGCATGGGGTCCAGCTTGTATTCGGCAATCATGTTCTCTACTTGGACTGTCAACAGTCCTCCAATTATAAGATGGCTCATAATCGAATAAACGATTGACAGCAAGCGGTTGTCTTCTTGGCGCAGCGCACTGAAAGAGCCGTGTATGGAGAAATAGAAGCCCATAGCGGCTAGCAGCTCCCATGCTAACGCAGCCCAGTTGAAGAACGGAATATAAACCCCGAACCACTCGCCCCAAGGAGTGTCCCATGTAACGACAAACCAATAGATGACGACGATAAACCAGACTCCTATCGAAGCGGCTTTGAGCCAGCTGAGCTTTTTCCAAAGCTCGACGACGAGGAGTAAGCAGGCGATGAATAGCCACACATAGACATTGATAAGCGGCTTCGCAGCCCATTCTTTGCCGAACTGGGTAGAGGCGATTAATAGAAGCAGCCCGCCGCCAAGCAGCTTGGTGAGCACAGCGACATTGAATGATGAGGTCAAGCGGGACACGATAAAAGCCATCACAATGTAACCGAGTCCCATTATCAACAAGGGGTACGCATACGGAACAATACCGTTCAAAATAATCATGGACCATAAGCCGAAAACGATGGCGTTCAGCACACCAAGATATAGGTTCAATCCGTCAAAACGGACATTATTTTTCCAGGAAGAGATCAGGAAAGCTAGCACGTAGAAAATATAAGCAGCCAAAGCATAGCGGAAAGGTAAGCTCCAGAAGGAGGAGACGTCCGGGTCGAATTGAATGTAGTAAATCGCGTAGAGCGCCCAGGTTCCGATAAAGGATATAAGACGAAGCTCGGTCCAGCTTTGCCGGATACTGAGGATGAAGAACACACCGTTAAGAACGAGTAAATAAAGGAACAACGTAAATACTTGATCTGTCTCAGGCCTCAAAATCATAGGAGAAGCCAGCGCGCCCAACAGCCCGATATTCATGAGAATCCGCAGCTGAGCTTTGAAAGCAAGAATGCCGAGCCCGATCGTTAATGTCAGCATGCAAATAAAGACGGTCATTGAATCCCAGAGGGCGAAGTAAATGCCTGAAAAGCTGAAGGTCGTATACAAGAGGGCGGCACCCATACCTGCGACTATTTCCCCTGCAACAGGAATTTTTTGCATCCATTTGAGCCCGGCTAATGCGCAGCCTATTCCTATGGCAAGACCAAGAGCAATTTTCACCCAATCCGTAATCCAGCCCTGACTCCATGTATACTTAAACAAGTATAGGAACGAGCTTACAATAAACAGCGCTCCTAACAGGTGAATCCAAGATTTGCGCAGCAGGTCATTCATCTTAGCTTGTCATCTCGCTTCCATTATTTTTCAGAAGAATTATGAGATGATTGTAAGCGGAAAGGGTATGCACTCATAAGTACTAACTTTTTCTAGTACCTGTCATTGCGCAAGATAAGGTTACAATTTACAGTTGGACGCTGCTGTTAACAATAGCTCCATTGGCTTGTTCAAAATGCTCTTTATATTCCACATATTCGATCTCGCAGCCTGGGCCGATATGAACGGAGCTGCCCCGGACGACCTTGGCTTTAGTATATTCCAAATAAATTGAATCTCCCTCAATAGTATCTGCACTCAGCATGTTCACCGTACGAGGAGCCAAAGCGTGGAATAGCTCATGAAGACGGTACGCAAGACCGGATCGGGTGACTTTAATAGTATCTCCGCCGATTTCTCTTGCCGAGCAAGGTCCGAACAGCTGAATATGGACTGTACCTGCATTCAGCAACCCTCCAACGGTAAAGCCTCCTTTGGCTGAAAAGATTTCAGCTTCACAGTCTTTTTGTATCGTGATTTCGCCACCGATTCGCAAGTCGTCCCCGGTCAAGCTGCCTCCGATCTCCGAGCTGCCGTACAGCTTAAGCCGTTTAGCGGAGAGATCGCCACCAATATCCGAGGTTCCATAAATATGGACCTGATCGGAATCCACATTGCCAACTACAACAGACGTACCGTAGATCTTGAACGATCTGGATTTGACATTACCGTCTACGCGGCTTGTTCCGTGTACTCTGAAGTCGGTGCAGTCCAGATTACCGAAAACTTGGCCTTCTCCTGTAATTTTGACTTCCTGGTACACGCCTCCCGATGCGCTCCCGGAACCGGCAAGCACGAGCTTTTGTCTTATTGCATCAGCCATAAGGATCATCCTCCGTCAGTTTATTTTCATTTTCAATTCTTCAATGCAGACAGCAACATTCAACCGGGTAACGACCCGGATACCGGATTCGAAGAATACTTCGCCGGAGCTCGAACACAATAGAAACGACGAAACCCCCATTTTCCGTATGAAAATGATTTCCCCGCCGCTGCCTTGAAGTTTAGGATAATGTTCACTCAGTACTTGGAGTAAAATAGCCCCTTCATCAAGACTCATCTCGCCGGTTTGTAGCATTTTCTCAAGAATGAATAAGTGGAGAATGCGATCAAATGAGAAAATATCGGTGTCCCCGAGCCGATCGATATAGAAATTAAGAGACATATTCGAAACAATGTTACGTTCGAGGATTTCTTGCTTCCAAAGCGAGATTTCCGTTGGGTGAGGGGAGAGCAGGTCTGCCAGCTCATCTAATGACAAATCGTCTTTCATGTGTTTGATTTTATCAATTCGGGCCAGTATTTTATGCTTAGGGAAAAAGGTTTCTTGCCCCGTAAACGTTGATTTTCGAATAAACCAATCTTCAGGGATCAAGTTTTTGCGTTTCCATCGGTATAGTTGGCCATAGGATAGGCCGGTCAGTTCGAGTAAATCTTTCTTGGATATGATCTCTTGCTCCATGTGGCAGCACCTCCTTGCAAAAACTAGTGTAGCATAACAGTGTTACGTTGTAAATAATGAGGTGGCCCAGCTATTTTAAAGGGAAAAGGAAATGTGACCGTGCCAAAAGAAAAAGCCTTCCCAAAACCAGCATCGACTGGTTGGAAAAGCTTGTTGTCATTCTATTCTTAGCCGCGGGCGCTTGCAGTTAGACGTGCTGCTTTATCCCGAACCCATTCATAATTGCCATTTGCGATTTCCTTCAGGTTGACGAGCGAGCCGCCAATTCCTACAGCATAACAACCAATTTGCAAAAATTGTGCAATATTCTCTTCGGTAACGCCACCGACAGCTACCATTGGGATGTGACTTAAAGGGCCTTGCAGCTCTTTCAGATAACTGATGCCTAGGCTCGCTCCAGGGAAAATTTTGACTGCGGTCGCTCCCGCCTTCCAAGCCTTCACAATTTCTGTCGGTGTCGTTGCTCCCGGGAAGATCGGTGCGCCTTGCTCTGCGGAATAGCGGATCACATCCTCATCCATATTCGGTGTAACCAAATAAGAGGCGCCTGCCTCGAATGCTTTCTTCGCATCATCGATATCCAACACGGTGCCTGCACCAATATACATACGATCACCGAAGTTTTGTTGAAGCTTTGCGATCATATTTTCAGCGCCGGGAGTATTTAATGTAATTTCCATCACTTGTACGCCGCCATCTAGCAGTGCTTGAGCTACACCCGTAATATGCTCTTCCTCTACACCACGGACAATCGCTATAATCCGCGTATCTTCTATAAGTCGTAAGCCTTCTTCCCTTAGCATAATGAACCCATCCACCTCATCTATAAGATTATGAATCTATTATGCCATGCTTTGGCTTGATTGTTAACTTTAATCCATTGATAGAGTGTGGAATCCTTCAATGGATGGAATTGGATGCATTGCATGAATTACGGTTGCACAAGCTGTTGTATAAAGGAATGTTCGAACCTGAAAAAGCGAATAATGGATATGTAAAACACATGGTTGGTAAATTTGCGAAAAGGCTGCAGAAACCATCTGCATGAACCCAAGGGGGATTAATCATGGACAATGAAAAGAACCATCCTAGTATATTTGAACCGTTTGCGCTTGTTCTTAACATTGTAACGGCTGTGCTGGGCGCCATTATCGGTATGCAGATTGTGACGACTCTTGGAGTAACGCCCAGTACGTCCATTATTGGTGCGCTTGTTGCAATGCTTATCGCAAGAATACCGGTCGCAATGCTCAGAAAATACAAATCAGTGCATCGGCAGAATTTAGTTCAAACGTCTATATCATCTGCCACCTTTGGAGCCGCAAACAGCTTGCTCATCCCGATTGGGATTCCATTCGCGATGGGAGCTTCGAATTTAGTTATCCCGATGCTGATCGGTGCAGCACTTGCCATGTTCGTCGATGCAGCGATACTGTACAAGCTGTTTGATTCCAAGCTTTTTCCCGCCTCCAGCACTTGGGCTCCCGGTGTAGCCACTGCAGAATCCATTAAAGCCGGCGATACGGGGGGGAAGCGGGCAGGTTTGCTCGGAGTGGGAGCCGTCGTTGGGCTAATCGGTTCCTATTTCAATATTTCCATGTCCGCTTTCGGCGTAGCCTTTATCGGAAATATTTGGGCGTTAACGATGTTCGGTATCGGTTTGATGATCAGGCAATATTCGGTTCCCTGGTTTGATATCGATGTCAACAAGCTATATATAGCTCATGGTGTCATGATCGGTGCTGGTATCGTTGCCTTGATTCAGGCGGCCATGCTTATTTTCAGCAATCCCTCCAAGAAGTCAAAAGCTAAGCACAATAACTCTGCTTCTGATGAAATCGACGAAAGCAAGCTAACGAGATCGGTTCCTGAAGCAAGAAAAGCGCTTAGTATCGGGTTTGTTGCCTATCTTGTCATAGCGTTACTCATAGCGATTATTAGCGGGATCATTACGGAGATGTCTGTAGGCATGTTGATTGGTTTTATCGTATTCGCCGCCTTCGCCGCTTTTGTACACGAGCTTATCGTGGGTATAGCCGCGATGCATTCCGGTTGGTTTCCCGCCTTCGCTGTCGCCTTTATCACGCTTTTGTTTGGAATGATGATTGGCTTCCCACCGATTGCTCTGGCTCTTCTCGCAGGCTTCAGCGCCGCTACAGGACCGGCTTTTGCAGATATGGGGTATGACTTGAAAACCGGCTACATTCTTCGCGGTAACGGTGAAAACAGGGAGTACGAGCTGGAGGGAAGAAAGCAGCAATATATTACGGGAATGATTGCGTTCGGAGTCGCTTTGTTAACCGTGCTGGTTACATATAACAGTTATTTCTCGCAAAATCTTGTGCCGCCTATTGATAAAGTGTACGTTTCAACAATTCAAGCGGGTACTTCTTCTGAGGTAGCCAAGCAGTTGTTAATATGGGCTATTCCGGGAGCTATCGTTCAGTTGCTTGGAGGGCCTACCCGGCAGATTGGGGTTTTGTTTGCTACAGGTCTTCTCATTGCTACGCCAAATGCTTGCTGGGCGGTTCTTGTCGGTATTGCCATTAGAATTATTGTATTGAAAGCTAAGGGCAAAGAAGCCGAAACACCGATGAGTATTTTGGCAGCAGGCTTTATTGCCGGTGATGCGCTCTATAGCTTCTTTAACTCCATATTCAAAATGAAAAAGTGAGGTCCTTTCATGTCGATCATCAAGCTGGATGAAGAAATGGTGGAATACGCTGTTTATGGAGGTGCTGTCTTAGGCGGCGGGGGAGGGGGATGGATCGATGACGGGCTTCAGATCGGTCGATTAGCGCTCGAAATTGGACAACCAAAGCTTTACAGCATCGACGAGTTCCATGATGACGACTTGTTCGTAACCGTATCGATGGTAGGTGCGCCTGCTGCTAAAGATCAGTTCGTCAAACCGATTCATTATGCTAAAGCTTTGGATATTTTAACTCAGAAAATAGGTAAAACCGTTCATGCTCTTCATACAAATGAAAATGGCGCAGGCACTACCGTCAATGGTTGGTTCCAATCCGCCATAACGGGAATTCCGCTAGTCGATTTCGCCTGTAATGGCAGAGCGCATCCGACGGGAGCCATGGGCTCGATGAATTTATCTGAGGTGGAAGGCTATATCTCTCATCAAGCAGGTGTAGGCGGCAAGGAGGACAATTATGTTGAAATAAGCATCTCCGGTTCTCTTGAAAAAGCCGCATCTTTAATTCGTAAAGCATCAATCGAAGCCGGCGGGTTAGTTGCAGTGGCGCGCAATCCTGTGACAAGAGCTTTTGCCTTGTCGAACGGCGCCCCAGGGGCGATTACCCAAGCTATTGAGGTCGGGGAAGCCCTGCTGGCCCATAAAGGCGAAGCGGCTATCGATTCGGTTGTCTCCAAGCTTGGAGGCAAAGTTGTCGTGACGGGAACCGTTACCGATTTCCAACTCGAAACAGCAGGAGGATTTGACGTTGGAACGGTCCGAATCGATAATTCGCATGAAATGACCTTCTGGAATGAATATATGACCCTGGAGAAGGATGGAGAAAGGCTGTCTACATTTCCGGATCTCATCATGACGTTGGATGTCAAAACGGCCATACCTATCGTCACCGCTGCCATTCAGAAGGGCCAGCAGCTTGCGGTCATTGTCGTGCCGAAAAACAAACTGCTGCTGAGCAGCACGATGAGAAATGAAAAGCTGATGAAGCCTGTCGAAGACATCATAAACAAATCGATCCTACCCTATTTGGGATAAAACAAAACCAACAAGAATCAGACGGAGGGCTACGACGATGACGTTGAAACAGACGCTTATGACATTGGATGTAATGGACGACGGAACAGTAAATGGAGAGCGGGTTAAGCAGTTATTTAAAGATTTTACTGCCGTTTCTGTTCAGGTAACTGTTGTTAAAGGGGGCAAAGGAAGCACAGATTTCATCAAAATCGTGATTCCAGGTACGGAAGGAAAAAGCAAGGGAGGCAGCGCTCCGACATTCGGGATTATCGGTCGTCTTGGTGGAATTGGAGCACGGCCAACCCGTATAGGTCTTGTTTCTGATGCAGACGGTGCTGTAGCGGCAGTCGCTTCCGCTTTGAAGCTGGCAGAAATGCAAACGAGAGGCGACTCTTTAAAAGGCGATGTCATCGTCACGACGCACATCTGCCCGGATGCTCCGACAAGGCCTCATGAACCGGTTGATTTTATGGATTCGCCGGTCGACATTTTAACGATGAACAAGCATGAGATCGTTCCTGAGATGGAAGCCATACTATCCATCGATACGACCAAAGGGAACCGCGTCATCAATCATAAAGGAATCGCTATCTCTCCAACAGTGAAGGAAGGTTATATTTTACGGATCAGCGATGATTTGCTTCGTATTATGGAGATGACGACAGGACAACTCCCGGTCACCTTCCCGATAACTACCCAAGACATTACGCCGTATGGCAACGATCTGTATCATATCAATTCGATTGTTCAGCCTGCGGTTGCAACGGACGCTCCGGTAGTTGGAGTGGCTATTACGGCTCATTCCGCAGTTCCAGGTTGTGGCACAGGGGCAAGCCACGAGGTTGACATCGCATCAGCTGTCCGGTTTTCCGTCGAGGTCGCCAAAGAAGTGACTAACGGGACCTGCGAATTTTATAGTAAGTCTGAATTTGAGCGAATCCTTAAACTGTATGGTTCTATGAAAATACTGCAAACATCAGGTAATGCTTAGTGAATTGGAAACTGAGGCAGAGCAATCTTTCTTATTTGCAGGAAGGAGTCAGAGAGCTCGTTGCCCGTGCTTCCGGATTTCCTGTTGTATTGTCTAATGCCATTATGGCAAAATGAGTATCGGAAATGATTTAATGATAAAGGAAGTCATGCTGATGAATACGAAGCTTACAGAAATTAGTAAAAATGTTTTGCGCAATTGTTTGGGACTGAAAGAAAATGAAACCTTTCTCGTTGTCGCGGACGAAGTGAAGAAAGAGCTAGCCGAATCGCTGTTCGAAGCGGGTAAGCAGCTCGGAGCGGAATCGATGCTTGTTGTAATGAAAGAACGTTTGAAATCTGGAGAGGAACCTCCTGCCCCTATAGCTACGGCAATGGCCAATTCTAATGTGGTCGTATGCATTACGAAGCATTCCTTGACACATACGCAAGCCCGCAAACAAGCAGCCGCTGCAGGGGCAAGACTTGCAACGATGCCGGGCATCACTGAAGACATGTTTCTTGAGGGGGCTATCTCTGCTGACTATGTGAAGGTGAAGGAACTAACGGAGAAAGTCACGGAAATATTGACAAAAGGTCAAAAAGTACGAATCGAGAAGGACGGTTATACACTGGCTTTCTCCATTGCAGGAAGAAACGGAGTTCCGAGCACCGGCATGTACTTGAATCCTGGTGAATCCGGTAACCTGCCTTCCGGTGAAGCCTATATTGCTCCGATGGAAGGCCTGGCAGAAGGTCAGATTGTTATAGATGGATCGGTTGCAGGTATTGGAAAGCTGCAGTCTCCGCTGCGGGTTAAGCTTGAAAAAGGCCGAATTGTAGATACCGAAGGTCCTGACGCTTCTAGGCTGCTTCAAATTCTTGGCGATGGCGATGGCAGACAACTCGGCGAATTTGGTATAGGAACTAACGACAAAGCGAGAATCACCGGCGTTGTGCTAGAAGATGAGAAGGTATATGGAACGATTCATGTTGCTTTCGGAAGCAACAATACGTTTGGCGGCGTTGTTGCGGCTGGCGTACATATTGACGGAGTGGTTACGAAACCGACTGTATATATCGATGATCAACTTATTATGGAGAACGGACGATTTGTGGTATAAAAGGAAGCTGACGGATGCACTGTGCATTCGTCAGTTTTTTTGATATGTTCAAAGTGCTTTATTCAAGCGGTACAAAAGCTATTCATCCAAGGTTCCAATCTATATTTTCCGGCAATACTGTGATAATGTTGAGGTAAATGGAGTTCATAATGGTAGAAAGGGAGCTGATTCTATGAGTGAAGAACTAGCATCGAAAATTAAATTAACCTCGTTGTCTAGTAAAGGAGGCTGCGGCTGTAAAATCGGTCCTGCCGATCTGCAGCAAGTTATTAAAACGCTTCCTCAGGCAGATCATAATCCTAATTTGCTTGTTGGTCTAGATACAAGTGACGATGCCGGAGTTTACAAGTTGAATGATGATTTGGCACTCGTTCAAACGGTGGATTTTTTTACTCCTATCGTGGATGACCCTTATTCCTTCGGGCAGATTGCTGCCGCCAATGCACTTAGCGATGTATACGCGATGGGTGGCAAGCCTCTGACAGTGCTGAATATTGTCGCGTTTCCTATTAAAAAGCTGGATAAGCAGGTGCTTGCAGAGATACTGCGCGGGGCAGCAGATAAAGTCAAGGAAGCGGGAGCCACTTTGGTTGGCGGTCATTCCATTGACGATAATGAACCGAAATTTGGTCTGGCTGTCACCGGTCTTATACATCCGGATAAAGTAAAACCTAACGCCGGAGCGAAGCCAGGCGATAAATTAATTTTGACCAAACCTATCGGTGTAGGCATTATAACAACCTCAATTAAGAAGGATGCTTTAAGCGAGGAAGAAGTGAAGCGTGTTACCCAGGTTATGAGTACGTTGAATAAAACCGCTGCTGAAGTGATGGAGCCGTACACCGTACATGGTTGTACGGACGTAACTGGATTTGGCTTGTTAGGTCACACGGCAGAATTGGCTAAGGGCAGCTCTGTGGGAGTTCGCATCGGCTTTCAGCAGGTACCTGTACTGCCGCGCGTTCGGGAGCTTGCAGAGGCCGGCTTTGTACCAGGCGGCACTAAAAACAACTATGCTCATCTTGAAGGGACTGTCACCTTCGCAGCTTCTATGGATCAAATCGATCAATGGATACTCTGTGACGCCGTAACTTCAGGAGGCTTGCTGATCTCTGTGGCAGCTGAGGAAGCCGAGGGGCTGCTTCGCAGCTTGCTTCAAGCTGGTGTAGAAGCAGCCTTGATCGGCGAAGTGGTTACCGATCATCCAGGACAGATTAGCGTGATTGATACGTTATAGCTTGCAGCGTTCTAGCATTTCATATGATGATTTCAGTTAAAACCATAGAATGGGACTAAAGCAAGGAGAGAGGCTATTGTTTCAAGATATCACTGTAGAAGAGCTGCTGGAACAAAGACAGGAGCTAACACTGATCGATGTTCGGTCGCCGGGAGAGTACCGAGACTTTACAATTCCGGGAAGCTTGAACATTCCTCTCCTAGATGATGCGGAGCGGGCGGAGATCGGAACGACCTATAAACAGGTCAGCTTTCAAGCAGCGAAGGACCGGGGGCTGGAGATTATTTCAGCTAAGCTGCCGGAATTTATCAAGCAATTTGAGAAAATCGATTCGCGTAAAGCTGTCTACTGCTGGCGCGGGGGAATGAGAAGTAGAACGACAGCCACTGTGCTTGCGCTTATGGGAATCCGAGTCTACCGTTTGACAGGAGGCATTAGATCCTATCGGCAGTGGGTTGTGAAAACCTTGGAGACCTTCAAGCCGAAGCCTCGGTTCATTGTTCTTAATGGATATACGGGAACGGGCAAAACTTTGCTTCTCCGTAAGCTTGCAGAGCAAGGCGTCCCTGTCCTTGATATTGAAAGGCTGGCAGGCCACCGCGGCTCCGTGTTTGGGCAAATCGGGCTCAAGCCTAACAATCAAAAAACATTTGAAGCGCTGCTGCTTCAGGAGCTGCTTCGATTTAACGAGCAGCCCTACATTGTTGTGGAGTCGGAGAGCAAACGGGTAGGCAAAGTAGTATTGCCTGGTTTTTTACTGGATGCTAAAGAGCAGGGGATTCAGCTTCATGTAGAAATGCCGATAGAAGCTCGTATCAGGCATATCCTTGAGGAGTATAACCCTGCTGAACATAAAGAGGAATGCTTGTCTGCATTTGAGCGAATACAGAGACGCATCCATACTCCTATTGCCACGGAGATTGAGAGGCAGCTGTTGATGAATCATTACGCCGAAGCAGCAGCTCTGCTGCTCGAGCACTACTACGATCCTCGTTATGAGCATTCCAGTGAAAGACATGTTCACGATGATGTACATCTGCCTATAGATGACCCGAACGATGGAGTCAGTAAGGTAACCAGCTTTCTTCAACAATTGAAGCTTCAACAAAAAGGACCCTAATAAGGTCCTTTTTTGTTGCTTGTTAACGTAATCGGCTGTAGATTAACTAAGGATTTATATTTTTTTTCCATTTTTAGTGTCAAAACAGGTGGTTGCTACTTATAATGTACTATTCCATAGGCATTCGTCTAGGAAAGTTGCCGATGGGAGGGAGGTGGCGATACGTGATATGGCAAATCAGCGTATGCTTGGCATCCATAGCATTCATTGTCTTGGTCGGCTATCTCATTGCTATGCTTAGAGAATCCCGTAAAGCAATGCTTCAAGCGCAGGAGACGCTAGACGGCATCCGATCACAGCTGGAGCATACGGCGGAAGAATCGCTCCATACGATCAGACTCTCGAGGCAAGTGTTGGAGGATGTGCAGGGTAGATTAAAAGCTACCGACGGGTTTGTAGCAGCGATAGAGCAGACGGGGGAAGCGGCCAATACGCTATCCCATTCGGTGAAGCTCGTCTCCCGGACGTTGTCGGATACGGTTCTGGAGGCTCGTGAATCGCTACATAGCCGACAGGATATGGTAAAAGACCTAATAGAGCTGACGACAACAGGAATCCAGCTATGGCAACGTTGGCAAGCTCAGAGACCCTCCCCCAAAAGCAAATCGGACGAATGATCAAGATGAAGGAGATGAACAGCATGGCAGCGGATAAAAAAGGTAAAGACTTGTTGATCGGAGCCGTGGTAGGTACTGTATTAGGAGCAGTGACTGCGCTGTTGCTTGCGCCCAAATCAGGACGGGAGCTTAGAGCTGATTTAGCAGAAGGCGTTCATAACGTATCCGAGAAAACACAGCAGGTTGCAGGTACCGTATTGGATAAATCCAAGCAGATTGCTAGCACGATATCGGAAAAAACACAAACGATTGGCTCAAGCACATCCGAATGGGCAGGTAAAGTGAAGGATAAGGCACTTTCCTGGAAAAACGGCAAAACCGATGAAGCGGTCGAAGTACCTGTAGCAGCCACGGTTATCGTCACTGAAGAAAAAGAATCTGAGGGTGAAGAGAAGTAATATCTCTCCAATACAAAAAAACCATCCGTTCAGGTGGATAAACCTGATTCGGATGGTTTTTGCATGCTGAAAATGTAAGGGATGAGATCATTACCATTTGGATGGATCGATCTTGCTTGGATCCAAGCCTTGCCATATGTTGCGGATATCCGCTGACTCCGGATGATCGAATACGAGCCATGCCGTAGGCAAATACCGCTCCCCGTACTCGCTGGCCGGCTTATTGATGATTTGATTATCATGAACCAGTACGGTGGACGAGCCGCCATCCAGATTGGCTGCCGTGATGGCTCCATGCTCAAGAAAAATATTCTGAATATCAAACAGAGTGGCGCCGATACTGTGACCCGGCTGTCTGCCGTCGATAATGGCGAACATAATCGTACCGTCTTCCTTCTGCGCCATGCAGGTACGAGGGGCGATTCCCCAGCCATCCGCCTGATTCTTGATTTGCCCTACCCCGTTAACAATGAAGCGTGGAGCGAAGGTAACTGCTTCCTGTACTCCCATTTGCAGCAGCTCGGAAGGCTTATATTTCCCGGCGATCATCCGTCCTTCCTTATCGATGCCTACAATATGGTTCGGGGTGTTCATGCCCCCATCGTTATAGAAAATTTTACCGCCTGACATGACAAGGCCAGTCGGCTGGAATCCATTCCCCATCCATTCAGGGTCTACGAATCCTCCAGCATTGACGCCTGCCACTGCTCCTAGTCGTTTGACCATGGACGATACTTTCTCACCTTTGCCCACCTTGCCGGGGACGGCTATTCTCAGTTTTTTGGGATCGTTGACGATAAGCAATTTCCCTTTGAAATTCTTGCCTTCGATAGGCTCAATCTGAATGAGAGGCTTCTTCTCCTCAACCTTAGGCGTGGCATTGACTGGGGTGCTGACCTGTACCAGATGCTGATCCTTGACTTCGGTATAGGTGTCGAATTGTGCCCAGTAGCGGTTTACACGTTTCTCTAACTCATCATTACCGATCAGGTAAGCGGCCCAATGACGGTGCTGCGTTGAAATTAACGTATCAGCCATCAAATAGCGAAGATTCGTTCCCGATTCTGTTAAAAAGAACCATAAGCTAAAAACCATTCCAAACGCCATGAGTACAGACATCGTATAAAAAAATAGTGTAACCAGAGCGGAAGCGCGTTTCTTCTTCTTTTTTTTAGAGGAAGGAAGCTTCTTGGCGGCCACCGTCGTTCGCGTCTTAGGACTGCTCGATAAATTGGCTGACATTTCTTCTTTCCCTTCAAAATATTGGATTTCTACAGTTATAAACGTAAAAAAGAGAAAAAAGTTTCAGTACAGGACCGCACTTTTTTCCCTATTTCGGCAAAAATAGCTGTTTATTCTCTTTTAGCATGATTTCAAATTCATCCACAGAAGTCGGCTTGCTGAAGACGTAGCCTTGAATTTCATCGCATCCTTGGGATTGAAGAAATTCGAGCTGTTCCTTAGTTTCTACACCTTCCGCCAATGATTTAATTTTTAATTGATGCGACATGGCGATTAGCGCGGTTACGATCGCTGCATTATCTTCGTCCGAGGTGACGTCGCGAATGAAGGACTGGTCGATTTTTAACGTGTGAACACGGAATCTTTTCAAATAGCTTAGGGAGGAATAACCTGTACCGAAATCATCAATGGAAATTCGGACACCTAGCTCTTTTAGTTGATGCATCGTCTCAATAACTTGAGGGATATTGTTCATCGCGACATTCTCCGTAATTTCCAAGCATAAATACTCAGGTTCGAGTCCGGTTTCTTTCAAAATATGTTGAATCAACGGAATAAATTGCGGCTGATGGAACTGAATGGCCGAAATGTTCACAGACACACACAACGGTGGGTAACCGGAACTAGCCCATTGTTTATTTTGTATACAGGATTGCTTAAGAATCCAACTGCCGATAGGAATAATAAGCCCGGTTTCCTCGGCAAGAGGAATAAATTCAGCAGGAGAAATCATACCCCACTCCGGATGCAGCCAGCGTACGAGAGCTTCCATTCCGCAAATGTTGCCGGTTCTCAGGTCCACTAGCGGCTGGTATAAGATACGGAGTTCATTTCGTTCCAGCGCTTTGCGCAGATGAATCTCCATATTTAGCTTGTGCAAGGAACGTTTATTCATGTCCGGATGGTAATAATGATACGAATTCCCACCTTTCTCTTTGGAGCGGTACATGGCGTTATCGGCGTTTTTTAACAGCGTTTCCGCGTCGATTCCGTCATTCGGATAAAGGCTGATTCCGATGCTGGCCGTAACGAACAGCTCATGCTCTTCAATCAAGAAGGGTTCTTTGACGAGATTTAAAATTCCTTTGGCCAGCTGTGCTGGTTCGTCAATATGGCTGCTTCGAGAGAGCAGCACCATGAACTCATCTCCGCCAAAACGGGCGACGACATTGTGCTCTTTTACATATATTTGAAGCTTGCGCGCCAAGGCTTGCAAGAGCTGATCTCCTATGTGATGGCCTAACGTATCGTTAATAACTTTGAAGCGGTCCAAATCAAAAAAAATGACAGCCATTCGATTCCCATTCCGCTCGGATTCTTGAAGACAGGCTTTGAGACGATCATCAAAATAGAGACGGTTAGGCAGCTGCGTTAACGAGTCATGGTAGGCCATATGAACGATTTTTTCCTCAGCCCGTTTCCGCTCATTCATCGCTCGGATGGTCGCGTAAGAACGAAGCAGCTGATCGTCTTGAGTCTCATTAACAATACGGGCAAACAGTTCATCGTGTTGAATGGGATTGTGATCGGCGGAAGAGGGGTCAGCAGTCGTAATTAACTGCATTACGTTTTCGATATGTTCTTTGTGAATACGTGCGGCAGAGGCTGTTTTGGAATGCTTGCGGTCTTTTTCGCCTAAGTAGACGATACCTTTTTTTGTATCATAATCTCCTACGTGGTTCATGTTGACGATATTCGCGCTATCTAAGAGCCGAAACCCATCCTCGAACAGCCATTCTTCCAAATTGTCGAAAGAAAAATCAAGATAATACTGCTGATCCTTCGTGTGAACTACGATTTCACGATCGCGAATCTTATCGATTTTGACAACACTGCTCGAATCCAAGATTATGATTTCCGACCCTCTCTTGCCGTCTCGTGTCACAGGAATTTTCTGCATGAAATTCAGCTCCATAAGAGAAGGATTAATTAGGCTGTCATTGCGTGACAGCCCCCAGGTGTTATTTTTTTAGTAGTTCTTGTGGTGTTTCTGGGCGGTGAACGGAAATTGAATTAGTAGTAACAAATAAAGCAGCCAAAGTCATAAGAATTCCATTTGCGAAGATTGCGAGTTTATTTTTCATACACATACCTCCTTTCTACAAAGTCTCTAATTGTATAAGAGTACTTTGTTGTTAAAAATGCTTGTATAAAAAAAGCAGCTGTTAGGATAGTAGATTGAAAATAAAAATTAGAAGAAACAATTAATATTGCTAGTATTCGCAAAATCGGATAATATTTTGGATTAATCTTGCTAATATCCTGTATGTTATTAGGTGCAGTTATATAAAATGTACATATTGAAACGATGTCAAGAAATATAAATAAACTATTGTAATTAAAATTGGTAATTGCAATGCTATTAAATATAATTATCGATAATAAGCAGCATGATAAAGAAGATGACATATGAAGTCCGCCTGTAACAAATCTAATAAGCATATAGGCAAAAATTCCAACTAAACATTGTAGTAAATGACCGGTAGCTAAACAAATTATCATTGAAATGACTATGGATAAAGAAGTATTTATTAATAGAATTAATGAATATTTTAATGCAATTTCCGATCCAGCACCTGAATGATTGTTTCGTATGCTTTTAGCAATATATTCCGCAGATTGATCGATAAAATTCATTTTCGTGACAACCTTTCACGTCTATTCTTCCATAATTTTTGGTTATGTTTATAGGAAAGGTATATTCCGGCTAGAAAAATGATTCCAATAAAGATAGGAACTATTATATGCAGTTTAGATTCCTTGAAGGTTACAGTTTGAATCTGAATGATAACAACTGCAATAACCAATACGGCAGACAATAAGAAATTATATCCTTTCTGCGCATCATTAATGGTTGTGTGAAAACCTAATTTATATTTTTGTAGTGGGTATACTAATAATAGTAAGAGGGCTGAAACAATCAACTCACATAAAATAAACTGAGATAGGGACGTTTGAAACTTTTCTGGTGAAAATAAATTTAAATAGGTACCTATTGATACCACTATTCCTTCAAAAAGTGTTGTTGCTAGTGAGCCAATAATAAAGATTAATATTGAAAAGATTAATGGAAGACCAAAAAATATTGTAATTAATACAATCCCTGATGCTATGACAGGAATTGCAGCAAGTCCTGGTTCATTTATAACATCTCTAAAATAGACGGAAATAAGAGCCATTATAAATGCAATGAGGGCAACTTTATGTAATGAATAACGAAAATATATACGAAACAAAGATAAGCTTACTAAAATCATTGATGCAAACTCTATAGCATTTGCAATTATTTTGGCGAAATAAAACATTCTGATGCCCCTTTAATCAAAAATATGTGTCAAAAGTAATGTATAAGTTGAATTAAGTTCAGTTTAATACAGTATTGTTTACTTAACAAGTAGAAAATTGTCGAATAAAGCGCTTTCCAGCTACGAGTATGTATCATATTGGGAAATGTGACCCGGTAGTGAGTTTGAAAATTACAAATACAAATGAATCATTTGTAACGTAAAATTTATTCTTTCATCTCTTTTTCATAGGACATATGTATTAGGTATAGAAAAATAAGAAAGGACACTGAGAGAACGAGGAGAACGAGTTTGTCATAAAAGATGAGTGTAAAACTAGTAATATAAAGCAGTAATGCTCCGAGAAATAAAAAAATGTAAAACTTAATGGAAAGCTTTGAATATTTTGTATTTGAATTCTTTGAGTTAATAAATGTAAATCCAATTCTATATTTTTGTAAGATAAGAGATAATATGATATTTACAAAACATAAGAAGTAGCCTTGAAGCAAATAATCGTTGCGGATTATTGTAATGAATTTCTCATAATCAAAACTAGCTAGTACTAAATTTAATGCTGATTCTAACAAAACGTTGGCGCCAAATGAGATAGAAACAAAAAGTAATGAATGCCATATGTTTAAACGATATATTAAATAAACGCAAAGAAGAAAGCATAAAGGTTGAAGGATAGATAGTAAATATATTAATTTGAATGTTTGGAGTAGTAGTGAGACTTGGGATAAAATTATTGAACTTAGAATTATATGAGTTTTAAATCTATTGATTTTTAAACGAAATATGGATAAACCGAAAGATTGCACTGTAAACCAATAAAATACGTGTAGTAGTGTAGAAGTTAGCTGTTCCATTTTCGAAATTCTCCCGCTAAGAATAGTTATTTTTCAAAACCTAAAAGTGCACCTAATAGCCTCTCGTTACTCCATCATTTCTTTCTCATGGGATAGATGTAAAATAAAAATAAGTATAAAGAATGTGATAGTAATGGATAACATGATAAAAATATGCAATGGTTAAACTGGTTATCATTATCGGCAGCCAACCCAGAATAACCATTAAAACTAGTTTTTTCGGAAAAAGATTTTTTGAATCAATCTGCTGCTTGAAACAAAGGTGAAGCCAATTCTATAAAAGTATAAAAGTATTGCAATCAAATAATTAATCGATGTAAGAACTAAGCCCTGGATAAAATAATCGTTTCTTGAAATCCTTACAAACTCAATATAATTAAATTGGGATAGAATTAGGTTGAAGCTTGATTCCAGCCACAACATTCAGCCCGAATATCAGAGTTGCCATAAGGAAGGACTGGACTAATTTGAGTCGATAAAATAGCCAAAAGCAAAGCAAAAGAATAATAGGATGTAAAATTGACATTAAGAAAACAAGCTTGTAAGTTTGCAAAAAATATGAGGTTTGCGTAAGAACTAATGTGCTAATTATAAGCTCTCTTAAATACAGTTGAGGTTTAACTCAAAAAAGAACAAGACCCATCAATTGAAGAGAGGGCCAGAATACTAAATATAACGCAATTATCTTGGACTGCTCCAAAATGCTAGCTCCCTCCTAATCAGAAACATCCTTCAAATAAGAAATATGAAAAATAACACTGAGTATAATTAAAGCCCCTCACAAATTACTCCGAAAGTTCCTTCTTGTAAGATAGATGGAAAATTACGGCTAATAAAATAAAAGTAATTCCATAACTAGCCATGATCCACTTATTCCAAATATACAAAGAAAGGCTAGTACAACCCAAAGAAATGACTCCTATAGTCAATGCGGTAAGTATCATTTTTGGCATTGGCCTATTGGAGGAATGACTTGATAGGAAGGAGAACCCAAGTCTGAATTTAACTAATATAAACACACTTAAGAAACAAAGAAAAGAGACCGCAAATCCTTGAATAAAGTATTGCTCCTGATAAATATTTATAAAGTCGTTGTAATTAAAACCAGATAAGATCCAATTGAAAAAGATCTCAAAAGCAAGGGCCATCGTATAAGCTAGTACTACCATGATACAGGAATAAACCCACTTAAATCTAAAAATCAACCATAGGCAAAGAAAAAAACATATAGGCTGTATACTCGTAACTAGAAGAGCCAAATGAAAGCTCTGAATGATATATGTAATTTGGGAAAGCAGCACGATAGAAATTAGCATTTGAGGTATATATTTTTTTGTTCTAATTCGAAACAATGCTAGGCTTAAAGAAAGCATCGATGCCCAAGTTATTCCGAAAATAAGAAGTTCCCAAAGCTGCTGCATATGTTCACCAATCCTTAATAAAAATAAGCCTAATTGCACTCATATAGTACAAATAGGCTGAACACTATGTCAATATATTATTTAGATTAGTCATTATACTATAGAACATTCATATAGATATTTAGTAGATACGAAGCGCTATCATTTTCATATATCTAGTATAGATTGATTAGATTTTACCCCTTTATAAAAGCAGGATTCATTCCAGCAGTTTTACCAAAGGAGAATTCCAAACTGGTCTGATTGTTATTGGCAATTTTACGAAGAATCAGATCATGGTACTTGCGCTGGCGCAGGGCGGACATCGATACGAAGAGGCCTTCTCCCTTACTATCGAAATACAGGTTTCCGTTCTTCTCATCGTATTTGCGGATATGCTGAAAGTTTGCATAGATGTCAGCGTCGACTTTCTTGTATTCCTGCTCGTCGAGCTTTTCGAGAAACTCGCTGAAATCTCTTAATGAATCAATGCTGTGTTTCACTTTCATTTCCTGATTACAATACATAATTTCCTTGGTTCCTACCTCTATATAATAAACGGAAGCCAAATCTACATTTATATTTGAGCTTGTAGTAGCGTTGAAATCTTGAGCTTTCAAGTGTCCGGCTTTGATCATCAAATCGGTGTAGGGATAGTTATAAGCATCGGAAAGTTTTTTGAGAGTGTCGGGCGATGGGGTAATCTTTTCGTTGGTGGAGCGGTTTTTTTCCAACTCCAAATCTCGAATATATGCGTGTGATAGTCCACTTTTTTTGGCTGCTTCTCTTAATGACATGGAACCGCGCAAGCCTTCTAAAAATTTACCGAATTCAGGGATAGGTTGTCCCATTTTGTAAATCACCTCTTTCTTTGTTTATTGTAAAGGACAAATTCACGAAAAGAAATAGCTCTTAGAAAAAAATATAGTGAATTAGTAGGCATGAATCTAAAAAATAATTAATAAAATGAAGTAAATCTTGACGGAGTGTAGTATAAATACTACATTTAGCATAAAGGGCTGCATTTCATCATGGAGGGGGATCATGGAGATGAGAGATAAAGTCATGAACCGTTGGAGCACTTATGAGCCCTTTTATGTGGCATTTAACGGTTACAAGATTGCAGATATCGTTATAACGAGTCATGCCATATCCCGCTGGTCTGAACGTGTTGAGAGCGATCAAGGCGGAATCGAGCATATTTGCTCCTATTTATGGGATGCTTTGAAGTTTGAACGCATCAAGCCGTATTACGAGAATGAAAAAGACGTTTATTTAATCGATGAAGATTTGGTTATGGTTGCCGAGTTTATGATGATTAAGGACGAAGTGGATATCGCAGGGAATCCTTTACATAAAATGATCGTCGTAACCTTCCTGGGCAAAGTTTCTGAAGACATTCAATTACGGGATTTGAAAGCTTACTATTCTTGGCTGCGGCATTCGCGGCGGATGACTTTGGTCAAACATGGTCGTAAACGCAAATAATGGATCCGTTAAAAGAAGTATGCAGTTCATCGGCTGCATGCTTTTTTTGTTTGTGTTTTATTCTTGTTCTTGCAATGCATTGCATGATGAAGAACTTTACGGTTTACTTGCATAAATTAGGCTTGTATTCGGGGAAATTAGGTGGAGATAGGAAGGAGGATCAATGATTATGGCGCGTGATTTACCTTTGGGTAACGGCAATGTGCTGGTGAATTTTGATACAAGCTATAATGTACGCGATATGTATTACCCATATGTCGGGCAAGAGAATCAGGCTGCAGACCATTTATCTCATTTTGGTATGTGGACGCCGGAAGGTTTTTTCTGGATCGATAATCCGGAGTTGAAAAAGAGCTCTTCTTACTTGAATGATTCCATGATAACGAATGTGGAAGGGATTCATGAGCGACTCGGACTAAAGCTTCTCCTCCGGGACGGGGTGGATGTGCAAGAAAATGCGTTTGTGCGTAAGGTTGTAGTTGAAAATACGAGGCAGCAGGAGCGGACGATCAAGCTGTATTTTCATCTTGACCTGCATTTGTACGGGAATGGGGTTGGGGATACGGTCTATTACGATCCTGATCTTCGTTCGCTTATTTTTTATAAAGGACACCGCTACATGTCGCTTTCCTGCTGCGGAGCCGGCGGTAAGAATATCGGCTGCACTAGCTATGCGATTGGTCAGAAGGAAATGAACGGGATGGAAGGTACATGGAGAGATGCGGAGGACGGTCAGCTTGGACGCAATCCAATCGCACAGGGCTCTGTTGACGGCACCATTGAGCTAGAATTGAAGGTTCCGGCCAGCGGTAAGACGGAAGCATGGTTCTGGATTTGCTTTGGCAAATGCTTGGAGGAAGTGACTGGAATGGAACAGAAAATCCGTGAGGTCACGCCGCATACGCTCCTTCAAAGAACCTATAATTATTGGGAGCAGTGGCTCGCCAAAGACCGGCATGATTTGAGCTTGATTGATAAGGACATGGCCTCTTTTTATAAAAGAAGCTTGCTGGTTGTAAGAACCAATATGGATAACCGGGGAGCTATTGTAGCTGCTAACGACTCGGATATTTTGAAATTTGCGAAAGATACTTACTCCTATATGTGGCCTAGAGACGGAGCTTTGATTGCTCATGCATTGGACAGGTCGGGTTACTTTTCGCTGACGAGCAAGTTCTATGATTTTTGCAAGCGGGTGATTACGAAGGAAGGATTTCTGCTCCATAAGTACAATCCCGATGGTTCCGTAGGCTCAAGCTGGCACCCTTGGATTAATGCAGCCGGGGAAAAGCAGTTCCCGATTCAAGAGGATGAGACGGCTTTGGTGCTGTACACGCTATGGCATCACCATCAATTGGCCAAAACACTGGATAGCGCAAGGGATGATTACGATAAGTTCGTGGTGCCTGCCGCTGGATTTTTGGCTAGCTATAAGGATGCGTCAGGTCTTCCTCTTCCTTCGCACGATTTGTGGGAGGAACGGTATGGTGTTCATGCATTTACAGTTGCCAGTGTTTACGCTGGACTCCTAGCGGCAAGTAATTTCGCTGAATATTTTCAGGATAAAGCCAGAATGGTCTATTATAGGGAAGCTGCAGCCAAGGTGAAAAGCGCGGTGGAGCAGCATATGTATTCCGAGCAGGAGAAACGGTTTGTCAGGTCGTTGTATTGGAATCGTGAGAAAAATACTTATGAACCCGATATGACATTGGATGCGAGCATGTATGCATTGTTTGATTTTGAAATGTTCCCGGCGGAGGATCCCCGGATTGCCGCCACGATGAAAGCGATACGTGAGAAACTGTGGATACAGACGGAGGTAGGGGGGATCGGCCGATACAGTGACGATTATTACCATCAAGTGACGCAAGACATAGGAAAGGTTCCCGGTAATCCCTGGTTTATTTGCACGTTATGGTATGCGGAATGGGTTATTGCCTTAGCCAATAACGAGGGTGAGCTTAAGGAAGCGGAAGATTTGATCCGCTGGACAATGAGTCATGCGCTTCCATCGGGCATTCTGGCTGAGCAAGTGCATCCTTATACAGGGGAACCGATGTCCGTATCGCCTCTCACATGGTCTCATGCGTCGTTCGTTAAGGTCGTTCAGGAATACATGTCCAAGCTGAAGCAGTTGAAAAATAAAGGGACCGGCAAGGAAGACGTCAGTGATGCGAAGGTGCTGCAAACCTCGGGAGCTTCGCAATGAAGACGGTACGGTTGAACGGGCTTCAGTCTCAGGCGGCAGAGGCAAATCCGGTTGCTGCGCAGCAGGGACAGAGGCAGATAAATGAGCGCAAACAGCAAGTAGCTCCTGAAAAGGGCGAAGGCAGCGTCCGGCTTGAACTGATAGAGGTGGAGCAGCCGATTCGGAAGCAGCCGGACGATGTGTTGGTACGGCTGTTGTGTGTAGGTCTCGATGGTACCGACCGGGAGCTAATGACCGAGAAGTATGGGGTTCCTCCCGAAGGGGAGGATGGTCTGACAATCGGTCATGAGTCGCTAGGCGTCGTAGTGGAGGCCGACGAGAACTATGGTCTAGCCAAAGGAGATCTGGTATGTGCACTGGTGCGCAGACCTTGCAGCGATCCCATGTGCGTGAACTGCCGAAATGGACATGCAGATTTCTGCGAAACCGGCCACTACGTCGAACGGGGCATTAAAGGCAGGCACGGTTATTTATCAGAGTATTATGTTGAGGAGGCTCGATACCTGGTTAAGGTACCGCCTGCTTGTTTATCTTATGGCGTTCTGACAGAGCCGCAGAGCATCGTGGAAAAGGTGTGGGATGAGGTTCAGCGCATCCAGCAGCGTCTAATTTGGCAGCCCCGGACGGTGCTGGTGTTGGGCTCAGGGCCGCTCGGCCTGCTGGCGGCCTTCACTTCACGGTGTCTCGGACTCGACACCGTGGTGTGGTCCAAGTCGCCGGCGGACAGCACGGCGGCGGAGCTGGTTCGCGCCTGCGGTGCCGAGTACCGGCAGGCTGGGGAGGCCGGCGGCGCAAGCGGGCAGAGCTCGGAATCCGCTGAGACGCTCAGCGGATTCCTGGAGCGGAGCGGCAAGCGCCCCGATATGATATTCGAATGCACGGGCTTCAGCCCGCTGGCATTCGAGGCAATGATCGCACTCGGTCCGAACGGAGTGCTCGCTTTACTTGGCGTTACGCCAGGCAGCCGGACCTTGAAAATCTCCTCGGATATGATCAATCAGGAGCTGGTTTTGGAGAACAAGTGTGTACTGGGCTCAGTGAATGCCTCACGTAAAGATTTTGAAACTGGGCTGTACCGGCTCCAGCAAATGGAAGAGAAGTTCCAGGGCTTGCTAGGCAAAGTGATCAGCGATAGGTTAACCTTAGAGCAGGTGCCTGAGCTGGACTTCAACCGCATTGAGATTAAAGCGGTCGTCGATCTGGTTCCGCAGCCTCAATGGCAGGACTTCTTAAGCGAAAACTCAAGTCAAGTTGAATATAGCTTCTCTGTGTAATCAAAAAAAGAGCGATTTCTAGGCCAAACGGCCTGAATCGCTCTTTCTTTGTTGTTATTGGCTGCAATCATAAGGATTCATCGTTTGATCCTGACGGTATTCAGAAGGGGATCGACCGAACCACTTCTTGAACTGCTTGGAGAAATACAGCGGGTCGCTGAAGCCGACGGAAGATGCCACCTGCTCAATGGTGAGCGAATCCTGCAGCAATATTTTGGCGCGCTCCATACGGATTTTTAATAAAAAATTCATAGGGGCCTGTCCGGTATGCTGCTTGAACATTTTAGACAAATGCGTCCGATGATATCCTAGGCTTTGGGCCATGGATTCGATAGAGATAGGTTGATGATACTGAAGGGTGAGCCAACGAATCGCCTGCTCCACCTGCTGCTGGATTCCGGAAGCCTCCTCCTTCTGAATGCTGCCCTGAACCAGCTCTTGGGCATATTCAGCCAGCAGCAGGCGCATATAGCCTTCGGACTGCATATCGCAGTGGGACAAGCGTTTGCGAAGCGTAAGCTGAATCTGCTGATATAATGCCTGCATTTTGCGGTGCTGCTGTGTTAAAGCTACCGGTTGATGCTGAGATATTCCGAAACCGCTTAAAAATTCATCCGTCCGGGTACCCTTGAATCCTACCCAGCGGTAACACCAAGGGTCCTTTTCATCTGAAACATAGCTGACCAGTTCACCGGGAAAGATGAAGAAGCTGCTGCCTTTTTCCAAGTGATAATCCGTTCCCATGCAGCGAAAGGTGCCGCGCCCTGATACAACATAGTGTACTAAATAATAGTCGAGAACCTGGGGGCCGACCCGATGCAGCGGCTTCGTCTGAGATTGACCGCTGAACAGAACCGCCAGTTCTCCTTTCCCGGGGCGAGGGTTAAAGGAGACGGAATGATGGGATTCCCTCATATGGAACACCTCGATCAATTTTGATATGATGAGAATAAAGTATGAACTGAAAGATCGTATTTCAAGCTGCTTGGGGAGAGAGTCGAAACGATGAATTGGAACCGATTTGTGAAAGAAAATGCACTACATTTGTCATGGGTTGTAGCAGTTGCTGCAATGTTAGGCAGCCTATATTTTTCCGAAATTTTGCACTTCTTGCCTTGCAAACTGTGCTGGTATCAGCGCATTCTAATGTACCCTCTCGTGATTATACTCGCCATCGCCGCGGTGCGCAAGGACACAAAGCAGTACCTTTATGTGCTTCCTCTAAGTGTATGGGGAATGGGAATATCGCTTTATCATTACTTGATGCAAAAGACTTCATGGTTTAAAGCTGCTGCGACAGGATGCGGCCCAGTTCCTTGTGATGTCGATTATATTAATTGGCTAGGCTTTATTACTATTCCTTTTCTTGCGTTGATAGCCTTCGCATTGATAACGATTTTGCATTTGATGCTGCTAGTAGCTGAGCGCAGAAGCTCTGTTTAATACTGAACTACATTTATCCATGTAAAAGTGGGATGTCTCCATATGCATTCTTGGTTCCAGCAAGTATAGTCTAAGTAAGGATATTCAGACTAAGTTGAACCGAGGAGGCAATCATTATTATGTCAAAGATTACTTTTCTAGGAGCAGGCAGTACGGTATTCGCTAAAAATGTGCTAGGGGATTGTATGATGACCCCGTCGTTGCAAGGCTTTGAACTGGCATTGTTTGATATCGACCTGGAACGATTGAAGGATTCGGAGAATATGCTGAACAACCTCAAGCTTTCCACTGGAAGCAGCTGCGTAGTGAAAGCGTATACCGACCGTAAAGAAGCTCTTCGCGGCGCGAAATATGTAGTTAACGCCATCCAAGTAGGTGGTTATGATCCTTGCACTATTACCGATTTTGAAATTCCTAAAAAATACGGCTTGCGACAAACGATCGCCGACACAATCGGGATTGGCGGTATTTTCCGTAACCTGCGGACGATTCCTGTCATGCTGGATTTTGCCAAAGACATTCAGGAAGTATGTCCGGATGCATGGTTCTTGAACTACACGAATCCGATGGCGGTTCTGACTAACGCGATGAACACTTATGGCGGTGTGAAGACCGTAGGTCTTTGTCACAGCGTGCAAGGCTGTGTGTCTCATCTGTTCAAAAACCTGGAGATGGATTCCACAGGTGTTAACTGGAAAATCGCAGGGATCAATCACATGGCATGGCTGCTTGAAGTGACCAAGGACGGGATCGACCTGTATCCGGAAATTAAACGCCGCGCCCGCGAGAAGCAGCAGGAAAAGCATAAGGATATGGTCCGTTATGAAATGATGTTCCGCTTTGGCTACTATGTGACGGAATCTTCCGAGCATAATGCCGAGTACCACCCGTACTTTATTAAACGGAATTATCCTGAGCTGATCGATCGGTTCAACATTCCGTTGGATGAGTATCCTCGCCGCTGCATTCGTCAGATCGATAAGTGGAAGACGATGCGTGAAGAGCTCGTGAACAACAAAAATCTGGAGCACAAACGCTCCAAAGAGTATGCTTCATATATGTTTGATGCGATGGAAACGAACACACCGTTCAAAATCGGCGGCAATGTGATGAATACCGGCTTGATTACCAACCTGCCGAAAGAAGCTTGCGTCGAGGTTTCCTGCCTAGTTGATGCCGATGGCGTAACACCTACCTATGTAGGGGACTTGCCTCCACAATTAGCGGCTTTGAACCGCACCAACATCAATACCCAGCTGTTGACGCTGGAAGCGGCTATTACCGGCAAGAAGGAGCACATCTATCACGCAGCGATGCTTGATCCTCATACAGCGGCAGAGCTATCTATCGATGATATTGTTGCCATGTGTGACGATTTGATCGAAGCTCACGGCAACTGGCTTCCGAAGTTCGTATAACTATTAACGAGATTACTCCCTTTGGCGAAGGCCGGAGGGAGTTTTTCATTGTCATATCAAGGGCGATTTGGTAAAATATATACGAACAAAAATTCGCATTGATCGATCTATTTTATCCAAAAGGGGACTCCGAAGATGATGACTAGCTCTAGAATCGGTGCCATCGCAGTAATCTTTTGCCTAGTTTTGACGACGTTGGCTTGCTCAGAACAGGCTGCAACTAAGGAGAACAAGCAGCTAGCGTCAAATGAAGCTGGAGCGGGGAACCAGCCTCCCTCTGCGCCACCGGCCACACCTTCGGGATCACAAGGTAAAGCAGATGGTGTTCATTCTGCTACGGATACTGCTGCTGCAGGGAAGGACTCTGTTAACCAGCCGACCGAATCGCCTGTCGTTGCATCTCCGGAACCTGCCAAGGAAGCTCCCGCACAAAAGACGGCAACAGAGGCTACCTATCAACCGCCATCCAACACCAAGACTGCATCAGCGAATGATAAGAAGGCACTCTCATGGTATTACATGAAGAAGCCGAAGGGACAAGTTCCTAATTTTCCCAATGAAACGAAAACATTCACTAAAGATATGAAGGCGCTATGGGTAGGAAGCGGGAAAAAGGTTTATTTAACCATTGATACCGGTGGTCCGCTAGGAGATACTGATTTATTGATTAAATCGTTAAAGGATAACGATGCGAAGGCCAACTTTTTCATAGCTGGATATAATGTAAAGAAAGATCCGGATTTTGTTCGTCAGCTGGTAGCGGACGGACACTTGGTAGCCAATCATACGATGACTCATACAGATATGAATAAGCAGACTGACGCCCAAGTGAAGAAAGAAATACAAGATTACGAAAAGCTGTACAAGGAAGTGACCGGCAAAGACATTCAGCCGTATTTCCGCTTTCCGTACGGAAGCTATAATATGCATCTGCTAAGCATGGTTTCTGACATGGGATATACTTCTGTATTTTGGTCGACGGCGATGAGAGATTGGGAGCCTAGGAAAAATGGGCCGGACGATCCTTATAACGATATCATGAATAATTTGCATGACGGCAATATTATCCTGATGCATCAGGGCTCTGAGGAAAATATCCAAGCATTGGATCGCATCATCAAAGGCGTAAAAGAGGCAGGTTATGAATTTGCGTTGCTAAATGATATACAAGCATCATCTAAATGATAGCTTTTCTTTAGCTTTGAATGATGGAAAGGCATTGTGCCTTCTGGTATTATGAATTGGCGCAGGTATCAGTGGTGTTTCATGGTACCTTTCTTCTTCTACCATCATACTCTATTAGAGGTATGCAGCGTCTCATCAATTCACAGTCAAAGGAAGCGAAAACTTGTGCAGCAAGCGATAGCCATACTGGATTCAGGAGTAGGCGGGCTGACGGTTGTAAGAGAGGTTATGCGCCAGCTCCCGCAAGAAAAGATCATTTATTTTGGCGATACGGCTCGGGCTCCTTACGGACCGAGAGCTTCACACGAAGTGGTTCAGTATACGCATCAAATCGTCGATTATTTATTGCAGTTCCAACCGAAAATGGTTGTTATCGCCTGCAACACAGCAACGGCTGTAGCATTGGATGAAATTCGCGCACGATTGTCTATTCCTGTGGTTGGCGTTATTCATCCAGGAGCGCGCGCTGCAATCAAAACGACGCGTAATGGCATAATAGGCGTTATCGGAACGGAAGGCACGATCAAAAGCAATGCCTATGAGCAAGCGCTGCGTCAAATCTCACCGCACATTCAAGTTTTCAGCGAATCCTGTCCCAAGCTCGCTTCGTTGGTGGAAACCGGCCAATTTTATACGGAGCATACCCGAATGGTCGTCGAGCAGTCGCTTCAACGATTGAAATATGAACCGATGGATTGCCTGATTCTCGGATGTACACATTATCCGTTTTTGTCAGACGCCATTTCGGATGTAATGGGACCTGATGTAGCATTGATCAGCTCTGCAGATGAAACAGCAAGAGAAATTAGCACGATCTTATATCATAAAGGGATGCTGGCGACGTCCAATTCGATCCCTGTCCATCAATTTCTGTGCAGCGGAGACCCTACAATGTTCAAACAAATAGCCCAATCATGGTTGAACGATCACATTCGTGTGACACCCGTTGTTTGGCAAGTACCTCATATTATTTAATAACGAACAGGCGAATCGGATTTCTACGAATCGCCTGTTTTTATTTGGCAGTTAGCATGAACAGCTCTTTGCTTCGCATACATATTAGAAGTTTCTTAACAGGTCACAATTAATGTGAAATGTAAGGGGGCAGAGGATGAAGCGGACGATTGTTGACACGAGTAGAGTTTATGGATATGTGGACTTGGTTGAGGATATTACGCGGTTGGAAGAACGGTATTCATTTATTCATGTAGATAATATAGGGTTTAGTGTGCTAGGCAAGAGTATCCCTGTGTTGAGAATTGGGGGCGGGTCCAGTCATGTTCATTTTAACGGCTCCTTCCATGCTAACGAATGGATTACGTCGATGCTTCTTATGAAATTTGTGGAAGATTATGCTGATGCATATGCAAATAGCGACCAGCTCTATGGCGACAATGTATGTGAACGGTTCAGGCAGACGACGATTTGGGTTGTTCCTATGGTAAACCCGGATGGGGTAGAGCTTGTGCAAGGCAGGTTATCTCTTGAACAGCCGCATTATAAGCAGGTGCTGGTATGGAACCTGGGTTCCACAGATTTTTCAGGCTGGAAAGCTAATATTCGGGGTGTTGACCTCAACGATCAATTTCCCGCCGGTTGGGACGCAGAGAAGGAACGAAGGGGTGTGAAGGGACCTGGTCCAAGAGATTATGCGGGAGAATATCCGCTTTGTGAACCGGAAGCTTGTGCGATCGCTGACTTTACGAGGAGACACTGTTTCCGAATGGTACTTGCATTCCATACGCAGGGAGAAGAAATATATTGGAACTATCGGGACTTTGAACCGCCTGAGTCCGAAGAGATTGTTAAGCGGCTGGCCCGAGTGAGCGGATACATTCCCATAAAGCTTACGGATAGTGATGCAGGATACAAGGATTGGTTCATCCAGGAGTTCCGTAGACCGGGATTTACAGTGGAGGCAGGCTTGGGAGTGAATCCGCTTTCTCTCGATCAGTTTCCGAGAATGTATGATGCGGTCTCTAGATTAATGCTGGAAGCTTTAAAAATTTAGGTACAAAGACCTTCTTTATGGTGGCTGGTCTATTGAGAAACCTGTTACTTCGAGAAATTGGCTATATGGGTAGGTGGGGTATGCCTCGGAGGAGAACAACAGTGGCTGGAGGGGCATACCCCACTGGAGTATATAGCAACATTTCCAGTTTTGGTTTCTCGTCAATCAGGGCAGTCCTTATGGGCGGCTTCTTTTGTTTTTGCGGAGAAGTCAGTTATACTAGAAGGAAGCCGTGCATCAAGGAGGGAATGCAGATGTGGAAACGACTCATATCATTCAAATACTGGGGACATGTGTTCCGCCGCATAGGCCCTTTGCTCGCTTCTCCTAAAGTGCCTTTATCCGAGAAGCTGTTGTTTGCCATTCCGGTTATTGTCTACTGGATCATACCTGATGTCATGCCTTTCGTGCCTATCGACGATATTGCGGTAACCTTATTTCTAATGAACTTTTTTACGGACCGCGCGGAACGTAAATATTTATCAATTAAATGACAAAAGCTCGAACCTCGGTTCGAGCTTTTGTACATTTGCTGCTAGTCAGCAGCTGTTGTATGGCTTATTCGCCTTCCGGCCAACGAATCCATCTCTGCAGGTATCCTTGCTCATACAATGCCTTAATAGTAATGATCAGAACAGGGGACAGCAGCAATCCGGCAACCCCGAACAGAGAGAGTGAAATAATCATAAAAGACAGCATAGTGAAAGCAGAAACTCCGAGGGAATCCCCCGTAATCTTCGGCTCCATAATTTGACGCACCAGTATGACAACCCCTAGCAGCGCAGTTAACCATATAGCAAGCACCGTTTGTCCAACGACAAACAAGTAGATGATCCATGGTATGAACAGTGTCGATACGCCGAGTAGAGGGAGTACATCGAATATAGCCGCAAGCAAAGCGATAGAGAATGAGTTTTTCACTCCAAGTATAAGCAATGCAACAAAAATAACGATGAACGTCAAACTGATCAATTTAGATTGTGCTTTGATATAACCAATAATGCCTTTTAAAACATTTTCCCTTAGAAACGTAAAGGCCGACTTAAACGTTTTGGGTGTTTTTTTCTTCGCTATTCTTTTCCACGATTCAATCTCAATACTTAAGAAATAAGCCAATATAATAGCGATAACGAAATTAACGACAAACGTAGAAAAGCTTGTCAGCATGGTGAAAGTTCCGGTTAGAAATTGCCCGACCAATAAGGTCAATTTTTGCGTAATCTGAGTGGAATATTCCGTTATTTTCTGAACGATATCATCAGGCAAGGAGGGCATCGATTCGATTCGACTCTGCAGCAATTCGGTTTTAAGAATGAGCTGATGCTGCAGTATGGCCGAATATTCCGGCAGCTTATCTTTCAAACTTAAAATTTGACTTGTAAATATAACTCCGACCCCGGTCAGTGCCCCTAAAATAACAAGGATGAACACGACGGTTGATATAGCTGAGGCAATGCTCTTGCTCAACCCTTTCCTATGTAGAAAACGGGCTAGCGGCTCGATAATTAAAAAGATGATAAAGGCGAGGAAGATAGGAGTTGCAATTCGGTACAAGTAGCTGAAAAGCAGCATAAACAAATAGACTGTGATCAGCAGTAAAGCAATATCGAAAACAGTTTTCCAATATTTTCTATAAAACGCTATCATTCTACACCTCGTCAGCGGGGGATGTTAGGACCATTTAGCGGCCCAGAGCTTCATTTCTTTCAAGATTTGATGAAGATCCTGCCCTTTGGGTGTTAAGGTATATTCTACGGTGACAGGAACAGTAGGGTAGGCAGTGCGCTCCAGAACCCCTTGTTCTTCCAAATGGCGCAGCGTTTCGGTTAATGATTTGGGACTGATGGCTTTTATTTTCTTTTGAAGCTCTCCGAATCGCTTGGTTCCGCCAAATAATTCCCGGAGAACGAGAAAGGACCATTTCCCCCCGATTGCATCCAACGTTTTTTCAATAGAGCATTCAATATGGGTAGGTTGTTTCGGGACATAGTTGTTTTTCTGAATGACCGTTTGGTTGTTCTCAGCTTCTGACATGGACATGGAAAACCATCCTCTCCCTTTATAGTTGATTACATTAAGGTAAGTAAATAACTATCGTGTAATAATGTAATCAAAGATTCGCTACTATATTAATAGTAAAGAAGAAAGAAAAAAATAGCAAGCCAGGCCTGCCGAGTCTCGAGCGTGGAAATACGTTTGCACAAATAATTCCCGTTTCCCGGGACTGATACCCAGAGGAGCATCTACTAACAAATATTTAAGTGAGCTTGAAGTCAGGCTTCCGTATATGAAATGTTATTGATTTACCCGAGTATGACCTTTATCGGCAAGTCCGGTAGGGGTCTTTTCTGTGTTGGGGAAAAAGGTTGGTTTTATTGAAACGGAGGTATCACAATGTATTTTGTGTAATATTATATAACACAAATATTGAAAATCAATAATTCGATCTATATAATGTTATATAAAATTACATTAAAATAACGTGAAGACACATGATCCTCTTGTTTTGTTCGATTGAAACTAATGATGTCAATTGAAGGTGGGGATGGCTGTGCATTTGACCGTGGAACAAGCGCTCTTGATTTATCCTTTGTCGGAGGCCGGGGTGATTGCTGGAAAGTCCGGTACTTCAAGGGTCATTAAATCTGTGAATGTCATGGATGCTCCGGATATTTTGACTAAATGCTTGCAGGGGGTTATTGGTGGCTTACAGGAAGGGAAAGTGACACGGTTGTGTGTGAGTAACAAGAAAAAACGGCCGGATTCGCTGCTAGAGGCATATAACGAATGTGTAGGCTCATATGGATTGGCAGAACGCTTGGGATTGAAGGATGCCATTGTGCAATTTGAGATAGTGGAGCTGTCTTATTTGTTTCAGAAGCTGCCTCAGGGGAAAATGCGGACCTATTGCGTGGAAGTGTTGGATGCTTTATTGAATAAAGATCCCGAATATTCTCGGGAAATGCTGCGTACACTGGAGGCGTTCATTGAGAATGATGGGTAGGTTAATGAAACAGCTAAACAATTATTTATTCACCGTAACACGGCTGCATATAGATTGGAAAAGATAGGGGGAATATTGGAGGTTGATTTTAAAAATGTGAACGATTTACTCAGGTTGAAGCTGATGTTCGTATTCAGGCAAATGCTGAAAAGCGGTTAGCTTCCCTGGCTTTAGGAGGAGAGGTTGTAATGAGACTATTAATCAAACAAGCACAAATCATAACGATGAATTCAACGGATGATCTGTTTATTGGGGATGTCTGGATTGAAAATGATCGTATAGTTCATGTTGCAGCTGATTTGGGAGCTTTAGAAAAACAGGCGGATCGCATTATTTTGGGGAAGGGCAAGGTGCTGCTGCCGGGATTTATACAGACCCACGTTCACTTGTGTCAGACGTTGTTTCGCGGTAGAGCGGATGACATGGAATTAATGGATTGGCTGCGTAACAGGATTTGGCCTCTGGAGGCTGCGCATGACGAGGAATCTGTCTACTATTCAGCGCTGCTTGGAATTGGAGAGCTGGTTCGCAGTGGAACGACGACGATTCTGGATATGGAGACGGTCAATTACGCAGACGCGGCATTCAGGGCGCTGGCAGAGAGTGGACTCCGAGCGGTATCAGGCAAGGTTATGATGGATCATGGCGCGGGGGTTCCTGCTGCTTTGCTGGAAGACACGGAAAGGTCACTCCGACAAAGTGTGGAGCTGCTGGAGAAATGGGATGGGTTTGATAATGGAAGGCTTCGATACGCATTTTGTCCTCGTTTCGTCGTTTCTTGTACGGAACGGCTGCTGACGGAAGTGCGGGATTTATCCGCCAAGTACGGGGTGAAGGTTCATACTCATGCATCGGAAAACCGGGGCGAAATCGAATTGGTTGAGCAGGAGCGGGGGATGCGGAACGTCGTTTATCTCGACCATATTGGATTGGCTAATCCAAGCTTGATTTTGGCGCACTGCATATGGCTGGACGATGAGGAAAAACGGATTATTAAGAATAAGGGAGTTAAGGTTACGCATTGTCCTGGATCGAATCTGAAGCTTGCTTCTGGTGTGGCCGAGGTGCCGGATCTTTTGCTCAGAGATATCCATGTTGGTATTGGTGCGGATGGTGCGCCGTGCAACAATAATTTAGATATGTTTCAGGAAATGCGTTTGACTGCCTTGATGCAGAAGGTACAACACGGGCCGACGATAATGGATGCCAAAACGGTGCTAAGGATGGCGACCATGGGAGGGGCGGAGGTGCTTGGGATGGAAGGGGAAATCGGCAGTATAGAGCCGGGGAAGAAAGCGGATTTAATTATGCTTGATCTCAATGATTTTCATGCATTCCCTTCTTGGGACGTCGACCCATATTCGAGAGTGGTTTATTCTGCAACTCGAGGAGATGTGGACACGGTTCTCATTGACGGTAAAATCGTTTTGGAGGGGAAACGACATTTGACAGTCGATAAGGAAATTGTGCTTCGGGAATCGGATCGGGCGGTAAGTAGGCTGTTAAAACGGATGTAGGTGGCATGAGTGCGACGGTGTAGTGGAAAGGGGGCGGTTCCATGGATATGCATAGCTTGCTTGCGGTATATTTTCGCACGGAGACAACGGGGGCGGTTCTGGCAACGGTTGTGGAAGTGGAGGGGCATGCTTATCGAAAGGCTGGCGCGACGATGCTTCTTATGGGGGATGCGGGGCGGAGGGGTGGAATAAGTCCAGGGTGTCTAGAGGCTGATTTGAATGAACGAGTGGAGGATATATTGAAATCCGGTTTACCTCAGTGGGTAGAGTATGATATGCGTCCGGCTGACGATTATTCCTGGGGGGATGCCGTCGGCTGCGGAGGTAAAATTCGAGTGCTGCTGGAGCCTGTGCAAGGGTGTTTGTTGGCGGAATTGGTTGAACTGAATAAACGGCTGGATAGTGGTGAAACAGTCTGTTTTATACGAAGGTTAGGTTCTGATGGTGCTGAGGTTGTTTCTTATAGAATGAAGGAGGCGAATGAAGAGTCAGTCAGGGATTCGGCGCGAGTGTTCGACGTTGGGGGGCGCCGTGTCTTGGAATGTATTTATGCACCGAGGCCTCGCCTGCTTCTGTTCGGTGCGTCGGATGATGCGATACCTGTGGCCAGAGTTACTGCGCAGAGTGGATTTTGTGTAAAGGTTGCGGATTGGCGTGAAGGGTTGTGTACAAGTGAACGTTTCGATCAGGCGGAATTGTTGATTGGCAGTCCGAAGGAGGTGCTGCAGCGGTCGGGTTTAAGTTATGGGGATTTCGTCGTTGTTATGAGTCACTCCTTTCCTAAAGACCAGGAGTTAGTGAGGCTTCTTCTTTCTCGCCAAGTAAGATATGCAGGTATTATGGGGTCGAAAGTCAGGACGGAGAGACTGCTGGAAGGGGAGGTGCCACCGCCATGGTTTCGCTTTCCGGTAGGAGTGCCCATTGGTGCGGATGGTGCTGAAGAGATAGCGGTTAGTATTGCGGCGGAATTGATTCAAGTGCGGAGAATGGGTATGAAGGAATTTAACGGAAGGGAGAGTGTTGTTGTTGAAAATAGCGGGGATATATTTGGCAGCGGGCCAAAGCAAACGAATGGGGTGCTCCAAGCTTTCGATAGAGCTCGAGCCTAACAGGAGATTGGGAGGGATTGCTCTTGAGCGGGCTCTTCAGTCTTCGTTAGATCACATTGTTATTGTAACGAGGCGGGAAGAAGGAGTGGAATGGCTACCGACAACATTGAAGAAAGTGGAAGGAAGGCGGTTGCGGAGTATACATTGTTTGGATGCAGACAAAGGGATGGCGCATTCGTTGCGAAGCGGATTGCAAAAGGCGTGTGAGCAGGAGGTTCCGGAAGCTGTTGTTGTTATGTTAGCCGATCAGCCGTTTATCACTGCCAGTATGATTGATGGATTGATTCAATCCTTCATGAAGCGACCACAATTGGATTATTGTGCTGTAGGCTGCATGGGGGCTCCGAGGCCGCCGGTGCTGATTGCCAGATCTATGTTTGAGGCTGTCGGTCAACTGGAGGGTGATGAGGGGGCGAGAGCGCTATTTTTTCTCCCTCATTACAGTGGGATGGTTATTGAAGAGGATGAACATTATCGGTTTTTGGATGCGGACACGCCTGAGGAATTGGAGCGAGTCCGATTTTATTATCTTAAAGGGTGAAGGCAAGAAGGTGCTAAATTTTTTTTACTTATTTTATGTCAGATATGTGTTGTTTAAAATGACGCAAAACGCAATTGGGGAGTCGATACGGTTGCACGGAAAAAAGCGTTGGCGGCAGGAGGAAGGTTCTTTAGGAGTTTCGTATAGAAGGGAACAACGTTTTTGAACAAATAGTCTGCTTATTGAAAAGGAGGGATTCGGCTATGGCGGTGGGTTCTTACGATAGGTTTGCGGTCCCTCGAGTGTGGCGGCCGACAAGTATAGTTGAAGCGTGGGAGCTACGCAGTAAGCTTGGAGCGGACAGTTGTTATGTCTCAGGTGGAACACTGCTTCGAACGCAATGGGAAGCGGATGTTACTCCAATGCCTGCCCATTTAATCAGTCTGGAGGCTATTTCGGAGCTGAAGGGTATTCGCTGCCAGAGTGAGGCAGGAGTGGATATCGGCTCTATGCTGCATGTAGGTGCGTTGACGAATCTCGAAGAGTGTCGGCACCATTCGGGCAATGTGCTGCTGCGTGAAGCTTGCCGGCATATTGCAGCACCGTCTATACGTAACCTTGGGACAATCGGTGGCAATATAGCTTCGAGAATCGGTGACGCTATCCCTGCACTGCTTGTACAAAATGCTGAATTGGTATGGTTTCACGGGAAAGGTTGGATAGTGGTTCGCTTGGAAGATTGGTTATCTTCCGATGAAAATCCCGCCTCGGCTTCCGAACACGCTATTCTTTCTGGAATCATGATGGAGGCGTCTGTTGACGGGGGGGACAACATTTTTGAAGATAGGAAAGCTTTTTATCATAAAGTAGGTCGCAGAGAAGCGTTCGTTCCCTCTCTTGTCACGGTTGCGGGTTGTATGAAGGTGGATGAGGAAGGGATATTGCAGAAGGTTAGATTGGCGGTAGGTGGCGGGGCGAGTACTGCGAAGAGGTTAATAGAGACAGAGGCTTTATTGGAAGGAAGGCGGTTAACGCCTCCGCTCATGCGACAGGCTTTAATTAGTTTGAATTCCGAATGGAACGGGTTCAAGGATGCCTTTGCCTCGGCAGAGTATCGCCAAAAGGCAGCCTCCAATTTGATTATATCGGAGCTTTGGAAAATGTTTAGGCTTCGAGAAGCCAGCGACACATGATTTCTATGAAGTAAGGTTAAGGATAGGCTGGTAAACCGAAGGGGGAATGACGATGCTGTTGACTAAAGAAACGGCGGGCACTCGTTGGCATATCCGTCCTGATGGTCCGGAAAAAGTGACCGGAGCTTTGTCTTATTTGACGGATCGGCACATGGATGGAATGCTGCACGGGAAGGTGCTTCGAAGTGAGCATGCTCATGCTTGGATATTATCCATTCGGACGGATATAGCAGAGAAACTGCCAGGCGTTCGGGCGGTCATTACCTGCAAGGATGTGCCTGGAATGAACCGGTTTGGAATTGCCATTCCAGATCAGCCTGTACTATGCGAGGACAGAGTCCGGTATGTCGGGGATGCAGTGGCAGCGGTAGCGGCGGATAGCTTGGATATTGCCGAGAAGGCTCTGGAGCTTATTGAAGTTACGTATGTTCAGCTCCCGGTTCTGGAGGATCCTGAGGAAGCCATGAAGCCTGAAGCTTTGAAGCTTCACCCTTCGGGGAATGTGCTGCACCGCACGAATTATAAACGAGGCGATGCGGAGGCGGCATTCCGGGAATGTGCTTTTGTGGTGGAGGAGACCTATTATACTCCGCGTCAAATGCACGCTTATATGGAGACGGAGGGGGGCTTGTTTGTTCCTGAGGCTGATGGGCGGTTGACGGTATATGCGCCCACGCAGCACGGCTACAAGGATAGGATGCAGCTTTCGCGGATATTGGCGATGCCGGAAGAGGATATTCGGATCGTTTCGAGTCCGATTGGAGGATCGTTCGGTGGAAAGGATGAGCTGAACATACAGCCCTTCGGAGCGCTCCTTGCTTTGAAAAGCGGTCGTCCTGTGAAAATTCATCAGAATCGTTGGGAGTCGGTTCGCTCAGGCTTGAAACGGCATCCAATGAAAATTACGATGCGTACGGGCGCTAACGCGGAAGGACGTCTTGTGGCTCACCAAGTACGGATCATTGCTGATACCGGTGCGTACGCTACGCTTGGCCCGGCCGTACTAAACTTTGCTACTGAGCATGCAATGGGGCCTTACCGGATGATTCATGTTGATGTTGAAGGGGTATCGGTTTATACGAATAACGGAGTTTCCGGTGAATTCCGTGGTTTTGGGGGCAATCAGGTTATCTTTGCACTGGAGGGGCAGATAGATCGGCTTGCGGCGAAGCTAGGTATGGACCCGTGGGAGTTTCGCAGCATGAATCTTCGGGAGAAGGATGATCCGGGGCCAATGGGGCAGCGTATCGTTGCTACAGAAGGGGCGCGGCAGGTATGGAATTCGATCAATCAAAGTGATGTTTGGCTCAGAAAAGCCTCTTGCGGGAGCAGAGAAGGCCAGCTTCCGTGGATACATCGGGGAATTGGCGCATCTGTAGCAATGCATGGCTCTGGACTTGGCTTCGGGCTTCCTGACTTCGGAGGAGGGAAGCTATGTTTGAATCGAAGCGGTAAGATTGAAGCGGCTTTCGGCTACGAGGAATTCGGTCAGGGGCTGCTCTCAACATTGCAGATCATGCTGTTGGATCATTTTGGTTGCGACAAAGAAGATGTGGAGATGATCATTGGCGATACGGATCGCGCTCCGCACAGCGGCTCGAGTACCGCTTCCAGAGCAACGACGATGCTGTGGCAGGCGCTTCAGCGGATGAGACAGCCGTTTGTAGATAAGCTGCTGAAGGAAGCAGCTCGTCAAACAGGGGTGGCTGCGGAAGAAATGGAGACGGGTCCGCGAGGCATATGGATGCGCTCAGAGCTTCAGGCAGCGAAGGAAGAAGGAAATAAATCCGTTCCTCTCGTTACCTACAAACATTTGGCGGATGAGGCCCAAGAACCGATACGTGTAGCCAGTCAGATTCATTTCCCGACGACGCCAGATGCAGTGGTAGGAGGTCACTTTCTTTATACGTACACAGGCGTAGCGGTAGAGGTGGAGGTTGATACGTTGACTGGAAGAGTGAGGGTATTGGATCAATTTCATGCTGTTGCTGCCGGTCCGGTCATTAACCCTATGGGCTTTTTGGGTCAAATTGAGGGCGGGAGCAGCATGGCGCTCGGCTTCACGTTAATGGAGGACGCTCTTATGGTTTCCGGCCATTATGTTACCCGAAATTTGGATGCATATCTTGTTCCAACTTTACCTGATACTCCGGCCAAGTTCAGCTTGGAAGCTATTGAAGAGCTTCCGGAAGGAGATCCGTATGGTCCCCGTGGTATCGGGGAGATTGGAACGGTGGCTGTAGCTCCTGCTATTGCGGCAGCTGTTCGAGATGCGACGAATCGATGGGTAACCAGACTGCCTATTACTCCGGAGCAATTGATTGAGACGGTAGATCTGGGGAAAGGGGGCGGTTGTTATGAGGAAGGATGAGTTGATGAGCTGGAGATGTGTTCTGAATGGCAGTGAGGTGGTATTGCAAGGGGTGCCGTTTACTCGAAGGCTTGTTGAAATTCTTAGAGACGATCTTCTGCTTACCGGAACTAAGGTGTCCTGTGAAATGGGACGGTGCGGCGCTTGTATGGTGTTGATGAATGGCAGGACGGTTAACAGCTGTCTAGTTATGGCTTACCAATGCATGGATCAAAATATTATGACCGTCGAAGGTTTGGAGGGGCCGGAATCTGATCCGGTGCAGCGAGTGTTTCTTGAAGAGGGAGCTTTTCAATGCGGTTATTGTACGTCAGGGATGATCATGTCAGTCAAAGGCTTGTTAAATAACAACCCGTGCCCTACCCGGCAGGAGGTGGAAGAAGGATTATCCGGGAATCTTTGCCGTTGTACCGGATATGGGTCCATCATTAGAGCTGTTGAAAAATTAGGACAATGAAAGTGGGGGGGCCACTGTGAAGTTGTTTAATAGGAGTATAGCCCAATGTTTACAGCAATACTTATGCTAATCCTGTGCTCAACAGAGAGTATCACAAGAAGCTGAATTGCTCATGCAGATCAGATTTTATTAGCACGCAAACAGGGGATACCGATCGTATCGGTTGCCACCACGTTTCAAATCAGTCCACAAGCGCTAATGTTCCGTAAAGAAGAAGCGATCAAAACGTTTGCAGATGTCTTTGGTCGCACGGTATATATCCAGCAAGGGCAGCCGTATTGGGATTTTCTGAAGAGAAAAAAATAGCCTGGTAATAAAATAAAAGAGCTGGCCTATACGGGTGAGGCCCTAATGAACCTGCAGGTCATTGTTTTTCCGCAGGATGGTATTTGTGCTTGCCCGGATAATGAGGAGCGCCTGGAGGAGGCGCTAAGGCTAGGTGCAGACGGTGTCGGAGCGATACCGCATTGTGAGCATAGCTGGGAAAGATCCCACATGACAGGGCGCGAGGAGCTGGAAGAGGTGCTGCGCATGGTTACGATCCGGGGAGCGAAGACTTTGCAGATCGAGGACAGCTACGGTCTGGAAGTAGGCAATCAGGCAAGCTTCGTTCTGCTGCCGGCTGTCGATACGGCTGAGCTGCTTTGTAGGCAGGCTGCTTGCCGCTATGTCATCAGCCACGGGCAGGTCATCGCAGAGACAATTCCGGCGCGTACGGTTCTGACGGAATCGTTATGGTTTCAAGAGGAACGGCATTCTTTGCTTCATAAAGGAAGCAAAGGTTCGGGCAGCCGGTGAGAGCTCCTCGCCGGCTCTGCTGTACAGCGCAATCGGATTGGTCAGCTGCACCTCTTGGACATGGGCTCTCGCTACTGTGCCCTGTCGAACATGTTCGCTTACTTCGATAGCGGAGACGAAGATAGCGCCATATCCGGAAATGACGGCACGTATCGTTTCCCCAAGGCCGTTAAACTGCAAGCCTACTTTTGGAGGCTCGACGTTATGCAGCTTACACAAGGCAAACAGCTTATCGCGGGTCGAGCTTCCTTCCTCTCTCAGAATAAACGGCTCTTTCATCATGTCCTTCAATTCAACGTTGGCGTTAGCCAGCTTATGACCGGAAGGAACGATGAACCAGAGCTCGTCCTCCATCAACTCCTCGCGTACGATGCCGATCGGCGCCTCTTTGCTCCCGCCGATGAAGGCAAGCTCGGCTTCATAATGGAGCAGCTTATGATACACCGATTGGGAGTTAGCGGTCGTCAATATGAGATCTACATGCTCATATTGCTGCTTGTAGGCAGCCATAATGACCGGTAGTACATAGTTGGCCGGAAGGTAGGTTGCGGCGATTCTTAGCTTGCCAAGCTGCCCGCTGCGATAATCATTCAGCCGAACGTCCATTTCCTTCTCCAGGGCAAATAGCTTCACTGCATAGCCGTACAGCAATTCCCCGGCCTCTGTTAGTTGAACACCGCGTCCCTGGGAGGCTAGCAGTACTAATCCAAGCTCCTGCTCCAAATTGCGAATTTGTGCGGTTACCGCAGGTTGACTTATGTGTAGAGCTTCCGCCGCTTTGGTCACACCGCCTCGAGCCGCCGTCTCGTAAAAAAGCTTTAGGGCGTGCAAATTCATATACCGCAGCTCCCTTCAAGCATAAATTTTATTTATATTTTTATAAGATACATATATTAGTTTTATGATTTGGATTCCTTTATTGTAAATGGTAAGCAAATAAAACTCAATTTTAAAGGCGGTGCTTACCATGCGGTTTCAATGTACGGATTGCGGAGCCGAGCTGACTGTCGAGCAAGCTCGGAATCCTTATATTTGCTCATGCGGAGGCTTACTGGATATCCTGCATGATTTTAGGGCTGTCGACAGCGAACGTTTAAAGAGAGAGTTCGACAGCCGGCTGTCGGAACGTATGACTCCTTATGCGAGCGGAGTATGGCGTTATAAGGAGTTGATTCATCCGCTGCTGCCTGAAGAGTACATCGCTACGAAGTATGAGGGAAACACCGGATTATATGCTTCCTCGGCTGTAGCTGCATATGCGGGGATACGAGAGCTGAAGCTTAAAGCGCAAAGTGAAAATCCGAGTGGTTCTTTCAAAGATAATGGCATGACGGTGGCGGTATCCCACGGACGATATCTCGGCTATACGAAATTTACATGTACCTCGACAGGGAACACTTCCTCTTCATTGGCTATGTACGCTGCGCTGTCCGGCTGTTCTTCCTTCGTATTTCTTCCTGAGCATGGCATCTCGATGAACAAAGTACTGCAGACATTGGCCTATGGTGCTCATTTGCTTTCTTTTCCAGGCACTTATGATGACGGCATTCGTTTTAGTGAGTCATACAGCGAGGCGATGGGCTTATATGTGTGCAATTCCATGAATCCTTTCCGGATCGAGGGGCAAAAAAGCATCATATATGAAATCGCCCATCAGCTTCGTTGGCAGCTGCCGGATTGGATCGTTGTTCCCGGAGGAGCATTGAGCAATGCCACGGCTTTAGGAAAAGGGCTCAAGGATTTGCATGAACTAGGCTTCATCGATAAGCTGCCCAATGTAGCCATAGTACAAGCGGAAGGGGCGAGTCCGTTCCATGCAATGATGGAGGCAGGCCATAACATACTGAAGCCGGAGTCTAATCCTTCCACAAGGGCTACGGCGCTCAATATAGGCAATCCGCCCAGCTGGAAAAAAGCGCTGCAATATACGATGAAGCCTAACCGCAGTGTCACGGTTTCCGTAACGGATACGGAAATTATGGATGCCAAGGCACAGGTGGATCGGGGCGGAATCGGGTGTGAGCCGGCGTCTGCCGCATCGGTTGCCGGTCTTCGTAAGCTGGTACGCCAAGGTGTCATAGATAAAGAATCAACGGCGGTTTGCATATTGACGGGCCATTTGCTGAAAGACACAGATGCGATTCATGAATATCATCTTGATACGGATACGAAAGGAACGTTTGCCAGCGTATTCCAGAACTCCAAGCTTGAATGGTCCAAGATTCGCCAATTCGTCGAAGCGGCGCGATAAAACGACATAATCAGGTTGCTTTCCCGGACAGGTTTCTTTACAATAAGGAGAAAACAATCAGTAGGAGATGTCATACAGATGAACTGCAAAATTTCGCGTAACGCTGCCAAAATGCTTTTGGCTGAAATGGAAAAAGAAGAAAACAAAGATTTAAAGCTGCGCATTTACATTACGCACAGCCATGGCGACCATGCTCACTATGGTATGAGCCTGGATACCCCAACGGACAAGGATGAAGTAGTAAGCACGGACAAAAATATCGACGTCATTTTGGAAAAAGGCCAGCCGCTGTTGGACGGCGTGCGGATCGATTATTTCTATACGCCGGAAGAAGGCTTTGCTGTAACCAATCCTAGCAAGGGCAACCACGGCGACCACTAAGCCGTCTGCGGTTACGAAAGGATTTGGTTTACCCATGGCGAACGATATTCGCGTTTGCGATAAATGCAAGCATATGAAAATGAAAACGGCTGTACCCAAGCTTCAGAAGTTAGCACCCGATGCGGATATAAAAGTTGCGTGCAAATCGTACTGCGGGCCTTGCTCCAGATTTGCATTCATTTTTATTAATGGTCGTTATGTTACAGGAGCTACGGAAGACGAGGCTATTGAGAAAGCCAAGAAATACGTGAAATAATATATCGCTGTTTCATTCTAAGAGCGTTTAGCCGGTGCTAAGCGTTCTTTCTTTTTTTCTTTACAATAACTTAAATTCGCTTTCATATTCCGTAAACAAATCGATTCTATACTTGAAAAGTGAGTTGATGCTGAATCGTACGGAGGAGTTTTATGAAAAAATGGTTGAGAAAGAGAAAATGGATGATCGCGATGCTGGCTGTATTCGCTTTAATGGGAACACAAGCCGCGGGCGCAGCACAAAATGCGTTGGAAGCGGTAGCGGTGAAGTTTAATATTATTTCCAATGGCAAGGCAGTAAAGCTGGATAAAGATCCTGTCGTCATCGACGGAAGCACATACGTACCGCTGCGCGCGCTTAGTGAAGCGCTTGGAAAGCAAGTGGAGTGGAATGAGGCGACTCAGACCATTCAATTGAAGGAACAGCCTAAAGTAGAGGCAATTCATGAATGGAAAAATCCACCTGAGCTTACGGCGGGAATTAAAGAAGGCGGCTTCTCCGGACTTCTCCATATGCCTAACGATCCTGCTGATGTTTTCTATACTTTGGCAGACCGCGGCCCCAACGGTGAATTCGGAAAGGACAAGCTGCGGACGTTTCCTAACGATACTTATGTTCCTCGCCTATACAAAATTAAAGCTGCGAATGGCAGCATAGAAGTGCTTGAGACGATCAAGCTGCATCTGCCGGCAGGCAAAACAGATCTGTATTCCAAAACGGCTGATTTGACCGGAATGCCGAATTTGGAAGGAAGCGATGAGGTTCCGTATGATGGTTCCGGAACGAAGAAGCTGGGTTACGATCCTGACGGCTTGGATCTTGAGGGGATTGCTTACAGCCCAAGTGACGATACATTCTGGTTATCCGATGAGTACCGTCCTTCCATCCTGCAAGTGAAGCGGGACGGAACGGTGATTGGCCGCTATGTGCCGCAAGGAGCAAAAGAAAAGCTAGTAGCAGCAGGCGCCCAGACCGAGATCTATGATACATTGCCGGCTGTGTACAACAACCGCATCGCCAATCGGGGCTTTGAGGGCGTGACGATCTCGCGAGACGGGAAGTATCTATACACTTCGATTCAAAGTCCTATGGCAGTACCGGATAAAAAGACGGGTGAAGACTCCCGCAATCTGCGTATTCTAAAAATGGATCTTGCTACTAAGAAAGTAATCGGTGAGTATGTATATGTCGCAGAAAATGCATCCAGCTTTAAAAATGTAAAACAAAAAGACGTTGTCATCAGCGATTTGGCTGCATTGAGTGCTGATGTCTTGTTGGTCGACGAGCGTGATAAAAATGCGGGAGAAGAAGCACAGCTCAAACGCATTTACAAAGTCGATTTCTCTAAGGCGACCAATCTGTTAGGCACGGAAGCAAGCGATGATTTGGAAAAACTGACGGCAGCTCAGCTGAAGGACAAAGGTATTGTTCCTGTGCCGAAGGAAATGGTTGTCGATGTAGCCAAGCTAGGCTATCTCCATGAAAAATTAGAAGGCTTAACAGTAGTTGATAAAAATACGATTGCCGTTGTTAACGATAATGATTTTGGTGTCGACGGTTATGATGACCAGGGTAAATTGAAGCTGAATCAAAATCTGAGTCAAATGTATATGATAAAAGTGAGTGAAGATTTGAAATAATACGCTTTTGCCTGGAGGGCTTTCATTACGATGAAGGCTCTCTATTTTTTGTCTACAGACAGAAAGGGGGTTTTGAAGTATAATGGGTAAATCTTTTATTTACCATTGGTTGAAAAAGATAGAATGACTGCAAAGGTGTGCGCTGCATGCAACGTTTACTTAACTTTTTCCGTGAGTATCACCCCATTGTTCATGTACTTCTTTTCGGAACCGTATTAGCCCGTACGGCCTCTTCTATGAGCATGCCATTTCTAGCAATCTACTTATCAAAGGATTCTCAGCTTAGTCCTGTATTAATAGGCATGATTATCGGACTCGGTCCGCTAGCTTCCACGATAGGAGGATTTGTCGGCGGGGCTATGTCGGACAGGCTGGGACGCAAAACCATTATGTTGGCCGCGCTGATTGGTTGGGTGTTCGTATTCTTAGGCTTTGCCATGGTGAAGTCGCCCGTAGCTTTCATGCTGCTCAATATGCTTAACGGACTTTGCCGTTCCTTATATGAACCGGTATCCCAGGCTTTAATGGCGGATGTAACCGTAAAGGAGAAGCGTTTGAAAGTATTTTCCTTGCGCTACATTGCCATTAATGTTGGTGTTTCGGTAGGGCCGCTGCTAGGTGCTTTTTTCGGTACGATGGAAGCTTGGCTGCCATTTATGATCACAGGCTTTATTTACCTGCTATACGCTATAGGTCTGCTGGTGCTGCTGCACCGGTTCGGCATTACAAAGATCGAAGGCGAGAAACGCAGCGGCGTGACCCTCTTGTCAGCTTGGAACATAGTGAGAAGAGATAGAGTGTTCCGTTATTACATTGGCGGCGCTATAATGGGGGCCATTGGGTATTCGCAAATGACAGTAACCTTATCGCAATATATTGAAAAAAGTGTTGTCGGCGGCGCCACTTTATTCGCTATGCTGATGAGTTTAAATGCCATTGTAGTCGTGTTGCTTCAAGTCCCGCTGTCGAGGATGTTTGAACGATGGGGTCCCATGGTAGCGATTGCGGTTGGTAATGTCATGTTTGCCTTGGGAGATATCGGTTTTGCGTTCTCAGTTGGATGGATCAGCTTTATGGTTTCCATGTTCTTTTTCACGCTGGGCGAAATATTAAATTATCCGCAGGCTAATGTACTAGTGGATCGTCTAGCTCCGGAAGGGATGAGAGGAACCTATTTTGGAGCTCAATCGTTTAACAATTTGGGACATTTTATAGGACCGTTGGTCGGGGGTATTCTTCTTACCCATTGGGGAGGGCCTGGCTTATTCGTGACGATGGCTGTTATTACACTGTTCGGGACCTTATTTTACCGCAGAGGAGAATTTATTTATAAATTAGGTCTAAAGTCTGTAGAAAAGTAATGAAAATAGGAAATTAAGAGTATGTATTCCTTAGGGCCTATCTTATATGCTAGTGTTGTCGTATTTTGTTACACGAACTGAGAGATTTCGAACTCGATAAGGGCAAAGCAGGTGAAAGCTTGTGACGCAAAGCTATAGGGGCTACGAATCGGTAGGTTCTTGCCAGCCAGCTGCCGAAGGAACGGTGTTACGCATATATAGCGGACTCCTGCCTAGGCGAAGAGGAGTCTTTTTGATGTGTTTTGGTACGAAATATTTGGGGGTTGGAGGATCGTATCGGATGTCGGGTGAAGAACGGGAGTTTATGACAAAGCAAGGCTTTTTTACGAAATTGGGAAGCAATTTGATCGGGGTGTATTTGTCGAATGAGGGTCCCAAGATGTTCATTAATCAAGAAGTGTTCGAGCTTCATAATCCGTGCTGGGATGTGGAGATGGTCATGGGTAAAAACAGTCATCTGTTAACCTTCTATTGGCGTGGAGAAGTGAAGTTTTCATTTCGGTGTGATTTTGTGAACGATTTATTTTTAAGCTTGTATGATTATTTGAGCTGTAGGCTGGAAGCAAGACGGCTGGCTTAAGTAAGAAAAGGAACCTGTACTTGGTTCTTTCAGTATAAAACTTGCTAGTATTAAGGGCAATGAAAGGCATGCTCCGCTGCGAAAATGCAGTGAAGCATGCTTTTTTGTGTTCACCAGCTATTGCGATTCCTGTAAACAAATATCAAGCATCGTTTTAGCGGCAAACGATAGTGGGACATCCTTCAGTGTCACTATACCTATATGTCGTGGAGGAATACGGGGCTCGAGTCTTAAGGGAATCAGCTCTCCAGTGTTCAGCTCGTCGCTTATGAATTGCTCGGTCACACAGGAGATACCGAGTCCCGTCTTGGCGAACTGGATAAGCAAATCCATGCTGCCGAGCTCGAATTCAGGGGTCAAACGAACTTGCTGACTCAGGAAATATCGATCCGTATATTGACGGATGGTGCTATCCCTCTCAAGCATGATGAGTGGAAGAAGTGCCAGCTCGGCAGGCGTGAGGGGTTTATCCTTCAGTTCCTTATAGGTCGCACCGCCTACAAAGATATCGTGCAGCGGCTTCCAGGTATGGATGTTCAATTGATTATCCTGTACAGGGAGATTGACGACGCCGAAATCGATTTTCCCTTCCTTTAACAGCTTGATAGTTTCCTGAGAGGTGCGGTTTGTAACATGCATCTTAACTTCAGGATATTTACGGTGGAAGGTTTCGAGGTAGGGCATTAATACATGTTTGCATACAGTATCGTTAGCTCCGATATGAACGACCCCTCCCAGCATTTGATGCATTTCGGTCAGCTTACGGCCACCCTCCGCAAGAAGCTGGAAAGCCTGCTCTACGTAGCGCAGCAGCACTTCACCCTCAACGGTCAGCTTGACTCCCCGGGAGGTTCGGAAAAATAACGGTCCGCCCAGCTGTTCCTCCAACTGCTTGATCGAATGGCTAACTGCGGGCTGAGTGATAAAAAGAGCTTCGGACGCTCTGGAGAAGCTCCCTGCTTTTGCAACGGCTAGAAATACTTTGAATGCATCCAAGTTATAATCCATCTATTATCTCCGTTTATATTAGATATTCATATTATTCATTTTATTTATATCATAACACATCCTATAATGACGTTGTAAGTAAATGAACTGAAGGAGCGGATACATTTGAATGGAATGGTAACGGCGGTCGTAGGAGCGAATTGGGGAGATGAAGGGAAAGGGAAAGTAACGGATTTGCTGGCATCCAGTGCGGACGTTGTGGTTCGGTTTCAAGGAGGCAACAATGCTGGGCATACCATCATCAACGAATACGGCAAATTCGTGCTGCATATGCTGCCCTCGGGTGTTTTCCATGAGAAGGTCATCAATGTAATAGGGCCGGGAGCGGCACTAAATGTGAACGGGCTCGTTCAAGAATACGAGAAGCTGATTGCGGGCAATGTTCCTGCTCCTCAGGTTCGGATATCGGATCGTGCCCAAGTCGTGCTGCCTTACCATATGCTGTTCGATGCTTTGGAGGAAGAGAGGCTCGGCAGCAGGCAATTCGGTTCAACGAAGTCCGGCATTGCGCCTTTCTATGCGGATAAATATTTGAAAATAGGCATTCAGGTAGCCGATTTATACAATCGGAAACAGCTGCTGGACAGATTGACTCAAGCTTTGGAATCGAAGAATATTTTAATGGAACATCTGTACAACAAGGAAGCGCTTGTAGTAGAACAGATCTTGGAGCAGCTGCTTCAAGAAGGCGAGTCTATTCGACCGTTTGTATGTGACACGACATCATTGCTCCATCAAATGCTGCGCGAAGGTAAGTCTATTTTGATCGAGGGGCAGCTCGGTGCACTGCGCGATCCGGATCACGGCATTTATCCTTACTCCACTTCGTCGTCGACCTTAGCCGGCTTTGCCCCTGTAGGTGCGGGCGTTCCCCCTTACGCGATCCGCCGCATTATTGCTGTAGCCAAAGCCTATTCCAGCTGTGTTGGCGCAGGTCCATTCGTTACGGAGCTTATGGGTGAGGAAGGTGAGGAGCTTCGCAGACGCGGTGGCGATGGCGGTGAGTTCGGTTCCAAGACAGGCCGGCCGCGACGCGTAGGTTGGTTTGATGCGGTTGCAACCCGGTACGGCTGCATGGTGCAAGGTGCTACAGAAGTCGCGCTTTCGCTGCTCGATGTATTGAGTTATCTAGAGCGAATCCCTGTTTGTACTGCATATGAGATCCAGGGGGAGCGGATAGATCAGTTTCCAACCACAGGTAGGCTCGAGCAGGCTGTCCCCGTTTATGAATGGCTGCCTGGCTGGAAATGCGACATTAAAGGGATTAAAGAATTTGATCAGCTTCCTGAGGAAGCGAAACAATATGTGCGGTTTCTTGAAAAGCAGATCGGTGTTCCGATTCGTTCGATTTCGAACGGTCCTCGCCGGGAGCATTTCATTGAGCGGCATGAAGGATGAAAAAAGAAAGGACAGCCGATGTGCTGTCCTTTCTTGCTGTTGAGAAAGCAAATTTAAGTTAGAAGAGTAAGCGGTACTCCGGTGGGGTGTCCCCTTCCATCCGCTGTTGTTATCGGGAAATGATATTTATATTTTCAGGGTATTTTCCCGATAACAAAGGCGGCCGCTAACGCTCCTCCAGGGGACACCCCACCTCCAACCTTAGCGACTTTCTAAATTTCTAAGCTTTCTCAAAAGTCCTAAGTAAAGGACAACAATAGGCTGTCCTTTACTTAGGACTAAGCAGCCCAGCCTCGGAAGCCTTCTGAACGGCTTCCTCTCTAGTTCGGACTCCAAGCTTCAGATACGCATTCGAAGCATAATTTCGAACTGTACCATCGGATAAAAACAGCTTCGCAGCGATCAATTTGTAACGAAGTCCTTTGGACAGCCACTGTAATATTTCGATTTCCCTCGAAGTCAAACCGTAATTGGGGACATCCGCTTGCTGCTCCGCTTTGAACGCAGCTTTATTCGTAACCATGGTATGCTCCTCGAACAACTGACTCGAGATGCTCGAATCAATCAAAGTGCCTCCTCGATACACAAGGCGAATTGTTTCTGCAAGTTCACGCGGCTCCAGGGACTTCAACAAGTAGCCTTCAGCCCCGCATCTGAGTACTTCAACGGCTTTGGATGTTTCCTGGAACGTGGTAAGGACCAAGACTCGAATGTCATGCCACTTTTGTTTCAAGATGGAGGTGGCTTCGATCCCATCCGTGTGAGGCATGTTCAAATCCATCAGCACTACTTGAGGATGCAGCTCACGAGAGAAGCTGCAGCTGTTATGATTCAAAATTTAAAACAGGCTCCACCTGCGCTGGGGGTCAAATTAATCGGCGAAACAGACAGCTGGGCGGTTGATGCCATAACAGCGCTTATTGGACAAGGCATTATGGACCCGGATTTACCCATCCAGAGCAAATAGTGTTTTGCCTCTAAGTAAAAAAGACCATTCTCACGTTCAATGAACGGTAGAATGGTCTTTTCGGTCTTTTCGTTAGGAAGAAGAGATACGCTCTTACAATGCGTTGCTTATTTAGATGGATCCGGTTCTTTACCTTGATCCTTGCGCCAGCCGTAAAGACCGCCTTGAGCCAAGTATTGATAAAGGTTGCATTCGATCCTACCGTTAAACAGCTTGCGTTTTTTGTCCGCAGGACGACCCATATAACGCTCCAATTGCTTGTTAGGATTAAGGATAAAGGTCGACCAGGTAGGTAGTTGGGAAGTGATCCCGCCTAACTGCCGCAGCACCTTCTCGACATCACTGGTATCTCCGAGCCTTTCGCCATATGGCGGGTTTGTAATAATGCAGCCGTAATCGCCGCGCGGCCGTGCTTTTGCCACCGGCAGCACCTGCAGGCTCAGCTCCTTCGCCAGCCCTGCCGCCTTGGCGGCGGCAAGCGCAACATCGATCGCTTCGCTATCGATGTCTGAGCCTACAATCTCCAGCGGAACATCGTCCCGCACGAGATCGTAGGCTTCCTCCCGTGCCTCGGCCCATAAGGCTTCAGGCACGATAGGCCACGCCTCTGCGGCGAAGGATCGCCGCAGTCCCGGCGCCAAATTCCACCCGATCATCGCAGCCTCGATCGGAATCGTACCCGACCCGCAGAACGGGTCGTACAGCGGACGTTCCGCCCGCCAGCGGCTCAGCAGAATCATAGCTGCAGCCATTGTTTCCTTGAGCGGGGCTTCCGTCACAAGCTTACGGTAACCGCGCTTATGCAGACCGACACCGGTCGTGTCGAGGGTCAGCGTAGCTATATCGTTCAACAGCGCTACCTCGATGACGTACCGCGCTCCAGTCTCTCGGAACCACTCGGTTTGGTAGCTCTGCTTCATGCTCTCTACAATTGCTTTTTTCACAATGCCTTGACAGGCGGGAACGCTGGACAGCTGGGATTTGTGGGAGCGTCCCTCCACAGGGAACTCTGCATTCTCCGGAATCCAATCCGGCCATGGTAATGCCTTGGTACCCTCGAACAGCTCGTCAAAGGTGAGGGCCTTGAACTGCCCCATCTTGACGAGAACTCGGTCTGCGGTACGCAGCCACAGATTGCAGCGGGCAATAGCAAGCTCGTCTCCGACGAAGGTGACGCGCCCGTTCTCTACTGTAACCTGGTCGTAGCCAAGGTCCCGGACTTCCCGGGCAACAACGGCCTCCAGCCCCATAGGAGCCGTGGCGATCAAATGAATCTCTGACATATCATTTATTCACTCCGTATCTAAGCTAACGTCTAGTGAAGACGCAGTGTGTTTGTCTGTATTGACGCTTCATCTTCAGTTGAAGTCTTTTTGGAAAAGCCATACAATAGTCTAGTATAGGATAAACGTTGCGTTTATACAATGATTCGGGAGGAAATGGCAGTATGGAACAGTCGACGGCGGAGCAGTATGTAGAATCTTTATTGGAACAGGATGAGCAGCTGGAGAAGGTAACACAAAGTATTGCCGATAGTGGCATGAGGGATATATCGGTTGCCAAAGGCTACGGCAAGCTATTGACGCTGCTTGTTAAAATGACAGGTGCGCGCAGTGTAATGGAAATCGGAGCGCTCGGAGGCTACAGCGGCATATGTCTCGCGCGGGGTTTAGGAGAGCAGGGGAGATTGTATTCCTTGGAGCTGAAGCAGGAGTACGCTGACATGGCGTATCGTAATCTGAAGGAAGCAGGACTTGGAGACAAGGTGGAGTACCGGGTAGGTGAAGCTTTGGACAGTTTGTCACAGCTCGAGTCGGAAGGACGCAAGTTTGATCTGTTTTTCATCGATGCGGACAAGGGCAATTATCCGAATTATTTGGAGTGGGCGATCAAGCTGGCTAATCCGGGCGCAATTATTGTCGGGGACAATACTCTGATGCACGGAAGCAGCATGAATCCTGAGGAGAAGGGCAACCGGATTGTTAAGATGCGTCAGTTTAATAAGAGCATCGCCAGCGATCCGCGACTAGAAGGCGTTATTTTGCCAGCCTATGACGGGTTGGCCATCGCAAGAGTTCGCTAAGTCAGAAAAAAATAGCCGCTAATGCTGGCTCCTTCTTGGGGTTCAGCGTTAGCGGCTTTTCTATAAATAGTCGTGTTCAATCTATGACGCTTTTTTAAGTGCAGCTCCGTTACCATGCGGTTTCTGAGGCGCTTCCGTTTCGTGGATGTTTTGATGGTAGACGACTTGCCGGTTCTGATCCCGGATGTCCATTTGGGCCCAATACCAGATCATCAGTTCTGCACATACGATGACGAACAGAACCTTTTTGACACTCACTTTCATTCAGCACCTCCGAAACATAATGGATCATACCGTCTATGGAGATGGCTCTCCAGAGCGGGCCTGGCGGTTAAACAGTGCTTTGCGTACCCATAAAGCGTTGGCGAACAGCAGAACTGCCGCCATAATAAACAGACCTTGAATGTGAATCCATCCGGACAATACGCCGCCGATAACCGGACCAAGCATGTTGCCGAGACTCAAGGCGCTGGTATTAAAGCTGTAAGCGCGACTTTCCATTCCTTTAGGTGAAAAGTTGCTTATTAATGTTTGGACCGAGGGCAGCATACCGCCCATAAATACGCCTAGCATGAACCTTGCAGCAAACAGCTGCCATATGTTCGTGACAAAGGCCTGGGGGATAAAGGAGATTGCCGCACCAACCAGGCAAACTGCCAATATTTTGACGGACCCAATTTTGTCGCTAAGACGGCCCAGCAGCGGCGAGGCAACCATGTTGGAAAACCCGGTGATCGAACCGACCAGTCCCGCGTAAAAGGCTAGCATTTCTCCTTTGCCGTGCAGATCCTGAACAAATAGAGGAATCAAGGTCATAGAGCTTAGCATTGAAAATTGTATGACGAAGGTAACGGCATAAAGGGCAGGCAGTTCTTTCGTTTTATTCAATTCCTTGAAGCCCTCGATGGTGGAAATGTTCGCTTTTTTCTTAGCTGCGGCTGCGTCAAAGTTCTCCTTCACGAGGAACATGGCTAGCAGTGAAGCGCAGAACAACAGCGGTCCTGTGATATAGAAAATAGGTCGAAAACCGACCCATTCGGCTAACAGTCCACCGATAAACGGTCCTAGAATGGAGCCGGCTACCCCGCCCGATTGCAGAGTGCCCATGGCAAAACCGATTTTTTCTTTGGGTGTATTCGTGGACATAAGAGCGACGGCGGCAGGCATAAAGCCTGAAATCACACCGTTCATGATACGGAGCCCGAGAAGCTGCCAAGGGCTTGTTGCAAAGCCCATAAGGGTCATGACGATAGCCATCCCGAAGCCGGAACGCAGCAGCATCACTTTACGCCCGTAGCGGTCCGAGAGTCCTCCCCATAAAGGCTGGAATAAGAAAGATGTAACGAAGTTACCCGCGAATATGAAGCCGGACCACATTGCGATCTGATGTGGATCCGATAAGCCCATTTCTTGGATGTACAACGGTAAAAAAGGGGTAATCATCGTCATACCGCTCATCACCAAAAATTGTCCGATCCATAGTACAATTAAATTAATTTGCCATCTTGCCAAAACGGTTCTCCTCTTTTCCTGCTGTCAATAAATTGCGTCTTGAGTAGAGATTTAGTTAAATAGCAGAGCCTATCATTTATTGTATCACAAGCATGGGAAATATTCACATTTTGTACTTATGTTAACTTGGGCAGGCTTCATTCCGGGGAGAGGCTATATAGGTTATTGGTTCCATGACCCGATCGGGAAGTTTTGGTATAATGGCAGAAGGTCTTCGTTTTCCTGATTTCTGTAGATACTAAAGGACTATTGTCTTTGATGCAGCATCTTTAAAAAGGGGTAGATCATCATAGAAGAATCACGATCCGAAATCCAGCAGGAAGTGAATAACGCAAGTGAAGTGAATGAATCAAATGAATTAAATGAAACCCGCTCTCAAAAACAGCTGGAAGAGAAGAAGAACAACCGTAAAACATGGATCACACTCGGTATTCTCGGCGTGTTGACGCTGGCCTCATTCAGTTATTTAATGAACTGGTTATCCAGCAAAGATACCCCTGAGCTTGCAGGACCTCCAGTTGAAGTATCGCCAAAGGGGTCGGGGGTTTCCTTTGCCACTCAGAATGGAACATCCGTTGGAAATGCCAGTAACGCAGGAACAGACAACACGAATTCTGTGGTTAACAATACGTCAAAAGAGCCTCCAGCAGCAGAAGCCACGGACAACAACAAAGAGAGCGTAAAGCTTACTTTCGTCGGGGATGTCATGTTTGCCAGTAAAGTAGAGGACATTCTGAAGAAGAACGGCTGGGATTACCCTTACCGCTATGTGAAGGATTACTTGTCCAAGGCGGACATCACGGTCGCCAATTTGGAAACCCCGCTCACTGAGCGAGGAAGCGCTCAAACCAAGGATTATGTGTATAGATCTTCCCCGCAAGCTCTTCCGGCACTGCAAGCGGCAGGTATCGATCTGGTGAACACAGCCAATAATCATATTATGGATTATGGTCAAGAAGGGCTACTTGATACGCTGGACGAGTTGGATAAAGCAGGCATGAAGCGAGTCGGAACCGGGCGCAATATCGATGAAGCTTATCAGTCAGTGATTATGGAGCGCAACGGGATCAAAATTGCCTTTCTTGGCTTCAGCCGAGTAGCTGAGAACTCGGATTGGTATGCGGGCAAGAATAAGCCTGGTGTTGCCGAAACCTATAACTCGAAGCTTCCGCTAGAAGCAATCTCCAAAGCTCGTCAAGAGGCTGATTTGGTCGTAGTTATCGCTCATTGGGGCGTGGAGCGCAAAGATCGTCCGGTCAAGGAACAAACCGATCTTGCTCACAAATATATCGATCAGGGGGCTGATCTTGTCGTAGCAAGCCATCCTCATGTTGTGCAGGGCTTCGAACTGTATAAAGGCAAATGGATCGCCTACAGTATGGGCAATTTTATATTTACCACGAATGAGGAGCCGGCCACATGGGAAAGCATGGTTCTGGATGCGGTCTGCACGAAAGAACGGACATGTGAGCTTCAGATGGTGCCGATTCTAACGAAATGGGCGCAGCCTGTAAGAATGACGGAGGAAGACGGAGCCAAGCTGTTTGATAAATTAAGTACTATTTCCATCAACGCTAAGGTAGACAAGGAAGGTAAAATTACCGAAGGTCCTGTTGCTCCGAAGCCAACACCGACCCCTACGCCGACACCAGTTGTGAAAAAGCCGGCAGCGGATACGAAGAAGGAAACGGGAGCTCCATCGCAGAAATCCGGTATAACTTCAGAGACTGGAACGTCGAAGTCCTCCGGAAGCCATTCCGATAATTCGTCCTCTAAGTCAAATGAACCACGGAATACGCCAAAGCCGAGCCCCACATCAACCCCCAAAACCAAGCCGACCCCTACGCCGACCCCGAAACCGACTGCGAAGCCGAAGACCTCGCCCAAACCGTCGCCTACTCCGGACTCGGGCAATAAGCAGGAGTAACGTATGCCTCAAGTGAAGGATATCTTATAAATAGATGCCTTCACTTTTTTCAATGAGGATGAATGAGTGCCTCCTAAATAAGGCTGCCATTGAGATTTTGGCGCTATTCGATTATGCTAAAGAAATGTGACTATATTGAGAGCAAAGGAATGACTATGATGGAATCCATTCGCAATATATACTGCGTCGGCCGCAACTACGGTCTGCATGCTGCAGAATTGGGGAATGAAGTGCCCGATGAACCGATGATTTTTACCAAACCAACTCATGCGCTAGCATCCATACAAGGACAGCCTATTGCACTTCCAGGTGACCGTGGAGAAGTTCACTTTGAAACGGAGCTGGTTCTACACATAGGCGCTGACTACAAGCCAGGAGTAACGGTGGATCAATTGGTCGACAAAATGGCGCTAGGTATTGATTTTACTCTTCGCGATGTGCAATCGGTTATTAAGAAGAAGGGTCAGCCTTGGTTGCCTGCCAAAGGATTTCTGAACTCGGCTGCAGTCACCCAATTTCATAGCTTTCCGGGATTTGACGAAATCAAGAAAACGGAGTTTTCTTTACGTCGCAATGGGGTGGAGGCACAGCGTGGAAATATCAATGATATGATATTTAACCTTCAAGTCATTGTTGATTACATAGCCAAGCATTATGGGCTAGGCATTGGGGATATTATTTATACCGGTACACCGGCAGGGGTTGCAGCCGTGTCATCCGGTGAGCGTATGGAGCTTCTATGGGGCGAAGAGCTGTTCGGAGAATTTACGATTCAATTGGTTTAATAAAGATTAAGGATACGGGAGGGATTCCAGTATCCTTTTTATCATCTTGAACATCATGGGGGCAAATTAACTTTGAAGCGGTATCCTTTTGAATATGACCATTCTCAGCCTTTTATTCAACAGGTGGGGAATTGGATAGCGGATGTATTTTATGATATTTTACCGGAGTCCGGTTTTGAGGTTCGTGATGAACAAATTTATATGGCCTTTCAGCTTGAGAGGGCATTTGCGGAGAAACAGACCATTTTCGCAGAAGCGGGAGTAGGTACGGGCAAAACATTGGTGTACTTGCTATATTCCATATGCTACGCACGATATATGAGAAAGCCAGCAGTTATCGCCTGTGCGGACGAATCGCTGATTGAGCAGCTGGTGAAGCCGGAAGGAGATATCGCCAAGCTGTCGCGTTATTTGGGTATGGCGATTGATGCTAGATTGGGCAAGTCCCCCGATCAGTATGTGTGCCTGGTCAAGCTGGATGAAGCAAGATTAGGACATGAAGACATAGACACCTACGGTGAGGTGTACGAAGAGCTGCCTGAGTTCGTTCATTCTAGTGAGACGTTACAATCGTTCTATGCCTATGGGGACCGGAAAAACTATCCGCAGCTAAACGACCAACAATGGAACAAGATGAACTGGGATTCCTTTCAGGACTGCTTCGTGTGCGATAGACGTCACCGCTGTGGTCAGACGCTTTCACGAGACCATTATCGCAAAGCAGGCGATTTAATCATTTGCTCTCATGATTTCTACATGGAGCATGTGTGGACGTATGAGGGAAGGAAGCGTGAAGGCCAGCTGCCTTTGCTCCCGGAACATTGCGCTGTTGTTTTTGACGAAGGGCATTTACTCGAATCTGCTGCTCAAAAGGCACTGACCTATAAACTGAAGCATGTAGTATTTGAGGAGCTTATTACAAGGCTTCTAAAAGGAGAGGTACGAGAATCGTTGGCTGTATTCATTGATGAAGCTATTATGCAGAGTGAAATGATGTTCGAGGTGCTGGAGAGCCAGAGCAAAGCGATTGTAGGTTCAGAACGAAAGCAGGTTCTATTGAATGATCAGCTGCTTCAAGAAATTAAGAAGTTTCAAAATGTGTTAACAGAGATTGAGGAAGAGCTTGTTTTTGAAAGCGAGCTGTTTACCTTGAATGAATACGAGCTGCGCATTGTTGAAGAGCACTTGGAAATGATGCAAAAGGCGCTTGCTCTATTTCACGGATCTGATAACGTGATCTGCTGGGTAACCGAAAGCGTTAATGGGCTATCTCTGGTGATTATGCCGAGAATGGTCAAAGAAGTGCTGCGTGAGGGAGTATTCAGCTCTCAAATGCCGGTCGTATTTTCTTCTGCTACGTTATCGGTTGACGGTTCTTTTGATTATGTAGCGGACAGTCTGGGCATTGACAAGTATTTGTCTTTTTCTGTGGCTTCGTCCTATGATTATGAGAATCAAATGGAGGTTATCGTGCCCAAATGGTCCTTCAAGGGAACGTTCTCTGAGAAAATGAAGACGGCCGTCCGCTTATTGGTTCAAACGGAAGGAAGAGCCTTGATCCTGTTTCCGACCAAAGATGAGCTGCAGCGATTCAAGAAAGAAATTGTTAATTATCCAGAATGCGGAGGCATGCGTTTCGGATTTGAAGGAGAACAAGAAATTAGCCATCTGATAGCCGCTTTCCAAAATGACGAGCATAGTATCCTGTGCGCGGTCAGCTTATGGGAAGGGTTGGATGTGCCGGGGCCTTCATTATCTAACGTGATTATTTGGTCACTTCCTTTCCCTCCTCAAGATCCGGTCTTTATGGCCAAACGGCAGGCGTCCAGCGCTCCTTTCGATGAGGTTGATTTACCGTATATGCTGCTTCGACTAAAACAAGGAATGGGGCGTTTGATCCGTTCCCGTGAGGACCGTGGCATTATAGCGATTTTCAGCGAGGAGAATCCGGAGCTGGACGCTGTGTGGGAACACATCGCGGCTTTGATGCCGCCGGGAGTGCAATGGAAGGAAACTGTGGAGCCTTCTCTGACGATGTAATAAAACAGCCATGCATTCGCATGGCTGTTTTGTTATTATGTTACGGGCATGGAATCGGAGTAAGCCTCCCGCACTTCCAGCAATCGAGGCAAATGCTCCATGAACGTATCAACAACCCGAGGGTCGAAGTGCTGTCCGCGTTCCTCATGGAACAAGGTAAGAATACGATCAAGCTCCCATGCTTCCTTGTAGACCCGTTGAGTACCCAAGGCATCGAACACATCGGCAATAGCCGTAATTCTGCCGTAAATATGGATTTCCTCGCCCTTCAGCCCAAGAGGATAGCCGGTCCCATTCCACTTTTCATGATGCTGATGTGCTACAATGGCAGCTGTTCTTAAGATTCGCCTGCTGGAGTTTTTGAGCAGCCCATATCCAATCTCGGCATGGGTTTTCATTACGTTGAACTCTTCAACAGTCAGCTTGCCTGGCTTTTTCAATAGCTCGTCGGGTATGGCCACTTTGCCGATATCGTGCATCGGAGAAGCAATTTTCAAAAGCTCGGCCTCCTCTTGACTCATTCCGAGACCGAGGGCTATTATGTATGAATATTCCGCAACGCGCTTCACGTGGTTGCCGGTTTCCTTGGAGCGGCTTTCACCGATTTCTCCCATCATATAAATGATTTCTTTTTGTGTTTCCTCGATTTCATGGGATAGCAGCGCGGACTCGAGCGATTTCCCTGCATAGGATGCCGCCAGAGACAAATATTCAACGTCTTTTTCGGAAAATGCTTCATCCGCGGTCAGCTTATTTACAGCCTGAAACGCTCCCATGATTTCGCCTTCGTTATTGTGAAACGGAATAACCATCAATGATTTGGTGCGGTACCCGGTCTGCTTATCCATGGCTATGGCTCCGCTTAGCAGTACTTCCTTATATTCGACGTTTTCATAGGCGTCATTAATGAAAATAGGTGATCCGGCAGCGATGGAGTGACCGACAAGGCCGGCACTGGCAGGCATTCTAAGCGGTGGGACCCCATGGGCAACCTTGGAATACAACTCATTTTTTTGTTTATCCAGCAGCCACACGGTACACCGATCAGCTAAGATCATTTCTCTTCCCATATCCGCCATCAAGAGAAGCAAATAATCCAAGCGTCGCTCATTTGTTATTTTGGATGCATAGTCAAAAATAATCCGGAGCAGCTGCTGAGGGTCAAGTTCATTTTTCTTTTCGAGCGCTTTCACAGGGTGATCACTATTCACGCTATTATCCTCCCGAAGGGACTCTATTTTTCCAGCTATGAAAATCATATTATAATGACTAAAGATCTGTAAATCATTAGTTTAAAAGAAATGGCTTATGAAATAATTTTTTCGCAGAAAACGATAAGGAGGGGTATGAATGTTGGACTGGGTGATCGGTTTAGTTTGCAGCTTCATTATAGCACTGGCGGCCTACTCCAAAAGATCATTATCCGCATCAGGCGCCGCTGCAGCTATCATCGTTGGGACCATCATGTATGTATTCGGCAGCTTCCCGTGGTTTGGAACGCTGATTGTGTTTTTTATTACTTCCTCACTATTGTCAAAATGGAAGCAGCGCCGTAAGGCTGCCGTAGAACAAAATTATGCGAAAACAGGTCGAAGAGATGCCGGACAAGTATTGGCGAACGGCGGAATCGGCATGCTCCTATGCATAGGGCACAGCTTATGGCCCCATCCGTTCTGGTGGGCTGCATATATAGGTATCATGGCGACAGTCAATGCAGATACGTGGGCGACGGAAATCGGAGGGCTTAGCCGATCACTGCCCAGATCCATAGTTAATGGCCGCAGGGTCCCGGCAGGAACCTCAGGAGGCGTAACTTGGCTTGGGCTAGCAGCTTCTTTGGCTGGAGGCATTGTGATTGGCATTTCTGCCTGGGCATTGCTCTATCTCCAGCATGGAGGAGAGCAAAGTTCTGTTGAAGGGGCGGTATCGTGGTGGGGGATACTGCTTCTTGGCGCATGCGGTGGGTTAGCGGGCTCATTAATTGATTCATGGTTAGGGGCTGTTTGTCAGGTTATGTATCGGTGCAAGGTGTGCGGCAAGGAGATAGAGAAGAGTCTACACTGCCAAACGCAGGCGGAACGGATTCGGGGAGCTTCGTTTATGACGAATGATGCTGTCAATATGATAAGCTCCTTCTTGGGAGGAGCGATCTGTATTGCTTTGTACAGGCTGCTCTAGACCACCCTTTAATTCCTTTTATTTAGCGGGAATATGCTTTCTTGAAAAACCAAATCAATATTCCAAGTATTGAGAAGACAGCGACAATAGCGACGACCCAAATGACCGTTATAATCATTTTGACTTCCTCCGTTCAAATGTCTGATGAGAGCAGCTTGAATCGATAGGCTGCTCTTTACAGTTTGCGTCATTTGTGGGAAAAGAAATCACAAAAAATGAAACCAAAAAGCCGCTGATCCATTTGAACCTGCGGCTAAGTTGGATTATTCATCCCGGTGATACAGTCTGACAACATTTCTACCCTCCTGCTTGGCTTGATATAATGCCTTGTCTGCACGGAGGAACAGCTCGCTCGGTTCGGTGTCATGATTAGGGATCATGGTCGCTGTACCGGAGCTAATTGTAATATAGGGTGAGTGCTCAGAGCGGGTATGAGGAATTTGCAGCAGTTCCACTTGCTCCCGAAGATGCTCGGCAACGGTCCGGGCTCCTAGGGCATCAGTAGAGGGAAGAATGATGACGAATTCTTCTCCGCCGTAACGCGCTATGAAATCACCCGGCCGCTTGGCCGCTTTTTTTAATGACTCGGCAACTCGCTTTAGGCAAAAATCCCCTTCAATATGTCCGTATGAATCGTTATATCGTTTGAAGAAATCAATATCGACCAGAATAAGCGATAAAGGAGTGGACATTCGGCTTCCTTGCTTCCATTCCTTCAACAAGCATTCGTCAAAACCGCGTCGATTCGCTACGCCGGTTAAAGCATCAACGGTCGATATTTTTTGCAGCAGCTCGTTCGTTTCACGGAGCTGCTTTTCCACATGCTTGCGTGCAGTTATATCTCTGGAAACCGTAATGACTTCTTTATTCAATCCGCTGTTATCAAGAATCGTCCGTGCCGTCGTTTCAAACCAGATATAAGTCCCATCCTTTTTGCGAATACGGTAGGAGCCTAAATCGATACGCACGTCGTTTAAACTTTTTTCTGTAAGCTCGTCTGCAAATCGAAAATCATCCGGATGCAGCATAGCAAAGACGTTGCTGCCGATCAATGCTTCCGGCTCATAGCCTAACAATGTTTTGGTGGCTGGTGAGACATATAGGTAGGTTCCGTCCATGGCAATTCTTGAGATCATATCCGTAGAGTTTTCCGTAATCATCCTGTACATTTCTTCGCTCTCGCGCAATGCTATTTCGTTGTTTTTGCTCATCGTAATATTACGAAAATAAGTAGTAAACATCTGCCTTCCAGGATAGGTGCGAACCTCGAACCACTTGTTAAGCGGAGCGAACCATAGTTCAAACGTTTGTGGGGTCTGGGTTGTCACAGCTGCTAAATAATAATCATACAGAGGAGTTCCAGATGATTCGGGAAAACAGGTCCAAATCGAAGCGCCCAGCAAGTCTGTGCGGCTTCGTTCTAACAAGCTCTCAGCCGTACTGTTCAAGTAGGTGAAACGTCCGAAGTCATCCAAACAGAAAATACCGTCTGTAATATTCTCCAATATATCCGATAGAAAAGGGGTGGATGTATGGTTCATCTCGCTGATGGTGTAAGGCTGCTGCTCTTCGACTTCCTTCAACGGTTCTAACATATGGAGGAGTCCTTCCTGCATATTGTGCAATAATTGGTAGCATGGTTTAGCTTTATTGTAATGAATGATAGAGGATAGATCAATGAAAAATTGGAAAAAAACGGACTTATTTTAACCATTCCCCAAAAGTCTCAATAAACTAATCAGAAATATTGGTATTGCTATGGCCCGGTCTGGGTTGGAGGTGTAGTTAGTGGTGGCTCCGTAACTGCCGGACTATTGGTATTCTCAGCTGATCCCATTTTAAGCTCCTGCAGCTGCTTCTCCAGCTGTTTGATGGATCTTGTCAGCTTGTACTGACGGATTAGGCCAATCAGACCTACTATCAGGCCCCCAAGTAGAGTTGAGCTAAGGATAACGAGAATAAGCGGAATATCGGCTTGAGTGAATAGAAACTGAACCCGAACAGGTTCGACATTGATAACGGCAAATATAGCAGTAATCAGGGCAAATAATAAGATGAAAATAAACATCCATTGCGCTTTCATATATTGGACCCCCTCCTCTAGGATGGACTGATGAAGAACAGATTAAAATTGTAATAACAAACAAGGCTGCCAACATGAATCATGTCCGCAGCCTTGCAGTACAACGTTACTTGGCCAGCTGTTCCATCTGCTCAAGCAAGTCCTTGAATACATCCATAGCTTGTTGAATAGGCTCCGGAGTCGACATATCCACGCCAGCACGTTTCAAAATGTTGATGGAGTAGTCGCTGCCTCCGCTCTTCAGGAAGCCGAGATAGCGGTCCACTGCCGGCTGTCCCTCTTCAAGGATTTGTTTGGCGAAGCTGGTTGCCGCCGAAAAACCGGTAGCATATTTATACACGTAGAAGCTGTTATAGAAATGGGGGATACGGGCCCATTCCATCTCGATGTCTTTATCGACCACCATATCTTTGCCGTAGTAAAGAACGTTAAGGTCGTAATAAATTTTACTGAAATCCTGCGGAGTAAGGGATTCGCCTTGCTCTGCTTTTTCATGAATGATTTTCTCGAATTCGGCGAACATGGTTTGACGGAACACGGTCGTTCTGAACTGATCCATGTAATAGGTCAGCAAATACATTTTTTCCTTCGGATCGGTTGATTTCTTGAGCAAATAATCCATAAGGAGCGCCTCGTTAAGGGTTGAAGCAACCTCCGCCAAGAAAATCGTATATTGAGCATAGCGGTATTCCTGATTGGCATCGGATAAGTACGAATGAATCGCATGACCCATCTCATGGGTGAGGGTAAACATGCTGTTCAAGTTATCCTTATGGTTCAGCAGAACATAAGGATGCGTACCGTAGGCGCCCCAGCTGTAAGCACCGTTACGTTTGCCTTCATTCTCGTAAATATCAATCCAACTGTCTTTAAAGCCTTCACTCAATATGTTGAGGTAATCCTGACCAAGCGGCTTCAAGCTTTCCTTAACGGTTGCTTGCGCCTGCTCGTATGTAATGTCCATTTTATATTCGTCCACCAATGGAGCAAAAAGGTCATACATATGCAGCTCGTCGACCTTAAGTAGCTTTCTGCGAAGCTCCATGTACCGGTACATTAACGGCAGCGATTGATGGATTGTATCAATCAGATTGGTGTACACTTCTTTATTAATATTGTCACCGTAAAGGGACATTTCCAAAGTCGAAGGATACTTGCGCACCTTGGAATAAAAAATATTTTTCGTTACATTCGCAGCTAGCGTTGCTCCAATTGTGTTTTTGTTCTTACCGTAAGTCGCATACATCGCTTGAAAAGCATCCTTACGCACTTCACGGTTACGGCTTTCAAGAAATTGTATATAGCGGCCGTGCGTTAGTTCAACTTCTTCCCCTTGCTCGTTCTTCACTTTAGGAAATTTCAAGTCAGCATTATTTAACATGCCGTAGATCGTATTTGGAGCTTGAGATAAATTGCCCACTTGAGCAAGCAGTGCTTCCTCCGATTTGGAGAGTACATGCTGCTTCTCGCGAATCATTTCATCCAAAGTACGTTTGTAGAACTTAAGCTCTGGATTGTTGATCAGTTTATGCAGCTCATCGTCTGATAAGCTTAAGATTTCGGGAGAGATGAAGGATAAGGCCTCGCCGGTTTCTACACTTAATCGTTTGGCTTTATCGGATAATGCTTGATACGTGGAATCAGCAGTATCCTCGTGATGCTTCATGTTAGCGTAAACGTAGAGTCGTTCCATATGTAACGAGATAGAGTCTTCCAGCTCAAAGCATTGCTTGATAGCGGCAGGATCCTTTAATTTGCCTTGAAAAGCGCCTGCTTTTTGCAAGGCTTCCTTGACCTCTTGGTACTCTTTGTCCCACGCTTGCTGGTTGGGGAACAAGTCTTCCAGTTGCCAGCGATGCTCGGCAGGTACGTCATTTCTCTTAAGTACTTGATTCATGGGAGCCCTCCTCGTAATTTTGGATGGTTTAGTTGAGCCGTCTGCCGGCAAAGGAGCTGAAAGCACCGTTCCGGCAAACAGGATACCTGTCATGACTAACGGAAAAAAACGCATAGTGCTCACGCCCCTGCAATTTTTTTCCTAGTATGACCGGATTGTAGATATATTATAAGAGAATCTTTAATCGAAGTAAAACAGGTTGTATGTCCTACTGGAGGAGAAAAAACTCTTCTCCTGGACCAACGGTTAGTGCAAGCTGAAGAAGCTGTAGACAATCAGCGAGAAAGAGAAAGCCACCATGACGAGAGCAAGGATGGCAAGAGGACGCTTGATGCCGCTAGGTAAAGTTTCTCTTTTCATAATTAAGATTAGGGCGAAGCAGAAGGATACGATGATGAAAGTAAGGATAGAAGTTGAATTGCTCATGTAAAAATCACCTCATCTGACGGCGGATCGGTTTAGTATGTCCAAGTAGTAAAAAGGACTGTGTTACAACCAATTCGACGCGCTGCACATAAATCCTGTTTTTGGGTTTAATAGGGGGAGAGGAAGGAACAGGTTTTCCTCCAAGATCATTCTACGGGCTCGGGAGGGAAAACAGAACTGCTCGTAGTCATTAGATCGTGCCTGGTAACAATGAAAAAACTCCCCAATCTCTCAGAGCCTTAATGCAGGTGAGAGAGTAGGGAGTCAAATAGCTGAAATTAACCGTTGGACTTTACAAGAACCAAACGTCCTTTTTCATCGCGTCTTGCGAGGAAGCTGTCATCTGGATGAATATCGGCTTCTTCCACAAGCTCTTGAGGAATGGTCAAGTGTCCATTGTCATTGATTGATACGAAAAAACCGAACAGCTTTTTCCACAACCCGGCGATCATAACCCCGGCGACTACGACTACCACTAATAACCATTTTACAATAGGATTGGCTTCGAACCAGGTATGAACCATAGGGTCTTCTGTCAGCATTTTACCGGCAGTGAAGGCCAGGATACCTGCGCCGATATACATAATCCATGGGAATTTCTCCATCCAGCGGATGAACAACGTGCTGCCCCATACCATAATGGGAACACTGATCAACAAGCCAATTACGACTAACAAAAAGCTTCCGTGAGAAGCGCCGGCAACAGCCATGACATTGTCAAAGCCCATTACCGCATCGGCGATAATAATCGTTTGAATAGCGGGCCATAGATTTGTTTTCGCTTGAATGTCGTGATCTTTTTTATCTACCAGAAGCTTATAGGCAATCCATATCAGGACGACGCCGCCAATCAGCAGCAGGGCCGGCAGCTTCAGCAGCCAGACAACAATCAGTGTGGCAACTGCGCGAATGACGATAGCCCCGACAGTACCCCAAATAATTGCTTTCTTCTGATGCTCCTTGGGTAAATTTCTTGCTGCAAGTCCGATAACGATGGCATTGTCACCTGCTAATACCAGGTCGATCAAAATAATGCTTAATAATGCCGTGAAAAATGTCGGGTCTAACCACTCCATGTCCAATCCGCTCCTTCGTTAGTTGGTTTACATAAAGAAGACCTCTACCGTACGCGGTAAAGGTCTTAAGTAAACACAAAAGACCTCTACCGTATAGGCAAAGGTCTTGCTAACAACGTTTCGTTGCCAATAAAGCCGGGGTTTGCACCCGAACTGACGACTTTACTGTGACAGCTACTCCCCTTTGGAGGACGTCCTATGTAATTAAGTTTATTATATGAGGTGGACAAGCCTGAAGTCAAGCCCTCTTATCAGGAAAAATAAGCTATACTTCTTTAAAGGCTTGCATGATGGCAGTCCATTCTTCCTCAGTGCCTCCAAACTTTTCCTTCGAAAAGCGGTCTTCTGCCCAATGCATCATAGCGGGTCGGCTAAGAAAGGTATGGCACTCTTCACCCCATTGGTCGGATATTTCACGTAAAATTAACGTTTTACCGTGAACCTCAACCGTTAGCATATTCCATTTGTCGCGTTTATAAATTAAATGTTTTTTAATCATCCGTCTAGCTCCATTTCTTCAACAAGATATCGGCTGAATCATACCTCAACGGGGGGAGGAAATCAAGCTTGGGTTTTGTAAAATAGCCATAAAATAGGCGTTGCCATAAAATGGCTGAACGTGATAAAATCCCAATAAGCTTAGCGTAGGCAAGCTTACGGTGGATCCACTGTGATGAGAGAAGCGGAGAATAGAATAGGAGAGATGAGATGAGTATGAGTAAACGCCATTATGAGCAGGTTGGCGTCGCAATGACGTGCAGATCTTTTGCCGAGTATGAACGTATGTTTGCCTTGGAACCATCTATACTACAGGAAGGTCGGATATTGGATGTAGCTTCGGGCGCGTCGTCTTTCGTCGCGGAAGCGAATGCTAGAGGCTATTCGGCGCAAGCGGCAGATCCGCTATATTCGATGGACGCGGCGTCCATACAAGAGCATGGAGAGCGGGAGATCGAAGTATCGACCCAAAAGCTAAATGGAATTAAAGAGGTATATGACTGGAGCTATTACGGGGATTTGGAACGTCATCGTGGATTAAGAGAACAGTCGATTCAGCGGTTCGTTGAAGACTTCAAACGTTCTGAAGGAACGGATATCTACAGGGCCGCGAGGTTGCCTGAGCTGCCTTTTGAGAGTGATACGTTTTCTTTAGTGTTGTGCAGTCATTTTTTGTTCTTGTATCAAGAGCAGTTTGACGAGGAGTTCCATCTGAGAGCCATTCGTGAGCTGCTTCGCGTGTGCCGTAAAGGTGGCAGAGTGTTGATTTATCCACTGTTTTCCTTACGCTGGGATCGTTATCCGAACCTGGATTCCTTATTGACGGCTTTGGAATCAGATGGAGTTATGGCAGAAATGGGTACATCGGAGCTAGTCTTTATACCTGGGTCGAAGGAATTTCTAAGTCTAAAAAAATAGCTCTACATAAGGCTTGATTCTTTTTTGTAGGTTGATTTATAATAATTGTGATGGTATAATTAACGTATTCGCCCTTAGATGGCGATACTTCTAGGAGGTTGTTTTCATTGAAAGGTACAGTTAAATGGTTTAACGCAGAAAAAGGCTACGGATTTATCCAAGTTGAAGGTGGCGACGATGTATTCGTTCACTTCTCCGCAATCCAAGGCGACGGTTTCAAAACTCTTGAAGAAGGCCAATCCGTTGAGTTCGAAATCACTCAAGGAAACCGTGGTCCTCAAGCAGCTAACGTCATTAAGCTATAAGATCTAAAAACGACGGCGTGAGACACGAATAAACCCATCTGTTGCAGATGGATCTACATCTTGGTATTGCGTCGGTTTTTCTTATATATTAGTGTCATAGCATCCATAAGGAAAAGCGTCTCTTGAAAATTTCGGTTTTTGAGAGAATGCTTTTTTTTATTGCAGCCTTGATGCAGGATGCGGAGACCATAAGTATGGGTTTACCAAAAAATCCCGTCCCTTTAAAGGGGGACGGGATTTTTTATAGTTCTCTCTATCAAATAATTAGTTCACGATGCGCAATATATCGTCTACTTCTTTGCGAGGAAGCTTGCCTGGGCGTTCTGACGGATATCCTAAGGCAATGACCATATTAATCTGGCAGTGGGATGGGATATCAAGATATTCTCTCAACTGCTCTGAAGCTAGCAGCACAGGGCCAGTCATTGGGCAAGTAGCCATTCCACGAGCATGAGCGGCTAGCATCAGGTTCTGGGCAGCCAGACAGCTGCTCTTGATGCCTTCTTCTTCCCAGACAGACTCGGGAACCAACTGTACAGGTTCAAAGATGCGGTCTCTAAATTTGGACGTGTAAGGAGTCGCCAAACATACGATCAGGACAGGCGCATCGGAAAAAGCGGTAGCGTAAGGTCCGAATGATTTTACAAGCAAGCGTCCTTCTTTACTCAGTCCGCGTTGTTCGGCTTCGGCCGCTTTTTTATGAAGCTGGTCCCATGTGAGCTGCTCGATGTGCTTGATTTTTTCGCGGTTGACTATGGCGATGAATTCCCATGTTTGGGAATTGGTATCGCTTGGGGCGTAACGGGCGCAATCGATAAGTTCTTTTATATCTTCAATAGCTACTTCTTGATCTGTGTATTTGCGAACGCTTCTTCGTTCGTGGAGGATCGTTTTAAAATCATCATAATGCATGGTTATTCCATCCCTTCAAGCTCGCCTAAGCATGGTTTGTGACTTGGTACTATGAGCTACCGTTCAATTATATCGGGTTTGTTGAGGAATGACAACCTGTTACAGCGTATTATTGAATGACAACCGTATCCCCTTCGTTTAGTCCGCTAACAATCTCTGTTTTCTCCGGAGTTTCCAGGCCGAGCTTGACCTCGCGCTTCTCCACGGCTTGACCGTTTTGCAGCATCACGTAATATTGATCTTTATCCCGTTGGATGGCCAGAGTGGAGACGACAAGAGCGTTGGGCTTCATGTCCGTTACAATCGTTGCTGTCAGGCTAAGGTCCGCGATAAGCTGCTCATTAGGCTCTAGGGAGATGACGACTTCAAACTGGGCAGCCGTCGTGTTGACTGTATCGCTGCTGGAGCCGCTGCTTTTGGCGAATTTGGAGATATTATCTATTTTCCCCTGCAGCTTCGTATTTTTGAGTGCATCCACGCGAACTTCTACTGGCATACCAACCTTCAAATGAAACAAATCATATTCACCGATATAGCAAAGAAGCTGCAGCTTGGTAAGATCGACGATTTTTCCGATTCGTTCATTTTCTTTAACGGATTGGGGCTGCTTCGTGCTGTCGAACAGAAAAATGCCGGTTTCTGGAGCAGTGAACTGAGCGGATTTGCGCTTGTCCGTTTTTTGGGATAACTGTGATTGCATATGTTGAAGATTTAAACGGTTGATCTCTTCCGTAACTTCCTTGCTCTTGGATTCGGCATAACGCTGCTTAGCATCTTTCTCCGATAAGCCCTCAGCGCTTGATGTGGTTTGCTCACTGGGCAGATCCTTTTGAAATTGCGCAAGCTGTAGCTCAAGCTCTTGCTTCTTCATATTCGCTTGAAGGGTCGCAATTTCGTCATTTAGGGTAGTGTCATCGAGTTGAAACATCACATCGCCTTTGTTGATCTGGGCACCGTCGCTGACTGACCATGTTTTGACGTCGGCCGTAAACGGAGCGTTGACATAGGTTTCTTTTTGATAAGAGGTTTTGCCCTTTACCTCAACCGAGTTGGTCAAATCCTCACGGGAAACTTTGAAGCTAAGCGCTGATAAAGCAGCGTTGGTTGTTGGCTGCCGAGGCGGCGATTTATGACTTTGAATGTATAAAGTTCCTGAAATGCCTATGACGAGAATGCCGGCGATGGCCGAAATCCATGTTTTCTTTTTCATTGTATGACTCCCCTAGTCTCGTTTGATTGCGGTTAACGCGTCGGTTCGCGATGCTTTGACGGCAGGATAAATTCCTGACAGGACACCGGTCAGTACCGCGAAGAATAGCCCTACTGGCAGTATCCAGCCACTGATGAACAGTATCTCCTGCTCGGCTCCGGGACGAGGTGGAGAAAAACGCTGGACAGCGATATTGATTCCCCAGATGACCCAATAGGACAATAAAATGCCGCAAGCCCCTCCGAGCACCCCAAGTAAGGCGGATTCCACCATAAACATATTGCGAATTTGCCTGAGGTTCGCACCGAGCACCTTCATAATCCCGATTTGACGTCTTCGCTGGTAGGTGGACATCGTCATGGCGACGATAATGGAGATGGAAGCAACGAAGAGGATGAAGAGGCCGACTCCGCCGAACACTAGACGTAAAATGACTAATTCGCCTTGCATCTGTTCTTCTCGATGGATGTTGGTTTCAGCCGACAGCTTCAGCTTCTTGATTAACTCCTCCAGCTCTTTTACGTGGGAGCTGTTATCGACCTTCATTTTTACTTCATTAAATTCGGGCTCGACCTTTATCGCACTGTTCCCGCTGCCGCCGGATTTTTTATTATCGTTTGCATTGGCAGCGTTCATGGCATCGCGAAGCTTTTTGCCCATAGCAGGGGAGATGAAGGCCGTCTTCATATTCATGACCGCATCGTCGGGAACTCCTTCCGGCTTTTTCAAGATGCCGACGACACGAAGCGGGAAACTCAGATTGGAGATTTCAATACCGTCGGAACGAAAAATTTGCGGCTTTAATACAATCTGTTTTTGGTAAATCGGATACGAAATGAGCATTTGCCTTCGCCAATTATCGGATGCTTCACGACTGTCGAGTTGATTTTGCAGCATTTGGCTTCTGGAACGCGATATTTGGGCATCGAACAATCCCATTGTAGCGCCGTAGCTTAAGATAATCGTATTATCGAGATCGGCTGCGCCACCTTGTTGGAGCTCGTACCCAAAGGCTTCTAGCGTATCAAGCTCGGTCGCGTACAGGTTGTTAATGTAGCCCTTCTTGCTGTCCACTTCAAATTGAAATTGATTGAACGTTTGATAAGTGGCGATTGCCTTAACGTTCGGCAGCGTACGCAAAATATCGATCTTCGCTTTGTTAAGCTCGTAAGGTTTGTTGGCATTCGTGTCTGCCGAGTCGGCGTTGGGTGCTTGACCGCTGCGGACCGTTATTTCATCCGATTTCATATAGTAGCTCATTTGAGCACGGCTGTAATGATTAATGGATTCTCCGAAGGAAAGAGCCACAATGATGGATGCTGAGCCGATTGCAATGCCCATAGCACACAGAGCGGTTACGACCATTCTTCTCCGAAGCTGCTCCCATCCGAGCCGTAAATAATCGAATGTTTTCATTGGCTATCACCAGCCCATAAATTGTCTTCAACCAAGTAACCATCTCTTAGTTGGATAACTCGACGGGTTCGTCGGGCTACTTCAAGCTCATGGGTAACAATGACAAAGGTAATCTGTAAAGTATGGTTGAGCTCGATCAGCAGGTCGATGATTTCTTTCTCCGTCTTCGTGTCCAGATTGCCTGTAGGCTCATCGGCGAACACGATAGCAGGCTCGGTAACCAATGAACGTGCGATACTGACACGCTGCTGTTGACCCCCTGACAGCTGGGATGGGAACATTTCGGTTTTCTCGCCAAGTCCGACCTTAGTCAATAAAGCCATCGCTTTTTCTTTGCGGATTTTGGCCTTCGCGCCTTGGAAAACAAGGGGAAGCTCCACATTCTCCCGTACGGTCAAGTGCGGTATCAATTCATAGGATTGAAATATAAATCCGATGTGGGTTCTACGGAATTCCGCCAGCTGGTTTTCGGACATTCGATCAATCGCGTGACCGCTGATCAGAATGCTTCCTTGGGTCGGCTTCATTAAGCCTGCCATTAAATTCAACAGCGTAGATTTGCCTGACCCGGAGCTGCCCAGCAATGCAACAATTTCTCCTTTGGCAACGGAAAAATCGATGTCATGCAGAACCGGCGTTTCTTCGTTTCCATTGCGGAAACGGTGTGATAGATGTTCAACTGCAAGCACATAACCCCTCCGTCAATTCATGGTTCACAAGCATCTTTGCGGGCATAAAAAAGCCCTGATTGCAGGTCATGCAGCAGGGCTTAGCTTTACTCACACGATGCCTTCACTATATAGACGTTGTGATTGGACATTTTCTTGCACATTTTGCAAAAAAATGTGAGTAAATATGAATGTTTTTTGAAAATAGGGGAAAAGAAGATGATTATTCATCTTCTGAGTTTTGTCGAGAAACTTGTTTCTTCGAGAAAATTTGCTATATGGGTAGGTGGGGTATCCCCTGGAAGAGCGAAGCGGCCGCCTTTGTTCTTGGGAAATCCCCTCCGTAAAGCGAATAAAATGAAAATTTCCCAAGAACAATAGCGGCTGGAGTGGCATACCCCACCGGAGTATACTAGCAATATTTCAAGTTTTATGGGTTTCTCTCATCAATCAGAGAAGATTACTCATCTTCTCTGTACACATAATGAAGGATCAAGAACCCGATAACGCCGACTAAGGAAAGCAGCGCCCCTATCCCATACATCCAGTGGGGACCCCAGTCGCGGAACAGCCAGCCTCCGAGCGTACCGCTGATCAGTCCGGCTAATCCCGACCAGCAGACGGCAAATATCGCTTGCCCAGTCGAACGGAATTCATCAGGAACATTTCGTTGGATATAACGAATGACGGTGAAGAAGAAAATACCGAAGGAAATGCTGTGCATCGCTTGGATCGCGATAACCCAGAGCGGGTTATCGACTTGGCTCATCAACAGGAATCGTACGGCGTACACGATTCCGCACACTGCAAGTAACGGAAGCTCTTTGTACCGATGTCCGTATTTACTGAGCAGGAAGAAGATCGGTATTTCACTTGTTGCCGATACCATCCAAGACCATCCGACAATGGATTGATCCGCCCCAAGCTGCTTCAAGAACAAAGCCAAGAACCCGTCATTAAATCGGTGCGCAACCGAGACGATAGTAATCGTCAGCAAAAAAAGCAAGAGCCTTCTGGAGGCTACGATCTGCACCAGGCCGGCGAATTCAAGCTTTTTACGGGAATGGCTTCGGGCATCCGTCAGCATTAGGGAGAGCAGAAAGGAAATGCTGATCGTGCTGAGACTGAGTACCGCAGTCAAGCTGGAGCCCTGCTGCTTTAGCAGCATACCGAACACAAGAGAGGCTACGGCAAAGCCGATGGAGCCCCATATACGAAAGGAGGCGTAGCTTTTATTCGTACCGCTGATGCTTAGGAGCGTCAAGCTGTCGTTCAATGAACTGGTAGGAGACTGGAAAAAGAAAAAGATGGCCATGAAGAACATCAGCAGACCGAAATGTCCTGTGTGAAACACTATAAACGCCATAATCAATTGACCTGCAAGGATGCAGATCAATATTTTTTTGACGGTCCGAAGCTTGTCACTGACGATGCCCCAAAATAAATTGGAAACGATCCCGATCATCGGTCCGATGGAGTACAAGAGACCGATTTGGATTGTTGAATAGCCAATCGATTGGAAGTACAAAGGAAAATAAGAAACAATAATAGCCATTGTCATATAGAATGAAAACGTAAATCCGCGCTGAACTCCGAAATTCGTTTTATTCAACTGAATGCTGCTGTCCACTTGATCACTCACTCGATTCTATGTTTTTAATGTCATCTGAAACGGCGGCTTATCATTACTCTTAAGGACTTGCCGCAGGACAAACCATACAACGGCCGCTTCGGCGGCTAGCCCTAGTGATTGAGCTAATGCTCCGACCATCCCGTTCCAGCCTGGGGTCATCACGATGGTCAGCACAAGGGAGAGGAGTGTGACGGACACATTCGCTGCCTGCGACCAGACCATGACCTTCGTTTCACCGCGCAGCATGATCATCCCGTTGGCAAAGTCCAGCCAAGGAAACACAAGCGTCGTAATCATGAACACTCGAAGCGTATCGAGGCTCGCGTGCATTAGCCGTTCGTTGACACCCATCACATTTTCCATAAACCATGGTCCGATTGGGGTATAAGATAAGAGCGCAATGAGAATGCTCGGAATAAAGGCAAGCGTTAGAGTAAACCGCATGACGGATTTAGCATCTTTACGATAAAAGTTCAAAACAATTTGATGAATATAGGAGAAAAAGCTTTGCACCAGATTCGTCAGGCTGCTCGCGATCGCAAACGATGCGACGGCAAGCTGAAAATCCATCGTTTTTCCTAAAAATGCATTTACAGAAGGACCTACTATAACGGCGATGACAGAAGAGTAGAGCAGCGGTCTGTAAAACTGAAATATTTGCTTCGGCTTCTCGATAGGATGATCCGGTTTTTTCTCCGGTATTTGTCTCAGCAGCGATCTGCCTTCCCAAATGCTTACTGCAGCCTCGACGATCATTCCTGTAAGAAATAGAATGGCTCCTACACGTCCGCTGTCCACTTGGTTCGTATGAATGAAGTAAAGCGAGAGCAGGTACATAGCCACAAGACGAATGACCATCCCGATCGTCAGCCATTTCGTGCGCATGTTGAAAATGATAATGCCATGGTATAAGCATCTCAGACCTGAAAAAATGCTGACGAACATGAGAATCTGGTACACTTCTATCATTGGCTGTACCATGGATGGTTCGGCTCCGAAAAAATGCAAAAACACCCATTTACCGATCGGGGTGTAGCAAATCAGGGCGCCTAGAAGCATGATACAGGCTAATATGTACCAGCTGATGACGGACATAGCTCTGAACGATATCCGGTCGCGGACCAAAGCAGAGCAGGTTTGTCTCATCAAGACAGCGGGCTTTTCGGTAAGACCTAATATACTAAGCGGCAAGGCGTAGCTGGCAATAATGACTTCAGGCTGTGCTGAGCGAGCAAGCGTACTGTTGATGATAACGTGTGAAATGGTAACCAAGCTTGCTGAAATGCCGAGCGGAATGAAAAAAGCCAGAAGCTGTCGGAACGTTACTCTCTGTTCTTGGATGTTGTTCATAAAAGGGGCTCCTACAAGTAGTTTAACGTGAACAAAGCACGCTAAACAGTATAGCATACATTTATTGCAATAAGGGCGGAAAATTTCTGCAACTACTGGCAGAAGGCTGCGGCTTCATGGTACAGTAATGAAGATAAAAACGAACGCAGACAAGAAAGGCGGAACTTCCATGACATGGACTTTTGTACAAGACGAACGTCTTGGTATCCCGCTTCCGGAACTGGAGAAAGAATGGGAAGAATATACGGAGGAAGAGAGAGCCGAGATCCTGCTTCGCTGGGAAGAAATTCGCGGAACGATACCTGACCATGTAAAACGTCTGGAGCGCATCATTATCCGTAAACAAAACCAGTTGGATGTTGAAGATAACTTTAAAATATCCTGCGAGCTGAACAGTGAGATTGCTGAGTTGGCGGGGACAATTAACGAGCTGCACCTGTGGTTTAGGGTCAATCAGGATATTACGGCTTCAGCGGCTCACCATTAATCCTTACATGATGTATAAAAAGTAGCACTTTTCAAATTTATTTATATAAAACCTTAAAATCATCCAGTGAATTTTGGTGGGCATTGTCGAATCTTTGTAATATAATAAAGGTTATGAGTTTGATAGGAAAAGAGGTGAAAAGCACCTTGGCATGGACGGAAGCGGTAAGCAGAGTATGGAATATATTGAAGGATCATAAGCCATCGCTATATCCTATGGAGGAATGGGATGAGCTGCATGATATTCGCGTAAGCAAACTGTCGACAGATGGAGTGGAATCAAGCAGTTTTCCCTATGCTTTGGCGGTTAAAGCGGGACTGTATTTATTAAATGAGAGTCTCGATAAATCCCATTCGTTGTCTCAGGAGATTCATAATTCCACGGGCAGCTACTGGCACGGAATTATGCACAGGATGGAAGGGGACTACAGTAACGCAAAGTATTGGTTTCGACAAGCAGGGCTTCATCCTGTCCAAGCTTCGATGCTTGCAGCTGCACTAGAGGCATATAAGAACTTTGATTTGGACTCGATAGAGAGCCCGACGTTAAAGAACAAGCTTGAAGCTTTGGTATCCGGGGCTTCCTGGGATGCTTATTTGTTCGCTGATATTGTGGAGCAGCAAGTCACTGTCGTTCAAGACGATTTGGCTGAAGAGCTGCTGACCGAACTGCAGTGGATTGAAATCAAGCTATTAATTCAGTATTCGTATCAACAGAGCGGGGGGAACTCGCTTGAGCTTTGAGTTCCGTCATATTTCTCGAGTCCCTAACAATTCCTTGCATCTCATGCTGCGTGTATATCGTTATGTATTGCCGGAGGTACGTGAGCAGCTGAATTATTGGCGCGAGATTGCAGAACGCATTCCAGATGAGGAACTGCAAAAACAAGCCATTGCCAGCATGACCAGCAAGCAGTTTCATTGTCAAGGCGGGGCTGTCTATGCCGTCGCCAATTTGCCGATGCGTCACGTACTAATTCCGCTCATTGTGGCCCTTCAGACCATCAGCGATTACTTGGATAATTTGTGCGACAGGAGCACTTCCATGGATCCCGATGATTTCCGCATGCTGCATCAAGCGATGCTTGATGCAGTGGATCCGGCCGAGCCTTTACATGACTACTATGCATACCGCGTGGAGAAGGAAGACGGAGACTATTTAAATCAATTGGTCAAAACCTGTCAAGCCAGCATTCGGATGCTGCCCTCCTATTCGCTTGTCGCGAAGCAAGTCAGCCATCTGGTGGGCTTATATTGTGATTTGCAGGTGTACAAGCATATTCGCCATGAATTAAGGGAAGAAGCGCTTCAGACCTGGTGGAGCAAGCACGAATCGCAATATCCAACCATAAGCTGGAATGAGTTCGCCGCTGCAACAGGATCTACGCTCGGGATGTTCATGCTGTTTTTAGCTGCTTCAGACCCAGAGCTTGATACGGATACAGTAAATATCATTCATGCCGCTTATTTCCCGTATATTTGCGGCTTGCATATTTTGCTTGATTATTTAATTGACCAAGAAGAGGACGAACTTGGCGGCGATTTAAACTTTTGCAGCTATTATGAGAATATGGATCAAACGATCGAGCGGATTGCTTTGATCGTCATTGAGGCACGGAACAAAGCCAATCGACTGGACCATCCGGCTTTTCACCGTATGATTATTGAAGGCTTGTTAGCTCTCTATTTATCCGATCCAAAGGTTAAGGAGCAAAAGCAGGTCAAACAAATTTCACGAGAATTGATGAAGGGAAGCCCGCTGACCCGACTCTTTTTCTTTATAAACAGCGTTTGGATTCGCAAAACATCTTAATGGCTAAGCACAGAAAGTGCATCAGTTTGGGAGGAACCGTACATGTCTATTAAAAAAATAGCCGTCTTGACGAGCGGCGGAGATTCGCAAGGTATGAATGCAGCAGTACGCGCGGTAGTGCGCAGCGGATTGTTTCACGGACTTGAGGTGTATGCGGTACAACGCGGCTACGCCGGCTTGATCAATGACGATATTCGTGAGATGGATTTGCGGAGTGTAGGCGATATTATTCAACGTGGAGGAACGATCCTGCAAACGGCTCGCTGTAAGGAGTTCACCACTCCGGAAGGGCAGCAGTTGGGTGCTGAGAATCTACGGAGAAGAGGCATCGATGGGCTCGTCGTTATTGGTGGCGACGGTTCTTATCAAGGGGCTAACAAGCTGAGCAAGCTGGGTATTAAAACGATGGGCTTGCCTGGAACAATCGATAACGATATTCCTTTTACGGACTTCACCATTGGATTCGATACGGCGGTAAGCATTGTTGTCGATGCCATCAACAAGCTGCGTGATACAATGAGCTCGCATGAGCGTTCCTCCGTTGTTGAGGTTATGGGCAGACATTGCGGAGATATCGCCTTGTACGCAGGACTGGCAAGCGGTGCGGAAACGATTCTTGTTCCTGAAGTTCCTTACGATCTGGATGAAATGGCTCAGCGGATGAAGGTTAACTTCGGACAAGGTAAACGTCACAGTATTATTGTCGTTGCCGAAGGTGTTGGCAAAGGCGAAGACATCGCCAATGAAATTATGAAACGTAACGGCATCGAGCCTCGCGTAACGGTATTGGGTCATATTCAGCGTGGAGGTGCTCCTACGCATAACGACCGTATTTTAGGTGGGAAGCTGGGCGATTTTGCCGTGCGCAAGCTGATCGAAGGCGATTCCGGCAAATCCTGCGGTGTAATCAAAGGTGAGCTGGTAGCAACGGATATTGATCTCGTAGTCAATACGAAAAAAGAGTTTAACATGGACCTGTATGAGCTGACGAAGCGCTTGTCCCAATAAGCTTTATGGCAAGTATAAAACCCGGTTGAAGCATCCTTTGAAGGAGGCTCAAGCGGGTTTTTGTCGCTGCATAATCAGGTGGAGAGAGCAGCCAGGATTTCTTTTGTTGGACGGTTTCCTTTTTTGGCGTAAACAATGGTACCAGCTTGATTAATAACATAAACAATGCGCTGCTGACCGAGAAATAAAAAATTCCCGACATCGTACAGATCTTTTATGCGTTCATCTTGATCGGATATAAGCGGGAAGTCGTAAGCAAATTTCTGTGAAAATCGTTGATGCTCCGCTACTGTCCCTGGATTGATTCCTAGTACAAGGGCATTAAACTGAGCGTATTGAGACTTGGAATCTCGAACAGCGCACAGCTGCTTCGTGCATATCGGCGTTTCGTCCTTAGGATAGAAGATGAGAACAATCGGCTGCTTTCCTAACGAATCGCTTAGTCGGACAGGTCCGAGGGTGCTCTCTGCCTCAAAAGCAGGAGCGGGTAGGCCTATAGAAAGCATGGAGTTCAGCTCCTTTTATGAATTAGCTAGTTCCATTGTAACGAAAAGCAGAAAACACATGCAAGCTGGGACTGATTCTGATACCATAAAGAGCATGACTTAATACTAGGAGGAACACCTGTGTATTTGTACAAGCTGGAAGTCGAGTTGAAGGATCAGACGGTTTACATTACGACGCTTGCGGAGAATGACGCTCAAGCCTTCGATTATTTGGAAGAACAGCTGGTGCGTCATTTTGTAAGCACACCAGAGGTTGTGGAAGCAAGCATTATTGAGAAGAAACGTGCTGTGAAAGGCGCTGGCTATGTAATAGAAACGAAGCAACAGTAAGAAGTGACATCGAAATAGTCATATTCCTCTTATTGACTAATAATACATATTATACTAAAATGTATGTAAAGTGATAAAAAGGAGCTAACCATATGAAAATAACGATTTTAGCAGGAAGTAATCGCAAGCATTCTACAAGCACTCAATTATGCCGATATATTCAAACTGTTCTGGAAGGTCATGACTGCACTGTATCTTTGATTGATTTGAATGAGTTAACTGTTCCTTTCTTCAGCCCGGACATAGAGTCTGACGATGCCAATTTGCATTATATGAAGAAACAACTGAAGGAAGCGGACGGTATTGTGCTCGCGACACCGGAATATCACGGAGCGCCAAGCGGCGTATTGAAAAATGCGCTGGATCATGTCGGCTTCGATCATTTTGACGGCAAAGTAGTGTTGTCGGTCAGCTCTACAGGTGGTGCGGTTGGCGTCAGTTCCTTGCAGCAGCTGCAAACGATCGTACGCAACGTACATGGCATTAACTGCCCGGAATGGATCTCCATCGGGGGAGAGCAGAGGCTATTCAGCCCTGAAGGGGAACCGGCTAACTTGAAGACCAAGGAACGGGTTCACCGCACGCTGCAGTATTTTGTCCATATGGTGAGCACGTTTCGCAAGTAAGGATGAGTTGGAGTGAAATTAGGTATGATTTTGAACAATGATTGGGGAGACCTGCTTGCTCCTGAATTCGAGCAGCCTTATTACAAGGAGCTTCGCCAGTTTTTGAAGGAAGAGTACAGTTCGCGAACTATCTACCCTGATATGTATGATATTTTCAATGCGCTGCATTTGACCCCATATGCTTCCGTAAAAGTGGTCATCTTAGGCCAGGACCCCTACCATGGGGCAGGCCAGGCGCATGGATTAAGCTTTTCCGTTAAACCGGGAGTGCCTGCACCTCCGTCGCTGCAAAATATGTTCAAAGAGCTTCACGATGACCTGGGCTGTACCATACCGAATAACGGATATCTGGTACGTTGGGCAGAGCAGGGCGTTCTGCTGATGAACACGGTGATGACCGTACGCGAGGCAACGCCTAATTCCCATAAAGGAATGGGCTGGGAAAAATTCACGGACCGTGTGATTTATCATCTGAATCAAAGAGAACAGCCGATTGTGTTCATTTTATGGGGCAGCCACGCCCAGCAGAAAATGCAGCTCATAACGAACCGTCACCATCTGGTGCTGCGTTCAGTGCATCCGAGCCCATTATCGTCGTATCGTGGATTTTTCGGCAGCAAGCCTTATTCAAGGACGAACGAGTTTCTTAAGAGCATCGGTTCCACTGAAATCGATTGGCAAATTCCGAACTTATAACCATAACCTTCATAAGATGCAAAAAAGACCTCTTTGGAATTTATTTCCAATGAGGTCTTTTTGTGAGGTTACTTGTATTCTACGTTTGCCGTATACGTATTGACTGCGTTCCAAAGTAAAAATTCATCAACGCCGTTATCCTTAAGCGCCCTGATTTGCTCTTCAATCTCATGTTTGCCGTATTTGATGTAGCCTTGTACCCAAGAGGCAGTGAAATCTTGAATCCATGGACGGACGATAGGCTGAATATTACTGATGGGTTCCAGCTTTTTTTGCGTATCTTTTATCGCACCGTTGATCGTTACATAAGGCTCAGCATCTGGAATTTTGGCGCCAAACCAGCCGGTGCTGTAATGGCTTGGATAAATCATCGGGCAAATGACATCTACATTTTCCGATATTTTTTCGAAATCCTGTCCGATTCCTTCTGCGGCTGGAACCGAAGCTGCGTAACCGAAGATGTCTACCGATACTCGGACACCTAGAGGTGACATTTGTTCGCGGGCATATTTCACAAATTCGGCTACTGCATCAATTCTGGAACGCTCGTCTTTGTCATACTTTAGTGTATCCGCCCGTTTCTCGAAGCCTTCCGGGAAGCGAACGTAGTCAAACTGGATCTCTTTAAAACCAGCTTTAGCGGCTTCTTTTGCTATTGCGATGTTATAATCCCACACTTCTTTTTTATAAGGATTAACAAAACTGTCAGGGTTCGCTTTTCCATTCCCCCAAAGCGTACCATCCGGATTGACGAAAGAAAGCTCCGGGTGTTTTTTGGCTAATACGGTATCTTTAAAAACGACAATTCGCGCAATCGGATAAACCTGATGCTCCTGGAGCGTGCTTATAAGCTTCGGCATATCGGTAATAATTTTTTGAGTCGTTTCCATCGCTGCAAGCTCAGCGTTTCCTGTATCGTAAGTTATGTAGCCCCAGTCGTCCTTTATATCGATGACCATAGAATTGAGCTCGGTTTCGTCCATTAGCTTCATCAATGTATTCATTCTCGATCCGCCTGCACTATGAGCGGTAACGTAAACGCCTTTTACTTTGGGAGCGTCCTTTTGAGGGTCTTGCTTGTCTAGGGGTCTCAGGTAGTTGCCGTTTGTGCTGTTTGAGCCAGACACTTGCTGAACGACGGCATTTTTCGAATCAAGCGATGCTTGTACAAGCTGGTCAAAGCTTACATCGGGATGATCGGTTTGAACCTGGCCCATCACCATTAATAGCGATGCTAATAATAATTCCATGTTAGTCGATCTCTCCTTGCCAGAATGATATGTTTAATTATAATAAAAGAGTCGGTAGGTTGATAGAGAACTTTGGCGCATTTTGTAGAATTTCTGTGTGTTTATTTATATTACCCAAAAGAGGACCGGTGCTATGAAAAAACAAATATGGACCTTGCGAGGACTTAATTTCTCTTATTACGCGACGACAGCAGTTCTCATGCCTTTTCTTCCCATTTATTTTGGTCTTAAAGGGTACTCTTCCTCACAGATCGGCTTGTTAATGATGTTTGGTCCATTTGTAGCTATATTTGCTCAGCCTTTATGGGGGTATTTAAGTGATCGCTACAATACATCGAAGCTGATTATATGCGTTCTCTGGCTGCTGACTGTAATTTCTAGCGTAGGTATTTTTTATACGAGCGGTTATGTATGGGCTTTTGTCTTTATGCTTCTCATTTATTTCTTTATGCTGTCCTCCGTTCCGCTCCTGGATAGTCTTACGATCAAGGCTACACTGCTGGAGGGGCTTGCTTATGGGTCTGTTCGGATGTGGGGATCCATGGGATATACTCTTATCGCCATGACAGCCGGCATTGTGCTTACCGCTATGGGAGGGGTACAGCATATCCCTGGCTTGTATTGGTCCATATGGATTCTGCCTTTTGTACTTTTATTGTTTCTTAAGGACGATAAAGGCGGCGGTCAGCGGATATCGTTCAGCGCTTTTACAAGCGTATTGAATAATCGTTTATTCTTGTGGTTTTTGTTTCTCGTGTTTATATTGATGGTGCCTCATCGGATGAACGACGGGCTTTTTGTCTTGTATTTAAAGGATCTGGGGGCGACCGATTCGATGGCAGGCTGGGCATGGGCGCTAGCTGCACTTAGTGAGGTTCCGACCTTTGCATTGTTCAGTAGGGTGATGCACCGATTTCATGAACTCGCTCTATTAGGAATTGTTGCTGTACTGTACACGATTCGTTGGCTGTTGTATGCATGGATTACGGACCCGACTGTATTGATTTGGCTCCAGATGACCCACTCCGTGACGTTCGCCGTCTTCTGGATCGTCGCTGTTCAGTATGCGGTTCGTCTTGTGCCTGAATCGATGCGTTCTACAGGGCAAGCGATGCTGTCTGCCGTTTTTCTTGGAATGGCTGGAATTACGGGGGGATTTGTAGGAGGTTATATTAAGGATGAATGGGGAGGGCATGCCATGTACAGCTTTGGAGCTGTGATGACAGCGGTTGCTTCCGTTCTTATACTGGGGACTCATGCTTACCTTAGGCAAAAAAAAACATCCAGCCTTGATGGCGGATGAGTGTGGGGCTATTTATTCGTATTGTGCTGTACGTTGTCATGTGATTGTGTTTCAGCAGCAGATACCAATTCTTTCTTCTGAGCAGGCGGATCATCGTTAGATCCTGCGTTTCCGTTACCTGTTGTAGCATCTTTAAACTCACGGAACATTTTACCGAAACCGCGTCCAAGCTCAGGCAATTTATTCGGTCCGAACAGCAGCAAAGCGACGAGAGCAATTAATATGATGTGCCAAGGTGATAGGGCGCCCATGCGATCAACCTCCGTTTTATAGTCTTGAATCTATCATACCATTAATTAAGGTAATTATAAGTATAAATTATTACGAAAACATAAATTTTTTTTGGATTTAGTCCAAAATAAAGACGCCCTCAATGGAGCAAGGCGTCTTTTTGATGTTCGGAAATGCTGTATTGAATGATTTCCATTGCATCCTCCGCTTCCAACGCTTCAAGCCCGTTACGCAGCACAATCTCAAAATCGAGTTCGGACCGCTTCAGAAAAGGATACAACTCGGGAGTCAATCTCATCACAATCGTCGATAACTTTACTGTTTCCACAAGCATCACCCTTTCTCATCATCTGTTGGAGAAGATCAGGCAAAAACTTACGAGAGCAGAACCGGTAAAGCATGAGGGGATTATGAAATTACTGACCTCATTATAACATATTTTATGATTAAAAGTATGGGATATGTTTCTAATATTTTCTTTAAATGGGCTTATCCGCGCCTAAATTGACCCAAAATCGAGATGGTCTCCACAACATTCACGAAGGCATCCGGAGCCGTTGTACGGATCAGTTGTTGCAATTCGACAAGCTCATAACGCGTTGTCACCGTCATTAGCATATGCTGTGTATGTTTAGTATAGGCTCCTTCGGTACTGAGTACCGTTACCCCTCGTTGTATTTTCATTAATTGCTCCAGCAGTGCATCCTTATTACGGGTCACAATGAACACCGTAATCTTCAAATGCCTGGTATGGATCGTATCAATGATTTTGCCGGATATGAATATGGAGAGCATAGAGTACAGAGCCAAGTCCCAGTTTTCTTTGAGATACCCAAGAGCGATAATGACGACTCCATTCAAGACAAAAAGGGAGGTTCCAAGCGGAAAATCCCGTTTCTGCGTAATAATCGATCCAATAATGTCAAATCCGCCGGTGGAGCCACCTACGCGCATACATATGCCGGCGCCGATGCCTACGAGGACACCGCCGGTTACGGCTGCCAGAATCTCATCTTGTGCGATGGCGTGCTTAGGAATGATATCCATGAACCAGGATGTGACGATGACGGAAATAACGCTCAGAATGATGAACTTGCGTCCTATCTTCATTAAACCCCATATGACAACGGGAAGGTTGCTTATAAAGTAGAGCAGCGCAATATTCCAACCGGTCAAATAGCCGACGATCATCGAGATTCCGGAAATACCGCCGCTTAGCAGCTGATGTGGGATGAGAAACAAGTTAAAGCTGATCGAGACGAGTGCAGAGCCGATAATAATAACAATGATTGAGCGGGTCCATTGGTAAAGCATGTGAGGGTTCCTCCATAATGTCATTGTTGATCTATATACAGTATGGGCTGGAACTCTGATTTCAATCATTTGTTGGTAAGGTTGGAGGGAGGCAAAAGAAAAGCCCTGAACAACGATTCCGTTGCAGGGCTTTGGTATTCTATTTTCTTTTGAAGGAACCCGAGCGGGTGCTTGTGCTTGGTGAAGACTTGGAGCTCGAGCTTGGCGCTTTGTAGGTAGGAGTTGAACCGTCGTTCTTACGGATGCTGCTGCTTGAGCTGCTGCTTCCAGATTTAGAACTCGAGCTATTGCTGCCTGTGGTGCCCGAAGAATTTGGCGTCGTTGCCTTCGAACCGGTGCTGAAGCTTCCTTTTCGCTCGGTCGTTGACGGCGTTGTATCGCTGCTGCCTGATTTTGGAGTGGATGAATTAGGAGCAGCCTGATATTTTCCGTAATCCTCATATCGTTTGCTTGAAGTGTACCCTCGATAGTCGCTGCTGCCCCGGTTACTGTTGAGCCATCCTCCACCGAATAACGATTGCAGCAATGAAGCAGCTACGTAACCCTGTAAAAAGGATGAGTCATAGTTTTGCTTTGCATATTCTATAGAATCTAACTCTACGAGCGAATTGCTTGCATTATCAGGATCCTTTTGAACGTTCACAATCTTGTTATCGTAAACAAGGAACATCTGATCCGCAGATTCCTTGCTCGTTTCCTTCGGTTTTTCCTGACTGGCAAGTTCCTTTGCAACAGTAGGAACATCTTTGCCTTCGACGGAATAGATTTTGGCTGTATTTTTACCCTGACCCTGCACATCAATTAAGGAATAATTGTCTTTAATATAATTGCCGGCGTTACCGCATGCTGTGAGCAGGGCAAAAACCAATAGGATCGCAAGCCACTGCACCGAACGCTTTTTCATAGCAGAATCACCTCCATACAAGAATGCAACCGCACAGCGGATGGCAAAATGAACAAGTATTATCGGCTGCCTTTAATGAACTTAATTTGTCCTACCAGCGTTTTGCTTCCTTCCATTGCAACGAACTTGCCATCCTGCCATTGGAGGAAGAAATAACGTCCTTCAGGTCCGAAATAACGCCAGATCATGAGCTCGTCGTTACCGCGAAAATCGGTATTTCCGTCTGCTCGAACCATGTCACTGCGATGATTTTCCAAAGTGAAGGTCGCTTCGCCGTCCAAATCGAGCTCAGTCGGCACATCGTGGGGGCTATCCAAAGAGCCTTCCACAAACTGGCAGAGAAAACATTCATATGTGCGTCCTTTTTCAACGAGCAGACATGCAAATTGGTTCCCGTTTTGTAAATAATAGGCGTATCGGTGAGGTGGGAAGCCGCGGTCAAAGTAAGTAAGCTTTCCCGAAACGACATATTCCTCTAGATCCACGTTAATAATATCTCCGACCTGTGTTTCTTCGACAGGATTAGCTGCTTTAACAGGGGGCTCTTCTTTGTTGCTTTTAATAATGGAACCGACTCTTTTCCAAATCGACATGGCCATTTCTCCTTTGTATATATCCTAAAAAAAGATCTTCTGATGACTATTATACATATTATATACGATAAAGCGGAACTTAAGGTTTCACGGTGAAATTTCTGGAATATCATTTCCGTTTGTGGTATAATACTAAAGATATTCTTAAGTACGGCCTTGCGTATTTAAATTCGAATGCTTCGGACGCATTTTGCAGATACAATATAAGGATATAGGAGTCGCACTTAAGGGTAAATACAAATAAGAACCCTAAATTAAAAGGAGATTAAATCATTTGAAAACATTTAATGAATTCGGATTAGAGCCAAAGGTACTTCGAGCCATTACGGAGATGGGCTTTGAAGAATCCACACCGATTCAGGAAAAAGCAATGCCAATCGCAATGGACAATCGCGATTTGATCGGGCAAGCACAAACCGGTACAGGTAAAACAGCGGCATTCGGTATTCCGCTCGTTAACAAAATCGACGTGAAGGAAGAAAAAATCGTCGCTTTGATTATGTGCCCTACCCGTGAATTGGCAATTCAAGTAGCTGAGGAGATCGAGAAACTCGGAAGATTCAAAGGAATCCGTTCCCTGCCGATCTATGGCGGTCAAGATATCGTGAAGCAAATTCGCGCTTTGAAAAAAAGACCTCAAATCATTATCGGTACTCCAGGACGCTTGCTTGATCACATCAACCGTAAAACCATCAAATTGGACGATGTTCAAACCGTTATTTTGGACGAGGCGGACGAAATGCTGGATATGGGCTTCATGGAGGATATTCAATCTATCTTGAAGCTGGTACCGGAAGAGCGTCAAACGATGCTGTTCTCCGCTACAATGCCAGCTAACATTCAAAAGCTGGCTCATCAATTCTTGCGCAACCCTGAGCATGTTTCCGTAATTCCAAAGCAAGTTAGCGCACCATTGATCGACCAATCGTACATCGAGCTTCACGAAAGACAAAAATTCGAAGCTTTGTGCCGGTTGATTGACATGGAAGCTCCTGAGCTGGCTATTATCTTCGGACGTACGAAGCGCCGCGTTGATGAGTTGGCAGAAGCGTTGCAAAAACGTGGCTATACAGCAGAAGGTCTTCACGGTGACTTGTCTCAAAATCAACGCGATAACGTTATGCGCAAATTCCGTGACGGCAGCATTGATGTATTGGTAGCTACAGACGTTGCGGCTCGCGGTTTGGACGTATCCGGCGTTACTCACGTAATTAACTTCGACTTGCCTCAGGATCCTGAGAGCTATGTTCACCGTATCGGCCGTACCGGTCGTGCAGGTAAAGAAGGCGCAGCTTATACGTTCGTAACACCAAGAGAAATCGATCACTTGTATTTTATCGAGAAAATCACTCGTCATAAAATCACAAGAAAGCCTATGCCTAGTTTGGCTGAGGCTATCGAAGGTAAACAAAAAATGACAGCTGAGCGCATCCTGGAAGTTCTTCAGAAGGATGAGCACAACGAATATAAAGGTTTGGCAATTCAACTGCTGGAGCAGCATGATTCTGTACACTTGCTTGCATCCGCGTTGAAATTGTTGACTGGCGACAAGAAGGAAATCGAAATCGAATTGACTCCAGAAGAGCCGCTTCGTGCTAAGAAAAGAAGACCAGACGTTCGCAGCTCCGGTCGTAGACCTTCCGGTCCTTACGGAACAGCAGGCGGTGCTCGTCGCAGCGAAGGCGGCAGACCGTATGATCGTGATCGTTCCGGTTCTGCCTCCAGACCACCTCGCAGAGATGGTGGAAGCAGAGACGGTGGCGGAAGAGACTACAACCGCGATAACCGCGGAGGCCGTAGTGAAGGACGCGAATATAATCGCGACCGTGGCTTCAATCGTTCCACTTCTTCTCGTTCCAATGAAGAATTAGTGAAAAATTAATAAAAAAGGTGGGGCTTTCTGTTAAAGAAAGCCCCACCTTTTTTTACCCTATAGGAATGGTTAAGTCCATTAAAGCGGTTAAGCTAAAAATGAAGTGTGTTTCCCATTTAAAATTCCCTATAATCGTGGTCCGTTATCTGTGAAAGTACCTCGGAAGAGGTTTTTCTCATATTTGCAATTATTAGATGAAGCAGCTTTGAAGGATGATAACAAGCAGAATAAACAGTACGAGGATTATTCCGGTAGAAGTCCACAAATTAGCTCCGCATGACATGGTTGCTAACCTCCTTTACTTGTGTCTTTGCCGGGTGCTAATATAACATATGTCTATAGACGAAAAGCGCATAGACAGCTACCTAGTTCATGAAAAATAGGCTATAATATAGCTTATATAGTTGTTGCAGCAAATGTAGATCGCTAAGGAGGGTTTTATATTGGAGTTTAGAGGGTTAATGGGGGGATTTTACCGTATATCGGAATGGATCATGCGGTTATCCGTTATAAATGTGTTATGGGCACTTTGCTCGCTGCCTGTGTTTATTGCAGGAATGATGGGGTTAATGTCACTTCAATTTGACGAATCCCTTGCTTCTTTATACCAGATGTTAATAATCATTGGCATTTTGTCACCGTTTACACTGTTTCCAGCTACTGCGGCTATGTTCTCTGTTGCCCGCAAATGGCTTACCGGAGAAGAAGATGTCCCCTTGTTCAAAACCTATTTTCGGGGTTATAAAGATAACTATAAACAAGCTATGCTGGGCGGTCTCGTTTATCTGGTGTTTGGTATTATCATTGCTGTTAATTTTTACTTTTATAACATGGAGACGGGTAACCTCAGTCTATTGAAATATTTAGTTCTAACGCTAACCGTTCTGCTTTCGGTTTCGTTGTTCCATTTTTTCTCCATCCTGTCTCATCTTCATATGAAGCTTTTTCAAATAATTAAAAATGCCGTATTAATTTCGATTGGACATCCTGTCCGTTCGATCTCGATGATAGTTCTTAATGGAGTCGTTATTTATTTCAGCTTTGCCAAATTTACTTTCTTAATTCCATTTTTCATGGGTAGCATTATTGCAGTTATTTCCTTCTGGCATTTTAACCATATCTTTGGACAACTGCAAATGAAGCAGCAGGAGATGGCTGAGAAGGAAGCGGAGGCTGAAACTTCAAGCGAAGAGCCTGAGCTAGTACCGATCATGGATAGAGCTGAGAGCGATAGAACGGACAAGCAAGAACAGCGAATGAATCAACAAGAGCTCGAAGGGCATACTAAACCGGACAAACCATAAAGTTTCAATGATGGTAGCAAGTTATGTAGTGTCCTAGGTTTACATTCGAGCCAGAAGATCATATAATGAATGTACAACAAAATCCTGCGATGTTCGTTTCGGTTTTAAGTTGTTTTGAACCAATGACTGTTTCTTGGGAGACCTACATTGTAGCGTTGCTGACATGCCCCCGAAAAGGGACCTCAAAGACGCTTCTGCGGACACCCACCTGCGAGAGCGGGTTTGAAACGCTAAATCGGACGGCATATGCGGGTTTTTTGTGTCATTTACTGTTATTACCATATTCATGTAATGAAGCAAGTGCCAAAAGCGTTCCTGATGAATTCTTTTATATTCTTGCTATGACCTAAATACTTTCGAATTCAGATTAAAAAGGGGACAAGCTCTCTGGTATCTTACCTTCTTTACAAGAAGCGGTGTATAAACAGGATTGAAGGAAAAGATATGAAAGGGTGACTGATTTTGAAATTGTTTATCGACACAGCCAATGTGGAAGAAATTCGTAAAGCACACGATCTTGGAGTTATTGCTGGGGTAACAACGAATCCTTCTCTAATCGCTAAAGAAGGCAGAGACTTCTTTGAAACGGTTAAGGAGATTGTTTCCATAGTTGGAAATATTCCAATCAGTGCAGAAGTTATTAGTCTTGAAGCTAACGAAATGGTTGAACAAGGCCGTAAGCTTGCAGCTTTGGGCGAAGGCATCGTAGTTAAAGTGCCTATGACTGAAGAAGGTCTGAAAGCAACTAAAATTTTCACTCAAGAAGGCATCAAAACTAACGTAACTTTGATCTTTAGCTCCACTCAAGCATTGCTTGCAGCACGTGCGGGAGCTACTTATGTTTCTCCGTTCATCGGCCGTTTGGATGACATCAACCAAGTCGGTATGAACCTGATTAAAGAAATCGGTCAAATCTTCAAAGTGCACAATATTTCCTCGGAAATTATTGCAGCAAGCGTTCGTCACTCCGCACACGTAATTGAAGCGGCATTGGCGGGTTCGGATATTGCAACAGTTCCTTATAAAGTTATTCAATCCATGGCTAAGCATCCTTTGACTGATGCAGGAATCGAACGTTTCCTTGCAGACTGGGAAGGCGCGAAATTAAGCCAGTTTTAATTTCGGTACATATAAAAAAGCCCGTTCAGATATCTGAACAGGCTTTTTTATATGGGTATATTTGTGAGAGCGAGTGTAGGGTATATGCCACGAAATAAAAACGAGCATTGCCTAGACAGGCAATACTCGTTTTTATTCATGATGATGCAAGGTCTGTTAGTTGATGTAAGGTTGATTTTAAGGTTGGATATAATGAGCGGAACACGGTGTAATATTTTTCGTACAGTTCTTGATTCTCAGGCTTTGGCTCTACCCGGTCGACGACTTGTATCCATCGTTCGCATAAATCGCTTATATCCTGTTTTAGAACGCCTGAAGCCGCCATTACAGCAGCACCGTAGGCTGGACCATCCGTCGAATTGACTGTTACGACAGGATAACCGAAAATGTCTGCAATCATTTGTCTCCAGAACAAGCTGCGGGCTCCTCCTCCGTTGACTCGCAGTTCCTTAATTTCGATACCGGAAGCTTTGATTAATTCCATAGAATCCCTCAGTCCGAAGGTAATACCTTCGAGAACCGCTCGAGTAAGGTGTGCTTTATCATGACGCAAGTTTAAGCCGATAAAACCGCCGCGTGCTTTAGGGTCTGGATGAGGAGTGCGTTCACCGGTCAAGTAAGGCATGAAAAGCAATCCCTCACTTCCTAAAGGTGCTGTAGCCGCTAGCTCTGTCAGCAGCTCATATACATCGCGCCCTTGCGCTTCAGCAAGTTTTTGTTCTTCCTGTGCGAGGTGATTTCTCCACCATTGGAACGAACCGCCGGCTGCTAGCATAACACCCATACGATGCCATTTGCCTGGTACGCCATGACAAAAGGAATGCAGTCTGCATTCTTCGTCTGCTTGATAAGTATCGTCATGAACGAAGACGACACCCGAGGTTCCTAGGGCAACAGAAGCGATGCCCTGCTGCACGACACCGACGCCAACCGCGCCGCATGCTTGGTCACCACCGCCAGCAACGACAGGGGTGCCAACAGCCAAGCCAGTCAGTTTGGCAGCAGTCGGGAGCAGATGACCAGCTATCTCATTGCTCTCGAAGAGCGGCGGCAGCCATTCCATGGGGATGCCAAGCTGCTCGACCACTTCAGAGGACCATCTGCGGTTTGCCACATCCAGCAGCAGCGTGCCACTGGCGTCCGCCATATCCATACCGAATGCCCCAGTCAGCTGCAGACGGACATAATCCTTAGGGAGCATGAGATGGGCTGTGCGATTATAGTTATTCGGCTCCTCGTTGCGAAGCCAAATCACTTTCGGTGCAGTGAAGCCCGTCAATGCTTTGTTGCCAGTTAGCCTTCCGAGTTCCTTCGCTCCGATCGTCTGTTCTATCCATTCACATTGTGTGGCTGTCCGCTGATCGCACCACAATAGGGCAGGGCGGACTACCTTTAGCTCGTTATCCAGAAACACGGAGCCATGCATTTGCCCGGACAAGCCTATTCCTGCTACATCCTGGCCGTTTACAGTTGCTTTGTCCAACAGTGCGCGTATGCAAGCTGCTGTTCCGTTCCACCAATCCTCTGGATGCTGCTCAGCCCATCCTGGATGAGGCTGTAATAGAGGATACTCTACGCTGTGGCTTGCTTTTACTTGGCCTTGGTTATCAACTAAAATACACTTAACTGCGGAAGTCCCTAAATCGATTCCGAGAAAATAAGACATGATCTTCACCTCAAACATGAATTAACTTTGTTTATCAAATAAACAAATGCGTGATATAATATATTCTAAGGCAAATTGAAAAATCCTGCTGACTTTTGTAACCAGGTTATATAAAATAAATTAGTTAGTCGTCACGCGAAACGGATGGTGAGTGTTGTGAAACGAGGGACAATGTCAGGCGATAGCTCCCTATTGAAATCGATTAATAAATCGACTTTATTGGGGCTGATCAAACTGCATGCACCTATATCAAGGGCGGAGCTTGCCAAACGGACCAAGCTTACACGTGCAACCGTATCGGCTCTTGTAGAGGAGCTGATAACCGAATATTGGGTAGTGGAATCAGGAATCGGAGAATCAAGCGGTGGCAGAAAGCCTATGATGCTGGAAATTCATAATGAAGCAGGTTATATAATCGGGGTTGATCTTAGGTCGACGAATATGCTGGTAATCGTTTCGGATATGTGCGGAGCTATTGTTCGTAAATCCTTATACCCTTATGAGCAAGCAGGACAAGCGGATAAGGTGCTGCAGCAGTTGCTAACCATATTGAGACAAGAACGAGCAGACTTGCCAGAAAGCCCGCTTGGTTTGCTCGGTGTAGGGATCGGGATTCACGGATTTGTGGAATACCCATCCAGCCGTATTTTGTTTGTACCTCATACAGGATGGAAAAAATTAAATTGGAAAGACACCGTCGAGGAAGAGCTTGGTATTCCTGTGCTCATTGATAACGAAGCGAACTTGGCAGCATTAGGTGAATTGGAGTTCGGTGCTGCGGCGGATTGCTCAAATATGCTGTATTTAAGTGTGGCATCGGGTATTGGGGCAGGACTGGTGCTGCAGGGTGAAATTTTCAGAGGGAATAATGGATATGCTGGGGAAATAGGGCATACAACGATGGAATTGAATGGACGACCTTGCTCTTGCGGCAATCAGGGGTGTTGGGAGACCTACGCATCCGAACGTGCCATTGCGAATGATTTACATATGGATTACACACCCGGTTTTACTGCACGAATACTAGAGAGATTGAACAGGGGAGATACCGAGGCCATTGATGTGGTTCGCAGAGCTGGACTTCATTTAGGTGTTGGTATAGGCAATATGATGCATATGCTTAACCCGCAAATGATTGTCATTGGTAACGCAATGGGGCAATATGCACCTTGGATAAATGAAAGTATTCATGAGTCTTTGGATTCCCGATTCTCTTATTTGAGCTCATTTAATGTTCAAGTCACCTATTCCCGGTTAGGAGAAGATTGCTGCGCTTTAGGTGCCATTTCCGCGGTGATTCGTGAGAAAATGCAGGGTTAATAGCTCTAATGGACGAGCAAGAGCAATGAGACCTTATTCCTATAGCAGGAAGTAGGAAGTTATTGTCATCTAACTGTAATATTTCTTCATCTCCCTATCATAAAGTTGTCAAAAATGTGAAATAACTCTTTCTCAATCAAGCAAACAATGATATGATAAAAGACAGTGTAAACCGGATTTTGTATTGTACTTCTATGAGGAGGGAAGGCTTTGTTAAAGCGCACCTTAATCGGCCTTATTCGCAGCCACGAAACAACAGGGGAGAGAGCGAAAGATCCGGCTTTGAAAACCCGATACTATAAACTTTCGATGGATCAGGTTTGGGATGAAGTCACCAATATGTTTAAAAAAATGAACGGCTATAAGCTGCTTCATGAGGTGAAGAATGTCGGGGAAATCGTAGTAGAGAAAAGAACGATCACGGGTCGTACTCAGGATATCACATTAACTTTGTTTGCTATTAATCCATTAAAATCAGCTATTGATATTTATTCGGCTTCCAGAGGGTCGTTAGGTGATCTTGGTTCAAATTATAGGACTATCCTTGAGATATACAAACAATTGGATAAAAGACTCGCTGCCTATAAAGATCAGTAGTATGACAAAGTTACTTAAATGATTTATTAAACATAAAAACAGCGGGAGAAGCTGGACTTCTCTCGCTGTTTTTTCTTGGACAGATGTTATGTACAATTATACTAATTTTTTAACAGCTTCCACTGCTGCTTCATAGTTAGGATGCTCAGTCATTTCGCCCAAGTACTCAACGTATTGAACGGTGTCGTTAGCATCGATAACGAAGATGGATCTCATCAGCAATTGGATCTCTTTGATCAATACGCCGTAAGCTTCGCCGAACGATTTGCTTTTGTAATCGGACAAAGTAACGACTTTGTCGATGCCTGCAGCACCGCACCAGCGGGATTGAGCGAAAGGAAGGTCAACGCTGACAGTTAATACGACTACGTTATCGCCAAGCTTAGCAGCTTCTTCGTTGAAACGGCGAGTTTGAGCGTCACAAACACCTGTATCAAGGGAAGGAACCACGCTGATCAATTTTACTTTGCCTGCGTAGTCAGCCAACGATACTTGCTCCATCAAGTTTTTGTTAACTTTAAAATCAGGAGCTTTGTCTCCTACCTTAATTTCAGGTCCTACTAAAGTAATCGGATTGCTTTTAAAAGTTGCTACTCCGGTACGTTCTTGTGCCATGTAAATGGGCCTCCTTAAATACAATTAAGAATGATTGGTATTTCACCATTAATTATTATAAACTTTTTAAAAGGAACTTGTCCAATCGGAAGGAGAACCGTAGTGGAACTTAGACAGCTGCAATACTTTGTGAAGGTAGCTCGAAAACAACATGTTACCCAGGCGGCCGAAGAGCTGCATGTGGCTCAATCGGCAGTAAGCCGGCAAATACATCAACTAGAAGAGGAGCTTGGCGTATCCTTATTTGTTCAAAAGGGACGCAATTTGCAGCTGACTCCGGTTGGCAAATTGTTTTTAAGCCGTGCGGAAGCAGTATTGACCGAATTGGAAAGAGCGGTTATCGAGGTGCGCGAATTTTTGGACCCGGAGGTTGGAGAAATTCGAATCGGGTTTCCTCACAGTTTAGGCATTTATTTATTGCCGACGGTTGTGGCAAACTTCCGTCAGTCCCATCCGAATGTGAAATTCAGGCTGCGTCAAGGAACTTATAACAGTCTTATCCGTGATGTGAAGAACGGGGAGATCGACTTGGCATTCATATCGCCTCTGCCTAGCAGAAACGAGCATGTAATAGGCGAACTGCTGCTGCAGGAGGAAATGTATGCAATTGTTCCTCAAGGCCATGTACTGGCCGATTACAACGTTATTAGACTGGAACAGCTTAAGGATGAAGCATTCGTTATGTTCAGCGAGGAATACTCGCTTCGTAATATTGTCCTCGAAGCCTGTGCGAAGGCGGGCTTTGTCCCGAGGATCGGGTTCGAGGGAGAAGAGACGGATACTATCCGCGGCCTGGTGGCTGCGGGTATGGGGGTCAGTCTGCTGCCGGAAATGGCTCTGACGGAGATTAGCCAACTTCAGCCTGCAAAAGTAAGGGTTATTGAGCCGCAGGTTACTCGCAGCGTCGGTCTCATTCATAGATCGGGCGAGAAGCTGCCGCTTGTAGCGGAAGTGTTTCAACAATTTTTATTGGAATTTTTTAATTGTAAAAAATAAAATACTCAAATAAAAAACGCCGCTCTCATGAGCGGCGTTTTGTGCTGCAATTTATTAGTCGTCGTTGCGGTTAGTGAATATCATAATGTACTTCACAAGCTCAAGGAGCGAGATCAATGCGGCAGCTACATAAGTTAATGCCGCAGCATTCAGAACCTTAGCTACTCCGCGTTCTTCGTCGTTCGTAATGAAGCCTTCTGCAACCATCAGGTCTCTGGCACGGTTACTGGCGTTGAACTCTACAGGCAGCGTTACTAGTTGGAAAGCTACGGCTGCGGAGAAGAAGACAATACCAAGTCCGAGCAGGAAGCTGAATTGTTGAAAGATTAGACCAGCTATGATTAACAATGGCGCTACACCAGAGGCAAAGTTCACGGCAGGGAACATCTTGTGCCGAAGAGTAAGCATCGGATAAGACACCTTATGTTGAATGGCGTGGCCGACTTCGTGGCAAGCAACAGAAACGGCAGCAATCGAGTTTTCGTAATACACGGGCTCGGACAAACGCACGACTCGGTGAATCGGGTCGTAATGGTCGCTAAGACGTCCTTGTACCGGCTCGATAGGAATATCGTACAAACCGTTGGCATCCAACATGCGGCGGGCTGCTTCATACCCCGTCATTCCGGAATAAGTCGGTACTTCCGCCCATTTGTTAAACGTGCTTTTGACTCGGAATTGAGCCCAAAGAGAAAGCAGAAAAGCAATGATGATCACAAAATCCATCGGGTGAAAAAACATGGCAGCAGACCTCCTTATATATTAGGAAAAGGGGCTTTTACCGAGTAGCAGCAGCAAGGCTTCAATACACGCAGCTGTGTGCGGTGTAAGCATTTTGTTGAAGTTTTTCAGTTGGGACGGTTTGAGCTTGTCAAGAATCGGACTGATCTCTTGCACTTCCTTCTGCAGTTGCTGCAGATGAAGCTGGATATTAGTCAATTTATCTGTAACGATCTCATCATGACTTACCTTTGTCCACAACTTTAAGCTCGCCTTGATTTCCTCTAAGGTATACTTTTCCCTTTTCATATTTTCAATACGTTTGAGCCGCGTTAAGGTTTCATCGCTGTACAAACGATAATTTGTGTCTGAACGTTTTTCAGGTTCAATGAGTCCCATCTTCGTATAATAGTCGATAGTTCTAGGGCTGACGTTGGTTATGCGGGCTAACTCACCTATTTTATACAGCTTCATATCCCCATGGTATCCCCTCCTCCAATTATTATTATTAATTAGTATGTATGTACATCGGAAGCTCTTTAGTATTCATGATAACTGAAACCAAACCATACAGTCAAACGTTATGCTTTTTTTGTTTCTTTAGATGAAGGGATGAATCCGACACAATAAATGATGTTATCAAAAGCTTACATCAATTAAGATATAGGCCAGGTATGTAATTGTAAGAGGTTTGTACCTATTTGTCACTTAATATGACATTAAAACATGAAATTCACTAGTATATATGCTTAAAAACCGAATTATGCATAATTTATGTAAGGTTATTTTTCGTTTTTTACTGTATTTTCATTAAAATCCTATTGTCAAATTGAGAAATGCTGTATATAATGACATTAAGATTTTCAATATATGTTATATAAATTAACATTGAAGAGGAAGTGGTCAACCATGTTTAAGAAGTTGCTTTTATCAACAGGTGTCCTATCCATGCTGGTACCGACAATGGCTTTTGCTGCAGATGATAAAACACCGGCACAGCTAGCCAACGCAATAGACTCCGTATGGGTTATGCTCGCAGCAATTTTGGTTATTTTTATGCAAGCGGGTTTCGCACTTCTGGAAGCTGGGTCCACTCGAATGAAAAATGCGGGTCATGTAGCTGGTAAAACTATTCTTACTTTTGGTATCTGCGCCATTGCCTTCTGGGCTATCGGCTTCGGTTTCGCTTTTGGTGACGGCAACAGCTTTATAGGAACTGGCGGTTTCTTCTTGGATGGAACCCAAGAGCAAGCGACTGCATCGATTAGACTCTTTGCTGAATCACCGATTCCAATCGGAATTTTGTTCTTGTTCCAATTAGCATTTTGTGGAGTATCACTTGCAATTGCTTGGGGCGGTTTCGCAGAACGGGGTAAGCTTCCTGTTTACTTTATATTTGGAATTTTGTTCACCGTGCTGATTTATCCCGTTGTAGCCCACTGGGTATGGGGCGGTGGCTGGTTAGGTCAATTGGGGATGCAAGATTTTGCGGGCTCAACGGTCGTTCACTTGCAAGGTGCGACAGCTGCACTCGTTGCTACTATACTTCTTAAGCCGCGGATCGGGAAGTTCAATAAAGATAAGACACCAAACTTGATTCCAGGTCACAACCAAGTATTATCTGTGTTAGGTGTTATCATTCTGTGGATCGGCTGGTTCGGCTTTAACGCTGGCTCCACATTAAGCGCAACAGGCGACGGGTTCTTCGGCTATGTGGCTCTGACAACGAACCTCGCAGCAGCGGCTGGTGCTGTAGCAGCATTAGTGGTATCGTGGATGTACTTCGGAAAAGCGGACATTCCAAGCATGTTGAACGGTGTTCTTGCGGCTTTGGTTGCTATTACGGCAGCTTGCGCATTCGTAACTCCAAGAGATGCGATCATTATCGGTGCTCTGGCAGGGATCATCACCTTCTTCACGGCTCAATGGTTTGAAAAAGCAGGTATCGACGATCCGATCTACGCTTTCTCCGTACATGGTATCGCTGGTATTTGGGGCACTTTGTCCACAGGGATTTTCGCAACACCAGAATTGGCTGAGAAAGTAGCCGTCGGTAAAGCAGGACTTTTGTATGGCGGCGGTTTGGAGCAATTAGGGGTGCAAGCGTTGGGAGTATTCGGGGCATTCGTCTTCGTTCTGGTAGTGTCCTTCATTATCCTTGGCATTATTAAGGTAACTGTAGGCTTGAGAGTTACCGAAGAAGAAGAAATTATCGGTCTTGACCTTTCCGAGCACGGCACCTATGGCTATCCTGAGCAAATGAAGAAATCGGCTCAAGGATCAGGCAGCGCTCAAACGGTCTAGCCAACCAACAGACATTACACTGAAATTGCTGAAGGAGATGCTACATGGGACTGCACTCAATGGAAATGATTCGATCGCTTATTCAATCGGCAGGCTGTATCCAACAGCTTCGACCATTGCGGGATCAATTGCATGAGGAGTTCGAGAAGCGTCTCCTTCTTTCCCATTCCTTGGATTGGAATCGTGAGTTGAATCAAGTTCACGACCTGATGATTTCAAGGGTTGCTCGAATGGCGGAGGAATCGTTAGAGCAGGAGGATGAAGGAGCAGCACCGGTCCCTTATGCACTATGCCTTTTTGGAAGTGGCGGACGGGGGGAGCAGACGCTTTGGAGTGATCAAGATAATGGTTTAATATATGAGGATTCAGCGAACCAAGAGTTAGCAGATCGTGCGGCAACTTATTTTACATTATTATCGGAACGGATTAGCAGCATGCTGCAGGAGCTTGGTTACCCTCTATGCTCAGGTGGAGTCATATGCACGAATGATAGATGGCGTAAGTCCTGGAGCGAGTATCGTTCAATGCTTTATGAATGGCTTCAAGTACCGAATTGGGAGCATATGAGATACTTGTTGATCTTAGCGGATATGCGTGCAGTTTACGGTAATTCGGGGTTGGTGACCCGTTTGATGCAGGAATTAACCTCCTATGTTGACAAACAGCCCATCATTCTGGAACACTTGCTCCACAATACGCTGCATCATAAGATATCGCTTGGAGTGTTTGGACAATTAATTAAAGAGAGATATGGGGAAGATGCCGGGGGAGTGGATATTAAATACGGCGCTTATATACCTATCGTAAATGGAGTACGCCTTCTCGGGATCGAAGCGGGTGTTCGGGCGACTTCGACGGAAGGACGAATTGCAGCTTTACTTGAAGCTGGGATTGTAGAGGAAGAAATTGCTCATGATTGGTTGGAAGCCTTGTCCATCGCATTGAAATTACGCTCTTTAACCCCTTATCAAATAGAAGAAGGGCGTTATTCAACGAGAGGAAAGCTGCCGGCTGATCGACTTACGAAAGAACGGACGAGTGAATTGAAGCTTTGCTTAAGAATCGGCAATGATCTTCAAAAGTATGTGAAGAAAAGCGTGCATAAAGAGATAGAGCAAGGTTAGAGCGCTTATGAAGCTAGTTTTCTTTAACAAGAAAACTTTAAGCAAACGCTTACGAAGCTAGTTTTCTTACGAAAACTCTGAGGTGATATAAACATGAAAGACATGAGACCTGCGGGGAGAATGTGGCATCTATATAAAATGGGTGGAATAACACCTGCGATTACATCCATGTTTGATGTGCAGAGTGCCCAGCAGATGGCTTTCATTCGATCCATCATGAAGGAGCAACGGAAAAATTCTTTATATGATATCCCTTTGGATTCGGTGGAGCTGGTTGTTTTCGACTTGGAAACAACCGGTTTTTCGCCGTATAACGGGGATGAGATTATCTCCTTTGGTGCAGTAGCTGTCAATGGAACCTCCATTTTGGAGGATCAGACCTTTTATAGCATCGTTAATCCGAAGCGGTCTATTCCTGAAGAAGTCGTTGATTTAACTGGGATTTCAAATGAAATGGCAGGAAAAGCGCAGGATTTAATCGGGGGGCTTCGCGCCTTTTTGGAGTTTGTTCAGCAGAAGCTGCTGGTTGCCCATGGAACGGGGCATGATAAGCATTTCTTGAATGCGGCTTTATGGAAAACATCTAAGGTTAATTTATCTCACCGAATGCTGGATACGATGCTGCTTGCCAAATGGCTTTATCCTAAGCTGAAACAGCACGACCTGGATACATTGCTGGATATGTATGGAATTGAAGTGACCGAACGTCACCATGCTCTGGAAGATGCAAAGATGACAGCGCGTCTTTGGGCGATGATTATGGAAGAAATCCGTTTAAAAGGTATTCATAATCTCGGCGACTTGTATTCACAGCTTAGTCATCATCATTAAAACCTTCGGCGCAGCTTGGTGCCGAAGGTTTTTTAATCTGAATCAACCGACCAGGGGATCGAGTGAAATGGTACGCAGGATTCCCCGTATTTATCATAATTGTAAACTTGTACGTCTGGGGTATTCGTTTTAAGAAGAGATACGATCCAATGGGTTGGAATATGGAGCCATGCTGTCTGCAAATCTTCAAAGGAGGGAATTGCGGGTGTGCATGGATGGGAATGCAAGATCCCGATTATCGTACCAACATCATCGTTCATAGGATATATATATGGAAGCATGGAGGCCGGGTCCATGGAAAAAGAATGCAAAGGATCGTGAGCGGCATTGGGTATTGGTACAAAGAACTTTGCTTTTACTAATTCATCAGTCACAGAGCCCAATAAGAAGCCGCATGCCTCTAACGGGTATTGTTCCCTACAGTATTTTAATATTTCATGCTTTACTGTATGGGGAATTGTAACAGAAAAAGCCAAAATGACATCTTCCTTTATCTTTAGGTTGATGTCATTATAGCTTGCTTTTTAATTAAGTATCAACCAATATTGCCCTGTGGTTTAATAAGGAAGAACACCAATCCCAAAGTAATGAGTGACAGAGTCGTTACGGTAATGAACACAATTTGATGCGACATATCCATCATCCAGCTGAACAGCGGCGGTCCGAAGGCTACTCCTAGAAACCGTAAGCTGTTATATATGGAAGTAATCATACCTCGCTCCTGTTTCTGCACGGAGCCGGTAATCATCGTATTCAGGCAGGGGAGCAGAAGGCCGGTCCCAATACTGCTTATGGTTAGTAATCCGATCAAGAAATAGATGCTTTTACCAAGAAAAAAGATACAAGCTCCTAAGGAGAGTGTCATTAAGGCCATTCCGATATTCATTAACCATCTCATCAATGTGCCGTTTTTCTTAATATTGGCTCCAGTTGTGTAGGAGGTGATAACCATACCTAAGAGAGGAATGGCCAAGATAAGCCCCTTCATTACCCCTTTAACGTTATAGGGTTCATCCTCCAATATATCCGACAAGTAGAATAAAACGCCGAATAAAATGAACAGAGCCAATGAACCTGAGAAAAAAGCGGTGATGAGCCAGCGTCCTTTTTCTTTAAGGATAGCTCCGATTTTATGCAAATATGGCTTTAACTTAGGAGCCGGCTGTTCTTTCTTCGGCTCTTTCAAAAAGAATATTACGGCCAGCAGCGATAACAAACAAAAGACAGGAAATGCAAAAAATGCTGCATACCAAACAATTAACGCTAATAAAGAGCCTATTATAGGGCTGACTACCTTTCCTGTTCCGTTCGATGCCTCTGTTAGTCCTAGCACCTTACTCTCCGTTGCGCCTTTGTAAAGATCCCCGGCCAAAGCCATTGCAATAGACGCTGTGCCTGCTGCTCCTAAGCCTTGAATCGCTCTTGCGACGATCACAATCGTATACGATTTCCATACCGCGCCAAAGCCTGCGAGCACTCCAGCAGCTCCGTATATTATTAAGGAAGGAATCATAATGCCTTTGCGTGAAAAGCGATCGGATAAATAGCCTGAGATCGGAATGATGATCCCTGCAGTTACGGAGAAAAGAGTAATAACCAGACTGCTCTGAAATTTGCTGATTCCAAGCTGCTCCTGCATTTGTGGCAATATTGGAACGAGCATCGAATTACCTAGAACAAGGACAAGCGGAACGGAAGCGATAGCGATGAACTCCCAAATGCTTCCCTTGGCTCCGCCCGCCTTCTTATCGGCTGATTTACTCTCGGTTTGTTCAGCCGTATCCGTGTCGATATCACTTTCAAATGTAATGTTCAATAACTTCCGTGATTTGGTCTTTTGCATCTGCAGAAATTCTCCTCTTTCAGCTGCTTATTTACGTAATCCTAATGTACCCTTCCTTCGGGAACACCATTCTTCAATCATTATCCATGGCAGGTCGAACTAAAAGCACATCTTTTTGGGCAGAATAATTAACAAATGTAAGGCATTCGTTATTGACCAGTAAAGGAGTACAACCATGAAACGAAATGTTCCTGCAGTATGCATCGCTCTATGTTTAGTCATATTGGCAGCGTACCAATTGTTCGAAACGAAGAAGGAAGCGGAAGCAAGCTCTGCGGCTAATGCGCCTAAGGAGATGAAATATAACAAGCCTGTGCCTTCGTTTACACTTCAAAGCTTGGATGGAAAAAGCTATCAGGTGGGAGGTCCGAGAGACAAGCCTCTGATGATTAATTTCTGGGCATCCTGGTGTGGACCTTGTAAGGAAGAAGCGCCTGATTTGGTAAGGGTTTACGAGAAGTATAAGGATCGCTTTGATCTATATGCTGTGAATGTGACCAGAGAGGATCGAATGGGGGATGTGAAAAACTTTGTTGAGCGCAATGATTTCACCTTCCCAGTACTGCTGGATACAGAAGGGAAAACGGCGGAGATGTACCGGATATTGTTTGTGCCGACCAGTTTTCTCATAGACCGTCAAGGGACGCTGAGGGAAGTAATTCACGTTCTTCCTCCGTACCAGTTAGAGCAGAGGATTCAGTCTTTGATACAAAGTTAAAAAAACTGCCGTTAGCGCACTCTGGCGCTAACGGCAGTTTTTTTAATAGTTATTTATTAATGATTCACAATGCCAACGCGTTCTTTGAGGTCCTCAGAATGCGCAATAGCTATTTTTCCAATAAGAGCATAACGAATGCTATCTATAAGAGCGTCCCAACTGGCTTCAATGACATTATCGGAAACTCCGACCGTGCTCCAGGAATTAGAGAAATCAGTGGATTCGATAAGCACGCGAACCTTCGCGGCCGTAGTGTCCTTTTCATCCAACACGCGTACTTTATAGTCACTTAAATGTACGTTTTGCAGGGCAGGGTAGTATTGAAGCAAGCATTTGCGAAGCGCATTGTCTAGAGCGTTCACAGGACCATTGCCTTCTGCAGCGTTATATACGGTTTCACCATTGACCCTAAGCTTGACAATGGCCTCGGTTACAACCGGTTCGTTAGCTGTTTTGACAACCATAATTTTGAACGATTCAAGCGCAAATGCTTCCTCGATCTTACCATATGCGTTGCGAATAAGCAGCTCTAACGTAGCATCTGCCCCTTCGAACTGAAAGCCTTGATGCTCCATATCTTTGATTTGCTCAATCAATTGTTTGGTTTGCTGGTTATTGGTATCAAAGTCAAGTCCGAGCTCCTGTGCCTTAAATACAAGGTTGCTCTGACCTGCCAGCTCCGATACAAGTACACGCTGCTTGTTGCCCACGAGCTCAGGAGCGATATGCTCATAAGTGCTGGAATTACGCAGTATCGCCGAAACGTGGATACCGCCTTTGTGCGCAAATGCAGCTGACCCAACATAGGCTTGGTTAATCGGCAAATGCATGTTGGCAATTTCGCTTACATAACGTGCTACAGTGCTAAGACTAGCAAGCTGCTCGCTGCTGATACATTGGTAGTTCAGCTTGAGCTGCAGATTCGGAATGATGGATACCAGATTGGCGTTGCCGCATCTTTCTCCGAAGCCATTAATGGTACCTTGCACTTGAGTAGCGCCTGCCATAACGGCTGCCAAGCTGTTGGCAACACCAAGCTCACAGTCATTATGAGCATGAATTCCGACAGGACAGGAAACCGTTTGTGTCACAACGGTCACAATTTCCGTAATTTCATGAGGTAGGGACCCACCGTTTGTATCGCACAGTACAATCCAGTCCGCTCCGGCTTCTTCGGCTTTTTTTATCGTTTGCAGTGCATACTCCGAGTTATTCTTGTAACCATCAAAGAAATGCTCCGCGTCATAGATGACTTCCAAACCTTTACTCTTTAAATATTTGACGGAATCATATATCATAGCCAGGTTCTCTTCTAAGGTCGTCTGGATCGCCTGATGAACGTGAAAATCCCACGATTTGCCGAAAATCGTTGCTACAGGAACTCCGACCTCTAAAATCCGATTCAGGTTCAAATCGTTCTCCGGGAGCGTATCTTTACGGCGAGTACTTCCGAATGCAGTAACTTTGGCATTTTTCAAATCCAATTCCTTGACACGGTTGAAAAATTCAATATCTTTATTGTTACTGCCCGGCCAACCGCCTTCAATATAATGAACGCCAAGAGAATCCAGTTTGCGGGCAATTTTCATTTTGTCCTCGACAGATAAGCTTATGCCTTCACCTTGGGTGCCGTCTCTTAAAGTAGTGTCGAAAATTTTTACGGGTTTAGCCATGGATTTTCCTCCTGATCATACTGAACTTTCTGAAAACATAATTGTAATATTATATCACAAGATTTCCGTATAAGGATATTATTTTCACAAAATAGACGGAATGTCTGGCTTGACCTCTATTACGTGGAATTGTATGCTGAGACTATGCGGTTCAAAACCTGTTTTGAACGGTTAATTTTATTATGGGGGTGTACTAACATGTCTGACAAAACCTTACAGCCTATACCAAACCCGCACCCGGATCGCGACTATGAAGTTGAGATTGAATGTCCGGAGTTTACGGCATTATGTCCGGTAACGGGCCAGCCTGATTTTGCGACGATTACGTTCAAATATATTCCGGGCCCATATATCATCGAGTTGAAATCATTAAAGCTTTATTTAATGAGCTTCCGTAACGAAGGCCATTTTCATGAGGATGTTACCAATCGGATACTGAAAGATTTTGTGGAATTCGCTCAACCGCGGAAGCTTCAAGTCATCGGTAAGTTCAGCGTGCGCGGCGGCATTTACACAACGGTTCGCGCCGAGTATGAGCAACCTAAATAATGCTGCATATCCTGTAAACGGAAGAGTTATTCTTCATATCGATATGAACGCTTTCTACTGCTCTGTGCACGATGCAGTGGACCCTGATCAATATAAGGGGAAGCCAACAGCGGTAGCAGGCAGCGTAGAACTGCGTAAAGGTATTATTGTCACCTGCTCTTATGCGGCTAGGGCAAAAGGAATCAAGACGGGCATGTTGGTCGGCCAGGCACAGAAGATATGTCCGGAGCTGATTCTCATTCGCCCGGATTTTGATTTATACCGGCAATTTTCTAGGCGCTTTATGAAGATCGCGTACGAATACTCGCCGCTTGTGGAGGCTATGTCCATAGATGAATGCTATATTGACATTACAGGCTCCAAGCAGTTTGGGACTCCGCTTGAAATAGCTGAGCTGATTCAGCGACGTATTCGCGATGAGCTTCACCTTCCGTGCTCGGTAGGAGTAGCGCCGAATAAATTGCTGGCGAAGATGGCTTCGGATATGAAGAAGCCGAACGGGATCTCCGTATTACGGAAGCGGGATGTACCTCATGTCCTTTGGGAGAAGCCATGCGCCTATTTGTATGGTATCGGCGGAAAAACAGCGGATAAGCTGAAGCGGTTGAATATTCAAACGCTGGGCCAGCTTGCCCAAGCTAACGACAAGCTGCTATCCGAGCAGTTCGGCGTATTGGGCGCTCATTTGAAGCGCTCTGCGAACGGTGAGGACGATTCGCCCGTTCAATCCGAGCAGGACCAGAGCAAATCCATTGGTCACACGACAACACTGCCGAGCAATTACACAGAACAATCGGATATCCATCGTGTATTTCTTAATTTGGCTGATCAGGTCGGTCGGAGGCTGCGAAGGCAGAAGCTGCTAACCCAAACAGTGCAAATTACGATTCGCGACCCCGACATGAAGACCATCACAAGAGCATCCAAATTAAATAACCCGACGGAAAACCGCGAGGATATTTATGAGATGGCCTGCAAACTGTTCGAGGAGCATTGGCGTGAGGGCAAACCGGTTAGGCTGCTAGGCATTACGTTGCAAAATTTGCTTGATAAAACCGAAGCACCGGTACAGCTGGATTTGTTCGATTATCAAAAGCAACCCGTGAAGGAAAAGCTGAATAAGGCTATGGATGCGCTTCGAGATAAGTTCGGTGAGCATGCCATATTAACAGCGGGTATGCTGGGGGACGATCCGTCCACCTTAATTCGCAACCATAAGGCACGGGGAACTTCGCTGCAAATGGATCATTTGAAGCGGCACCCTTTGGAGGAAGATTAGGATGACGGGGTTCATTGGATTTGCCGGGTATTCAGACAGCGGAAAAACCACTCTGATTTCGAGGCTGGTGCGGCACTACCAGGAGCAGGGAATACGAACGGGTGTAATTAAACACGATGCCCATGGGCATTATAAAGAAGCGGTCGGATCGGATTCTTCTCAGTACATTCAGGCAGGAGCTGCTGCTGCTGTCGTCGTATCTCCCGAGTCTCATATCGTCTACCACAGAGAATCCAAATCGCTTGAGCAAATGTTGGATGATCTGCAATCCGATGAACTGGACCTTATTTTGGTGGAAGGCTTTAAAAAAGGGAACCACGACCAGATTGCGTTATTCCGCAGTCCGGAGCAAGCTGACATTATCAAACAGTTGCCGAAGCCTCCAGTTGCTATCATTGCACCGGAGCAGCTTAGCGTATACCGATCGGCCAATATCCCGTTTTTTGATCCGGAGGATATTGTATTGATTGCCGAATTTATACTTTTACATATAAAGAATAGCGACTGTTAGCACAGTTGGTAGACTTTATATTTGAACTTTCACGCGTTTTATATTATATTTGTGGTAAAGGCTACAAAAACAATAGGGTTTTCAATATAGGGAGGAATTTTAAAATGGCAAAATACACTTGGGTTGAAAAAGATACCTGTATCGCATGTGGAGCCTGTGGCGCGACGGCTCCTGACATCTATGATTATGATGATGAAGGTTTGGCAGAAGTAATCTTCGACGGAGACGGCAACAAAGGGGTAACTGAAATCCCTGAAGATCTTTATGATGATTTGCAAGATGCACAAGATGGTTGCCCTACTGACTCCATCAAAGTTGCTGACAGCCCGTTCAACTAATAGTTAGTTGAATCTATGGTTTGACGAATTACAAGACCTGTTATTAGGTGTTTTCTCCTAATGATGGGTCTTTTTTGTATGTTTCTTTATATAAAGTTTAGGTTGCTAGGAAAAATTTGTGTTAATATAGGTACGAAACTTAGGGCTGGAGGGGCATGAATGAAAAAAACAGTCAGTAAATCTGTGGTTATTGCGATAGGTAATACGATTGTTGTACTTATTTGTTTCATTTTTCTTATTATAGGCCTTTGGAAGGTGCTGGCTAACCAAGCCTTTGATTTCAACTTGAAGCAGTCCATGTCCGGGCAGCCGCATGAAGATATTGTCGTGGTCGGGATCGATACGGAATCTATTAAATCGGTGGGTCCTTACCCATGGGACAGGAAGGTTTATGCGGAGCTGGTTGATCGACTAGAAACAGCCGGAGCGAAAGTTATCGGCTTTGATGTAGAATTTTACACGGAGAGCAACAAACCGGAGAGCGACAAACGATTTGCCGAGGCATTGTCCAAATATAAGAATATTGTTCTTCCATCCCATGCGGAGGTAGAAAGTGATTTCGACCGTACTATGAAGGTCAAAGAAGGCGAGTGGATTAATGCTCCAAAGGTTGAGCAGCCAATCCCAATATTCCGCCAATATGTAAATAGAGCCCATATCAATGCGGCCTTCGATACAGGAGGAACGATTCGCACCAACTGGCTGCAGATCAACACGCCCGAAGGCGTATTCCCTTCATTGAGCTTAGCTATGGCACAGCTGGCGGGTGCCGATGTAAGCAAGTACTTAAATGCTCCAAACATGCAGAATCGCCCTAAATCGGAAATGTACATAAAATGGGATGCAAATGAGCTGGATTTTGAAACGATTCCCGTTTCACGCGTATTGAGCGGAACGATTCCGCAAGATGCATTCAAGGATCGCCTCGTCCTGATCGGCTATACGGCTCCAGGATCGGATGAAGGCATCACTCCAATCGAAGAGCATATGCATTTGGTTTACGCCCATGCGAACATTTTGAATCAAATCTTAAAGCAGCAATGGATTCAACCGGCTAATGGAGCCGTGACTGTTGCGTTAGCCGTGCTGATGATTCTTTTGTATGGCCTCCTTACCTGGAGACTTAAACCTATTACGGGTGTAGTCGCGATTTTTGCTGTATCTCTGCTTCTCCTTATCGGGCAGTATGTAACATTTGCTTACAGTGATTTTTATATTGATACGATTGGTGCCGTGGTCAGCGGGCTTATTTCTTATTTAGCGAATATTGCCATGAAAACGTACTTTGAAACCAAACAGAAAAATTACATTACCAAGCAGTTCGGACGTTACATTTCTCCTGATCTGGTTAAAGAGATTGCAAGTAGTGATTCAGAGATTCAACTTGGAGGCATCAGTAAGGAGCTGACGATCCTTTTCTTGGATGTGCGTGGATTCACCCCCCTATCGGAGAAGCTGAAGCCTGAAGAGGTTGTTGATTTTTTGAACATGATGTTCAACTTGATTACGGAGAGAGCTCTGGAGAATCACGGCACGATCGATAAATTCATCGGAGATGCGGCAATGATTTTGTATAACGCACCTCTGGACGTGGCACATCACCCCTACTATGCAGTTAAGACGGCATACGAGATTCAAAAGGGGATGGAGAAGGTTCGCGCGGACGTATTGGAAAAATACGGTGTTTCTATTAGTGTCGGCATAGGAATCAATACGGGTGATGTGGTCGTTGGCAATATTGGTTCCTATCTGCGGGTGGATTATACGGCAATTGGTGACAACGTCAATACAGCTGCCAGAATTGAGTCGAATACTAGCCCGAATCAAATTCTCGTTTCTGAATCGACATACGAGCGTACAAAGTCATATTTCGAGTATCAATTTGCAGGCGAGAAGCTGATGAAAGGGAAAAGTATGCCTTTAAAGCTGTTTGAAGTCATACAATGGAAGTCGGCTCCAGAAGAGGGAAAAGAAGCGGTTCAGGTGTCATAAAACGCCATATTTTGCATTGCCAATTGCTGCCTGCTAAATTACAATTAATAGAGAACAAGGTAGCGATACAGTCGTAGTTTCATAGAACGACCGTTAGTTGAGAGGAGACTTTTTGTGAGAAATAAGATAAGGATAGCGGCACATAACGGCAGATCTTTTTTTGCAGTTTTTGTTGTATTTTGCATGTTATTGTCCATGCTTTCTTCTGTGTGGGTGCCCACTGTACAAGCGAAATCGTCTCGTGCGGCTATTGTGACCGAAGTTATCGGCGACGTCAGCGTACGGAAAGCGGGCGGCTCGAAATCTTTTACAGCGTATAAAGAGATGACTTTAAATCAGGGGGATTTCATAACGACCGGGAATAATTCATCTTTGACATTGAAGATTGCCGATCACAATGATGAGCTCACACTGGGTGACAATACGGAGATTTCCATTACGGAACTACTCGATTCAGGAGACGGAAAAACATCGAAATTCAAAATGTGGGCGGGTTCAGCATGGGCTAAGGTGAAGAGTCTGGTCAGCTCCGAGGATGAATATGAGATTGAGACGCCAACAGCCGTGATGGGCGTGCGAGGGACCCAATTCTTGACTATAGTAGATCCGCAGACAGGCAGGACCTCGATGGTTGTTGCTGCCGGAATTGTTAATGCAACGACTAGCGTCACGGATACAAGCAATAATCAACAGGGTGAACATAGTGTCCTTGTATACCCTTCACAGCAGATCAGCCTGGATTCGAGAGATCAAGTAGAAGATCTGCGGGGGAAGGTCGACTATGTAGACATTAAAAGCATTGTCGAAATAGCTTCTCCAAAAGTAATAGAAGCATTAATAAAAGATTTTGCAGCAATTACTAAAGAGAATGAAGAATTGAAACAGAAACTGCTGGCAGAACTTCAAAACGGGTTACAAACGGATAATAGCATTCTAAAGATAATGAGTTTGGAAGATTTGAATAAAGTCATAAGCAATTTTGAAGCCTTGATCCCTAATCTTGCAAAAGCGGCGATAGATGCCGGTAAGCTGAGTAAGGAATTTATAGACAAAGTTAATGAACAAATTGCTGATCCTGCCAAGAAGATAGATTTGAATCATCTCCCGACTCTAGACAAGACGGCGGGTATTGATCCTGTTGTCGAAGCACTTAAGAAATTACAGCAGGAAAAGCTTAACCGGATCGCTGAAGAGAACGCACTCTTAGCAGAAAATCAAAAGAAGCTTGCAGAAAACCTAGCTCGAATCCAAAAAGAAAAAGAGCGGCTGGCGGAGGCCAATAAGAAGCTTGAGGATGAAGCGAAAGAAAAGGCCAAACAGCAGCTTGGTTCTGGAAACAGTGATAATAGCAGTACTAACACGGGAAATAGCGGTTCAACTTCAGGGGGGAGCAGCAGTGGCGGGAGACCTTCAGGAGTCAGTCGCCCAGCTGAACCTACCTTGGTAAGCCCAACGGCAGCTATAACAACCTTCAATCCTGCGGTTATTCGTTGGAAGGCGCCTATTGGAGTGACTGTCAAATTATATAACGGTAGCGATTTAGTAGCCACGGCAGAAGGGAAAGGTAATGAGGAAACGACAATGACCTTAGGGGTTCTTCCTGAAGGAACTTACAACTTTAAAGCAGAAGCCGTGCGCAATGGGATTAATAGCATCCAGCTTTCACTGCCGCCTCTAACGATCTCGGATACGCCTGTATTGATCAGTCCTAAGACCGATTGGATTACCAACGTACCGGTCGTAGTGGCCAAAGGACCTCTCAATACGAAGCTCAAGGTGTTGAATCAAGGCAATCTTATAGCAGAAGCAGACGGTAAAGGAGACCAGGAGGTTTCAATACCGTTAAATAGCTTGGTAACGGACAAAACGATAGTCTATGATAAGCTCACTCTGATAAGCGATCGGAATGGCAAGCAATCAGCTCAGGTGCAGATTCCAAAGATTACAACCGATGGATCTATGGGAGTTCTATTGAAATCCGCAACTAACCAGAATAATACGGTTATGGCTACCCTTGCTATGAAAAATTTCGTAAATGCTAAGGCGCTGTATGCTGCTGAAGTACATCTTGCTTACGATAATCGGCTTAGTTACAACGGTGATGGAACAGTCGCCAAAAATCCGAACGCCGTATTCGGCGCACTTCCTCAAAGCGTAGAGCTATTGAAGCAGTCCAAGGGAAGCGATCAAACGGAGCTGCTATATGCGGCTACCAACTATACTGCAGGCTCAGGTGCAAATCTGATCACTATAGACGGAGAGAAGCTGTTAATCGCTATTCCTTTGACCTTGTCCGGTTCGGACACAACCGGCTTGAAGGTAAAAATGCTGTATTACAAAGTGGTTGATCAAAACGGTAATGTAGTAGCGGAAGCCAATCTGCTGAATAATCCGGTCGAAGTGACAGTTAACTAGACCGTCCATAGAAGGGAACAGGATTTATATGAATAAATCAATTAAACTGTTGGCCGTATCGGTCATGGCTGTAAGCTTGATTGGCGGAGGCACAAGTGCTTGGGCTTCCGGTATTGCCAAGGATGGTTTAAAAAACAGTGCTGGTCAAATCATGACCAATATTACGACTTACGCAGGTCTCGGCGACGATGGAAGCCATAACGACGAGAACAGGCTGCAAGCAACGTTTCGTAGTCCATACGGATTATTAGTATTAAAAGACGGGACACTTCTCGTGTCGGATATGAAGAATCATTTGCTTCGCGGGATTTCCAATACCAAGGTCAGCACTTCGGCTGGCCTTATAATCGGGAAGGATAGTAAAGGCTTTCCCATTGGAGGTCGTTATGATGCTGAAGCAGCTAATTCTGTTTTTCAGCAACCGGCAGGCTTGGCTCAGGATGCCGCAGGCAATATTTATGTAGCGGATGCCGGTAATAATGTCATTAGGAAAATAGATGCCTCCGGCATAGTGACAACACTTGCTGGTAACGGCTTGATTGGCAATAAAGATGCCAAGGGCACGGAAGCGACCTTTTACCATCCTCAAGATGTGGCTGTAGCACCTGACGGTACCGTTTATGTGGCGGACACATTAAACCACACGATCCGCAAAATTGCTGCTGACGGAACAGTAACTACGTTGAACGCGCCTTCAAAAAGAGCAGTTGAAGTTACGCCAGGTCAAGCGGTTTGGGGTGGAGACTATTTGGATGGCGATATGGCCAAGTCCAAGTTCAACGAACCGACAGGTTTGGCAATCGATAGTAAAGGCAATTTATTTATAAGCGATTCGGGTAATCAAAAAATTCGGTATATGGATTTTGGTACCGGGAAAGTAATTACGGTTGCCGGGAGCAGCTCATCAGACGGTGAAACCTTATATGGTCGTACCGATTTGTATGCAGCAGGTAATTTTGCAGACGGGGATGCTCTGAAGGCACAGTTCAACTACCCTATGGGCATAGCGCTAACAGAGGAAGGCGGTCTGCTTATTGCAGACAGCTTGAATCATTCTGTCCGCTATTTGCATAATGGCAAGGTCGTTACCTTGGCAGGGGACTCTCAATTGTTAGCTGGAGAAACCGACGGGATCGAACGGTCTGCCCAATTCCAAAAACCAACGGATGTTGCTGTAACAGCGGACGGTACCGTCTACATTGCGGATGCGTTTAGTAATAAAGTTCGCCAGTTAAAAGTATATCGTCTGCCTACGGATCTGCCAAAAGACGATAACGTCAAAGTAGTATTGGAATCAAAAGCTATTGTATTTGATGCACAGCCTGAAATTGTGAACGACAGAACCATGATTCCTGTCCGAGCAATTACAGAATCTCTTGGATATAAAGTAAGCTACCAGGATAATGATCGTATCGTTCAGCTGACGAAGAACGGTGTGACTATTGAGTTGTACCTCGACAAGACAGGAATTAAAAAAATCGAAGCGGGCAAGCCGGATGAGATTAAAGCGACGGATACGGCCCCTTATATCAAGCAGGATCGTACTTATGTTCCTGTACGTTTTTTTGCTGAAGAGGTCGGTTTGGATGTACAATGGGATAATGAGACAAGGACAGTTATACTAAGAGAAAAACAGACGAATAAATAAATAAGGGATTTATAGACCTATACTGATAGAAAGGATTGCTTACTTTCGCAGCATAGGTTTTTTTGAAAGCTTGTGATCTTCATCTTAAACTGAGTTCGATAGCGCAATTGTCAACCATCGCAGTTCATATGTCATGAGACGGGAGGAGAAGTCGGTGCCCGACTTACAGCAGCTTCACGAAAAAATTGCTGAATTGGAGAAAAGGAATGATGAGCTCTCCTTCTTGCTTTATTCAGCATTACTTGCGAACAGCAGTTTGAACGACAAGGATGAGCTTGTCTCGATGAGCGTTATACGGTCCCTTGTTCTTGCCCTAGATTCCCGAGATCCTTATACGGCAGGACATTCTTCAAGAGTAGCGTTATATTCCTTATGGATTGCAAGACAGCTGGAGATACCGGAAGAGGAATGCAAGCATTTCTACAGAGCCGCCCTTATGCATGACATTGGAAAAATCGGTGTACCGGATAAAGTACTCCTTAAAGCCGACAGCCTGGATGATGATGAGTTTCACATTATGATATCTCATACCACAATCGGAGCTAGGATCTTATCGAGAATGGAGCCGGAGAAACGAATGCTCCAAGCGACTGAGGTGGCCAAATACCATCATGAGAAAATGGACGGCTCCGGTTATCCAGACGGGCTTCGTGGGGAGGATATTCCTTTCTTTGCGAGAATCGTAGCTGTAGCGGATGCGTTTGATGCTATGACGACGGATCGGCCTTACGCTAAGGGGAGGAGCTACCGGGAAGGTGTACAGGAAATTATCCGTTGCAAAGGAAGTCACTTTGATCCTGTGGTGGTGGAGGCTTTTGAGAAGGTGATGGAGCATCGTGACTATTTGGATGGTTTTCAAAAGCTGACAGATCAAGCGGAATCAAATTGACATTAGTACTTTACAAGCCCGATTACCCACTGGAAGCCACTTAGGTTCTTTGAGGTAACCGGGTGTTTTTGTATTCCCCTTTAAAAAAGAGGATGGCTTGCCGATATTAGTGGGAGAAGGTGGAAGGAAGGGGTCGTAATGAAATCAAAGGACCATGATGAGCAGCTTCGCCAATTTTTTCAGCATCATCCATTAGAGAATCCACAATATCTTAAAAAATATGTTCGTGAGCATCCGACTAATAAAATGGCGTGGTATTTGCTCGGGCGGGAGTACGACGCTCAAGGTAAGCAAGGTAAAGCTCTATACTGTTATACGCAGGCAGGAGAAATCTATGAAGCATTTGAAAACCAAACCATCGCCGTTTCACCCGAATCTCAGCAGTCTTTGCGTCAATGGGAGCAGCTAGGCAAGAAAAAGAAGCTACAGCAGCGGATTCGCTGGGCTGCCTTGACTGTCTTAATGGTGTTGGGCATTCTATTGACGCCGGAGCTGAATAAAGAGAAGGACAGGCCTGTTGCTGCCCTTCCTGAGGGAATGACTCAGGATCAGGTTCAGGAAACGAAAGTATATTATGTTACAGGCTCTAGGAACAAAGAAAATACTGCCGCGGCGCTTCAGGAAATGCTCTTGAAGGAGCGGGTGAATCGTTATGCGATTCTGGCCTATGGGAAACCGACCGAGGACGGTAAATGGATCTCTTGGTCCAAGTCCCCTCAGATCCTTCTTTCCGTTGAAGGGAAAGAAGATGCGGCAACGCAGCAAATTCAGTATCATGATGCGGAGAGCTGCAGCTGTCAGCCATCGGATGCAACTAAGCCCCAGGCAATATTCCGCGCTTGGGCAGAGCAACGGGAGCAGGAGCTGGTATTACGTTCCGCGTTAACCTCATATAAGCAAAAGTACAGCAAGCTGCCGGAAAGCCTGGAGGAATTAAGTCAGCCTTACCCCAAAAATATGCTACCGGGAGTAACTCCATTCATGGAGGAGCTGTATAAGCAGAGCAAGGCAGCAGAAGCAACGGAGCCGGCTGCAGGGGAACCAGGAAAGGCACAACCGAATGACACTGGTGTACTCCCAAGCGAGCCTTCTGGCAATAACACTTCTCCAGTAGGTACGGGTGGATTGGTGAAGCCGTTAACGGAGCCGCTGCGCATTGTGGTAGATAAGACAAGCCATCGATTGGCGCTTGTTAGCGGGCAGCTTATCGTCAGAAGCTATCCGGTTGGCCTGGGTGCTGAGCGCACGCCGGAGGGGACGTTCGAAATATCGGAGAAGGTGCGCAATCCAAATGGCAAATCGAACGGGGAATTCGGAAGCAGAGGCATGACGTTATCCGATACCCAATACGCCATTCACGGTACGAATAAGCCTTCGAGTATTGAGAAGGATCAGTCATTAGGCTGTATCCGGATGCTGAAGGAAGATGTGGAGGAGCTGTTCGATATGGTTCCGATGGGGACTCCGGTTACGATTGGAAAGGGATTGCTTCCTTCCGAGGTGAAACGGGGAAAACCAGTGTTCGAGCTGCCTATGAATACGGAGGAAACAAATCCGGGTAAAGTGTATAAGTGGTTAAATTAATACAAGAGCAACCCCTTCATTAGATGGAGGGATTGCTCTTTTTATACAGCATTATTTAATAAAGCGCTTACTTAACAAAAATAAAGAGTAGAATCATAAGAATAACAATAGCGGCAAAAACAGAGCTTGTCCCTATGATGAGCTTTTTGTTTACCGCATCTTTGGGTTTTCGCTGCTGTAAATAAGTCGGTTTTTTACGTTGCATAGGAATCCGCCCTGCCTTTTTTCATAGTTTAAGCATATTTTAACATAATGTACCCGCATAAGAACAACATTTTGCATGGCCTGTCCTCTTTATTTTTCGTGCATAAAACGATAAACTGTTCAAGTAGAGCAACTTACAGAGAACGGTTAGGGGAGAAAACATGCATGCTTTATAAGAAGATAGCAAAACCGGTGCTGTTCCGGATGGATCCGGAGAAAGCGCACCATTTGACCATAGACGGGCTACATACGGTAGGGAAACTGCCGGGAGGCAAGGCGCTGTTGAAGGGAATGTATGGAGTTCCGGAATATAGGGAGCTGGCAACAACACTTTGGGGAATCCGTTTCAGTAATCCGATCGGCTTGGCAGCTGGATTGGATAAGAATGCTAAGGCAGTTCATGGCTTTTCCAACATAGGCTTCGGATTCATGGAGGTTGGTACGGTAACGCCAAAGCCGCAAGCGGGCAATGAGCAGCCAAGGTTGTTCCGATTACCTGAGGATGATGCCCTGATTAACCGTATGGGATTTAACAATGTTGGAATCGAAACGATGGCGGAGCATCTTCGTCAAACGGGTAAGCGATCCATTCCTGTTGCGGTCAATATCGGCAAAAATAAAACAACTCCGAACGAGCAGGCAGAGGAAGATTATCGCTTATGTATAAGAGGTTTATACACCTACGGCGATTTTTTCGTAGTTAATATCAGCTCACCGAATACTCCGGATTTGCGTAATTTGCAGCATGGAGATGATTTGTCCCGCTTGCTGGCTGCAGTTAAGGATGAGATGCATTTGCAGCATCAGAAGCACGGAGGTCCGGAGAAACCAGTATTGGTTAAAATAGCGCCGGATTTGGAGCAAGAAGAAGTTACTTATATGGTTGCAACGATCGTGAACAGCGGTGTATCCGGTATTATTGCATCCAATACGACGATTTCGAGAGCTGGGTTAACCCATAAGAATAAAGGAGAAACGGGTGGATTAAGCGGCAAGCCATTGACGGAGCGCTCTACTAAGCTTATTCACACCATCTATGCGGCAACGGAGGGTAAGCTACCGATTATTGGGTCCGGCGGTATCTTCACAGCTGAAGACGCTTATGCAAAAATTTGTGCAGGGGCAAGTTTGGTGGAAGTGTATACAGCGTTAATATACGAAGGGCCAGGTTTAATTAGACAATTGAATGAAGGCCTCAGGACGCTGCTTCGAAAAGACGGTTTTAAAGACATTTCGGAAGCGGTTGGGTCGGCTCACAGACGCTAGTTGGAATGGAGGAACACGGATGGATGGACGCGACTGGAAAAAATTTTTATTGCCTTATGAACAGACGGTAGAGGAATTAAAAGTTAAGTTCAAGACGCTTCGTGGCGAATTAAAAAGCCGTGATGAATATTCACCTATAGAATTTGTAACAGGACGTGTCAAGAAAATATCAAGTATCCTGGAGAAGGCCAAACGGTTGAATGTACCGATGGAGCAGCTGGAAACGGGAATAGAAGATATTGCGGGCATTCGTATCATGTGTCAATTTGTAGAGGATATTGAACGGCTGGCCGAGTTGATCCGAGAACGTGAAGACATGACTCTCGTTTATGAGAAAGATTATATTCGCAATAAAAAGCCGAGCGGCTACAGAAGCTATCATATGATAGTAGAGTACCCTGTACAAACCGCACTTGGGATGAAGCGGGTGCTGGCTGAAGTGCAGATTCGCACCTTGGCCATGAATTTTTGGGCTACTATAGAGCATTCACTGAACTATAAATACCGGGAGAGCTTGCCGGAGGACGTTATTAAACGGCTCAGCAAGGCGGCTGAGGCTGCCTATCAACTGGACGAGGAAATGAGCAGTATCCGCGAGGAGATCGTTGAGTCTCAGCAAATGTTTGAAGACAAATCCAATATCGTTACACGAGTGCTGAACGGGATTCAAGAGCTGTATTTTTATCGTCGTGTGCGAGAAGCCGCGCAATTTCAGCTTCGGTTTAACGAAAACTGGGAAATCGAGGACATGTGGTATTTCAAAGAGCTGTTAGGTGAGATCGATGAAGCCATAGGCCGCGCTAAAAAAGGGCACCAGGAATAAAGGGGGTGCATGCATGTCAGCTTCTTATAAACCGTATGAGCGGCTGTATGTGGAATTTATTTATTATTTTAATATCGCGCGGGATTATTTCGAATGTCATGAGGTCATGGAGGAGCTTTGGCTTGAGGAAGGCAGAGCTCCGTTATACCAAGGCCTGCTGCAGGTAGCTGTAGGCCTTTACCATTATCGCAACGGGAATGTCAGTGGGGCAATTAAGCTGTTTACAGCGGCACTCGAGAAGCTGGAGCCGCGGCAAGCTAATGGTCCAGGCATTGATCTTCCTCGCTTGGTATCCGAAAGCAGAGTGTACTTGCATCGATTGGAGCGACTTGAGGAGGAACCGTTCACTTTTTATGATCTGGATATTCGAATCCTTGATGCGGAGCTGAACGACCTTGTTGAAGAGCTACGTGAGAATCCTCCTATCCCGCATGACGAGGATTTGCATGAATGAACCCAATGACTAATTAAATGAATTGCATATTTCAAGTGCCCCGCTGATATGGCGGGGTTTTTTTATGGGTTGTGAGATTTTTGGGAGAGCTTAATGATAAAATAAATTCAAGTATTGACCAATGGGAAGGGTTGAATGGGTGACGATTTTGAAGTACCGCAGGTTTCTGGCCATTGGCTTAATTGTCTCGTTTTCCATGGCGCTATTCATCGTCATTTATGCACAAGCTTTTCCTAACCGGAATGCTCCGTTGGCGGTGCAGCGAATGCTCGACTTATCGAACAGAGTACCCGGATTTGTTCCAAATGTTAGCGGCAGTCAAGGGAGACGAAGAAGATACATACACCTATCATCATCATATTGGTGTGGGGGTGCTGGCAACACTGATCGGCAGATGGATAGGTTTGGAAAAGACAGACTTATCGTTGCTAACGTTGGCTGCTGTATTGCATGATGTAGGTAAGGTGAAGATTTCCGAGGATTTATGGTTAAAGCCCGGCAAATTAACTGACGAAGAGTTTGCAGAAATAAAACTCCACACTATCTATGGCTACGAATTATTAAAGGATACGATAGGTCTTAGTCCTCGAGTGGCTAAAGTAGCGCTGCTTCATCATGAGCGTTCGGATGGTAATGGCTATCCTTTAGGATTAAAGGGGACACGATTGGATTCGTTCAGCAGGATCGTCGCCGTTGCTGATGTTTTCCACGCTATGTCTTCGAAGCGTCCCTACCGCGATGTATTGTCCTTTCATGAAATCGTCTCTCGAATGCGTAAAGGAACCTTCGGGCAGATAGATCCGCATATATCCGCTATGTTTCTTGATAATATGATTCTCTCATTAATCGGCAGAAATGTGAGGCTGACAGACGGACAAGTAGGAGAGGTTGTATATATTAATCCTCATGACGACATCCATCCGTTGGTCAGAATCGGCGAATCGTTTGTAAATTTGAGTGAACAGCAGCAGCTTCATATTGCGGAAGTCATCGTCTAAGGTATGAAAAAGACCGTTTTAGCCTAAAGCTAAGAACGGTCTCTTTTTGTTTCAACTTTAACTTACAGGCTGCCTCATTTGCTGAATCGTTTGGAGGAGCCAATCTCTATCGCATTGTATCAAAGCGATACGATGTTTGATAGACAAGTCTACGCCGGTTCCGGGGCCGTGATTAGGGACAGTAGATAATGTTTCTAGAAGCTGCTCCGCTTTTTTTACCTTTTGCTCCAATAACGCTATAGCCTCATCCTTATTTAAATGGTCGATAAACATAAATCCGATATCTCCCGAAGGGGTTACGTTCTCCAAGCTCGAGAGTGTTGCCCGGAGCAGTTGATTGAACTGCTCTTCTCCAGTGGGGGTAATCGTATAGATTTGCCGAGGAGGTCGGTTGCCTTCTTGTTCTACGGTAACATCGACGCACCCTTTTTGATTCAACCGTTTCAATATAGAATAGGCGGTAGCCTTTTTCATGTCAGATACGCGGCCTAAGTTTTTTTCAATAAATTCATTGATCTGATATCCGTGCTGACTTTGGGTCATTAAAAGTCCTAAGACAAGCAGTTCGCGTTCATCCATCTTAAAGCCTCCTTCCGTTAGGTATTATTATAGTCACTCTTGACTAAAAGATCAAAAGCTGATAATCTTACTCATGTGTTATTAATCATGTATGACTATATATATATGATTATATTGCATATAACTATCATGAGAATAACATTATGATGCACTTAGGAGATGGATAATGATGAATAAAGCTGGTAAATGGTCATTGATCACATTAGCTATCGGCGTTTTTATGGGGGCTCTAGATAATGGTATCGTTACATCATCATTGACAACGTTAATTCATACATTCGGTGTCTCTCCATCGTGGGGAGCATGGATTATTACTATATACACGTTAGGTCTGGCTATTAGTGTACCGATTATTGGGAAGTTGTCGGATCGATACGGGAGAAGGCTCCTATTTTTAATCGAGATTGGATTATTTGGGGTCGGATCGCTTCTGGTGGCGCTAAGCCCGAACTTTACTCTTCTGCTCCTATCACGGTTTGTTCAAGCGATGGGCGGCGGAGGTATTTTCATATTGGCTAGCTCTTATATCCTGAATACTTTTCCGAAGGAGAAGCAGGGCAGGGCTCTCGGGATGATCGGGGGAATGAACGGCATTGCTTCAATACTCGGACCGAATCTGGGTTCTTTTATTTTGAACCTAACGGGTAGTTGGCATTGGTTGTTCATCATTAACATTCCCATTGCCATTCTACTGCTTATTATGGGCTCCAAAACGATTAAGGAAGAACAAGAACTGGTCGAATCGAGATTGGATATTGCCGGCATTCTCGTTCTCAGCTGTGCCAGTCTTTCCTTGATGTATGGTCTTACTCAGCTCAAAGCATCGGCTGCATTTGTTCTGTTTATTGTCGTGGGCGCGGCCTTGCTTGGCCTGTTCATTTATCTTGAAAAGCATGCGGAAACCAAAGGCGTAGAGCCTGTGCTGCCCATAGAGCTGCTTAAAAATAGAACCTATCGCTGGACGCTGCTGCTTGCAGCTTGCTCTGGGGCGATCCTGGCATCTGTTATTTTTATCCCAAGCTATGTCGAGCAGTTTCTTGGAGTAGACAGTAAGCTGGCTGGATACTGGTTTACGCCGCTCGCGATTGCTTCTGGAATAGGAGCGGGAGGCGGTGGGGCCCTTATTGACCGTAAAGGTCCGACGTTTTCGCTAACCTTGTCTTGCTTGGTAGCTATTGTTGGCTTTGCACTATTCCCTATTTGGGTTACAACTACATGGCAAATGGTTATTGCGAGCTGTTTGGTCGGTATAGGCTTTGGCTCCATGCTGGGAGCGCCGATCAATATTCTTGCGACGGAGAACTCCAAAGAGAATAAAGGCGTTGCCTTGGCCGGCGCCTCCTTGCTGCGGCAAATGGGAATGACAATCGCGCCAACTATTTATGCAGGTTTCCTGACACGCTCTTTCGAGCAATTCGGAAATGATTTGCAAGCCAACGCCCAAAAGGCAGGAATTCAACTGCAGCAGGGTTCCATCAGCCAATTACCGCAGACGGTGGACGCCTCCACTATGAAGAATGCGATCAATCAAATACCTGTGCCGCAAATCAGAGAACTGGTGCAGCAAACATTACATCAAACAGTAGGTAGAGGCTTCAACGGATTATTCCTAAGTGCAATGACAGTTGCCATTATCATGCTCGTTGGGGTATTTATCGTTAGAGCGGTTCGTCAAAAAGCTAAAGAAAATGCATCTGTCCGTTCTCCAATGACGCCATAAGTGGCGTCTTTTTTTATATTAGTATAAGACATAAACTGATGAGTTATAGACATTAAAATGAAAGCGGTTTCGTAATAAAATAAAGCTGAATGTAATCGCTATTATTATTTTAGCTTACATGAGGAAAGTAAACTAGAGGGGGATAAACATGAAAAAGTTGTATGTCACCATGCTTGCGCTTTGCTGCACTGTTTCGCTAATTGGTTGTAATGGAAGTACAAAACCTACTGAAGAGCCATCGGCCCGTCAAGATAAGCCGGCAGATACGATCCCTGAGCTTAGCAAGGATAAAGTTACTGTGAAAATATTAGCAAGCGGTGGAATGTTCTCGGATGAAGAGGTAAAGAAATACATCGTCGATCCCGTTGCCAAGAAATATCCCCAGATTACGATAGAGCGGATTAACGCTTCTGCCTCCAAGCTTCCTGAGCTAATATCTGCAGGTGAAATTCCCGATATCGTAGCGAACTATCCGGGTCCGATGGGAAGCAATCTGTCAGAGTACAAGCTATTGTTCAATATGGAACCTTTGATTAAAAAATACCGGTTCGATACGAGTCGGTTCTCACCTGAGGTGCTTCAGACATTGAAGATTGCCGGAGGTCAAGATTATTTGGCCGGTTTGCCTGCTTATACGAATTCTTTCGCGCTTTTTTACAACAAAGACATATTCGATAAATTCGCAATTCCTTACCCAAAGGAAGGAATGTACTGGGATGAAGTGGCCGAACTAGCTAAAAAGCTAACAAGAGCGGACAATGGTATTGCCTACCGAGGCATCTTCCCTGACGGGATTGGCCGGATTCAACAGCAGCTATCGATTCCGTTTGCAGACTTCAACACGAATAAATCTTTGCTTTTGAATGATTCATGGAAGGAAGCCTTTCAGATATGGGGAGCTCAGTTTAAAATTCCGGGCTTAACCGATGGGGATTTCAAAGTCCCCAACGCAGGTAAAAACCAGACTGCATTTGTTAATGGCACCTTGGCTATGATTGCAAGCCACAGCAATTTGCTTAACACGCTAAAAACGGCAACCCAAGTCAACTGGGATATGGTGACGTACCCTCAACATCGTAAAGCTCCAGGAATTGGACAGCGTCTGGATTCACCTATTTTATCTATAAGCGAGCAAAGTAAAGTGAAGGACGCGGCTTTCCTTGTTCTGGACACCATTTTATCCGATGAGGTTCAAACCGATATGATGCGGGGCGGCCGTATGACGGTACTGAAGGACGAAAAGCTGAAATCGGAGTTCGGGAAGGGCTTGAAGGAGTTCGAGGGTAAAAACTTGGCTTCGATGACCAAATTGAAATTCGCAGTCATGACGCCGTTTAAATATTTACCGGACGGGGATGTGGATAAAATTTTAAGCAAAGCCTTCAACGCCTATATCGTGGATGAAACTGATTTAAATACGGCTCTTCGTACCGCTGATGAAGAAATGAACAAACTGATTGAAGACAAACTGCGTAAATAGTTAAAAAGGATTGCTCTTCCATAGTTCCCGCAATAACGGGTATGGAGGGCAATCCTTTTGTGTTCTTGATCAATGTACAATTAATTCGCCTTATATTTTAATAAAAATTGTTTATAAGAATCGGCAGTGTATCCTTGTTCTCCAGCCGCCGCTATTCCGCCTTCAAGACGTTCCACTTCTTTGCCGCCCTTGTAATAAATAAGTGTCGGCGTGTACTGAATGCGATATTTACTCCAACCATCCTTAAATTCCTCCAGATTGAACTGCTTCACGTCAATGTTCAAATCCTTGGTCATAGGTGAAAGAACAGGTGTGGTTCGCTTGCAATGAGGACAAGTGGAGGCGAAGTAATAAAGGAAAAAGTCCTCTTTATTGCTTATTTTCTTATCCAGCTCCGCAGGCATAATCAGATTCTGATAATTCGGATCATCAAGCAGCTTGACAGTTTCGGGATTCAGCTTGTCCGGTGAAACGCCATATGGATTATCGGCGTACTTGCCGTTCTTGGCTTTGTCAGACTGCTGATTCACCACGTAAATTGCGGCGAACAAGACAATGAGTATCGATAAATAAATAGCAAGCTTCTTCATACATTCCCTCTTTCCAGTAAAAATAGGTTCACATTAACATCCTATTTCGCCGTGAATGCATGGTTTTCCTGTGATATTCACAGATCAAGTTTGAAGGAATTTCGACAAAAATGTGGAATAGTTCAATAGGCGAATGATTGATACTTTATGCCTACATAATGAAGAGACTGCGGGGAATGTTTTTTGCGCAAAGTTCGGCTTCCTTCCATCCACCCTTACCTATGGCTTGCAATGGGGTTAGTTCTGCTAAGTGGTCTGTTTTATACGGTATACACCGTATGTATGCCGAAGAGCAAACACGCTGTGCAGCTTAGCGCGGCAGAGGCTACCAAGGACAAGGTGAAGGTATTTCAGTCTGCTGCCCCATACAAAGTGCTGGAAGATTATAAAAGCACGAATACGGAACTTCCGCAATTCGATTTCGGAAAGCTTCAAATAGCTAAGTCGAAGGTGACGCGGGGAATAGGGCTTACGGTAAAAAAAGCGCATGTGATTAAGCAGTATGCAGCTCCAGACGGGGAGCGAATGGTGTATTTTGTACAGAGGGAGCAAAGGCTAGAGGGACAAGCATGGACGCAGATAGATATGGTAGCTATGGATCCTCAATCTGGACAACCGGTTCAAGAACCGATTGCTTATACGTTCGGTCAGGCGGTGGAGCCATTCTCACAATCGACGCAGCTGTGCGGCTTTGTCTCAGACCATGAATTTCTATACACAACGGTTATCAATGCCGATCAGGAATGGGTCTATCAAGTCAATAAAATGAACATAGCTCAGAAGACCATCACGCCGGTTATGGAGCTTTTTCGATATGAGCCTATACCATCCAATACTAACGCGACTCCCGTTATTTATAGTGCCATGCTGACTCCTGATAAGAAGCATCTATTTATTCGAGATAGTGTCAGTGGCATTACGAACTACGATCTGCAAACCGGTGCAAAGAAATGGATGATTAATGGTTCCAATGAAATTCGTTCTGGAGAGCATTTTGAGCTGCTCGGGAGCAGCGGCATTGCCATCTACGGAGCAAACCGGTATCAAAGCGATTTGGCCTGGATAGATATGAACGAGGGATCGATGCGACAACCTTTTGTTTCAGAGCAGGGTTTTGTCGATCCTGGCACGGATGCAAAAGGCAAGGTGATGTATTATAATTTTACGTATGATCGCGCTACCGACAATATTTTGCAGGGTGATAGTCAGTCCCTTTTGTTGTCTTACGGGGTGCAGCTTGTAGATTTCAAAGGGAACTTGTTGAAGCGCTTTGTATTGCCAAAGGATTCGAAGGAAAGGCTTGAATTCGGAGGGTATAGCGAAAGCAAGAAAGCGGTGCTGCTTCATAAATATACAGTTGCTACGAACAGCAAGGGCGCAGCTTATAAAAAAACGGTGGACTGGCTGATTGGCGATATGTCTACCGGTGCTATGACGGTGTTGAAGAAGGTAGATGTGCCGGATAGCTGGGATAAAAGTGACATCGTATTCGGTAAAATATGCATGGAGCCTTATTCTCCCGCGGCAGAGGCGCAAGTATTTGTCAATGTTACCGAAAACAGCTATTATATGAGCCATTGGAAAACGAGACAAGTAGCCCTGCATCAGGATGAGGATGTCGTTATGTTCGTGGATGTAATGAACAAGAGAGTCTTTACAAGCTCCTTTACTCGTCCGGACCTCATAGTTGCAGCCTTTAGCTATAAGAAATATAATTGGGACAATCAAGACTTCGGTTGGATGAAGGGACATTGGATGGCTCGGTATCAGACACAGCCGGAGGGAGATAAAATATTCTTTTTTCAAATTAATTAGTGCATAGTTGCGGAAAGTTGGACAACAGGTATGGGCAGTCAGTTGCCTGAAGCATTTACTACTAAAATGAAATCATTGCTGGGAACAGAATTTCCCGCATTTATAGCTTCCTACAAGGAAAACAGAAGGTATGGCCTCCGAGTCAATACATTAAAATGCAGTGTGACCGAATTTCAGTCCATGATGCCGCTAAAGTTGGAGCCTATTCCTTGGTCTCCGACAGGCTATTATTATAACGAAGAGGATCGGCCAGGTAAGCATCCATATTACCATGCTGGCTTGTACTATATCCAGGAGCCTAGCGCAATGGCGCCCGGAGAATTGCTTGATGTTCAACCCGGTGATCGCGTACTCGATTTATGTGCGGCACCGGGCGGTAAATCGACCCAAATCGCAGCCAATCTGGCAGGTCAAGGTCTTTTGGTTACGAACGACATCCATCCCGATAGAGTGAAGGCGCTAGTCAAAAACATTGAACTGAACGGCGTTCGAAATGCGGTGGTGTTGAATGAGCGGCCGGATAAGCTGCAGCACCCGTTTCGGGCGTTTTTTGATAAAATTTTGATCGATGCCCCCTGCTCAGGTGAAGGCATGTTCCGTAAGGAAGAGGAAATGGCCAAGGCATGGCATCCTGACTGGGTAACTCGCTATGCTGGGATGCAGCGGGATTTACTGAAGCAGGCGGCTATTATGCTCCGTCCTGGGGGTAGGATCGTTTATTCTACCTGTACATTTTCGCCAGAAGAAAATGAGGCGATGATAGCCCAATTTATTGCGTCTCATCCTCAATTTAAGATTGTACCGATTCCGATGGAGCATGGATTCCGTCCAGGAAATCCGGATTGGCTGGATATAACGGAGCTGGGCTCATTGCAAGCGGCTGCGGCAGCCCGTGAAGTATCAGGAACTGCAAGGCTATGGCCTCACCATCTTAATGGTGAAGGTCATTTTGTGGCCGTGCTGGAGTATCAAGAGGAGCTAGCGTCGCCTGCGAGGATTGCAGCGGAAACGAAGTACTTGAAGGCGGATAAAGAAAGGTTGAAATCTAAAGGACGCGACCGTTACGGAACGGACAAATATTTGTTCAAGAAGCAGCCGGCTGTAGATCTTCAACCGTTCTATACGTTCATGCAGGAGCTTGCACCTGAAGTGCCTGTCTCCCATGTTGTTTTGCATGGGGAGCATATATATGTCTCACCCGAGGGGCTGCCTGATCTAAGCGGCATTCGGGTCATTCGTCCGGGTTGGTACATGGGCTCTGTCCGAAAGCAGAGATTCGAGCCTTCTCACGCATTGGCAATGGGCTTGAAGCAGAGCGATGTGAGACGCTGGATAGAACTATCCATTAAAGACGCAACAACTGTCCGTTACTTAAAGGGAGAAACATTGGAAATTGCGGATGAACAAGTTCATTTATCCGAAGATTTGGAGAAGAAGAAGGGGTACTGTCTTATAACCGTCGATGGATACGCACTTGGTTGGGGGAAATGGCTTGACGGTATGCTCAAAAATGAATACCCTGCGGGTTGGAGGTGGACATAGCATGAAGCAAACGATGCGGTTAGACAAGCTGCTGGCACATACAGGATACGGCTCACGCAGTGAAATTAAAATCATGGTGAAAAGAGGGGCCATACGTGTCAACGATCGACCTGCCAAAGACAGCGGCATTCAAGTTAATCCTCAGATCGATGTGATTACGGTGGATGGAGATATAGTCCGATACCGCGAATTTATATATGTAATGCTGAACAAGCCTCAGGGGGTCATTTCCGCTACAGAGGATACGAGAGACCGTACGGTTATCGACTTGCTGGACGAAGAGTCCGCGCATTTTCAACCGTTTCCGGTTGGCAGATTGGACAAGGATACAGAAGGCTTGCTTTTGTTGACTAATGACGGTAAACTGGCTCATAATTTGCTGTCGCCACGAAAACACATTCCAAAGACTTATTTTGCAGAAGTTGAAGGAGCCGTTACAGAAGAAGACGGCAAGCTGTTCGCCCAAGGAGTTCAATTGGATGACGGTTATGTTACTATGCCAGCACAACTAGTTATTTTAAAGCCAGGTGATCCAGATCTAGGGATCGTATCGAAGATCGAATTAACGATCATGGAAGGCAAGTTCCATCAAGTGAAAAGAATGTTTCAAGCAGTAGGAAAGCGAGTTGTATTTCTGAAAAGAATATCAATGGGGCCATTATTACTGGATGAGCATTTATTGCCCGGGGAATACCGCGAGCTTACAGAGAATGAATTGCTTCAACTAAGAGAGGCAAATGGATAACGACGCTTCTGAGAGAAAGTTCCGTTCCAATTGTGTTTATTAAACGGCAAAAGACCGAAACCAGCATGAGCAGGGTTCGGTCTTTTTGTCTGTAACATAAGCTACAGTTGCATCATACCGTATCTGTTCGGAATAGAGGCTCATTCCTTAGAAGGAATCTAGCCTCGCCCATGTTATCTGCAAATCATGCTGACTTGAATTCAATGGTTGCTGCAGCTCCTATTAAATTATAACCAGCCAGTGCGGGTTACAATGACTAATAGAATAAACAATACCAGAATGACACCGACACTTGTAAATACTCCTCCAACTCCGGACATGCTGATTCCTCCTCATTCTTTGATATGTCATCCGCATGAACAAGTGATAGATTTGGGCTATCCATATATCGCGAGCTCCTGTTGGTCACACTTCTTCACTTGCCATCGGAATACTTTATTGTATGATATACATCACGGTTTGTTTGGACTCCTGTCACTAAGGATATATTTTGGGCTTCAATAGGACACGCTAGAAGTGGTGGTTTATTTAAGGCACTACGACGATAAAAGTCCCATTGGAGGCGAATACCATGACGCATGTAATGCTTAGACCGGATTTAAAAACGGCTGGCGGAGAAGTAAACGATATTTTGTGGGACCATCAATTTGTCGGCAGTATGACCCTGGTATACCGCGAGAACGACCGCATTAGCGGAGCAATTCAATTGGAGCAAGCCATGCTTCCTCCTCATGCGAAACAGCACGTCATGACCTATTTGCAGCAGCACGTTCAAGCTTTTATCGATGCTATGGCGGTTCAAAGCTGTGATGTGCTGGTCACTTACAGCGAGTATGATCATGTTATAGCAACCGATCGCCTGGATTCCTATCTGAGTACTCAGAATATTGAGGAGGACTATGACTACGAGCATGATTGGTCAGATTATGATCGGTTAGAAGACGAAAGTCTTAATGAACAGAACGAGTATGGGATGTATTCTCCTTCATGGGACGGCTCCTTACAAGAGGAAGTCGACATTGATGACGGGGTTGATGAATATTATGAACTGGTCATTGTTGCTGAATACCGCAATAGAGTTGAATATCATATATATGATGGTGAGCAGCAGCTGGTCGCAGAAGCTGATGTTCATATTAACGGCAGAGAGGTTAACGGAACGGTAAGCTGGATGCTCGAGCCGGAGGAAGATGAAATTGAGGTCATTACCGACCTACTTGTAAGTGATTATGACGAAGATGCCGTAGATACCTTCGTGCTTCATATGGAGTGGCACCATGATATTATTGAAACGATCGAATTGACCCATGAGGATTTATTGGATGACACGGATGTAAGGTTAGCCATGGACGATGATGAATTAGCGGATACATGGAATAGTGATGATTACTCGGTGATCCTTGCCAGAGACGATGGAGATATGCTGACTTATGAAATCTATCAGCAATCTCACGGGGGGCTGCCTATTGGCACTGCCACCATAGACATCAGCCAGCGTCAAATTACCGGTTTTATTGATTTTAGAGAACCAGGGGATTCTGACGACAGAGAGGAGATCTCCATGCTGCTAATGGAAGAGCTGGATAAGGAAAAAGAATTCGAAACGTTTAATGTGACGATGCTGTTTAAGAACAAGCCATTCGAAGAATTATTATTCGAAAGTGAACAGCTTCACTAAATATTAAAAACACTCCCGCCAGCTTCCTCGGAATAGTCAATCGCCTAGGCGATTGAGCGGTTCCTTAATAGAAGCAGGGGAGTGTTTTTTTATGAGCCGACTCGGCGCAAGCCTTTCGGATAATGATTTTTTACTTGTCCGCCGCTAAGCTTGCCCCAGCCAAGAGCCAAACCGTCGGCTGCAATGAGAACCCAGCCGCTGTCTTCCATGGAGCTTTCAAGCGTCTCTCCGCGGAGGTACCGATCAATTTCGGGAGCATCCACCGGGAAGTCCAGCGTTCGTCGCGCAGAGCCCCTCGGCAGAGCAAGTGCCAGCGCATGCGATGGCTCGATGCGCGCTTTCTTCACTTCGGCCAGATGCAAGCCTGGCCGAAGCACCTTCAGTCCGTTCAGAGAGCTCCGCTCGAACGGACAGCCCTCTGCAGCTGGCAGCCAGTACAGCTGCTCGCCGAACAGAACGGCTTCTCCCGGAGGGAGCTCGAAGCCGGGTAAAGCCTCCGCGGCGAATGCGCGAAAGAGCTTCATCGCCTCCTCCTCAGGTCTAGGGGAAGAGGCTCTTTTGCCAGCGGCTTTGCCGCGCGCGGCGATAGGGTTCGCCGCAGCTTCACCGCCGCCTTTGCGCAGCAAGGCGACGAAATGCCCTTCGCCCGCATGGCGATGCGGCCAGATGCGCTCCACGCGGAGCAGCTCGAACTCCGGGTAGCGCTCAAGGATCGCTTCGACGGTACGTTCGTTTTCTGCCCTGTTGAAGGTGCATGTCGAATAGGCTAGCGATCCTCCAGGCTTCAGCATCGTGACGGCAGCCTGCAAAATATCCCACTGCCTCGCGGCACACATGGTTACATGATCAGGGGACCACTCCTTGACGGCTTCCGGATCTTTGCGGAACATGCCTTCACCGGAGCAAGGAGCGTCTACCATCATCTTGTCAAAAAAAACCGGAAACCTGGCTGCCAACGGATCAGGAGCCATTTGGGTCACTACGGCATTCGCAATGCCCATACGCTCTATATTTTCAGCTAATATTTTGGCCCTAGCAGGATGAATCTCGTTGGTAATCAACAAGCCTTGTCCTTGAAGCTTCGCGGCAATTTGCGTCGATTTGCCCCCAGGTGCAGCAGCCAAATCCAACACGATATCGCCTGGCTGCGGATCAAGCAGCGCGACGGCGGACATGGCGGAAGGCTCCTGTATATAGTACAATCCAGCGGCATGATAAGGATGTTTGCCAGGCTTGGCTGTATCCTCATAATAATATCCGTCTTTACACCACGGAACTGGTGTTAAACCGAACTGCTTCGTTAGAAGCTCGGTGATTCCAGCAGTTGCTTTCAAAGGATTTATACGTAAGCCTTGGGTTCGCGGCATATCGTAGCTGGCAAGAAATAGTTCGGCTTCATCGCCTAACTGCTCTCGCATTTGCTGTTTGAAAGATTCGGGAAGTGATATCATCTTGCAGTCATTGCTCCTTATACTGTCCTTGGCTTGATGTAGCCTTAACTCAAGCAGGGAATTCGTTCTTTTAGTAATCGTATCAGACCTATTATACAAGTTTCTCCTTATTGTGAGAAGTGAGCCGCACGTGGTATAATTGGGGGTGTTTTTTTGTAATTAGGAATGATGCGGAGCACATAGCTTTAGATATAGCAGGTTCTCCCAGAGGCATGCTCCAACCTCCATTGAAGCCTTGCTGCTAAGGACTTCTTCGATGACTTGGTTTGACGATGGGGGATCAGGGAAGAGGTGAATGAATATGGAATACGAAATTCCAACTAAAGTGCAAAAGCTGGGCTCGGACATCCAAGCCGATCAGCTCAAATATCATGATAGAGAAGTTCTTGTCTCCAAAGAGTTTACGTTTGACAGTGCACATCATCTTCATTGTTATGAAGGCAAATGCAAAAGCCTACACGGTCATACGTACAAGCTTCAGGTCATAATGCGGGGAAAAGTGGATCATCGAGGAATCACGATTGATTTCTCGGATATCAAACGAATTGCCAAAGAACGGATTATGGATCGCCTCGATCATCGTTACTTAAATGATGTGCTGCCGCTCATGAATACAACAGCAGAAAATATGGTTGTTTGGATGTATGAACAATTAATCGACGCTTTGAGGGCAGAAGGTTTGTACCCTAAGATCAAGCTTGAGGAAGTAAGGCTGTGGGAGACTCCGACCAGCTATGCGGCGGTTACGGCGGCTATGATGGGAGATACAGCAGGTGAATAATACGAAAATACCAATGGTCGAGATTTTTGAGACGGTAGAGGGAGAAGGTACGCGTGCTGGCTTTCCGACCGTATTTGTAAGGTTGTTCGGCTGCAACTTGAGGTGCAGCTGGTGTGATACGAAGTACAGCTACCCGCCAGAAGAGGCGGAGAGTGTGATGACGATTGACGAGATTGTAGAGCAAGTGAGAACATATCGCTCTACTCATGTGTGCCTGACCGGAGGAGAGCCGCTTTTGTATGGTGAGAAATCAGCTGCTTTGATTGAGGCGCTACTTGATATCGAGAGATTGACGGATCTTCATATCGAAACGAACGGAGCCATTGATTTGACGATGTTTATGGATCGTATCCACTCTCCAAAGGTACGTTATATTATGGATTATAAGCTTCCTGACTCCGGAGAATCGGATGCGATGATCGTCAGTAATTTTGCTAAGCTGCGCAAGCAGGACGAGTTGAAATTCGTTATCGGCAGCGATCGTGATTTCGAAGAGGCTGTACGAATTCTTGAGGAATATCCAACTGAAGCGCTTCCGATGTTCAGTCCTGTATGGGAGACAATGCCTCCGGCCAAGCTGGTACAGCGTATGCTGGATCATGGATTATCCCATGTTAAGCTGAATATGCAGCTGCACAAAATCATCTGGGACCCCGCAATGCGCGGCGTTTAATCTTGCAGAAGTATATCGATATAAAGGTGTGAAACAACTATGCAAACGAATCAAGCAAAAAGAGCGGTTATCATTTTGAGCGGTGGATTGGATAGTACGACTTGTATGGGCATTGCGCAAGCGCAGGGCTATGAATTGTTCCCGATCACGTTCGATTATGGACAACGTCATAAAGTGGAATTAGAGAACGCTCGGCAGGTCGCCTCACATTACGGTGTGGCGGATCGTCATAAAGTGATTTCCCTTGGGTTCTTGAAGGAATTCGGCGGAAGTGCGTTGACGGACGAATCGATCGACGTGCCGGATATGACGAAGGAGCAGGAGGCCAGCGAATCGGATATTCCGGTTACTTATGTTCCCGGCCGTAACCTGCTGTTTCTCTCGATTGCTACTTCCTATGCGGAAGTGACAGGAGCGGAAGCTGTCTATATTGGGGTAAACGCCTTGGATTATAGCGGTTATCCGGATTGCCGTCCTGAATTCATCCGTAAAGTGGAAGAAGTGATGGCGCTGGCTACACGGGTTGGTGTAGAAGGCGTACCTATGCGTATTGAAACACCTCTTAGCGAGTGGACCAAAGCCGAAATCATTCGTGAGGGGATGCGCTTGAATGTACCGTATCATTTGACCACATCGTGCTATAATGGGCAAAAGGAAGCCTGCGGAGTGTGCGACAGCTGCCGTCTTCGCCTGAAAGGCTTCGCCGAAGCCGGTGAACAGGACCCTATCCCTTATATCCAAGAATAATAAAATCCCACTGATTTTCAGCTCAAGAAGCGGAGAATCAGTGGGATTTTTATTTTTTGATAGAGGTAAGGAAAGCTACCGTACTACTCCTGATCAAGCTTAAGGTCTGAGGCTGCCATCTCGGATTTCTTTTTATCCCGCCAAAATAATGCTGTTAGCATACGCTCGATCCATTCCTTATCCTGCTCAGTCAGTTCAATTCCATCAAAACTCAGTTCATTTTCTCTTATAAAACGGCGTAAATTGACCCTTGGTCTGGAATAGGGTCCTTCGCGATCCATGTCCGCTTTCTCCAAATATCCTGCGACTTCCATCAACTCGGAATAGGGGGTGTTTAATCCTTCGGAAAGCTTCATCAGCACGTCAGGAGAAGGTACGCCTCGGTTTCCATTTTCGAGTTGGGATATGTAGGCTGCGGAAACACCTGATCGGTCGGCTAGTTCTCGAATCGTGAAGCCTTTTAGTTTGCGCATATCGCGCAGCTGTTCGTAAAAGTTCATGTATGACACCTGCATTTACCAGAAGTAAACAATAGTTTAGCTTTTTAATGATATCAGTAAACATAGGTAATTTCAACGGTTGGCGATTGCACAAAAAATGGAAAATCAAGGGTTGGGATGGATACAAAAGTAAACAAAAAACATTGCTAAAGTAAAATAAAGTAAGTATAATATTTTTGAGGTAACCGGAAATAAAAGAGGGGAAGATTCATCAATGAAGATTAGAACAAAGTCAGAAGCTTTTGTAAGAGCCCGAATCGTTAAAGGGATGTCACAGCGGGAACTCGCCAAGCAATCCGGACTAAGTCCATCTTATATTAGTTTATTGGAACGTTCCGTTAAAACAGTGGGACCGGCTACCGCCAAAAAGCTAAGCGAGCTGCTAGAACAGCCTTTGGACACGCTATTTGCGATTGAATAGCCGGTCTTTTTCTTTGTTTCAAGTCAGTATATAATGCAGTTCATGCGGCAAGGTGAGGGGTTCATCTCACAATTCAGCTTATGTCAAAAGCCGACCACCTTGTTCTTACCGCTAGTTTTAGCCTTATACATCGCTTCGTCCGCTTGTTTAATAAGCTCATCAGCCGTCACATTTTTCTTATAATGGCTATATCCCATACTCACAGTAACAATGGTTTCAGCCTCAACCCGCGCTCGGATTCGCTCAGCCAGCTCACTGGTATCCACGTCGCTGTCGGTCACCATTACGACCATTTCCTCTCCGCCGTATCTCCCGCATATTCCAATTTCTTCGGCTTCCTCTTTCACGATTTGCGCTACCTGCTTCAAAACCAAATCACCCATATGATGTCCTTTCGTATCATTAAGCTTCTTGAAATTATCGATATCGCTGAAAATAACGGATACCCCTACCCGCTGAGCAATATGCTGCGACACCCGATTATAAAAATATTTACGATTATAGAGTCTTGTTAACCCGTCAGTTATGGAAGAGTTGTAAATGGCCTGCATAATTTCAATGATCCGTTCAAAGATGAACAGGAATAATACGAGATGAAACGCCATCGGTATGATTTGCTCAAACTTGTTCAGGATGAATTGATTGTTGTTGAACAAATACATATTCGCCATATGTATCATGTGAGAACAAAAGTACAAGGTTAGCATGACCTGATACTTGCCGTTTTGTCCTATACGCGGGTTAATGAGCAGGAAGCTGACGAAAATGAGCAGGAACAAGTAAAGCTCCATACCCAATGGCTGCATCAAATGTACCTGTTCGCTGCTTCCCTGCAGCCAGCCTGGCATGTACCAATAGGTTAGTGATACGAAAATAGTAACGACTATACCTAGGATGAAAACAATGGCGTCTTTCCATTTGGTAGGATTATATAACTGATAAATACCGGTATTGACTAATAGAAAGGAGAGCACTTTTAACAAAAGCGCTATGAAATTAGCAAGGTCGCTCTGGGTTTGTGTAAGCTCGAAGACGATGAGCTGCCCGTATTGAATCATTAGAATCAGCAGCGATAGCATGATTGAGAAGTAGCCGATCTTCCGACGGCTTAGAAGCAGACGGACTGAGGCGAGAAGCGTCACGAGCAGAATGCTTAAAATAATCGTGCAGGAGAAGACGGTACCTGAAGTACCTGTCCACAAATCAGTCAAATCGTTCATCAAGAGTAAGAGCCCTCGCATTCAATATAAAGATTAGGTATATTATAGCAAACGTATATTCGTTATGGTGAAAAAAATGTCTATTTTTGTCCTGGATTTGTAACTTTTTCTTTTCCTTCGTACTCTTGTAGTGACTTCCTAATGCTGATACGATGTAGGTAAGGGATAGTTCGGAGAGCGCGTCCTTTTCACCTCATACAACTGGTGGCTTTAAAGAACAATAACAGGATCGATCACGGAGGGCTATCATGAAAATTTTACAAGCATTATTTTTTCCCCCGGAACAGCCTGGCGGTGTGTCTTCTATGATTCCCTTTATGCTGGATCGCTTTAACAAACGCGGCTGGGAGATGGAACTGTTTTCCTTGCCTAAACGGGTGCGGAGCAAAGGTACGGAGCCGGTAAGCTTCACAACTTTCGATTGGGAGCCCTATGCGGGGAATCCTGTCGTGGATAAATACATTCAAACGTATAAAGATTATGTCTGGTGGACCAAGATGCGGCTTCAGACCAAGTACGACATCATTCATGCCCATCATCCGATTGCAGGTCTGGTCATGAAGCAGCTGTTTCCGGATACACCGGTAATAATGACGGTTCACTCAAGCTATGAGCGAGAGCTGATTCTTAATGGCAAAATTAGTGTGAATGGGCCGGAGCATCTTTTTCTGACATCGATATATCGGGAATTGGAGGAGCGGGTTGATCAATTGATCACAGTATCAAGCTCCTTTAAGCAGTACTTGTCCGAGTACGTGCAAGAGCCTGAAAAAATCGGGGTCATTCCTAACGGCTTTGATGAAAAACGGTTCCGTCCGGTTCCTCACGAAAATAAAATTCCACAGCTGATTACCGTATGCCGTCTTGTGCCTGCAAAAGGGCTTGATATTCTATTGCTGGCCTGCGCCGAGCTGAAAAAACGGGGGAACCCGTTCGTGCTTCATCTGATTGGTGATGGGCCGATACGTCAAGAGCTGGAGCAGATGGCGATCGAGCTGAACATTTATGAGGAAATTATCTTTTACGGGTATATGCTGCATCCGGAGGATTTCATGCCTTTCTTCGATGTGTTCGTCCTGCCATCCCGTGCAGAAGCGTTCGGTTCCGTTTTTGCTGAAGCGGCTCTATGCGGTTTAGCGCTTGTCGGTACGAATGTCGGAGGCATTCCTGAGCAAATTTCTCATGGGCAGAACGGGCTGCTTGTCCCTGTTGAGGATGTGGATGCGCTGGCAGGAGCACTGGAGAAGGTCATCGGCGATCCGATTTACCGTTATAATTTAGGACGCGTAGCTTGGGATAAAGCGCAAAACGCCTATTCGATGTCACGGGTCGTACAGCAATTGAAGGGCGTGTATCGCACCTACCGCAAAAGTGAATAAGATAGGCTGCGCAAGGGCTAAAAAAACGGAAAGACCGTAGAGATGACGGAAGTCTCTCTAGGGTCTTTTTATGCTGCAAGTCGAAGAATAAGGATACCTATAAGTGCGAAGGTAAGGCCGCTTACTTCCAGTCGGCTGAATCGTTCTTTCAGCACGAACCGGGCATAGAGCAGAACGAAGACTACGTTCATGGCGATGACGACAGAAACGAGCCCGGTCACTCCAAGCTTGAAAGCAGGCATGACCAGCATCATGCCGGAGATATTGGTTAACCCAACGAACATTCCCCATAATAGGGTTCTCGAATCGCTCCAGTTTGGCTTCGGGAGAGGATGTTCTTCCGTTACGGTTGTTCCGGGAGCCGTCACAGGAGTCTCCTCAGAGGCTGCGGCGACCATAGCCTTTGCAGAATCTAATTTTCGTCTACCCATGTACCAGGAAATTCCGAAAAAGAGGGAACCGGTCACATACATCATAAGCAGGGTAGGCAAGGTTGCTGCCCCTAGCATCGTTGCTTTTTTGGAAGAAAGGTCGGTGATCCCAAAGGCGATCATCGTGATAGCCCCCCACTGAGCGCCCTGCAGATTGCGCAGCGAGATATCGTTAGAATACCGAATCATAAGGATGCCGAAAACAATGATGAGAAAGGACAAGGATTGCCACATATTCAGCTTCTCATCCCATAAGAAATAAGCTAGAATGACAACGACTACGGGAGGGAGACCCGTAAACATAGCAATTAGTGAAGCTTTTCCCACGGCGAATCCCTTGTACATGGAGGCGTTTGATATAAATGAGAACAATCCCATCAAAACACCTACCCAGCAGCCGTCAGACCAGGGCTGGCCTACAAATAGGTTCACGACAGCTGCTATTACGGTTCCGGATAAATAAACGCCCAGCAAGAGCAGGTTACGGTCTATAGGCCGCTGGGACGTCCATTGGTACAATACGCCTCTTAACCCGAAACAGATGGCAGAGGCTGCTGCAAACATAAACCACATGATTAACAATAACTCCTCGCTGACTGATTTAATCGTAGATCATTTTCACGGTCATACCGCCATCGATGACCAGGTTCTGTCCTGTTATAAAGCCGGCTTGATTGCCCGCAAGATAAAGACATGCGCTTGCTATATCGTCAGGATTGCCGACACGCCCTACAGGGTGTTGAAGACGGTCCCGTTCGCTATGTACAGGAGTTTGCCGGCGTGATGCCTTTTGCCAGTCACTGGTTTCAATCCAGCCTGGACTTATGGCATTGACGCGAATACCGTAGCCGCCCAAGCTGACTGCCATTGCATGGGTAAGCGCGAGCAAGCCGCCCTTGGATGCTGAGTAAGCTTCCGTATCCGCCTCGGACATAAGCGCCCTTGTGGAGGCCATATTGAGGATCACACCACTGCCTTGACGCTTCATGATGGCTGCCGCCTGCTGAGAGCACATGAAGGCTCCGCGCAAATTAACGCCGATTACTTCGTCAAATTGAGTGACAGGGAGTTCCAGCATGGAGCCGCCGCGGCTGATCCCTGCATTGTTGACCAGTACATCAAGTCGTCCGAGCTCTGCAAGTGTAACCTTCATCCACCGCGAAATATCATCCTCTTTGGCAACATCTACGCGCATAAAGAGCGATTTTCCGCCAGCCTGGCGAATCTCCTGTACGGTTTCGAGACCTGCCTCTTTGTCTGTGTCAGCTATGGATACCTCATAGCCTGCCTTTGCAAAGGCGAGTGATACCGCTTTACCAATGCCCTGCGCACCGCCCGTTATTGCAGCAACCTTATTCATTCAGGAGCCTCCTTTTGTAGAAACTCATTGCTTTTTTTACAGTATATAAATACTATAGTATATAGGATAACGATCGGAGGCGCAATGCATGGAGCCCGTACAACGTACCGAGCGCGAAATTACATATCATGTAGGCTGGAAGCGAGGTAAAATCACGCCGAACCAGGGCAAGCATCTGTCCGCAGACATAACGCATGACGTTAATGACAGCATCGCAGGAGCAGATGTGTTTGGCTTGAATTTGCGGTATTTATGGAGGAGAGCGGGCACCGTTAACGAGCGGATGCTGTGGATCGTATTGCCTATTTTGCCACTGCTCGTATTTGCCCTCTCGTTATGGCTAGTTTATCGATTGGCCATTCAACCTTACTAAATGGAAAAAGAAGCTATGAGCTTCGTCAGGGGGTTACCGAATTGAAAATGATATTAGCGATACTAGCCGGGGGCGTCGGTTTAATCGTTACGGCTTCGGCAGTCCTGCTGATATGGTTCGTTTATCAACTGAGGAGTAATAAGGAGCAGGAAAACACCCATAGCGGACAACTGCCCGCAGTAGCGTCCTTACTCCTTCAATGGACCTTTTTTGATTACGCTTTAATCGGCGTATTTGCGATCGGGAGCTTATTTTTGTTCACCGATGTATTGGCTGTGATACGTGATGCTGACAGCTATCCTCTTTATCATTACGGATATTTGCTATGCGGCTTTGTATTTACGCTGTTTGGCATGCTGTTTATGATTGCTCGATTGGCGGTCGTGCTTTCGCTAGTTCGTACCCGCGGGCCTGTTTCTTCGCCAGATCATCATCATCATCCAAGCCATGCTGATCAGCCCGAATAAAGGATACAGGGTTGAAAGCAGTGCTTTAAATCCTAGCTGACTAACCAGATAGCTTAGCAGCAGAACGATCCAAAGAATCCATGAACGGGAAATCTTGGTACGCTGTTCAAGCTGTAGGGAAAGACCATATACGTCTGCAATAAACGTTGTGAATATTTCCCCGTAAATGACGAAGATGAACATCAGTTGAACCGTCGGTCCTACCTTTTGAATCAATTGCCCCATTGGAATTTCGAATTGAGAAATGCCTGGCATTTGAGCTGATAGAGCGAAATGACCGGCTAAAAGCATCAAGCCGATGGCAGCCCCTCCCCAAATGCCGCCCCAGAAAAGTACGGATCGATCCCGGATTTGAGCGCCCAGTGGGACAAGCACCCCTTGAGCCATGCTCAGGTTAAAAGCAGCGTACAGAAACGGTGCGAACCAAATTCTTTCCAGAGGATAGTCGGAAGTCAGATGGAGCCAATTGCCTGAGCCAGGCAGGTCCCGGGAATACCAGACGACAAGGGCGCTGAAGCTCAGCATTAAGGGCACAACGACGGAATTGACGGCAACGATGGCCTCCATTCCTTTGTTTAATACGGCATAAGCGAGCAGGAGCGTTACCAACAGCCCGGATTGATAAGGCAAGTGGAACTGTTCTTCAAACACCGAGCCTGCCCCGGCAAGCATGACGGTAGTGACGCCAAATAGCGTTACCAGTGTAAATAAACTGATCCAGCCTCCTACTTTGGGGCCGAAGAGGAGCTTATTCAAATCTTCATACGAGTGGGCCTTGACTTCATGCGCAATAAACATTAACTTAATACCGAGCCAGACGAAAAGCATGCTGGCGATACCGATCGTCAGGGTTGCCATCCACCCATATCTTGTAAAAAAGGTGAGAATTTCTTGACCGGTAGCGAACCCGGCTCCCACAACGGTGCCGACATAGGTGAAGCAAACTTGCATAATGCTGCCGAACTTTCTCAACATGACAGGTCCACCTTTCGTACGGCTTGTTCCTCCAATATAGTACAAGGTATGAAACGGGGGACGAACACATGACATGAACTTGGGAAAACGACGGGTTTCTGTTAAAATAGAATAGGCTTTATAAACCGTTTATATATTTTTTTGCAGGAGCGTGTCTGTGTGCTGGATGATATTTTGCTGCTGATTGAACATTACGGATACATCGCCCTGTTCGGCTTGTTGGCTGTAGGGATTGTGGGACTTCCGGTCCCTGATGAAATCTTAATGACGACGGTAGGTTCACTGACCTCTAATGGGGGGCCATTATCGTTTTCCAAATCATTATTGGTCAGCTACGCCGGAACGATGACGGGAATGATGGTCAGCTACTTTTTGGGCAAGACGGTAGGTAAGCCTTTTTTATACCGTTACGGCAAATGGGTGAAGCTGACACCGCAACGACTGGATTTAGCTGAGGGATGGTTTAAGAAATACGGCTTGTGGACAGTAGCTTTTGGTTATTATGTGCCGGGAGTTCGGCATTTCACCTGTTACTTAGCAGGAGTAAGCGCTGTTTCACTATGGAGGTATTTGTTGTACGCAGGCACCGGGGCGCTTATCTGGTGTGCTTCTTTCCTGACATTGGGTCATTTTATCGGTGTAAATGCACCGAAGATTATGAATCTTATTCATCATTACATGGGAATTAGCGCAATTGTGATTGTTATTCTAGCAGCAGTAGGTATCGCATTGTTTATGTGGCTTAGAAAACGTGGGGCGTCCAAACAGAAAAAAACAGGTTAAAAGACCAAAAAAAAGCTTGAGTCAGGAAAAGTCCTGATTCAAGCTTTTTTGGATTGGATAACTAGGAAGCTTACTCGGAGAACAGCTTTATAGAGTTAAGCTTATCTGTCTTAGGATCGATATCGAGCTTAAGTACGGCATCCTTTGATTTATAGATAAGCACGTAGCTCGTGTTGGAGTCCGGCTTGCCTAAAGCCTTATAAATATCGCTCGTCGATTGCCCCAGCTTGAGTCCGTTCAATCCCGGATTGATCTCGCTGCTTCGGATGTCGATAAACTGCAGTTGGTTTTGCTTGTTATAACCGACCATAAAATCGGTGTAGTCATAAACAGTAATAGGATCGACATCGTCTTCCATTTGAAATTGTTCTTTCGGTTTGCCGTATTTGCTCGTTACGGCGTCAGGAGATGTTTTCAAAGTCAGACCGAGCAATGTCGGTTTGGTTTGATTGTATGCTTCCTGAATGTCAATCTTCGGTTTAGGTGTTGCAGTCGGTTTGACAGTCTCTTGCTGTTCTTCTGGCTTCGACCCAGTTTCTGCACTTGCCAGAGAAACCTTGTCATTAGGATTTACTAGCGGCTGTGGAGTTGCACTGGCTTGTTCGTTGATTGAATCCTTGCTGGCTTGCGGTGCTGTACCTGCAGGTGATGGTGTTGGTGTGACGGTAGGAGCAGGGTTTAACGCCTCGGACGTATGTTTACATCCAGTTATCAGCATAATGAGGATGAAAGGAACGAGCCAACGCGCGGCGTATGTAGGTGTGTTAATCATCCCAGTCTTCCTTTCTGGAAAATGTATTAAAGGTTGGTTATTAAGCATTATTAATCATACTCTGTACCTTTTGAATCATCAAAGATCGTTTACAGACAAATATCGGCGAATTGAATGAAAATAGTTAGTTATTATTTTCAAAACACGCTTTTCATGGATTAGTTCGTTATTTCTCGCATTCTATATTAATAGACGACTTTACTGAAGGAAAAGTTGCATAAACTTTAGAAAAGTTTATACGTTAGGACTTGAAACCCGGTTTCCCGTTGTGATAAGTTAACGGAAAAGGTTTTTCGGATGGAGGCTACCGAATGGAATTATTAAAGCAAAAAATTAGAGAAGTCGGAGTGGTGATCTCCGACGACGTTATTAAGCTGGATGCTATACTGAATCACGCGGTGGATCCTGTACTAACAACAGCTATGGGCAAGGAGTTTGCCCGGTTGTTCAGAGAAGATCGAGTAACCAAGGTACTCACAATTGAATCTTCCGGAATCCCCATTGCTTTTGCTGCAGCGCAGGAACTGAACGTACCGATGGTTTTTGCGAGACGTAAAAAAAGCTTGAACACGGATAATACTGAAATGTACAGCGAGCGGGTTCCTTCTTTTACGAAAGGTTTGGTGACCGACATTATGGTCTCGAGAGAATGGCTGACCGAGTCGGATCGCATATTGTTAATCGATGATTTTATCGCCAATGGAGATGCTGCGAGAGGCTTGATTCGGATTATTCGCCGCTCAGGTGCGGAGCTGGTCGGAGTAGGGATTGCAGTTGAGAAATCATTTCAAGCAGGCGGACGGACCATTCGTGAATCAGGGATTCGTGTTGAGTCCCTAGCCAAGATTGCATCGCTCAGCCAAGGCGAGATTGTGTTTGAATAGGCGACTATTCAAGAATTATTTTCAAAGTTATTAAGTATTCCCTCCATTGTGTTTTTCCTTTATAATGGACTCAAGCGAAAGAGAGGAGGCATTGCTATGGGGAATGAGATTCCAACTGATTTTTTTGTAACTAAGTTGAGCGAAGCCAAAATTCACTTTGAACGTGCCCTCGATTGTAAACATACAGAGTTTGACGACCTGTATCCCTATATGATTGAACATCCTCAATTTTTTTGGTACAAAAGGTATGTGGCATGGTCTGAGCTGCTGACAATCGTGAAGTTGTGTGAGGATCTGAACGTTGAGTGGCAGCAGCAGTTTTCGCAGCAGCAAGTTGATTATATTAAGAAAAGAGTTATGTCCAGTAAAGTGTTGGATTATTGGTTTGAAACCAATGATTCGAAGGAGCATGTCAGCTAATAGGATTGGACATCGCAATTATATCGACCTAAGCATAGATACAAAAAACCTATGGACCCCGAGGGCTATAGGTTTTTTTGTGCATTTAGAGAGGGAAAGCGTTGGGTTGAATTACTGTAAAATGTTCATACTTTCGATATGTTCTTTTGTTGCGGGTGTTCCCAGATCATGCAGCTTCCTATATATTTCTCTGAGATAATAGTCGGCTGCATCGTTTTCTTTGTCGTTATGATAATTACGGTATGGAATCATAGCTCTCGCAGCTGTGTCATCCTGGGCATCAGCAGATTCCTCGAACAGCTCTTGAAGCTGATCGATCTCCTCTTCACTCGCCAAGATTTCAAATTCAAAATTCCCGTTCATATCTTCAGGCTCCAGTATTTCGCCGGATGCTACAGCGATATAGTATGTTTTTTTCTCCATAATGGAATGATAAGCTCCTTTCGGGTAAGGTTGTTGCATAGAGTATAAGGCTTAATGGGAATGGTGCATTTGTGGCTCATGTAGGCTTAATGTTTATTGTGAACCATGAATGGTGTATTCTATTCTTAAACTAAGTTTGTCCAAAGGAGGGCGGTATTATGATCAGCGAAGAACAGTTGGACCATTATCGAGTAGAGGGGACGAAGCTCAGGGTAGTAAGAGATGCGGATCCTGTGAATGACGTGAAGGGCATTGTTGTTGCATGGGACGATAAGACAGTCATGATCCGTAAGCAAAATCGAAGAATCGTGAAGCTGGATAGAAGCTATCATTATCAGCCTTTCATTGAAGAGCGTTATGCTGGATGGAGTGCAAATGAGGAATGACTGATGCTTTACCGGCTAAGATACCCATTACATCCATAGCAAATATTACCTTCCATGATGTGGAAGATGAGCTGAACAGCTTTTATGTTATAGAGAGCAGCAGGCCGCTGCGAACGATAAATTCCTCTATGTGGGGAGAAGGCTTGGGATGGCATTCTCGCTTGATGAACAGGCAGGTGGATCGAAACTACTTGTGCGATGATCCGCTGGCTGAGATGCATGATTTTATGCGTGAGAGGGGCATTGGAGTAGAAGATACAGCTGCATTGTTAACGGCTGCGAGGGTGCAGGATAGAGGTTACTCGAAGCAATGCTCTGCTTCAGGACTAACCGTTTGCACGTGGGCTACGGTTGGATTAAGCAATAAAGCAAGAGCTGGATCTGTACGGAATGTGGACGAGCTGTTTCCCGGGACGATTAATTTGATTACGATCATTGACGGGACGCTTACGGATGCGGCGATGGTCAATGCGGTCATTACTGCAACGGAAGCCAAGGCGGCTGCACTCCAGGATGCCAATATCCGTTTGCATGACAGTGAAGAGCTAGCAACAGGAACAACAACGGATGCAGTTTTGATCGCGGCAACACAAAAAGGACCGTCATACCGGTATGCGGGGACAGCCACACAGCTTGGTTATTGTATCGGCAAAACGGTCTATGATGCTGTTCAATTCTCCCTTAAATGTTATGAGGCTTGGCAGCAATCCAAACGAAATTGAAACTGGAGCCCTTTTTGGCCTGAACGGGCTCCAGCTTCTCTGCAAGACGTTTAAAATAAAGTGCGGTGAACTATTTATCGTCTACTTCGAATCAGAACCGCAGCAGCAGTCGCCCGATTTCTTCGGTTGCGGTTTGCTGTCTGCCATCTTGTCGCCAAATTGGTCCAAACGGGATGGGTGCCCTGCTGGTCCGGTATTATCCGGTTTGCTGTTTCTGCCTGTCATTCGAATCACCTCCACGAAATAGGGTCTCTTCTATGATGAAATTTATCCGTTGGAAAGAGGCGTATAATAATGGACGGTGCAGAAACACTAAGACCAGGTATATCGAATGTAAGCTGGATTGGAGGGATTTATGGTGGAAGATCATGACGTAGTTCGTCTGGACGATTTTTATGCCATGAAGGTTCATACGGGAGGAAAAGGGGGAGTCAGCGGCGAAATCATTAGACTAAGCGTGGACCCGCAGCACCCGGCGACTCATCTGTTCGACTCTCCTGTTTATGCAGACATACAGGATTTGAGGGATTGGGCTGTTCGGGCTCTACAAGCATATCGGGAAGGATAGCTTAAGCAGCTAATTATGCTCGGAATACTCCTATGACATAAAGCAGTCCTAAGGTTGCCAGCATACCGATCATAATAAACATAAGGCCGCTAATGAACAAAAGCGCTCCCGGAATAATAAAACTGATAACCAGAATGATTCCGATGACCCACAGCATGGCTTGAAAAGTTAGTTTGATGAACCCCCAGACAAATAAAGCGGCAATAACTCCCATGGCTAATTGCATAAAGATCATTACAATCCCCCCTCGACCTATGTATATGGACATAAACGGGAGAAAATGATGCAAGCTGTTCGAAAATACGGGAATAACGGTGGTATTCCCAGCATACGATGTAATCCGGCTGCAGGCAGCACGTATTCGATTATATTCGAATGACGGGAGGAGATAAGATGTCCAGAGAAGGTTCCGCTTTGAAAGGAACGGTATACGGCATTTTGTTTACGCTTCCAATATGGGGTGTTATTGCTTGGGTAGTTTATGAATGTTTGGATTAAAGATAGGAGATAGGTGGGTACCTCCAGGAGTGCGGATGCTCCCACAAGGAGATACTCACCTAATTGCAACAAGCTCGTCTTACAAATTCGTTTCTGATTTGGAAGTGCATTTGTTGGAACGGAACGTAATTTTGGCTAGCCCGTTCGGGTTTCCTTCTGCAGCATACTGATAGGTTGCCGTATAATCGGGAGTTGATTTATCTCCTGATTCAGTGATGAGCTTGCCTTCGCCACCTACAATGGCTTTGACCTCGTCATAAGTCATGCCCGTATTAATTTTGTCGTATTTGTCTTTGGTGATCGTAGCTAAAGGAGCAGGGGTTGGCGTGGCTTGTGCGGCGGATTTACCGGGATTGCCGCAGCCTGTGATGAAGATTATAGCGATCGTAATCAGTAACATAATCGAGGAAGATTTGAGCATGGATATCGCCTCCGATGGACTGGTTGCACATTTATTTTGTCGATATTGCTGTGGAGCATTGTTCAATTAATGTCCAATCCAAGTTATAAATATACAGTGTTCATGAAAGTGCTGTCAGTCTGAAAAATTTGTTTGACATCCATATAAAACAGGTGATAATATACTTCTTGTCCCCTTCAAAAATGAAAGAGACATTCATTATGCGGTCATGGCGGAATTGGCAGACGCGCACGGTTCAGGTCCGTGTGGGCTAACCCCCCGTGGAGGTTCGAGTCCTCTTGACCGCACCAAACCTATATAACAACTACCATCTGATATCTAATGATACCAGATGGTTTTTCATTTGGAGAGGCAGAGTGACTTTAGATGATCATCCGGACAGCAGCTATTGAAGATGTTCCCTCGATTTTAAAGATTTATAATGAAGCTATTCTAAATACGGTGGCTACCTTTGACACGGTCCCGCGTACATTGGAGCAGCAGGAGTCTTGGTTTAAGCAGCATGGTGAGCGCAATCCCATACTGGTTGCAGAGCTTGGTGGAGCTGTGGTTGGATGGGCTTCTCTGAATGCCTACTCGGATCGGTTGGCTTATGAGCGCACAACGGAGTTATCTTTATATATCCATCATGATTTTCGCGGTCAGGGTATCGGGAAGCAGCTGATGGAACGGATACTAGAGGCGGGCAAAAATGCCGGGCTTCATACCGTATTATCACGTATAGTAGAAGGCAATGACAGCAGCATCTATATTCATCGCACATTCGGATTCGACTATATCGGCGTTATGCGTGAAGTAGGCTTCAAATTTGATAAAATGCTGGACGTCATCGTTATGCAGAAGATGCTTTAGCAAAAAAGCCACCGCAAGGTGGCTTTTTTATATGCATTCTTCCTTACCGGGGCGCTCTAACGGAAGCAGCACAATAACCTCGGTTCCCAGCTCATTTGAGTTAATGGTAAGTGTTCCTGAATGAAGCTCGATAATTTCAGTGCATATCGCGAGTCCAAGACCGGTTCCTTCACCTTGTGGATTCACTTGATAAAACTTCTCCGTTACCCTCGATAAATGCACTTGGGGAATGGTTATGCCCTCGTCATGTATGCTTACAGAGAGGAAGTCCGAATCTTCCGTCACTCTCACATCTATAGTAGTGTCTTGACGTGCAAACTTAACCGCGTTGTCGGCGATGTTCAGAAATACCTGTTTTAGACGATTTTCATCTCCTGGAATCATGATCGGTTCTTTTGCTCCCTGTTGGTCATAAAGGAATGAAATCCCTTTGGTCTTGGCTTTGGCTGCCAGTTGTAGAACAACTTCGTTAAGGAGCTGAGGGAGATCAACCTGCCGGATGTCTAAAGCAAGCTGCTTCTGCTCAAGCCGGGAAAAATCGAGCAGCTCCTCCACCAGCCCAACCAAGCGATCGGTTTCTTTCGAAATCACTTTCAATCCCATCCTGGTTTCTTCCTTATCCTGCATATTGCCAAGCAGGATCGTCTCGCTCCAGCCCTTGATGCTCGTTAACGGGGTGCGAAGCTCATGGGAGATCGAAGAGATAAAGTCACTTTTCAATTGATCGCTTTTTACGATTTCTTGCGCCATATAATTCAGTGTCTTGGCCAGATCGCCCAATTCGTAACGGAAGCCCTCGTCTACACGAGTATCCAGTCGGCCTTTAGCCATCATTGCAGAAGCAGCTGTAATGCGGTTAATCGGCTTGACGATCGAATTGGCGAGTCCCAGGCTGATCAGCGACACGGTAGCTAAGATAATCAAGCCGACTAGAAGGGCGATGTTAGCCAAATTGCTAATGGCACGGTCGACTTCCTCCAATGAAGTAACATAGCGGAGCAAGGCGATGGGCTGTCCGTTCCACTCAAGAGGAGTGGAAATGGCCATCACTCTTTCACCGGTAGTTGCATTGGTGCCGATCCAACGACTGGTGCCGCCCTGTGCTGCGGTCTTCACATCTTTGGTTTTAATCAGCTCGTGGACGGCGAATCCGCTAGTACTTGCGAGCACCGTACCCTGATTGTTAATGATTTGAAGCTCCGCGTTATCATGGGCGAACGATTCGACCACTTCAGGCAGCTGGCTGTCGAACATCAAGACGTTCAAATTGTTGTGGAACTTGTTATAAAAGGATGCAGAGACTTGAGCATGATTGCTCAAATTGCTCGCTATACTGTTGTAATAAAAGGTCCGGACCGAGTACAGAAATACACTTTCGGCGAGGATCAAGGTTAACAAAACGACGAGAACGTAGTGGGAGACGACGAGTCTTTTAATACCTTTACGCATCATTGGTCGGAGTCCTTCCACTTGTAGCCGAAACCCCATACCGTTTCGATATAGACCGGTTTGGAAGGATCCTGTTCAATTTTTTGTCTAACGCGTCGCATATTAACGTCAACCATCTTCGGGTCGCCGATATAGTTCTCTCCCCATACTTCATCCAGCAGCTTGTCGCGGCTTAACGGTACTCCGGGATGCTCTAAAAACAGGTGGAGCAAAGCGAGCTCCGTTGGTGTAACATCAATAGCCGAACCATTTTTTCTGAACTCTCGCAGCTCCGTATGAAGCTCGAAAGGGCCAGAACGAAGCACCGGACTGTGAACAGGTGCTGTAGTTTGAAGCTGAACCCGGCGCAGCAGAGAATGCACTCTGGCCATAAGCTCGCCGGGACTGAACGGTTTACTAATGTAATCATCGGCACCCAGGGAAAGTCCAAAAATTTTATCTTTCTCCTGAACCTTGGCCGTTAAAAAAATAATTCCGATGCGTTCGTTAGCTTCACGGATTTGTCTGCAGACCTCGAATCCGTCAATGCCCGGAACCATGACATCCAGCAGTGCGACGCCTATGTCAGGGTGCTGTTGGAACTGCTGCAGCGCTTCATCCCCCGTAGCCGCTTCAATGATATGAAATCCTTCTCTTTTCAAATTAACAACGATAAAACTACGAATGGATTCCTCGTCTTCAAGAATGAGTACCTTATTCATGGGAATCCTCCTTCTGTTCAAGCTCCATTATGGAATGAAACTGATTGGCATATTCACGGCTCATCTCGGTCATGTGCAGGACAGTGATCGTTTTATCGGTACGACCGATTTCTTTCCATTCAGTATCGGCAGCATCCCGGCTTTCGATCGGTATCGTCCTCCATTCAACGAGCGTCTCATCTTGATCCAACGCTAAGAAATGAATGGCATTTCCTTCAATATCTCTTATGACTCGGAAGGAATCATTCCATTCGGAAGGAATATCGAAATAGAAGCCATTGGTATAGTCGTAATATCTCTTGTATATCGGTTGACTCGCCAAACCTTGTTTGCCGTCCCAGCGATAATATTGCGTAATCCATGGTGTGTAGGCGTAGGCCTCCTCTTCCGACCCCTTCGGGGCCACGGAGATCCCAATTTCTAGAATACCGTCGCCATTGAAGTCCCCGCTCTTAGTAGAACCCGGATTGAAAGGCAACTTATCATCCGGAAATGCTTTGACAAGCTTTCCCCCGTCAAAATAGATCAACTGCGTGTTCGAGGAATGGGCGCCGACACTGGCATCCAGAAGCAAGCCTCTTTTGGATTCGGTGACATAGCCCGCAGCAAGATTGTAATAAGCGTTAACGTATGGATCCAATGTGGTGGTCCCGATAGTTTGAAATTCCGTCTTATACTGGATTGTCGATATTTTGGCGGAAACGTTACGGTCTAGCGTCAAGAGAGTAATATCTTTTATCTGGTCTTGATTTAAATCATCAACGACCAATTCGGTATAAGGAGCTTGAAATAATTTGTTCAGCTTTTGCCCATCCAGATGATAAATGACAAGTCCTTTATTTATTTTGGGTCCACCGGAATAACCGGCTAATATATCGGTGCTGCCGTCGTTGGTTACATCCTCGAACAGAAGCGTTTCCAGCTCGTAGCCTTCCCCTTCGATCTCGCTCAGAAGCACCCAGCTATCGCCGCTTTTTTGCCAGAGCATGCCTTTGATACGGACTTCCTTATCCGGAGTCTGGTAGAAAACAATAGCTTCAGGAGTGCCGTCATTGTTCAGATCCTTCAAATAGATGGAACCGGAATCAGTTGAGTTTTTGGGGTGTATAACTGATGCTCCGCTCGGCATCGCTTGCTGGATCAACTGTTTCAAGCTTTCCTTCTCGTCGGGAAGTTTGGGCACTCGCATATAGGATTGCGGATCGTTGGATAAAGAACATCCGCTAACTATAACGGAAATTAGGATGAATAGAAGAAGGGGAAACCAAGATTTGACTAACAAAATACTATCGCCTACTTTCTGCAACTTACCTTTATCATGTAATGGTTCACCTTATAGTTATTCTAATTTATTCGATTATATCAGCTAATGAATTGACAAAGCGTAACAAACTCATTACATTTTGATAGGAAGGTTATGGAAAAAATGGCCGGTGTGATAAAAATCACAGTAGGCTCTATATGTTAAGGCTACTATGATATCACACATACATCTTGGCTAAAAAGAAAAGAGGGGTCTTCTATGAGATTGGGAATCGTAGGAAAAGTAACTTGGCTCGTTGTTATCGCTGTTTTAACAAGTGTACTGTCCTTACTCGTCATCGGTTATTATGTCAATTACAAGCAAATTGATGAGGCCGCAGGCGATGAGTTGATAGGCTGCGCAAGCATTACATCCGGGCTGCTTACGGTAGCTGAAATCAAAGAGTTGGCCAACGGACAAGCAAGCCAAGCCTTAAAGGATAAAGTGAACTGGATTGTGGATCACAAGCCCATTTTTAAAAACGCATCGATTATGAGTCTTGACGGGAAGCTCCTCGTACCTGATAAGCGTTTGGAGAAGGAAGGCTTTAAAGCAGGGGATTCCTTTTACATAGATCGTGAAGCCATTGATATGTTGGTTGACAAGAAGCATCCGATGGCTTCTTCCACCTATACGTTCGGAGACGGGGAAAGAAAAACAGGATACGCTCCAATCTATGCGGATCATGATTCTTCTCAGAAGATTGTTGCGCTGATGGCTATAGATTTTGACGCTGGCATTATGAAAGAACGTACCTGGAACATGCTGATGTTTACGCTGCAAACAGGCGGGATTTTCCCTGTTGTGGCTGCATTTATCGCATTTCTGCTGATCAGCCGAATGATTAAACCGATTGAAGCGATTAGTGCCAGAGTGAAGAGTATTGCCGACGGGGATTTGACCGGAGAGCCTATCGTTGTAAAAAGCAAGGATGAAATCGGCAGCTTGGTGCAATCGGTGAACCAAATGACATCGCATCTTAAAGAAATGATTCATACAATAGACGAAACATCACGGGAAGTAAGCAAGACGACCCAATTGTTGGCAGGTGACGCAGACCGCACGGTTACCTCGATCCATACGATGACATCCACTATGCAGCAAATTGCATCCGGAGCTGAAGCGCAGGAGAAAGGAACGGATGAGAGTGCGAAAGCGATGGAAGAAATATCAGAAGGAATGAGTGAAATTGCCGACTCCTCGATGGCTATGGCGGAAATGATGTACGACACATTAAAAGCGGCAGAACAAGGAAGCGAGACTTTGGATAAAGTGCTGATGCAAATGGATTCCATCCATGAATCAGTCGAATTATCTTCGGGAGCAGTGCGCGAGCTGTCGGCTTACTCGGAGGAAATCGGTGAAATTGTGAAGGTAATGCGGGATATCTCGGCACAAACCAACCTCCTTGCGCTTAACGCTTCCATTGAAGCATCGAGAGCAGGAGAAGAAGGACGCGGCTTCGCTGTTGTAGCAGGAGAAATCCGCAAGCTGGCGGAGCAATCGAGAATGTCCTCGGAGCATATCACCGAGTTAATTGAAGCGGTCCAAGGTAAAGTGGCCCACATGGTTACGGCTATGGAGAGAGAAATCAAGGAAATGGAATTAGGGAAGAGCTATGTCAATCAGATGGCTGGAGGCTTCCATAGCATCGTAGATAAGGCTCAAAAGACGAATGAACAAATTACCGAAATTTCCGCCATTTCCGAGCAAATATCAGCAGGATCGCAAGAGGTGTCCGCTTCCGTATTGGAAACGGCTTCCATAGCGAAAAATTCGTCGGAGCAATCGGCTCATGCGGCGGGATTATCGCTAGGTCAGCTTGAATCTATGCGTCAAATTACAGAATCGGTACATACGATTGAGGAGATGTGCCAGGAGTTGAACATGCTTGTGCGAAGATTTCGAATTTCGTAAGGAATTGCCGGGTTATGGCGCTTGACTCGATTTTTCATGATAGATATAATATGGACATATGTAAATGATGGCAAACTCACTGAACGTATGGCGAGCACCCCGCTTGGGGTGCTTTGTTGCTTGAATATACGGAAACGAATAGTAGGATTATTGGTCGGATTGAAAGGGGTCTATGATGATGAATTATAAGAATATATTAGCAGCCAAGCTTGCTTCCCAATTGGAAGGAGTGACAGAGGAATCGCTTGCAGAGTTAGTTGAATACCCTCCTAATCCGCAAATGGGAGATCTGTCTTTACCATGCTTCAAACTAAGTAAGCAGCTTCGCAAAGCACCTCAAGCTATTGCAGAGGAGCTGAAGCAGCAATGGAAGGATCATCCTGCATTCCAGCGGGTTGAGGCAGTTTCCGGTTATTTCAACGTATTTCTGGAGCCTTCCAGCTTCGCATCCAGTGTGATTGGCGAGGTTCTGGAGAAGGGCGACCGCTATGGCTCGCAAAATATTGGTCAAGGTCGGAACATTGCGCTGGATTTCTCTTCGCCTAACATTGCCAAAGCATTCCATATCGGACATTTACGTACAACGATGATCGGGAATGCCATTTACAAAATTTATGAATTTCTAGGTTATAACTGTGTTGGAATCAACCATTTGGGCGATTGGGGAACCCAATTCGGCAAGCTTATCGTAGCGTATAAGCTGTGGGGAGATAAAAGCGTAGTAGAAGCCGACGGAATCGACGAGCTGCAGCGGCTGTACGTGAAGTTCCATGATGAGGCGGATATTAAACCGGAGCTTGAAGATGAAGCTCGCTCTTGGTTCGTGAAGTTGGAGCAGGGCGATGAAGAAGCGCTGCAATTATGGAAATGGTTCGTGGAAATCAGCTTGAAGGAGTTCCAAAAAATTTATGACTTGCTCGGCGTTCATTTTGATTCTTATGCCGGCGAGAGCTTCTACAACGATAAAATGGCGGCTGTAGTGGACGAGCTAAAGCAGAAGAACCTGCTGGAAGAGGATCAAGGAGCGATGCTCGTTCGCTTGGACGATTACAATATGCCTCCTGCCTTGATGATTAAGAAGGATGGCGGCACGCTGTATCATACACGTGACGTGACGGCTGCGATCTACCGGAAGAACAAATACGATTTTGACAAATGCGTCTACGTTACGGATGCGGGACAGAGCCTGCATTTCCAACAGTGGTTCAAAGTAATTGAACTGATGGGCTATGATTGGGCGGACCGCCTTGTGCATGTGCCGTTCGGTAAAGTGAGCCTGGAAGGGGCTAAGCTGTCGACACGAAAAGGGAATGTTATTCGTCTTGAAGAGCTTCTCACACAATCGATTGAGAAAACGAAAGCGATTATCGACGAGAAGAACCCGAATTTGGAAAATAAAGATGAAGTTGCCCGCCAAGTCGGCGTGGGAGCTATCATTTTCAATGATTTGAGCAATAACCGCATTAAGGACATCGTGTTCTCATGGGATGTTGCTTTGAACTTCGAGGGCGAAACAGGTCCTTATGTGCAATATACCCATACACGCGCATGCAGCGTATTGCGTAAAGCAAACGGAGGCACTTCCATCGATTTCGATGTGAAGGCGGAGCAAGTGGATGCTTCGTTGCTGGCAAATGCTGAATCTCAAGGACTCCTGAAGCAATTGTATTTGTTCAAGGAGAGAGTTGAGCAGGCTATGTACAAGCTGGAGCCATCGATTGTAAGCCGGTATTTGGTGGATCTTGCCCAAAGCTTCAACCGTTTCTATCACGAATGTCCTATCCTGGTTGATGATGCAGCGCTTCGCCAAGCCCGCTTGGCATTAGTGAAGAGTGCGCAAATTACCATTCGCAACGGCTTGGCTTTAATCGGGCTGGAAGCACCGGAAAAAATGTAATATTGGAATCACCCGATGTCCTCATGGCATGAGAGATATCGGGTGATTTTTTTATATATCAGATTGTCTGATTAGGCAGCAAAGGTAGGAGCTATTAAAGCACACCGGCTGATGCTGCATGTCGTAATGTAGGATATGTAGGCTTGAATCCAAGCTGCTCTTGAATTTTATGCGTATCTACAATCTGTAGCCATGAAGCGTCTATCGGACGACGATCCGCATTTTCTGGTATAGGTTCATTAAGCCTATTCATAATTTCGGCAGCGGTTACCGGTTCATTATCGGCAACATTATATATTTGTCCGCTGCCATGTGGAGTTTCTACTGATAGTATTATCGCTTGTGCAACATCTGCATGGTGTACCATATGAATGGTCTGCTCAGGATTCCATTTACGAAACCATTGCAGCCCTTCGGACAAATGGGGATCGCCCTCACCATATACGAAAGCAAATCGAAGAATATGTAAGCCAAGTCCGTGGGATCGGTGTAGTTCCAACAGAGCCTGCTCCGCAGCAGCTTTGGTTTGCGGATAAGGTGCTTCCGACTTCGGCAGATCCTCCTCATTGAAAGGTTTGTCCTTACCTGGACCGTATACCAAATTTGTACTAGCGAAAATAAACCTGGAAACACCTTCGCGAATAGCGGCGGAAGCTAATGCAAGTGTACCTTCCAGATTGACCGCATGCGTTTCTTCCGGGGTTGCACCTCGGAAGAAAGCGGCTAAATGAATGACGGCATCTGCATTGGCGATGGCCTCAGTTAACGATTCCGATTGCAGCAGGTCACCCTGGACTAGGGTTACTCCCTGATTTATCAAAAATTGAGCGTTTTCCGGTTGACGGACAAGTGCTTTAACTGAATGGCCGCGCTGCAGCAAACGGGGAACAAGACGACTTCCTACGCGCCCAGTAGCTCCTGTAACCAAAATGTTCATATGATACACCTCTCATTTATTCGTGATTTGAACCAAGCGGTTCGCGTGATACAATCTCAGTATGATATTTTTTGGAACGGGGAACCAGATTTCGTTTATCGTAGGATGGAGAGTGTCAGGATAAGGAGGCAATGAAATGAATGATGCCGAACGCCGGCAGGCTTTAGCTGATTTTTTGCGGACGCGCAGGGCTCGTCTTTCCCCATCCGATGTGCAGCTTCCAACAGGGAGCCGTCGTCGTACGCCTGGACTCAGGCGTGAGGAAATTGCCCAGTTGGCCAATATCGGCACATCCTGGTATGTGTCACTGGAGCAGGGGAGAGATGTGAATCCTTCTGAGCAAGTGCTGGAAAGTCTGTCACAGGCTCTCCGATTGACTTCTGCTGAACGTCGACATCTTTTTTTGTTGGCCCAGCCTCATGCGATGGTTCACCAGCAGAAAGGACCCGAAGAGCAGGTGAGCCCTTCTCTTGAACTGGCAGTGCAGGCTCTTAATCCCCATCCTGCCTATGTATTGGGCAGACGCTGGGATTTACTGACATGGAATCAGGCAGCGGAGCTTGTTTTTTCTTTTTCGAGGATTCATCCCCCACATTCTAAGAACTTCATATGGAGGAGCTTTACGAATCCGGCATTGCGCAAGCATCGTAATTGGTCGCTGCTGGCACAAAGCCTTACAGCCCAATTTCGTGCAGATAGCGCTCGTTATCCCGGCGATCCATGGTTCGGAGAATTAATAGAGGAACTTAAACTGCTGAGCGAGGAGTTCAATTTATGGTGGTCCCTCCACGATGTAAAGAGCGTACTTGATGGGCACAAACGGATGGAGCATGAAGAGCTGGGCATTCTTGAGTTTGAACATGTCACTCTCCAAGTTCCTGGTGAGGTTGATCAGAAGGTCATCTTATACACTTGTTTGCCGGAAACGGCGTCAATACTTGCGGGTCTTTGTTCGAAGCATGAGACGCTAGGATGAAGGGATTGTCTCACAGCATTATTGTGAAGTCGGCTGTGCAATAGGTTCAATGCTGATGGATTTCTTAAGACAGGTGAACATGAACGATTGGACATGGTGGAAGTTGGCAACAATGATAACATAGAATGTTGGGAGGTGGGGAGCTTATTGCGAAAGGAGATGAGCTCGTTAAATACGTTACCGAGCAATTTGTGAGATATATGGAAACACCAAGGGAAGTACGCAAACAGACTAGAGCAAGTCAAAGAGAGGTGCGGGAGCATTGGCAATATCGCTGGTTCGGTATGCTGCCGCTGGCCATCCGAATGTGGATGGGGGGACTGCATTGGCGCAAAAAAAAATGAAAAGCTTCTCTCCTTAGCCGCGAAATGATTCGTGCTTAAGAGATGGGAAGCTTTTCTATATAGGGAGAGGAGGAGAAAAACCTAAGGGAATAGTTTGCCTTGCTTGAAAGCAGCGGAATAGGGGATGGCCCTTATACCGTCCTGCTCTAATAGCAGGAAAGCTTCCTCATTCGACCATAGCTGGTATCCGGTAACGGCAAGCGGTACAGTGACGGAACCATGATATAGCTCTGCCACGTAAGTTAGCCTGCTCTGATCGTTGAGAGCGGTTGCAAGCTTCTCGAACGTTTCCAAGGAAACCGGAGTGCCCTTGACCCATGGTAGACGGTCATAGGGGTCGAATGTGCCAAGCTGAAGGCTGGAAGTAATAGAATGCTTGGGAAGCACGGATGACGAGTATTCTTCTTCCGCATGGACAGCTTCAAGCTGTGCAGCGGAGCTCAGAGGGAGCACTTCTCCGCTCTTTGCATCGATGTAATACTGCTCCGTACCGGAGGTGACTTTCCAGACCGCATAGAGAGGGCCGGAATACCACCGTTCAGCCGTGTAAGACGAATGAATGAGTTCAAGCTGCACCAGCGAGTGGTACAGAGTGTTTAAGCTGAAGAGGGGGGTGCTGCCTCTGCCATACTCGGCAAGGCGATACTTGTTCGGATCCTTGGGATCCTCGGCATAAATGACCATGTAGCCTACTTCGGCTCCGCCTGCTTTGAGCAAAACGATCCAACCGTGAGTGCCTGGACCCAGCGGATAGCTTGTCCAAGAGGCTTGCTTCCAGGCTTCAAACCCTTGTTCACTACTGATCCGCTTCATCCATTGGTTCACTGCATCCATGAAGGTCGGTGTAGTGACTGTAAGATCTGTCGAAGCGGGTGCAAGTGCTTGTGCCGGAATCGGCGGGTTGTCAGGAACGGCGGCCGAACTAAGTGGCCGTGCAACCAGCAGGCTTGTCCATAGAAAAAGGCAGGAAAGCCATACAATCGATCTTTTCATCCATTCACCTGCTTGTCTTGGGTATCGGGCACGGATGTTGTCGCTTGAAGGAATTGCTATGCCCTTATTGTATAAAATATGCCTTGAAAAGTTTGTTAGAACCTGTAGCGCAGCAAAAAAAAGTTAGCTTCTATTTTTAGCAGATTTCGTCAGTTCATAGCCGGATTTCCCGTGTGAAGATGAAACAGTCCGCAATTGATGACGGATATTTGGATGCGCGGGCGGAACTGCCAATCGATTTCTTGCCGGCGTTTCGAATATTGTGTATCGATTTCATGCTTTTTTTCTAATTCGGCATGAAGAATTAATGGCTCGTAATAGGAACGTATGCGTTGAAGCTCATCCTCAAGACGAAGCTTGGCTTCCGCCGCCCAAGAGTGATCATAGTTTCTAAGAATAGTCTCCAAATACTGCTCCAGGTAAATAACTGCCCGAGGCAACGTAAACTTGTCGGGTATCATATAGACCTGGGCGGGAATCCTTGGCGATAACCGTTTGTTAAGCAGCCGCTCCTGAAAATTCTCGCAAATTTCACCGGTAACCATATGAAACCCTAGGGAGTGAATTTCACTTCGCTTCATATCACAGGCAAACTCTACTTTAAAGTTAACCTGCAACCAGGTCTCATACGCAGTAGTGGACATAGGAGAAGATCTCGGCTGGTGCTCAGGCTTATAATGCTCGTATAGATGAACGAATCGGCCTTTATTGCGAACAGCCTGGAAAATTTGCTCCAGCCGTCTGCTGCCGAAGGTCACCTCGTCCTTGGGAACGCGGGCTGTCATTTGGGTCGGTACAAACCCGAAGTACCGCCCTAGTATACTGTCTTGCTGTGCAGGAGCTCCGGGAGCTGCTGGAGCCGTCGTCCCTGTGGGATTGGCCGTAGTCTGCGCTGCGGTTGAACCGGCTGCTTGCAGGTCACTAGATACGGGTGAAGTCGCAGTGGAATTTGCCGATGTCAAGGATGCCTTGTGCGCTTCGGGATCGAAGACAAAGGTACAGGTCATGGTTTCGGGAGTCGCCCCAGTGCGTTCCACTAAGGTCCAGTAGTAGGGCCGATAAGTGAGCTCTCTATCGGCCGAGGGAGAAAGCTTAACGGTGACATATGCCGGATGCTTCTCCAATATGTCGCATTTCTCAGCTTCGAGATATCTCATGACAAAGCTCTGTATTTGATCCGTCTTCATGGAGACACCTCTGTTTCCCCTGAGATTGGTATCGATTGGCCAACTGCATCCAGCATGGAAGTTAATCGAGCTTCTTCGTGCGTTCTGCTGTCTCTTTCTACTTCGGAACGAATGGAAGAGAAAGAGCGTCCAAGATCATCCATCCGACGTCGGATATCCTCCTCACCGGATGAAGAGAGGATCATTTGAGCCAAATGCTTCTCTAATGAATTGGATTGCTCAAAGCGCTCCAGTATCGTATCCAGTTCTCCGATGACCAGCTCGAACATGTTGATTTTTTCATGCAGCAGGGACAGAATGTATTCTTCTATCGTTCCGTTGGTGGATAAATTGTATATTTTCACGTCGTCCTGCTGCCCGAGACGGTGAACGCGACCGATGCGCTGCTCTACCCTCATCGGATTCCAAGGCAGATCGAAGTTGATCATGTTATGACAAAACTGAAGGTTAATCCCTTCGCCACCGGCTTCTGTTGCAACTAGCACCTGTGCGCGATTACGGAATAAATCCATCATCCAATCCTTTTTACCCCGGTTCATCCCACCGCGATAAGGGACGGCTGAAATTTTATGCTCCTTCAAATACTGAATCAAATATTCCTGAGAAGCTCGATATTCCGTGAAAATGATGACCTTATCATTGATCTCCTGTACAAGCTCCATTACCTTCTCGGCTTTTGTGTTGGCTTTGATGCTTCGAATAAGCTCAACCAGCTGCCATATCCGTGGGCGGACGGGGGAGTCCTCTGCGGTCTTCTTAAACATGTTGACCAGTGTGATAAATACGGCGTCGCGGCTGCTGCATACTTCACGCTGCAAGGTGACTAGCGATAAAATACTGCTAAGATCTCCGCCTGCCTCTTCATATCGGCCTTTCACGAAATTGGTCACTCCGTCATAAAGCGCTTGCTCCTCTGGTGAAAGGGTAAGAGGAATGTTGCGTACGATCCGCTTTGTGAAATTTACGTTGCCATCACTCCGACGATTGCGGATCATAACTTTGGACAGCTCCTGCTGCAGCTGCTCTTCGTTTTTCGGAATACGCTTGTCGACCACAAAATTAGCTTGAAAGCTGCCCTGGCCCCCGAGTTGGCCTGGTTTGAGCAGGGTGATGAGATTGTATAGTTCGCTCAAGTCATTCTGAACCGGCGTTGCAGTTAGGAGCAGGCAGTATTTTTTGCGAAGTTCGTTGATGAACTGATAGTTAGTTGTCTTTTTGTTCTTGAGCTTATGGGCTTCATCGACGATCAGCATGTCATACTCCATTCCGAGGACAATGTCCCGGTGAGGATCGCGCTTGGCGGTGTCCATGGAAGCGACGATAATATCGTACTGAGCCCACATGTATTCTTTTTTTTGGGCTACGGCGGAGATGCCGAATTTCTGATTCAGCTCCCGTACCCATTGCAGCACAAGGGAGGCGGGGACGAGGATCAGCACTTTTTTGACCAAACCCCGAATCATATATTCTTTTAAAATAAGTCCGGCTTCAATGGTTTTGCCTAGACCTACCTCGTCGGCCAATATTGCTCTTCCGCGCATTTCGGTCAAAACTCTTTTAGCCGTGTCAATTTGATGAGGCATTGGAGTCACATGTTGAATATGGACCAGTGATTGGAGCTGATCAAAGCTGGAAATCAAGCTGGCCTGCTCCGCTTCATAGGCAAGCTGATACAATGTCCAATCGTCCCATGGACCGTTACGCAGCGCTTTATCGTTTAATTGCTCGAACCATTCCCTGTCAAAATGCAGCTGCACATGTTCGTTAAAAGGCCGCACGTGTTCTTGTTTCTCTGTTGGTTGCATGGCATGCCACTCCTTTTTGCGCCCTCCTAAGGAAAGGAAAGCTGGCAAACGTAAGGTAAAACGTTAAATATTAGTATGGACGAAAAGAACTACTTTCATAACCCGCATGAATGCTATATGATGATTAAATACATGGTGTGAAAGGAAGATGGGTATTGAAGGTATGGCTTACGGCGCTTGTTGCGCTAATCCTGATGAGCCTGGGTATATTCCATTACGTGAGTAAGGATGCAAAACCGAAGCTGACGGCAATTGATGCCGAGGCTACTCTAGCTATCGATGAGCTTGGAGATTTGTTGGTCACCGATGACACTCAGGTGTTTACCGTGAACAGCAAAACACAGCACAGTAAGCTGATATTGCAAACGTCCCAGCCAATCAGCAGCGTGAATTACACCTCGGAGCATACGGTTGTTACGGTGTACAACCCAGAGGATACTAAAGCATTCAAGGGCTTTTATATAAGGGACAAGCAATCGGATAAGTTTGCACAGTATGCAACTCCTCAGCTGTCTCCTAAATTTAGTTACGTATACGGCGACCTGATGTTCGTCTCATCAGCAGAAAAAACGGCACAAAAAGGCGTCGACATGACGAAGGTAGGTATTTACCAGCTGAAGGATCATAAATGGGTAAAGGAATGGCTCGTACCCGGTGGCGTGGAGGATGTAAAAGGCGTAGGCAAGGATGTATTCTTCGTAACCTCCAACAATGCGGAGACAAGCTCTAATGTGTATAAAGCCGATTTGCAAAGCGGGGATTGGGGCAAATTGATTCAGGAAGCTAGACGATATCCTCTCGATCAAGTCAGCATTGACTCCAACGGTGATGTGTATATGATGATTTCACAGCGGAACAAGACGGAATGGTCCAATAAAATATTCAAGTTTGATCCCCAGCAGGTGCCATACGAATTAACAAGCAATTTTGTTTCCAATACAAGACCCTATTCCTATACAATGTCTGCGTTACAAGGTAAAATGCTCATTGATCGTTACGATGTGACGAACAACGCGTTGGACATTGAGAAGCCCTTGGCACTGCTTGATTTAAAAAGCCACAAGCAAATGCAGTTGGCTTGGGATCACCGTCCGGTGGACATCACGCCGCTCGGAGATCAATTTGCTGTTCTTTCCGAGGACGGTACCATTGCTTTAGTTGGGATCGATGCTTCGGACAAGCCGCTGCGTGAATTTAAAATTGAAGAAATAACAGCAGGCAAAGAAATATGCGGTAAAAGATGAAAGGCGGGAAGACAGCATGAAGCCAACTTGGCGGTTTATTTCATCGGGATTGCATGATCCCTCCTATAATATGGCGGTTGATGAAGCGATTCTTATAGCACATAGTGAAGGGAAGTCGGTCCCTACAGTCCGTTTTTATGGATGGAACCCTCCGACTTTATCGATAGGTTATTTTCAAAAATCCGAGGAAGTTGATTTTGAACAGCTCCGTGAAGAACAACTCGGCTTTGTTCGCAGACCTACGGGGGGGCGTGCCGTGCTGCATGACAAGGAATTGACTTACAGCATCATTGTCTCTGAGAGCTATCCCGGTATTCCAAGCGGAGTGACGGAAGCTTACCGAGTCCTTAGCGAAGGGCTATTGTTAGGATTTCAAAAGTTAGGGTTGGACGCGCAAATGGTACAGCTTGCCAGCGAAGAAGATAAAAGCAAATATGCATCAATGGGTTCTTCGGCCTGCTTTGATTCCCCATCATGGTATGAGCTTGTAGTGGAAGGACGTAAAATTGCGGGGAGTGCGCAAACCAGGCAGAAGCAGGTTGTACTGCAGCATGGGTCCATTCTCCTCGATATGGATACGGATCAATTGTTTCGAGTGTTGAAGTTCAAGAATGAACGGATACAAGAGAGACTCAAACAGCAATTTTCGCAAAAAGCAGTGGCGATCAATGATATTTGCCGTCAATTGGGCAGGTCGACTGTGGTATTGTCCGAAGTGGAACACGCATTCCGGGAGGGAATGGCGGAAGGCTTGAACGTGGAGTTCGAGGAAAGTGGACTGACCGAGTATGAGCAGACGCTTGTGGAACAGCTGATTGCGGATAAATACGCTAATGATACATGGAACCTTCGGAGATAATTCTCCGAAGGTTTTTTTGATGAAGAAGGAAGCTATGACTAGGGCTGAAGGAGATGCTCTTCAAATGCTGCTTGCAGCTTCTCAGTTACCATTCCTCGTGTGCCTTGCCCTACGGCCTCCTTGTTAATGGAGATGATTGGCGTGATCTCTGTAGTTGTTCCGGTGATGAAGACTTCATCCGCTCTTCGTAGATCGTCAAGAGTGAAGGCTTCTTCCCTTACAGGGATGTTAAGATTTCGTGCCAGACTCAACACCACAGCACGTGTAATACCATGCAGGATGAGATGGTTGGCGGGATGGGTGTGCAATTCACCGTTTATAACTATCATGATATTGGAAGCACTGCATTCGGTAACCGTTCCGTTACGGTGGAGAATGACCTCATGAGCTCCTTGGTCCAGTGCATGCTGTTTGGCCATAACGTTCGGCAGCAGGTTCAATGTCTTCAAATCACAGCGAAGCCAACGGATATCGTCCACAGTAATAGCGGTTATGCCTTGCTTCATATTCTGCAAAGGTCTTGCCATCTCGGTGCAGTATGCCATAAGAACCGGCTCTGCTTGGTTGGGAAAAGGATGTGAACGGAGTGCGGCGCCACGGGTTATCTGCATGTAAACCGTACCTTCCGTCAGCTCATTAAGTCTAATTAATTTCCGCAGCTGTTCATCCAAATGCTCGATGGAATAGGGGAGTGGAATCCGAACTTCGCGCGCACTTTTCTCCAGTCTATCATAGTGTCCTTCGGCTTCGAACAAGGTGCCGTTGTAGACGCGAAAGACCTCATACACACCGTCTCCGAAGTAGTAGCCACGATCGTCGGGTGAAATATGAACCTGATCCTTAGGAACAAATTCATTCTGATATAAATACATGTAAGTGGCCTCCTTTTGTTGGACAAAAACAAGAACATATGTTTGTTATTTTTGTTTTGATTATGATATAATATCTTTAGACAGCGGATGTCCGGCAGATGGTTCACTAGCTACTCAACTAGGTTAACAATGAAAAGGATGGATGTCAAAAAACCGATGGTTTGTCCGAGGATAGGGTTACGTTTTCGAGACTGATGCCAATAGGTCTCAAGTCTCTAATTACACTATTTCGCCTGCTTGAAAGTACTGTTTTTTGTCGAAAAAAGTGAAGCTGCTGTTAACGAAATAAAGCGATTTCTGGAGCAAATAAGAGCATTCGGCATACCGTCTTGTCCTAATTACCAAATTCCGCTACTCACCTATTAGAAACACTATATATTGTATTGTATAATGGAAATCGCATACCAGATGTTGTGATACTTGTTGTAGTTTAATTTCGGGAGGTTGTTGTATTGAACACGGTAAACGGCAATAAACTCGATGGATTAAGTGAAAAAATATTTCTTGACCGTTATGCGATGAAAAACGCAGACACGAGCCATACAAAAGTTGGGGATACCGTATTGGTATTAACGAAGGATGATCCCAAATTCCCTGCCAAGGAAGTCGGCGAGGTAGTATCGAGGGATGGAAAACAGGTACGCGTCAAGCTCCGCAGTGGAGACATTGTTGAATCTGCAGTAGAGAAGCTTACTTTAACATTGGAAAAAACACCTGAGCAGCTTTGGGACCGGTTAGCTGGAGCCATGGCATCAGTAGAAGCAACACCCGAGAAAAAGGAAGAATGGACTCAAAAATTCAGATATATATTGGATGATTGGAAGCTTGTTCCAGGTGGGCGGATTGCTGCAGGGGCTGATGCGAGCGATGAGCTGACACTGTTTAACTGTTATGTTATCCCGTCCCCGCATGATAGTCGTGGCGGTATAATGAGCACGCTCTCCGAGATGACGGAAATTATGGCGCGTGGTGGAGGCGTCGGCATTAATCTGTCTTCTTTGCGTCCGCGTAGAGCGGTTGTTAAAGGAGTGAACGGCTCTTCAAGCGGTGCTGTATCTTGGGGAGGATTGTTCAGCTATACGACCGGTTTGATCGAACAGGGAGGAAGTCGTCGCGGCGCATTAATGCTGATGATGAACGACTGGCATCCGGACGTTGTCGATTTTATTACAGTTAAGCAAAGCATGGGACAAATCACGAATGCCAACTTATCCGTTTGCGTAAGCAACGGGTTTATGAAGGCCGTCAAGGAAGACCTGGACTGGGAGCTTGTATATCCGGATACGACAGACTCGGAGTACGATGAGCTGTGGGACGGAGATCTGGACAAGTGGAAGAAGCTTGGCAAGCAAGTGAACGTGTACCGCACGGTGAAGGCGCGTGAGGTGTGGCATACAATCATTGAGTCGGCTTGGAAATCGGCGGAGCCCGGCGTCGTCTTTATGGAATATTACAACCAGATGTCCAACAGCTGGTACTTCAATCCAATCATTTGCACTAACCCTTGCGGGGAGCAAGGGTTGCCGGCTTGGGGCGTGTGTAATCTGTCTGCCGTTAATTTGTCTCGTTTTTACGATGAGGAAAAGCACGATGTGGCTTGGGATGAACTCGGTAAAGTCGTTCGCTATTCTACACGTTTTCTTGATAATGTTATTGACAAAACACCTTATCATTTCGAAGAAAACCGGGTTAATCAACAAGGTGAGCGCCGAGTAGGGTTAGGTACCATGGGTCTGGCGGAGCTGATGATCAAGCTGGAGATCCGTTATGGAAGCCCGGAATCGCTAGTATTCCTTGACCAGCTGTACGGATTTATGGCGAAAGAAGCTTATTTGGCATCTGCTGATATTGCAGCTGAAAAGGGCAGCTTCCAAAAATTCGAAGCGGAGCCGTTCTTGCAAAGCGGATTCATGAAGAACATGACTAGCGTATATCCTGAGGTTGGAGCAGCCATTCAGAAGAATGGCATGCGCAACGTCACTGTTATTACCCAAGCGCCGACAGGCAGCACCGGAACGATGGTAGGAACCTCGACAGGTATCGAGCCTTACTTCGCATTTGAGTACTACCGTCAAAGCCGACTAGGCTTCGATAAGCAGTATGTTCCGATTGCACAGGAATGGAAGGATGCACATCCTAATGAAGAGCTTCCGGAGCACTTTGTGACAGCAATGGACTTGTCGGCCGAGGATCATATTCGGGCTCAAGCGGCCATTCAGAAATGGGTAGACAGCTCCATCTCGAAGACGGCAAATTGTCCTTCCGATTTCACGGTTGACGAGACGAAACGTTTGTATGAACTTGCCTTCGACCTTGGCTGCAAAGGGGTTACGATCTATCGCGACGGCAGCCGCGATGTGCAGGTGCTTTCCACGGAGAAGAAAGAAGATAAATCCGCTTCTCCCGCTGCCGCCGAGACATTAAAAGCGGAAGCTCAGCCGGAAACGGCTAAGATCAGTGAAGAAATTACAGCCGTGAGCAGTGTGCTTCAATCGATGGCCGTTTCATCCGATGTGAAGCCGAGCCCAGTACTCGACAAAGAATACAAACGCCGTCCGCAAATATTACGTGGCGCTACTTATAAATTCAACACACCGTTCGGAATGGCTTATATTACGATCAATGATATGAATGGTACACCGAGTGAGATTTTCTTGAACGTAGGCAAAGCAGGCTCCGATGTGTTCGCAATGTCCGAAGCGTTAGGTCGAGTTATTTCCTTGTTCCTGCGTTATGGTGACCACGGAAATAAAGTACAGCTTCTGACGAAGCACCTCAAAGGAATTGGAGGCTCCGGTGCAATTGGATTTGGCGCTAACCGAGTCGAATCGATTGCGGATGCCGTTGCCAAAGCGTTGGAGATGCACGGTGATTTCTCCGACGAAGCGGATGCTTACGTCACGGCTACACAAGAAGTCGTCATGGAGACGACGGCTCAGTACGCAGTGAACCGCCAGTCGGCTACTTCGCTCGACTTGTGCCCATCTTGCGGCAGCGCCTCGCTGATCAACAGTGAAGGCTGCAAAAACTGCAGCAACTGCGGTTATAGCAGATGTAGTTAAGAGAAAAGAGAGGGGAGACCTCTCTTTCTTTTCGCGACACAATTTTGTGAGTTGTAATTAAAAATATCGCTGGTTTGAACATAAATGTCGTAGGCTCGTTCCTTGATGGAACGGGCTTTCTTTATATTCTGAGTAAATATAATTGAAATGATAGTGTTATGGCACAGTTATCGTTCAGCTTTAAAAAAAGAATTTAAAAATTGATTATAACTTGTCGTTTTAAGAACTAAAAATAATAAAGTTATTATAAAAACGGCTATCGTCTTTAAGGTATAGGGGATTCATGTCCCGAGTAGCCTAACCATGGTTAAACAAGTGGGGGGATGAACTGAATAGCTCTCGAGATCCAAATCCCACAGGCAGAAACGTTCGATCCCCGGCTAACCGCTATCTTACGACCGTACAAAATAGAGGTCGACCAGAAAGATCTGGTGACTTCATTATACGAACAGGCAGTTTAGTGACATTAGAAAACCGACTGTAAAAAGTACAGTCGGTTTTGTCTATTATTATAAAATTTATAAAATCCAACCAATAGGCCTATCTGCCAATTCCTGAACAGAGTTCATAAACAATCCTGCATGATAACCATCACAAACAGAGTGATGGACTTGTAAAGATAACGGTAAGTATATTGAATTACCTTTATTAATGAATTTTCCTGCTGTAATAATAGGCAGAAGATAATTACTGTTATTATTGATATTTAAGTTAAATCCAGTAAATGAAGTCCATGGGATAATAGAAATAGAAAAAGTATTTTCTGGTATAGGTGTTTTGGGAAACAATTTCCCCGAACCATTATAGTTTTCTACATCAGAAAGATAAAAACCATAAAACTCTTTGAAATCATTCTTTCCAGTAGTCCAAATACCAGAGAATGATTCAGATACACTATCAAAAATCGTATAAAGTGGGACTAGCTTATCCCAATAACCTAAATCTCCCTCACTATTGTAACCAGTTCTAAAAGCTGTATTTGAGTTTATCACACTTGTCATTAAGAAAATAAATGCAGGATAAAATTTATATTCTTTTTGTTTTATGATTCGATATAAAACACTAATATCAATTTCTGTGGTTATGCTAAAAGTCGTATGTTGGTTCAAATAATGATTAAATATCTCTTTTCTCTTCCAATTGTCAAAATCAATTTTATTAAAGTTCATTTGATATGCCTCCTAAATTTTTGTCTAAAGTGAATTTAGGAGGCTGACTTGTCTGCTTTCTTCATTAGATCCAATCCTTTTTAAAGAGTCAATATTATTGTATCATAAATAACTATTTCAAAAACAACCCACTTCATCCAATTTTCGTGTATTCAACGAATGGGTATGATAGCTCAATTTAGTACTCTGTAAAAATAGCTGGCTTAGTGTCGGTTACCTTTTCTCAACTAACTGGCAGGATAATTTAGCCATTTAACGAATGCTTTTTTTATTTAGATACAGGGAGAGTGATGAGGGTGGAAACATGTTTCTTGTTAACCGGGAAACCTCGAGTAGGAAAATCAAAAGCGATAAAGCGAATTATTCAACAAATTGGTCCTGAATATTTTGGTGGTTTTTACACTGAAGAAATACGCAATTCCACAAATCGTACTGGATTTAATTGCATCACACTTAAAGGCGAGACTGTATGCATTGCAAGTGTTGATAGTGAAAGTTCAGTTCGAGTAGGGAGATACGGGATTGATATAGATGCTTTTGAAAATATTGCTTTAAAGGCAGTGAACTTATCGTTAAATACAAAGAAGATTACAGTTATTGATGAGATCGGCTTCATGCAAATGTTATCCGCTCCATTTGAAACAATGATCCATGAAGTAATTTCAAGTTCTAAACATATTATTTTAGGGACAATTTGTGTGGACAGCCATCCGAGCATTGATAAAATAAAGGAACTATCTGGGATAATACCTTATCATCTGAGTGAAGAGAATCGTGAGGTGATAACAGAACGAATAAATTTTAGCTACTTTCTCTTTTGTGAGCACCATTATTCTTCCTGGTTTTATAGGATTCTTTTCAGAGATTATAGGCATAATCATAAGTTTGACCGTATTAAAACAAGATAGACTGGCACTTAATTGTAATATTGGAGTTCTTTTTTAGCAAATAATAACTATTTTACTTTTGTACCGTAACTTTTCAACTATAGATTAATCAGCAATGAAATTAAACTATCGGGTACGATAGTTTAATTGAGCAGACTGCCCGGGGCGGTCTGCTTATACAGAACCGATGCAGCCGGTACATGGGAATCATGTTCCGGCTGCGGCTATTTTTATAGAATTGTAGAGTCGTTAGAAGCTCTGGGCAACTTCGTGCGCACGTAGAACCGCATTTTCTTTAATCGCTGGTGCTTGGTCAGGAGTCGCGGCAATACCTTCAACAAAAATTCCTTCAAAGCTAAGTATCCCTAAGAACTTCATAATGGCACCCAGGTGGCGATGACCCATTTCAGAGTTTGCATAAGGTGAACCTGAAGACAAAACGCTTCCGCTAGCTTGAATGTGAACGGCTTTTTTATCACCTAATAAGCCTACCGGACCTATATCTGGAAGATATCGGAAAGTTTTGCCTGCAACGCAAACGGAGTCGATGTATGCTTTCATAACGGGCGGATATGAAAAATTCCATATCGGTGTTACAAATACATATTTATCTGCAGCAGCAAATTGATCCACCAGTTCACTGAGACGACTTACTTTCGCTTTCTCTGCATTGGTCAATTGTTCAAAAACAGTGCCTGCACCGAGCTTGCCCCAACCACTAAAAACATCGGCATCAAGCTGCGGAATATCCATTTTATACAGATCCAGATGAATAATTTCATCATACGGATTTGCGGAGCGGTAAACCTGTATAAATTCTTTACCTACTGCCAGGCTATAAGATTTTTCATGATCGTTCGGATTTGCTGTTATATATAATACTGTTGCCATAATTAACTTACCTACTTTCAATTTTTTTTGTTGAATAGCAAAAAAGTTTGGAAGGGAGAAAGCGCCGAATATTATTGCCCCAGCCGGCCTAGCCTGAAGATAGGCATGGAATAGCGTCCGGCTCAGGGGCGTCTGTTTTTTCTGAACGTTTGATTACATAGTGAAACACTCCTTCATTTTTTGATCGAAGCCCAATATTCCCCCTTCACTACATTGACGGATCGAATCTCGGGTATGTGACTGGTATGCAAGAGAAGCGGGGAAATAACGAATCTTTAGCATCTTGTCACATTGACTGGATTTCGTTCGTCATTACTTATAGAGACTAATTTTATTTTAAGAAGGAAGTTGAATGATGAGCGAACATGATTGGTTGGTGAGGAAATTCGAAGCGCATCGGAATCACCTGCAGGCGGTGGCTTATCGAATGCTTGGATCATTGAGTGAAGCGGAGGACGCTGTACAGGAGTCTTGGCTACGTCTTAGCCGTACGGATACGAGCGTTATCGAGAACCTGGGGGGATGGCTAACCACTGTTGTCTCGCGAGTGTGCCTCGATATGTTGCGGTCACGAAAATCAAGAAGAGAGGAATCGATCGAAACGTATTTATCCGAAACGGTTGCTAGTCTTGAGGATAGAAGTGACCCCGAACAAGAAGCCATATTGGCTGATTCTGTCGGTCTTGCGCTGCTAGTCGTGCTCAGCAAACTGAATCCTTCAGAACGCATCACGTTCATTTTACATGACATATTCGCTATGCCTTTCACCGAAATTGCCCCCATTGTAGGAAGGTCCGAGATCGCAGCCAGACAACTTGCTAGCCGGGCACGCCAACGTGTGCACGGGGCGGGGGCAATGCCAGAAGCCGATCTTGCTCGTCAACGCGAACTTGTCGACGCTTTCCTTGCAGCGGCATACGCCGGCGATTTCGATACGCTGGTGGCGGCGCTCGATCCTGACGTTGTGCTGCGAGACGATCGTCAGACAGGAGTCTCAAGGGTAACACGAGGCGCGAGAGCACTGGCCGAACAAGTTTCGGGACGTGCACAGGCTGCGCAATCAGCCATTGTGGACGGATCAGTAGGAGTCATTGCGGCTCCTCGTGGAAGATTGCTCTATGTGCTCAAATTTACAATAAGGAGCGGAAAGATCGCCGAGGTAGACTTGATTTCCGACCCTATACGCATACGCCAGATCGACTTGTCGGTGTTTGGCGACTGATCATTGCTTAAAGCATTAACCTAAAAGCCTTAATTTTGGTCTCATCCATGATGATTTTCATAAAGGCAATATTGGATTTAATACGAATGGGGAGATGGTCATTTTTGACCTGAATTCGATGAATTGTGGACCGCGATTTTGGGATATCGAATAGTTAGTAGTTAAAATGAAAGAAGTTGAATTTATTTACGACACCAGAATAGGACAAAGTGTTGAAGGGTAACCACGTTGATAGCAAGCATTATGTTGAGCTTTCCCCTCAGCGGTGGAGTTATTTTCATTGGAACATAGAGAATGGGGTGCTGGTTATAGTATTATGAGTAATGGGACAACTGCCTCATTAGGTAGTTATTAATATAGAACAAGGAGTAGTACATGACCTGGAGCAAATTGAAACAAAATCTGGAGAGTTTTCTCTGTCCTGCGTTAAATGGAAGGGTCGAATACCGTGCAACGAGCTACCGTTATTTACCCGATAAAGCAGGGCATTGTTATATTGCAGTAGATAAAAAGAACGTATTTAATATGAGTGATACAAGCTTAATCAGATGGTATCAGACGGAGCTGGAAATTAAGAATGATTCAGATATCCAAATTCCTATCAACGATGAAGAAATTGAAGTAGTCAGAAAAGATACCAAGGGGATCGTTCCGGAGGATCGTCTAGTAGTAATTGCAAGAAGTAGAAAAAAATCAGAATATGCAAAGGAGCTTTTGTCGGCACAGTCATCATTAAGCAAATCAGATTTTATCGTTATAGCTAATAAGTTTTTATCCATTTCTATAGAGGAAAGCATAGAGAGCAATGATATCTTATTGAATATTCTAGCTTTGGTGGACAGACGAGTTGGAAAAAAGCGAATTTTAAATATGACCGAGAAGATGAAGTTAAAGCATCCAATTGTGCAGTATTTTTATGAACTACGGCTTAGTACGTTTTGAAAATAAATTACTCATTCACCTTTACCAGGGGCTGCTTTTTATTTTACTCATTATACAGATATCATGCTTTATTGAATTAAAATACAATACGCTTTGCTTGAATTGAGGTGACTGTTATGACAATGGAACACCAAACGGATGCCATTAAAATGGATTATGTTGACCCAGCTAACTCGCTGAATATGCCCGAGATGGCCGATAAGCAAACCACCCACATTTGATTTGCGGGTGGTTTGCCGTCTTCGGTCAATTGTTGGAAAAAGAATACGGCCTTTCCATTGCCAAGGTCTGAATGAGAGGGCTGCGATATGAAGCCTATTCTTGCATAATACAGTCAATCAGCTTCACCGGTTCGAGTCCGGACGCGATTTTCGGATGCCGGATGTTTTCCAGGGTAAGGTGATCAACCGATTGCAAATAAAACTGCCCGCGGTCACACAAAATTTCGCCGCTTCGGTTAAACACCTTCCAATTGCTGACGAGAAGTCCGTCTACATGTACGGCGATCAATTGATACGGATTTACAGCATAATTGGCCCGGTTCGGGTCCATTTCGATCCGGCGTGCCCCGTCCGGCTTCTTGATATTGTCTGCCTTACACTTACCGGTAATGTTCCAAGTCATGTTGCGAAGTGATATATCGGATACCGGCACATCCTTGGTACCTTCGATATACAGCCTGCCTTTTCCGGTTACGATAATATTATCAAATGTGATACTGCGGATTTTTCCGATCGTGGGCTCTTTGTAGTAACGTGGTGTCACGTCTATGATGATCGGGAATTCATTATAGGCTTCGACGACCATGTTGCTGAAAATAATATTTTCATAGGCGCTTCCGTCCTTCATGTAGAGAGCTAGCGCTACATTGGTATGGTCGATAATGCAGTTGTTGAACGTTATATTGCGAATCGCTCCGATGGCCTCGGTACCTAGCTTTAAGGCTGCGTGTCTTGAGCTTAGGATACAATTCGTAATCGTCGTATTCTCGCATGTGTCACCCTCAGTGCTCTTGATTACGATGCAGTCATCCCCGGTCTTAATATGACAGTCGCTGATAATGACATTGCGGCAGCCGTCCGGGTCAATCCCGTCCGTATTGGTCCGATCCTGATGTGCCAAGATGGTTACTCCGTGGATGAGAACATCGCTGCAGCGCAGCAAATGAAGCGTCCAAAAGCAGGAATACTGCAGCGTAACGTCCAAAAATTTGACTTTTTCGCAATTGCGGTAAAAGACCAGCGCCGGCCGGAACCGAACGTGAACCGCATCCTTCGGGGCTAGCGGCGAGTTACCCCCTCCGTCAATGATGCCTTGACCCGTAATCGTCACGTTCGAAACATTGTCAGCCCAAAGCAGCGCCTGAATTTGCCCGGGCAGATTGCCGTAGGGCGTTTTGCAAATTTCAGGATAGAGCTCTTCATCATCCGCTCCGAGAATGACTGCCCCTTGCTCCAGATGCAGGTTTACATTGGACCTTAGGTGAAGCGTGCCGCATAAGTAAGTGCCTGCCGGAACATAGACCATTCCGCCGCCCGCTTCAGCGCACGCGTCCATCGCTTTTTGTATGTTTTCATGCGAGAGCTCGGTGCCGTTCCCTTTGGCTCCGAACTGTACAACATCGAATATCATCGTTTGTTGCTCCCTTCGACACACTGGTTCACCGCGTTTTATTTTATGGATGCGATTCGATCCACTTGTCGGCCTCTTCCTGAAGCTCTCTTAATATCGTATTGATATCCTTGCGGTCTACCGCCAGCTTTTGTTTAGCCCCTCTTATGATGATTCGTACCTGATTCTCATATTTGGAATGCGCTGGAAGCTGAGTCGGCGTCAGTTTGAATAAGGCCTCTAAGTTTTTGCCACTGAAGGATGCGTTGGATTGCAAGTAATTTTTCTTGAACGATTCATCCTTAAGCGGGCTGATTCTTCCTGCTTTGGCCATCGCCATCTGCACTTCGTCGGAAAGTACTTCCTTCATGACGGCGAACGCTTCGTCCTTATGTTTGCTCACTTTGGCTATCATCAGCATGTGGGTATCCACGTTCCTTCCTTTTCCTTCATAGCCATTCACATACGGAATGGAAACGAGCTCCCAGTTTTTCAGCTTGGCGATGGTCGGATCCGTTAGTTTGCCTACCAAATCCGTAGCCCACATCGGAGCCATCGCCAAATTATCTTTAAAGAAATCGTAGTCGAACTTACCGTTGTTCACGTATCCGGGCATATCCGTCACTTGCTTGAATAGATTCAGCACATGGCCCCAGCCTTCGATATTAATTGTTGCCTTATTCGTCTTCGGATCGACAATCGGGAGCGTCATTTGGCTTCCGACGGATTCCACCCTCCACGGGTCGATCCCGATATAACTTGTTCCGTTGTCAACGACCGTCATTTTTTTGGCGATCGCGATCGCGTCATCCCAGGACATCATATCTTTCGGGTAAGGGATGCCGAATTTATCAAAAATGTCTTTATTGTAAATCATCGCCGCCATATTCATCGTTAAGGGCAATCCGACCAAAATTTTGGAGTCATATCCTTTCATCATTTCCAAACCCGTATCCTGGAACCTGCTCAAATCAAATCCGTTCTTTTTGATCAGTGGATTCAAATCCTCAATAATGTCCAGGTCCTGATAGATTGGAATGCTGGGATTGCTGGTATAAATAAGATCGGGAAAATTGCCGCTGGTCAGCAGCTCTTCCGGGCTGTTTCCTTTCGCGCTGTCTCGAACCAATTCGAGAGTAATGTTCGGATATTTTTTGGAGACCGGCTCAACGAAATAATTTTTAAATTCTTCGTCGGAGATTGTCCCCCCCTTATGATACATCTTAATCGTTACCGGGTCTTTCGTGACGGATGCCGGTATGTCCTTCGATTTGGGAGACTCCTGCTGCGAAGAGTTCGTCTCTTTTCCCGAACAGCCGGAGAGGATCATTAACAAGCTTAGGAAGGGCACCAGCACTTTTCTTTTGTTCATAGAGATCCTCCTACGATTGGTTTTGGTTTTGGAGCATAGGGTCATTGATAGCGGTAAGGCTTCTTTCAGGCATGCCGCGCCTTCCGATCAAATCCTCCGTTGCCGTCCGCGCAATCCAGGTTGCGATCAGTCCGTCTGTACCGGTAGGGACATCTTTCGGCGAACCGCTTTCTAGAGCTTTGGCAAAAGCTTCGTACATGCCGGGGAAATTTTTTTCCTTGGCAAAAGGAAACGGGGTAGTGCCTGTAGAATTTCTCATTTCAAATATTTTTGCTTCTCGATTGTAATACACGATGCCTTCCGTACCGATTAGATGATAGGTAAAATGGGATACAGGCTCTTTGGCTGTAAAGCAATAGGAGTAGCTGATTTCCACCATGGTATGGGCTCCATTTGCATGCTTCATATGGAGATACATATGATCCGAGGCTTCATATTCATCGACCCAAGCGCCTTCCGAACGATAGCTTGTCACTTCGGAATCGAGCCACCATCTGGCCAGGTCGATCTGATGTACGCCGCAATCCACCATCGGCCCCCCCTCCAGCATTCGGTTGGACCGTCTCATATTCAGCTGGAGCGGCTCCTCCGAGTTGGTATACTTGCCGTGAAGGTTCCATATGTAGCTCAATCTCATGGAGCGGACTTCGCCGATAAGGCCGTCTTTTACAATTCTTTTGATCGTTTGGGCAGCCGGGCTGAAACGGTAGTCGAACGCGGTAAATAACAGCAGGCCGTTTTGTTTCATGACATTGATCATTTCGGCGGCTTCACGCTCATTCGTAGCCAGCGGCTTTTCGCACAAAACATGTTTGCCGTAACGGGCCGCACGCATAACATTATCGTAATGGCATGGGGCTGGAGAAGTTATAACAACTGCTTCAAAATCAGCCCGAAAAAAAGCCTCCGCATCCGTAAAAACCGGGATGTTGTATTTCAACTGCAACGATTCCGTTCGGGCGGGATCGGGTTCATAAATCGCTGTCAGTTCAAATTCGTTCGATGCCGTAATGACAGGAATATGTCCGTAGGAGGCTACGACCCCGCATCCCATTAAACCTATTTTAATCACAACTCTTCCCCCTTTAAGTAGGTCATGCCAATGAAAGCCTATAATGATAGCGCTTTCGTACTTCTTCATTGTAAGCCCCACCCCAGCCGAAGCTCCAGATACAGAACTGTCTTATAATCGTACAAAACTGTCTCTAAGGACATGGAGGGAGACTGACTGTGGAAGGAAGAGCTCGGAATGAACAAGTAAATTACCACCATCCGCTGCTGCGCTACAAAATATGGGACCTGGAGTTTCCGACTTTTCCGTCAGCTCCATGGAACACTTGGCATTATCATAAAGAGGTGGAAATTTTACTCTTATTGGAGGGCTCGATGCTGGTTGAAACAGTCGATCAAGTGTATGAGCTAAAAGGTCCGGATTTGCTGTTGCTCGGTTCGTCACGGTTGCATCGTACCAAACGAAATTCGCATGTCAAGCAAATAGTTCTACAATTCGACATGCTGGCGCAGATGGATTCGTACACGAAGGAATTTGCGCCTGTCTTATTGGAGCTATCGGAGCCGCTCGATCGTTTAAACAAGATTTTGTGCGGCAATACGGTGGTGAAGGAGACGATGTATCGTCTACTGCTCGGCATTTACGAGGAAGCCAGCGAAATGGGAATGGGGTATGAGCTGGCGGTCAGCGGAGCGTTCAAGCAGCTGCTTGCCCTGATCGTACGCCACACGGTCTCCTCCGCGCCTATGTCGCCGCCGGATTGGCAACGACTGAAGCCGGTGCTGGATTATGTGGAGGCCCATTACTCCGAGCCGATTCGCATTCAGGATGTGCTCCCTCTTGTCCATTTGGAGTACCATTACTTTATCAAATATTTCCAGAAGCATATCGGCATGACCTTCGTCGATTATTTGCACGTGAGGCGGATTAAAGCATCCGAGCGTTTGATGCTGACCAAGTCGCTTAGCATTGCGGACATTGGCGTTCAATCTGGTTTTCAGAACGTCACCCAATTCATACGCATTTTCAAACGGTACAACGGATGCACGCCGTCCGAGTTTCGCAAAAAGCGGCTGCAGGTACATGAGCCGGAGCTTGTCGATTAGCTAAACGGTAGGAAAAAAAAGAAAAACCCAGCTGTTAAAGTGGCTTTGTGTTAGGACCCCACTTGAGTTCGCCATGCAATCTTCTTCCTTCGTGGATACGAAAATCCTCATCGTTTACCTTTCTGCTTAAATTAGGTTTCCAAGTCTTCCAAAACGCCGAATAGTTGGTTAGGATAACTGCATAGCCTTCAGTACAATGCTTAAGGTCAATCATCTTTTCTACTCGTTCTATATCATTGCAAAAACCATACCTCGTATTATCGTCAGCACTCTGATCCCGAAGGTCATATTTTTCTTTATTATCTATCAACGCAAGCTTTGTAGTACCGTACTTCAACTCTATAGCGATAATCTGATCCTCTAATGCAACTCGAATGTCCAGGTGAATCCGTGAATGTTCTATTTCCAATGGAATTTCGAACCGGATAGCCGCAGTAGGGTATAATTGGTCTATTTTCATGGCCAAGGCGTGCTGAAAGTCCGCTTCTGAATGAAACAGCTTTCTTTCTGAAGTAAGTTCTCCCAATGTCCTTTGCATGTCGAACACAATGCCACTCTTCATTCTGCCACTGTGAGACTAGATCCTTCGTTTTCCGATACAATGCGTCAGCTGTAGCTGCTGAAACTTCAGTTAGTTGGTATCCAAAGCTCCTTGACAGCTAGTTTCGCATTGTCTCCTAACGCCACTTCTTTTATTCCGCATCCACGATATAAATTTATTTATATATATACACATAAAACATAATTTGTTTTATCGATACTACGGTCGTAGAATAACACCTGTAACCAAAGTTCAAAAGAATAGGAGGCAATATAAATGGGAAAACAAATCTTAATGGTTGTCACCAGTCATTCAGATATGCAGGAAGACAAGAAGACAGGAATCTGGCTATCGGAGTTCGCGGAGGCTTATTTGGCTTTCCAAGAAAACGGCTATGAAGTCACAGTAGCAAGCCCAAAGGGAGGAACTGCCCCGATCGACCCAAGCGGCGTGGATGACCAAACACCGCAAGAAATCTCGGACGCTGCCAAGCATCTGGAAAACACCAAAAAGCTGGATGATGTAACGGCGGAAGGATTTCAGGTGATTTTCCTTCCTGGCGGTCATGGCACAATGTTCGATCTGCCAGAAAACCAAAAGCTCCAGCAATTGCTTCGTGAATTTTACGAAGCTGGAAAAACCGTCGCCGCTGTTTGCCATGGTCCTGCCGGTCTCGTTGGCGCGACTTTGTCCAATGGACAGCCGCTAATCGCAGGCAAGCGCGTGAATGCTTTCACTGACAGAGAAGAAGCAGCGACAGGCTTGGGCTCTAACCTACCATTCCTCTTGGAGAGCAAAATCCGTGATCTGGGTGCCATTTTTGTAGCGGCGCCAAACTGGAACACACATGTAGAAGTCGACGGCAACCTGATTACCGGACAAAATCCTCAATCTACGCTCGCTGTCACAAAAGCAGTATTGAACAAATTAGGTAATTAAAATTACTCGATGCTGATAGATGAAGTCTATCAGCATCCTTCCATATTCAATTATTATTTTCTTTATACAAAAGGAGGGCTATTGAATACCATGATAACAGAAAATAGGGCCTTTCATTCTGAACAAGTACAGGCCGATCGCAAAGGATCAAATCTCGCCTTATACGCGCTTACACTTGGGGCATTTGCTATCGGGATGACCGAATTCATCATTATGGGGCTGCTCTCTGAAGTGGCAACCAGTCTGAATGTCTCTATTCCCATGGCCGGTTTCCTTATTACGGGCTATGCGTTGGGAGTTGCCATCGGTGCCCCCTTTATCACGATCGCTACCCACCGAATGCCGCGCAAAGCACTTTTATTATTCCTCATGATTTTATTTATCGCGGGAAATGCGCTTGCCGCTCTCGCACCGAATTATACGGTTTTGATGCTGGCTCGCATCTTGGCTGCACTTACCCACGGATCGTTCTTCGGAGTTGGCTCGGTCATTGCTGCTGAGCTGGTTCCCCAGGAAAAACGCGCAGGTGCCATCGCTATCATGTTTACCGGACTGACACTGGCTAATATATTGGGTGTACCGTTGGGAACGTTTCTGGGACAAGCATACGGCTGGCGCTCTACTTTCTGGGCAATCACGATCATTGGGATCGTTGCACTGGTCGGGATTGTCTTACTCGTTCCGAAGGTCGCCAGTGCAACCTCCAATCTGCGAAAAGAGCTCGGAGTGCTCAAACGTCCGGCGGTTCATGTCGCATTGCTGATGACCGTATTCGGGTTTGGTGGCGTATTTACAGCTTTTACTTACATTTCGCCAATCCTGACAGATGTCACGGGCTTCTCACCTAGCTCTGTTTCATACATCCTCGTCCTGTTCGGCGTCGGGATTACCATCGGGAATATTTATGGAGGCAAATTGGCCGACCGCCGCCTGTTCCCCTCTCTGATTGGGACACTTGTCGCGCTGGCGATTATACTGGCCATATTTAGTTTCACGGATCAAAATAAGATCCTTACCTTGATCACTGTTTTCATATTGGGAGTCGCAGCATTCGGCACCGTCCCTGGTCTGCAGCTCCACATGCTGAACACTGCGAAGGAAGCCCCTACACTGGCTTCGACATTGAACATTGCGGCTTTTAATCTGGGTAATGCACTTGGAGCGTATATCGGGGGTATCGTCATTGATTCAGGCTTTGCTGAAGGGCTCCCTGCCGTACCTTGGGTTGCCTCGCTCGTGACAGTCATAGGAATTTTGTTTACGATATGGGGTGGAAAGCAACAGAAACGTTACAGTTAAGAGAGGATCGCGCACATGGTGGACTTTGAATGGTATCGAAGCTTTATAAGCATTTACAAGCATAGCTCCGTGTCGGAAGCCGCAAGAACAAGGATGATGACCCAGCCAGCCATGAGTCAGCATCTGGCTTCCCTGGAAGCAGAGGTGGGTGAACCTTTGTTTACACGAGCTCCCCGGAAAATGATTCCGACGGAGAGAGGCAAAGCACTATACACACAGGTGGTTCCGCTTATCGAAGCGTTGGAGGAAACCTCGCAAACCCTCAAGACGAACACGTTCACTTCTTTACCCATACTTCGAATTGGGTCTGCGCATGAGTTTTTTCGGGAACATATCGCTCCGCATATCGGCAGCTACCAGATGCGTGTCATTGCCTATCTCGGAGTCGCTTCCAAGCTGCTTGAATGGCTGCTTGAGGAAAAGGTAGACATCATCATCATGTCGAAAAAGCTTACTGCCCCTGGAATTGAATATATCCCGTACATGCAAGAGGAGTTTGCGTTAGTGGCACCTCCTGATTACGCGGAACCAGTCTTTGACGACAAGGAGTCTTATGAAGCGTGGTTATGCTCCCAGCCATGGATCAGTTATGACTTGGATTTACCCATCATCCGCCGCTTTTGGCGGGAGCATTTCCATAAGCGTCCACAAACGCATCCAACACACGCCGTGCCCGATTTGCACAGCGTGCTAAAGGCCATCGAGCACGGCGCAGGAATCAGCTTGCTTCCTACATTCATGTTGGATGACCATTTATTTAGGAACAAGGTAAAGATAATGTACCCGGCTTGTACCGTTTATAACAACCTGTACTTGGCGTACCAGATGAAAAACCAGAATTCCCCCCATATGAAGACATTGATAGAAACGCTGAAAAAGACAGTTTGATTTTGCACTTCTTCCAAGCCGGAAAAAAGGCTATTCCCTTATCAAACTAGGCCTTCAAAGTCTGATATCAGCTTGAAAAATATTTTTGGAACACACTAATAGTTTGGACTAGTTTAATAATGGTTGATTCTCCTTAAGCCGGTGGATTCTTCGCTTCCGCCCCAACTAATTTGTAGCTTCCCTAGTTCGTCGATATGGGGATCAACTTCCTCTGTTCCCTCTGGCGAGGCTTTTTAATGACGTGGTAGGATTCACTTTATGTTAGGTCTGGCATTTCACCCTGTCTCCGACAGGTACTTTTTTCGATACGCTTTTATGTACGGATTTCACCATAGGTAAGTAGTCCTAACTCGGAGAACTCAGTCCTTCCTGCGACCGAATTTTCAATGACTAGAAGATACGTGATTTTCTAAGCACGCCAAATAGAAAAAAAGCCCTTGATGGTACTGCACTGGTCATACCCCTGTCAAGTAGACAGATGAAAAAAGCTAAGCTGCCAACGCGCATCGATATTCAATCGGTGCGCGTTGTTTTAATTTGGCTTGAAAACGGTGGTAGTTGTAATCGTAAATATATTCTTCCACCGCTTGCTGAATTTCCGCTCCTGAATTACACTGTTTGAGGTACAACTTCTCTGTTTTGAGATGCGAAAAGAAGGATTCGATGCATGCGTTATCCAGGCAGGTTGCTTTGCGAGAGTGGCTGCCTTTAACGCCGAATGC
>NZ_JMLS01000001.1 GCF_000686845.1 Paenibacillus sp. UNC451MF | reverse complement strand
CGCCCAAATCAGCATGTCTCGCCGAGGCAATTGTTATGACAACGCCTCCATGGAGAGCTTCTTTTCGCATTTAAAGACGGAAGCACTCTATCCATATCATATCCGATCCATTGAGGAAGCACAAAGCAGAATTGAAAATTATATCTATTTTTATAACCATCACAGACCACAAAGAAAATTAAACAAGCTGACTCCGGTAGAGTACCGGTGCCAGCTTGCAAAATAGGGTTTTTCTTAACTGTCCACTAAATTGGGTCTTGACCAACTCGCAAATAAACTATCCATGGCTTATCTTCCGCATCATGCAGCTCAAAGGCTTTGGTAAAACCAAGAACATCACAATAAAAATGAAGCGATTTCACCATATCCTGCACAGTTAGAGCTAAATGTCCGATTCGTTTGATCAACACTCATACAACCTCCCGTTATCGTTATTCACCCACTGCTTCCCGAAGCTCGGCAAAAAGCTGCAGCATTCCATACCATCATATAAAATAATGAGAAAAAATATAAGGAGTGAAGAAGACTTCATTTAGTTACTTTGAGGTAACGAAGCCCTCTGCGAGAAAAAAAAGCCTGGTCTCTGTGACCAGACTCAGGCTCGGGCTTACCGCTTTCCTCTTCGCGAGCGTACCGCTTTTGTTCCCTTACTCGTTCTTACACTCGCTGTCGTCGCTTTCGCACCTCCGAAAGAACTAATCAATTTAAATATAGGACCCATTTGCTGAAACAACTTGAACATTTGCTGCGCTTTGGTCATCATCGATATGATGCCCTCAATTCCTCCAAAGCCACCTAAAAATGATCCTCCGGCTCTTTCGTTAGCGACTGCAGGAACCGCTGCTTCTCCCTGTGCCTCATTCACAGCTGACGGCGCTTCATCCGAGGAACCTAGAAGTCCGTTGATGCCTACTGACTTGGAAGACATAATATCACTATTGTTGAACTTCGGTCTCGATACTCTCTGTTTCTTTGGCTTCGGCCTCAAAGGCTGAGGCTTACTGGGGACAGCGCTCCTTGTGGGAGCATGAACCGAAGACTTTGACGTCTTTTTGGAGGCATGCACAGATGGCCTCGTCGGTCTGGACACGGTGGTCTTTTTCATACGAATCCCTTTCCTTTGCAGTATCCTCATTTGTATGGGAAGTGGAACATGCCCTGCTAACGTCCCACTTTTCTGTACCATACACTATGCGACAAAGTCATCAAGAGCTTGGGTTCATGAACCGCCCAAAGATAATTGTGTGTCTGTCCATTCAAGCTAAACGGAAAAAGATCGCCGGAGTGCCGGCGATCTCTTTATTTCTTGTCTCTTTTTATTCTCTGAATGTTTATCTAACTCTGTGAAGGAACTGTAATCCACCCCTGATAGATGGAATAATAGAAGAAGAATGTTGCTATAATGCCCAGGATAAGCATGATAAACCCAAGCTTAATTTTCTTCTGGAAAAACAGGACGAGCGCACCACTAAAAAAGGACCCCATAATTAAAATAAACAAGATAAAAAATAATATCATTCCAGCGAATCTCCTTTTTCGAACCGTTTCTCAAACTTTCTACACATAGAACCTACTTTACCATTTTTTTCGTTTAAAATCCAAAGCCCGTTTCGTCCATAGTACTAACTTACCTAAATGTTACTTAGGCAATATATTTTCAGTACTTTCCGCGGGTTCCGTCTTTCCTTATACTAAAGACCATGAATGTCAGCCTACAACCTTGTTAAAGACTCATCTGGCGCAAAAACTCAGTGCATGCTTTCGTAGCCAGTTTTTGCTGGCGCAAAAACTCTAAGGAGGGTACTCCCCCATGTATCAAGCTAACCCAAATCGTTATCAAGAAATGAAATACAACCGCTGCGGGAAGTCAGGCCTTCTTCTCCCAGCCATCTCCCTTGGACTTTGGCATAATTTCGGCGGTGTGGACACGTTTGAGAACGGTCGCTCTATGATTAAAACCGCGTTTGATCTCGGCATCACGCACTTTGACTTAGCGAATAACTACGGCCCGCCTCCAGGCTCTGCGGAAGAAATGTTCGGCAGGCTGTTGAAGGAGGATCTCGCTTCTTATCGTGACGAGCTTATTATTTCAACCAAAGCAGGTCATCGTATGTGGGCAGGACCTTACGGCGAATGGGGATCAAGAAAAAATCTGCTTTCCAGCTTGGACCAAAGCTTAAAACGGATGGGGCTCGATTATGTAGATATCTTTTATTCTCACCGGTTTGACCCTAACACGCCTTTGGAAGAAACGATGGGCGCTCTGGATCAGGCCGTTCGTCAAGGCAAAGCTCTCTATGTAGGCATCTCCCAGTACACTCCGGAGAAGACCGAAGAAGCTATCCGTATTTTAACCCAGCTAGGCACACCGCTGCTAATTCATCAGCCTGTATATTCGATGCTGAATCGTTGGATCGAGAATGGACTACAGGATGTTCTTAAAGAACGTGGTGTGGGCAGCATTGCTTTTTGCCCCCTTGCCCAAGGGCTTTTGACTAACAAATACTTGGGCGGCATTCCGGAAGGCTCCAGAGCTGCTAAACCTTCAACCTTCCTGAAGGAGTCTGACGTAACGGAAGAAAAAATCGCTAAAGTACGTCAACTCAACGAAATTGCGTCACAGCGCGGTCAAAGTCTTGCGCAAATGTCTCTTGCATGGGTACTTCGCGAGGAACGAGTGACAACAGCTTTGATCGGAGCCAGCCGTCCAAGCCAAATCGAAGAAAACGTTGCTGCATTATCTAATTTAGCATTCAGCAGCGAGGAATTGGCTGCCATTGACCGCATCTTAGCTTAACCAACACGAATAGAAAACCGTCCGGGACACCGGACGGTTTTTATCCTACACCAAACTATTTTAGGCTCTCCGCCATTTTGACTAACTGCTGTCCTTCTATCTCCCTTCCGGAGATGCTGATAAAGACATCGCCCTCCAACCAATCCAAACGGGCGTAATGGTCCTTCGATTGGGCAAGAAGCCCCTTGCTTCCTCGTAAGAATACATCCTCCGTGCTTTCCGGCATATAAAAACCGGTAGACATTACACTGTTTGGAGCCAGCTTATAATAAGAGACTCTGAGCAGGTACTCCGACTCATTGGTATACACCAAAATGATATGTCTTGATTTCGTCGCTCCTTCATTCAAAAAAACACGTGCTTCTTCAAAATGGTAACCATCTGGCAAAACATTAGGAATCCTCATCTTAAAATCAGCATATACCTTCGCTTGTGAAGCTGTAACCTTCATGTCCCTTATTTCATTAACTCCGTCAACCGGCTGCGATGCGTCGGAAGTACTGCTACTAAGAGAGAGAGGCTCGTGCACCGGCTTTTGCGCAGGAGTCTCTGTACTAAATACAAACCCACCCACAAGCAAAATCAGTGTGAATGTACAAACCGAAAGCATTAGCCTGGACCTTCTATGGCGGCGCAGTTTTCTTTGGAGTACTGAAGAAGCATCGTCCCAAGCCTCCATCAACCTTGAAGTCGATGCTCCAAGGACTTCTAAACCGGGAGTTTGTGAAGGCTTCTGTCGTGCTACTAGCGCTTCCGTTATTTTCACTAGCTTCTCCGCTATTTGGTCTTCATCCACCTCTATAAATCGCTTAGAAGCGGCTTGAAGGAAGGCCGTCTTGACGACATAACGTGCGCTTGAAACATCCAGGCCTTTAAGCAGCTCTTGTTCTGAGACGATTCTGACATATTGTTCAAACAATGCAAACTGCACGGAAGAAGTAAGGTTAACGATATCTTCTTTAAATAAAAGCAGCCATCCTTTATTCATAAGACCTCCTTCAACATATCACTTCAATTTCATGCTATCTGCAATCAGGTTCAAGACCTTCTCGTCCAGCTCTGCCTTCACAACAATATTAATATCATCTTTGTTCATCTCAAGCTCTCTGATGCCAGATGTGGTCGCAGTAACTTCGCGTTGACCGTCAGTTAGTTCCGCTTTCGCACTGAAGGAACGCTTGCGGACCAATATGGACAGAGGCGTGGAATCGGTTTCTTTTCTGTATTGCAGCTTAGCCGCACTTGCTTTGGACTCCCCCATTGAATAATGAATTGTAACATCCGACAAACGATATCCTTCAGGGATATATTGAGGTACAGGCAGCACAAATTGCGTCTTTTCAGCAGCTTCGTCGATCGTAACCTGAACCCGTCTAAAGGTATTCTCCTCAGGCAAGTCCCTGTTATCCTTCAATGGTTGAGGGGCAAGCTCATCATCCGGTGGAGGCGGTGCCGTCTTGGCTCCTTCCGTAGAGCCGCGATCTGTGCTTCGGACATTCAAGCTTACCGATCCTCCCTTGACCTTATATACCATATCAAACATCGGACGGAACGCCTCGGTCGGCTGTAGTGTATGAAATAGAAAGGTTCCCAGCATTAGGGAAGCTGCAGTAAGACCACACCACCTGGCTGCACGCAGCCATTTGACTCTTCTCCGCTCCCTTTCAAGCTTAACCAGCATGCGCTGCCAGGAAGGGTCGGCATCAGGTATAGGAACGTTATCTTCGCTTTTAGAGACTGCATCCTCAAATAAACGTTCAAAATCAGCCTCAAATTTAGATCTGTTCAAGGCTATTTCACCTTCCAATCACGCTGCAGTTTTTTCTTGATAGCTTCTCTGGAGCGGTGCAGCGTTTGACGGATCTTCTCCTCCGTAACGCCTAACCGATCCGCCATTTCCTTGTAGGACAAACATTCGGTCCAACGCATTTGGATCACCTGACGATAAATCGGTTTCAACTGATGAATATAATGAATAATAGCTTCTTCCAAAAGCTTTGCCTCTACCTCGGATTCTGTGGAAAAAGCCGGTTCATGCATAAATGATACGGCATTTTCAATATAGACGTCATCAGAAAGAAGTTCGTCACGTCTTTTTTTATTTTTTCTTAAATAACTGATGGTAGCGTTTCGGGCTACGGTACGAATCCAGGCATTTAATCGGACTTCCTCGATATCATGAGGGCTTTTCCGAATAATAGTAAGAAATGTATCTTGGATAATATCTTCGGTGGTCGGATGATCTTTAACAATATATATAATTAACGGGTATACGAGCCGGTAAAATTCTTTATATACTTGTTCCTGCAGCATCGGGTCAATAGCCCTGATATCACCAGTTAACAAAAGTAGTATGGATTTAGACATGATTCCTCCGAAAAATGTACGGCTTTCAATTCTGATCCATCATATAATGTATCCATGGAGATTTGCAGTACTTTTTCAAACATTTTCCATATTTTAAAAACCGAGTTCACAATTCAGACAAACTATTTCGACTCACGGAATATATTTATGGCTGTCGAGATACTTCGCCAGCCTGAATTCATGCAGCTTTAATTAGTTCTCCAGCTTCTGCAAGTTCTCAATTACTTTACAATCGCAGGAATGGAATGGAAGGCTGGCGAACTTGGGATCGATGCATAATTAAAAAAGACGCACATCAGTGCGTCTTTAGATGGTCGAGAAACCCAATGATTCAGAATCTGGATGAAGGCTGGAGGTGGGGTATCCCCTGTAGGAGCGAAAGCGTCCACCTTTGTTATCGGGAAATCCCCACTGTAAAAACGATTAATTTAATATTTCCCGATAACAACAGTGGCCGGAAGGGGATACCCCACCGGAGTACCACATACACATCTGAGTTTTCATAGGTTTCACTACCGACTCAAGACGCAACCTCAGTGCGTCTTCCTACTTAAGCTTTATCGAACAAGGTCAAATACGAGCCATAGCCTTCCTGCTCCAGCTGATTCTTAGGAATAAAACGGAGCGCGGCGGAATTGATGCAGTAACGAAGTCCTCCTGCTTCCTTAGGCCCGTCTGTAAACACATGACCCAGATGCGAATCCGCCTCCCGGCTTCGTACCTCCGTACGTATCATAAAATGGCTGTAATCCTGCTTTTCCTTAACATTTCCCGAAACCATAGGCTTGGTGAAGCTAGGCCAGCCGCAGCCGGAATCGAATTTATCATTAGAACTGAATAAAGGTTCGCCCGACACGATATCTACATATAGCCCTTCTTCGTGATGGTCCCAAAATTCATTTTGGAAAGGCGGCTCCGTCCCGTTATTTTGTGTCACCTCAAACTGCATTTGGGTCAATTTGTCTCTTAACCGTTCTTTATCTTGAGCTGTATTCCAGTGCTGCTCAATGTAGGCGTCACGACCGGAGCCTTTTCTGTACATTTTATAACGCAGCGGATTTTTGGTGTAGTAATCCTGGTGGTACTCTTCCGCCTCATAAAACTCACTTGCAGGCACAATCTCAGTGGCTATCGGCTTATTAAAGCGGCCGCTCTTTTCTAATGCATCCTTCGAAGCTTCCGCCTTCTGACGCTGCTCTTCCGTATGATAGAAAATGGCTGTGCGATAGGAAGGTCCGCGATCGTGGAACTGCCCCCCTGCATCGGTAGGATCAATTTGCTGCCAGAATGTGTTCAATAGCTTTTCATATGGAAATACAGCCGGGTCAAACGTAATTTGTACCGCTTCCGCGTGACCTGTCGTCTCGGAGCATACCTCTTGATAGGTAGGGTTCGGCTTGTGACCTCCCGTATAGCCTGATACGACCTTCTTTATGCCTGGTAGCTGGTCAAATGGCGTTACCATGCACCAGAAGCATCCTCCTGCGAACGTAGCCAACTCCAATTGGCTCTCTTGTTTAGTATTGGAATCCACTATTTCTCACTCCTCCATCTAGGATAGTTATCCGTCTACCTACCATCATACCAAGAAATCGGCAGGCAACCAAATGGATGTGTAGGAACTTTGAAATATTATGTTTTTTTACAAAGGCGTTGGGGCATTCAACGGAGAGTCCATTAGAATATGGATAAGCAATCCCGCTTGCACGAGACCTGCTCCAAATCCGTAAAGAAGCGCACGATCCCCGTTATGCACTTTACCCTCTCGCAAGCCTAAATCCAAGGCAAGAGGAATGGTGGCTGCCGAAGTATTACCAAAGTACTCCAAGCTGTACAAAGCTTTCTCCAGTGGAAAGCCGCTCCGTTCGCATAAAGGCTCTATGATTCGCAGATTGGCACTGTGCGGGATAAACCAATCCACCTGATTCATCTCCATCTGAGCTTTTTGCAGCACTTGCTGCATCCCCTCAGGTACCGTTCTGACGACCCATTTGAATACTTCCCTGCCGTTTTGCACTAGCAGCTGCTTATCGATTAATTCCACGCCATTCCATTGGTTAGCAATCCTTGTTTGGTAGATGTGCGTTCCTCCGCTTCCTTCTGTAGACAAATGAGTGGAAAGGAAGCTCGAAGGCAGATCTCCTTCTTCCTTCTCTACGAGAACGGCCCCCGCACCATCCCCGAACAAAACACATGTCGTCCGGTCCGTATAATCCGTAATTTTTGTCAGCGTCTCGGCACCAATGACGAGAATTTTACGGTGCAATCCGGCTGCAATCAATCCGTTCGCCATATGTAGACCGTATACAAATCCTGCACATGCCGCGCTTATATCGATAGCTCCTGTTGCAGACGCTATGCCAAGCCGGTCCTGTATAATGGAAGCTGTGCTGGGAAAAGGAAAATCGGGGGTACTTGTAGCTACGATAATAAAATCCACATCGGCTATGGACTTTCCGTATCTGTGCATTAAATCCGTTACAGCAGCCACACACAAATCGCTCGTATATTGTTTGGGTTCGCTGATTCTTCGCTCTCGAATTCCTGTGCGCTGAACGATCCACTCGTCGCTAGTTTCCACCATGCGTTCCAAATCGTGATTCGTTAATCGTCTTTCAGGCACGTACGTGCCGATAGCGGTTATTCTGGCTTTTTGGATTTCCATAGCCCTCACCCTTTTATTATCAAGTATTAGTACCTAGTACTAATTCAAATATAACCTTCGCGATCAGCCATGTCAATGGACATTTGGAGCAAATCGCAATAGGGGTCCATGCAAGCTTTTTATCGTTTCCGATTCATATGGTGAACATCAATATCATGATCTTATGCATTCCAATCTGTTCGAACTAGTAATATACCTGCGTCAAAAAGCCTTGTCCATTTAAGATATGAACAAGGCGTGATTCCGTTATTCACTTAAGATCCATTATCACTGTAAGATGTTATCACGTCGCTCCCTCGAACCATTCTAGGAATGTCAATGGCCTTAAGCGGCTTCCACTCTTCAGGCAGCAGCTGCTGGTATTTCGTCTGGGAGAAACGGTCGTCGATGAGCAGCAGCGTCCCTCGATCCGATTCCGTCCGTATCAATCGACCTCCGGCCTGCAGAACTTTATTGATTCCAGGATACACATAAGCGTAATCGAAGCCGCTGCGGCCTCCAGCGTCAAAATAACTTTTAATAATATCCCGCTCCAGCCCCACTTGAGGCAGACCGACTCCGACTATTACCGTCCCTGTCAGCCGTTCACCTACAAGGTCGATCCCCTCAGAGAATATACCTCCCATCACTGCGAATGCGATACAGCGCTTGTCCCGTTCTGGCTGGAACGACGCGAGAAACGCCTCGCGCTCCTCCTCTGTCATTGCAGTCTGCTGAACGATGATGTCGGCTTCGATAGGCTGCTCGATAAAACATTCATATACTCCGTTCAAATAATCGTAGGAAGGGAAAAAAATCAGAAAGTTGCCTTTCTTCTCCTGCAATACTTGGTGGATCCCGTCTGCTATCCGTCCTTTGGTCGCTTCCCTGTCGCGATAACGGGTGGAAACCGGCAATAACAATACATCCAGCTGCTCCTTATGAAAAGGCGATGGAATCGTGAGTACGTAGTCCTCAGGCGATCCGCCCAACATATCTCGGTAATAGGAGAGCGGAGAAAGCGTAGCGGAGAAAAACACCTGAGATCGGTAGCCTTTGCTCATTTGGCTCAGCATAGTGGAAGGATCAAGGCAAAATAGCTTCAACCGGACATCGCTTCGGTCCATTTCTGCATAAGTGACATAAGCCTCGTTATAATATCCCGCTATGCGAATAAAGCTTTGAACCGCGAAGTAGGTTTCCAGCAGCCGTTGCTGCGCTTCTCCTGCAGGAGACATGCCAACGGAAGCCGAGGCAAGCTCCTCCTCCGCCGCTGCTGCGAAAGCTTCGACCAGTGGGAGCAATCCCTCAGGGAACCATGGCTGTACGAAGGTTTTACTTTCTGCGTGAGCTTTTCGCCAATGAATAAAATAATCATTAATATCTTTGGATGCGCCGGCTACCGAGCGGCAGATCTCTTTGTAATCCCTCTTTAGCTGCAAGAACGAAGCTTTGCTGAGCTCAGCCGAGAACATCTCTCTTCCGCGATCAACCAAATTATGTGCTTCGTCGATAAGAAGCACCGTCTGTTTCTTTTGTTCCTCGTACAGTCTCTTTAAGGAAGTCCGCGGATCAAAGACATAGTTATAATCGCAAATGACCGCATCGGCGACATACGATACATCCAGCGAATATTCGAAGGGGCATACTGTATGTTTACGGGCATATCTCTCGAACGTCTCCCGCGTTAGCAGCGTTTCGTTGTTCAAAATATCCAAGACAGCCTCATTGATGCGATCGTAATACCCGTTGGCAAATTCGCAGTATTCTTTTTGGCAAAGGGTCTCTTCCTTAAAACAAACCTTATCCTTAGCAGTCAGCGTAGCACATCGCATATGAAGGCCCTTGGCCTGCATGAAGCTGATGGCTTGCTCCGCAGCCGTCCGTGTAATCGTCTTGGCGGTCAAGTAAAACATTCGTTGAAGCTGACCTTCGCCGATCGCTTTGACCGCAGGGAATAAGGTCGAAATCGTCTTTCCGGTACCGGTCGGCGCTTTGGCGAACAGCTTTTGCCGTTCAGCAATCGATTTGTAGACGGCGCCGGCGAACAATCTTTGCCCTTGACGATACGATTCGAAAGGGAATGCGAGCTTCCGAATGCTGTGATTTCGCTTTTCCTCGTAATTGAGCTGCATAACGGCAAAAGGCTCGTAAGCGGCCGCCAAAGCTTTTATGATTGACTCAAGCTCGTTAACTGAGACAGATCTTAAAAATTGCTTCTGCTGCTCCGTATCCACCTGTACATAGGTAAGGCGGACGCTTAAGCTCTCCAGTCCCTCCTGTTTGGCAAAGAAATAAGCGTAACAATATGCCTGGGCCCAATGGACAGGATACGTATCTGCCTCAATGCGGTCGAGACTCCCTGCCGTAGATTTGATTTCTTCAATTATAAATCCTTCACCGTCTGACAATATTCCGTCGCAACGCCCCTCCACCAGAAGCTCAATATCGCCATAACGAAGAATACCAGCCAGATGAACCTCTTTTTGATCAAGCTCGGTGTAGTTTTTTTGGATTTGTTGATGTGCCTTGGTCCCCTCCTGCAAGGAAGCAGTTGTCCAAAAGCCCGTATCGATACTGCCTGAGCGGTACACATATTCCACCAGCGCTCTTACTGATACTTTCATCCTATGGGACATAATGCACCTGCCTTTCGGTAAGGCTCTAATGCTCATATAAAAACATATGTTCCCATCATATCATACGATGCAAGGAATTGTAAAAGCCTGCACAGATTGGCTGTAGAAGCAGCCCTTATATCCAAAATGTCGGATACTTTCTATGTTCATCCAGATTGTTGATGATAAGTGCACATACGACGATCAGAACCGAACCTACCAAAACCGGAGTAACAAGAAAGGACCAGCCGCTGCCTGCCAGAATAACGACTATCGGATCAGCCCCCGCTGGAGGATGCGTCGTCTTCGTTAATATCATCGCACTTATCGCCAAGCCGACACCTAGCGCAAGTGCCGCAGGGCCCTGTCCGAATATATAAAATACTATAAGTCCGGTCAAGGTTGAAACAACATGCCCTCCAATAATATTCCTTGGCTGCGATAAAGGAGCATCCCACAAGCCAAAGGCAAGAACACAGCTGGCACCGAAGGGTGCCATAAGCCACGAAGCAGAGGTCCAGCCAGTAAGTAAAGAAAGGATACCTATACATACAAATCCGCCAATAAACCCGAGAATTGCCGTTCGGGGTGCTGCTTTCAACGGGGTTCTGTCTGTTGCCGACATCTTACTAATGATATTCATCACATCACATCCATTCAGATAAATATAAATAACTATTTATCTAGTTATTTAGTTATTTGTGAATATAATGCTTTTTTTCTTTATTGTCAATTGGTTTTTCCCTCGTTATAATATAAATACCTATTTAACTATGAAATGAGGATTTTATATGGATCGTCCTTTCGTTTTGCGAGTTGACCCGGAGCTTTCCTATTCCATAAACATTCAAATTAAAGAACAGCTCAAATGGTTCATCGGTACCGGCAAAATGAAACCCGGTGACATGCTTCCTTCCGCAGGCGAATTAGCAGAGACATTGCACGTTAACCGCAATACGATAAATTCCGTCTATACGCAATTGAGAGATGAAGGAATTGTATCCGTTCAAAAAGGAAAAGGGACTCAAATTATCGATAGCGCTCAAACGGCAGAGCTGATCGAAAGCCGAAAGTCTATGTATGAGCTATGGACCCGAATGATTCAGGAGGCGGCTGAACGCAAAATGGACCTGGACGATTTTGCCGTAGCAGGCATGGCCTATGTCCAGCTGCTTGGTCACGTGCAAGATGATAAGCCAACGCTCTTGTTCATCGAATGCCGCGAGCATGATTATCCGTTTTACCGTAACGAAATCATTCGTCTGACTGGCGCGACTGTCAACTGCTTCTATCTGGAAGACTTGACTAAGGCAAGCTCTATCTTGGAGGAGTTGATTCATCAGGCTGATACCGTATTGACTACCTTAAATCATGCGGAAGAAGTTCGTGGTCTTGTCGGAGCGAGAAAACAGGTAATAACACTCGGTGCCACGGTTGATTTTGGCGTGCTGATGGATGTGGCTAAGCGTTCGAAGGGAAGTCAAGTAGGCTTTGTCTGCTTGGGGCTGAAAGGGGGCCAATGGATGGCTCAAAAGGCAGCTGATGCGGGAATTGAACATATTGTCAGTGTACCTCTTGGTATGAACGACGAGGTAAAATTGAGGGAGCTTATTAAACAAGCGGATAAGCTGTACGCATCAAGCGCCGTTTACGACGAACTGAAGCACCTGGCACCCGACAAAGTCGCCGCCTATCCGCTAGTACTTGAGAAAAGCAGTGAGGAATTACTGAAAAATCTGCGTTAACCCTGTGATTAACCGGCTGTCGCTGTATTTCTTGCCGTGAGCAGCAAATGCTCGCACACCAAGACGAGCGCTTCATGCTGGTTAGTCACTTCCACAAGCTCCACTACAATTCCGTATTCGGGACGCTTCGGATAATCCCGTTTTTCTTTAATAGTTGTCTTGACATAGATCGTATCACCGATAAATACCGGCTTGATGAAGCGAAGGCGGTCATAGCCATAAGAGAATGCCTCAGGATTGATTTCTCCTGCGGTCATCCCTACGCCTACGCTGAATATTAGCGTACCGTGAGCAATTCGCTGTTTGAATTCTTGTGTTTTGCACCACTCGGCATCCATATGATGAGGGTAAAAATCACCCGTTTGTCCTGCATGCATAACGACATCGGTCTCCGTGATCGTACGTCCCATCGTCTCACGGCTGGATCCAATCTCATACTCTTCAAAATAAATCGAACGGAAACCCATGGCTATACCTCCTTTTTCTCGACCAAATGCTGCCAAGCTTCCGGATTCCGGTATTTTACCGTTTGAAGATGCTCGCAATACATAACGAGCTCACCTTCATTTTTATATACCTCATAGCTGACCTTCACAAGCCCCAGCTCCTTGTATTTAGGTCTTTTCTCTAAATGCGTTCTTACTGTATAAATAGTGTCACCGATAAACACCGGCTTAATGAATCTTAGTTTATCGTACCCATAGCTGAAAGTATGGATATTGTTATGTGCCATCAGCCCAAGTCCCATGCTAAATACCAAAGCACCAGCGACGAGGCGTCGTCCGAATAGGCCTTCTTCCTTAGCGAACATTTCGTCTGCTACATAAGGATGCATATCCATGACCAGCGCATTGAATTGCATGCTCTCTCCCTCGGAGATCGTGCGTCGAATCGAACGTATTTTGCAGCCTACTTCAAATTCTTCATACATCCAGGATTCCGTATTAAACACCGGCAGCTCCTGATGCGGTCTACTGCTATTCGTTTGGGTTTCGTTCATATGAATGTCGCCTCCAGCCATTGATTTATGGACTCGTTGTCTTCACCTATTTTGGGCGAGCCTTTGGGTGCTTTATATATCGTATTGTCAAAACGAATAGGGCATCGCGTGGTGTTAAGCGCAGCTCCGCTACCAAGGTACACCGTCTGGATCATGTCCAGATCCTGAAAGGCTGCTTCTTGATGAAGGCTCTCCCACGTCAATACTTCAGCGCATTCAAAGCCTCCGGACTCCAGCAGTTCAAGCCACTTGACCGTCGGAGCTTCAGCTAGATGCTCGGCAATGATTGCGTTGATAGCCTCTTTATCCTCATACCAGGAATCCTCGCCTACAAACTTGGCCAGATCATCGCATCCGAATAGAAGTCCAAGCTCAGGCACCGAGCCTGATGCTAATGCCAAGTAGCCATCAGCCGTCTTATACACACCATAGGGTGCAGGTCTATATACATGAGCATGGTTCACTCTAGAGCGTATTGGAACCCCGCCTCCATTCAGAAACGCGGTCAATTCTGTGAATTGAAAATCCAAAATCGAATCCAGCAGACTAACTTCGATATGGCAGCCATTCCCTGTTATACCTCTACGGTATAACCCCGCAAGGATGCCCTGCACCAGATGGGCACCTGCCGCCATGTCAACGACAGCCAATCCAAGCGGAAGTGGAGGCTGAGATTCTGCTCCGTTCAGCCAAGCTAAACCGGATACGGATTGGACCAGCAGATCTTGACCTGGTTTGTCTTTCCAAGGCCCATCGTTTCCATATCCGCTGATTTGTCCGTAGACCAGCCGTGGGTTCCATTCTTTGACCTGCTCGTAATGAAGACCTAATCGCTCCATGACTCCAGGGCGAAAATTTTGAATCATCACGTCCGCTTGCCTTATCAACCGTTGAATTTGCTCCAACTGAGCTTTATTCTTAAGGTCGGCAGCGTAGCTTTCCTTATTCCTATTGATCGAATGAAACAACGTACTGTCCCCGTCCAGCTCCAGGTTGGAAATATACAGCGTTCTGCATATATCACCTGTGTCCGGCTTCTCGATTTTGATAACTCGTGCACCCATATCAGCCAACCGAAGAGCTGCGGAGGGACCGGATAAAAATTGGCTGAAATCGAGCACAAGAATGCCTTCCAGCGGTTTTGCGCCTTGCTGCATCACATTCGCTTCCCCTCTCGCTTAAAGCCTGCTTAAACCGAAATCCTGATTGATGTCCTGGTTGTCCTCACCTACTAAGGGGGCACCTTTGACCGACTTCAGCCTTGCACCATTGATGCGAATCGGGCAGCATGTCGTCTTCATTCCTGTCCTACCGGGTCCTCCCACTTCTTGAAGCATATCCAGAACTTGAAATCCTTCGTGCTCCATTAGCCGCTCCCACGTCAGCACATCCGAACACCAATAATCTGCTGGCTCCAAGGCATCGAGCCATTCCCTTGTGGTTCGGCTTTTCAAATGCTCTGCCAATATCGTCTTAATCTCATCCCTGCGCGTGAACCACTCCTTAGGATCTGTGAACGACTGCATCGCCGTACAGCCCAGCAGCTCGCCCAGCTTGACTACGGAACCCATGGCCAGAGCAATATAACCATCGGCGGTCTCATAAATGCCATAAGGTGCACCAAGATAGGCGTGCGCATTGTTAATTGCGCTCCGAACAGGCGGCTGGCCCCCATCATTCAAAAACGTTGTCAGTACCTCAAATTGAAAATCGAGCATCGACTCCAGCAAGCTGACTTCAACCAGTCCTCCTTGCCCACTGACACTTCTGCGGACAAGGCAAGCCAGGATACCCTGCACCAAGTGAGCTCCCGTTAGCATATCGGCTACGGCTAATCCGAACGGAACCGGCGGCTGATCGCTATCGCCGTTCAACCAATTCAAACCGGACAGTGATTGGACAAGCAGATCTTGACCTGGCTTATCCCGCCATGGGCCCTCCTTTCCGTATCCCGTTATGCTCGCATAGATGATCCTCGGATTGATCTGACGCACCATCTCATAACCCAGACCGAGCTTCTCCATCGTTCCGGGGCGGAAGTTTTCGATTATGACATCCGCCTTAACAATCAGCTCCTTAATGCTTAACAGATCATGGACATTCTTGAGATCGGCTGAGTAACTTTCCTTGTTTCGATTAATAGTTTGAAACAAGGCACTCTCACCATTAAGCTTCAAATTGCTGATGGTTAATTGCCTACACATATCCCCCATACCCGGACGTTCGATCTTGATGACTCTCGCCCCCATGTCGGCCAATCTCAAGCCTGCTGAAGGTCCGGATAAAAACTGGCAAAACTCCAGAACGACGAGCCCTTCCAACGGTCTCATAGCGCATCCCCTTTTCTCGATTCCCTATAAAGTCCGTTCATTCTCTCCAGTACTTCCACCGCATTCCCGCCATGCATCATATAATTCCGCACAAAGTCACCCGCATGGTCCTGGAAATTCAAATAACCGCTGTATCGTGGACGCAGAAAGGAACGATCCAACGCAGGGAGCGTATTGTTAAAATAATGGCCGCACCTGCGATTGACTTCTGAATCCGTCCAAGCGCTTCGATGCCCCGGTTGCCCTCCGTTTTCCACATAAACGGTTTTCTGAGATTGAGGATCTGCCGTATAAGCAACATACTGCAGCGCCATATCCAAATGCTTACACTCAACAGATATCGCAAGGCCGGTTCCCCCTAGGGTCGTCCTCAATTTTTCATTCGATCCGATCCTCACCATATCTGAGAAAGTTAACCCATACTCCGAATACCCATAGCGGGAATAGTTTGAATATCCGTAAGCAAATGGACAGTAAGCGATATCGTCACGAACCGTCATCGCCTCGTACACCTGGATCGGGTTCCAGCCGAACATTTCCGGATGGCAATAACCCACAAGCTCCTTCAGTTGTTCCAGCGCTTGCAGACCCATTTCCTTGCTAACGACTTGATCCTCCTGCAAGAAAGGATCTTCTCCCTGACTACTGCACATCATATAAAAATTCATTAGTGAATCAATTGGAATACCAGGAAATACAACAAAGCCGAGCTTGGCAAGCTCGATAAGCTCCTCCCACGTTTCAGGAACCCGTAATCCTTCTCTTGCCAAAATATCGGCGCGATAGGAAGCTACCGGTGTCGCAGCATCGATTGCCAGTGCGGTTTGATATCCGTCAAAATTGTAGCTTTCGTGCGACCGTCCCACCGAATGTCTAGCTTGATCCAGTAAGTATTCAGCAGGCAGCTGCTGCTCTAACGGCACCAAAATGTTTTTGTCCGCTGCAAAGCCTGCCCACGGATGGTCGATTACCAGCAGATCATACTGCTTGGCAAGCTGCTGAATCGGTGCATCCGCAAACTGCTGCAGCGAGCGCTTCTCCCACTGGATCTCCACTCCCGGATTCATCTCGGCAAACCGCTGCGCAGTTGCTACCATAGGGACATAGCCCCTGCTGTGATTCCATGTAATTCCTTTTAGCACGATGCTCATTCCGTCAGCCTCCATCTGTAGTTCGGTAGTCGGTTACGTTATTTGTTGTTCGTCCGATAATCCTGCGGCGTAACACCGAAATGCTTTTTGAATATTTTGATGAAATAATTCGGATTCTGATAACCGACTTCAATCGATATCTCGTAAATTTTACTCGTCGATGTCTTCAATAGATGTGCTGCTCTTTCCATCTTCAAGAGGTAAATGTAATCACTTAAGTTATCGCCGGTCTCCAGCTTATAAATTCTTGAAAGATAAGTTGGATGCATCTGCAAATAGTCCGAAATTCTCTGGAGCGAGACATCCTCAGTCAGATGGGCTTGAACATATTTTTGAATTTGACGAACAGCTGATTCACGGGCATTTTTCGTTTCACTTTTTGTGTAGAGCTCAATTTTCTCCATAACGGCTTGTATCCAGGCTCTCAGCGCCTGCACCGTTTTACACGGAGCCAGCTCCCTGCCTCTCGTATACTCACTTCCTATGAGCTCTGCCAAGCTTTTGCCGCTTTTATGGGCGATGAAGGAGAAGGAGGCAAAGACGGAGAAAAATGCCTCCGTAATATGCTCTGTCGATTCGGGCCAGAACTGCTCCAACTCTTCCAAAATCGATTCCAGCTTCTGCTCCACCGCATTCCAATTGCCTGCCTCCATCAAATGAACGAGCATCGGCGGCTCATACAGCCGGTATAATGCATTCATGTTTGCGATTTCAGCCTCACCGATGGTGTACACCGGAAGGTCCTTCTCGTTCCCAAACCTTTTTCTGAAGATAGCCAGAGAATTATGATACAGCTTGGTCAGATCCGTAGGGAATACTCCCCATTGGCTGATCAATACCGATATTTTTCGTTTTAAATACAGTTGAACATTTAATTGAAGCTGATTGGCCAGACGTTCCATATGATATTTCAAGGCCATATCTGCCTTGCTGTGCTTCAGCTTATCATTGGGAGAAGCAAGAACGACTAAATACTCGTGGACATCCTGGGCTATCCACAGCTGGAAATATTCATCCAACGTTTCTTCAGCCAGATTACCAATTGCAAACTTCATCAACGACATCTCAAAAGGATCGTAATCGGCAAACTGTTCCTTATAGCGGATCAACAGCAAACAAAAATCATCATTAAGCCTAACCGGAATATCCAGCTGCCTCAGCTTCTCCAACGATTGCTCGGAGGATATCCTTTTCCCTTGCAGCAGCTCATTGAGGAACTCTCCCTTTAACTTAGGCAAATGATCGTTCAGCGCTTTTAACGCCTGCTGATACGTCTGGTTCGTTTCGAGCTCCATGTGGATGATTTCCACGACCTTCTTGACTCTGAACATAATATCCTGATCGCTGATCGGCTTTAGCAAATAGTCGCTGATCTGGTTTTGAATCGCTTTTTGGGCGTAATCAAATTCAGCATAGCCGGTCAGCAGAATGCACTTTGTATTCTTCCAGTTCCATTGAATTTGTTGGATAAGCTCCAAGCCGTCCATTCCCGGCATACTGATATCGGTGATCACAATGTCAATGGCATTCGTTTTCAGGATGTCCAGCGCTTCTGTCGCCGAGAATGCTTTGTGAACCTTGCCGATCCCAATATCATGCCAAGGCAAAGTAGATGCCAATGACTCCACCACGTTCATTTCATCGTCTACCAACAGCAATTGCAGCATCGAACCACCCCTTGATGAGTTTTCGTCAGAAAAGATATGGCTTAACCACTCAGGTACGATCCGATTCCCGTTCTTCCCACTTCAGAACAACCCTGACCCCGCCGGTTGGTGACTGAGACAAGATAAGACCGGAGTTATCCTTAAATTGATACAATAACCGTTGATGCACATTCCACAAACCGCAGCTCATTTCCTGATCCATCGGCATTGAAATTTTATGCTGCAGCTCTGCCAACTGCTCAGGCGACATTCCGATTCCATTATCGTCGATAATAATTTTGTTTTCTCCCCATTGCCGTTCCCCTTCTATCGTCAGAATGCCGTAACGCTCGCTTTTGCCGATCCCATGCAATATGGCATTTTCTACAATGGGCTGAATAAGCAGTCTGGGAATTTCAAGCTGCATCATAGATTCCGGAATGTCGATTTCATAGTGAAACCGTTCCATGCGCAGGTTTTGAATATTTAAATAGTTTTGGACCATCTTCAATTCTTCTTGAAGCGTAGTCATCGTGTTCTCCAGCTTCGTAATGTGTCGGAAATATTCACCCAAATTGAGCACCATTTCCGTTGCTGCCTCTTTATCTCCAACCGCTATCATATTTTTGATAAAAAACAAACAGTTGTACAAAAAATGCGGATTGATTTGGGATTGCAGCTGTTTCAACTTCACTTCCCTAAACCGGATATTTTCCATGTAAACCTTTTCAACTAAGATTTGAATTTCGGCTGCCATTTCATTAAACCGCGAGAATAAATATTCAAATTCATTGTTCGGATTGTGATTCAAACGAAGCCCGTACTTGCCGGATTGAATGCCCTGCACCCCTCTGAGCAGGAGCTTGATAGGGATTTGTACCTGCTTATATATAAGCAGCGAGACGACTACGCTCATAATCAATAACAACGCAATGGAGCCATAAAAGAAATTGCGGCTCTTTACGATGGGCGACAAAATTTGTTGAAGCGGCACATAGTCTACGACATACCAGCCAAGACTTTTCGACTGTACATAATTGACCAAATATTTCTCTTTGCCGAGCTCTACGATGGTATGGCCTAATGGATCAAGCGTTTGTTTATTTAAATAAGCGATCAGTTCCTGTATCAGCGCTCTATTGGATGCGCCATTCACAATCGGCTCGTACCCAGGGGAGTATAGAAACGGATCCCCGTTTCCATCCTGCTTGTAATCGGCCAGCATATTCATAATATTTTGCCGTGAAAACCGTACTTCCGTGATAGCCTCCGCGTCTTCCGGATTTTTATAGGAGATTAAAGGGCTTAACATAAATTTGGCAAAATACGAATCGCCCTCCGGGTAGTACTCCCAATTGGGTTTGATATTATGGCGCAAAAATGCCGGATCATACACGCCGCTGTAATCGTTGGATATAGCTTGCTTCAGCTTGGGCAAGTAAATCGTCAACCTATTGGACCAATTGCTTGTAGCGCTTAATATGGTTAGCTTGCTCACAATAGCTTCCTGTAGCCTTAGCTGCTCATATTCCTGCTTGCTGTTCAATAGCTCCTGGATACTGTAATCCTTGTTAATAATATAGGGAATAATCGATAGCTGGTTAACCACATTATCCATTTGGGACGTAAAGAAAGAGACTCGATTCAAGTTAGAATTCTGAATTTCTTCCTCCACAACACCAATGGAAACCCGGTTCGAGAAGCTGTACAGCACGACAATGGGAATCAACAGCAGTATGATGAAAAGTACCATTTTTTTAAATATGTTCATTTTCCATCTCATCCTGTTCATGCCCCCATCTAGCTGCGTTTTATATATTGAGAGTGTACCTCAAAACAGGAACTGTGGGTATAGCGGGCAACAAATGACCTTTAGCCTTTAACGGCTCCGGCCGATAATCCGCTTACGATATATTTTTGAGAGAATAAGGCCATGATCGTAACCGGCAAAGTGATGATGCACGCCGCTGCCATCAAGGCTCCCCAATTAATGTTCGAAGCGGAAATGAAATTGAATACCGCGATGGGAAGCGTCTTCGTCTTCTCCCCTGCAAGAATAAGAGAAAACATAAAGTTATTCCACGAGAAAATGAAGGATAGCAGAGCCGAAGTCACGATGCCGGGTACGGACACGGGCAGCACAATGGATAGAAAAGCACGAATCTTTGAGCTGCCGTCAATCCAAGAGGATTCCTCGACTTCCACAGGGAACGCTTCAAAAAAAGGAATCATGACCCACATGATGAAGGGCAGTCCGATAACCATATGACTCAAGATTAAAACCGTGTAAGTATCGATGAGATGAAGCTTTGTGAACAATATATACCAAGGGACCAGGTAGGTGATGCCTGGTATCATTTTCGCAATCAGAATGACGGTACCTAGCTTGTGCATTCTGTATTTGGCAATCGAGTATGCCGCAGGCAAGCCGAGAATCAAAGAAAATATAGTGGAGCCCACAGCCACTAAAAAGCTATTGAACAAATATCTGAGGTAATCGTTCTCTCGGAACACGTCAATATAGTTTTTGAAGGTTGGTTTGAATATAAAAATATGATCGGTCGATAGAACCTGTACCTGTGTTTTAAAGGAAGCCATCAGCATCCAGATGAACGGGAATGTAAAGACGATAAAAACGATAAAGGTAAGTACGAGCTGATAAGCTGTCGGCCAATACTTCGTTTTCAAGCTGCCTCACCCACTTTCTTCCTAATTCCAATCAGCACCATAATAATAATCATGATGATTGAGAAGAAAAGAACGAGCAGAGATGAAGCCGTCCCGAGCTTAAAGTATTGGAACGCTTGCGTATAAACCATCACGTTCAAAGTTTCAGATGCAAAGTTGGGGCCGCCTTGAGTCGTTGAATAGATCGTATCGAATGTTTTGAGCAAATCGATCATTCTTAGGACGACAGCTACCATAATCGTAGGACGAAGCAGAGGAAGCGTAATATGAATGAATTTCTGAAAGCTGGTCGCTCCGTCGACATCAGCCGATTCATATGGATCGGAAGGGAGCGTAGTCAGACCCGCTATGACTATGAGGGCAATCATTGGCGTCCATTCCCATACGTCTATAATAATAAGAGAAGGAAGCACTTGGTCAACGGAGCCCAGCCATGCCAAAGGCTTCAGCCCGATTCCCTTCAATATTTGATTGGCAAGCCCTATGGATGGCTCATAGATGAGCAGCCAGATAAGACCAATCGCTACAGGTGTCGCAACCATCGGCAGCATTAAAAAGGTTTTGACCCACTTTGCTCCGACAAACTTTCGGGAGAACAGGACGGCTATTAGCACCCCAAGCACGGTTTCTAATACAATGGCAGGGATGGTGAAATAAAACGTCCGCCAGACGGATCCCCAGAACCGTTCGTCCTTCAGCAGTGCGGCGTAGTTATCTAAACCGACCCATTTCGGGGGCGCTATTGCCGACATGCTCCACTCGTAAAAGCTGATCCGCACCGTATAGGCAAGCGGGAACGCGATGATGAGCAATATAAACAACGCGGCCGGCAATATAAAGATCCATTTGATGTTACGGTCTAACCATCCGTATTGCATAACAACCGACCCTTTCCTTGATGTGTTCGGTCAACCCAAGCCATATCGGCCTGAGCTGACCATCGGCAGTGTTGTTGATTTTATTTGGTCTTGTCTTTATCGATAATCGTCTGGAATTCTGCGTTGGCTTGATCGGCGGCAGCCTTAATATTTTCTCCCAGTACAGCTTTAACCACTATACTGCCTACTGCGTCGCGCGCCTCGCCTACGGAGATGACTTCAGGTACGTTGTGCCCTACACCGATTTTCATTGTTTCTTGTATAGCTGCAGCCAGATCTGCCGGATAGGTTTCGACGCCCTCTTTCTGGGTCCATAGCGAGGAACGCGCTCCTGGAGCTCCTGCTCTCTGAGTCTTCAGAACATTGTCCTTGTTGGTCGCCCATTTGATAAACTCCCATGCCGCGTCTTTGTTAGCTGATTTGGCGTTAATTCCAAGAGACCAAGCCGTAATATTGTACGGTTTGGAGCCTGCATCACCCGACGGGAATTTGGCAAAACCGACTTTATCGCTAACAAGCGATTTTTCCGGGTCCGTCGTATTTTTATAAACGGAAGCGGTTTCAGCATAGAATGCTGCTTTACCTTGAGCAAAGATTGCCGAGGCTTGAGGCCATGACATGTTCAAGACGCCCTGAGGCCCATAGTCTTTAATCAAACTTGCATAGGTTTGAAAGCCTTTGATCGCTTCCGGCGTGTTGACAGCCGCTTTATCACCCTTCATGAAATCTCCTCCCTGGGAAAATACAAAGGAGGAAACGGCGGTGACAAGCGCATTTCTTTGTCCGCGACCAACAAATCCATAGAAGTCCTTGCCGGGATCATGCAGCTTCTTTGCGGCTGCCGTAAGCTCATCCAGCGTTTTCGGGACGGCAATCCCGTTCTTTTCCAATACGTCCTTGCGATAATAAAGCACGAATTGATCCGTGAATACCGGGACCGATTCGATTTTACCTTCAATCGTTGTCGCTTCTATAGATGATTTGGCAAAATCGCCGAAGTCGTAGCTTGCATCTTTATTGACATAATCGTTAAGGGGTGCAATCCACCCGTTTTTATGGAACAAAATTTTGTCCATATAAGGACGATACATGAACACATCAGGGTTTTCTGAGTTCGTTGTTAATTGGACAGCAAGCTTCTGCTGCAGCTGTTCTTCACCGAGCACTTGGAAATCGACTTTCATTCCTGTTGTTGATTCAAATTGCTGTACGGATGCCTTGATCGTATCGCTCCACGGATGGTTCATTGCGAAAACGGTTACTTTTTTACCTGCAAAAGGCTTGCCCGCTTGAGCTCCATCCGTCTTAGTGGAGTTGGCATCCGAGCTTTGCCCACAGGCTGATGTTACGCCTACGAGTAGTGTTAGCAGCAAAGCAGAATAACTTTTCTTAGAAAGTTTGAACATCGTGCATTGTCCCCTTCCATGCTTGTCTGTTTCTTCCGTTTTATTGTATCTAATGACAATGTTCGTTGATATGGTAATAATTTTAGAATTATAGCTCATTTTTTTACTATACCCAAGAAAAACCCTCGATTATTTCACTCTATATTTATCAAAATACTCGGGTATAACTTCTGTTGAAGCTCCTGGCATTTCCGGAAGCACATAATATCCGTCTTTGACGGTTGCCGGTTCAATGAAAATATCCCGAATCCAAGGGATATATTCCAGCATAATAGCATTTGACGTAGCGGCAACCAAGTGCTGATGAATTTGCCCCATATCCCCTACGTGGGGAACGATCGGCAGATCGTATGCAGCCGCCAGCCCGGCAACCTGCAGCCATTCGGTAATGCCCCCGACCCTCGTCGTATCCACTTGAACGTATTCCACCGCTCCATTATGAATGTAGTCACGAAAAGCATATTTATGGTACACATGCTCTCCTAGAGCAATAGGCACATTGAGTTCATCGGCCAGCTTCTTATGATTCATAACATCGTCCGGATTCAACGGCTCTTCAAGCCAGAATAAATCAAACTCCTCCAGCTTCTTGCCCCAAGTCATTGCGGTTGTAATGTTCCACATCTGATTTACATCGACCATTAGAATAATATCATCGCCGATAGCCTTCCTCACCGCTTTGACACGTTCATAGTCCTCACGAGGGTCCGGTTTGCCAATCTTCATTTTGACACCGGTAAAGCCTTCTTCTATAAAGGATGTTATATCTTTAAGAAGGCGCTCCTTGGACCAATTCAACCAACCTCCGTTAGTGTTATAAGCTTTGATTTGCTTGGACTTGTGCCCCCCGAGATACTGCCACAACGGCCTGTTAGCCGCTTTGGACATAATGTCCCACAGTGCGATATCCACCGCGGCCAAAGCCATGTGCACAACACCCGCCCGACCAATCCAATGCATTTTGCCATAACGCAGTTCATCCCATATTTCCTTAACCATATACGGATCTTTGCCTAGCAGCAGTGGCGCATAATACCTGTCAATCGTTTCGGTAATCAGCTCATCACCATAAGCGCAGGTTCCTGTATAGCCGTAACCGATAAACCCTTCGTCCGTATAAATCCTGACTCCCGGCAGTCCCCAATGCGTAGGAGCATTAATCGCGTCGGTGATCGGAGGATTCAACGGTACATGAAGAATGAAGCTTTCTACCTTAATAATTTTCATTGTTTACTCTCCTGTCGATAAATTCGGGCGGCAGCTTCAGCCGTAGAAAGTGCCTTCCGTCTCGTTGTATCGGGTTCAGGTTCATTATACTCCTGGGCGGATACCCGTTTATATGATAATAATTAAAGGTTTAACTACGTTTTTTTTACCTTTCGCTCGTTAATGATGTCTGAATGAACCGACTGCTGAAAGAGCAAATTAAGCAAGGAATCCAAATCATCGGAAAAGAAAGGGGTACTTCATGAGGGTTTTAACGTTCATCTGTATCATAATGATGAGCTTTTCCAGTTTTTATACGATTGCTGAAGCATCTCCCGACACTCCAGTGAAGGCGGCTTTTATACGAGGCGGCAATTTATGGGTAAAAGAAGGCGAGGTAGAGAAGCAATTGACCAAGGACGGCGGGGCATCCCATCCGAGATGGTCACATGACGGACATTGGATCGCTTATATGAAAGCGACGGGACAACAAAGCCACGAGGTTTGGCTCTACAACTCGGATACCGAGCGTCATGAGCAAGTGTATGGCGGCAGCGGTACGAATCTGCAGTGGTCGCCTACCGCCAACCTTTTGGCGTTTCAAGACGAATCCGTCTTGAATATTACGGACGCCGAGCATATGACCGAAAAGCGTTTTGAGAATGTAGCCTTGGGTGTAAACAATTACTCCTGGTTTCCGGATGGAACCGGCTTTTTGGCTTCTTCTACTGCGGCTCGTCTGCCGGATGGCTGGACCAACCCCATGCTGTATAAAATTCCTGTAGATGCAAAACTCGATGACAAGAAAATTAAGCATTTTTTTACGATTCCGTCGGAGCTTACCAAAGGGGATATTATGGTGTTATCGATCGGTACAACCATATTTAAATGGTCATCTGACCGTAAATGGATCGCTTTCGTCGTTCATCCAACAGCCTCCTGGTCGGCAGACAGCGATATGCTGTGCCTGCTTTCTTCCAACGGCAAAAAATTCATCCCACTGGATGAAATGCTCGCGAATTCCAGCTGGTTCCAATGGGCTCCCGTAAAAACCCGTTTAGCCTACATTCAAGGCGGAGGAAGAATGGCCCTGGAAAATAAGCATTTGAAGGTCAAGGAGCTGCCTGCACTTCGTTCACCTTCCTTAACTCCTGAAGGCTACGCTGACGGTAACTTTACTTGGCTTAATGACGACACAATTACCGTCTCACGCACCACGGAGAGCAAATGGTCTAGTGATGCAGCGGAGCGCCCTTTACCAATATTGGTTCGCGTGACACTCCAGAACCCGATTCAGCATCCAATAACAACGCCTCCGAAAAGCTTTGGCGACTATGCCCCTTCTTATCTCAAAGCCTCTAACAAGCTTGGCTGGATTCGCTCCGATAGAACGAAGGCTTATGTCATGCTCGGGCAAACGGACGGATCTGAGGCTAATACATGGATCCAGTCATTGGATATGGGCTCCAATTACTATGAGCAATGGGATTGGGGAGAGGTTCTCAGTTGGTATGAGGCTGGATAGAATGTGCGGATTGTCTCATACATAACGCTCAAGCGAAATATGAAGGATAGTCTCTGAATCGGAATGGTTCACATAGGAATGGCCATAATCGCCGCGAAAGCGGATCGAATCATGCAATTGAAGCTCGTACGGTTTATCGCACACCATGATACGGACGGAGCCTGACATGACGGTCGCCGTCTCCATGACGCTGGTAGGATGGTACTCCGATGAATACGTGCTATGCGGCTGCAAAAAAGCACGGTAGCTGTCCACGTTTCCATTAGAGGAACGGGCAAAAATCGGCTCCACCCGCCAAGGTCCGTCCGTAAAATAAATTCCTTCACCTGTGCGTGATAATTGGATAACCTTCTCCGTCTCAAACAAGGAAGACATCGGAATAGATAAGCCATCCGCAATTCTCCAAATTACGGCTAAGCTTGGATTCGTTTCTCCCCGCTCTATTTTCCCCAGCGTCAGCTTGCTAACGCCTGTTCGATCCGCGAGGTCATCAAGACTCAGCTTTTGCTCCTTGCGCATATATCTGAACTGTTGGCCGATTCTGCGGACCATCTCCATCATATCTTGCGGCTCGATATCTTTTGAAAAATCCAAAATATTTCACACTCCAATAAATTATAGTTTACTTTTTTATAATCTAAGTATATTATAGTTTACTATTACAAGCAATGTTTCATCCACTTATTTTTTGCTTGGAGAAGGAGACTTTAACACATGAGCACTAATACAACCTTACAGTCACACTCAGTTGGAGCATCACGAAGCGGCAGTCTGCTGTTAATGTTAGGAGTCTTACTGGTCGCCTCCAATCTGCGTGCTTCGATTACTGTAGTTGGTCCTTTGACTTCAGCTATCCGGGCAGATACAGGTTTGTCCAATGTGCTGGCCAGCTTATTGACTGCACTTCCGCTAGTCGCCTTTGCCCTGCTATCCCCATTAGCACCGGCTATGGCTCGGCGTATGGGCACGGAAACGACGCTATTTGCAAGCTTGCTCGCCTTAACCTTTGGTATTATCTTACGGTCTATTCCTTCTGTTGCGACTTTGTTTGCCGGTACGGCGATACTAGGCGCAGCCATTGCCATAGGCAATGTATTGCTTCCAAGCCTTATCAAACGCGACTTCGCGGGAAAAGTCGGTCTGATGACCGGGTTATATTCAATGTCGATGAGCACTTGGGCCGCCCTTGCTTCAGGAATTAGCGTCCCTTTGGCTAACGGACTAGGTCTTGGCTGGCGCGGATCACTCGGCTGCTGGGCAGTTCTCTCAGCCGTTGGTATCATTGTATGGCTGCCGCAGCTGCGTTCTGTCAAAAAACAAAATACTGGTCCCAGCTCTCAGCCCGCTTCAGGAAGTATGTGGCGCTCCCCTCTCGCTTGGCAGGTCACGTTGTTCATGGGTTTGCAGTCCCTTGCGTTCTATGTCACGATTGCTTGGCTGCCCGCCATCCTGCATGACAGAGGCATGAGTATTACAAGCGCAGGATGGATGCTATCCCTTATGCAGGCTGTCAGCCTGCCTGCATCCTTCATTATGCCGCTGCTGGCCGGCCGACGTTCAAGCCAGCGTGGATTGGTTGCCTTCAGCGCTACCTCAGCACTGTTAGGTTATGCGGGCCTGTTGTTCACCAGCTCCCCATCCATTGCGCCGCTCTGGATTGTCCTGATCGGTATTGGACAAGGAGGAAGCATAAGCCTTGCCCTTGCGTTCTTTGCTCTTCGCTCGTCCAACCCTGCACAAGCGGCCGTATTGTCAGGAATGGCCCAATCCTTGGGTTACCTTCTAGCTGCAATCGGACCGATCTTGATTGGTTGGCTGCATGACCTGACCGGTGCGTGGACCGCTCCATTGCTGGTCCTTATCGTCGCCACCGCACTGTACCTTATTTTTGGAGTCGGTGCTGGCCGCAACGCTTATGTAGAAACAACGTCTAAGCGTTGATATTAGCCGCGTAATACAAAAAGATGACATCTCTTATGAAGATAACAGCTTCCCTCCTTGAGTGGAGAATCCCTAATTGCAATAATAGTGAAGAGAATTACAATCATGTAATTTTGAAGTTGCGAGATTAGATAGTTGGACAGTAAAAAAATAAAGACAGCGAAATCCGCTGTCTTTATTTTTTTACTATTTATGCGAAGAAAGCTTCCAGCTGCTTAACCAGCTGCTGTTTCTCATTATCAATAACCGTCTGATACTGGGTCTTATCGAACAGCTGCTGAATCTCAGCAGGATAGGATTGCTCGATGTCGACCAGTGCGATCGACTCATTGAACTTAGCCGGATGAGCCGTTGCGAATACGACGCAGACTTCATCATCACCGCTGCAGGACTCATAAGCGGAAACGCCGCAAGCCGTGTGCGGATCGAACAAGTAGCTGTATTCTTTGTAATACTTATCGATCGTTTGTAAGCAATCTTTACCTTGAACCCCTTTGGCTTCAAAATCCGATTGTACTTTTTGAAGATCCTCAGATCCGATCTCAATTTTACCATCGGAACGGAATTGGTTCATGATGGAAGCAACCTTCTCCGAATTTTTATTGGTTAAGTAGTATAAATAGCGTTCGAAATTGCTGGCGATTTGAATATCCATCGACGGGCTGTATGTGCTATGGAAGTCTCCAGGCATATAAACGCCTTCCTTAACGAAACGCTCCAAAATATTGTTCTCGTTCGTAGCCAGGATCAGCTTGCCGATCGGCAGACCCATTTGTTTAGCCAAATAGCCGGAGAAAATGTTACCGAAGTTTCCTGTAGGAACGCTAAAGTTAACTTTGCTCACCGGTTTTGTTTTGGCGATTTGGAAATAAGCATAGAAGTAATATACGGTTTGCGACAAAATACGAACAAAGTTAATGGAATTGATAGCGCGCAAATGATATTTGTGCTTAAACTCCACGTCAGCGAACAATTCCTTGATGAACTGCTGGCAATCGTCAAAGTTGCCTTTTACAGACAAATTCAACACGTTATCATCTTGTACGGTAGTCATTTGAAGCTCTTGAACCTTACTCACCTTTTGATGAGGGTGAAGGATGCAGATCCGAATGCCTTCCTTACCTCTTACACCCTGAATGGCTGCGGCACCAGTATCACCCGACGTAGCTCCAAGAATATTGATAATTTCATTTCTCTTGGTTGCTACATAGGAGTACAGGTTGCCCATGAACTGAAGCGCGACATCTTTAAATGCGAAGGTCGGCCCATGGAACAGCTCCAGCACATACAGTGAGTCGTTGATATTTTTAATTGGCGTAACGTTCTCATCCCTGAAGGTAGCATAGCTGTCATAAACCAGCTTCTTCAAATCCTCATAAGGAATCTCGTCGTTCGTAAAATAAGAGAATATTTCAAGCATCAGATCCTGATAGGACAGGCTCTCCCATTCCTTCAGCTTCTGCTCCGTTATAACCGGAATTTCACTTGGAATTACCAGACCGCCATCATTGGCAAGTCCCATCAAAAATGCATCGATGAATCCACATTTCTCAACTTTTCCTCGCGTGCTAATATAGTCCATACTAATCCCCTTCGCGTACGAAAATTCACTTTATTATATCAAAAACTCGTCTCTTTATGAACAAGAAATGCGTTAAAGTACGAAAGGTTTGTGAGAAAAACGTCAATCGGTGTCCTTTCGCATAGTTAAGACCGCGTTTAGAGGAGGCTGGTAACGAAAAACATTACAAAAATAGTCCCCAAACGTGGTATGCTTGTACCAGGGGGTGAAAGTATGAATTATATCGTGATCGACCTCGAATTCAATGGAAGAAAGCATTACGATATTTATCCCATGGAAATTATCGAGATCGGAGCCGTCAAGCTGAATGAGCAGATGGAGGTCATCGATACGTTCCAAAGCTATATTAATCCTAATTTTTATATTAATAGATTTGCCCTGCAATTTTGCGGTATATCTAAAGAAACGCTGCAGCAGAGCAAACGCTTTGCTGAAGTTGTACAAGCCTTTAAAGAATTTTGCGGTGAGGAGTATACCATGCTGGCGTGGGGTGGAGGCGACTTTTTTCACTTGTTCCTCGACTGCAAAGTGAATCAGCTGAGTGATGCTTGGCTTGTTAATCTTCTGGATGTGACCCAGCATTTCGAAGGCGGATTGCAGCAAGCATTGGCGAATCATCATCTTGAGCCTATCGGACAGCATCATTCCGCATTGGATGACGCTTTGAATGCAGCTCAATTGCTGCGATTGAAGCCAGAGGCTGTTACATCTACGGATTATTTTGTACCGAATCAGTTTAAGCTATGTACCGGTGGAATAAAAAAATGGATTACTCTTTCTTTGGACAGCGCGTTGGAAAAGGAACAAATACTGACGTGGAATCAGTTCGTCAGAGATAGCAAGACACGAAAGTATATTGAAGTTATGAAGTTGAAGCCTGAGGAAGTCGAAATGGTCAAAGAGCTGTTCACGAAATTTTCCCAAGCCAAGTATGGCAGAAAAGTAAGAAAACAGCTTGCTTAAACCGAATATCGCTCCTACGACAAAAACCGTCCTGATGAAGGACGGTTTTGCCATTTTACGGGCTACTTTACTTGCTGTCAGGGTTCAGATTACCTGTACTGCATACCCCATCACTGCAGGCCTGCCCTGCATCGCCTTGTATGATTTGAAGCGGCTTTTCTTCGTCCCACACCTTTTGTAAAACTTGGAGAAATGCTTCGCTCGGCTGAGCACCCGAAACGCCATACTTACGGTTAATGACGTAGAATGGCACTCCATTAACACCAAGCTGTCGAGCCTCTTCTTCATCCGCGCGAACTTCCTCTGAGTACTGGTTACCTGCCAGCATCGCTGCCGTTTCTTCACGGGAAAGCCCGGCTTGCTCCGCAATCTCGATTAATGTCTCATGATCACCTACGTGACTGGAATCAGTGAAGTAAGCCTTGAACAGCATTTCTGCGACTTCTTTCCCTTTACCTTGCTGAGAGGCGAACTGAATTAATCGATGTGCATCGAAGGTATTCGTCAACACCATCGTATCGAATTGAAAATCGAGACCTACCGCCTCAGCTTGTTTCCCAACATCCGCATTCATCGCCTTCGCTTGCTCAACACTCATCCCATATTTGGAAGCCAACATCTCATGAACGTTGTTCGCTGAATCCTTAGGCGAGTCTGGAGATAGCTCAAAGCTACGGTATACGATTTCCACTTCTTCTTTATGGGCGAACTGCTCCAGCCCGGCTTCAAAACGTCTTTTGCCAATATAACAGAACGGACACATAATATCCGACCAAATTTCCACTTTCATCGAGAATCCCTCCCATGTCTTGAATCTAGTCATGCTTATTATATAGCTTTACACCTTGATCTACAACGAACGGCCGAAAGGCGGCCCGAGCCTGGCATTGCCTGTGAAGCGCAAAATGCACAGCACGATGAGGATTTCTCCCGTTAGCCCAAGCGACTGTGCCAGTGCTCCAATAGACCCACTCCAACCGGGTACGAGCTTAACAAGAGTGAATAGTGTAAGCAGAGTCACTACTACATTCAGAGCTTGAGACCAAACCATGATTCGTGTCTGCCCCCTGAGCATAACGATTCCGTGGCAATAGTCCAACCATGGAAATACAAGGTTCATAATCATAAAGAAACGCAGCGCTCTTAAGCTCTCCTTCATCAGCGGGCTGCCAGCTTCAAGTCCCATCACATATTCCAAAAACCACGGACCTGCTGGCGTATACGCTAATACCGATACTAGTGCCGCGGGAAGCAGACTCATCAATAGAGCGAAGCGAAACACTCTTTGGGCATTTATTTGATAAAAGTTCAATACGATTTGGTGCATATATGAAAAGAAGCTTTGCATCAAATGAGCCAAGTTCAAAGCAATGGCAAAAGACGCGATCGCCAGCTCCATATTTCCGGTTTGGCCAAGAAACGCATTGATGGAAGGATCAATGATAACCGCCAAGAAAGAAGAATACATTAAAGGCCTATAAAATCTAAAAATTTGGCCTTTGCTCGTAATCGGATGCCCCTCCAGCTTTTCCGGAATCGTTCGCTTCAATAAGGAGCGCCCTTCTATAACACTAATGACACATTCAATAGCCATTCCTATTAGAAAAATAAGCGCCCCTACTGCTGCTGTTGTCACTTTATCCGATGCTACAAAATACGCTGCAGCTAGAAACATTCCTACCAAACGAATAGCCATCCCTATCGTCAACCATTTGGTCCGTAGATTATAAATAATAATCCCATGATATAAGCACCGTATCCCTGAAAAAAGGATGACAAAGTTCAGCAGCTTGAACACGTTTGCAATGTCCGGCAGCTGCGCACGGTCCGCTCTGAAAAATTTCATAAAGACCCAGTCGCCCAGTGGGGTGTAGCTGATAACTGATCCTATCAGAAAGCTGCATAACAGCAAATACATCGCAATATGAGACATCGCCCGGAAGGATACTCGATCCCGAACCAAGGCAGAGCAGGTTTGGCGCAGCAGTACCGCCGGCCGCTCTATGACATCCATCAAGCTCATAGCTATGCTGTAACTGGCTATTAGCAGCTCCGGATGAGCCGCTCTCGCCAAAGTTCCGTTAATAATAATGTGAGAGATCATCACCAAGCTGGCTGAAGCACCTAATGGAATAAAAAAAGTTAGCAGCTTTTTATACGGTAAAGGTTCTGAATGGGATTCCTTGTGCCGCGGCGCGGAATTACTGAATTGCATAGAATGCTCCTCCGTCAGTTAAATGACCAAGTCATTAAGCCAAACTATAACTGTATTCCCTATCGCTCATTCGTATCCCTCCATCCGGACGCAAAAAAAATAGTCCGGTGTATCATATAGATACACCGGACTATTTAACTTTAAATTGCTGCTTAGGAGAAATTGAAATAATCCTTAGCGTTATTGTAAGAAATGTTCTGAACAATGTCGCCAAGCAGTTCCAGATCATTTGGAGCTTCGCCGTTCTCTACCCATTCTCCGATCAGATTACATACGATCCGTCTGAAGTACTCATGTCTTGTGTAAGACAGGAAGCTTCTGGAATCTGTAAGCATACCGACAAAGCGGCTGAACAAGCCCAAGTTCGACAATGCTTTCATTTGCTCCAGCATGCCGTCTCTCGTATCTAGGAACCACCATGCGGAACCCAGCTGAATTTTACCTGGAATGCCGCCACCTTGGAAGCTTCCGATAATCGTGCCAAGCACGTAATGGTCTTTTGGATTCAAAGAGTACACAATCGTTTTAGGCAACGCATCTTCGCTGTCCAAAGCATCAAGCAGCTTAGCAAGCGGATAAGCCAACGAGCTGTCGTTGATGGAATCGTAGCCGGTATCCGGACCCAGCTTGCCGAACATGCGGCTGTTGTTGTTACGAGCTGCATTAATGTGGAACTGCATAGCCCAACCCAACTCAGCATACAGCTTGCCCATAAATACTAGAGTATAAGTTTTGTATTGTTTTTCTTCCTCCAGGCTTACCGCTTCGCCTTTCAAAGCTTTGGCAAAAATCGCTGCGGCTTGCTCTTTCGTGGTTTCAGCGTAAGCAACGTAATCCAACGCATGGTCAGATACGCGTCCGCCGACCGAATGGAAGAAACGAATTCTTGCTTCCAATGCTGTTAGCAATTGATCATAATTATCGATAGCTTGACCGGATACTTGACCCAGCTTCTCAACCCATGGCAGGAAGGTCGCGCGGTTGATTTCAAGACCTTTATCCGGACGGAATGAAGGAAGCACCAAGACATCGAAATCTTTAATATCTTTGATTTTAATGTGGTATTCCAACGAATCGGTAGGATCATCGGTTGTGCAAACGACTTTTACGTTCGATTTTTTGATGAAATCTCTCGCTCCGAAGCCCTCACCGTTCAGTTGAGCGTTTACTTTTTCCCAGATCGCAGGAGCATTTTTCTCGTTAATCAAATCATGAATACCAAAATAGCGCTGCAGTTCAAGGTGGGACCAGTGGTAGAGCGGGTTGCCAATTGTTTGCGGAACCGTTTTAGCCCAAGCAAGGAAACGATCGTAATCGGAAGCGCCTTCTCCGCCGGTAACGAATTGCTCTTCCACACCGTTGGATCTCATAGCTCTCCATTTGTAGTGATCCCCGTACAACCAAGCTTCGGTGATGTTTTTGAACGTTTTGTTCTCATAAATTTCTTGTGGGCTTAAATGACAATGGTAGTCGATAATCGGCATGTCCTTGGCATAGTCATGATACAAGCGAACTGCCGTTTCATTGGATAACATAAAGTTCTCATCGAGAAATTGTTTCATACAATAATCATCCCTTCTCACCCATGATCTTTAATCATAACCAAGCCGAAACGTGCTCTAAGCACCTTCCGGCTCGGATTTTATATTACTTACCCAACAAATCCAAATGTTTGCCAATATGAGAAATCAGCGATTGCTCGAATGCTTCTTCTTGATCGCTCAAAGTGCTGAAGAACTCGTCCTTGAACAAGGATCTGCCTTGAGCATCTTTCGCTTGAAGCAGAATACCGTAAGTGATATGAATCACTTGACGAGCATTGTTCTCGTTCATATACGTATCAGCAAGATCAGCGTCAGCTACTTGATCCAAAGGAACGATTTTGCTTAAGTCCGTTGTTACATGGTAGTAAGCTGTTGCTTCTTCAAAATGATCCAAAGCATATTGGTGCATTTTGCGGTACAGGCTTGGATTCACTTTAGCTACTGTTCTAACAGCTTCAAGCCAGTTGGTTCCAGCTGTTTTCACATGGAAACGGCCTTTCGTGTATTTCCCGATAATAGGGAACACGCTGAACTTGTCACTACCGGAGTGGATGCTAAGCTTGTATCCAAAATCGTCGGCAATGCCTGCATGGATGATCAATTCTTTTTCGAATTGAGCGATGTCGCCGATGTAGTCGATTCCTTTTTGGAACTCGCCGATAAAGCGAGGTGCCATGCTGTAGATTGTCAAACCGCGACCGTATAATTCTTTGGCAACCAGGAAGTGAGACTCAGGGGCTGTAGGGGTAGCCGTTTCGTCGATCGAAATTTCGAAGTCGATTTCGCGGTCAGCCGTTTTAATATATTTGTTGAAGATGTGCTCCATGAAATCGATAGCCGGTCCATAGATCAACACATTTTTAATCAAAGTTTCTTTGTCAAACGTAATGGAAGTTCCGGCAACTTCAAACGTTTGGTTCAAGTAACGGGACTCGTAATGGTTGCGAATATCTTCGGACAACGCGTTGTATTTGACAGCTTGCTCTGCAGCAGAAGTGCCTTCGATGGAGTTATCGATATACTCGGAGCAGTCCAGAGTCAACATGGTGAAGCCAAGACCAAGAGCAAGCTCAATGTCTGCTTCTACCTTCAAGTGGTCGCCGTCAGCGCCGAAGCCGTCTTTGTAGCCTTCTTGGAATGCAGCATAGCAAGCAGCGTCAACAACTTGCTTATAGTCGCGACCTGTAAGGTTAAGCTCACGGATACTTTGTTGTGCCAAAATCGGACGAACATTTCTGCCGACAACCGTTTTGATGTGGCCTGGAGAAGCAATACCGAGACGGTCGCCAAGACCGATCGTTGCTACTTGTGTACCGAATGCGCGAGGCACGGTGTAGTCAAAATATTTATTTAAAACCAAACGGTTCTCATGTGTTAATGGGCAGGCTTTAATACCGCCTTCTACAGTTCCTTGCAGTTCGTCGAACAACGGACCTTCACCAACAGCCAAAATCAATTTGGTTTGACCGTCCTTCACCATAACCAGCTTCACGTTACCGGACTCCGACAATGAATGCGGATACACTTTGATACCATTAGCGTCGATTTGGTTCACGTTACCCTCTTTTACTGCTTGGGCGATCGCTTGAAACTTGCTCATGAAAAAGCCTCCTTGATTAATAAGATATCTCGATCATAGCGCAAAATCATACCACTTTCTTCGCCTATTTTGTCTAATTTCCATAAACCTATGCGCATCTTGCTATGAAAAAGTATCATTCTCTGCTACAATGAATGAAAAGTTCCCGTTTAGCGGGATAAACCTAGTAGGGAAGTGATGTGATCCATATGAGCGAAACGGTGTCCTTCACCTATGGTGCGGAAGAAGGCGATTTTTATATACAGCATATCAAGCGGACGGAGCCTTTCGAACGGACGAACCATTTTCACGGAACGTACGAAATCTATTACCTATTATCCGGACAACGGACTTATTTTATTAAAGACCGCTCCTATCTGATTTCCCCGGGCGATCTCGTATTCATTAACAAGCATGACGTCCACAAAACCTCGGATGTAGGGCAGCCCGGACATGAAAGAATCGTCATTAATTTTAGCGACAACTTCATCGGAACGGACCATCCCTTCTACCATCCTTCATTGTTCGGTGTCTTTCAGCAGTCTGCACATGTATTAAGTCTCAACCTGCAGGACCAAATCTTCGTTCAGACTATTATGAACAAGCTGACCAAGGAGCTTAAAGAGAAGCAAACCGGCTTCGAAACGTACATCAAATTAATGCTGGTGGAGCTACTGCTGTTCTCGAGCCGGTACGCGGAACGCCACGAATCCGTGCCCTTTGAGCATGCAAGCCCGCTGCACAAAAAAATATCCGAAATCGTCCAGCACATCAACGGGCACTATCAGGAGCCTATGACATTATCCGGCATTTCGGAGCTTTTCTATATGAGTCCTTATTATATGAGCCGTGCGTTCAAAGAAATTACCGGCTTCACCTTTATCGAGTACGTGAATATGACCCGAATTCGCGAGGCACAGAAGCTGCTGAGGGAGTCGAACCGCAAAATTATCGATATCGCCGACAGCGTTGGATTCGAGAATATTGCTCACTTTGGTCGAATGTTCAAAAAATTAACGAAGCTGACGCCTCACGAATATCGAAAGCACCAGCGTTAGCTTCTGCCTTCAGCGGATCTCGAGCCTTTGAAGCGGCGAAAGCCCCAGCGCAGCATATAAGGCACGATAAACAAAATAAACAAGATTCGAAACATTTGATAAGCGACAACCATCGATATATCCGCTCCGATCAATGAAGCCGTTACGCCCATTTCCGTCATGCCGCCCGGAGAAGTGCTCAAAAATGCGGTTGTCAGTGATATCGGGTGTACTACACTAAACACATAGGATAAGCCTAGTGAAAAGGCAACTACCGCGATGCTGCCCGCTATGGAGTAAGGCAATAGTTTCTTCCAATTCGAGAGGCTGCTCAATTTAATACCAAGCCCCATATATATGCCAAGACTCCATTGAGCAAGAATCGTAAGTAAGGATGGCAAATGCGGGAGCTCATAGCCCGTTACTGTAAGAATACCTGCTGCTATAATCGGTCCTAGGAAATAAGGCGTAGGAAACCGCAGTTTAACGGCAATCCAAGCGGATGCAGCCATAAGAACCACGACCAATGCGAAAAAAAACGGTCTGGCGGCTGCATCATGAACCCACGCCATTAAAGCATCGATAAAACCGCTGCTCCCGCTTCCCTGCTTGCTTAACCCGGAGACGTCAACTGCTCCCACTCCATTGGCAATTCCGTGAACGGCAAGGAAGGGTACGGTGAAAATCACCGTCAACAGCCGTATCGTCTGCATAAAGGCGACAACCGTTGTCTCCGCCCCCTCAATCTCTTCACTTAATACTACCATCTGCGACAAGCCGCCGGGGATGCTCCCGATTACACTGCTCGCCATACTGATCCCCGTATATCGGGAAGTGACGTATGCAGCGGCCAAGCTAAACGCTATCGTCAATACCGTGGCCATCAGCATTGTAGGCAGCTGTGATGAAATCTGTCTGGCGCTTTCGGCCGTGAACGTGAGTCCCATGCCGTAGCCCAGGACTGCCAACCCCGCATTGCGAAGTCCAGCAGGCCAGGTCAGCCTGCGGCGTGTAAATGCCGACCACAGGAGGACTGCCGTTAACGGACCCAGCATCCAACTAAGCGGAACGTGAAGCAGAGTAAACAGCAGTCCCCCGGCAAATGTAACGAGGATCGTTTCCAGTATCCGATTCATGTTGATCTTCCTCTTTTCCCAAGTGTAGCAAAGAAAAACGACCTGATAAGGCCGTTCGGATGACGATAAAACCTATGCAATTTCAGAAGTTTGTGTGGGAATCCGGTGGGGTATCCCCTTCCAGTCGCTGTTGTTATCGCTCCACAGGGGATACCCCACCTCCTGCGTGTAACTACCTTTTGAATAACTAAATTTCCTGACAGACTCAACACCTGTTCAGGTCGTTTTCCTTATTATTTAATACCTGGCAAGCGCTCCTCCAAACGGCGAATCAGCTCTCCGTATACATCGCGAAGCTCGGCAATGGTAAGGAGCTCCGGTGTATTGGATCGCTCTTCCTCCGTATGCTGCTTCAGAACGCTATCCATGCCATTATAATTAAACTGTAAATCCTTATACGTTTGATCGAGCTTCTCCAAAATGACCCCGATCAGCGTCGCATATTGTTCCAACCCATTCACCAACTTCTCATGTCATTCTACTCGGCATTATGTTCTATAATGTCTATCTTCTGAATCTTAACGGATTCTATCGGATGACTTTTTTCACCATACTTAGATTCTGCTACAGGAGTTCCAGCGATCTTAAGAACGGTATCCATCCCGTCTGTTATTTTTCCGAAAATCGTATAATTCGGGTACTGATTTAGATTCTCACTATCCTTGCCTGTACAAATAAAGAACTGGCTGCCATTGGTGTTAGGACCCGCATTCGCCATAGCAACAATTCCCGGCTCGTACTTGTACGGCGATTTCAACTCGTCGGCAAACTTGTATCCGGGTCCACCCATTCCCGTACCTGTAGGGTCTCCCGTTTGAATCATGAATGATTCAATAATGCGATGAAACTCAACATCTTCATAAAAGCCGTCTCTAGCGAGAAAAACGAAATTGTTGACCGTCAGCGGAGCCGTTTTCGGAAATAACTCGATCGTAAAATCGCCTTTGTTCGTATGTAGGGTGGCCTCATAAGTTTTGTTCACATCAATGGACATCTCCGGTGCTTGCGCATACGACTTGTGTTTCTTCTGTTCATCTACTACCGTTTCATTCGGCACAGCCTTTTCCTCAATGACATTTACTTCTTCAGGTATGGCCGTTACAACTCCTGCATCACCTACACTAGCATAATGTACGATACCCGCAATGATCATAAAAATAGCTAGAAAGCCTTGACCCATTCTTGCATTCTCCTAACTGACTTTATTGTTGTTAATAGATATCCAAAGTATAAACGATTCATTCTCGTAAAAAAAGCGCAGGGACGCTCTTTTAAGCGATTTCCCCGCGCTTTATGATTAAATGAGTAGATTAGAACTTAACCAAGTTAGCCACTTGAACCGGAAGTCCGGTTTTGATGGAATGATTGCCTGCGATACCTGTCAGGATAGACATTGCGCCATCTACGTGAGAAGCTGCACGATTGAAGCGATCCGGTGCTTTCTCTCCGAACAAGTCGTTTAACAGCACAGGGTCTCCGCCTCCATGGCCGCCCTTCGTTTCTTCAACCTTAACCTCGTAAGGAGCATCGAACATCGGGAATACCGTAATTTTCTTCCCTTTAACCGCGCCTTCCAATGCTTGTTCGCCTCCGGAATTAACGTAAGAAGCTTCAACAACGTTCATTTCAATACGGCCTTTGCTGCCATTGAAGCATACACGGAAACCTTCCCAAGGTGCATACGCATAGAGGTTGTACGTAAGTATCGCATTGTTGCGATATTTAACCATAACCCCCATCGTATCTTCGATGTTAATGCCGTCTCCGAATACGCTCTGGTCACGGTAGTATCCGTCTTCCTTCTCGGCATCCAGGTACATGGCTTTCAAATTCTCGTTTTGCTCCAGGTGCAATGCGAATGGATCGTTCTTGGCATATTCGCTGCCTTGGGCACGGGAATAAAACTCGGTAACACCGCGTTTTTCGGCATTTTCACGTCCGTAGAACATCAAGTCACCCAGTGCAAATACGGTCTTAGGCTGTGTTCCAAGCCAGAAGTTAACCAGGTCAAAGTGATGCGTCGATTTATGCACGAGCAAGCCGCCGCTATTGCGTTTGTCGCGGTGCCAACGACGGAAATAGTCAGCTCCGTGCTTCGTATTGAGCAGCCATTCAAAATGAACCGAGTGCACATCACCAATCGCACCGTCCATAATCAGCTCACGGATTTTGGTATTATGTGGAGAGTAGCGGTAATTGAATGTAACGCGCAGATTGCGGCCGGTTCTTTCTACTGCATCCAAGATCTCCTGGCATTTCACTTCGTCCACTGTCATCGGCTTCTCAGTAATAACATCGCAGCCTAACTCCATTGCGCGGATAATATAAGTATGGTGAGTCCGGTCAACCGTTGTTACAATGATGATATCCGGTTTAGTTTCTTCAATCATGCGTTCAAAATCTTGTGATTTATAAGTAGGAATCGGACGTACACCGAACGGTTCCAATTTTTTGTTAGCAACATTCATTCGGGTTTGGTTAATATCGCAAAAAGCAACAAGCTCGGACGTATCTTTATAATCGCGAGCAATGGAGGTGTAGAAGAAACCAGCTCTACCTCCCGTACCTACGACTGCATAACGTTTACGACTTGACATCTATATTTCCTCCCTTGTCTGTGTTATTGTGAGTATAGCGCAATAAATATTCGAAAACAGCACTAAAATTGCTTACATTTCAGTTTTTTCTACCTATATTGCACTAATCTCCTTATTCATAACTTGCAGGGAGGCCCCAATAATATGAAAAGCTCTGTTCCACCAAACGTGTCGAAGCCAGAACCAAAGCCTTTTTCTTTCCTAGCCGAAAAGGACGGCTTTCATCTGCATCAATCCATTCGCAAGGATACATTCAATATGAAACAAAACCATTCCCATGATTCGTACGAAATCTATTATATGCGCGCAGGGGAACGGTATTATTTCATTAAAGACCGCTCTTATCATGTAAAAAAAGGGGATTTGGTCCTCATCCAGCCCAATGTGCTGCACAAAACAATGGAAGCGAATTCTCCTCATCACGAGCGGATTTTAATTAATTTCAAAGATCATTTTATGGAACCGATGTATCGATCGATTATGGAAGACTTGTTTGATGTGTTCAACGAAGGACCCATCCTCCACCCCGATGCAAGAGAGCTCATCATGATTGAATCTATTGTCGAGAAAATGCTCAGGGAGCAAAGGCACACCCAGTACGGTACTGAAGGCTATATCCGGATATTGCTTGGAGAGCTGCTGCTCATGATATACAGGCATATCCAGAATTCCGACAGTAGAGGCAAAACCTCGGACCACCCCACAACCCTTCACCGCAAAGTATCTGATATTGTGAAATATATTAATGAACATTTTCGAGAACCGATGTCTTTGAAAGAACTATCCGGGCATTTTCATATAAGCCCCTATTATTTGTGTCGCATCTATAAAGAGGTGACAGGGTTCGGTGTTATTGAATACGTCAACAGCTTGCGGGTGCAAGAGGCCCAACAGCTCCTGAAATCAACCCGAATGTCTGTGACCGGCATTACCGAGCAGGTCGGCTTCGACAGCAGCACCCACTTCGGGCGCATCTTCAAGTCGGCATGCGGCATGTCGCCGCTCCAATACCGCAAGTGGGCAGGCAAATAAAAAGGACGCAGCGTCGTTGCTGCGTCCTCTTTTTTTAAATAGCTTAAATCAGGTTTTCCGGATTCAGCTGCTCTAGCTCCGTAATAACGAACTTGCCATCTTTACGAATGAGTACGTCATCGAAGTAAATTTCGCCCCCGCCGAATTCCGGACGCTGGATCAACACCATGTCCCAATGCACAGAGGAACGATTACCGTTATCGGCATCCTCATACGCATTTCCCGGCGTGAAATGAATGCTGCCGTCAATTTTTTCATCGAACAAAATATCCTTCATCGGGTGCTTAATGTACGGATTCACACCAATGGCAAATTCACCTATGTATCTTGAGCCTTCATCCGTATCCAAAATTTCGTTCAGCTTCTTCGTATTGTTGCTTGTTGCTTCTACGATTTTTCCGTTCTCAAAGCGAAGCATTACATTCTCGAAGGAAGTGCCTTGGTAGATCGTAGGGGTATTGTAGGACAAGGTGCCGTTAACAGAATTTTTCACAGGCGCAGTGAATACTTCGCCGTCCGGAATATTGTTTTTACCTGCGCATGGAATAGCAGGAATGTCCTTGATGGAGAAAGTCAAATCCGTCCCCTGGGCTACAAGCCTTACTTTGTCGGTCCGGTTCATTAGGTTGACCAGCGATTCCATCGCTTTCCCCATTTTACTGTAATCCAGGTTGCACACTTGGAAATAAAAATCCTCGAACGCTTCCGTACTGGTGTTAGCTAATTGAGCCATGGACGGATTTGGGTATCTCATCACACACCACTTGGTATGATTTACGCGTTGATCCGTTACAGGACGCTGGTATTCCGTCACATAGAGCTTCATCTGCGCCTCTGGCACATCGGATGTCTCCGTAATGTTGTCACCACTGCGAACCCCGATATAAGCTTGCATCTGTTTCATCCGGCTTAGTTCCAGCTCTTTAAGCGTATGATATTGCTCCTTCGTACCGTGAAGCATTAAACTGCGGGTTACAGCCGGGTCACGCAGTTCAATAAACGGATGACCTCCAGCAGCATGAGCTTCCTCAATTAAGCATTTAGTTAGCTCCTGATCTTTGATCCCTATCATTTCGATTAAAATATTTTCACCCGGCTGAAGGTTCACGGAATATCGAATTAAATTGCTTGCCAACACTTTTAATCTTGGATCTCTCATTGTTCCTATCTCTCCTTATCGGCTCTTATACACATTTTAGGGTTTAACGCAGAAGCATATGTACTTACCTAATTTGTATGGCGATACCTCCTTCTCAATGTAACCAATTTTCGATAAAACATCAAACGACTTTCGAGCATTCCTCAAGATACAGTGAAACGAAGCAGATCCGGACAGAAAAAAATCACTCCCGACTTTCCCGTCAAGGAGTGACTTTACATCTAGTTATTCTTGGATAGGATTCACAGCCTAAATCCAGCGTTGCATTGTATGCTCGTAACTCAATTGCTCCTCCGGCTTAAAGAAGAGAGCGATTTCCCGCTCGGCGCTTTCCGGTGAATCGGATCCATGGATGATATTGCTTTCGGTACGAACCGCATAATCTCCACGAATCGTTCCTGCTGCGGCCTCCATCGGCCTGGTCTTGCCCATCATGGCCCGGGACAACGCTACCACCTGCTCCCCTTGCCATACCATTGCGAATACAGGGCCTGAAGTAATGAAGTCCACCAGTTCACCAAAAAACGGCTTGCTCGCATGCTCCGCATAGTGCGTCTGTGCCTGCTCCCTGCTTATATGCATTAGCTTAGCTCCAACGAGCTGAAAGCCTTTGTCCTCAAAGCGTTGAACCAATTTTCCGATCAACCCCCGCTGTACTCCATCCGGTTTGACCATTAAAAATGTTTTTTCCACAATAGCTGCACCTCGTCCCGTGTTCCTCATTTATAAATGGATTAACCATTATTGCCCAATTCAATTTTTTTTATAATAAAGTTGCTTAAAGAAAGTAATTAAGCAGACTGTGCAGGCTTTATAGAAGCTTGCTCCGAAGGATTGCCCAAGGCAATGGCGGCCTGTGCTGCCGCGATACGGGCAAGCGGTACCCTATAAGGGGAGCAGCTGATATAATCAAGTCCCTCTGCGTGACAAAAGAAAATGGATTCCTTGTCGCCGCCATGCTCACCGCAAATACCGGTTTTCAATTGCGGTTTTGTGGACTTACCCTGCGCGGCAGCCCAGCGGATCAACGTTCCGACACCTTCCTGATCAAGCACCTGGAACGGATTGCTCGGCAGAACCTTACTCTCTACATAGTGAGTAAGAAATTTTCCTTCTGCATCGTCCCGGCTATAGCCGAGCGTCATCTGAGTCAAGTCGTTCGTGCCAAATGAGAAGAAATCCGCATGCTTCGCGATAGAGCCCGCTGTAATAGCGGCCCTTGGTACTTCAATCATTGTACCCACTCTATAGTGAACCGTGCTCAATCGTGCTCCCAATACCTCTGCCGCTTTGCGGTCGACCAGTTCACGCATGATTTTCAGTTCGCTCTCGTGTCCTACAAGCGGAATCATAATATCAGGTCGAACATCCACCTTCTCATCTAGGCATTGAAGCGCAGCACGGAATATGGCTTCTACCTGCATTTCATAAATTTCAGGATGAATGAGCCCAAGGCGGCAGCCGCGTGTACCCAGCATCGGGTTCATCTCATGCAGGCTGCGTACTTTCCTGAGCATGCGCTCCACTCGTTGGAGCTCCTCCGTATTGCCAATCTTCTGCTGCGATAGGAGTGAATACTGGATAGCGAGTTCTTCCATGTTAGGCAAAAATTCATGCAGCGGAGGGTCTAATAGGCGAATAGTGACCGGCAATCCAGCCATTGCACGGAAAATCCCTTCAAAATCACTTTGCTGCATGGGCAGCAATTCAGCAAGCGCAGCAGCCCGTTCCTCCGGCTGGTCGGCCAAAATCATGCCGCGGACGACAGGTACACGCTCCGGCGACATAAACATGTGCTCGGTGCGGCATAAGCCGATGCCCTCCGCACCGAAGCTGCGAGCCTTGCCGGCATCCTCCGGCGTATCCGCGTTCGTGTACACCTGCAGACGGCGGATATCATCCGCCCATGCCAGCAGCTCTACGAGCTCCGCGGTCAGCTCCGGCTCGCGCAGCTGCACAACCCCGCGAATGACGCGCCCCGTGGCGCCGTCAATCGAGATCCACTCCCCTTCGGCTATCGTCGCCGTCACCGAATCGGTGACTACGACATCGAAGGCTCGTTCACGCAGCCGGATGGGCTCGCAGCCGCATACGCAAGGCTTGCCCATCCCGCGGGCAACAACCGCCGCGTGGCTAGTCATCCCGCCACGGCTTGTAAGTACACCCTCGGCGACAAGCACGCCGTGAATATCCTCGGGCGTTGTCTCCGAGCGCACAAGAATGACCTTCTTACCGGCACGGGACCAAGCTTCGGCCGTATCGGCGTCGAAGACGGCTTGCCCTGTAGCCGCTCCGGGTGAAGCAGGAAGGCCGGACGCCAAAACGTCAAGCTCTGAAGACGTATCGATGGCACGATGCAGCAGCTGATCCAAATGAAAGGGTTCAATCCGTTGAATCCCCTCCTCTTTTGTGATCGTGCCTTCTTTCACAAACCCAACCGCCAGTTGTACCGCGGCCTGAGCAGTCCGTTTGCCGTTACGAGTTTGCAGCAAGTAGAGCTTTCCTTTCTCCACAGTAAATTCAATATCTTGCATATCGCGGTAATGCTTCTCAAGCTTTATCGCCGCCGATTCAAGCTGTGCATACACTTCAGGCAGCTCCTCTTCTAGCTTGGCGATAGGCATCGGTGTTCTTACACCAGCCACAACGTCTTCTCCCTGCGCATTCATCAAAAACTCTCCATACAATATATGTTCACCAGTAGAAGGATTGCGAGTAAATACGACTCCGGTACCACAATCTGTGCCCATATTGCCGAATACCATGGATTGTACGTTAACCGCCGTCCCCTGTTCATCCGGAATTTGATGAATATTGCGATAAATTTGTGCACGATGGTTGTTCCACGAACGAAATACCGCTTCAACCGCCAGCTGCAGCTGTTCAATCACTTGTTGGGGGAAAGAACGGCCTGCATGTTTTGCGATTACAGCCTTATATTCTGCAATAAGCGTTTTCCAAGCTTCCGCCGTCACTTGATGATCTTGATCGAAACCCTGCTGCTGCTTCATACGCTGCAGAAGAAATTCAAAGTGATATCCTTCCATATCAAACACTACGTTGCCGAACATTTGAATCAAACGGCGGTAACAGTCATAGGCGAACCTGGCATCGCCGGTAGAGCGTGCAAGCCCTTCCACCGTTTCATCGTTTAATCCCAGATTCAAGATTGTATCCATCATGCCCGGCATAGATGTGACGGAGCCGGAACGAACGGAAACAAGCAGCGGCTGCTCGGAATCGCCGAAACGTTCGCCTTTAGCTTGTTCCAATTGCTTCATTGCCGATAGCACTTCCTCGAATAATCCTTCAGGAAGCTTGCGATCAGCCGCATAATAAGCACGGCACACATCGGTCGTTATCGTAAATCCGGGTGGCACGGGTAATCCGACACGCGTCATCTCGGCTAGATTAGCTCCTTTACCTCCTAACAAATGCTTCATGCTTGCGTTCCCCTGCTCAAAAGGCATTACTCTTAACATGCTGGTTCCCCCCGTCATAATATGAAAAGCTGGCTGTGGAATGAAGTGGTATAATTCCAATATCCATACGATATCATACACACTATTCATTATCAATAGTATGTTATAATACTAATTAACACACATTATATAGGGCAATTATTTGACAATTGGTCACTCTATATAAATCAACCTATTATCCATATAAAAAAGGGATCTTAACGGACTCCGTAAAGAAGAGTCTATTAAGATCCCAGACGTATTTCACAATCTGCTCGTTTCATAGATATAATGGATCAGCCCTTTAAACCTACACTAATTTGCCTGCTCGTTCAGTACAACCGGCTCGAACCATACATCGCGAAAAGGGACCCATCCAAGCGAATTCAAAGATACGCCTCTTAAAGACGGATGATAAAAGGTCCTTTGCTGCCAACGATACATGAAGAACACTGCGGCGTTTTTCTTTACTAAGCGTTCAAGCTCGTTTATCCACTCCATTTGACCGTCTGAACCGTACTCTAAATCAATTCTGAATATCTTCTCGATGATCTGAATTAGCTCAGCAATTAGTTCATCGCTAAGATGTCTGCGAACGAAGCTATTATCCGCCAAAAACAATTCCAATATGGACAATACCAAATCATCATCTAATATGATCACGTACAAACACAGGTGGCTTCGCTCCACCGTTACGATCCGCTGCTTAGGGTCGTCACTGAAAACTTCCAGCTGTAAGTTAATGCCCATTTCACCCATGAGCTTTCTGAGCGCCTCCGCTTCCTCCATATTAGCTTTGGATACAGCCAAAAGAACAGGTTCTCCTTGATAACCGCTTTCCTTAAGCAGCTGCTCCGCCAACTCAGGATTGTATAACATATCCTGCCTGGAAGTATCGACTCGAGGGACAAACCAATCCGCCAAATAAGCATCGTCGGAATTCAGAAGCTCGCTCCTCCTCCGATCAATTCCATGTATAATGGCTTGACGGAAGCTAAGCTGCTGTTGAGGACCATCCAGCTTGAGATTAAAGGTCAGCATCTTGCTGCAGCCGTCAGATAGTATCTTTAGGTTATTCCGCTGCTCCCGCGATTCTTCCCCTCCTCGGGTTCGTATCCGATACATGGTCCGTTCTACATAGCTTACCTTGCTTTGTAAATCGGGAGTGTACCATATTTCAATACGATCCAAATGGGCCCTTTTATCAAAATATCGATTAAATGCTTCGCACACCAGCATATTATTGTCATGCGACACGACTTGAAACGGCCCAGTTCCAACAGGTTTATGCTTAAATGCGTCACCTAGCGACAGTACCATATCTTCAGGTACGATAGAAGCTCTATCAAAGCTTAAACAATGCAAAAATAAGGAATTCGGCTGTGATAGTTTGATCCTGACGGCATATCGGTCGTATACCTCAATCTTCTCCACATTTTCAAACATCCATCGATAAGGACTGTCTACGTCTTCATCCCGAATTCGATCTAACGAGAACTTGACATCTTGCGCCGTCATTTCTCTTCCGTGATGGAACAGCACGCCTTTGCGAAGATAAAAGAGCCAACTTGTTCCCGTCTTATCGTGGCACCAATGATGAGCAAGATGGGGTTCAATGGTTTTGGTTTGCCGATTGTAGCGGACAATATTATCAAAAATATGTTTAGCCATATGGGATTCTACAACAAAGGTGATGAACGGAGGATCAAGGCATTGAATTGGATTGTGATATGGAACCCGAAGAGTATCCGTTCTTTCTCCATCATTTCCTTCCGGTCGGTATCCGAATTGGCTATCCAGCCAGTAGACAAACTGATCCCTCAAATTGGGCAAGTAATCATATTCTTCGATACAGGCAAATGCTCTTTGCAAATCCCCTTTTCCTACATGACCCTGGGCCATCTGCAGAACGAGCGTCTCTCGAGAAATCCTGAATACAATTCTGGAACGATGTCCTCTTCCTCGACCTGGAAGCCATTGAATCCACGACTGCTCTTCCATTTTTCTTAATACCAGATTCACATTCCGACTTGAGAAATGAAGCCATTCTGTCAGTTGAGGGAGTGTAACCTCTATTTCTTCTTTTTCAAGTGCATTCGGAAGCTGCTTTCGAAGGGTCAGATAGTAATGTTCTAGTATAAAAATCCCCTCCAACAATAAAAGATGAAGAATCCATGTCACATTCTACACTTTTTATTCATCTTTATCCAGTTATAATCAGTAAACAAAAGGAGTGGATGACAATGATGAACTTATTCGAGCTCGAAATGCAAATGAAAGAACGCCAAATGGAAGTTGAACAAACTGCTAATTATCGTTGGGCAGCTCAAATCTCCATGCTGGATTGGATGTTGGGTAGTGCCACAATCGGCATACTTAGCTTTCTCTAAGAAACAGACGACAAAAAACGCCGGAGTCAGAGGCGAGTCCTCAGTCAACCGACGTTTTTATTTTATAAGCTTATGTTTAAGACAGTTGTTTTAAAAACTCTCTCATGAATCCAGGCAAATCCGGCCAAGCATGACCCGAAACGATATTACCATCCACATGAAGCGTATCCGAGGTAAACTGAGCTCCGAGCTGCTCTACATCAAACCGGCAGGCAGTATAGGCAGTCATGGTCCGTCCTTCAAAAACCGATTTGTCCTTCAATGCGCCAAGCACTAACGCTGCATGGCAGATAGCTCCAACCGGCTTATTAGTTTCAAAGAAATGGGCCAAAATGCGGGGCACGTTCTCATCAAGACGAATGTATTCTGGAGCTCTTCCGCCAGGAATGATAAGTCCGTCAAACTCCGAAGGGTCCACTTCCGAGAAGGAGACATGCGAATCAAGCTGGTAGCCTGGCTTCTCCGTATAGGTATCCCAGCCTTCAAAATCATGCACAACGGTACGCAGCGTTTTCTTCGTCGGCGAGGCGATGACTGCTTCATAACCAGCCTCAAGCACACGGTAATACGGATAATATACTTCAAGCGCTTCTACGGCATCGCCGGTGATGATAAGAATTTTTTTGGACAAGGGAATCCCTCCCGCAATATATTGTACTCCATTTCATTGTGATGCAAGTCCAATTAATTGTAAACGGGTGGAAAATAGCGGATTTTGTAGAAAGCTTGTCATAGTTCGTCAAGAATTTGTTTTTTTCGCTTTGTGTGATTTTTTAAACAGAATCTTTTGAGAGGAAATGCTAGAATAATGTATACACACAATAGATGTATACATTCTCATATAAAGGAAGTTATAATGATGCCGAAGAAAGTTCTAAGAAGTCAATCTGCACATTATCCATTTCAAGTATTGTTGAACAAAACCAAGGTTTTGACCAGAGAAGGTAAAGGGACTGTCGTAGATAAGCAGACCGAATGGATTTATGTTAAACTTGAAAAAAATGGAACGGTTATTAAAACAAGTATATTTTTAACCGAGCTGATAGAAATCGCGTAGTACGGTTCAGACAGAAGAGAAACCCTGGTTACAAGCCCACCTTACTCTCAGGGTTTCTCGTCAAACTGTCCGTATGATGCGGTTTTTTTATGTAGCGCTTATTTCCCCCGCTTAGACCCTCGGGAATACAATCTTGTATTCTGTCCCCTTGCCCAGCTCACTTTTCAGCTCAATTTTTCCATTCATCTTCTTAATGATCCCAAAGGAAACCATAGTCCCAAGGCCCGTCCCTTTTTCCTTCGTAGAATAGTAGGGCGTGCCGAGCCGACGAACCTGTTCTTCGGTCATACCGACACCGGAATCTTTCACAGTGATGGTGACGTGACTCTCCTGACTTTTTACGCTAAAGGCCAATAACCCCCCATTGAACATTGCCTCAATCGCATTTTTGCCAATATTAATGAATGCTTGCCTGAATTTGTACTTATCACCCACTATATAAAGCGACTCGTCTTCGGACACAATCCCATCAATCTGGATATTATAATAATTGGCATAAGTCAACAGAACGTTCGATAAATAACGGACCTCGTCATTGACATTGATTCTCTCTATCACTTCAGGATCCGGTTTGGCCAAAGCAAGGTAATCAGTAATAATGACCTGAGCGCGATCCAATTCCTCCAAGCACAGCTTCTGATAAAATTGTTTCTTCTCTTGATCCAATTCAGCTGAACCTAGTAGTTGAATAAAGCCTCTCACCGTTGTTAACGGATTGCGTATCTCATGCGCTACTGAAGCTGCCATATCGCTGACGATTTTGATTTTTTCACTATTAACGACTTCTTCCTGCATATAAAAATAGGTATTCAAAAATTCAATTAAGTACACACACAAGCCGGCAATAAGCGCTTGAAGCAAATACGTCTCTATTTTGGTTATCGGCTCAATCCACAGCAATTCCAGGTGATTCGTCAAAGCAAGATAGGTTGCAAAGGTTATCAATTTGATGAGTGTGCATAATAGAACCGCGCTCAGTACTTTTTGACGCAGCTTAAATGTAGGATATCTCTTGATGTAATAGAGAAGAATTACGAAGCTCGGAGCCAAGGAAACGATATAAATGAGATTGTTAGGGTTACCTGTAATTAAACGATAAAGCATGAGGGTTATATACAAAATGATCGAAACAGGGATACCGCCATATAACGAACCAAGCGTTAAAGGAATGGAGCGAAAATCAAAGAGAAGCCCGTCTAAATGAGTAGGAAACGACATGGTGACAATTAAAGCGCAGGCAAAAAGAGTGTAGATTAAAAAACGGTAAAGCAAAGGCTTTTTTTTCGTTTTATAAATATAAGGATACAGTACGAGCGGAGAAAAAATAAAAAATAAGTTCAATAAATAGTCTTTAAAATAGATCAACATACGTTCTCCTAATTCTTTCGTTTGCCTTGTTCTTTACCAATACGACACAAGGTGAGAACTTTCCTCCTTACAAGTGTTAAGGATGGTATCTATTTATTCTCTGCTTGCTTTGAGCAAACTCTGATATTTCCTGGGGGCGTTACGGAAATAAGCTTCGATGATCAATTCTTCAAGCTCTTTCCAGTCAGCTCGCTCATGACTGCGCACTGTAACCCATCCATGATGTCCGATATATCGAGTTTTCAAATAATTAGTATCCTCCTGCTGAAGGAGAAATTGCTGTGTATCCTTATCCGTCTTGATGGACAAGAAGACCTGGTCCTTTTCCCCCAACATGACAAACGGCTTATCTTTTACACGAAATGAAGTATGTCCGAACGAATCTATGTTTTCTGTTACTTCTGGAAATGTGGAGCATTGCTTTCTGATCTTCTCAACCAGCTCTAGGCCTTTTCTCGATGATATCGGCTTGTGATTCGTCACACTGCACTCCTCCGTGTTATTTCAATGTAATGATCAATTTGTTGTCAGTTGCAAAAAATAACTTCCTGCTCCTGTAAAATCGCTTGTTCATACGCCCTGTTCATGCCAAGTGATCGAATTGCTTCTTTGGAAACACACTTGATAGGCACAGTCGTCTTAAAATCGTGTTTAAACGGGAAAGGCGTCATCCTGATTTCCTTCTCATTAAGCCACTCTGCGATAAGTCTCCTGCTGCCGTCAGGCAGGAGTGGTTCAGACAGTGTAAACCCGTCCCGGAACCACGGATGCTCCTTATCCTTAGTCGATCCCGGATTATTCAGGCCTACGTACAAGGAAATATCGTCGCACAGCTGCAGCAGCTGAAAATGACGCTCGATCATTTCCTTCGGAAACTTAAGCTTTTCTTGAATTCGTGCTTGGCGTCTGGCCTCACCGCTGCAGAATGCAATACAATCCGGGTGTGAGGAATGCTGTAATTGTTGAAACGAAGCATAATGCTTACTGCAAAGGAATGCCGCATACTCACTCATTTGCTCCACTTCATCGATCCCCAGTTTATAAAGAACAAGCTTGGGCAGCATCGGATAATCGCTAAACGAAAACGGTACATGATCTTGGTCGTTCCAGATCGGCGTGTGATCCAAGCGGATCCAGGCTCGATCATGCTCTGTAATTGCCTGAAGGACATCGGGAATATAGACATCCCCAAGAAAGATATCATCACAAAACTGTGCTGCAATATGAGCGGATAAACCAGCATGGTCATGCTGAGTCGTCATAACGAATTCTTGTTCCGTTTCGCGAATGATCACAGCTTTCACTCCATTCTATTTGCAAGAAAGGTAGGGTTCCATCAATGCCTCCGCTCTTGCTATTATGTCCGTTCTTGCTCCAGTACCTTCCAGCTTAGTTATCAACTGAATTGCCGTCTGGAAGTTCATAATGACATAGCCTGTTTTTTCAAAACCTTCCGGCATTGTATCGTAGCTCTGCACCCTGGTTAAGAAATACACGGTATAAGTATCTGTCTCTTCCCAATACCAGCATGCAAAGGGCTTAGCCTCGCCGCTGATCCTTATGCCTGCTTCTTCCATCACTTCTCTATATAAAGCTTCTTCTAATGTCTCGTTATCCTCAACCCTACCGCCAATGGTCGTTAATGTCTGTTCGTCCTTATCCCACACCATCATCATATTTCCATTACCCAAAATCGGCACGCAGTGCACTCCGGCAATGGGCCTGTCTGTAGGAAGATCAGAAATAAATGTTAGCAAAGGACTCTCCTCCTTGTGTGTACAGGTGTTCATGCACGAAATTTCATCAACCTCTTTATGCTACCACAAAATGACATATTGTTGCAGTAAATTCTTTCCCTTCCATTCTCTGTGAATCTCGTTGAAATAAAAAAAGTGCCCGCTCTGCGGACACCAAACAATAACTAGCTCTAGCTCCTTTTCCTTCCGGTTAATAGGAGCATAACGAAAGAAATCAAGATCATCGTACCTGTCCAAGCCCATGCTAACGTCATATTACCGGAATCTACCGCTACATAGATCGCTGTTGGAATGGTTTGGGTTTTACCTGGGATATTGCCTGCAATCATCAAAGTAGCTCCAAACTCCCCTAATGCACGCGCAAAGCCAAGGATATAGGCAGTGATGAGAGAATGAGAAGCTAACGGAAGCGTCACATGCCGGAACAGCTGCCATTCATTCGCTCCCATAGATCGTCCTGCATCTTCCAAGCTTTTATCGATGGAGGCAAACCCAACTTTCATCGTTTGGTAAACCAAAGGGAAGGCAACGACGATGGAAGCAATGACAGCTGCCCACCAGGAAAAAATAATTGGCGCCGAAAAGACCCATTCGATCAAGCGACCTAGCCCGCTTTTTCGTCCAAGCAGTACCAGCAGCAGAAATCCCACTACAGTCGGTGGCAGTACAAGCGGCAGCATGAAGGCCGTCTCTATTAGTGTTTTTCCTCTAAACGACCTTCGTGACATCCACCAAGCTAATCCAACCCCCAGTACGGTTACTATCACGCTGGACAATAGAGCTACTTGAAGCGATAATTGGACAGGTGACCAAAACTGAGCTCCAGTCATTATGAACTCTTAGGAATGGAGAAGCCATATTTCACGAACACATCCAGCGCTTCCTTCGATTGCAGATAAGCATACACTTCTTCAGCTTCTTTGCTGTGCTTAGTGGCCTTCACAATCCCAATCGGATATTCAACCGAGGTGTACCATGATGGATTAACTGAGAAAGCAACCTGCACTTTCTTAGAGGTCAGCGCATCCGTCTTATAGACGAAGCCGGCATCGGAGTTACCTGTTTCCACGTACTGAAGAACTTGTCTGACATCTTTGCCTTGAACGGTTTTTGGCTGAATGCTCTCCCACAGCTTTGCGTTCGTCAGTGCTTCTTTGGCATAATTTCCGGCAGGTACACTTTCCGGAATGCCTACAGCAATACTCTTCACGGCTGGATTCATTAAATCCGCTTCTTTGCTAATCGCCTGCTTGGCATCCGCTGGAATGACAACGACCAATTCGTTGGTCAGCAGATTCTTTTGCTGGCCCTTATCGATGAGCTGCTTGTCTACAAGCGCCTGCATATTTTTGGTCGCAGCCGATAGGAATAAGTCTGCCGGAGCCCCCTGTTCAATCTGCTGCTGCAGAGAGCCGGAAGCTCCAAAGTTAAAGTTTAACTTCACATTGCTGTGCTTAGCTTCATAAGTAGTCTGAATTTCTTTCAGCGCGTCGGTTAAGCTGGCAGCAGCCGAAATTGTTAATTCAACCTTTGCCACCGGCGCAGGGCTTTGAACCGCAGGAGTCGGGTTCGAGGAGCTTGAATTAGCGGTAGATCCTTGCTGAGTTCCGCAAGCGGAGAACACAACAGCGAGCCCGACAAGCAGCGAGATGACGATGCTTCTATTTGCATATGTAATCATTCCATAATCTCCTTTTGTTATAATTAGATATAATTAGTTATAATTAAATATCATTATAACGACAAGTTATTGAAAATGTAAATTGAAAAATGAAAATTTACAGGGAGGATAACCATGTCCAGCGATATGTCGTATACGACGGAAGAGATCGCTAAGCTGTTAAAAATATCGAAACTCACCGTCTATGATTTGATTAAAAAAGGCGATTTGCCCTCTTATCGAGTAGGCAAACAAATGCGTGTTGACGCTGCCGACTTGAATCTTTATAAGCAAAGAGCCAAGAAAGCTCAAGTTAATGAGTCCATCATTGCACAGGAGCGCCCTCCTGCACCATTGCGATTCATTAGCGACGCCCGTTCCGTCGTCATCACGGGGCAGGATGTAAGCCTGGATATATTGGCCAAGCATATGGAGAAACAAATATCGGGAATACGACCGCTTCGGTCTTATGTCGGCAGTCTGGATAGCCTGATGGCGATGTACCGCGGCGAATCCGACATTGTCAGCACCCATCTATTGGATGGAGATACTGGGGAATATAATCTCCCCTATATTCGCAAGCTGTTAGTCGGATTTTCATACACGGTAGTCAATATGTTATCTAGGAAGGCCGGTTTGTATGTTCAACAAGGCAATCCTCTGAACATCAGCGGTTGGAGTGATATGGGCAGGCCTGGCCTTCGTCTGGTCAATCGTGAGAAAGGCTCCGGCGCCCGTGTTCTGCTCGATGAGCAGCTTCGTCTTCACCATATTCGCTCTGATCAACTGGATGGATATTTGAGAGAAGAATCGAACCATATGGCGGTTGCAGGGAAAGTTGCTTCCGGAGAGGCCGATATTGGGGTCGGAATTGAGAAGGCTGCGGCTATAGTCGGTAATGTCGATTTTATTCCGTTAATCCAAGAACGGTACGATCTCGTGATGCTTAGGACACCGGATAATCAGGAATGGATTGAAGCCGTTATTCAAATATTACAATCGGAGTCGTTTCAGAATGAGCTTCGCTCCATTCAAGGCTATGATTTATCACTCACCGGACAGCGCTTATATGAGAGCTAAAGCGATCCTTTTACAGCACAAAAAAGTCGCGGCTTCCTCCTTTATGGGAAGATGTGCGACTTTTCCTTTTATAAAAATATTATATTTATGTGCATGTGTCCTCATTCGATCTATGTTTTCTTAACAGCTTTATATACTTTTCAGTATTAAGAATATACTTGTTATCACCTTTTTCAAGACTCTGTTTAAGGACTTCTATTTCTTGAACGGCAATCTCATAGGTCTCTTCATTAATGACCCCCTCATGAAGCGCCTCCAGCAGCTCCTCTTCATCCAAAACATAATGGTTACCGTTCGGCAGCTGGACTAGATCCAAATATAGATCATGAATGACAGGTACTCCTTCGTCGTTCAGCTCTGTTAGCCAGGTCATATCAAAGTACCATTGCAGCACCTGATCCTTACTATCCAGCATAATAGTTACACTATGATGACTGTCCCGAGGGAACAGCATAATCCACGAATAACCATGATCAACGATACAGACATTGTCATCAGCATATTGTACAGAGAGAGGCTCCCTTACTTGATCGAGATATAAGCAGCTCATATAGCCCTCGAACACCTCGTCATTGATATACTGCTGATCGTATCTTTTTTTCAATATGCGAGTCCAATTCGGCCGGTTTGCGATCTTTTGCTTCATATGCTGCTTAATGACCTCCGAATGATCTTGATCAAGCGTGAATGCTCCGATTCGATGCCCTGTTCGAGTCTGAAAATCGCTGCAAGCGGAATCCATGGCAAGATATCTGATTTGTCGGTGGGCAGCTCTTTCAAGTAAGTTTGAGTATAAGCTTTAAATAGAATAGACCTGGAAATATTAAGGTTCTCATAGTGGGGGATGAAGTCCGGAACCTCTCCAATTTTGAGCATGAGGGCGCTTAATACAAAATCAGCCGTACGGTTTCCTCTTTTGGCATTAATCCAGTCAATAACGTACGGACCGCTTGGCGAAAGTAGGATATTATCCGGATGGTAATCCCCGTGACATACCTCACTAGAATCAGGCAGAGTATCTAGCAATCGAAGCGCCTTTTCTTTCAAGACAGACTCTATTTTTACAGTTCTTATTTTCTTCTCAAAATCTTCCTTCTGCGAAGGGAGACTGTCGTTGCGGCTTCGATGCACATCGGCATGCAAATGAGCGCTTATTTCTCCTATCCATACAGCTTTAGAAACGTCGCTTAATAGCATTTGTAGCAACGTCGGACCTTCAAGCTTCTCATACACGATACCTGTTCTGTCGTTAACCGTAATAATTTCGAACACCTTTGCCACTGGTAAACCAGGCTGTTGTATCGAAGCTGCAATTTTGAATTCATGTTCAATAACATAGTGAGGAGTGTTTGGATAAAACAGCTTCACAACCTGATCTTTTTGATAACCAAAAACCTCGGCTTGTCGTCCCTGACCGAGCTTTTGACCTAATTCCATTCTAACTCCCCCTTCTTCTAATCGTGATCATGTTCAATCAACTTCTCGCTATTTTTCACCACACTACTGAGAACTTAAGTTCTCATCAAACCCCTTACTTCATTCTTCAAATCTTCAAATAGCGGACGCTGTACGCTGCTAATGTCCGATATATCGATTTCTTCCAAATGCTTAAATTCAAGCAGTAAAGACTCATTATATTTATCATGAAACAATAGTGTTGCCCCATCGGCAGCAATCCGGTTCTCTAAATCTACTCTAGCATCAAATATAAACATGACGAAGACCACTTCATTACCATCTGGATAACGATACTGCATTCTCGGACCGCTATAGACCGCATAAATTGCGCACTCCACTACAACAAGCCCTGTTTCTTCGAGAACCTCCCGCTTCATCGTCTCTTCTACCGATTCGCCCGCCTCCATCCCTCCACCAGGAAGTCCCCAATTTCCATAGTCCGATCTTCGTTGCATTAAGATTCTGCCATGCTTATCCTTGATGACAGCTCCACCCGTTACGATAATGCGCATTCTACGGCTTCCTTTCCAGGTTGCAGCTATAGGTGCAGCTCCAACCTTTTCATATTACTCCTTATGTAGTTGAAGCCGGAGTAAATCGTTATCGCAGCGGCACCGTACATAAGGATCTGATCGACCGGGATTCCTATCCACCATTGGAACGGCTGATTGTTCAATATGACAGCTGTCACTGCGGCTACCTGTACAACAAGCTTGATTTTTCCGTAACGATCAGCAGCGAGAGCGATTCTTTTACCAGCAGCCACAATTCGAATCCCGGTTATAATCATTTCCCGTGCAATAATGATGACGGCGATCCAGGAAGAAAGCTTATGACTCTGGACCAAAATAAACCGATCCGAATGAACGTTATCTTATTCGCGGTATTCAATTGGCATCACCTTTCGGTCCAGTTACGCCAAACTCTTTTCAGCCTAGCGGCTCTCCAGTACAGTTTGAATATATTTCAATGCGTTATCTGTCATGTAGCCTGACGCCAGCTCAATTCTCTGAGTCTGCAAAAACATTTTGACTAAGGTGCTGCTCGTGTTCAAATGCTGGGTGGTTGGTGTTAAATAAACCGTTTCGGCCAAACAGGCCTTTTGGTTGTACTGCTCCAGCTTAATTTCATAATCTAAATCCGTTGATCCTCTAATGCCCCGAATAATGACATCGATATGATGTTCTTTAATGTAGTCGACAATGATGCCGGAATAATGGACTACGCGAACGGCTTGGTTTAGATGTATGGTAGACAATCGGGCAATCTGATATCTTTCTTCTGGAGAAAACATATGCGATTTCGATTTGTTGCTGGCTATAACAACATCAATCTGCTCAAAAAGTCGTGTCGCTCTCTCCAAAATGTTCAAATGCCCTAACGTAAACGGGTCAAAGGACCCGGGATAGATAGCTCTCATGATGTTCCCTCTCTTCTGAGAATGTTGTGACTGAGGCTTATTGTATCCTACATATATGGAAGTAATCCCCATAAATCTATACTATCTGAATAAAGCTTTTTTTGTAAAATGATATATCGATGTTAAAGCTGATAAAAAATCGGTTTGTCTTCCAAAAACGGTTTGCAGTACGTTTCGCATAAACGAGGCAATCTTTCACGGATCCATACGTGCTTTTCCTTGTTTTGCATATGGAAGGCATAATAGCCAAAAATGGCAAGCAGCATAAAGCCTTCAAGGAGCCTGAGAGGGTCGTCCTCAAGAGGAAACCCGTCGGAATAGCCTTTAAGAAAAAGCTCCTTCTTCTCCCCCTTCATCATAAGAGCCCCCGCGCCAACATCCATTAAATAATAACCGTAACCGGATAAGCAAAAATCTATGAACGACCACCCTCCTTCCGATACAATAATATTACTCCTGTTGATATCAGCGTGAACCATCCCCCAACTACCCGCATGGATGCCAAGAGACTTCAAATTAAGGTTGATGTGTTTAAAGACCTCTTCCACGATAATCCGCTCATTGTTTCCAAACAAACCTAACTGCTGACCGGTAAGTATTTGTCCGATCATTTTCTCATTTCGTTCCAAACCATACACTGGTCTGAACCCATATTGCGTATGATCACTGCTTTGGAAATGCGCATGCAGCTTGGCCGTATAGCTACCTAATCGGTACGCGTTCTCACTCTGCTCCATATCTTGATCCGATAGAGAGATTCCGTCGATCCATCGTAATAACGTACAGCATATTGTTTCCTCATCCGAAACCCATTCCGTAACGTAATCCCCCAATCGGTTAGGGACTGGCGCCTGGACAATAAGTTCAGTTTGCTCCGCTAACCTCTTCAGAAGCTTCATCTCCGAAGCCAGTCCTTCCCGGGTATGCTGCACTCCTCTAAAGTTTTCTGTTACAGGTTGATGGATGCGAAGCAAATACTGCTTCCCTATTGAACCCACGACTTTGTAAGTACAGTTTTCATTGTGTCTTATAAAATCAATAGATTGAGCCAAAATATCATAGTTGGTTAAGATGCTATGAAGTGAAGTTTGATCCAAATAAACCACCTGCGCCTTTCGTCAGAGAAAGTCTTTGTGTTACGCCTCACTATGCTAATAAAAAAGCCGGCACGAAAATTTTTTTTCGTCCCAGCCATGTTGTGTTCAATCCTATTTATAAAAGCAGCATCAGCTTTTCCCCACCTGTTATGCACAATCTCCATCAAATGAATCGAACCTCCGCGACGGACTTCTGCTTCCTAGTATTCTCCCGATTGCTCCAAGATCCATAGACACTTATTCGTCTAATGCATCGAACTTACCTTGCTCCAGCTGCTCTTTGATCAATTCCAATGTCTTCAGGCTGCCCAGCAAATAATGCTGCTTTTCCTTCGTATCTACTACGCTTACGGGCGTATCCTTAATCTGTTGAATTTTTTCTTCCAACCACAAAATTAAAAGCTCTTTTTTCATTTGATTTCCTCCAGCATGCTAATCATTTGTTATCCATCTTATATTAACACGAAATCGCTTGAGCAATGATACTTTGAATAAACGGCGCTTTCGCGTTTGTGTATGCTTCTCTATTGTAAGCATGCTGTTCTTTTAGCTGCTTTTTCAGTTCGGCATATTGTAATGCTGCTTCAGGGTGGTTACGCAAATAGTTTCTAAATCCCACATTTGCCTTCCAATGTTCGCCATTATACAGGTAAATGTGTATATGATGCGTCCCTGCCTTGCGTTCTCCTTTTCTGAAAAACTTCCGTTCCGGAAAGCCAGCATGTTCTACATGTTCATATCCTATATCATTCAATCGGTCGATATAGGCTGCTGTAAGCTGCTCAAGATCAGCAATTCCAACCATAATGTCAATAATAGGTTTGGCCGCCATTCCAGGTATTGATGTGCTTCCAATATGTTCGATCCCTATCACAATGTCCTGCAATATGGAGACGATATCCGCTTTCTCCTGTTGGAACTGGATAACCCAGTTTGGGTCGTACTCCGACAATATGACTTCTTGCTTAGCTGTTGACATATACCCTCCCTATTAGCTACTATTGTACTAGGCCTTTCGAATACACGGTTAAAGCTTTAAGAACAACCTCTGTGTTCATACCGGTTCTCGCATGAATCCTCTAAGCCCATTGCTCGTCATTCTCCAGCTTCGACTCCAGGATCAGACCTTCACTGCCGCTCTCAAAGCTGTTCCAGCTGTCAAACTCCCAGTGGACGATTTCATTCGTTTTCTTTAGGCGCATTTCCACTAATGGATGTCTCAACAGTGACTGAGAGTAATTTGCTGCTGCCATCAGTTCATCTGCTGGTATCGGCGTTAAGTCGAAGGATTGATAACTTACTTTGCCGTTAGACCTTATATAGGCAAATCGGATCCCCTCATTGATCGTTTCTGCCCTCACCTTGCCTCCCGTCACAAAACCTTCGAGCTCGTCTTCGCAATAATCCTGACTAGTAGAGTCAATTAATATAGGCTCAATCCATTGATCGCCCAAGTCGCAAAAATAACGTCGCCCCTTATGATTAATTGCAATAACAGCTACATGAGCCTTAGGTGTATGCAGATCATGCCCTATCCCATATGCGTTAATCCCGTTAGATTTACAGTTATGAATTAGCCAGAGAGCTAGATCAAAGCAATTTCCGGATAACCCATACCGATCTCGGTGTTCTTCCATTACTTCAATGCTTCTTTGCTTGCCTTCTCCTGAGATCACAGAGTACCAAGCTTTCGTTAACGTCTCCATCGGATGGGAATCAAATTGCTTCCATACATGGAGTATATCGTGAGTCGCTCGCATTGCATCCTCCAGCACATAATTATTTACCACATTCTACCACATTTTATTATGAATTATATCGCTTACAGAAAATCTATTCATAAGCTTTTTCATCATTAGAAAAAAGCAAATGCTCCATGCACCTGCTCAGCATTAATAATCACGGGATGCAGCGGCAGCTCTAAATGACTGCTTTGAGCTTAATAAAACGTCCGCCGGCCATTCCCTTCTTCTTTTGGTAACCTTCTGAATCTATTGTTCCCCTTCAAGTCTAGGCGCTTCTCTGCGTATCTGGAGCTGTTCAAACGCATAAGCCAGCTTAATCAGTACCGGCTCTGAGAAAGCAGCTCCGACGAACATGATTCCATACGGCCTTCCATCCTGAAGATATCCCGCCGGCACTGCTATAGAGGGATATCCTGCTTTAGCCGCAATGGAGTCGCCTAATGTCTCAGGAAATAACAATGCGTCAAGACGGTGCTCTCTCATCGTGCTGTCTATACCTTCTGTTCGCGATAATCGAATATCTTTTAAGCGGTCTGTTATGTATTTAGGCTCTGTCAATTGACCGGAGGTTTTCTCCGAGGCAATCAATATCTTTTGGCCGTATTTCAACGCTTGCTCAGGATGAGCCTCATTAAAAGCAATAAGTTCTTGGAGGGAATGAATAGGAAGATGTGAAGGAAGCTTACTCAAAAAATGGTTGATATCTGCTTTGAAGTCGTGAAGCAGCACGCTCGATCGAAACCGGGAGAGCTCCTCAGCCGATCCTATATCTGCAGGGTCTTCCAATTGAGCCCCGGCATCCGCTAATTGCTGAAGAACCTCGGCGAAAAGCGCCCTTTCTTCCTCAGTCAAATCATCATGAAACACCTGCCGCGGAACTCCGATTCGCGCTCCCTTCAGTCCGTTCTTATCAAGAAACGCTGAAAAATCGGACACTTCTGCTCCTGCGGCATAACCGGTTACGGCATCTTCAGTGTCAATTCCACATAGCACTCCAAGAAGTATGGCTGCATCCTCGACCGTTCGGGCAAGCGGGCCTGCCGTATCTTGACTGTGGGATAGCGGAATGACACCGCTTCGGCTGATACGCCCTAAGGTAGGCTTAATGCCCACGATTGAATTGTTAATGGCCGGACTAATGATCGATCCTGATGTTTCCGTACCGACCGCAACCGCTGTTAGATTGGCAGCCACAGCCACCGCAGAGCCCGTGCTGGAACCACCTGCAAAAAAGCTATGCCCATAGGGATTCAACACCTGTCCGCCCCGTGAGCTGTAGCCAGCAATCATTCCTTCGGTCATAAAGTTCGCCCACTCTGTCATATTAGCTTTTCCTAAGATAATTGCACCTGCTTCTCTAAGCCGGGCTACGAGAAAAGCATCTTGACTGGCGTAATGATCTGCTAACGCTATAGAACCGGCACTCGTATGCATTTTATCCGCTGTCTGGATATTATCTTTAAGAAGTACCGGAATACCGTGCAATGGACCGCGTACAATACCTGCGCGCCGTTCCGCATCAGACGCTTCTGCTAACTGGAGTGCATCCGGGTTCAGCTCCAATATGGAGTTTATCTTAGGTCCCTGCTGATCGTACATTGCAATCCTTTCCATGTACTGCTGTACTAGCTCGAAAGAAGAGCAATCTCCCTGCTCCATCGCTAGCTGCATTGCGCTAATCGTCGCTTCTTCAATCTGAAACATACGCCTCGCCTCCTCATCCTATTTCAACTTCCATTTCTAATATTTTACCATGAGCTTTCTTATTTCACTGGGGAAAGAATAACTATGACCGAACTCTCCTAAGTAAGATTACTGCTGCTATAAATGCAAAAAAAGCCTGATTTCTCAAGCTTTTCACTAATACACTTATTCGTATCGATTCATTAACGTTCCACTCTTAAAGAGTACTCTGGATCTGAAGTACATTCACAGACAATTCCGTCAGCTGTGCGATAATCACCGGGTCCGTTTTCTCATCCGTAATTACATGATGGATGTCCTCCCACGAGGCAACATGCGCCAGCGACTGCTGTCCGAACTTACTGTAATCAGCCAGCACATAAGTGGTGTCAGCAATGCCTATCATTTTTTGCTTAATCAATGCCTGAAGCTCATTAAACTCGCTTAATCCCCGTTGAATGTGCAAGCCTTTGCAAGAAATGAATGCCTTATCCACATGATAGGTGCTGAGCGATCGTTCGGCCAGCGGGCCAACGTAAGATAACGAATGGGAAGAGAGCAAGCCTCCTGTAGAGATGACCTTAATTTTCTCTTTTGTACTTAACTCCACTGCAACCTTAATCGAATTCGTCAATACGGTTAAAGAAATATCCGGCAGCCGCTGTGCCATATACCAAGCCGTCGAGCTGGCGTCAAGAATAATCCGATCATGCTCGTTCACATGACTTACCGCCTCTTGAGCTATTCTGCGCTTTTCGTCCGCATTTGTCGTTTCCCGCTCAATATAAGGCGTCTCTGACTGTGAGGAAGGAATGCTGATCGCTCCGCCATGACTGCGCAGCAGCTTGCCTTCGCTTTCCAGCTTATCCAAATCCCGGCGGATCGTTTCTTCCGTTACTTCGCATATTGCACTGAGCTCCGTCACCCGGATACTGCCTCGCTCGTTGACGAGCTGTACGATTTTTTGCCATCTTTGGGCAACCAACATCCTAATCCCTCATTCAACTCTAGATAGTAATAAAAAGCACGATAAACGATATACGCTTGCTGTAAATTCGCTAAAAAGTCCCAGCGCCATATATTGTACAACAAGTTTGCCAAATGCACTAGCTTCATTCAATCCCCTTCAGGCCGGATACCGAATAGCATAAGTTAAAAAAAATCCACGCAGATGCAGATAAACCGCAGCAAGCATGAATTTTTTAACTAGTTATTTACCCGTCACTATCTTGATAGCTCTTTGTGAGCGCTCGTTTTGTCCGTTATCCAATCCGAGTAACTTCAGGATTCCAACCGTCCGATCCACACAGAACAGTTCTTACAGTATACATATCTGCTTCTTCCTGCGTCAACTGCTTGGACCAAGCCACCCTCGTTTCCGGGTTAGCTCCCGGTCCGCTGCTGCCATATTCGTAATAACGGCTAGTTGCTTCACGGCCAGGATCGTTCCAATTATGCCAGCCCTCCGGCTTGATCGACGCGTCCATTCCAGTCCGAATCCAGACAACATTGGCAAAAGGTCTCCAAGGCCTGCCAAGGTAGATGTCCGTCATACCCGGATCCGCCGTTACTTGACAATCCAAAAACACATATCCATATGGTTGGTGCTCCGGCGTAGAGGCCGCAGTCAAATAGCCTCCTTTACGTTTGCTATGAATTTCACATCTATTGAATACAGCACAAGCAGGGCCAAATATAAAATCGACATCCCCCTCGATCCGGCACTCCTCGTAATATTGTCTGCTCTCCCCGGTATACAGCGTATCTTGAAAGCCCAACATCGTTACATGGCGGAACACCATCCGATCACCGGTCACGAATACCGCTACCGCCTGCCCTGTTCCCTGGCCTGACGCATTGCGAATCGTTAAATGTTCAGCTATGAAATCGTCACCGTGAAAAAACGTACTCGAGCTGCGGAAGGTCCCTATCGGTTCTCCATCCTCACCTAAAGTCTTGGCATTATCTGAATAGGTCAAAATAACTCCATCACGGGATTCTCCAATTAAGCGCAACTTCCGTTTCGCCTTAGGAACGACCAGTTTTTCTTCGTAGATTCCGTTTTTAATATAAATCGTGATTTCCTGGTCACTTCCATCCGGTGCCGCATCGACAGCGGCTTGAACTGTCCTGAAATCCCCGCTTCCTTGCGCAGCAACTACAAACCTCATTTGATTCCTCTCCTTTTCATCACTTAATCTATGGCAGCACGAACTAATGACTCTTCATCCTTATTTCAGAAAACGACAATCAATTATAATGACAACGCTTAGATGGTATCACAAGCAAAATAAAGTTTCTTTATTGTTAAATGCTTTAATATGCGTAGGATTTATCTTTTTTGTCTTTTTGAGTCCATATCCCTCATTGTTAATGCAGGCAAACCGCCCTCCCCAAAATAAGAGCCTATAAAGAGAAAGGGAACCCGCTGCCGATTCGATTCGACGGGCTCCCAATCTATTCTCATACCTACATGTTCCGAAACACTAGCGTGATCCCTCGTTATAGCCTTTTTCTTCAAAGGGCTTCAGCTTCTCTATCCAAGAAGCCTCCATCGCAGCTAATTGTTTCATTAGTTCTTCCTGTCCTGCCTTGGGTTCTTTGACCTCCTCAAGCACCTCAAAGGCAAATGCTTCATTTCCAAATTCCTTCCAGTCCCTTTGCAACTGCTTGTTACGATGGCCTTTCATATCTAGCTCAAACTGGATTCGATTCCATATCGCATCTAAGTTCACGCTGCTTCCAACTAATATTTTACCATTTTCCTGGTTTTTCACAGCATAAACACCAGCGATGCGCTTCATATTCTTATATGCCTGTAACAGCTCACTGCGTCGTTCGACGGTTACGACCGGTACACCTTCTTTAACCCAGTAAGCACTGCCGTCCTCTTCACGGTCCATAAAACCATATTCAATCAAATAGCGACGCAGCGTCACATAGTCAACAAACGCCTCTTCAAGCACTGCGTTGACTTCCTTCTCGGTATACCGACGTCCTGGTTCGAATCGATTGATAAGGTGGCTCAGCACGACAATTTTACGCTTCTCCTTCTTCGGAAAGAGACTCAAAGGGCCGTCCAGTCCCTCTTTGAAATACGACAATACGATGCTTTGGTACTCTTCCTCGGTTACCGCATAACGTTCATCGCGAATCGTAGCCGTACGGTGAACCGGTACAAGTTGCTTCTTCGGCGAAGACTTTTCGTGGGTCCTCGGCTTACCATTTTTCTGCTCCAACAGCTCCATGATCGCAAGAAACAGCTTCGCCTGCTTCTCCTTCTCACGCAGCGCAAAGCGATGATTACGAATTGTCGAAGCGCTGCCGCCATCTAATTGCTTTACAATTTCGTTGTCGCTGTAGCCTTCATAAAACATTCTAAGCAAATTTTTTTGCAGATCCGACAGTCCTGTCAGCTTCTTGTTCAGTCCGATTAAATAATCGAACATAGAGCCATGCTCTTGAGCCAGATGGAGCGCGGCATACTTTTCCGCTTCGTATAAGGTCTCTCCAGCTTTATAAATGATTCCTTTCTCAAATGCTTTACCGCAAACAAGACATATATATTGTTCTGTGCTATCTTGGTAACTATAGCCTTGCTTCAGTTCCTTAAGCGGAACCTTCCAAAACAACTCCGAGTATTCCATTACACAAACACTTCCTAACAAAGTTTATTTATATATAGATATTTTATAATTTTGTTTGCAATAAGTCAATCCATCTCACTATGCATGAAATGACGAAACAGCCGATGAATCGTCCTTATACCAAGACAATACACCGGCTTATTACTTCCATATTAACTTCTATTTATCAAAGCGTGCTGATAATATAACGGGAGCGCTATCACCAATACGAACAGTAACTTCCCCTGCAGCCGCATCATAATCTGCCTTGCATTCTACTCCCTCAACAGCATTTCTGGAAGCGACAAAAACCGCCAGAAATACAGTCTCCTTTACGTTCTTCCTTCTGCGAATCAAGGTGCTTCTTTTGCCGATAGACGGCATAGCAATAGACTCGGCCAGATACAACTCCTCTTCCTCGGTTGCCTCCAGAGCTATTAGCGACAATCTATCCTTATCGGCTGATTCCATATTCCACTGCCATTGCATCGTCCACTGATGCCCATTGAACTTTCCTGCTTTGGGATTACTTAAGTAACGGTAGCCATCCTCTGTCCCAAGAACATCTTCAGGAGCATCATTCCAATGCGGAGCTCCTTTGACTTCTTGCCCATCGGCCGCGGGTACGCCTTGCGTATGAATAATCCAATCAACATTCTGTGCATTTTCACAACGGACATGAAATACGTCTAGAAGAACGTCCTGCTTCATCATAATTTTGCGTTTTAACAGAACATCTGGATAGGCGACGCTAACATCCATTACGGCTTCCAAGGCTCCATCCTCGCATATTCGCATAAATTGGATTCGGCCTTCAGCTTCTTCCTGAGATCGTCCACCTACAACTACAGTGTTATGTGCTACTGTTTGCTTAAAATATTCAAAGTGGATCGGATTGCCATAAGGCAGCATCCCTGCATCCGTTAGCCATGGATGTCCACCAGCATAATACAGCAGATTCAGCTTATCCTGATGACCGTGCCACCCTCCATGCTCGCCATAATCGATCATCGCAAGACGACTCTGCTCTATGGAATCTGCCTTCTGTTTAAGGAACAGCATTCCCGCTTTTTTTAGATGGACGAACCCATCTTGCGTAACCGATGAGGTTGATGCGTCGGACACACGGGGAGATATTTCATCCTCGAAACCGAACAGAAGGCTGTAGAGCGACTCTCTGGTTCCCCCACTATGAATGACCTCGTCACCAATACCGATAAATTTTGCTGCAAACTCAAAAAGGTGCGAATATTTTTCCACCCTCACCTCACCTGAATCATGGATGGGAGGCAGCGTTCCGTCTGGGAACATGCATTCCAGAGGCGCACGATACATGGACTGGAACCGGGGTTCCTCATACAGTCGCAAGTCAAAGCTTTCCGCAGCAAGGACAATCAATGTCTGTGCTTCTAATGTATAGAAATGATACCCCCATGCCCCTTCGTACCAAAAGCCGTCCTCGCCCAAACTGTTTTCCATTTGAAAATAAAATCCGTTCGCCGGATCGTCAATAACCTGCTGCAGCATCTCCCGTTCATCCAAGGCGGCTGCAACTAGAGCTTTCGCCGCGTTATGGTAAGTCTGCCAATTCGATATGCCAGCCGGATTGTTCGCAACGACCCCTAAAGCAGGTAGAAACAGCTTATGAGTGATATGACGAATTTCCTTCTGAGTGAGCACATCATGGAGCTTTAATATATGAAACCCTTGAGCCAGCAGGCAAAGCCAGCTCGCTTCTGATAGTGTCTGACACATGACCTTGCCGGATGTGTGGCTCCCGCCCCCGAAACGGTCGTGTAGTGGATATTGATCATAGTGATCTGCATAAAACAGTAGAACTTGCTTGGCCCACTCCGCCCAGCGCATTTCTCCGTCAATACCGAATAATACAGCAGCATTCCGGCAAGTCTTGCTATAGTTCCAATGCTCATTGGCCGTTGCCACCTCGTCCCAAGGCGAGCCGCTCCACACACTGTTGCAAGTAGGGCAGCGGTGGTGATGTCTATCAATCAGGATAAGACGATCTCCGTCCGTAGGACAGTTATAATCGTGGCTCCATCCACCGCCGAGAAGCGGTATATCAAAACGCTGGGCTAGAATCTGCTCAGGCTGCTTTCGAAACCGCTCATAGATACTCTGAGCCTCTGGGTAACGCTTACATTTTTCGCGAACTTGTTCAAATAAAGCTTTGCTCCACATATATGGAATCCCCCTATCCTAACCTTCCTCCAACATGAGCTTCTCTTTTAGATTATCAAAAATTGAACCCTGAAAGTTACGGTGTATTGCGAAAAAATGTCGTTATTTTATGCATCCTAGCGAAAGCTGAAATATGAAGTTAAAATTTACAAAAAAATTCGTCGAATTCAACATATTGTTTTTTAGTTGCGTATATTTTATAATCACTTGTACGTCTTTATTACGGAGTGACGATTGTGACATTAATTGACGATTATCGAGTAGAAGAACAACCCTTACATAGATCAGCGGATTACCCGTTTCCATATCCCGATTTTACCGGAGACCAGCCTATGATGAGTCCCACTTTACAGCGCATTCTTGACTATTTGTGTCCGTGCCCTGCCTTCATCGCCGATAGACGCTGCAATATTATCGGCTGGAACAAAGCTGCCAGCGCAGTAATGAGCAGTATAGGACATATCAGCAGCGAAGAGCGGAACATCGTCTGGCTATCTTTCATGAAACAAGAAATGCGGGAGTTAGTGGTTAACTGGGAAGACTTTGCCAAAGATTTTTTGGCTATATTCCGCAATTACTACGGCCAGTACGCGGGAGATCCGTGGTATGCCGAGTTCGCTGCGTTCTGCAGCCGAATTAACCCGCAGTTTACGCAGCTTTGGCAGCGAGGCGACATTTCCACAACGCCTATCACGGTACGAGAGCTCAATCATCCTCATGCCGGTAATATGAGATTCGAGATAACTTCCTTTCAAGTATATGCCCATGCCGACCTTCGCTGCTGTGTCTACACACCGCTGCCGGAATCGGAGACGGAGTTGAAAATGAAGCAGCTTCTGAGCGACGTATCTTAAGATAGCTCAGCTGACTTAAATCCCATTCTCTTGGGCGAATGTTTTGACATTTACAGGCATTCCAAGCTTGCTGCTCTCAATAGAAGCAAACAACAGAATCATAGAGTGGAGATTCGATTCGATATCGGTCTCCATTTTTTGTCCGCCTTGAACCCAATGAACGAACGCATCAAGCAAATAATCATTGCCCCATTTGGTGCTTTCCTTGAATTCCACCGGTTTACCAATCGGATCGCTTTTTAGCCGATTCTCTTCTTCCATAAAGACCTCAATACCTCCGCGATTCAATACTAAGGTAGCCCTCTCGAATTCAGCACGGATGTACTCTTTTTCCCAACTATGCTGAGGAGAAGCGTTGCACCAGGCTGTTTCATAGGAAGCACGGACAGAATTCTCAAAACGCATGGTCAACAAAGCCTGAGCACTTCCTGTATAATTCCCCCATTTAGGAGTCCACGAATCCATATACACACTTTCACAATGCACACCGGCCAAGTTTTCTAGCAAATCCAACTGATGAATCGCTCCTTCAATAAGCATCGTATCCACCATTTTCGCTTGTCTTTCTTTCAGGCCGTCACGGCGGTGCCAGTTAAAATTCATAACAAGATAGTCCAGCTCTCCATAGGCACCCGAACGGACCAGCTCACGGAATGTCCAGATCGGTCTTCTAAACCGATGAGTCATCGTGACACCCATTTTTCGATTCAGCCTGCGCGCCGTTTCAACAATTCGCAAGCTGGATGCTAGTGTATCGGCTATTGGCTTTTCGCTCAGCACATCGCAGCCGTATTCCATAGCCAGAACCGCCATTTCCTCATGCGTATTAGGAGGAGATGCAATAATACATATTTGTGGACGCGTTTGTTCGAAGGCAAATTTCGCATCCGTAAAGCACTGACCTTCGCTCAAACCAAGCAATTGGCCAGCTGCACTCAAATTATCTGTGTTTACATCTACTGCAGCCACGACCTCCACCAGACCTTCTCGAATAGCCTTAGGAAGCGTCTGAGTGCACCAAGTTTTCCCCCATCCGCCTGTTCCGATAATAATCGTTTTTAATGGCATGCCCATCTCTTCTCATCCCTTTTCACTTCTGTATGATTAGCTCTATAATACCAAGCTGCAAATCATGCGATCGGTTGGCATTAACAGCTTCACTCTATTATGGTGGCATCCATAAACGCAAATCCATGTCCTCAGGTTGTGAATACATGGTATAATGTCGTAACTTCAATTTTCCGTTATGGAGAAACATACGAAGGCTTAATAGAACTTGGTCACTTCAGGTCTGTTAGCCTCGCGGCAAAATCATTACAATTCCGAGAAGGATAATAAGGATAAATAAGTATTTTTCAAATTTTGCAGCTGGTATTTTCTTATTAATAAAAATGCCGAGTGCGGTAGCCCCCAGAATAGCAGGTAGACAATAGGTATAAAAAATTAACGCATCTACCGTCCATAAGCCTCCAAGTGCATGTCCTGCAACAACAAGCACACCTGAAATAAGAAAATGTGCCTGCAGAGTGCCGCGGAAGCGATCCGGATTCCACTGCCGCAAGGTCCCGTAGACAACGACAGGCACGCCATTAAAGTTATAAGCACTTCCAAGCACTCCAGAAGCAAAACCGAAAGGCAGCACCCATCCTTGGCCGTTAAGCAGCGGTCGTTCGATGGCCCATGAAAAATTCTTCTTAATTAAACAGTAACACCCGTAAACAACCAGGAAAACACCAAGACCAGCTGTGATAATGGCTGCCGGAGTAAAATGAAGCATGACAATCCCTACTGGAATTCCAATTACAGTGGCAGCTGCCAGCCGTATAAGGATAGAACGTTCAATATGTCGCCATCCGCTGAATACTGTAAATATAGCAACGGTTAACCCAGCTAACCCAATAAGGGATATTGAAGTTTGTAGTGGAATCGGAAGTAGTGCAAGCAGAGGCATGCTTACAATCGCTTCACCGAAGCCAAACATAGCTCTCATTAAAGCTCCCACAAAAACAGCTGCGACCATCAACACGATAAGAGTCGGCGTCATTGCACCATCCCCCCAAACCAACAAGAAACATATTGCAAATTGATCTCCTCCCACATATTTTTTCATATAATATCACACCTAAAACCATCTTTAAATACGATTTTTAACGAGTTCAAAGTGCTTTTTAATGAACCAAAACTAACCAGACATGGTTACCTACGTTATCATATACAAAATCAATGAAAATAGCGTTTAACAGCTTATGAAACGTGGTGGTTTTTAGTTTTTTTCCTTCTATATCTCCGGTAAAAATCACAAAAAAGACCACCTTCTTCTCGACCGATCCGGTCTGCAGAAAATAGGCGATCTTCATTTCAAGTGTGGAGCTCGACTCCCGTATCTTATCTCTATTGCTGTTCCTGGAATTACAAAACGTCAGCCGACGTTTTCCTTGCTTTCTTCCCGATTCCACAAATGACGGAGCTCTTCGCTTGTCTGAAGAAGGAATTCCAGTGAGCCCTCCGCCTCAATACGACCATTCTTCAAAACGATGATGTGATCCGCATGAGCCAACGCTGTCTTTCGATGCGAAATGACAAGGCAAGTAGCCTGGCCCTGACGCTGCTCGTAGATGCGATCCCAAAGTTTACGCTCAGTCTCGACGTCCAGGGCGCTGGACAAATCATCAAATACGAGCAGCTCTGCATCACGTACGAACATCCTTGCTGCCGCTGTTCGCTGCGCCTGGCCTCCGGACAGCTTGACGCCTCTGGGTCCGATCACCGTGTCCATACCCTTTTGAAGATGAGCAATATCGGGGTCGAGGATTGCGGAACGAACGGCTTCTTGAAGCTGTTCGGAATCCCGATTCATCCCAAGCAAAATATTATTTCTAAGCGTATCGCTATATAAACGGGGGACCTGAGGTGTGTAGGCGCTATGTGGCGGCACAAAAAACTCACCCGGATGCTCGATACGCTCTTGATTCCATAGAACGGTGCCTGAATCCTTCGGCAGCAGTCCTAGCAGCGCTCGGACTAAGGTTGTTTTACCTGAGCCGATTCTTCCTGTTATAACAGTAAACGAACCACGACGAATTCGGAACGAGATATCTTCGATCCCACGCCCCGTCTCAGGATACTGATAGGTCAGCCCCCGAACCTCCAACTCATTGAGCTGATCTTCACTGGTCGGTACTTGCTCCTCCAATCCAGGATCCTTCAGCTCCGAGCGTAAATAAAGCGAATGATATTCCACTGCGGCACTAATATCGGAGCTTTGCAGCAGCTGCTCCAGCCGCTCTTTGGCAACCGTGCTTTGTTTGAAGTAAGTCAAAAACTTCCCGAAGTTTTGAATGAACTGTGTAACGAACGTCAAGTAATAGACGAACAATGCAAAATCTCCTACTGTAAAGCTGCCGTCGCGCATAGACTGAGCCGCCAACAGTAATATAAAGCCTGTTCCGATATTGACCGTATTGGAAAATACGGAATCCAGCACTTGATTCAGCAGCTTATCCTTCAGCATAGCTTGTCGCCGGTTATCGTTCAGCTGGCGGAATCGCTTGATAACACGCTCTTCCGCGCCCGCAACTTGTATCGATTGAACGGTACTGAACATCTCGCTGATTGCTCCAGTAACCTGGCTCGTTGCCTCTCGGCTGGCTGCTCTATATTTTTGCAGCAGTGTAGTCGATAGTTGGGCAATAGTCACTACAATAACGAGGGGCAAGAACACCCACAAGGTCATAGTCGGATTGATTCCATACAAAATATAAAAGGAAACGACTGCGAAGCAGGTCATTCCGAAAGCGTCGACCGACCAGCTCACGGTCTCCTCGACTTGATCTACATCATCCCGAAAGCTGCTGATCGCTTCTCCCGGTGAGCAGGGAATAGCCTTTGCTCCCGGTTCTTTCAGAATACGCATCAGCATATTTCGCCGCAGTAGCGCACCGATACGAAACCTGAACTGGACATCCGTAACAAAACCGAATAAGATCAGCACCCCTTTGGCCAATGCCGATGCAAGCAGCAAAACGATCAGCATTCCTATACTGAAGCCATGTACGGAACCGCCAGAAAGCGTATCGAAAAACTGCTTCGTGATCCACCCTGGGACAATGGGGGCCAAGTAAATTAAAGACCAGGCAATCGCATTAATCGTATATAATAACGGACGATACCGCATAATCCGCCACAGAAAAGCAAACGTACTCATGCCAGCATCTCCTCCATTCCTACTTGCAGCATTTTATTGTATCGGGAACGATGGTCGGCTGCGAGGCGAGTTCTTTCCCCGAATTCCATTACCCTTCCTTGATCCAAAATAAGAATTTGATCCGCGCGCTGAATCGTCGCTAATCGGTGGGCGATGATGATGCACGTCCTGTTCACCAGCAAGCGGCTGATCGCCTGCTCAATTTTTTGTTCCGTAGCAGGATCTAATCTGGAAGAGGCTTCATCCAGAATAATTAGCCCCGGGTTCATCAAAAATACCCGTGCAAACGACAGCAGCTGCGCCTCTCCGGCAGATAGTCCGCCTCCCCCTGATTCCAGCTGGCTATCCAAGCCTAAAGGAAGAGAACTGAACCATTCCTTCAATCCAAGCTCCTCCAAAACTTCAACAACGCGAGGATCCTCAATATCTTCTCGAAAGAACGTCAGGTTGTCGCGCACGGTCCCTTGAAATATTTCAATGTTTTGCGTAACCATTCCGACTCTTCCCCGCAAATCGCGAAGCGTTGCATCCCGTAAATCCACATTATTTAATGAAATGCTTCCTTCACGCACATCGTAAAAGCGCAGAAGAAGTCGCGCCAGTGTTGTTTTGCCGCTCCCGGTTCTTCCCAGTACGCCGAGTACTTTCCCTTGCTCCAGCTGAAAATCAATTTGGTGCAGTGTCGTCGTATCGTCTTCATAGCCAAACACGACACGGTCGAAGGTGACCGACAAAGGTCCGGACGAGAGCGGCAGTCCGATTCCATCGCGAATAGCAGGAACTGTAGCTAAAAGCTCTCGAATGCGAATGATGCTGGCGTCAGCTTTTTGCAAATCCTCCATTTGCGTGCGGATCTTCTCAATTGGTTTGCCCATCAGCTCTGTATAATAGAAGATCATATAGACCGTTCCAAGCGTAATGGACCCTTGCTTCCAGAAATAAGCGCTAAGCGCAAAAGCTATAGCATTCCCGATCGTAAAGACGACCAAGGTCGTAATCCACATGCTGGCCCAGCCCAAGAAAGCTTTAATTCGAATTGGCAGCCACTCGCGAATGAGCAAATGAAAACGATACATGACATAACCGGTAGCTCCATTCGCCCTCGTATCTTCGGTGCCTTCCAGATGCTCACCCAAGAAGCCATAAAAGCGTGAGCTCATTTGACGCAAGCTTCCCCAGTGTGGAACCGCAAACTTTCTTATGTATTGAATTGCGTAAATAGCCGATACGACGAATAGCGTCATTCCTGTCCCGATAATCCAGCCCTCGCGGAATAACAGCACCAGCATACCGACAACAAGCAGAAGGTTGCTGAGCAGTGTCACAACAAAGTTCGAGAAAAAGTTGGCCAGATTGTTAATGTCGCCGTCCACTCTTTCAATGATCGCTCCAGACGTATGAGACTTATGGAACGACATGTCTAGCTTCATGCAATGCTCAGCGACGTCACCGCGCAGCTTGTTGGTGGCAATCCAGCCGACATTTTCACCGATATAGGTTGCTATCACTGTAATGACTTGCTGCATAAGCGATACCCCTATAAATAAGCCTGCTGCGTACAGCAGTGGTGCCGTGCTTTCCTGCGTCTTGGCCGTATCGATAAAATAGCGGATAATTTGCGGATTCACAAGCTGCATGATGATCCCGCCAATTAGCAGCACCGACAGCCATACAATGCTCTTCCGCTGCTGGCGCAGGTAGCTTGATAATAAGACGGCGTAATCTTTTATCGGAATTTTTTGTTTCACTAGAATCCCCCTTACATACATTCCCGTATAAAGCGTATGGATGTAACTTTAGTGGATAGTCCTTGGAACGTCAACGGAATTTTCAAATAAAATCAAGAAATCTGACCATGAATTGGAATTATGATACCGCTTTCTAAATTCGTTTTCCCTTATAAGAGTCCATGTTATAATAGAAGCAGTTATGTTGAAATAGGAGCCGTGACCATGTCCTTCAAGTCATTTCGCCACTTCCCTGCCTGGGTGCGCTTGGCCGCATTCGTCATTGCAGCAGGGATATTCGCACTACTTCGTACTTCCTCTACGGAAGAGGCTCCCGAACCTAGAAAGCCGCTTCAACTGGATATTTCTACGGAAGATTGGAGCAAGGAGGAACTCGAGCGAAGTCCCAATGTCATCGTTGTTCTAAGCGAAGCATTCTGGGACCCTACACTAATTGAAGGCTTAACCTTCAGCAGAGATCCTATCCCGACCTATCACGCGCTGAAAGAAAAGTATACGAGCGGTTGGATGCTGTCCCCTCAGTTCGGTGGAGGTACAGCCAATGTTGAGCTTGAGGTGCTGACAGGCAACTCGATGCGTTTTTTGCCTGAAGGCTCGATTGCTTACGAACAGTTTATTAAACGGGATGTCGACTCATTAGCCAGTATCTTGGCCAGACAAGGCTACACGTCAACCGCCATCAGCCCTTTTTACAATTGGTATTTTGATAGCCGTAACGTGTACAGGCACTTCGGTTTTTCCCGCTTCATCAGCTTTGAATATTTTGATCCGAACGAATATGTCGGGCCTTATATCGGCGATCATGCAGTTGCCAGACGCATTATTGAAGAAAACGAACGCAGTGCAGGACCCGATTTTATTTTCGCCAACACGATGGAAAATCATTATCATTATTGGTCCAATAAATTTAAGCGCAATACGATCGAGATTAAAGATACGAAGGGCAACATGTCCGGCGAGGCGCTCAGTATTTTGGAAACGTATGCACAGGGGGCCAGTGGTGCTGATGCCATGCTGCATGAGCTTGTAGATCATTACAGTAAAGTAAAGGAACCGACTATTGTCGTCTTTTTCGGTGATCATCTCCCTTTTCTTGAAGACGATTACTTCGTTTATCGTGAAAGCCAATATATTCAAGGTGAGAATGATCCGGATTTTCTGGAGAAAATGTACAATGTCCCTGTAGTCGTATGGAACAACTATATGTCGGACTCCAAAGAAACACTGCACATCAGCCCATCGTTTCTTGGACCGTATATACTGCAATTAGCCAAACAAAAAGGGAGCGGCTATACCGACTTCCTATCCCAATTGTCCAAACAAATTCCTATCATACCTCCTAAAGAATATTATAAGAACATGAACGTCAAGGAAGAAGATTTGACCGAGTACAAGGCCAGACAAGAGCAAATATTGTTTGGAACAGAAGGACAGGAACCATCCGATGTACCGAATACCTCGACATATACGATGGGTTATGGCGATCCTATCATTACATCTGTTTCTCCCGACAAAATAACCATAGGCGATGGCCTTGTCCCCGATCTTAAAAGAACAACCACTGTTACCGTCAAGGGAGGTCGCTTCGGAATCGCTACTGTGCTGTATGCCAACGGCAGCCCATTGCCTACGATTTGGGTATCCGAGGAGATGTTAACTGCTGCCATTCCGAAAGACCTTATAGAGAAATCAGCAGCTCTCGAGCTGCAGGTCAAAGTCGTGGATGAGAAGGAAACTGTGCTGGGTCAATCTCAACCCTATTCCCTACCTATAGTCAATAAAAAGGCCCTGAGCGACGGATTTTAAGTCTCTCGGGGCTTTCCCTTATTGTAACTGAAAAGTATGGAGGGGATAAACCAAGTTGATTCGGCTCGACAGATCTCCAAGCTTCAACTCACGAACGGCGCTTAGATACGAAGCCTTTTGATACATCATGGCTGCCACGCTTAGAATCTCTAATCCCCAGCCTGCTTTCATCGGCTTGATCTGTTCATATGGCCAGCTTTGCTCCGATTGGAGATACGGAAGCAAGTAATCCATCCCTTGCTCTATACTTCTTCCGTCCTCCGACACATAGCCTTGTATATCACATTCGAGAAGCCGACCCATTCTTGAGAGGAAGCAGAACCCGAGCAAATTCATTACCGAGTAGCTTAGACCTAGCGTTCTTCCCGCCTCATGAGGCTGCAGCCCGTTCGGTTCAATCTGTGATTGAATGCGTCCATGCACATGCTCCCTAAGCCATTGCGCAGCAAGCTCCTTCTGTTCTGTAAATAAAGCAAATTGGACCACCTGCAAGTCATAGTATGTACCGTGATTATTATGCTCCTTGGCTTCCTCTTTTCCGTAGGGACTGCTGAGCAGCCATTGCAGGAAATCGCGGAACCACTGCTGTAGCCCCTCTTGGTCTGTTAGGCTCCACACTGGAGAACACTCCAATAAACCTACTGCCTCCACCAGCTTACAATAATTCCAGGTCTCGATAATACCGATACCACGTCCACTGCAAATACCGGGTATTCCTTGTCCGAAATTCAAATTCGGGTTCACTCTAGTTCCTTCATCCAGAAACCATGTCCGAAGCAGTACCGCTGCCCGTTCCGCGTAACAATCCGATCCTAGATAATAATAGGCAAGAGAGAGCGTCTCGATTTGATCGCATAAGGCTTCCAATTTAGGTAGATCGAACAACCTCGAATCCGGATTAATGACCCCGTCACGACGAATGTAAGGAAGGCCGTCCACTGTGTCAGGATTTGGCCACCAATAAGGCCCCATGCTCATATAATCATGCTTATCTCCGCTTGGAGGAAGCTTAGGCTTACTAACGACAGTAACCGGCTCACTCTTCATGGCCGTATCCGCATCAAGCCGAAGCTGGTTTAGTGCAGGAAGCAGCTCCTCGTCTCCACCCTGCAAGCGCGTCTTAGCCAGCCGTAAAGCATCGGCATCCCAAATAAACAGATTCGGTGTCTTGGTCTCAGTTGTTCTCATATCAAAGCTCCTTATCATGGACAGCAAACTGCCACTGTTTGGCGTTTACTCCTAGTTAGTTAAAATGATGGTTGCTGCTGTATCCCCTTTAGCTTGCGATATGCTGCTGGAGTCATCCCTTTCATTTCCCTGAATATCCTCGAAAACGTATTATAGGAACCATATCCTGTTTCCAAGGCAATATCCGAAACGTTCATTTCCGTAGAAATGAGCAGTGCGCATGCTTGACGAATCCGAACCTCATGCACGAAGGCAAGGAAATTTTGCCCGACCGCTTTTTTGAACAGCTCGCTCAAATACGGCACACTGAACCCGAATTTATCCGCAACCCCCGTTAGCGTCAGCGCATCCTGATAATGCGTATGGATATAGCGGATGACCTGCCAAATGTTTCCTTTAGGCTGCGCCCTATCTTTCAAGCATAGGGTCCTACTCATCGGTGTGGGTGGGTTGACTTTTCTTCGGAATCGGTCAAAACGCACCAATACTTCCGTCAGCTTGGCCTTGAGCAGCGCATGTTTCCACAGGCCATCCCCCGCATATTCCCTATGCATTTCCTCCAAAACATCAACAAAATAAGCATGCTCGGAATCCGCTATTTGAGCAAAAGGCGGCAGTGATTCCTCCGCTTGGAGCCAATCAATTCCCGGAACTTGCTCCCCCTGCGCATATAAATGGATACCGAAATTACAATTATATAAAATCAGCGGAGTGCCCGGCTCTGAGATGATTTCGTGATATTGATAGGGCAGGACAAGAGTAAATGTACCCGGCATCATCCGATGCTCCATACCATTAATGATTTCTGACCCATACCCTTCAATAACATACGAAAACTCCATAAAGTCGTGTCGATGCGATTCAAATCCGTTTTCCAGCCTATGAATCTTCACATGAAAAGGGAGCGATGAATCCATATTCGGATAGTGGGTTACATATCGTGGAATGACGGCCATACCAATTTCACCCCTGCTGAAATATTGGGATAACTACCGTAAAAAATGGGACGCATTTTATTCGGTTCCATCTTACTATAAAAAAGAAATCGCTTCCTGACAATATTCGGTTTCTTCGAAAAACTCTAAGTCTATGCTTTCGAAGTCAGTTTTTCTTCGAAAAACTCTAAGGAGGGTCCAATCATGAAATCAGAAAAAATCCGCATCGGCGTCATTGGAGCCGGCAACATCGGCAGAGTTCATATCCAAACCTTTCAAAAGCTGCCGCAAGACGCAGTCGTAACAGCCGTTACAGATACCTATTTACCGCTGGCACAGCAGCGTGCTGCCGAACACAACATTCCACATTGCTATGAAACCGCAGAGCAGCTCATATCTGATCCGGAAATCGATGCTGTTGTGATCGGTGTCCCTAATAAATGGCACGCTCCATTAGCGGTCCAAGCTCTTAAAGCCGGTAAGCATGTGCTATTGGAAAAACCGATGGCCATCGACGTCCCTTCAGCCCGTGAAATCGTCAACGCTCAACGCGAAAGCGGTAAAGTGCTCATGATTCCTCATCAAATGCGCTGGGAATGGCTCCCACTTCAGCTGAAGCAGCAGGTGGACAAAGGTTCTTTTGGACATATATATAATGCTAAGGTAGGTTGGTTTCGCCGCAAAGGAATTCCTGGCTGGGGAACCTGGTTCACTCAAAGTGAGGAGTCTGGAGGCGGTCCGCTAATCGATATCGGTGTACATATGCTGGATTTGGCCTTCTTCCTTATGGGTAATCCGAAGCCAGTTTCCGTCTACGGCTCCACCTATGCGGAATTCGGACCGAAAAAACGCGGCATCGGTACATGGGGAACCCCTAATTGGAACGGCCGGTTCGACGTTGAGGATTTGGCAACCGCTCTAATTAAAATGGAAGACGGCAGCACTTTATCCCTGGAAGTCAGCTGGGCCGTTCATATGGACACGGATAGCCAGCATTTCATTCATCTTATGGGCTCCGAGGGCGGTGCTTCTATTCGCGGCAACCAAGGAAAGCTGCTTACCGAATCGTTTGACCGTCCTGTTGAAGTGAGCCTTTCCGCACCTGATAATGATGAAGGCGGAAGAATCCGTTTAAGCCGACATTTTATCGATTGCATTCGGGAAGGCACACAGCCCGATACTTCCGTAATGACAGGATTCACTAACAATCTGATCCTCGACGCCATTTATGAATCGTCCCGAACCGGTCACGAAGTTATTTTGGATTGGACTGTATAACCTGTGTTTGAGGCTTCATGAAGGAACACCTTGCATTTAAAACCGGAGGAGGCTGAACAATGTTAAAAGGATTGACACGCGCAGGAATTGGAAGCGTCGGCTCCATCGAAGAGTTTATTCAAGCAGCGGCAAAGCATGGATACGAAGCTATCGCCGCTGATGGAAAAGAATTAGAGCAATGGATAGCAAATAGAGGCCTGACCGGTGCTCAATCCATACTTAAAGAGTACGCCGTACAAATCGCGACGATCGGGTTATCGGTTCAATGGCGAACAACGGAGGAAGAATTCCTTGCCGGACTTCCTAATCTCGCACGGCACGCAGAAGCTGCTGCTTCCTTAGGCTGCACCGCTTGCTGCACTTATGTGCTGCCCTCCACGGACCATGCTTCAGCACATTTCATGGCATTGGCTACTCGGCGTTTGCGAACCTGCGCCCAAATCTTAGCTCCATACGGTATAAGCCTCGGTTTGGAATTCGTTGGTCCGCATCATCTTCGTACGAACTGGAAAAATCCTTTCATCTGGGGATTGCAAGAAACAGTGGATTGGATCGAAACCATTGGAGAACGGAATGTAGGCTTGCTATTCGACAGTTATCATTGGTATACAAATGAACTCGAGGTTGATGACATACTGAAGCTGGATGCATCGCAAATTGTTCTTGTACATATTAACGACGCCCCGAATGTGCCGGTCGCCGAAGTATTAGATAACGATAGACTATTTCCAGGCGAAGGGGTCATCGACCTCGCAGGATTTCTTCAAGCCTTGAATCAAATCGGTTACCGTGGAGTCATCGCCCAAGAGATTTTGACTCCGAAGCCTCTCGAGGAGCCTAGTGAGAAGCTTTTGAAGCGTTCACAGGAAGCATTCCATAAAGTGTACCGCGCAGCAGGACTAGAATAAATCAAAAAGCCCCGATAGGATGGAACACTGCGGCAGCAGCGAGTCCAGATCCTAACGGGGCTGTTTATTGCGATTATGCTTGAATGGCTCCTACGGCTTGAAGCCATGCTTTTGCGATCAGCGCATGACCTGCAGGAGACGGATGTACTCCGTCCGGTGCCCAGTAAGCGGATTCAGCCCGCGTTGAAGCTTGGGCGAATAATCCGTCTAACGACACCAGCTTCGCTCCGTACTCGCGTGCCAGCTCCCGGACGACATTAATTTTCGGATCGAGATCCTCTCTCCACTGCTTGCGATCTTCTGGTACGGGGAGTACAAAAGGCTCGATAAGGACCAGCTTGGCATCCAGTTTACTTGTTTGTTCCAGTAAATCCCGATATCCAGATTCATACTGTTCTTTCGTTGTAGGATCATTGCGATCGTACCTTCTCCAAGTATCATTAATCCCGATATAAATAGATACCACGTTTGGCTTCAAATCAAGACAATCCACATCCCATCGCGCTTGCAGATCTTTAACCCGGTTGCCGCTAATCCCGCGGTTAAGAAATTTCACCTGCTTTTCCGGATAAAACGCGGAGAACTGGGCAGCAGCCATAAGTGCATAACCTTTACCCAGATCGTTCCCGTCTTCCCTCACTCGTTTGGCATCTGTAATGCTATCCCCTTGAAATAATACGATATCTCCTTGCTCAATCCATATCGACATCTTACTCTCCACCCCATTCATACAATATATTATGAGTTCCTTCTATACATAAATAAACGCTTAGCGTCTATTTACTGCCGTAGTGAAATACCCACTCAAATGAGCTGTAAGCCGACTTCCAATCCGCCTCTGCTTCAGACACAGAACCGATTAACGCCCCATCGGTTTCGGTTTGAACCTCCAATATTCTATTGCGGTATTCTCCCGCTTCATAAGCGAAGCTCACTCCGTCATCATCAAATAGTACAAACCGTCCTGGAGCATCACCGTAATGATGCAGTTCCAGTGCGACGGCTTCTCCTTGTTTAGGAGCATGCTGTAGAACCGGCATCATAGGGATAATCGCACCGTTCTTCACAAACACAGGAATGCGCTCCAAGCCTGCTCTTACCCTGATCGTACGGCCTCCCTCAAAGCGCTCCCCGGTTTCAAAGTCATACCAGACCCCTGCCGGCAAATAAACATCCCTTTCACTTTCACCCTCAAATAAAGGCGCAATTAGCAAGGAATCGCCTACCATGAACTGATCGTCCACATCGGTATCGCTCACACCTCCGTAAGCGAAGTCAGTTGAATCAAGTGCATGCTCTCGACCTGCAGCCCCCACAGTGGAGGCCGTTTCCAGCTGCATAGCACGAATCGGCGGTATCCCTTCGAAGCAATAGCGGGCAAAGGCCGAATATAAGTACGGAATAAGCCGCATGCGCAGCGTTATATATTTTTTTACGATCGCCTCCACTTCAGGGAACGACCACGGCTTTGTGCCATCCGCCCAAGCGTTAACCATCGCAAGCGGTGAGAAGCATACGACCTGCATGCGCCGTACCCAATCTTCGGCGTTCCGCGCTTTACGAACTTCCGGCGTCCAGAGAAGGCCGCTGAAGCTGGAACTGCACATCCCTCTCACGAATTGACGATGATCGTATAAATCAGAATAAAGAACGTAAGGCAGCGAGGAAGCCGCAGCCGAGGAAGCACGCGCCAGTCCGTACGTACGGCGGTTTTTGCTGCGGTACACGTCATCGGTCATCTTCTGAATCATAAGACCATACAGCTGCCGCATCTGCTCGCCATCCGCTCCGGATGGAAACTTCGCGTGAGCCGGATAAATCCACGAGTTGCGAGTCAGCTCGCTTCCGTCGCATTCGTCCAGCTTATAGCCGGATACGCCGATATCGACATGCTCCGTCTCGTGCTGCTTCATATAGATTTCTCTAGCTTCCTCCAGAGTGTAGTCCGGAACAAGGCCATGCCACACCGTGTGAGAACCGGATAGTGGCGCTAACGGCTCATAGATCGCCGCATCCGGCGAGACATAAGGATGCTCCCACAAATTGATTTGAAAGCCTTGCTCTGACATTCCTTTTACGAAGCCTGCAGGATCTGGGAACCTCTCCTCGTTCCATTCATAGGTAACTGGATAGCTCTTGCTGTGCCAGCCGGGCTCCAATCCTATAACATCGCAAGGAAAATCCTTCTCTCGGAAGGACATTGCCTCATCCATGACCTGCTCGGCCGTATAAGCTTTGGGTACACGATGCCAGAAGCCCAGCCCCCATTTGGGTGGCAGCACCCCGCCACCGTGTAATAAATTATAGCGCCTTACTACATCTAGCGTCGTCGGTCCGCCGAACAAATACAACTCTACTCCAGGCTCATCTATCACAATTTCTACCGTATCCGATACTGGTGTAGCTTTCCATGACCGGTCTGCATTTCGGTCCTTCGCTTCCCCACTCAGGTCGCTGTCAAGACGAACAGCCGAGCCACAATATATCGATACAATCCGTGAAGTATTGACCATGACACCATATCCCCGGCTCGATACGTAAAATGGAACTGGAGCATGTGTTTCCCCCGTATCCTGTTTAGGATCGCTGTTTACACGCAGATAACGGGTTCTGCCCCGATGGTTCAGCTTTAACAGCTGAAGCCCAAGACCATACAGGCTTTCTTCCCGCTCTAGGGGCAGCGTAATGACAGTTTGCTTACCTGTAACCTCTACGCGGATTTTTTCTGAATCCAATGGAAAGGAAGCTGTTTCCATGGACTGTAAAGCGTCGGTTCTAGGTTGTCTCCCCATCACCGACATGGCAGATAATGAAGCTGGTTCTCCCGCTTTCAAGGACCAAATCCCGGGGGCGGCTTGTTTCCAATCCTGAGTTGACATAGCTATACACTCCTTTTAAGGTATGGTTTCTTTCTCCCCAAAGCCATAATTGTTATGGCTTATTGAGAAGGTTATCGTACGCCTCTTGATAAATCTCCAAATAACGCTTCAAGTTCATTTCCTTATTTAGTGTTTGGACGTAGTCGCTCCATTCGTCGTCAATGTCCATATCTCCCATGACAGCTCTTGCAAGAAATTCCTTGCGATACTTATCAATTGGGGTGATCAAATCCGTAAGCTCTTCGGCTTGGTCATTGGTAAAGTATAACGGAGGAACCACTTTGGATGCCTCCATCTTGAAGGGCTCATAGTTCTTCTTGGTTTCCTGATACAGCACGACTTCCAACGGATTCTCAGCATCTGCTGTTTGACTAAGCCTCCATTCGCTGGATCGGAAGGAAGGCCCGGTTTGAGACCAGTGGACATTTTGCAGCTTGCCAAAGTTGACAAGCTGCTTCCATCTGGCATGGTGACCGTCAATGCCGTTGTCGGCTTCCTCGGCCCAGGTCCATTCTTTCCCCGGGCGGCCAACTGTCCCTCTAAATGTCGCTTCTCCGCTATAGAGCAGATCAGCCAATCGAAACGCAGCTTCAGGGCTTCGAGCTTTATTGGTAATAATAAATGCGCCTTGAGTAACCGATCCATAAGGATTGGTTACTGCGGTTCGCCAACCACCCGGTCCTTTTAACGGAGGTACGGTCACATACTGCTTCCATCGCCTCTTCTCCATAGAACTGAATACCGCCGGATTCTGGGCAGGAGTCGCTCCTATCAGCGCATCGTTCGGGCTATCTCCGAGCTGCTTCAGCTGATTGCAATCCTGTGTAAAGGATTGAGCTGAAAGCAGGCCTTCATCGTACAGCTTATGTAAATATTTCAAGCCGTCCTTCCAGCCCGGCTGAGTATAGGCAGCCTGAATGATTCCATCCTGCACGAACATATGATTGCCATCGCTTTCAACGAAAGATTCCATCAAGAACGACTCAATATTGCCTGAAGGAGCGTCTGTGGCTCCTACGAGAGGGAGCTCATCGGCTTCCCCATTCATGTTCGGGTCTTTCTCCTTAAACGCTTTCAGAACCTCGAAAAACTCCTCAACGGTCGTCGGTACCTGCAAGCCCAGATGATTTAGCCATACCGAATTGATCCACATCTTCGTGCCCATTGTACAATGGTAACATTCGTTGATTAAGGGCAAGCCGTAAATGCTCCCATCCGGGGCCGTTATCGTGTCTTTGACGTACGGCGCTTCTTCAAGCACTCTCTTCGTCTCTATTCCATACTTTTCAATCAAATCATTGAGAGGAAGAAACGCTCCGTCCTTGCCATATAATGATTGCAGCACCGGCTTTACATTCAGTCCGAGAAATATGTCCGGATAGTCTCCGCTTGCCAACGATAAAGTTAATTTTTGCTCGGCATTTTTGGCAGGCACGACCTCCCATTCAATGCGCAGATTCGTTTTTTCCTCGATCCATTTGGTAAATTCATTCGTTGCAAAATTTTCGACCCGGTTATTATCCATCACCATGATCCTGATTTTAGTCGGTTCTTTAGTTATGGGGAACACACCGGGTGGATTCACGGTAACTGCCGCATTCTCTTTATCTTGCTGCTCCTCCTCTGGCTCGCATCCGTTTATTAACAAGATCATGCAAGAAAGGAGAGCAAGCATTGCTGTCTTTTCTCTACGCATCGCTTTTACCTAACCTTTTTCAGCTGAAATGCCATTCGTCATCCATAGCTATCCGCGTATTTCTAGAGCATTCTGCAGTGAGCGCACTTCCTTCAGAGAGCCTGGATGCGAGGGCGTTCTTGTCGCAAAATCAAGAGGACGCTTGTCCGGCATGCGTAACGTTATGGTTGTTCCTTGTCCTACCTTACCTTCAATGGAAACGCCGTATTGATCTCCGAAAACCATTCGTATCCGGTTATGCACGTTCAACAATCCGATTCCACCATCCGGACCTCCTGCATTCGCAGCTCTCTGAACTATCGCTCCGGATAATAAAAGCTCGTTCAGCTCCTTTTGCCGATCTACTGAGACCCCAATTCCGTTATCTGTAATCATCACCAGCAGATCGTTGTCTTCAACCTTCATCCCGATGCGAATATAATGTTGCTCCTCTATCCCATCAGGAAAGGCATGCTTAAACGCATTTTCGACCAACGGCTGCAGTGACAAACGAACCATCGTTTTCAGTAAATACTCCGGAGGAATATCGACCTGAATCTCGAAATGCCTCTCAAACCTATGATTCATAATGGTCATAAAATGAAGAATGTGCTTTAGCTCGTTCGCAACTGTAATTTCTTCCAGATCGGTACGAATCGAATATCTCAACATATAGGAAAGTGAGCGGACAATATCTTTGATTTCATCCGAATCCTGTACCACCGCATAACAAATGACCGTTTCTAACGTATTGTATAAAAAGTGCGGATTGATCTGCAGCTGAAGCGCTTGGAACTCGGCTGCCTGCCTTTTAAGCTGATGCTCCTGATTTTTCAGCTCCGCCGCATAGACCTGATCAACCAAATCCGACAGTCTCGCTACCATCACATTATAGCTTCGGATTAACCGATCTATTTCGTCCTTATCACCAGTCATCGGTACTTGAGTCCAGTTCCCCTTCTCCGTCTGCCGCATGCCCAATTCGAGTCGTTGAATAGGACGAATAAGGGTTTTCCCAAACCTGTAGGCAAGTAAAAAAGCAAGACACAGCGCTACGGCGCAAGTAATAATCGTAGTCTGCCGAATATTCAGAACCGGCTGCCGCAGCTCGCTTACAGGCATAGAAGCAACCAGTGTCCAGCCGGAATAAGCGGAGCGTCTGTTGAAGTTCATTCTCTCGATCTCATCCTCCGACACGAAAAATCGATTGGAGTTCTCCTTCAGCTGCTTAAACAATTTACCTTCGAGCTGCTTGCCGATCTTGGAAGCAATGGGATGATAGACGATGCGTCCACGGTCATTGACGATATAAAAATAACCGTTATCCCCCAGGTTTATTCCTTTCCACAGCGTGTTCAGCTCTTCAATTTTCAGCTCGATACCGAGAATTCCCTTGAACACCTTCGATGTCTGTCTGCCGGATATTTTACGGGCTAACGCCAGGTTCCCGTTCGTAAAGCTCCAATCCATGATCGTCAAGCTGCCGTCATCCTTCGTCATCTCCTTTAATTCATCCAGGCTTTCAGCTATCACCGATCCGTTAACGGATAGATTTGCAGCATTTACATCTACTACACTTGTGCCGTTGTAGCCGACGAAGTACATTAAGCTGATTTCCGGATTATTAATGAAGCTCGGCTGCATGACCTTTTCTTTGATCTGATTGGGTAAGGTGAACATCGTGTAAAAACTCTTGTCATTCACGTCCAGAAACTCCTTAACCGTGGATGAGGACAAAGCTGACAAAGTGACTCGCTCATAGTTTTTTAAGTATAAGTCCGTGTGATGCATCGCATTATCAACAATCTGAGTAAGCAGCTTCTCGGTTTGACGATCAAGCTCTTTGGAGGATTGAAAATAAAGCGTCACGCCGATGATAGAGGATGAAAGAACAATGACGATGATAAAATAAAAAAACATTTTTAATGCCAAGCTGGATTTCATTTATTTGATCCCTAGCATTTGACGATATTCCGAAGGGGAGATACCGGTCATTTTCTTGAAAATTTTGGAGAAATGCGGATAGTTTTGATAACCGATTTCCATCCCTACATCCACAATCTTGTAATGCGGCATCTCAAGCAACCGCTTTGCCATTTCGATCCGTTTTTTCATCCGGTATTGAACGAACGTTTCACTAGTCATTTTTTTGAAAAAATAGCTGAAATACGTCGGCGCAAGACCAACCTTTTCTGCGACAGCCTCCAAACTGATATCTTCCGTTATGTGTTCATCGATATAGGCTTTGGCCTCTTCAAACACGTTCTTCTGATTACCGCCGCGCCATTGAACCAATTGATCGCATAATTGAATGAGATCAGATTCGAATCGATCCAGTACTTCCTCATGACTGAGCTGCGATTTAAAAGGAGTATGGAGGGTGAACCGATACAACTCTCGCCCGTTCAATTTCTTAATCAAAACCTTCAACGCTTCCGTAACCGTCTGCTGCAGCTGCTCTGTCGTCAGCCTGCCGGACAGATCATCTCCCCTCCAGCGTGCCAGTAATCGATCGATAATCTCAAAATCAGATGCCCATATAGCCGCCTCTGCCTGCTCCAGCCATTCCTCATAGGCTGTGATAGAGATGGACGGTGTTTGTTCCTCATAAAGAAACCTGTCTAGCACAGGATACAGCTCCACCTCAGTCACCGGCTTCAGTAAATATTCCTTAACACCATAGGTCAAACATTTCTGAGCGTACGTGAAATCACCGTATCCTGAAATGACAACCATGCGAACATGCAAATTCATTTGCGAAATTTGCCTGCACAATTCCAAACCATCCATCTTGGGCATACGAATATCTGTGAACACCATATCCGGGCTATGCTTGCGAATTTCAGCCAACGCTTCGATTCCATTTGGAACCGCATGAACTTGAATGGTCTGGTTATACTCCTTGATCAGCTTCATTAATCCAGCCCGGATCATAGGCTCGTCATCGACGATAAGGATTTGCTTCATCCCATTCATCCCTTCTCTTCCATCTGCTTCTAAGATGCTAGCTTTATATCGAATGCTAAATACATTTGGCTGAGAATGATATTGCAAACGTTAAACATAGAATTGGAGCGCTTACATTCTATGCAAAATTTGGTGCTTGAACATTATTTTACTACAAACAGAACCGATAGGACACCCCGTACTCATAATGATTGGAGCAAAGAATTATCCCCCTATTTTCATCCCAAAACACAGATATATCCACATAAAAAAAACGAATCAGAATCAACTGATCCGTTTTTCTATAAAAATCATAGGTCCTGCTTCGTTTTTTTATGAAGCCGATTCCTCCGTAGATGCAATGGTTTCAGATTTCACTTGACGCTTCGATCTGGACTTAGGCTTTTTCGCTGTAGGCTCCATAGCGCTCTCGACAGGCTTTAACGCTTCCAAGCTCGCCTGCAAAGCACTCATCAAATCCATGATCCCGGTTTGCGGTGCCGTCGCCGGAGCAATCCTAATATCTTCACCTGCAATTTTCCGTTGAATGGCATCGATCAAGTTCACCCGATAATCATCTTGATAGAGCGTCGGATCAAATGGGCTTGTAAGCTGCCCTATCAGCATTTGCGCCATTTGAAGCTCCTTTTCGTTAATTGAAGGATCAACAGGCACATTGGGGACCAACTGCACAGGTCTGATTTCATCCGGGTAAAAAATCGTTTCCAACGCAAGGCAATCGTCTACAATCCGAATGACAGCCAAGCTTTTTTTGGAACGGATAGCAATTTGCCCTATGGCGATTTTACCACTCTGCCGCATAGCTTTTACTAATAAACTATAGGCGTTAGCTCCGATGTCCCCGGGTCCTAGATAATAAGTTTTATGATAGTATACCGGATCGATTTCGGATGGATCAACAAAGTGCATGATACGTATTTCCTTATTCGTTTCCGGCATGAGCCGTTCCAGTTCTTCCTTCTCGAACAAAACAAATTTATGCTTTTCGTACTCATAGCCGCGGCTCACTTGCTCCCACTCTACTTCTCGCTGGCATGCAGGACAGTTGCGCAGTTGGTTAAGCGGAGAACCGCATTCCCTGTGTACATACTTTAAAGCGATATCTTTGTCCTCTGTCGCGGAATACATTTTGATAGGAACATGGACCAGACCGAAGCTGATTGCCCCTTTCCAAACCGTGTGCATCTGCATGCCTCCCTTAAAATGGATGATTACCTTTCTATCATTTCCATTTCATAGAGAACCTATACTTGCTATAGTTCGCTTATCCTATAATCGCCTTCACAGCTGCAAGTCCAAGCCCGATCAGAAAACCGCAAATGGCTCCATTCACCCGAATCCACTGAAGGTCTTTTCCGACCTTATCCTCCATAAGAGATATCAGTGTCTCATCGTCGAACCGGTCTATATTTTCTTTAATTAATGTTCCTATCTTGTGATGGTTGGCTTCAATCCAACGGGCGATTTGCTCACGCAACCCCAGCTCCAATCGATCCAGAAGCTCCTCATCGGACTCGATGCGGTTGATTATACGAGACGCGAATGGAATAACATAAGCTTCCGCAAACGATTCCTCTTGAACCCACTCCAACGCTTTGTTCTGAATCCGCTGCAGAAGCTCCATCAGCTTCTCTTCCAAGTTCCACTGCGTTAGGAGCTGCTCCTTCCAATTGGCCATTTCGGCGGCAATGTTATCCCGGTGTACTGGATTATCCAGCCATTGATGCAAGGATTGAATGACAGCCTTCCGATTGGCATTGTCCTTCATGCGTAAACCTTCAATCCCTGTAAGAATAAACTGCTGAATCAATCCACCCAGCTTCTCTTCATTAAAGTAGCCGACAAAAGCGTTCAAAGCGAATTGCATAAAGCCGTTCGTTTTGAGGTGTGACAGTGCCTGTACCGCCATGACTCCCATTCGATCACGGATCTCCTCTTTCATAACCAACTGCTCGGACAAATCCAGGACGAAATCAAATACTTTTTCATCGTATCGTCTGTCATACACCTGCTCCAGCAAATGATTTAACAAACCACGCATATCTATGGCATCAAGCAGCTTTTGGATTTCTTGTTCTCCATATGCTGCGATACGTTCTAATGGAAGCTGTTTAATTAAATATTCGCTGATAGCAGCTATCCCCGCCTTAGCCCCCGGAGAAGCTAATTGTTCCTCAGCTCCACGAAGAAGTCGAATGACCAAAGGGACTTGCGCCAGCTTGTCCATAATACTTTGTTTGCTTAATAGGTCATCCTGTATGGTTGAGACGAAAGCTTTGGACACTTTGTCGCGATTTTTAGGCAGAAGCGCTGTATGCGGGATAGGAATGCCCAATGGATGGCGAAAAAGTGCGGTCACCGCAAACCAATCCGCTAACCCGCCGACGAGCCCTGCTTCAAATCCGCTTTGTGCAAAACGCACCCAGGGCTCCGTTCCATCCAAAAATAATGTGCCTACGAAGCCTGCAGCCATGACTCCGAGTGATACTGTTGCCGTATGCTTGGAATTTCCACTCACTTGATTATCTCCTCTTGTATGCAGCCGTTCTATTCGGCTATGTTCTATTTTCTCTATTATAGAACATGTTTAGGAAAAAAAATCAAATCCGTGTTATTTATTTACTAAGACAGTAACTGTCATAGTACAAGGGTATACTTTTTAGTATGAAATGCTGAGGAGGTATGGGGATGGAATCGCAAAATAAACTGCTGCAAGGCACTGTTGCCATTGTAGCCGGTGCAACTCGAGGAGCAGGTCGAGGCATTGCCGTAAGCTTGGGGAAATTCGGTGCAACTGTCTATGTAACGGGCAGGAGCACTCGCGGACATGCAGCTACGTCAGGCAGAAGCGAAACCATTGAAGAAACAGCCGAAATGGTCAGCACGTATGGCGGTATCGGTATTCCGGTCCGCACAGACCACACTGTAGAAGCCGAGGTTAGGGCTTTGTTCGAACGTATTAAGGAAGAACAGAATGGACAGTTGGATCTTCTCGTCAATGATGTATGGGGCGGAGATGAGCTTTCTGTCTGGGGAGAGCGGTTCTGGGAGCATTCTCTGCATAATGGACTCCTAATGCAAAAGAGAGCCGTCCACTCCCATATGCTGACAAGCTATTATGCTGCGCCGCTTCTCGTTGCTCGCAGAAAAGGGCTTATTGTCGAGATTACAGACGGTGTCGGGTATCATTATCGCGGCAATTTGTATTACTCACTTGCCAAAATCTCGACGATCCACTTGGCTGAAGCCATGGCGGCCGATTTACGTGAATATGGAGTCTCTGCTCTTGCTGTAACACCAGGATTTCTTCGTTCCGAGGCTATGCTGGATCATTTCGGTGTGACCGAAGCGACGTGGCGTGATGCAGTGAAGAAGGATCCTCATTTTATTGAATCCGAAACACCTTACTATATCGGGCAAGCTATAGCCTCCTTAGCCTCCGATCCGAAGGTATCGGATAAATCCGGCTTGTCCTTATCCTCCTGGGAGCTAGCCAAGGAATACGGCTTCCGTGATATTGATGGCAGACAGCCGGATTGGGGCACATATTTCAAACAGCATGTTGAAGGTACTTTATAAAATAAACAAAGCAGCCTGAGACGGCTGATTTGTCTTATGCCGCCTGAGACGGCTGATTTTTCAAACGATACTTCTTATCCAGATTATGCCCATACAACGCGGCCAATAACTGCTGAAACAGCATTCCGGCGATTACGGGGAGAACAACTGGAGGTGGAAAGAAGTTGATAGCGAGCACGGCGCCAGCGCTAAGATTACGCATTCCTGAATTGAAGGTCAAGGCTACTGTGACGTCCCTATCCCATTTCATACCTCTCGATACAACCCATCCTGCCAAATAACCTACAGTAGCGCACACGAAAGCGACTATTATGATTTGAACTAGCTTAGCATTCATTTCCTTCAAGTGAGGAGCTACGACGGAACTGTTAATAGCAACGACAATAAACAGCCCAATTTTCGTAAAAGGGGCTAGCCGCGGACCCCACGTTGTTTTGATTTGTCCTTTGGTCAGATGGTTGAGAATCATTCCAATAATGGAAGGGATGACAACCATCCATAGAAGCCCGTTCATCATGGCCAGAACGTCCAATTGGACTTTTGCACCGACAATCAATGATAAACTCAGCGGAACGATAAATGGAGATAGAAGCGTATCTAGCAATATCAACGCCAAAGTTAATGCAATATTACCGCCGTATATAGTCACCCATACTAAGCTGACCACTCCCGTCGGGATAACAAATAATAATACGAATCCGGTTTGCGTCAGATCATCGCCCGGGAATACCAAAGACCCTGCGGCCCAGCCCAACAGCGGCATTGCGATGTGAAGAATCAAGAAAGTCGCTATAATCGGCAGCGGATGCTTCATCACTTTTGCTAAATCTCGAAAGTTAGAGCCGATACTGCCTGCAAAAGTCATCACAGCGAATATCCATGAGACAAGGAAGCTTAACGAGTGCAGCCAAGCCGAACACAGCAGTCCTACAAGCACAGCTGTCGGTGTTAGCAGCGGCATAATTTTTTCCAGCGCCTTATTCAGTTTGAATAACATATACAGCCCTCTTTTGTCGTCGACTTGTTTTATACCAGTTTTAAGACACTACGTTTCATCATACACCGGCTACAGCATCAAGTCTTATTCTAGCACAATTTTAATAACAGAGACCTTCTTTTTTTTCAAAATGGTCTCTATCAGGTTCCTAAATGAAGGGTATGTCTTATACTGCCAAGCTGTGGGCTTCTCATTTCTATAATATCTCCGGTTCGGCATATTTTGGGATTAGCGGGGGTTCCGGCTAATAGAATGTCTCCGGCTCTAAGCGTCATAATATCCGAAACATGTGCAACCAGCCAATGAGCAGAAAACATCATTTCCTTCGTATTGTCCCTTTGAATGCATTCCCCGTTAACCCACATCTCCAGTTGAACATCGCCCGGATCCGTTAACTGAACAAGCTCACCTATCGGTGTCGTCTGATCGTACATTTTAAATCTCCCCGATTCGAAATGCGTACTCGCCGTTATATCGTTTGAAATGGCATAACCAGCTACAACGGAGGGTACATCTTTCTCTGCTACATGCTTCACATCTTGACCTATCACTATGGCCATCTCGACTTCACAAAAAAACTCTGGCATTTGCGGGGATAAATAAATATCTAGTGCTGTCGTTAGGCTCTCAGGAGATTTGAGTGATAAGGTTGGCGGCTCTTGATGAAATATCCCTCTTTGCGCGCGAAAAGCTTTGAAATTAGGCCCTACGCTAATAATTTTTCGAGATTGTTGGATCCATTCACTAATAAGCATACGAAACCTCCACTGTAAATTAATTAATGATTAGTAAAAAACAAGAAATAATATCGTTATATTTTTCGCTTTTAAAAAATCCCTTTTCCCATAACAATAAGGTAAGACTTGCCCCATAGTGAATCTGGAAGGCATTTACTAACATTCGCAAAGGAAGTGAATTCCCAGTGCTCTCTAGCAGCTTGATCCTCTTTGGCATGACCTTTCTCCTTGTAGCTTCTCTTAGTCCTATTCTTATATTTGGTCTAAGGACGCTTCGGTTAACCCAACCTATACGTTCTCAGCTGCCATCCAGTCATCAGGCTAAACGCGGAACGCCATTAATGGCAGGAGTTATTCTCATTACAGGTACTATCGTTCTACTTGTCATGCATCCAGGTCCAATTGTCTATTTCCTAAGCACCGTCTATTTATTGTTCAGCGTAGTTGGATGCATTGACGATATGAACAAAGCCGTACTACAGAATCCGGACGGGATTCGTGGAACAACGAAGCTGACTCTCCAGTTCCTTGCGACAGGAGTGCTCCTCTTTTACTATAGTCAACTTGTACCGATCGACTCCAGCATTCAGCTGTTCGGCGGTTATGTTTTGGATTTTCATCCGATGTTGTACATAGGTGCTGTCATGCTGTTTATCATTGGTACAGCCAATGCGGTGAATTTCACTGACGGCCTGGACGGTCTGCTTATTTTCACATCTATTCCCACTTATTTATTCTTTTTTGCCATTTCCGATTCATGGGAGGTTCAGCTTTTCTGCTTATCGATGGTTGCAGGTTTGCTCGGTCTATTGATTTATAATATCTATCCTGCTAAAGCTTTCATGGGGGATACGGGTTCTCTCGCTATCGGTGGATCGCTAGCCTTTTTATCTGTGGTTGAAAAGGTGGAATTGCTCATTCCCCTACTCTTTTTCGTATATTTCGCCGAGCAGTTCTCCGTCATACTTCAGGTTTTCTATTACAAGAAAACCAAGCTTCGCTTGTTCAAGATGGCTCCTATTCACTACCATTACACCTTAAAATATGGCTGGAGCGAAACGAAATTAGTCTGGATCTTCGGGAGCGTTTCAAGCTTATGCTCATTACTCGGCTGGATACTCTGGAAATATGCGATGTAGTAACTTGCTAATCTGCTTATAAAAAACTCCTGATACATCAAATGTATCAGGAGTGAATAGAAATAATCAATATTTCACTAGAGAAATAACATCAATCGACCCAAGCTTCTCGCGGCCATTCAACTCTTCAAGCTCAATTAAAAATGCGGATCCGACAATGTCTCCACCGAGTTGTTTTATCAGGTTGATTGAGGTAGCGATAGTACCTCCTGTTGCCAGCAAATCATCAGCAATCAGCACCTTTTGTCCAGGCTTGATGGCGTCATCATGCATGGCGAGCTTATCCTTGCCGTATTCTAGCGCATAATCAGCCTCAATCGTTTTCCCTGGCAGCTTGCCGCTTTTACGGATGGGTACAAAGCCAACTCCTAATTCTACAGCCAAAGGAGCCCCGATTACGAAGCCTCTTGCTTCAGGTCCCGCAATGAGATCGATCTCTTTATCTTTCAGTTGTCTTGCAAGCTCCTTAATAACCTCTTTGTACACAGGGCCATTGTTCAACAATGTTGTAATGTCTTTAAAGCTGATGCCTGGCTGTGGAAAATCCTCTATCACGCGAATGTATTCTTTGAAATTCATATGATTTCCTCCAATGATGGTTTCTTTTGGTATTGCAAATGGAGCAGCCACTCAACCAACTGTTGAGCCGTTGAATAGAGCAAAGTCTGCTCTACTTCCAAACTTTGCTGCCTCATTTGATACAGTTTGGACGTGCTCAAATCCTTTTTAGCGGGACTTGGCATCGGTGCATACCCCTCTGAGGTACGCTTTATAAAGCCTAATTCGATAAAAACATCCAGCATGAACGTGATAACGTCCTTCGAATGCCCCGAACGTTTAGATAATGCCTCTACAAAATAACTAGCCTTGAGCACTGAATCTCCCTGCTTTTGGACGGCTCCATAAACGGTTTTGAACATATCTCTGTTAGGTAATGTGCCTTGCTGTTGAAGCGACCCAGAGAATACCGCATACCATCGCTGCACATGGGAAGCGGAAGATATCGCCTGTTCAAGAGTAGGAACCGAATCAGGCAAATCATAGAGGACAAGATCCGTTACACTAGTGAACTTCTGTTGGCGGGCGAGTTCATTGCATGGTACGCATGAACCTGATCCTGAAGCATTCAAGCCCCAAATAGGATAATGCTTGGAATATTTCATTCTAAGCTGTTTGTCGTCAGGATGAAACGTCAATAACGAAGGAAGCTTGCCCTCTTCTTGTGTATCATTCAACTGACGCAGTCGATCCGACAAATCATTAAGCTTGCTATCCAGTCTCGCCACGCCGCGCCAATCGAACAGCTGTATGTTCGGAATACGTATATCCTGAATCATTAGCTGAGGCTTGCGCACACCATTCCATTCATTTATGGATAGCTCTCCTAGCACATCTAGCGAAGCTGTGGTGGAAATCCAAGGAAGCACTGAGGCTTTATTAAAGCCTACAGCATCGAGCGCCACGGCAGCTTCCTCTTTGCTCTTCATCAGTGTCATTTTAATATGCTGCTGTTCTTTTCCAATCGTCCGCATTTCCTGACAGCCTACGTTTGAGAAAACGAATTTAGGCATTGGATTTCCCATACCAAAGGGACCGAGCTGCTCTAACTGCCGTATAGTCTCGACTCCTACCTCATCCAGCGATCCATTCATATCCGCATGGATGATCGGGATGAAATCCTCAGCCGATAACCACTCATCGGCAAGCACATTGAGGCGACGCTCGAGCTCTGGCAAATGATCTCTGGAAAGCGTCATTCCAGCGGCTGCCTGGTGACCTCCAAAATGCTCCATTAAATCATGACAATGTGTTAGAGCCTGGTATAAGTCATATCCGGCGATAGACCGAGCGGAGCCTTTGGCCATCCCCGTCTCTTTGTCAATCCCAAGGATAATTGTCGGGCGGTAGAACTTATCCATCAATTTGGATGCAACAATGCCAATGACACCTACGTTCCACTGCTCATGCGCCAAAACGATTACTTTTTTTAAACCCGCAGACTTCTGTTCTTCCACCATACTCATCGCCTGCTTGGTCATTTCATCTACGATTCGCTGACGCTCTTTGTTTAGCGAGTCCAGCTCATAAGCCAAAGTCTCCGCTTCCTGCTGATCTTCTGTGATAAGCAGCTTCACAGCATCATCCGCATTGTTAAGCCTCCCGCTTGCATTAATTCTCGGTGCAAGGGCAAAACCGATATGTGTGGAGTTAGCATCCTTCAGCTGAATTCCAGCTACATCAAGAAGGGCCCTTATTCCCCAGTTTGAGGAACTCTGCATGCGTTTAATGCCCTGCCTCACTATGACACGATTCTCTCCCAATAGCTGCATTAAATCTGCGACGGTCCCTATCGCTGCAAATTCCAGCAGCTCTTCTGGCCATCGCTCTAATAGTGCCTGAGCCAGTTTTAGAGCCACCCCGACTCCGGCAAGCTGTTTGAATGGATATGGACATCCCGGTTTCTTTGGGTTAATAATGGTATAAGCTTCAGGTAAAATCTCCGGAGGCTCGTGATGATCTGTCACAATAACATCCATCCCCAGCTCCGATGCATAAGCAATCTCTGCCACAGCACTAATACCTGTATCCACCGTTATCATCAGCTGTATACCCTGCTCATGAGCCAAATCTATCGCTGACTTATTCAAACCATAGCCTTCCAGCACCCTGTGTGGAATGTAATAATCAAATGAAGCATTAAGCTGCCGAAGCAAATGAACCATTAACGTTGTGCTGCTTACTCCGTCCGCATCATAGTCGCCATACACCCGTATTTTTTCACCGCGCTCCAGAGCCTGTCGGATTCGAATGACCGCACTCTCCATACCATCTAAAAGGAACGGATCATGGATGTGATCCGTTCCTCCATATAAAAAAGCAGCAGCATGTTCTTTGTCGGTCATTCCACGGCCTACAAGCAGACGGGCCACTAACGGCGATATATCCAGTTCTTTTGCAAGAACATCGGCCTGCCGTTCGTCCGTCTCGCTTATGTTCCATCTTGCTCGTGCTTGAAGCATGCTGTCCCTCCTTAGAGCTTTCTGTAAGAAAGCTTTCTTCGTAAGCGTTGCTGAGCTCACCAAAGGAGGAAAGCTCAGCGAAAAATTATTATTAATGAACAACACTAGGAAATTGATCTTGATCTGCATCGATATTTTTATACGGGTATCCTGGATCATACGGATTCACATGAATGTAGACCTCGGAAATATGTATAAAACGTTTCATCAACGTATACTTCACCTTTTTGGCGATATCATGTCCTTCAAATACAGAGATCCTCGGATTCACGCATATTTTAACATCTACAATAACATAATGTCCGTGCTCTTTGGCTCGTAAGTCGTCAACAGCAATAACACCTTGCACAGACTGGACAGCTCCCACCAGTTCTTCTGCATATTCTTCATGAAGCACTCGTTCAGCCGTATTATTCGTGATTTGTATCACGACACGATATCCCATCCTGAAAACCATGACAGCGATCAACAAACCTGCAATAGGATCCAAATAATATAAGTATTTATTTCCCAGGTAATGACCAAGCATCGCTCCACCTGCTCCAGCAAAGGCTACCAATGATGAGAATACATCGGACCGTAGTCCCCAAACATGAGACACCGGCATTTGAAATGAACGCAGCTTGCCAAATCGGTGCTTGTATTGAAGGAAAGCTTCCTTAAGGACTAAGGAGGCAGCAATAGCAATTAAAGCGATTGGCTCTGGTGAAGAATCAACACCATAATATAAGGTTTTAACTGATGATAAGGCAAGTTCCAGCCCTACCAATAGCAGCATGACTGAAGCGATAATAGCGGTGCCTACTTCAGTTTTACCTTGTTTATTCACGTGTTCCTTGTCGGCGGAAATATCCCCTGAACCCGTTTCCTTGGATAAAGCAATGGAACCTGCGGCCTCAGCTGCTGTATGCACTGCATCTGCGATTAGCGCCATACTTCCCGAGATATACCCGAACACGCCCTTAATTACAACCAATGCTATATGACTGACAAAGCTGGGCCATTCGCCATAATGCGCTTTTTGTAACCGCTCATTAGACATGGAGCCACTCCTCAAGTGAATTGTATAGAAAGGCCGCGGAAACATTCATTTCGCGCGGCCAGCTATTATTCTTTTACTGCGGTAGCCCGCGTTTTAGAACTAGAACCAAGTGACTTGTTCTTCAACAAATACCACAACGGTGTAGCTATACAAATCGAAGAGTATGCACCGGAGGCCAATCCAACGATTTTTGCCAAAGCAAACAGTTTGATTGATTCACTACCGAAGATAAACAAACAAAGAGCCGCAACCAATACCGTGATAACCGTGTTAATATTCCGTGACATCGTCTGCCAAATACTTGCATTCAGCATGTTAGACAAATCTTCGCTTGTTTTAATTCTGGAAAAGCGAAGATTTTCTCTCACCCGGTCAAAAATAACGATTTTATCATTAATGGAGTAACCAATGGTCGTCAAGATGGCAGCCAAGAACGGCAGGTTAACCTCTAGACGGAAAATTGCAAATGCTGCAATAACGATAAAAGCATCGTGAAGGATTGCGATAATGGCGGCTACTGCAAACCGCCATTCGAAACGAATGCTAACATAGATACAAATGGCTAAGCTCGCAATACCAACCGCAATCATCGCTTTATAGCCTAATTCTCTGGCAATATCCGGCGATACGGTATTTACCTCTTGGGAGACCTTGTCCCCAAAAGTAGCAACCATCGTGGAATTTACTTTTTTAATCTCATCTTCTGTAAGAATCGTATCAAAACGGGCAGAAACATGGTCATTGTTGCTACCGCTAAGGGTCGTTATAGCTGGCTTAAAGCCGGAGCTTTCAAAGGCTTGATCGACCTTCTCCTTAGTGACGGATTGGCCCATGTTAATGTCAAGTGAAGTCCCTGCTTTAAAGTCAACGCCGTAGTTCAAATTCATAGTAACTAACACGATTAAACCAATCAACAGTATCGCAATAGAAGTCATAAAAAACTTATTGCGGTTTTTCATGAAGTCAAAGTGATTTTTATAGTCCACGAATTTCCGACTCCTTTACACCGTAATAAGCAGGTTTATTGAAGAGCTTGCTCTTGATGACTAGGTGAATGTACCAGCGAGACAAGAATACGTTAGTCAGAATACTGATGATAATACTCATAATCGTAGTTAAGGCAAAGCCCCGTATGGCACCATTACCAACATAGTACAGCACGATCGCTGAGATCAAGTTCGTAATATTAGCGTCCATGATCGTACGGAACGAATGCTTGGATCCGGATTTCAGAGAGGAGAGCAAGCTTTTGCCGCTGCGAATCTCTTCTTTAATCCGTTCATACGTAATGATATTCGCATCGACCGCCATCCCGATACCCAGCACAAATGCCGCAATACCCGGAAGGGTTAAGGTCGCTTTCATCAAGTAGAAGGCCCCTAACAGCAGGAACGTATACGTGATTAATGTAATGGCCGCAATAATACCCGGCAAGCGATAAAATACGAGCATGAAAACAAGTATCAAGATCGCACCGATTAAGCCAGCCTCCACCGTTTGGTGCAAAGACAATTGACCTAGAGATGCTCCTACAACCTGAGTATATTTCTCGGTCAGCTTTAATGGAAGTGCACCCAAGTTGATTGTGTTAGCTAACTCGGTCGCTTGTTCAAATGTGTAATTACCGGAGATTGTCGCATTACCATCTGTAATAATGGCACTTACAATAGGTGCGGACAGTTGGTTTTCATCTAAGTAAATCGCTAGCGGTTGGTTAAGCAATTTTTCAGTAACCGCCTTGAATTTATCCGGTTCCTTAACTTTAATGCTGATCATAGGTCGATTCGACTGGTCGAAGCCTACTTTAGCAGCACCTTCCACAAAATCACTACCAAGCATTTCTTTCGTGCCATCAGGTCCGCGGAATGTCAGATCAGCGGGCTTTTTAATAATTTGGCGTACCTCTTCCTCATTCTTCACATCGGCAAGACGCACGCGGATACGGTCTTTACCCTCCGTCGTCACTTCAGGCTCAGCTATACCTAAGCTATCAGCCCTCTTCGCCAAACTGTTTGCCGTTTGCTTCAATGACTCCATAGTGACCGGCTTGCCAGCCTCTATTGGTTCTGCTACATACAGTATTTCAAAACCACCCTTTAAGTCCAAGCCGAGCTTAATGTTCTTCACTAGTCCCGGAGTCAGCCAGGCAAACAAGCCAAACGAAAGGACTACTACTAGCAAAAAAGCGACGATCCGTTTCATCTCTATAACGATCTCCTTCCATACTCAATATTCCTATTATACCCACCTGCGAAAAACGAGTCAATTTGACGATTACTGGCATTTGGGATCAGGTTAAAAAACAAACAACCCTTCCGCTATTTGAAAGGGTTGGTTTTATAAATGCTCATTGTCATCCAGTTCATAAACTGCGTCACTTTTAGCGATAAAATATCGTTGACCACTTTATGCAGCGGAGGTGTGCCTGTCTTTTTATACTTGTCGCTGACACACTCCCATATTTCCATCCCGGTAACATGCTCATACCCAATCATTCTGAACTCTTCTGCTTTACTGTTGCAGATGCTCTCAATTACTTCATTCAATTCCACGTCCGATAAAGCTTCCCATTCCGGTTCAGGCTCTAGCTCAGCCTTACAATCCAGAGTGTCTTCCTCATCCTCGGGTTCCGGCCCTACTGGCGGCTCTCCCGGCTCAGGCATTTCGTCCTGCAGTTCGGTTCCTATTGCTCCCTCCGAATCGTTGGCTGATGCTTCCAACTGTTGCTGTGTATTCCGTTCCTCTTGATCCACGACCATCAACCTCCTGCACTACAGCGTCGCTGTTACACTTATTCGCTGCTCCCGGGTCATTTCCTTCCTTCTTGTCCAAGAAGTTGCACAAAAAATGTCATGCAGTAGGACAGGTTCAGCATATTCATTAAGTAGACCTAATGGTGCATAATGCGAAGTTTTGCTTCTCAATGAAAACTTAAGGGAGGAAGAAGGCGTTCACGTGACCAAACAATCGTTTATAAAAGGCACGCTCATTTTGCTTGCCGCAGGTATCATTAACCGCATCCTTGGCTTCATCCCTAGAATTACACTACCACGAGTTATCGGCGCCGAAGGCATTGGATTATACCAGATGGGCTACCCGTTCCTTATCGTTATTTTAACATTAATTACCGGTGGCATTCCCATCGCAATCGCCAAACTGGTTGCAGAAGCGGAAGCCGAAGGAAATGAAAGCCGGATACGGAAAATATTTCGCATATCCATGCTATTTACCTTCACCATAAGCATTATATTCTCCATTGTAAGCTTCCTTGCCGCTAAATGGATTTCTACCCATTTATTAACCGATTCTAGAGTTTATTACACTTTCCTGACCATGACACCGATTATATTGATTGTTGGCATCGGATCGGTTTATCGCGGCTATTTCCAAGGCAGGCAAAATATGATTCCTACGGCGCTCTCCCAGGTCGTAGAGACGTTAGTAAGGATATTCACTGTTCTAGCCTTTGCTTACGCCATGCTTCCCTATGGGATCGAATTTGCTGCAGCAGGCGCTATGGCAGGCGTTCTTGTTGGAGAGATTGCAGCACTTCTTGTACTGTACTACCAATATCGGATTAACCGAAGGTCAGCCCGATCCATTCCTCAAGTGAGAATCGGATCAAATACCATGACCGGTCGCTGGGCTAACTTGAAGATGCTGTTAAAGCTGGCCGTTCCGATAACGGGTAGTAAGCTGGTCGGTTCTTTTTCTTATTTTTTTGAGTCCATTATCATTGTCCGCAGCCTGGCTATAGCAGGTATTGCCACCAAACTAGCGACTGCACAGTATGGTGCGCTCCAAGGGATGGTCATGCCAATACTTATGCTTCCAAGTGCCCTGACGTATTCCTTATCCGTTTCCCTTGTTCCTTCCCTTTCCGAAGCCGCGGCACAAAATGATATGAAAACAATCCATTCCCGTCTTCATCAGTCCTTAAAGCTAGCGCTTGTGACGGGAGCACCATTTGCCATGATCATGTTTGTGTTGGCTGAACCTCTTTGTCTCTACTTGTATGGACAAAGCCAGGTAGCCTCTATGCTAAAAATGATGGCCCCCGTTGCCTTGTTCATTTATTTTCAAGCCCCACTTCAAGCAACTCTGCAAGCCTTGGAAAAACCCGGCAGCGCTCTAATCAACACGTTAGTGGGCTCAATCATCAAGCTGACATTGATCTATTTGCTGGCAAGCAAGCCTGAATTCGGCATCTTAGGAGCACTCATGGCGATTAACCTGAATATCATGCTCGTCACCCTTCTTCATTGGCGTAGTGTGGTCAAGCTGTTGAATTTTCGAATGGAGATGGCCGACTTTGCCAAGGTCGGTGCTGCGATGGCTTTATCGGGCTGGGCCAGTCATGTCATTATGTACACGAACTGGCTGGACAATGAGCTTATCCGTTTCATCGTTTCCTCTATTCTCGGCATTCTGGTTTACCTCATTTGTTCGGTATTCCTGAAGCTCATTAACAGGAATGATCTATTGAGAATCTTGTGGTTGGGACGTAAGTTTGTCAAATAGCTTACCTTTTCTTGTCAATAAACCATTTCCCGCGGTGATCAATCGTACAAAAGAATATGTCTTTAAAATCCTGTATCCCTTTGGATTGTAGCTCGCTTTTTAACCAAAACCGTGTCTTCCCGAGCTTTTCCAGACTATCATCCTGTACCTTCCCGTCCATGATGAGCGGCAACGGTAGTCCCTCATATCTAATTTTAACCTGTTGTTTGGCGGCAGGCTGACTGTTCGCAGCATCTTTTTCTACAACGGTCAGCTTGCCAGAAGGCTCTAATATCGCAAATTCCACATCCGCCACATCCACGATTTTGTTTTGTCGAAGCTGCAGCAGCAAATCATCCAGGTTGTAACGATGCCGCTTCATCACCTCGCGATTCAGCTTTCCATTTTGAATCACCAAAGCCGGTCTCCCCTCAAAAATTCGGCGCAGCTTTTCATTTTTCAACGAGACATAAGCAATGAACATTTGAATCACGACCAGAGTAACCATCGGGACAATACCTTCGACCAGCGGTTTCCCCATATCCTCTAAGACAAAAACAGCAATTTCCGCAATCATAATGGAAATGACTAAATCGAAAAGCGACAGCTTCCCGATCTCCCTTTTCCCCATAATCCTTAAAGTCAGAAACACGATAAAGTACACAAGTACGGTACGAAAAAAAAGAGCCAACATATCCATGGTTTCCCTCTATCCTCCTACATTCTTGGCGTAGCAAAGACAGGATGTTTCCATGGGTATTTTGACCTTTAGCTAATCGTGTCATACCATTTTGACAGCTAAGAATTGTTGGCAAATGTGCTTCCAATTATGAACTAAAAATAAATCCAAATGACATACCCCGTAGAAATAAACAGCAATAACAGTGTCAAAGGCAGCGCAATCTTCAAGTATTTCATGAATTTAATTTCATGGCCTTCCTTCATCGCCAGCCCCGCTGCGATCAGATTAGCGTGCGACCCGATCAACGTTGCTCCTCCACCAATGCTGGCCCCGATAGCTAGCGACCACCAAATGGGATTAAGCTGCCATCCATAAGCTAAGTCCATATGGGCGCCAATACTCTTGATTAAAGGAATCATCGCAGCTACTAACGGAGCTTGATCAACTCCTGCCGATACTAATCCCGCTACCCAAAGGGCCAAAATCGAGATGAACATTCCGCTACCCGAAGTAAGCTCCATCCCTTTTACCGCAATGGCCTCAATTGTTCCTGTATTCACTAATCCGCCAACAATCAGGAACAAGCCGATGAGAAAGGCTAGCGTGCCCCATTCTACAGAATGAAGGGCATCCTCCAGCTCTTTTTTCTTTCTAATTGTGAGCAGAAGAAGGATAACAGCACCTGCCAATGCAATGAAAGCAACTGATATGTGAAGTTGAAGATGGAAAAGGAATCCAAGCAGAGTCAAGCCCCATACAATCAGTGCTTTTATCAAAAGGGACCGATCCTTTAAATACTCTGAAGCATCCAGAGACTTCCACTCTTCTGATAGGGCTCCAGCCTGCTTCCACTCTTTTGCAAACACTCTATGAAGAACTAGGAGTGTAACGATAAAAAGAAGAATAGACAATGGAGCTACATGCAGCAAAAAACCATTAAAAGTAACACCCGTCTGCTTGGACGAGCCTATCAACATATTAGGCAGTGAACCTATCAGGGTTGCACTTCCCCCAATATTACCGCATAGCATCTCGGTTACAATAAAAGGAACCGGACTCACCCCTATGACCTTAGAGATGCGAATTGTAACTGGTATTATTAAAATAATAGTTGTTACAGGATCAAGAATGGCAGATCCCAGCGCCGCAATAGCCGCTAATAGAAGAAAAATCTGGGTAAGATGACCTTCCGCCTTTTGCACCGATTTGATAGCCAGGTATTGAAACAATCCCGTCTTGCCTGTGACTCCCGACATTAGCATCAAGCCGAGCAATAAAACAATCGTTTCCCAAGCGATATGAGTCCTGTAAGCTGTTGTTAAATCGACAAGCCCCAAAATAAGTGCAAGTATTCCGCCACCCCAAGCGGCATACGCACGATGAACGATCCCGGTTTGAACGAGCCCGTAAGCGATAAAGAAAATAAGTGCAGCTGCAACCATTTGCCACAATGAAGTCGATTGAATCGTTTCCAAAAGATATCCCCACCTTTCATATATTCGTTCGTACTCGCTGCTCTATTTAGTGACATATAAAGGCGTAATGGTTCCCAAATTTTACATAACTTCACCTTTACGCGTCTAGAACAACCTGTACTATTTTTATGTACGTGCCCATACAATGATGATAAATGGTTTGATTGGGGGGAGTCGGCGATGAAGCAATCACCTTTATTATCCGGGTTGATCTACTCCATGATTTTCATGCTTTTGGGTACACTTATGATATCTTTGCTTATGCTAGCAACAAATTTACAGGAAGCGTCCTTATTTGGCTACACGATGTCCATACACGGCGTTTCCATGTTCATAGGGGGCATCGTATCCGGCAAACGCGGCGGAACCAGAGGCTGGTACCATGGTGGCCTGCTCGGCATCTTTTATTGCCTCATTGTAGCTATCATCGGGTTCTTGGCTTACGACACCGGGTTATCGGAGCAGACGATGTATCTGCTCGGTTTAACTTTCGGATCAGGAGCGTTAGGCGGTATGCTCGGTGTCAACTTGAAATAGAAGCCAATCGAACCCTCTAACGAAGCCTTTCAACAATGTGTATTTTAAAAAAAATGCGAGTCCTTCCTTCACAGGAGGCTCGCATTTATTCATTTGATGCGCTTACTTCTTGTCTTCGCCAGGACTGCTCGATACCGCATTCACTGCAGAACGTTCGAATGTAAGCTTCGTTACATCGTTGACACGGATAACGACTGTATCATCTCCAAGCTCCAGAATCGTTCCATGAAGCCCGCCGATGGTAACAACCTTATCGCCTTTTTTCAAATTGCCCAGCATCATGTTACGCGTCTTTTGACGTTTTTGCTGGGGACGAATCAATAAGAAATACAAGACTACAAACATTAATACCAATGGACCGTATGTATACAAATACCCTTGAAGCCCGCCTTGCGCTGCTGTATCAGCTGCTGCTAACAACATTTGCTTTCCCCCCTTTCCCTATACTATACGTTTAAAATCCTTTTCCGTTTTCACTCATTCCGTATTTTTCGAAAAAATGATCCCGGAAATCAAGCAGCCTATCGTCTTGAATCGCTTGTCTTACTTGACGCATCAATTCGAGTAGAAAATGCAGGTTATGGTACGTTGTAAGCCGAATACCGAATGTTTCATCTGCCTTGAGCAAATGCCGGATATACGCACGCGAATAGTTCCTGCACGTATAGCAGGAGCATTCCGGGTCGAGCGGCCCGAAATCTTCGGCGAATTTGGCATTGCGAACGACTAGACGACCTTCGCTGGTCATTACGGTACCATTCCTTGCGATACGCGTCGGAAGGACGCAATCAAACATGTCGACGCCTCGGATCGATCCCTCGACCAGAGCATCCGGTGACCCCACTCCCATTAAATAACGGGGTTTGTTAGCCGGCAAAATAGGCACTGTGTAATCCAATACTTCATACATCAGGTGCTTAGGCTCACCGACACTTAATCCACCAATAGCATACCCCGGGAAATCCATGGAAGTCAACTCAGCCGCACTTTGTTTACGCAGATCCTCGTACATGCCTCCTTGGACAATAGCGAACAGCGCTTGATCGTCAGGACGAGCATGAGCCTGCAGACAGCGTTCCGCCCATCGGGTCGTACGTTCCAGAGATTGCTTAGCATAGCTGTGCTCAGCAGGATATGGAGGGCACTCATCAAAAGCCATCATAATATCAGAACCCAGAGCATTCTGAATTTCGATTGATTTCTCCGGAGAAATGAACAGCTTGTCCCCGTTCAAATGCGATCTGAATGCGACGCCCTCTTCGGTAATTTTTCTCATTTCGCTTAAGCTGAATACTTGAAAGCCACCGCTATCCGTCAAAATTGGACGATCCCAGTTCATAAACTTATGAAGACCGCCAGCTTTCTTTACAATTTCATGTCCAGGACGTAAAAACAAATGATACGTGTTACTTAAAATAATGTGAGCATCCATTTGCTTCAATTCTTCCGGACTCATGGTTTTCACGGTTGCTTGCGTACCGACCGGCATAAATGCCGGCGTTTCGATTACTCCATGAGGAGTATGTACCCGGCCTAATCGAGCACCGGATTGCTTGCATGTTTTAATATGTTCATACCATACTGCTGCCAATGACAATCACTTCTTTCTTTATTCCTGCTGATTAATATATAAACATTGCATCGCCAAAGCTGAAAAACCGATATTCCCGTTCAACGGCTTGGCGGTATGCTTCCATGATCTTCTCCCGATCGGCCAAAGCGCTGATTAGCATGAGAAGAGTCGATTTGGGCAAATGGAAGTTCGTCACAAGCGCGTCAACGATCTGGAACTTAAATCCCGGATAGATGAAAATATCCGTCCAGCCGCTGCAGGCTTGAAGCCTTCCAGGCACCGAGCTTACTTTTGCTGCCGTTTCTAGAGTTCTGGATGAGGTCGTACCAATCGCAATAACCCGCCTTCCTGAAGCTTTAGCCGTATTGATTTTATCTGCCGCTTCGCGGTTCACCTCATAATACTCCTCATGCATCCGATGTGACTCCACATCGTCGACCGATACCGGCCTGAACGTTCCCAGTCCTACATGCAGCGTAATATACGCTAATTGTATACCTTTTTGTTCCAGTCTATTCAAGTATTCACGGGTAAAGTGAAGCCCTGCCGTCGGTGCAGCCGCAGAGCCCTCATGCTTCGCATATACCGTCTGGTATCGCTCGCGTTCAGGCAGCTGCTCCTTAATATAAGGAGGCAATGGCATTTGGCCAAGCCGGTCTAATAGCTCAGGGAAAATACCTTCATAGCTAAATCGAAGAACACGGCCGCCCATATCGCTTTCTTCTTCAATGGTAGCAGTAAGGAGAGCCGGTTTGCTGCCTTCTGAAGCATGTGAGACGTCCTCGCCAAACAGAATAACAGCGCCTTTCTTCAAACGCTTACCTGGTTTAACCAGAGCTTCCCAGCGATCCCCTTCCAACTGCTTCAGCAGCAATACTTCCGCTTTGGCTCCGGTATCCGCCTTGACACCAAAAAGCCGGGCTGGTAAAACCCGCGTGTCATTCAACACGAGTACATCCCCGGCTTCCAAATAATCGATTAAAGCTTCAAATGTTTGATGCTGTATGGCTCCGGTTGTTTTATCCAACGTCAACAATCTTGACGATGTTCGATCTTTCAATGGAGTCTGTGCAATAAGCGACTCCGGCAAATCATAATCAAACCATTCTACCTGCATTTTCGTCATTCCTTGGTTATCGAGACTCCTACGTAGTAGGTCTGCAATATTTTTTTGTAATCATAGCCAAGCTCAGCATAGCCTCTGGCACCCCATTGGGACATGCCTAATCCGTGACCATACCCTGTACCTCTAAAAATATATTGGGACTGCTTGTCTGCAAGCTTTGCTTTGTTATCTCCATTCAGCACGAAAATCTGCGAAGCTGTCGCTGCTTGCGTCGCTGCTCCACCTGTTGCCACATAAATGCTCGGAGAAGCGGCGGATTGGCTGCGAACCGCATTGTTCGCTCCCAGTATAGTATACCTTCCTGTTTCTTCAATATCAAACCGGGTGCTTGGCAAACTATTAAGTAAAGTTCGAAGCGCATCAGGATAGGCAGGCTTCAGCACCTGACCATTTGCTTTCATCTCGATGACTCTTCCTGACTCTCCTCTTTTGGATATTTCAAGCTTATCCAGCGTACCGCTTATAGGCTGGCCTAACACTGTATTTACCTTTTCCTTCAGCTTATCGGCATCATAGGGACCTCTTATCCAAGAAAATGCATTGGATTCAATCGCCTGATCAAACACAACGAAACGGTCTCCGATATCCACCTTAAAGCTGGCAGGATTCGACGCATTGTCAACGAACGGAGCAGGACGAACACTGACTCCTGTTCCTGTAGATACGTAATATGGCAGGCCTGCAGCATTCTTTTCCCCTGTATCACGAGCGTAGGACGAGTGAATATAGCCTGTTTTTCCATTGGGTAATACTATACGATACCAAACAGCCTTCCCTTTCTCCGCTCCATCATCCGGACTTGGAACGCTCTGCAAATAGGCGACCTTATTCCCCCACACTTCAGTTGATTCTGCAGTCATTCCGCCGGCATTCGAGTAAAACAATGGAGAAATCAAGCCGCTTTTATCTTTAAGCACTTCGCCTTGAGTTGCCTGGATGGCTGTCAAAGCGGATGCGAACTCCGCTCCCGCCCCTTGGTACGCCTGATCCACGGTAGAGTCAGATACATGGGCTATCTGATATTTAACTCCCTGCTTCAACACATAGGTTCGAGCCGCAACAGCTTGCGCCTTCAGCGCTTCTACCGGCCAATCCTTGTTTAACTCCGAGCTGATAACAGAAGCCAGGTACTGGTCCATAGGCAGCTCGTTGATAACGGCAAGCTTGGAGTTGAATCTGGATACCTCGAGGATTCCTCTATACGCGCGTTCGGAGCGTTCACGCACTGTTACGGTGTCGGAGGATTTGGGGGAGACCATAAGCTTGGCGGTAGAATTAGCCCCCGTTCCGCCCCCTAACATGAAGTTAGAGACAAGTGCAGGACTTTCGGAAGCTGAATCCATTTGAGATCGCTTCAATATGTAAGTTACAGCCGGATCAAGAGGCTGCAATGCTAGTGCAGGCAATGCACCGTTAATCTGCTGCTTAGCTGCATTAAGCTCTGCAGCTGTGGTTTCCGCTCCAACCAAAACAGCATAAGCAGGTGCCCCTGCCGCATTATCCATGAAGGCAACATCTGCATCAAACCCTGCTGCATTAATAACGGTGGCTTGACTTACTGCCTCCGCTTCGGTAGCATAGCTTCCCGCGTTCCAGTGCATAGGGCCGGCAACAGTAGACGTATAGCCCTTGATTAAACCGCTGACTGCTGACAATCCCGAAGTTTTTGTTGATGCAGCTTGTGCCGCATCCTTTGTCGCGTACGGTCCCAGCTCGATTTGATAGACCACAGCCCCTCGCTTCGTTCTCGTTACCAGCACAGCATCCTGATTAGCCGCTGTCAGCTTGTCCATGATTGTTTTTGCTAGGCTGGCATCAGCGCCTTCCCAGAGCAGAGCACGAAAGCCATCCAAGGAGGCTGCTGCCGAACTATTGGCAGCTATCGAGAAAGCTGGTTTGGATGTACCTGCAGCTCCTCGGATCGCTATATCCATCCCTTTGACCGAGGAAAGTGTAACCAAAGAAGTGTTGACGCTATATTTTCCGGTATCAATAAATAGAGCAACCCTTACCATATCCAACTTATCCGAATCCGCATATACACTCGGCACAAGTCCATTCATTCCTGAAGAGATGCCGGCACCTGCGGTAATGATACACATAGTTAAAAGAATTCTTTTCATAGAACCAAGTGAAGGCCTAAGCTTCCTCATGTTCAGCGTTCCCCTCTCTGACGTTGATGAGTGCACTCTTTCCTTCCACCTGCATAACTGCTAGTGGTTGTCCGGCACAGGCAGTCCCAAATGACTGTATGCCATATGAGTAGCCATCCGCCCACGCGGTGTGCGTTGCAAAAATCCGATTTGAAGCAAATACGGCTCGTAAACATCTTCAATCGTCTGGCTCTCTTCCCCGATCGTGGCTGCAATCGTATCCAGGCCGACAGGCCCGCCTTGGAAGCTCAGTATAATGGCCCGCAGCATTTTATGATCGATTTCATCGAGTCCTAAATGGTCGATCTGAATCCCGAGCAGTGCGCGTTGAGCAATATCCAGCGTGATGATGCCATCACCCTTTACTTGAGCATAATCGCGCACCCGTTTCAACAGACGGTTTGCAATTCGTGGAGTCCCACGTGAACGTTTGCCTATTTCCTCCGATGCCTCCCCGACAATTTGCACCTGCAAAATGTCCGCGGTCCGGCTGACAATGTAGGCAAGCTCATCTACAGTATAATACTCCAGGCGGCTGACGACGCCAAAGCGGTCGCGCAGCGGAGCGGATAACAATCCAACACGGGTTGTAGCTCCAACCAGCGTAAAGGCCGGTAGATCAAGCCTAACAGAACGGGCGCTGGGACCTTTACCAATAATAATATCCAACGCAAAATCCTCCATCGCGGGATATAATACTTCTTCGACCGTCCGATGAAGTCGATGAATCTCATCGATGAACAGAACGTCGCCTTCCTGCAGATTAGTCAGTATGGCAGCCAAATCACCAGGACGTTCAATCGCAGGTCCAGAAGTGGTACGTACATTGACTCCCAGTTCATTTGCGATAATATTGGACAGTGTTGTTTTACCTAGCCCTGGAGGGCCGTATAAAAGGACGTGATCCAGCGCTTCCTTACGCATTTTGGCTGCTTCTATATAAATTTTTAAATTTTCTTTCGCTTGAGCCTGCCCGATATATTCAGCCAAATATCTTGGACGCAGGCTTAATTCCATTCCTGTGTCTTCCATCATCAGGTTGGCGGAAATGATCCTGTCTTCCATTAATGGTGGTCCTCCTTAGAGTTTCGCAAAGCGAAACTAACTTCGTAAGCATTCACTAGAGTTTCGCAAGGCGAAACTAACTTCGTAAGCATTATCTCATCGATTGCTGATACAGAGATTGAAGCGCCAGCTTCATAACCGCATCAACCGTTTCTCCGCCCTGCAGCTTCGACTTAATCGCTTGACCGGCACGGTCGGCCTCAGCTTCCGTGTAGCCCAATGCGAGCAGTGCCGCTTTGGCTTCACTCCAAGCGCCGCTACCCTGTGGTGCGGCAAACGCCTCTGCTCCGCCAGTAAATACCGATAACGAGTCTCCGTCTGAGTGCATAGCCCCCAGCTTGTCCTTCAAGTCCAATATCATCCGCTGTGCCGTCTTGCGTCCGATACCTGGCAGCTTTGTCAGGAAGCTGATATTTTCCTGCTGAATGGCCGCCGCAATAATCTCCGGACGACCACCAGCCATCACGCCGATAGCTACCTTTGGCCCGATCCCGTTGACATCAAGCAGCAATCGGAACAACGATTGTTCCTCACGTGACATGAAGCCGAACAGCAGATGAGCATCTTCACGAACATGGTAATGAATGTACATCGTTATTTCCTCACCCGTGTTTAGCTGAACCGAGAAAGGATTGGCACAAAATACACGATACCCTACACCTCGTACGTCCATTACTACAAAATCGGATTCTCTATGTACAATGTTCCCCTTTAAAAAATCGATCATCGTTTATTTACCTCATTTATTTTTTGTTGGAGGGTCGAGGAATGGGCATGACAAATCGCCACTGCCAGCGCATCGGCCACATCGTCGGGCTTCGGTACCGCAGACAAGTTCAAAAACATGCGAACCATTTCCTGTACCTGCTTCTTCTCCGCTTTGCCGTATCCTACAACTGCCTGCTTCACCTGCAAGGGCGTATATTCTCCTATAGGAATTCCCTGCTGTACTGCGGCTAGCATCATGACGCCTCTAGCCTGACCTACAGTAAATGCCGTGGTTACGTTCCGGTTAAAAAACAGCTTCTCTATCGCCACCGCATCCGGCTTATATTTTTCTATCAGCTGAACGGTAGCATCGTATACCATCTTCAGCCTTAAAGCTCCATCCGTATGGGCTTCCGTCGTTACACACCCGTATTGCACCGGCACTAGCCGGGAACCTTGTTTATCAATAAACCCGAAGCCTACTATCGCAATCCCCGGATCAATCCCCATAATGCGCAAAGGCTGCACTCTCCATTCTCAAAACCGAACATATGTGTTCACATGCCATTATAGCAGATATTACCGAGCATGAATACGCCCTAAAGGACACAAAAAGAAAGACGATCTCGTTGGTGTTTCAACGAAATCGCCTTTCCTCTTTGCTTGTCAATGCAGAGCTCTCTCTGGCTCCTCTACTGCAAAATCCGCAAACGTTGACAACACGCTATTGTATTCATCCAGATTATTAACCGGGATTCCACGATACAATTGCTTCACTGTCTCTCTTGGCAGACTGCTTTCCAAAAATTCGATATTTAATTGGAAGAAGGTGCGCAGAACCTGATTGCTCCCCGGTACACCTTCGAATAAAGAAAGGTTTCCTTTCGCATCCAGACCGAAGTAGGCATTATTTTTACATTGGGGCGACAAATCATCGATCTGTTCTGTAAAATAGACGTCCCCACCTTCTCCTATCGAAACAGTCAGAGCCGGATGCTCTTTATGGTATTGCAGTATTTGCGCTGCAGTCATTCTTCCAAGCATTTGCAGCTCTTCTCCGCAAACGTATGCTTTTTTAGCGTAAGCTCCACGCTGACCTACTATATGCTTCACCATGGCCTGTACATCATCCTCCGGTTGTTGCGTTGGACGAATCTGTGTTCCAAAAACCGGCTGGTCGCCCGATGACCACTCCAAACCATCGGTGCTTGAACTCCCTTTTAGCAGAATTAAAGTAAGCGAGGACATTCCGGCTATCAGTACAACTGCCGCCAAAGTCAACCATCTACGCTTCCAACGCAGCTTTTTTTTAATTTTGTTTAGCAAGCTCAGAAGAATCATCCGAATCCCCTTCTAACATCAAGTATGTTTTACCATTTTTCCCAGTGTTCGGGGCGATTATACGGATGGTAGGAGAGAATGGGACAGAAAAGAACCGGAAGCGACCGCTCCCGGCTTTTTCTTACCCTTTAGACATTAATCCATGGACTTTTGTTTGATCTTGATTTTAAAGAACTCGCGCTGCTTCGGCGTGGTCTTTGTTGAAGTCGGCTAATAGCCGCTTGGGTAGAACTGCGCTTTTTTTTGTTAGTGGTTTTCACATCGGATTTTTGATTATTTGTTGAAATACTCACTGTTTCGTCTGTTTCCCTGAGTTCCTCTTGCTCTCTCCCACGTGAAGTATCATAGCAACCGCAGTCATCATATCCTCCGCCATAGTGAGAAAACGGGGACATGTGATGACCATACATTGGGTGCATTGGTCCAGTGAATGCTCCAGCCACTTGAGGGTAAAATCCGCCAGGATAACATGGGGCTTCACTTACAGGACTGACCGAAGTTGGATAGGTCATTCCAGGAAACGATGTATTTGGAAAAGGCTGCGCATAGGGTTGAATCATAGAAGGACTTTCCATTTGCGGAACGTTTGGATACGGTTTGCCTTTATCAAAACCCGGGGATACGTGGGCCGGAGATACTTGCTCTCCCCCGCAACCGCAGCCCCCGCCCGCTTGAGGCATAAATCCGAACATTTGATAATTAGGCATAGGAGCTCCAAACGATTGAAAAGGCATTTGATCGGCTGCAGGCATTTGCTGCATTGCAGGAAACGGTTGTTCCTGCTGAGGCCACATATTCGGTTGCCCTTGCTGTGACCACATATCCGGCTGCCCTTGCTGTGACCACATGTCCGGTTGCCCTTGCTGTGACCACATGTCCGGTTGCCCTTGCTGTGACCACATATCCGGTTGCCCTTGCTGAGGCCACATATCCGGTTGCCCTTGCTGCGGCCACATATTCGGTTGCCCTTGCTGCGGCCACATATTCGCATTCATCTGATCGTGGGACATGACTTCAGTTGCAGGTACTTGAAACTGCTCGAACAAGTTCGAAGATGGCTGTTGGAACGGCATATTGGGCGATGCTTCAGCACCCATCACAGACGAATTATCGGAATAAGGAGAGATGGCGTTATTTTCATTTGGTTCCTCATAAGAGGGCATTACCGAGTACGGATGGGGAACATTAGGCATGAAGGAGGTATTGGGTTGTTGAGTAGCGCTCGGCATAATCGGCATTTCAGGGACGAATGGCTGCTGATTTACATTCGGCTGAACGACATTAGGTTGAAAGCTAGGTTGATTCACGTTCGGTTGGACTACACTAGGCGAGACTTGCATTTCGGGTACGAATGGCTGTTGATTGGCATTAGGCATGACCGGCATAATCGGCAGTTCCGGTGCGACTTGCTGATTCACATTCGGCATGACTGGCATGATCGGCATAATTGGCATAATTGGCATTTCTACGTTTGGCTGCGGCATTGTTGGTGCAGGTGCCACCTGAAGTGGTGCGACTGGAGCCGGCACAGGCTGGATTGGCGCCGTATTTTTCTTATGGTGATGATGTGTATGGTGATCCATTTGCTGATTTTGATTCTTCACCTTAGGAATGTACACGATATCCCCTGTCATTAGAACATTTGGATTTTTGAGCTGCGGATTGGCTTCAATCATTTGGTTCAACGGGATGTTCCAAGCCTTGGAAAGCTTCCACAACGTATCCCCTTGAACTACTGTGTGCTTGTAAAGATAATCCGTTCCAGGCTCTACAGGTGTGGGACCGTTCGGGATTTTTACCTTCATCCCAACATCAATGACATTGGGGTCGGTAATTTGCGGGTTCATTTCAATTAACTTATCCAGATCAACATGATACTTTTGAGCGATGAGGTAGAGGGATTCGCCTTTCTTTACCATATGGATTTTCACTGCATAAACCTCCTTAGCATTTTCTTTGAGAAACCTCCCATTATGCAGATTAAAATAATCATGAATGGCTCGTTTCTCGCTTTCGCATAGCACGTTAACTGCCTTAGATGCTCTACAGCCTTTTCAAGGGGTAAAAGCCTAAACATTACGCGTGCCAAAACAAAATGACAATACAGTTTATGCAGGTTGATAGGCATTTGACCATGAACAATGGAAAAAAAACAAGAGGAGACGAAAAAAACAGGAAAAATCCTTTCGTTTCTTGATGGAAACGGTGGGGTTTTCCTGTTCATTGTATGGTAAAAAGATATAGTTTATTCTCCCTGATCGTTTGTTCAACTCTCTTGGAGAGCGTGTTGGTAAGTGTATGTAGGATAGCAGCCCAACACACGTACCTGACAACCAATCGCTTCAATTTCTTGAAGAGCTGCTGGTAGAAGCACCGACTCCATAGACGCTTCGATATCAATATAAAAGTAATAAGTGCCAAGCTTCTTCTTCGTCGGCCTCGACTCGATTTTGGATAAGTTGATTCTACGCCAAGCAAAAGCGGATAGCAGCTGATGCAGGCCTCCCGGATAATCGTCCGGCAGCGTAACCGTAATCGTTGTTTTGGTCATAGCAATCGCTTGATCCGGAAAACGTACAGGCTCAGGCCCTACAAGAACGAATCTTGTAAAATTATTCTGATGATCCTGAACCCCCTGCGCCCAAGTATGCAAGCCATACAGGGAGCCAGCTCCAGATGGCGCCAAGGCAGCCACATCGGATCGGCCCAGCTCCTTGACAAGCCTTGCGGCTTCTCCATTGCTTCCCACTTGCTCAAGCTCCACATGAGGCAGATAGGTCTTCAGAAATTGGCGACACTGAGATAATGTAACCCCATGGGAAACGACTTTCTTCAACTGACTGCAGCCCGCTGCAAGTGATTCGCCGAACTCTTCAGTGCACAGCAGGTTAATCGATATCGGGTACACATATTCCGCTTGAATCGGCAGATCTACTTCATGGACAAGCCAGTCCAGATGCAGGCTTACAGAGCCTTCAAAAGTATTTTCGATCGGAATGACACTATAATCCGATTGTCCGTTGACGGTAGATCTGAAAACATCGTCTATCAACTTGCAATTAATATAATTGAATTCATCTTTACCCAAATAATGATGAGCGGATTCTTCGGTGAACGTACCCGGACCTAAGAGTGCGACACGCTTCATACACGGACATCTCCTTTGATGTTTTCGAATAATGTACAATTTTCATCAAAGTGTGTCAACAATTGAACGCCGCCCCGGTCTGGTTTCAACCACATCAGCGTTGCCTCGATCTGCTCGTCTTTTAGCGTTCCGAGCAAGAATTGCTCGAGCTCCGCTTTGCGAGTGCTGTCCCGATCCACTAGCGCCAGCATAGTCGGCCCCGCGCCGCTCAATGCCACACCGAGGGCGCCGTGGTCGGTCGCCTCGGCCAAAATCTTGGCCAGCCCTGGAACAAGGGCTGCCCGGTAAGGCTGATGCAGCGCGTCCTTCATGGCGCGTGCAATCATATCGAGCCGCCCGGTACAGAAGGCGGCTACTAGCAAGGACGAATGCCCGACGTTGAACACGGCATTCGTCAAGCTCTGCTCACGCGGCAGGACATGCCGCGCTTTCTCAGTCGATAGCTGGAAGTGAGGAATCGCTACCAGCACTTCCAGCCTCTCGTCAGACTCGATGCGGATATATTCCGCGCGCTCTCCGTCCCAGAAAGCGACGACCAGACCACCGAACAGCGCAGCCCCTACATTATCAGGGTGATGCTCAAGCGCAGTCGCCATTTGAAAGAGCGTATCTTCTGACAGAGGACTGCCAATAAGTGCATTGGCAGCCGCCAATCCGCCCACTATCGCCGATGCGCTGCTCCCAAGCCCACGCGTCAGCGGAATATCGCTGTACATAGAGATTTCTAGCTCAGGATGCTCGACGCCCGCCTTGGCAAAAACCATTTGCGCCACTTCATATATAAGATTGGATTTATCGGTAGGAATTCCACTCATTTGATCTCCGATCAAATGAATCTTTGTTTCCTCTGCAATGCCCATTTCTATCCATGCATAGAGGTCAAGTGCCATTCCCAGCGTATCGAAGCCAGGTCCAAGGTTAGCTGTACTTGCAGGCACCTTGACGCGTACTTTGTTATGACTTGTGTCCATGAAATTGGTCCCTTACCCTTCGAACTTTTTGATCATTGCTATATGAACAGTGGCTTGTTGATTATCCTTCTACACGATAGACGCTCTTAATAGAATGAACGACTTTCATCGATTCAAACTGATGCAGCACTTTTTTCATAGCCGCTTGATTTGCATCGTGAGTAATGATGATGATTTCCGCGTTCGGGTTCTGTGCATTCGGATGCTGAAGAACCGATTCCAGGCTCACTTCATGCTCAGCGAATACCTGAGTAATTTGTGCCAGAACACCCGCTTTATCCTCTACGTGAAGCAGGATGAAGTTTTTCGATGCGATTTGCTCATCCGTCTTCAGCTTTTTCTCTTTATACGGAGCAAATCCTCGTTGGCCGTTAATACCCAACTTCAAATTGCGCACTACAGCTACCAAATCCGCTACAACGGATGTTGCCGTAGGCATTTCGCCGGCACCCGGACCGTAAAACATCGTTTCACCGACAGCTTCACCGTACACATACACAGCATTGAACACTCCATTTACGGACGCCAGTGGATGTGATTGCTTCACCATTGTTGGCTGAACACTGATACTGATATAATCGTCCTGACGCTCAGCGATTCCGAGCAGTTTCACTTCATATCCGAGACGTTTGCCATAGGTAATGTCTTCTTTTGACACCTGACTGATTCCGCGTACTTGTACATCACTCAAAGCCACATTAGCGTGGAAGCCCAATGTTCCAAGGATCGTCATTTTACGTGCCGCATCGAACCCTTCAACATCCGAAGTAGGATCCGCTTCTGCGTAGCCAAGCTGCTGTGCTTCTTTCAAAACATCGTTATATGCAGCGCCTTCCTGGCTCATCTTCGTTAAGATATAATTCGTCGTTCCGTTCACGATCCCCATAATTTTCGTAATCCGATCCGATGAGAAGCCCTCAATCAATGTACGAATAATCGGAATACCGCCGGCCACGCTGGCCTCGTAGAATACATCGCAGCCCTTCTCGGATGCTTTAGCCAAAATTTCCGGACCGTGCAGCGCCATCAAGTCCTTGTTAGCAGTAACGATATGCTTGCCATTGTCCAGAGCCTGCAGCATATATTTCTTCGCTAGATCAATACCACCCATAACTTCCACTACAATATCAATTTCCGGATTATCGATAACGTCCCATGGATTTTCCGTCAACGCATCTGGACTTACCGCAATATTACGGGCTTTGCTTTTATCTTGAACAAGAATTTTAGCAATTTCGATCGATGCCCCGGTTTGGCTTAACAAATCCTGCTGATGTCCCTCTACAATGCGCACGACACCTGTCCCTACTGTTCCAAGCCCTAATAACCCAACCTTTATCGGTTTCATATCGTAATTCCTCCTCAATACCTTGTTGTATCTTGCAGCCGCTAATTCAGCGCTTATCTGGAAGATTCACAGAACGGCAGGCCGAATTATACTTTATTTTACTTATTGACTATCCTTGGCCCACCAGGGTAGCTCTGCTGACTCCTTCTTGCTCTCGGAGCCGTTCCAAGAGAACTGCGACCGTCTCCCCCATCACCGATGTTTCAACGGAAATGACGACATTGGCTACCCCCTGTAGAGGAATCGTTTGATGAATGGTTAGGACATTTCCTTCAAGTCCAGCAATCATAGCAAGAACTTTGGATAAAATGCCTGAGCGATGCTCCAAATCCATCGAGATGGTAACAATACGCTCCCGCTCCAACTTGCTAAGAGGAAAAATGCCATCCTTATACTTATAAAATGCGCTGCGGCTCAGCTCAACCTGTTCCACCGCTTCATGAATCGTCTTCACTTCGCCTCGGGCAAGCAGCTCCTTGGCATGTACCGTTTTCACGAGCGCTTCGGGTAAAATATCTTCCCTGACTAAATAGTAACGTTCGTTACCGCTAGATTTGGTCTCCGTGTCATGTTTATCCTGCACAACCACAGTCCTCTCTAAAAAGACGATTGTTTCTCCTTAGTGGACATTATAACGAAAATGACTGAATCCGGCAATAGGCTATTTCGTGAAACATCCGACATTCATAAAGTTTCCACATCTGTACGCTATGAAGCCATACCAATTCATGTTAAGGTGTGAAATGAGCTTGTCTGTTATTCTTCTCGTTGCATGATTTTAAAGAAAAGGGGTGCTTTCTTTGATTCGAACACGAATGATGGCTACAGCTATGCTGTTTAACGGCAATGACCTGTTAATGATGAAGCGTTCACCTACACGCACCTTGAATCCAGGCATGTGGGCTGCGGTCGGCGGTCACATGGAACCCGAAGAAATTAATGATCCGTTAACTACCTGCGTACGGGAGATCTACGAGGAAACCGGATTTAATGAAGCGGAGCTCCTCAATATGCGGCTGCAATATATATTGATCCGTTTAAACCAAAAGGAAGTGCGTCAGCAATTTATTTATACTGCTGAGACCACACGCCGAAATGTCGTTCAAACGAATGAGGGGATACTTCATTGGATCCCACGCGAGCAAGTGCTCGATCGTGAAATCCCGTTTATTTTTCATACACTGCTCGCCCATTACTTTGACCATGGTCCTTCACAGAACATTTGGGTCGGTACGGCGGGGTCCAGTGATGACTCTTCCCCTACCGTCCGCTGGACCGCTCTCGTCGATCCCATGATGACATAGCATCGCTTATACACAATTTATTTCGCCAACATGCATTTAATGAAAGAGACTGTCCATCACAGTTGGATTTCACCTGTTAGATGGACAGCCTCTTTTTAGTTACTAACTCAAAGTATAGAAAACTCATCACTTGGCCTTTCTCGAGCGGAAAGAGCTTTTATTGCTCAAATCTCGCCATTTCTCCAATATTTTGAATGCCTCCTTACGTAACAACAGCGATCGGGCCAGTTGAAAGCCCTCTTCATAGCTGCCGACCTTGTCAAACCAATACAGGCGCAGTCCCGCATTAAAAATAACATGTTCTCTCTCATTGCGAATATCCTCGGCATCATCACCTTGGATGACCCTTGTAAGCAGCCTAAGCTGATCATCCTTCCCGCACTTCTCCAATGGCTCTCCACGAAAGCCGAATGTTGCAGGATCCACGCTATTCGACTCATCTCCCCATGGTGTCACCTTGCGTATAGAGCTTGTTTTATAAAGCGGAAGATCTTCAGAACCTTCGATTCCTTGAACAATATAAGCGGTCTCAAACCCGGATTTGGGCAGTAGATGAATTAAATGAGTCATCGCCGTTTTATGATTTACACCTATGATAATATTTTGCGAATGAATCGGATTAATGACCTTTTCTACCGTATTCAAAAATGTCCTTAGACCCATCTGCTCCCGAACATGCCTGATGCGGCCAAAAGGCGGACAAATGAGGTCCGTCCAAATAAATCCGATATTTAAGGCCATAAAAATAGACTCCCATTCCTTAGCCTCAAGCTCCACTTGAATACCTAGCCCTTCCAGCAGCTCCTTCAAGGATAATCCCTGCTTCGGCGGAAGCGAATCACTTCCATGCAGCACCTGTGAGTAGCCAACGGAAGCTAACAAAAGACTAACCGGAATTGTAATGGGAAAGTAGAGCCTTCCATCGTAAGGTCCAGCACAATTCAATGAATCCGAGAAGGAGCGGAATGGAAGGGAGTATTTGCGGAATACATCGATAAATCCCATCATTTCTTCATCCGCTTCTCCCTTCATTCTCATCGCCATTAGAAAAGCCGCAGTTTGAGCATCCGTGGATTCCCCGCGGGCAATGGAATGCGCGGCCGCAACCGCCTCATCATAAGTGAGATGGCGGGAACCGGTTTTACCGGTTCCGACCGTTTTTATCCATTCCTTCATGATGTCACCTCATTTCTTATCGATGAAACTCATCTATGGAAGCCTTTGAGAATGGTGGCGTCAGTCATCCTTTAAAGCAATAGCGGTTTCCCCTTCACGACGCAAGCTTCCAGTTAGGACAAGGGCTCCACACGAACCGCACAAACCTTAAACTCAGGCATCCTGCACATTGGGTCCAGAGCAGGATTGGTCAGCCGATTGATACATTGATCTTCTCCCCAATGAAACGGAACGAATACCGTGTCTCGTCTAATTTTCTGTGAAAATTTCACTTTTAGCCGGATCGACCCACGCTTGGATGTAACTCTCGCATACCCGCCATTCACTAGCCCGCTCTCAGCAGCAGCATCCGGATGTATTTCCATCAAAGGCTCAGGATACTTGGAATTCAGCTCAGGGGTGTTTCTCGTCTGAACCCCCGACAAATAGTGCTGAAGAACACGCCCTGTTGTGAGAATAAGCGGGTATTTCCGGGTCGGAACCTCTTTCGGATTTTGATGCTGTATCGGTACGAGACGCGCCCTTCCGTCTTCATGAGCAAATCGATCCTCGAACATGCGAGGCGTACCAGTATGCCCTTCTTCTGGGCACGGCCAAAACATGCCTTTCTGTTCCTCTATCTTGGAATATGTCATTCCGTAGTAATCCGCCAAACCTCCTTTGGAAGCAAGCCGCAGCTCGTTAAAGATATCCTCCGCAGATTCATATTGGAAATATTGTCCTTTTCCTAGCACAGAAGCTATGTCGCATAGAATCCGCCAGTCCAATCGAGCTTTACCCGGCAACGGCTTCAATGCTCTTCTCACCATTACGCGTCCTTCAAGCTGAGTCATTGTCCCTTCATCCTCTAAATAAGCGGAACCTGGCAGCAGCATGTGAGCAAACTTCGATGTTTCCGATTGAAACAAATCAATGACGACAAGGAACTTCAGCTTTTTCAACGCTTTCTCTACCAAATGACTGTTCGGGTTGGAAACAACAGGATTAGAGGATAGAATGATCAGCCCTATAATTTCCCCACGGTCTATGGCTTCCATCATTTCATAGGCGGACACTCCTTTACGCGGAAGCTCTTCTTCCGGGACTCCCCACACTTGGGCAATGTAGGCCCTATGCTCCGGATTTTCGATCAACCTATACCCAGGAAGCTGGTCCGCCTTCTGTCCATGCTCACGGCCGCCTTGGCCGTTCGCTTGCCCCGTAATAGCTCCATAGCCGCATCCGGGACGCCCTATTTTACCGGTGAGCAGCACCAGATTAAGAAAATTGCGAACATTGGCCACTCCGCTAGCGTGCTGCTCTACTCCCCGCGCCGTGAACACCATTCCGGTCTCTGCCTGACCGTACATTCTGGCCGCTTCTATTATGAGCTGAGGAGAAACTCCGCTTAAAGCGGCAGCTTCAGATAAAGATACCTGCTTCAAATGCTCCTTTAGCTCGGTATACCCGTTGGTTCTTTGTTCTACAAATCCCTGATCTACATAACCCTCATCTACAATAACCTTGAGCATTCCGTTTACCAGAGCCGCATCATAGCCCGGTTTCACCTTGAGATGAATATCTGCAATCGCACAGGTAGCCGTTTCACGGGGATCGATGACAATGATTTTACACCCGTCCTGCCTCGCTTTACGGAAATACTGCATAATGGTCGGCTGACATTCCGCAATATTGGTGCCTGCTAGAATAATGCATTTAGCCAACGGTACTTCCGACAAAGGATTCGTCAAGCCGCGATCCACACCTAAAGTCAGGTTGGAGGCTCCTGCCGCCGCAGACATGCAGAACCTTCCGTTATAATCGATGAATTTAGTTTGCAAAGCTACCCGTGCAAATTTTCCTAGCAGATAACTCTCCTCATTCGTTAATGATCCGCCTCCGTACACGCCTATGGAATCCTTACCATACTTATTCTGCAAATCCTGCAGCTGTATCCTTGTCAGCTCCAGCGCGGCTTCCCAAGAAACAGAAGAGAGCTTGCCATTCTCACGAACCATCGGGCTCTTTAATCTGCGTTCATCAATAGCATGAGTATGGGCATTCAATCCTTTCACACACAATCTTCCGTCGGTGACCGGGTCTTCTTTGTTCGGCGATACGGAGTAGCGGCTCACTCTGATCGACTTTTCCTCATGCAGATTCATTGTGCACTGTACGCTGCAGTAGGGACATTCCGTTTTGGTAATTTTTTCCTTCGGCGGAACAGCAGCATGCTGCATCTGAAAATGCTTAAGAAAATCGTTCATCTCTGCTTCTCACCTACTTCTAGTAATTAACTCCAGAGCCCGATGTCGCCCAAGCCTTTCTCCAGCTTCGCGTAACGGCATAAAATACTAACGTGACTACCAGCACTATCGACGCCACGACAACAAAGCCTGTCACATGGGATCCTGTAGCTTGTTTTAGCGGTCCCAATATATTATTGGGAAGCAGAAATCCTCCAAGTCCCCCGAATGCTCCCACAATCCCCGTCACAACCCCGATTTCTTTGGAAAAACGCTGAGGCACCAGCTGAAAAATGGATCCGTTGCCCATTCCTAAACATGCCATCATTAAGCTTGTTATTGCCAGCATGACCATGAACGAAGCCGGCATGGATGAAACGGCAAATGCGCATATCGTAATGACAGAGAATAAAACCATCATAAATCTCATGCCACCGATTTTATCTGCAATGTAGCCGCCTACAGGCCTAAAGAAGCTCCCAGCAATAACCGTAATCGTAACCAGATATCCGATCTGGATTTTACTCAAACCGCCTGCAACTGCCTTGTCACCATAAACATCATAGAAAAAGATACTGAAGTAGTTGGAAAAACCAACGAACCCTCCGAATGTAATCGCATAAAACAGACTGAACCACCAAGTATCGATATTTTTGAATGCCGTTAAATAATCAATCCATTTTTTGGGCTCAGGTTGATTAGGACTATCTTTGGCCATCAAGGTGTAAGCCACCAAAACCAGCAGGAGTGGGATCATTGCAAGACCGAAAACATTATGCCATCCGATGGATGTTGCTAATTGCGGACCGAAGAAGGTAGCCAGTGCAGTTCCGCTGTTCCCTGCACCCGCAATCCCCATGGCCAGACCTTGGTACTGCGGAGGATACCATCGACTTGCCAACGATAAGGAGACTGCGAAGCTTGCACCGGCAATCCCAAGCAAGAAGCCCAGTGCTTGAACCTGACTTAAGCTTGTTCCTCCCAGCCAGCCCCATAGAAGCGGAATCAATGTTAATACCATACCGATGATCCCTGCTTTCTTGGAACCTATCCGATCCGCCAAGATCCCCATAGGAATTCTAAATATGGATCCGCCCAAAGTAGGAATAGCAACCATCGTTGCTTTTTGAGCATCTGTCAAGCCAAAATCTTTGGTGATATACAGTGACAATGCACCGCACAATACCCATATCATAAAACTGACATCAAAATAGATAAATGCTGACAACAAGCTCGGGAAATGTCCTGATTTTCGAAAGTTTTTTACATCCACTCCTCATTACCTCCTTATTATCTCTTTTTAAAATACTCAAATGTATTATTCATGTTAGTAATTATCACATATATACTATACAATTCAAACCCGTATAGTTCAACGCTTTTTTTGAAAAAAGTTCACGTTTTTCCTTGTTTTTTTTCTTATACTTTCTATTTACTCTATTCAACTCACCATTTAACGAATATTAAATTGATTTTCCTTTCAGATCGTTCGTTTTTACAGCGTTTTCAGCACAAACAAAAAAAACACCAGCCTCATCAGACAAACATGAGCCTTGGTGTTTTATCGCTCGACTTTGCCGCCACCTATTCCTTCTCGACAAATTCAAATTCGAAATCTCCGATACGAACCGTCTGTCCATCCTTCGCCCCGCGACTACGCAATGCTTCGTCGATCCCTTTTTTACGCAGAATCCGAGCAAAGCGCATAACCGCTTCTTCCGTGCTGAAATTCGTCCGTTTGATCAGCTTCTCAATACTCGGACTTTCCACAACGAAAGTATCATTTTCCCGAGTGATCGTGAAATCATTATCTTCTTTAGCTTCGAGACGATATACTTTACGCTCGGCCAAATCAACGAGGTCCTCAACAAGCGGCATTTCAGGGATAGTTTCCAACAGATCCGCTATTTTATACAGCAGCTCCTGTACCCCGTTTTTCGTAATTGCTGATATAGGGATAATTTGAGTAGACGGATTGACTTCGGCCAGTTGACGCGTGAATTCGCCCAACAGCTCCTCAGCATCTGGCATGTCCATTTTATTGGCAACCACAATTTGCGGACGCTCTTCAAGTTTGGAATTGTACAGGTTTAATTCTTCATTGATCTTTTGCCAATCTTCAAAAGGATCCCGACCTTCTGTTGCAGCCATATCAATAATGTGCACAATAACTCTAGTCCGTTCAATGTGACGCAGAAACTCATGTCCGAGACCAACGCCTTGATGCGCCCCTTCAATCAATCCTGGCAAATCCGCCATAACGAAGCTGCGTCCGTCGCCTACATCCACCACTCCGAGATTAGGAGTCAGTGTTGTAAAATGATACGCACCGATCTTAGGCTGTGCCGCGGATACAACCGACAGCAAGGTCGATTTGCCTACGCTTGGAAAACCTACTAAACCAACGTCTGCCATGACCTTCAGCTCAAGCACTACCCAACGCTCTTGGCCTTCTTCACCATTCTCGGCAATTTCCGGCGCCGGATTATTGGGCGTAGCAAAGCGAATATTGCCCCGACCTCCGCGGCCTCCTTTGGCAATAACAACCTGCTGTCCATGACGGGTCAAATCTGCAACAATCTCCTGTGAATCGTCATCAATTACAACAGTTCCAGGCGGGACCTTGACGATCATATCATCCGCGTTAGCTCCGTGCTGACTTTTGTTACGACCCTTTTCTCCACGGTCTGCTTTGAAATGCTTTTGATAACGGAAATCCATCAATGTGCGCAAGCCCTCATCAACACGAAATATAACGTCTCCGCCATCTCCGCCGTCACCACCACCCGGTCCGCCCTCAGGCACATACTTCTCTCTTCGGAACGCGACCAGGCCGTCTCCACCGTCACCGCCCTTAACATAAATCTTCGCTTTATCTACAAACATGAATCCACCTCATTATGTATTCAATGACAGCCCAATAGCTACAACTGCCTGATTTTCTTTCACTTGAACAACATCCCAGCTCTCGTACGCCTTCGATGCCTGACGTATCTTTTGCAGAGACTGCATAAGCCGTGCTTCCTTTACTATCCCCTGATAAACAAATTTGACAACGAGTCGTTCTTTCTCTTGAAGGAAATGAAGCTCCAAGTCATGCTCTCCATCAAAACCTTGACGAGCATTGTCTTTAAAGGTATCCATAACTCCACGGACAATCGCATGAATCCGATGTGGGTCTACAGCCAACTCATTCAAGTGAACTTCTTGCTCCATTACAATTTCTAGCGTAATTTCTTTTACCTCGATTTGAAACGCAAGCAAATACACGATAAGATCCGGTATCCCCAGCTTAGCTATATAGCTTTCCATTTGGACCTTATGTCTTATTTTCTCCATAAGGCTCTCTAATTTTTCATACTTTTTTAATTTTACATAACCGAACAGCACCTGGATCTCATTCATCCAATCATGACGATAATGATTTAACAATCCGATGAACCGAAGATTATGTTCAGTATCCCTATCCTCTACAGGAGCAGCCTCCGGGGATTGAATAGAATCTACAACGATCTGCTCGTTATCAGGCTTCTTCGACATCATTGCGTACCCTCTCCGATCCGCACTTGATCCTAACTCTACCAGTATAGCATGTTGTTAGAAAAAGTTCACACACCGCTTCCTAACTACGCAAAAAACCCCAGCGACACTGGATCGCCGGGGTTATCGTCGATGACGTATTATACTTCCACAGCCGCAGCCACAGGAGCAGCGTCCACAGGGTAGACGCTAACTTTCTTGCGATCACGACCCAAACGCTCGAATTTCACAACGCCTTCTACCTTTGCAAACAACGTGTCATCGGAACCGATGCCTACGTTATTGCCCGGGTGAATTTTCGTTCCGCGTTGGCGAACCAAAATGCTTCCTGCAGTTACTTGCTGACCGTCTGCACGTTTAACGCCAAGACGCTTAGCAATACTGTCACGACCATTCTTGGTGGAACCTACACCTTTTTTGGAAGCGAACAACTGAAGATTTAATTGTAGCATGAATGTCTACCTCCTTCTTCATTTATTTTGTGTCTTGCAATGCTATATATGCACCATACGATTGTTCGATCGATTTCAGCATGACGACCATCGATTCCAAGAGTAATTGTACTTTTTCTAACACAGCATCATCCAAATGTCCGGGAACCTGTACATCCAGCAAACCATGTTTCATGTTCGCCTTCAGCTCTACTCCCAACACGGTTTCAACAGAGTTAACAGTACCTACAGTCACAGCGGATACACCGGCACAAACGATATCTTTGCCCGGATCACCATATAAAGCATGACCTTTTACTCGGAACGACTCGATCCGATCGTCTGGTCTCCGCTTGATCGTTATCCGAATCATAGCCTTGTCCCTTATTAAGCTTGGATTTTTTCAATCACAACTTTAGTATAAGGCTGACGGTGACCTTGCTTACGACGGTAGTTCTTTTTGGCTTTGTATTTGTAAACGATGATTTTCTCACCTTTACCATGCTTCTCTACTTTTGCAGATACAGCAGCGCCGGCTACCAATGGAGCTCCAAGCACCAAACCGCCTTCTTTAGATACAGCCAATACTTTGTCAAAAGTAACTGCGTCACCTTGACCTGCGTCCAATTTTTCGATGAAAAGAACATCGCCCTCTTGAACTTTGTATTGTTTACCACCTGTTTCGATAATTGCGTACATTTCGTTGCACCTCCCTCATGTCTCAGACTCGCCTAAGCTAGGTGACCCGTTCCACATGGAACGTGTTCTTAAACCCGCTTCGCGCGGTTACAGCATGTTTTGCAACATACCTGAATATATTACCACAGCCTATGCATGATTGCAATGCCTATTCTCATTTGCAATGCATCGCTAAGGATATCCTTATTTGGTCCACAACCATCCGGTACCTTCACATTCTGCACAACGGCGAATGGTCACCTTATCTTTACCATCCCTGACCTTCTTGCGCGTCATTTCTACTAACCCAAGCCGTGTCCAGCCTTCAATGACCGTTTTGGTACGATCTCTCTTCACTTCTTGCTCCAGAGTATCGAGGACAAGCTGCCTATGGGCAACCAAATCCATATCGATAAAATCGATAATAATCAGTCCGCCTATGTCTCTCAGTCTCAATAGCCTTGATATTTCTTTGGCAGCCAAAAGATTCGTATCCTTTACTGTCTGCTCTAAATCAACACTCCCAGTATATCGACCTGTATTGACATCAAATACGGTTAGAGCTTCCGTATGATCAACAACGACATATCCCCCGTTGTCCAGCCATATCTTACGCTTAAAGCCGTTCTCGAGCTGCTCGTCCGCATGGAAATTCGCAAACAAAGTTACCCGGTTGTTCTCAAACCGACGTACTCTTTCGCAAAGCCCCGGCGAAACCGCGCGGACGAGTGTCAGAATCGTATCGTATGCATCCATGTCGTTAACCCACAGCTCGTGAACATCCTCCCGGAACACATCCCGAATCCAGCGCGGCAGCAGTCCAAAATCGGTATACACCTTTCTTGGTACAGTGCCCTGAAGCATAGAAAGCTCCTCCACAGCCTGCCATCGCTTGCGAAGGTCTACAAGGTCTGCCGTGATAAGCTCTTCGGCGACTCCCTCAGCTGCCGTTCTCGCAATAAAGCCTTCTCCAGCCATCAGCTGCCGTTCCGCCGCATGCTTCAATCTTTCGCGCTCTGCTTCATTTTCAATTTTACGAGAAACCCCTACGTAATCGGCTCTCGGCATATAGACACCCCATCTACCAGGAATCGAATAGTGGGTTGTTACTCTTGCCCCTTTGTTACCAACCGGTTCCTTGACAACTTGAACAAGCAGCGATTGTCCTACTTGAACGAGCTCCGTAATTAGCGGTTTTTGTTTGGGGTGCTTCTCCAAATGTGCGGGTAAAATGTCATCAATATATAAAAAAGCGTTTTTTTCTAATCCGATATCCAAAAACGCCGCCTGCATCCCCTGCAAAACGTTAACGACCCGACCTATGTACATATTGCCAGCCAAGTGCTCCGCTCCGCGAAATTCGTTATCGTACTCTACCAATCTGTCGTTTTCCATTACCGCTACTTCGATTTGGTCCTGTCCACATTGAACGAGAATACGCTTCATGATTTTCCACCTCGGACTTCATTTTACATGAAAAGCTCGGAAATCGCACTTCCCCGCTTCGATTCATTGAAATATGTTTGCAGAAGCGGTTGTTCGGGAAGAACGACACGTATGGCACCGCGCTCATCCATTACATACACGAGATGGTATTTCTCCCGCATAAACAAGCGAACAATCTCTGTCACTTTGCGTCTTCCATCGACAACAATCGGCTGTGCCAGCGTACCCTGACGCATCAGACGATTAAGCGTGTTTCCACGATGAATAAGAAAGCGCATAAAATGATAGGACATGCCTTTGTAAGCATACCAGTTGGAGTAAAATAAGAACAAGCCTATTATAAATAAATTCAATTGAAAGCCTCCATAAATGATATGGAGTACTGCCGCTGCAATTAGCACTACACTGAGAACAAGACTGGCCACACAACTCAGAACGATAACTCTCTGGTAAGGAAGCCATAAGCTCAAAAGAGACTGCATAATCTTGCCTCCGTCCAAAGGAAGTATCGGAAGCAAATTAAATAATGCTACGAACAGATTCGCTTGGATGAAATACGCACTCCATTCTCCCGAAATCACTCCTGTTGCTTGAAGAGCCATTGCCGCTACCATCATAATACCATTTTGCAGCGGACCTGACAGCGTTACAATGATTTCCTGCCAAGCCGGAACACTGGCCAGCTCCTCTACCACAGCAACCCCGCCAAACGGTAAAAGCTGGATTTCTTTTACACGCCAACCGAAATTTTTAGCAGCCATTACATGACCCAGCTCATGAATCAGAACAATCCCGAATAACGTAGCCGTTTCAATAAAATAGCCGGCCAAAATCGAAAGAAGTATTACAATAGAGAACAATGGATGAAAGCGGAGCTTAACCCCAAACAAACGATTCCACTTATTCAAATTGTACCACATCCGCCGGATTGACGAATTTATTGTCCTTGGATACCGCGAAATATAAATAACCGGCTTGTTTGCTGCTGTTTTTGGACACGGTGCCTATCGTCTCACCGCCCTTGATCCAGTCGTTTAATTCCACCTTGCCTTGCTCTATCCAACCATAAACCGATTGCAAACCGTTAGTGTGACGAATGATTATCGTATAGCCTGTCTCTTCCTTATTGCCTACATACACGACCAAGCCAGTATCCATCGCCGCTACAGGCATGTCCGACTTTGTCTCTACAGTTACCCCAAGACGGCTCGTTTCAAACGGCGCAATAATTTTTCCTTTAACAGGTGTAAAATAATGCTTGGAGACGAAATCAACTTTCTGCGCCTCTTCTTGATTAAGCGTATTTAAGGCCGGAAGCAGCGAAGGCGTCCCGCCAAATTGTCGTTCATACCAAAGAGCCACAGTTTGAAACTCGAACGATTCATTCAACGCCGAGCTGATGTAGGCTTTTCCACGGTTAGCGAGTGGATGATTCCATTGAAACAGCCCCCAAATCATCGCAAATAGAAAACAGCTAACAACAAGCTTGAAGCGCCACCTTCCTTTGCTAGGCATAAATCGGCTTTTCTCCGAATCCTCTTCATACTCATACTCCCGCTGGGATAAATCATGATTCCACTTTTGCTTCCATACGTATTCCGGATCCTTCCAGCGCTCTGCATCTTGAGGAGGCATATCCGATACTTCTTCACGTCTGCGATCCGGGAGCCGGTAAGGCTCCAACAGCTCCTGATGTCGAACTGTTTGTTGTGTTGGCATAGGGCGACGCTCTGCAGAAGCCTGCAGCTCTCTTATACGCTCCATTCTTCTTTGACGTATACTGTTCTTTGTATTCATCTGCGGATTCCTCCCAAGAGCTTTTTCAATATGGAAAGCTGCTTTTTTCCGAGTACGTGCATTTGTTATTTTCAATCCAGCAGCAACGTTCATCTGATGCTCAGTCAGTGTGAGCTTGTTTACTATCATCCTATGAGCCTGTACACCCAAATATGAAGAGTAAATCATCCCCTTCCAAATAGGACGGCTTCCTCACTCAATCCAAACAAAAAAGCACCCTGAGAACAGGATGCTTAACAGATAGCTATTATTAATAGGTGAGTTCTTTCTCCTGATGGACACGAACGCTCATCACAAGTGCGATACTCATCATATTGATCAACAAGGAAGTACCTCCATAACTAATAAAAGGCAGCGTGATGCCTGTAAGAGGCATGATGCCGATCAGCATCCCCACATTCTCAAATATTTGAAATACGAACATGGAGACAACGCCTACAATAATGTAGGAGCCTCCTTTGTCCCCGCATTGGATCGATATCAGGATCATTCGGTATATAAGTACGAAATAGAGCAGCAGCAGTACCGATGAGCCTACAAATCCGAATTCCTCTGCCAACACGACAAATATAGAGTCCGAGTATGCATAAGGGATAAAATGCCGATGTACGGATGTCCCTTGCAAATACTTTTCACCTGTCAATCCGCCGGAACCAATCGCTTTAATGGAGTTGTCTACCTGAAACTTTTGGTCCTTTGTCGCACTCTCAGGGTTAATAAAGGTGTCCATCCGGGCAACCCAGTGTCCTTTTCCCTTCTCCGTGAAATACGTTTTGATAGGATCATGGTAGTGAGTGAACAAATACATGAACAGCACCAATGCAGCGATTGCAATGAGCACACCTATCAAAAAATGCAAGTATTTCACATTCCCGATCCACAGCATACCGATGAATACGACGATAAATATAATCGCGTTCCCCAAATCGGGCTGAATTAGAACCAAAACAAAAGGGACTAAAACAATCGTACCCACAGGGATCACATCGGTAAAAAATAACAGCGGTTCCCCCTGCCTACGGGCAAGAAATGCGGCTAATCCGATAATCAGCATAAGCTTCATCAGCTCAGCCGGCTGAAACAGCAGTCCTCCCGGAAGCTGAAACCAGCTTTTCGCTCCATTGATTTCCATACCGAACTTATATACCGCCGCAAGCAGGCCCAAGCCTGCAATATACAAATACGGAGATATTTTCAAAAAAGCACGGTAGTCGACAAATGTTAAGCCGACAAAGGCTATCAGAGAGATGACGTAGATGAGGATTATTTTTTTCAGATCGAAAACAATATTCGGGTCATCGAGCGTAGCACTGTACACGAGCAGTGTGCTGATAACCATGAATGTTAGTAGAATGACAACGATGGGAATATCGATCTTCTTTAATTTATGCAGCAACTCCGATCATCCTATTCCGATAAACTTCTTCAATTTGCTAATGACCCCGGACTTTTCGTCCATTGGCATCAACGGTACCGTATCACCTAATATACGGCGTGCAATGTTACGGTATGCTATTGCCGCGCGAGAATTCGGATTCATCACGGTAGGCTCGCCCATATTGGCAGCTTTTATGACATATTCATCATCCGGAACAATACCTAGCAAATCAATGGCCAATACGGAGCAAATTTCGTCTATATCGAGCATCTCGCCCTTCTTCACCATATTAGCACGAATACGGTTAATGACGAGCTTAGGTGATTCGATACGTTCGTTCTCCAGCAATCCGATAATACGGTCCGCATCGCGCACTGCCGCATTTTCCGGCGTTGTTACTACGATGGCTTTGTCTGCACCGGCAACAGCATTTTTGAATCCTTGCTCAATGCCCGCAGGACAATCAATGATCACAAATTCAAAATCGCGCTTTAATTCCAGCACGATATCCCGTACAGCTTCAGGCGAAACCGAATGCTTGTCTTTCGTTTGAGCAGCAGGAAGCATGTAGAGCTCGTCAAAGCGCTTGTCTTTCACCAATGCTTGAGCCAATCGGCAGCGCCCTTCCGCTACGTCTACCAAATCGTAAATGATCCGGTTCTCCAGTCCCATGACGACATCCAGATTGCGCAGGCCGATATCGGTGTCGACCATGCAAACTTTTTTCCCTTGAAGCGCCAGTGCCGTCCCGATATTAGCGGATGTGGTTGTCTTACCGACACCGCCTTTTCCCGAAGTAATGACAATTGCTTCTCCCATACGCTCCACTCCTTCTCATTACTGCTTAGCCACTATTTTATGCATATGATGGATTTTATCTATTTCCATTTTGCCTTCCTTTATGTAGGCAAATTCCATGAAAGCTTCGTTGATCCCCCACTCATCGGGCGGCCTGCTAATAATACCGGCAATCCTGAGCTGAGTAGGTCTTAGATGGGATGCGGCAATAACGACCGATTCGTCTCCGTCCACACCCGCATGAGCCATACCTTTCAATGATCCCATCACATAGATGCTTCCTGAGCTGACAATAGAGCCTCCGGGGTTAATATCCCCAAGAAATAAAATATTGCCCTCTTCAGACAACGTCTGACCGGAACGGACGATCCCTTTGAGTAGTCTGACATCCGGCATATTATGAAAAACGGACGCCGAAGGGTCCGCCGCTTGCGATTCTATCGATTGGATCAGCAGGTTTCCCTTTTGACTAATAATGGAACGAATTTGCTCTTTCTCCTCGTCGGATGCATCCCGCGTTCCAAGTTTGACATGAACATGAATGATAGGGCCGGTCAATATTTGCTGATGCGTCTTTTCAAGCTTATGTTTAAGCTCCTTGATGACTTCATCAAATTCACAGGTATCATTAAGCAAAAATACAAGCCCGTCTTTAACTCCTTTTATCGTAACGTGATGCTTAACTGCCGCCATACAATCCTCCAACCCCCTAGCCTATAACATTCGGCTTTTTTCAGCATATCTCCTTCTTTTTCGCTGAAAATTATTCCTCCTGGGCGGACGTTGCAATGTGCATGCTCTCAAACAGCTTCCTTACGGGTACATAGACGATAAGTGCAAAGAGCAAATTGATCAAGGTGCTAGGCAGCATCTGATGGAAGAAAGCCCAATGCAAATCCAGGTGTGTAGTTTGGAACAATCGATACAGTCCGTACACGATAACCTCGTAGAATAAATTTCCAAAAGCAATGACCAGCATGCTCACGACAATATTCGAGTAAAGTCGGCGGTGCGTTAAACCTGCCAAATAGCCGGTAAGCCCCAGTGCAAAAGATATCGGTCCTAGCATAGGAGAGTAATAAAGCAAATCCTGCAAAAAGCCAAAAATGAGTCCATACCATAATGCTGTGTGCCGATTTACATAAAGACCGATATACAGGACGATAACGAGCATGAAATGCGGTGCTACGAACACTTTGGATTGCCATACGCTTGGTATCATCCACTGCAGCAAAGTCCCTTCCAAAATCAACAGAACAGTCAGGATGATCCACAGCCATTTACGTGCCATTAGCCTCACCCCTGCTCCGGAACGAATACGACGAACACTTCACGCAAGTGGGTAAAGGAGGCGAAAGGCTGTATGACCGCTTCATGAGAAATCCCGAAGTTACCCGGTTTTCTTGAGATGACTTTGCCAACCGGAATACCTCTTGGAAACACCTGCCCCAATCCTGAAGTGATCACTTCGTCTCCGACTTCCAATTTGTCGTTCGGATCAATTTTTGTCATAACCAGCTTTTGCTGGGTAGGATCGTAGCTTTCGATAATGCCGAATGATTCATTTTCGCGATTTTTGATCGTTACCGCAATCGCTTTGGAATCATTGGCAGTGTCATCCACTCCATTAAGAAGCTGAACATTCGAATAGAAGGAGAAGGTTTGCAGGACACGACCTACCAAGCCATCCACGGAAACAACCGCCATATTCGGCTTGACTCCGTCTTTTTCACCCAGATTAATCCGCACTGTATTGTTCAATGAATCCGGACTGACGGCTACGACCTCGGCGATTCGAAACGTGTAGTTGTTCGCCTGTTTCTGCCGCTCCGTAAAGCCTAATGCATCCTGAAGCCGCTTGTTTTGCTGCTCCAAATCATTCAGACGAGTCGTATCGCGCGCATATTTTGTCAAAGTTTGCTTCAATACTTTGTTTTCGACAAAAATCGTACGCATTTGCTTCATATCCTCAAAGAAACCCGCTATGTAGCCAGCGGGCTTATAAAATAATCCTTGTGTCCACGAAATCGTGTCACCTACGAACTTTTCAGGCCAAGTTGTCTGTCCGCGTTTGCCCAGCGTCAAACCCATCAAGGCAATGAAACAAATAAGGCCGAGAAGCAAAATCAACAGCCTTTTATTCCCCAACAATTTCAAAGCTATACACCTTCTAACCTTTACAGCTTAATAATCAGCGTCTGGATTTGCTTGTAGGACCTGATCTCATTTTGAAAAGATGAATGTTTTCAAGTGCTCTTCCTGTTCCGATGGCTACGCAATCCAAAGGATTCTCTGCCACGAGAACAGGCATACCGGTTTCGCGAGACAAAAGCTTGTCCAAATTGCGTAAAAGTCCGCCTCCACCAGTAAGCACGATACCACGGTCCATAATGTCGGCGGACAGCTCCGGCGGACACTTCTCCAATGTTACTTTAACGGCATCCACAATGCTGTTCACCGTATCTCCGAGCGCTTCTGTAATTTCTTCAGAAGTTATTGTCATTGTCTTAGGAAGCCCGCTTACCAAATCGCGTCCGCGTATCTCAAAGGTAACAGGAGTCTCCATCGGCAGCGCCGAACCGATCTCCATCTTAATCGACTCCGCTGTGCGTTCCCCGATCATCAGATTATAAGTTCGCTTAATGTATTGAGTGATAGCTTCATCCATTTCGTCTCCTGCAACCCGGATAGAGCGGCTTGTAACGATGCCTCCCAAAGAAATGACCGCTACCTCGGTAGTACCTCCACCGATGTCGACAACCATGCTGCCTGTCGGCTCCCATACTGGCAAATCCGCACCGATCGCTGCAGCAAACGGCTCTTCAATTGTAAATGCATCACGAGCACCCGCTTGACGGGTCGCATCCTCTACCGCTCGCTTCTCCACTGCGGTAATTCCTGAAGGGACGCACACCATCACACTTGGATGGCGTTGAAATAGCCAGCGGTCCTTCTGGGCTTGACGGATAAAATATTTAATCATCGTCGAAGTCGTATCGAAATCGGCAATGACCCCATCCTTCATAGGACGAACTGCACGAATGTTTCCGGGAGTACGGCCAATCATTTTTTTTGCGTCATTTCCTACGGCCTCTATTGATTTGGTATCGGTACGCAGTGCCACAACAGATGGCTCTCTTACTACAATCCCTTTACCTTTTACATAGACCAATGTATTTGCTGTCCCGAGGTCGATCCCCAGGTCCTTTGTAAAACCACCAAACATGCTCGGTACTCCCTTCCTAATGGCTCGATGCCAAAAAACTGCTATAAAATCCAGGTTTTTACACGATTAACATTCACTTCAACGGTTCCCACTATTATATTACATCATGCCTTGCTCCTTCAAACTAACGTATCTTCTGTCACCGATCACAATGTGATCCAGTACGTCGATGCCGATAATTTCGCCTGCTTCAACCAAACGTTGAGTCAGCTGAATATCTTCGGAGCTTGGGGTCGGATCGCCACTCGGATGGTTATGAACGCAAATAATCGAAGCGCTGCTTCGCTTAATTGCAGCCCGAAATACTTCCCGGGGATGTACGATTGCCGCATTCAAACTTCCCATAGATAACGTTTCCTGACCAATGATGTGATTTTTTGTATTTAAAAACAAACAAACAAAATGCTCTTTCTGTAAATAACGCATGTCCTCCATCAATAAACCTGACACATCCTCAGGAGATCGAACCGTTACGGTTTCTTTCATCCCGCTACGTGCCAGTCTTCGGCCCAGCTCAATACCAGCTTGGATTTGCAAGCCTTTGGCCGCGCCAATCCCTTTGATTTCGGTTATTTGCTGCAAGCTCATATCGACCAGACTGCGCAGACCACCTGCTTGACTCAGCAGTCTCTGTGCCAAGTGTACGGCAGACTCCTGAACGGTTCCGGTACGAAGTAAAATAGCTAACAGCTCCGCGTTACTTAATGCTTGAGCCCCATACTGCATCATGCGTTCTCTAGGTCGTTCTTCGTTTGGGACATCGCGCAATGTTAAATTGGGCGATTCCATTCATTCCCCTCTTTCGTCAAAAAGTCGTTGGAACCATCATTATATCATGATGCAGACTCAAATAACAGCAATGCCCAAACGCCCCAGCAGATCGCTAAGCAGCGAGACAGGAAGTCCAACAACATTGAAATAATCGCCTTCAATACGTTCGATAATCGTAGCACCCAGACCCTGAATGGCATAGGAGCCCGCCTTATCCATCGGTTCGCCCGTACCAATATAACGCTCGATCTGGGTCTTCGTCAACGGCTTCATGTAAACAGATGTAACATGATGGGAAACCAAATGCTCTCCAGTGTTTAAATCCATGCAAGCAACTCCGCTGTATACCTCATGTTTTCGGCCTTGCAGCATATTCAGCATCCGAAACGCATCCTGCTCGTCCTTTGGCTTGCCCAACACTTCATCGTCAAGAACGACAATCGTATCCGATCCGATAACAATTCCTTCCGTACGATGCTCTCGTTTATACATTTCGCAGACAGCCGCCGCTTTGCGACTGGATAATTGTTCCACAATCTCATGGGGCTTTAGGCCAGGCTCCGTATCTTCATTCACGTCACTTACCCGAATCTCAAAAGGCAGTTGGAGCGATCCGATCAATTCTTGCCGCCTCGGTGATGAAGAAGCTAAAATCAGCGTTTTTTGCTCATTAATCGACATATAGAGACTCCTTAGCTCGAATAGTATGTAGGCCTTCATTTCAAAAATTCAAGGCGGATTCATTTGTTTTACAGTTTCCGGTAGAGCCAAAATGCAGCTGCCAGCCCTGCGATACTGATTAGATTTAGTTTGAGCTGGATATGCAGATCGTATTTAAGCACAAGCAGATCCGCTTTCGGTTCCCAGTTAAGCTCGACCGATTTCGTCAAAAACGATAAGGCGGATATCGGACTTAATAGCTGTCCCACTAGGGCGCCAGCCACTAGTCCTATGATAAGCAATAAGATAAAAGTAAATGTATTTTTTTTCACTTCGAGTACCCATTCCTCTATCAGATGATATGCACACCTCGTATTATAGCATAATTTTGGAGAATGTTACCTGCTTACAACTCGCATGAACAGCTTGTAAAATATAACGAGGAGGGATTCGAATTGAAGCGCCGGCCTTATACTATCATGATCTTACTAATAGCACTTCTGATAGCTTTCCCACCATCAGCTTTTGCGGCAAAAATCGTCGTAGATGCGGGACATGGCGGCTCGGACCCCGGAGCTATCGGAGTGAACGGTCTTTATGAGAAGACCATTAATCTTGACATTGCACAAAAATTAAAAGACTTACTACTACAGCAAGGATATGAAGTGAGTATGACGCGGACAAACGACACCTATGTATCTTTAAAAGATCGGGTCGATTATACTAATGCTCAGAAAGCGGATCTGTTCGTTTCGATTCATGCAAATTCATATTCCAATCCGGAATCTCGCGGAGCCATGGTCTTATACTATGATAAGGATTATCCACAAACCGATTATCCTGCAAGCCCGGAAATGGCCGCTCTTACACCGGAAAGCAAGGAATTGGCGGAAAAAGTATTGAACAAGTTCGTAACGACGGTAGGGGTGAACAACCTCGGTTTGGTGGAAAGCTCCGTCTATGTTGTGCGAATGGGAACCATCCCTAGCATTCTTGTAGAGACATCTTTCTTATCAAACTCCAAAGATGCAGCCATGCTTAACAATGATGAAGTAAGAACTAAAATGGCCCAAGCGATCGCTCTTGGCATAGAAGATTATTTGCCTCTTTCAGGTCAAAGCCAAAAGGACACCTTTTCGGACATTAGCGATCATTGGGCGCGGGAATCGATTACGCGATTAAGCTCACAGGGGATTATTGAAGGCGTAGGCAATCAGTTTTTGCCAAATAAAGAAATGTCACGTGCAGAGTGGATTACTCTGTTGGACCGTGTCTTCAACTTGTCACAGGTCCTGCCAGTCACATCAACGGGCGTTTGCGCGGATACTACGGTAACAGGCGTTGTGTATGGCACAGGGGTATGTACTCCCCTGTCCGAAAAAGCCAAGGATGTGAAGGCCGGGCACTGGGCCTACGCATCCTTGAGTAAAGCTGTGGCCGCCGGTGTGCTTGACGGGTACGAGGACGGGACGCTTCGTCCCGACCAGCCCGTCACGCGTGCCGAGGTGGCCGCGATGTTCCAGCGGCTGGCACTGCCGCTGGCAAGCACTACGGCGGCGACGCAGCCGCCGTTCAAGGATGTGCCGACCGATGCATGGTCGGCCAATGCTATCGCCAGCCTGAAGCAAGCAGGCTGGATCGACGGCATTACGGCGGACCGGTTTATGCCGGACCGCCGTATGACCCGGGCGGAAGCGGCCTCGCTGCTCGACCGCTACAAGCAAAGCACACAAAAAACGACGAACCGGCAGCCTTAGGGCTGTCTGCGGTTCGTCGTTTTTTGTGTAGGCTCAGCTTATGGAGCCTTAGTCCATCGCTACCATTTTGCGCAAATCCTTCTCCGCAACGACATACTGCATCAAAGCGGCTTGGGTTTGCCACATATAAGAGGCTCCCGGGTTCTTCTTGTACTCATCCAGGGAGACAATCGCTGTGTTCATTGCTGTGTTCATTTTTTGCAGTGCTGCTTTAGCATCGTCTGCCAACCCTTCGGTTGCCGCTGCCGACAATCCGGTCCAAGCTTGATGCGCCGTTTTTACCGATTGCAGTGCAGTTGCATCGAGTGCAGTCGCCTTCGTTTCGGATAAATGGGTCAAAGCGAGAGGCACGATCGATTGCACGAGCTTAGCGCCCTGATTCATGTAGTTCGGAAGCGATTCGGCATGCTTCCCGTTCCATTTCATTTTGTTAACCGCGGGCAGCTCCACATTTTTCACGATGACATCGATATTTTTTTGCTTGAACTGCTGGGAAAGCCCCATAGCCTCATCGCGGGTCATCGACATGCCTACATAAACTGGATATTTTTCTCCCGTATCACGAACAGCAGTAAAACCCTTTTTCTTCAACTCGGCTTGAGCCGCATCAGCACTCTGGGGAGTACTGAATACACCGCTTTGCAGGAAGCTGTACGATTTGGCAGGAATGCTAGCAGCAATTCCCGTCGCCGCAGAAGCAGATGCAGGGACCGATGGGTTTGTAGCACCTGCTTTATCTGCTGAAGACGGCTTACTTGTACTGTTGACCGCTGCTGCACCCTTGTCCGCTGCCCCCGGACTCGTAACGCTAATGGAGCTGCTCTGGCCTTCCTTCAAATTGGCTTTCCCGGCTGTATCGTCAGAGAACATCGACAAGACGAAAAATCCAAAAGCAATCCCCGTCACAATAGCACCCGCTACTGAAGTCGCCACTTTGATCCAGGATGTATTCGGTTTTCTCGGACCTGAAACATATACAGGCTCTTCCGGAACATACCATCTATGGTCCTTAAGAGGCTCCATTGGCTCCTGAACCGGTTCCTGATGCTCATGTACTCTATGGTTCGGCTCAAGGCCGCTGCCTGTTCTGTTCTTTGTTCCATGATTGGACTCACGAATCAGCTGTTCGACTCTATTCGTTTCCGCATCAAAAGAGCTTTGCCAGCCGCCATAATCCGTCGTATACAGATTTAATGGCTGAGCGTCTATTAAAGTCGGTTTTACCTGCGACGGCTCTGAACCGGATGATAAACCTCCTTCATCTTTCCTTTGAATAAGGTTATGCTCTGCCGGAAGCGTTTCTTTTACGTGATATTCCTCCACGTGAAGCGGTATCACCTTAGATTCTTCCTTCCCTGTGCGCTGAGATCCGTTGTTCCGCCCCGGGCTATGATCAAATCGAAACGTCATTTTGTTCTTGTTCATTCCTACTTCTCTCCCTTGTCCATTTTCGTATTACTAGACTATGAGAGAGAACTATGGATTAGAACAAGCATGACCTTTATTCACTTATGTAACTCGACACCTGAACAGTGTACCTCTACTGCCGCTTCATTGCCTTGAATTCTGGGGAGCGCTGTTAATTCGCAGGAGGCGTAAATACCCGTTGAGCAAATTCAGCATCTAGCATAAAAAACGCATTGCTGTCCTTATCAATCCGTTTGAGCTTCTGAATGATGCTGTCAAACATGGCTTCCTCTTCTACCTGCTCGTCAATAAACCATTTTAAGAAATGGATTGTCGCGTGTTCCCTCTCGTTTAATGCCATATCAGACAAATGGTAGATCCGCTTCGTCACGATTTGCTCGTGCTCATAAGCGTGCTGGAAAACCTCTAGTATGGAGTTGTATTCATTGTTTGGGTTCTCCATGCCACTGATGGTCGCTCTTCTTCCGCGATCATTTAAAAACTTATAAATTTTCATCGCATGGAATCGTTCCTCTTCAGCTTGAACGATATAGAAATTAGCGAAGCCGTCCAAGCTTTCGCCCGAACAGTAAGCTGCCATAGCCAAATAGACTTGGGAGGAAAAAAATTCAAAATTCATTTGCTCATTGAGCGCTTGGCTTAATTCATCATTTAACAAAATAACACTACCTTCCATTTTATGGTTTGCTTTAAAAAGGGACTTATCCAATCAAATCGAGCAGTTCTTCATAGAGCTTATCAGCTGAAGCCGCACACACAATGTTGGTTTTCCCGACCTTAACCATGCATTGCTTGGAGCAAAGCTTGCATTCGCCCAAGCATTCCTTCTTCTTGTGCTTAATATCAGGAAACTGCTTTTTCATTGTCTTGTATACGCTCTTGGAGCCTAGCTTAAAGTTTCTGCAGCAGTATTTGATCTTCATCCTAAGGCTTCCCTTCTTTGGTATCATTTCATTCCAAATGATAATCGTTATCATTCACACTGTCAATCCATAGGATATAATCAAACTGCACAAAAAAGAACCACGCAAGCAAAATTGCGCGGTTCCAATCTATCCTGTTTTATAGTACGCTGCTTCTAACTTCCAATGCTTTGGCCAAGCCGTCGCCAGCTTTCCAAATGTCTCCCGCTCCCATAGTTAGCACCAGATCTCCGCTTTGGACATGAGAGAGTAAATATTCCTGCACTTCCTCTTTCGTAGGAATATACTGGACATTGGCATTGCTGTTCTGACGGATTAGCTCCACCAGCTTAGCTGAAGAAATCCCTTCGATTTGTTTTTCTCCCGCCGGGGAGTAAATGTCTGTGATGATGACCTCATCCGCATCCGGAAAAGCTCGGCTAAATTGCTCGAACAGAAAATAGGTTCGCGTATAACGCTGCGGCTGAAATACAGCAACAATCCTTTTGCCCGTTGCTTTGGCTGCGCTGATGGTTGCCTCTATCTCGGTTGGGTGATGGGCATAATCATCGATTACTAGAATGTCATCCACTTCACCTAATACTTGAAACCGTCGTTTGGCTCCACGGAATTCCGTTATCGCCTCAGCCACTTGCTCAAAGGACAAGCCCGCTTCCATACAGGTTATGAGCGTTGCAAGCGCATTATAAACGTTATGCTTCCCAGGAACCGAAAGCTTGATCGTTCCAAGCGATTTACCCTGATGAACGACTTCGAATTGTACCTTTCGATCACCCAAATCAATATTTTTCGCTATATAATCGGCATCGTTCTCAATACCGTAAGAAATAACCTGACTTTGGATCAACGGGATCATATCACGCAGATAGACATCATCCTTGCAAACAACCGCTTTGCCATCAGCCTTAACCTGACTTAAAAATTGAGCATAGGCTTTCTTCAAATTTTCAAAGTCACCGTTATAGTTCTCCAAATGATCTGCTTCGATATTGTTAACCAAAGCAATGTAAGGATGATACTGCAAGAAAGATCCGTCACTCTCGTCGGCCTCAGCTACTACCCAGTCACCTTGGCCAGCCTTAGCATTGCTGCCTACATTCATGATCTCTCCGCCAATGATATAAGTCGGGTCCTGCTTGCAGTACTCAAGAACGAGAGCGATCATCGAAGATGTGGTCGTCTTCCCGTGAGCTCCTGCTACAGCGATCCCTTTTTTGGCATTCATTAAACGCCCCAGCATTTGAGATCGATGCAAAATCGGTATTTTCAAATGCTCTGCAGCCGCCATCTCTACGTTGTCCTTGGACAAAGCCGTCGAATAGACGACGACATCCGCCCCTTTGACATGCTCGGCTTCATGACCGATAAATACTTGCGCTCCTTTTGCAGCCAGCTTTTCCGTAAGCTCCTGCCGCGCCAAATCAGAACCCGAAACTTGGTATCCCATTTCCAGCATCACTTTAGCAATAGCACTCATGCCATAGCCGCCAATGCCGATAAAATGGATATGCTCAGATGGTTTCACGCCGCACTCACCAGCCTTTTTCAGAATCGGATTGATGTAAGACCCAGGAACGAACATCTCCAATTAAATATAACGTGCCGGAAACGACGGCCAGATCGTCCTGTGCCGTTCTTGCTTTTACCTGCTCCAGCGCCGCTTTCCAATCCGGTTCTACGATCACTTCCACATCCTTACGATCGATCTCCTGTAAAAGGGTCCTGGCCAGCTCGGCTAATTTAACAGCATCTTCCTTTTTATGCCAATCCGGCTCGGTAAGGATAAGTGTATCCACCAGTGGTAGTATATGCCGTAAATAATCGGAGTGATTCTTGGTAGAGAGCATTCCCATTACAAAGTGTAATTTATTGTATGTGTACGTTTCCCGTAGTGCCTGTGCTAATACAGCACCTCCCTCGGGATTATGCGCGCCGTCAATAAGAATTCGCGGAGATTCTGATATCATCTCCAAACGGCCAGCCCATTTGGTTGCCTTCATGGCCTCCTGCAGCACATCATCCTCCACGATCAAAGCGTAGTATTGACGCATCACCTCGATAGCCATTAAAGCTACTGAAGCATTCTGCAATTGATGATGACCATTCATCGTAATCCCTACATTGGAAATATTGCGAAACGGGCTGTGGAAAGAAAATGCTTGATCATTTTCTTTGGACGACAGCACATCGAAACGGAACTGTTTATTCAATAAATAGAGTGTGCTGTTCTTTTCCTTCGCCGTTTGCTCCAATACCTCCACGGCTTCCGGCTGGCTTACAGCACTGATCACAGGCATACCAGACTTGATAATACCCGCTTTCTCTGCGGCCACCTTCTCAAGCGTATCGCCCAAAATTTCCATATGATCATGCCCGACATTCGTAATGATGGAAATGATCGGGGAAACGACATTTGTCGAATCCAACCTTCCACCAAGCCCAGTCTCCCATACTACAAAATCAGGATAAGACACATGAGCAAAATACTCTATCGCTACGGCTGTCGATACTTCAAACATCGTTGGCTGCCCTAGCTCCGAGGCAGCGATTTCTTCAGTCAACGGTTTGATCTTATTCACAACCCGCAGCAAATCTTCATCGGCAATGTTTTCACCGTTCAATCGAATCCGGTCCGTATATTTTTCAATATAAGGGGATGTGAAAGTCCCAACATCATATCCACTTTGTTTTAAGATTTCGGTTAAATAGGCGCAAACAGAGCCTTTACCATTTGTTCCCGCAACATGAATGAACTTCAAACGGCGCTCTGGGTTGTCGAGCATTTCCATCAGCTTTTCCATTCTGGCGAGACCAGGCTTGATTCCAAAAGGAATCAGATGAACAATCCAATTGATGGCTTCCGATGCACTCTGAAAAGCGTTACTGCTATGTTCTGTTGAAACGTTCGTCTCGCTCATCTAACTCACCCTCTCAGTTCAGCCAAACGTGCAATTACTTTATCGCGTTTATCCGCGTAGTCAGCCAGCTTCGCTTTTTCTTCATCGATGACTTTAGCTGGAGCTTTAGCCACAAACCCTTCATTGCCAAGCTTTTTCTCAATGCGCTCCACTTCACCATGCAGCGTTTGAAGCTCCTTCTCCAGCCGCGCAAGCTCTTGGGAAATATCGATTAGTCCTGCCAAAGGCAGATACAGCTCAGCCCCCGTTACGATACCCGTCATCGCTTTATCCGGTGTTGTGATGTCTTGACGAATTTCGAGCAGTGATGTGTTACAGAAGCGTTGAATATATCCTTCATTGCGTTTCAGATTAGCAAAGATCTCATCGGACGCAGGCTTCACCAACAGCTCGATTTTTTTGCTCATTGGAACATTAACTTCAGCACGAATATTTCGAACCGAACGAATGATATCCATCAAAAGCTCCATCTCACGAACAGCTTCCTCCGCTTCGAAACGAGTTTCATATACCGGCCATTGTGCCAGGGTAATTGTCTCGCCTTGATGCGGTAGATGCTGCCATATTTCCTCGGAAATAAACGGCATAAACGGGTGAATCAGGCGCTGTGTTTGATCCAGCACGTAAGCAAGCACGGACTTTGTCGTTTTCTTCGCTTGCTCATCGGTACCGTACAACGATATTTTACTGAACTCGATGTACCAGTCGCACAAATCGTCCCAGATAAAGTTATATAAAATACGTCCGGTTTCGCCAAATTCATACGAATCCAAGAGACGAGTTACTTGACGTACAGTTTCATTCAAGCGGTGCAGAATCCAACGGTCTGCCGTGCTAAGCGATCCTGTAAGATCGATTTCGTCTGCTTTGAAATCTCCAAGGTTCATCAAAGCAAAGCGTGAAGCATTCCAGATTTTGTTGGCGAAGTTACGAGCTTGCTCCACCTTTTCCCAACGGAAACGAAGATCCTGACCTGGTGTAGAGCTAGTGGAAAGCATCCAACGCATCGCATCAGCGCCATATTTTTCAATAACCTCAAGTGGATCAACACCGTTGCCAAGCGATTTGGACATTTTCTGCCCTTCAGAGTCCCTCACCAAGCCATGAATTAGCACATCCTTGAATGGCCTTTGATTCGTAAATTCAAGTCCTGTAAAGATCATCCGGGATACCCAGAACGGAATAATATCATAGCCGGTTACAAGCAAGCTTGTAGGGTAGTAACGATCCATATCTTCCGTTTTTTCCGGCCATCCAAGTGTTGAGAAAGGCCACAATGCAGAGCTGAACCAAGTATCCAGTACATCGTTGTCCTGCTTTAGGTTCGTGCTGCCGCAAGAACATTGAGTAACATCTTCACGGGAAACATGGGTTTGTTGGCAGTCCTCGCAATACCAAGCTGGAATCCGATGGCCCCACCACAGCTGGCGGGATATACACCAGTCGCGTATATTTTCAATCCAGTGCAAATACGTTTTTTCAAAACGGTCTGGGACGAAGTTAACTCCTTCGCCAGATTTTTGTGCTTCAATCGCGCGTTCGGCCAAAGGCTTCATTTTCACAAACCATTGAGTGGACAAATACGGCTCGATAACTGCACCGCTGCGTTCGCTATGTCCAACCTGATGTACGTGATCCTCAATTTTGACCAGTACACCTTGCTCTTTCATATCGGCAACGATTTGCTTACGGCAGTCAAAACGGTCCATGCCGTTATATTTGCCTGCGTTCTCGTTCATTTTGCCGCTCTCATCCATAACAAGGATTTGCGGCAGATCATGACGTTTACCTACTTCGAAGTCATTTGGATCATGAGCAGGTGTAATTTTAACGGCACCGCTGCCGAATTCTTTCTCAACGTACTCATCGGCTACAATTGGAATTTCGCGGCCAATAATAGGCAGTACTAGCATTTTGCCAATCAAGTGCTGATAGCGCTCATCTTCAGGATGTACCGCTACAGCTGTATCTCCAAGCATCGTCTCAGGCCGTGTTGTTGCAACGACAATCGAGTCGTTGCTATCTTTAACCGGGTAACGAAGGTGATATAGATTTCCTTGAACCTCTTTGTACACTACCTCAATATCCGACAATGCCGTGCGTGCAGCGGGATCCCAGTTAATAATGTAGTTGCCGCGGTAAATTAAGCCTTTCTCGTACAGCTTCACGAACACTTCCCGTACTGCCTTGGATAGCCCTTCGTCGAGCGTAAACCTTTCGCGGGAATAATCCAACGAAAAGCCCATTTTCGCCCATTGCTGATGAATGGAATCTGCATAGAGCTCTTTCCACTCCCATACTTTTTCCAGAAATTTCTCGCGTCCCAGGTCGTAACGGGTAATTCCTTGCTCACGCAGCTTTTGTTCAACCTTCGTCTGAGTAGCAATCCCCGCATGGTCCGATCCCGGAAGCCATAGCGCATCATACCCTTGCATTCTTTTCGTACGAGTCATAATATCTTGAAGCGTACAGTCCAGAGCATGCCCGATATGCAGCATACCCGTAACATTCGGAGGTGGAATAACAATCGTATACGTTTCAGCGTCCTTACGCTGACCCGCTTTAAAAAATTGGCCATTCAGCCAATAATCATACCATTTTTTCTCTGATTCTTTGGGATCGTAAGTGGTTGGCATCGACGTTGTCGAGGCCTGGGTTTGAGTAGTTTTGGTTTCTTCCATCGCTATGGACCTCCATTTTTCAAAAAATACGTAAAATAGTCCCCGGAAAAGTGAAGCGAATCTTTGGCGGCGTTCTCCCAAATTAACTAGGTAAGCCGCCAGCTATCGCCGGGAATTTGCTGCGTATCGCTTCCTAATACAACAAAAAAATCCTTTCGCCGCAAAGGACGAAAGGATCTGCTTCCGTGGTACCACCTTTATTCCGCAACGGCTTTCCTCGTCCGTATGCCCTCCGTCATCAACGGTGGAAGGATACGCGAAGCGAAGGGATTCGCTATGCGGCACTCAACAGATAACGGCTGTGACCGGCAGTACCTATCCTCATCAGTCCATAGCTAGCTTCTTTGTCCGCAAGACAAGGTCCGCTTGCCGCATATCAGTCTGAATCGGTTGAACACTGCAACTCCGGGGCGACTTCGGTCAGTTACATCCTGCGGAATCTTACAGCGTAGCAATTCCGCTCTCTGAAGGGTTGGCTGCCTACTATTCCCTTTCCAAGTTGTTAACATGTATAATCATTCCTATGATAAACAACATTGCACATAGAGTCAATACGATAAGTGTCATAAGTCATCGTTAGTAATCAATATAACCAAAAAACACCTCAAGCAAACCCGGGTATCGGGAGGTTCGAGATGTTTTTTGGTTATTAGATTCAATCACTTATCTTTACTTTGGTATGTAGACGATTTGACCTTCCGTAAGATCATTATCACCAAGTCGATTGAATAACGCGATTTCACGGGGGTTCAGCTCATAACGTTTAGCTATAGTCTCCAATGTCTCTTCCTTCTGGACAATGCATAGTCTAAGCCGCTTAAATTCCTTCTGATCCCCCTTCGGACTGACAAGCAACCTTTTCCATTCCAATTTCTCTCCTAGAGTAGGGGCTTCCGGAGGCTCAGCCTCCTCTTGACGAGGATCCGATTTAACCGATGCCGCGCTTTGCAGCAAGGTTGTCAGTCCAATCGGTTTTACAGCTTCGGCCTCTTCGGCTTTTTTCCCCGTAAATGCGATTTTCATTTCTTTACTTTTATCATCGACATTGACAACCTCGGGCAAGTTGACTGGAGCAACAGGTTCAGGCTCCGTATCTAAGTTTTCCTGCTCTGAGTCCTCCAAGGCAGCAAGAGATCCGCTCTCCGCAGCTGACCAGCTTTCCTGTCTTGCTTGCTGTTCCTGCTCAGAAGGCCGTTCATCAATAGGATTGGCGGCTGCAAATGCCAAAGAAGGAGACGTCCACTGCTCCCCACCCTTTGGCTCAATTTGCGCGGTAAACGTAATTTCCTCTTCACTTCGCGGCTGCTCAGTCCCTTGAACTCTTCCTTGCTCTTCCTCTTCATCCCGCTGCTGACCTTGTGCTTCATGCAGGAAGACAACTTCCTCCTCCGCTTCAGCCCAAATATCTCCAGAAGATGACGATACGACTTCAAGTCCATTTAATGATAAAACGCCAGTAATGTTTAAGCTTCTAGTAGAGAGCAGCTCCACATCGAAATTTTCAATTTCAACCGCAATGTCCTCCATACGCTGTACCCGATTCATAGGAAGCGTAATTTCTACCGGAATTAGATGCTCCAATGTCCGGTTGACGGCATCCTGTTCGTCCAAATAAGTACCGGACAAGAGCAGGTTGCCCCGGAGCAGCGCTTGATCCCCCTGCGGGAGAACTTGAATATGCGGCACAAGCTCGACGCCCTCCAGTTCCTTGATCCCTGCCACGCCTTCCGACAAATGCACTCGCTCATAGATATCAAATCTCAATCCGCTTTGCTGTTCAGCCAATGTTTTGTCCTCCCTCTTATAGAACTAGTCTCGCAAACCGCATCGTGAGATAGTCATTTTTACTTATCTATAGATTTATATGGTTTGAGGGGGAGGAGCATGACTATATTTTTTGCAGCTGATCGCAAAGGTTTTTCATATCCTGAGGCCAAGGGCATTCAATATCGAGCTGCTCGCTCGTCAATGGGTGATTAAATATAAGCCGCTCTCCATGCAGTGCTTGTCTGCTCATACTCTGCTTCTTGCCTCCGTACAGCTCATCTCCCCAAATCGGATGCCCCAAATAACTCATGTGTACGCGGATCTGATGGGTACGTCCCGTTTCCAATCGCAGCTTAACGAGGGCGCCCTGAGGCCATTGCTGTTCTACTTCATAATGCGTTACAGCCCGTTCGCCAGTCGGGGATACCCTCCTTCGAGCTGAATGGTGCCTGTCTCTGCCAATTGCTGCATCAATTATGCCCGACTTTTCTTTTATCCTGCCTTGAACGATTGCTGCGTATTGACGGTTTATTTGCTTCTCACGCATGGCCCCATCCAATACCAACTGTGACCACTCGTGCTTCGCGTACAACACGGGCCCCGTCGTATCTTCATCTAATCGATGAATATGCCGAACCTTGCAGCGCTGCCCCGTTGCTTCATAATAGCTTGCTACCGCGTCCCATAGAGTAGCTGCCTGCTCCACTGCCACTGACGGGTCACCGTGCACTTTCATCCCTGCGGGCTTTTGGACAACCAGGCAAAAATCATCCTCATACAGTACTTCTATGGGTGCCCATTTAGGCATATCTTTTATCGGTTCATTTGGAAACAGACGCAACCGGACACGGGGGCCTTTTATCGACAAGCCTCCGGTTTTGATTAAGCTATTCAAATATTTATCGGAAAGGCTAATATATTGCTTGATGTCAGCCTCCGAGTCTAACGGACGAGGAAGTCTAAGCTCAAGCCATTCTCCTTTTTTTTGCCATGGGATCATTGATTCTCGCTCCTTTCTTTGCCCTATTGTAACAAATTACAGCGAAATGTTCATGGAGCTATATGCAACATTACTGCTTCTTAGCCGTCTATCATATTAGAACCGGATATGGTAGAATAATAGAGTTAAAAATCTTTTAGTGTTCTTCGTTTATTATTAAAACAGGAGTGGACAAAGTGAGCACTGCCATACATTTCTTGGAATCGACCAAGCAGCAGCTTCGCGACTGGAGTTGGCTGAAAAAATCACTGATGTTTATAGCCATTATTACGTTTATGACGTCGAGCTTTTTGTTTCTGACCAAGCCGGGTACGGATATTCGTATTTGGATGGCTCAAACCGTCATCATCACGCAACATCGCGATTGGGCTTGGATGTTCGTAGGCACTCAGATGCGGGACGATCTGGTTAAGCAGCTTCACACCTTTGTTGAAGAAAACGCAGTTGAAAAGCAGCTTCCAGGTATGATCTCAACTACAACGACAAGAATACGTTCTATCGACGAGCTCGTTAAAGTCGAGGATATCTCCGGTAAGTTTTGGAAAGGGAAGCGAATGTATGTGTACGATCCGAAGTCGATCCGCATCATGACGCCTGCCAAACCTGGCGAAGGAGAGAAAATCAGTTCCATGGTACAACGTACCGGAGCTGTCGCCGGTGTCAATGCCGGGGGATTTAACGATCCCGAGGGGCTAGGTAACGGATTCGCCGCGCTCGGCGCCATTATTTCCGGTGGCGAGGTCATTTATACCGACCAAGACGGCAGCGTAGCACAGCATATCGTAGGTTTCACGAAAGACGGAACTCTAGTCATTGGTAAATACAATATATTTGAACTGCAAGAGATGGGGGTTTCCGAAGCAGCGTCCTTCTATCCCCGAGTTATTGCCAACGGCAAACCGCTTCCTATCAATGACGGAAGCCGTGCACCGCGTACCGCTGTCGGTCAAAAAGCCGATGGTACCGTCATCTTTATCGTTATTGATGGCCGACAGACACATAGTGTAGGGGCTACTTTGAAAGAGGTTCAAGATATGTTCATGGATGATGACGTCATCAACGCAGGCTTTTTGGATGGCGGCGCTTCTTCCGAACTGGTATACAACGGCGAACTGGTTACAAAGCCTTCCAGTCGTTACGGCGAACGCCGGCTTCCATCCGCCTTTTTGGTCTACGATCATCCTGAGAATGTAGTAGCCAATCGTGTCTGGGATGGAATAGACAAAATCGATCCAGGCGGCTCCTATGACCATCCGGACTTTTTGAAAGAACAAGCGGAGCTTAAAGCCAAGCAGAAGAACAATCCGACTCCTGCTCCTACACCGACACCATCTGTATCACCTTCCCCTACTCCTTCATCCAACACTAACAAAGGGGATACGGGGAACAATGCAGGCACCAACAAAAACGGCAGCAGTACTCCAGGCACAACTAAGCCTCCTGCTGGAAAAGATACAGATAATAAGGACAGCAACAGCGGTAAAGCAACTCCAATTCCTACTCCTGGCCATTCTACGGAAGGTACGGAAACAACGCCGCCAAAATCTACACCAGGCACTTCGAATAACGGTGGAGCGGAATCAACGAATCCACCTGCAGGACAAACAAACGGCAATAATAACAACTCAGGAAACGGTGGAACTAATACGACGAAACCACCAGCCACACCACCTCCTAGCGCTTCTCCTACTCCTCCGGCAGCTGGCGGGAATACGCCTGCTAATGGAAGTGGAAATCAAGTGTCAGAACCAACACCAAAACCGAATAGCGGTGGAACGACTTCCAATGGCGGAGCCTCAGGAACAACCTCCGACTCTGCAGGAAAAGCCACTCCGGGAGTCTCTTCGAATAGCAGCACTCCTACGCCGTCACCCACATCAACGGCAACAGCAACTCCGCCTCCAATTAAGGCAGAATAACTTGTACACTCAAATAAAGACGCTCTCTTATTTTAAGAGAGCGTCTTTTGATTTGACTCCAAGCTTCCAACCCAAAAAAACAAAGCTTGCGATCGTTTATTAAACAACCGACAAGCTTTATCTTATATAGAATCTTCTTGTTTTAAGCCTCTTATAATTGCTTAAGCGCTTGGTAATGAGCCGCAATCGTTGCCTCGATATCCTCATCTGTATGAGCTGTGGAAACGAACATTCCTTCGAATTGAGAAGGCGCAATGCTAACACCCAGATCAAGCAGTGCTGCAAAATATTGATTAAAGCGATTCAGATCTGAGGTTTTGGCGGTCTCATAGTTAATGACCTTTTGCTCGGTAAAGAAAGGACAGATCATGGAGCCTACACGGTTGATGGTGCTTGCGATACCGAGTTCCTTCGCATTGCTCTGGAAGCCTTCTTCAAGCCTTGCCGCTTTGCGTTCCAGCTCTTCATACACTCCCGGTTGCCCAAGCAGCTTCAACGTCGTATAGCCAGCAGCCATTGCAAGCGGGTTACCCGACAGAGTACCGGCTTGGTAGATTGGACCGCTTGGAGCAATCTGCTCCATAATCGCACGCTTACCGCCATAAGCACCAACCGGCAAGCCACCGCCTATAATTTTTCCTAGACAGGTCAGGTCGGGATCAATGCCGTATAGACCTTGAGCGCAGTGAAGTCCTACGCGGAAGCCTGTCATAACTTCGTCGAAGATGAGCAAGCTGCCGTAACGGCTTGTTACGTCACGCAAGCCTTGCAGGAACCCTGGGAGCGGTGGAACAACGCCCATATTACCGCCAACCGGCTCAACGATCACTGCTGCTATCTCTTCACCGAATTTTTCAAAAGCCAATTGAACCGATTCCAAATCATTATAAGGAACCGTTATCGTATTAACTGCAACCCCCTCCGGCACACCCGGACTGTCAGGCAAGCCCAATGTCGCTACACCGGATCCTGCTTTGATCAGCAAGGAATCGGCATGACCATGATAGCAGCCTTCGAATTTGAGAATCTTGGCTCTCTTCGTATATCCTCTGGCAAGTCTCAATGCACTCATCGTTGCTTCCGTACCGGAATTCACCATACGTACCATCTCCAAAGAAGGAACGCGATCAATAACAAGCTTTGCCATGATCGTCTCCAACTCGGTAGGAGCACCAAAGCTGGAACCTTTTTCGGCTGTTTTTTTAATCGCCTCTACAACCTCTGGATGGGAGTGTCCAACGATCAGCGGTCCCCAGGAGCCGATGTAATCGATAAATTCATTCCCGTCAATATCGTAGACGCGGGAGCCTGCTCCTCGTTCCATAAATAATGGAGTCAGCCCGACCGATTTGAACGCGCGAACCGGACTATTTACCCCTCCGGGTATAACTTCCTTTGCTTCCGCAAAAGCTTTTGCCGATCTCTCATCCGTACGTTTACGCATGCTCATTTCATTACCCCATTTCACCGTTCTATAGTCATTACAGTAAAGACGGATGGGGAACACATGCTGTTCAGCCATCCGTTTTACCTCTTAGTTCCCTTTCAATTGCTCGTACACGACATCGCTGAGCGTCTCCATATATAACGGATCGGTGTTCAGGGACGGTGTACGCTCCAGATGAATTCCAAGCTCTTTAGCTACCTTCTGGGCTTCGATATCCAGATCGTACAGAACCTCCAAATGATCGGATACGAAACCAATCGGACAAATGAGCACGTTCTTCACTTGCTCTTCATGGGTGACCGTATGCAGTACATCCAAGATGTCTGGACCGAGCCAAGGCATAGCCGTTTGACCTGCACTCTGCCATCCGAACTGCCAATTGTTAACTCCTGTTTGCTCTGCAATCGCTTTGGAAGTAGCAAGAAGCTGATCCGGATAAGGATCCTTCATCTCCAATATTTTTTCAGGCAAGCTATGCGCTGTGAAAATAACCCGAACTTCTTCCTTTGAAGTATCATCAAAGCGCTGAAGTGTTTCTGTAACGCGATTGGACAAAGCTTCGATAAGCTTCGGATGCAGATGGTAGCTCTTAACGAACTCAATAGACAGACCGCCCATCTCTTCCGCCTTATCCTTGGCACGCTTGATATATCCGCCTACACTCATAATGGAATAATGAGGAGCAAGCACAACACCGACTGCCTGTTGGATACCGTCCTTGATCATTTGCTCTACGCCATCCTCGATAAAGGGAGCCGCATGCTTTAAGCCTTGGTAACACACAAACGTTTTATCAGGATGACGCTCATTAAGCATTTGCTCCAATGCTTGTACTTGCTTATTAGTATTTTCCCTAAGCGGAAAAAATCCGCCTACAATAGCGTCATACCGGTCTGTCAATTCCTTAAGCTGCTCAGCGCTCGGGGGATTGCCTCTACGGATATGTGTATAATAAGCTTCCACTTGATCCAAGCTCTCTGGAGTTCCGTACGACATTACAAGCACGCCAATTCGCTGTTTGGTCATTAGACACCACTTCCTTGTTTCGATTGAGCGATAGCTTCGCGAGAATAGGAGTGAACAAACTCCGTCAATTCTCTCAGCTTATCGATAGATGCTTCCGGGAACACACCGTGGCCCAGGTTGAAAATATACCCTGGCTGTTGAATTCCTTGATCAATGATTGCTTTTGCTTGCTCTTGAATTACCGACATTGGTGCCGTAAGCACGGTAGGGTCCAGGTTACCTTGAATGGCAAACTTTGAACCGACTCTTTTGCGAGCCTCGGTAATAGGGACACGCCAATCAAGCCCTATCACATCGGCTTCGATGTCTACGAGGCTGGAATGCAGCTCGCCTGAGCTGACCCCGGGGAAATAGATTTTAGGTTGATCCAAATGCTTGAGCTCGGCAAAAATCCGTGTAATCGTCGGCAGCACATAGGTTTGAAAATCTCTCGGCGACAAAGCCCCCACCCAGCTGTCAAATAGTTGCACCGCTTTAGCTCCTGCGGCAATCTGCGCTTTTAAATAGGTGATAATCATATCTCCAAGCTTATCCATCAGTTTAAACCAAACGTCAGGCGCCCCATACATAAGAGCCTTCGTATGAAGATAATCTTTGGATTTGGACGGTCTGCCCTCAACCAAATAGCTGGCAATCGTGAACGGCGCTCCAGCAAATGTAATGAGGGGCACTTGCAGTTCCGCTACAAGAATTTCAATGGTTTTAATAATATGAGATAAATCCTGTTCTACTTGAATAGGTCGAAGCTTGGCTACGTCCTCCGCCGTGCGGATCGGGTTATGTATGACAGGTCCTACGTCTTTTACGATGTCAAAATCAATCCCGATCGAAGCAACCGGATTCATAATATCCGAATATAAAATAGCTGCATCGACTCCGAGCTTTTTCACCGGCATCATCGTAACTTCTGCTGCAAGCTCAGGCTGCTTGCAAATTTCAAGAAGGCTATACTTTTCTTTAATTTTACGGTAATCCGGATCCGAACGCCCCGCTTGACGCATATACCAAACAGGAAGCGTATCCACATGTTCTTTTTTGCAGGCTTTAATAAAATTATTGTTATAGCTCATTCTCTTTACCTCTTTCCGCATACTCCTATAATCTAATAACATTATGCCCTATTTGGCAGCCTCTAACAACCGATTGCCCCTCATAGATTCCGACAAAAGTATGACAAGAACCGCGTCAGCACAGAGAAAAAGGAGCTTTTCCACTAACCGCAGTCAGTATGAAAAGCTCCTAAATAATACCTTTGACCTCTTAGTGACTTTCCTTAAGCCATCTAGCTACGTCCTTTGCAAAATACGTAATGATTAAATCAGCGCCGGCACGTTTGAAGCCGATCATCGTCTCGAGAACGATGGAACGCTCGTCCACCCAGCCCTGAAGCGCCGCCGCTTTAATGAGGGAATATTCTCCGCTGACATTGTAAGCAACCAAAGGCAGATCAAACTGATCACGCAAAGTGCGAATAATATCCATATAAGCCATTGCAGGCTTAACCATCAGGAAATCAGCACCTTCCAAAACATCAGACTCGGCTTCTCTCAATGCTTCACGAGCATTACCAGGATCCATCTGATACGTTTTACGGTCACCGAACTGTGGTGCGGAATGAGCCGCTTCCCGGAAAGGCCCATAGTAGGCAGATGCATATTTAACCGAGTAGGACATAATAGGCACATTCTCAAAGCCCGCCTCATCAAGACCTTGACGAATGGCATGGACAAAACCATCCATCATGTTCGAAGGTGCAATGACATCGGCTCCTGCTTTCGCTTGTGAAACCGCCGTACGAACAAGGAGCTCGAGAGAAGCATCGTTATCAATGTCAGCGCATTGCGTTTTCTCATCAATATGAACAACACCGCAATGGCCATGGTCGGTAAACTGGCAAAGACAGTTATCCGCCATTACCAGTAAGTCCGGGTGCAGCTCTTTAATCCGGCGCGTCGCCTGCTGCACGATACCATTGTCATCATAAGCCGAGCTGCCAACAGCGTCTTTATGGTCAGGGACACCGAACAGCATAATCGCTTGTATTCCAAGACCTGTGATCTCTTTCAATTCTTCCTCAAGCACATCAAGTGAAAAGTGGTACACGCCTGGCATTGAGCTGATTTCTTCTTTGATTTGAGAGCCATGCATAACAAAAATAGGATAGATCAGATCATGAACCGATAGGCTTGTCTCTCTTACCAAATTACGTAATGCTTTAGAACCACGTAGTCTTCTGTTGCGTACAATTGGAAATGCCATGTTGTTTCCTCCTTAACCTGTTATCCTCTTGGATCGCTTCTTTATTCGCAATATAAGCTTTGAACAAGGGAAGATACGGTAGCTTCCTTAGCCAAGTAATCGACCTTTAGTCCTGCTTCCTCAACTGTCTTAGCCGTCATCGGCCCGATACAGGCGATTTTGCTTTGTTGAAGAAGCTCAAGCGGCTTGTCTATACCTAATTGCTCCAAAGCAATAATTAAATTCGTAACTGTAGAAGAGCTAGTAAAGGTGATTGTGTGAATGATATTTTCCTTGAGCAGATCAATAATTTCAGCGCCTCCGCTTGTGTCTAGAACCGTTTCATATACATCGACTTCGGTTACTTGCAGACCCATCTGCTTCAGCTTAGCAGGAATATATTCCTTGGCAATATCGGCCGTCGGGAGCAGTACATGCTGACCCGGCTTCAGCTCCTCGGCAAACGACGCAAGCAGCTCATCACCCTGAAATTTGGCAGGCAGTTCCTCGGCTATGAGCCCTCGCTGTGCCAAAGCTTCCGATGTCTTCGGCCCTACTGCAGCAATTCTCGCGTTGCTCATCGTACGAACATCGATACGATTGGCTTGCAGTCGCTGAAAGAAATACTCCACTCCGTTTACGCTAGTAAACAAAATCCAATCAAACACAGACAATCGGCTGAGCGCCGCATCAAGGTTTTGCAGAGCCTCGGGCTTCGCTGGAGCTTGAGTCCGGATAACGGGAAATTCAACTGCTTCTCCGCCTAGCTCCTCGATTTGCTGTACCAAGTCACTTGCCTGACTTCGAGCCCGTGTAACCAGAATACGTCTCCCGAACAAGGGCTTTTTCTCGAACCAAGCAAGCTTGCCACGAAGCTTAACCACTTCTCCTACGATGATAACTGCTGGCGATTGAAAGTTGGCGGAACGAACCTTTTCGACAATGTCGGTCAATGTTCCCGTCAGCGTTTTTTGATCCATCCATGTTCCCCAACGAATCAATGCTACTGGAGTCGAAGGCGACTTGCCGCCTTGAATCAGCTGACTGCAGATGAATTCCAGGTTAGCTACACCCATAAGGAAAATAAGCGTACCCGAAGCTTGTGATAAGTTATCCCAATTTAAACTACTGTATGTTTTGTTCGGATATTCATGTCCTGTAACAATCGAAAACGATGAAGTAAAATCACGATGAGTAACTGGTATTCCTGCATACGTTGGTACTGCGATAGCGGAAGTAATGCCCGGTACAATCTCGAACATTATACCGTTATCGGCTAATAGCTCCGCCTCTTCTCCCACACGCCCAAAGACGCTGGGGTCTCCGCCTTTTAAACGGGTTACCGTTTTTCCTTGCATCGCCAGATCAACAAGCAGCTGATTAATTTCCCCTTGCTTCATCATATGCTTGTCTGGCAGCTTGCCGACAAAAATTTTCTCAGCACCGGGTTTCATATGCTTCAGCAGTCTAGGACTTGCCAACCGGTCGTATACGACGACATCGGCCCGTTGAATCGCCTCTAGTCCCCGTATCGTAATGAGCTTCGGGTCTCCTGGACCTGCTCCTACGAGATATACGACACCTTTACTCAACTCGACTCAACTCCTCACCGTCGCCAAAATATCTTCAGCCCCCTGGCTGATCAATGCTTCCGCCACTTTGCGGCCCAGCTTGTCCGGGTCTGTTCCTGTCATCGTTTCTTTCAGAAGCTGTTTGCCATCCGGCGAACCTACCATACCCGTTAAAGTAATGACAGGGTTGCCTCCTTCATCTCCAAGGCTTGCATAAGCCCCGATAGGCACCTGACATCCTCCGTTTAGCTTGGCCAGGAAGCTTCTTTCTGCCGCTACCGCCAAACCGGTCGGTTCATGATTGTATTGCTTGAGCAGCCCCATAACGAACTCGTCATCACTGCGGCACTCGATGCACAAAGCCCCTTGTCCAACTGCCGGCAGACTGATCTCCGCAGGGATGTACGCGCTGATACGGTCCTGCCAGCCAATCCGGTGCAAACCTGCAGCAGCCAGTAAAATAGCGTCAAAGCCCTCGGTTTCAAGCTTTTTTAATCTGGAATCGATATTGCCACGAATAGACTCGATGTTGAGGTCTGGACGGAAGTTCTGCAGCTGACACGAACGGCGCAAGCTGCTGGTGCCTACCTTTGCTCCTTGAGGGAGCTCGTCCAATCCATTGCCATCACGGGAAATCAAACAGTCCCGCGCATCTTCACGCCTCGGTACAGCACCAATGGTCAGTCCCTCAGGCAATTCCGCCGGCATATCCTTCATACTATGTACAGCCAGGTCGATCTCACCGTCAAACATCGCCTGCTCGATTTCCTTTACAAAGAGACCTTTTCCCCCGACTTTGGATAATGTTACGTCCAGGATGCGATCTCCTTTAGTCACGATTTTTTTTAGTTCGAACTCGCATTCGATTCCTAGCTGCTTGCATAGCTCGCGCAGCTGATCTACGACCTGTCCCGTCTGTGTTAAAGCTAAAGCGCTTTGTCGGGTTCCTACTACGATTTTCCGCATAGATGTCAGCCCTCTCAATCATAATATGTATTTGTTATGGTAATCCGTTTACGGGTGCTTGGATCTTCATGAAGAGGTTAAGCGATTCTGCAGCCAAGCCTTTGCACGCTCCATCCCTGCGGATGTCGGTTCTCCCTCAATGATTTGGTATAATTCGCGACGATCATCCGTTAGAAGCCTTCCCAATCGAATGAGAGGCAGCAAATCCCATTCCAGCATACGTCGGAACCAATCTTGTCGCTCGGACGTATCCGACACGACCTGTTGAATCAATAGACGAAGCTCCTGCAGCAGGTCTAAATATTCCTCATACTCTTGACCGAATACTAGCTCCAGCTCCTGCTTTACTTTCCTTGCCACAGCAGGACTGGCACCGGCAGTGGAAACCGAGATTAGAAGCTTTCCTCGACGCACGGTTGCCGGGACAATAAAGCCGCTTCGTTCCGAATCGTCTGCCACATTGACCAGCTTACCCATCGATTCTGCTTCCATACGCACAGCGGCATTCACTTCTAGCTTATCCGTAGCGGCAAATACAAGGAATGCCCTGTTCAACTGAGGCAGTCCAAAACGGTACGACTCATAGACTATTGTAATCGTCCCATCCTGACCCCAGCGTTCAAGCTGTGGCGAACATTCCGGACTTATTACCGTCACATGCGCTCCCGCTTCTATTAACGCTTCCGCCTTGCGCTCGGCAACAGTCCCCCCGCCAATAATAACACAGGGCTTGTCCTCCGCATTAAGCATTAGCGGATAATATATTTTATTAGGCAATAGATTCGCACCTCTCATATGGCCGATAAACGATTACCGCCATCAAGACCATTGATGAAACGAAGAATAAAAGTTAGCAAAAACAAAATTCAAAGCCATAATAAAAAATGCGGCCAAATTCCATAATGCCAGCTTGTACCCCGGCGTCTTAAGCAGAATCCTTTGAAACAAGTAAAAGATATAAGCAAGCAGGACGAACCAGGAGTTAATCACTTTTGGATCAAAAAACAAGGATAAATCATGCTGTAATGAAATCCAGACAACCCCAAGCGACATCCCTAATAACAACAGCGGCGTCCCGATGACTACGGAAATAAAAGAGTAATAGTCAGTCTTATCTAAGCTGGGCAGTCTTTGCATGAGCTTCGACCATTTCTTCTCTTTCAATTGACGATGCAAAAACAAGTACATTCCCGAGAATACCCCGGATACCACAAAAGCAACATAGCTTCCAAGAGAGAAGCTGATGTGAATGAATAACACTTCGTCGCTCACATTCCAGTAAGCCAATGTTGGCGATACTTTCGGATTGCTGAAAAAATTCAAAGCCAACACGGTAAAACCAATAAGATTAACGATAAAAACGAACAGCTCGATACGAAAAAAACGGTTCACTACAAGCGAAACCGTTACAAGCAGCCAAGAAAGCATAAATAGCGTTTCAAACATGGAAAATGCCGTTGAACGATCATGCCACACCAAGTTTAACACTAAATAAATCGTTTGCAGAACCCAAACAAAAGAAAGCAACCCTGTCCCCATCCGTTTTGCGCTTCGATTCGGACCAACAAAGTCCGAGAAGTAAAACAGCAGGCTCAGGGCGTATATATAAATAATTACATCGTACAACCAACTTTTCGCGACCATGGCACCTCTCCAAACTACGTTTTAGCCAAGGCATCGGCAGGCTTCAACGAAACCTTTGTCAATATCTCTTCCTTCCAGCGATCAGGAGTCTCGCTCGCTTCCTGCTGGCGGGTAACGCTCTCCGCACGTTCCTGCTCCAACAATTGCTCTTCAAGGGCAAATATTTTGGTGAAATAGTCCAAAGCTTCTTCTCCATCACGCTCGGCAGCCATCTCTTTAATTCGGATTACAGGATCTCTGAGCATTTGATTCACAATACTTTTTGTTAATTTACGAATGACTTTGAGCTCCCGTTCATCAAGATCAGGAAGCTTCTTCATCAAGCTATCCATTGTCTCCTCATGAATAGTGCTAGCTTTCGTTTGCAGAGCCTGTATCAGCGGGGTAACACCCAACGTACGCGTCCATTGTTCAAACACAGACATCTCCTCCACAATCATATCTTCAATGACAAGGGCGGCCTTACGGCGCTCTTGCAAGTGATTATTCACAATGGACTGCAGATTATCGATATCGTATAAAAACACATTCGGCAAATCCCCGATAGCGGAATCCAAATCCCTTGGAACCGCGATATCAATCATAAACAAAGGACGTGAACGACGTTTCTGAAGAACAGCAGCAACCTGAGCACGGTTTAATACCATTTCAGAGGAACCCGTCGAGCTGATAACAATATCGACTTCTTCGAGATAATCAAGCAGTTTATCCATGGAGCTCGCTACACCTTGGAACTTGCCTGCAAGCTCTTGAGCACGACTTAAGGTGCGGTTGACTACAATAACCTTATCAGCACCATTTGCATAGAGATGCTTAACAGTAAGCTCGCTCATCTTACCGGCTCCGATAATCATCACTTTCTTATGATCGTAGCTTCCGAAAATCCGTTTGCCCAGCTCAACAGCAGCGTAGCTCACCGATACCGGATTTTCACCAATGCCAGTCTCTGTATGTGCTCGTTTAGCCAAGGTAACAGCTTGTTTGAAAAGCGTATTAAACAGGGTACCCGTCGTCTTCGTTTGCTGTGACAACAAAAACGCATTTCGGATTTGACCCAAGATTTGCGTTTCCCCAATAACCATCGAATCCAGTCCGCTCGTTACGCGGAACAAATGATCTATTGCTTTTTCATTTTCATAAATATACAAATGTTTATTAAACTGCTCACGCGGAACGCCAAACCACTTCTCAATAAATCCGCGCAGGTAATGATCGCACAAGTGTTCCCGATCGACAACTACATACAGCTCCGTACGGTTACAGGTGCCCACAATGACACATTCCATTACGCTTTTCGTTTCTTTGAGCTCTTTCAGAGCCAGTTCCAGATCCGCATCGGAAAATGTGAATTTCTCGCGGATCGATACCGGTGCTGTTCTATAGTTCAAGCCCGCCACAACGATATGCATATGTGTCACCTGCCTTCCTCTTCTTAATCTAGAACTCATTATAGCACAGTTTGCCGAGCCTCTCCGACAAATTTTTTGTATAATATGTGAAAGCAAGATTTATAAACCGGAACTATTTCCTATATTTTCAGCCAATTTGATTCCATTTATACAAGGAAAGCTTTTTTCACCTTATTGAAGCAGTTTTTTGCGGAGTAAATCCGTCATCGCTTTGTCGTCTTTTTGCAGCCTCTGATTCTGAGATGCAATAATATCGCCTCGAGATGATAACAGCTTCCCATAGGCATCGTATAGATCATCAAACTGCTTACGAACCTCCAATAAAGCTTGAACCTCGTCGCTCTTTATAGGGCGCTGGCCTCCTATTTGGAGGCGAATGACAAACTGCATTAATTGTGACAGGCTCTCGAGCGGTGTCAGACTATTTTCGCCAAAAGCCAGCACAAGATGCTGATGTGTAAAGTTAGCCGTATAAACGGCTTGACGAAGCGGATTTAATGACTCGGTGTCCTTCACCTTATCGGTATCGTGCAAGTAACTGCTTAACAGCTCCATTTGAAACAAAGAGACCTGGTAGAGCAGCTTCCCCGCATCTTGCTTTTCCGAATGCTCGCTCACCATTCCAATTATTTGATATACAGGCCAAACGATTAAAAAAGCAAGGATGACATACATTACCCACTTTCGTTTTCGTTTCATCCGATATCCTCCCTAGCCATTGTTACCCAAGCTTCGGCGAAAACGCTATACAAGCTCTACTTGTTCATTGTATGGGAGGATAAGAAAACAAATAACCACGGATTTCTCCGTGGCTACCATTTAAACGAGTTATTATTTTGTCAATTGAACTAATTTTAGTTCCGGCGTTTCCACTTTCAACTCACCCATTCCGCGAACAAGCTTTTTCGCATGTGCAGTTTCCGGTTTAAGTACCGAAATCATATAATCGATAGCCAGTTGAGGATCAACAGTTTCGCCGCAAGTATAACAATCTAATGCAGCAAAACCCTTCTCAGGATAAGTATGAATGGAGAGATGACTTTCCGACAATAATACTAGCACTGTTGCACCTTGTGGTTCAAACTGCTTGGATTGAACGGACATTACTGTCGCTCCACATGCCTCCGCAGCCTCTACCATTTGCGCCTGTAACCATTCTGCATTGTTGAGAAGTTCAAAGTCCACTCCCCAAGTATCAACAGCAACGTGTCTTCCGAAAGTTGAGTATTCCATCTTTCGGTCCCCCTTCCTAGGAATAAAATGTTTGAAAAAATTTCATCCGCTAGGACCTACGTCATTCACTTCTCGAGGGAATAATCTCTCGCAACATTCAATGTCCTGAGTGAATCCTGGTTCCTATTTTGTTTTCAACGAGAATAAAAATAACATCTATTACGAATAAAAGCAATACTTTTTTTTACCAATGCCTATTTTTATTGCTGAGAGATCACACATTGACTAACATATGTTATAGTCTCGTCTCATGTGTATGGTAAACATTAGATTTCTGCAGACAAAAAAAACTTCTCCGGTGTGTCCGGAAAAGTTTTTTTACTATTTATAGTTAAGCTTCGAGTGCGAATAAACGATGTGTCATCTTTTGAAGGCGACCATCAATTTGTTCGCGTACGGCGACGTCTTGAATGTCATTTCTCAGGTCGAGCAAATCATTGATCTGAGATTTAATGCTCAGTATTTCTTGCTCTACCCCCACTTTACGGAACAATCGCTCCAGCATTCCGACCGTATCCTTGAATTCATAAATAAGTCGTTCGGTTTGGCCTTTGCGCTCCACTATTTTGACTACAGCGCCCTGCTCATACTCATAAATCATCGTATAGGTTTCATAAATACGGTGAACAACGGCGCTTCCTTTGAACGTTGAAACAGCTTTTCGCATTAGCTGCACCAAATTTTTGTCTGTTATGCAGCAAGTGCCGCGGCAAACAAACGTGTTAAACTTTCTTTCGAACGATAGGACAATCTCCTGTCCCGCCTCGTTATCTAGCAGAACCACCTCTTGATTTCCGTTTTCAAGCACTTTGACCTGCAAGGAGGCTTGATGATCGACAAACATCTGAATAAACATGGCCATCTCGGCTTCCGTTAACTGTAGGCAGGTTTTGACGTATTGGGTCGCTAACCTCATTGCCATAAAAATCCCTCGATTCTTTGTTTTCGAAACATGAAGCCAAAACTATATTCTCTTGTTCTATATACATTATACTACATAAATATTTAATATTCCTGCTTTCAATTCATTGAATTCCGTTGAAATTCTGAAAAAACTGCTTTAATCACGGGATGATTCAACTTTTTCATATAAATCCCTCTGTTTCCCTTATTAAGTTATGCAGTTCCCTCTGTCCTGTATGCTCCTTCAAGGAAGAACCATCAATAGCCTTCATTGCATATGGATGAAGTATTGTTATACCGTTCATAAAAAAAATCCCTTTCGGGAAGCTGTAAGCTTCCCGAAAGGGATTGATTATACATCTGCTACGGCGTTTATTCCGGCGCATTCACCGCTTCTTCTTCAAGAGTAGTTTCCTCTTCTTCATGGCGAATCGCATCCTGTATGACACCCCAGAGCTCGTCCTTGCCAAGACCAATTTCTGAAGAGAACAAGACAAATGGGTCGTTTTTATCCATTTGCAGTGTTTCTTTAACAATTTTCACGTGTTTTTGCCATTGGCCTTTGGATATTTTATCCGCCTTTGTCGTTACAACGCATAGCGGTACCCCATTGTGTTTGAGCCAAGCATACATTGCCTGATCATCCTTGGATGGCGGATGCCTCAAATCAATGATGAGAAGCACCAGCTTCAAATATTCGCGATGAAGCAAATATTCTTCAATAAACTTTCCCCATATTTCACGCTTGGATTTAGACACTTGCGCATAGCCGTAACCCGGCAAATCAACGAAGAATAAGTCCTGATTAATTTTATAATAATTTAACTGCTGCGTCTTCCCCGGTTTGGAGCTTGTTCTAGCCAGATTTTTGCGCTGGATCATCCGATTGATCAGTGATGACTTTCCTACGTTAGAACGCCCTGCCAGAGCAATCTCAGGCAAGGCGTCTGGAGGATACTGACTCGGACCAACCGCGCTGATAATAAACTCAGCTTGATTGACCTTCATGTTCCTTCACTCTTTCCTTCTTTGAGGCTGAAGCCTCATGTTATACCCCTACGGGTTTGACTAAAGCATGCTCGAGCACTTCATCCATATGCGAGACAGGGATAAAGGTCAGCTCGTTACGCACGCTTTCCGGGATTTCTTCGATGTCTTTTTCGTTATCCTTAGGGATAATAATTTTACGGATTCCGGCACGGTGAGCCGCCAGGCTCTTTTCCTTAAGACCGCCTATCGGCAGTACGCGGCCGCGCAGTGTAATTTCGCCTGTCATAGCTACTTCACGGGACACAGGGATATTCGTCAGTGCCGAAATCAGTGCTGTACCCATCGTGATCCCTGCCGAAGGTCCATCCTTAGGTATGGCTCCTTCAGGAATGTGAATATGAATATCCATTTTTTCATGAAAATCTTTGGCAATGTCCAGCTGACCAATACGGGAACGGGTATAGCTGAATGCAGCCTGCGCCGATTCCTTCATGACGTCGCCTAATTTGCCTGTTAGAGTCAGCTTGCCGTTACCTGGCATCACAGTAACCTCGATCACCAGTGTATCTCCGCCCACTTCCGTCCACGCAAGGCCTGTAACGGCTCCGATTTGGTCGAATTCCTCGGCAACTCCAAAGCGGAACTTCGGTGGTCCCAAATACTCTTTGACATCATTATAGCCAATGTTGACTTTCACATCTTGCCCAGATACAACTTTCTTGGCCGCTTTACGACAAACGGCTGAAATTTGCTGCTCTAAATTACGAACTCCCGCTTCACGGGTATATTCACGAACAATGCGCATAAGCGCTTGTTCTTCAATTATGAGCTGATCTTCCTGCAAACCGTGGTCCTTTTGCTGTTTAGGCAGCAAATAGTTGCGTCCGATATGCAGCTTCTCGATCTCGGTATAGCCCGGAATATAGAGTACTTCCATCCTGTCAAGGAGTGGCCTAGGAATGTTGTGTACCGCATTAGCCGTTGTCACGAACATGACATTCGACAGATCGAACGGTACTTCAATATAATGATCGCTGAAGGTGTTGTTCTGCTCAGGGTCAAGTACCTCCAACAAAGCTGCTGCCGGGTCTCCACGGAAATCCATAGCCATCTTGTCTATTTCGTCGAGTAGGAAGACTGGGTTGGATGAACCGGCATTTTTCATTCCTTGAATGATACGTCCAGGCATCGCCCCGACATACGTGCGACGGTGTCCCCGAATTTCCGCCTCATCCCTCACGCCGCCAAGCGAAATGCGGATGAACTGACGACCCAAAGATCGAGCTATCGAACGAGCTATCGAAGTTTTACCTACTCCTGGAGGGCCCACTAGACATAATATCGGCCCCTTCAGCTTCTTAACGAGCTGCTGCACCGCCAAGTATTCCAATACCCGTTCCTTAGGCTTCTCAAGGCCGTAGTGGTCTTCGTTCAAGATTTCTTCCGCTCGGTTGATGTCCAGGTCATCTTCGGTAAATTGCGACCAAGGAAGGCCTAATAGCCAATCGATATAGTTGCGAATGACTCCGCCTTCAGCCGAGGTAGCCGGCATTTTTTCCAGACGATCAATTTCCTTCTCAATCTTTTCCTTCACTTTCTCCGGAACATCGGTCTCAGCGAGCTGATTACGCAGTTCTTCTACCTCTCCTGCTCTGCCTTCCTTATCCCCAAGCTCTTTCTGGATCGCCTTCATTTGCTCGCGAAGGTAATATTCCTTCTGGGTTTTCTCCATCTGCTTTTTCACACGCTGGCTTATTTTGCGCTCAAGCTCCAAAACTTCACGCTCATTGTTAAGAATGCTGAGCAGCTTTTCCAGGCGATCTTTTACATCGATGGTTTCTAGAATTTCTTGTTTGTCCTTGATCTTTAAGGATAAATGACTGCATATAACGTCAGCCAACCGCCCCGGCTCATCAATATCAGATACAGCGGCTAACGTCTCTGGAGTTACTTTTTTTGACAAGTTAATATAATGCTCAAATTGAGTAAGCACCGTACGCATCAGTGCATCGATTTCAGGATCGGACGATTCCTGTTCAGGCAGCTCCTTAACTTGAACCTCATAATACTCATCATTCGTTAAAAATTCATTGATTTCTGCACGGACGATCCCCTCGACCAATACCCGGATCGTACCATTGGGTAGTTTCAGCATTTGCCTTACTTTAGCAATCGTTCCGATGCGATATATATCTTCCGTTGTAGGTTCTTCAATGTTAACTTCCGATTGCGAGCAAAGAAGAATCATGCTGTCATCCACCATGGACTTCTCCAGTGCCTTAACTGATTTCTCCCTGCCTACGTCCAAATGCAGCACCATGCTAGGATAAACGAGCAATCCCCGCAAAGGAAGCAACGGCAAACGCCGCACCTTTAATTTGTTCGGTCCCATCCTGGAGCACCTCCTGTGAACTTTGCTTTCAGCAAAGTTGACTTCGCAACAATCTGCCTTCTTGAGCGACCTTGCTTCGCCAGCGTTACCATTTGCTGTAGTTAACATTTTAGCAAAATTGATATAAAAACACCAATCGGCTTGTCAACTTATCTCGCACCGGCAAAAAAAGAAACGCTGAAGGCAGAAAATCACTCAAGCCCATCAGCGTGCAGAACCGTTACCGATGCAGGCGGCATCACATCCGGCTGTATACCGGTAGCCTCTGACAACACGGATATTTCAATACCTAAAGCGTGATACAGGACCTCTTCAACCGATTCCACCGGAACAACCTCAAGTCCATTTAATCCTGAGAAAATTTCCTGCCAGTTCTCTTTCGGAATAATGACTTTCGTCGCTCCCGCCTGGAAGGCCGCTTCTACTTTGGCTACGACGCCTCCAACAGGCTTCACTTTACCGTGAATACCTACCTCGCCTGTCATGGCAATATGGTTATCCACCGGAATTTGCTTAACGGCTGAGGCTATCGCAGTTGCCATAGATACGCCGGCTGAAGGACCGTCAATGGGCGTACCCCCTGGGAAATTAATATGCAGATCATAGTTATACGGATTGATTCCCACTCTGCGCAGTACAGTAAGCACATTCTCTACGGAACCGCGTGCCATGCTCTTCCTGCGAATCGTGCGAGAGCCTCCGCCCATTTCCTCCTCATCGACAACCCCTGTAATCGTAAATTTGCCGGTCCCTGCTTGAACAACTGGTATTGCGGTAACTTCAATCTCCAGAAGGGTTCCAAGGTTAGGCCCGTAAACGGCAAGGCCGTTGACAAAACCGATTTCAGGCTTCGAACCGATTTTCCGCTCCGGTCTAGGAGGAATCTGCGAGCTGTTAATGACCCATTCTACATCCGAGGCCGATACTTCCTTGCGTCCGTCCGTTAGAGCCATTCCTGCGGATAGCTGAATAATGTTCACTGCTTCTCTACCGTTAGTCGCATGCTTCTTCACAACTTCCACCGCAGCTGGATTTTCCGGCAATCCGATTTTCTTCAGCGCATTCAATGCGATTTTCCCAATCTCATCAGGTGTTAACGGTCTGAAGTAAATCTCCATGCAGCGTGAACGAATGGCAGGAGGAAGCTCCTGCGGATTGCGCGTCGTCGCACCTACCAGACGAAAATCAGCAGGCAGACCGTGCTGGAAAATATCATGAATATAGCCTGGGATGTTCATATCCTCTGAGTTGTAATAAGCACTTTCTAAAAATACTTTACGATCCTCAAGAACCTTTAATAATTTATTCATTTGATGCGGATGTAATTCGCCGATTTCATCAATAAACAAAATTCCGCCATGCGCTTTGGTTACAGCACCAGCTTTAGGCTGTGGAATACCCGCAACCCCCATGGCTCCTGCACCTTGATAAATTGGATCATGTACGGAACCGATTAAAGGGTCTGCGATACCTCTCTCATCAAAACGGGCTGTCGTAGCATCCACCTCGGTAAATTTGGCTTCTTGGCGAAACGGAGAGTCCGCATTTTTCTTGGCCTCCTCCAAGACGACACGAGCCGCTGCTGTCTTTCCTACGCCTGGAGGACCATAAATGATAACGTGCTGCGGGTTAGCGCCGCATAATGCCGCTTTAAGAGCACGCAGCCCTTCCTTTTGGCCTACGATGTCAGCCATAGCGCTCGGCCTTGTTTTTTCCGCCAAAGGCTTATTTAAAGAGATTGAACGAAGCTTTCTCAGCTTTTCAAGCTCTTTTTTGGATTCTTTATCCACCGCTGTTCGATTAGACTGCTGATTCCGCAACAAATTCCAGAAATACATACCGATCACAACGGCAAAAAATAGTTGGATAATCATCAAAATTACACTAATGTTCATTTAAAATACCCCTCCTACGAGATAAAGTTTCGAAGAATACTCTTCTTCTTGTCCCCGCTATCAGACCTACGAGCAAGCACCATATACCTGGTAGTATTCCCCTCTTAAGGGCGGATTCATACGGTAATGAGAAAGTTTTCTGCCCCGTATGAGAATGAAACGAAAGAGAACCATAAGAGGGAAGTTTTTTCGTAAAGGAGTGTACTTATGCGACGCTTAGCCGCGATCCTTCTTTTATTTTCCGTGACCTTCTTAACCTCCAACCAGCCCTTAAACGCCAAATCAGACCACTATCCTGCTCCTAAGAATCCGATTATCTCTAATGTGGACGTTCTGATCGACGTTGGTCACGGTGGGATCGACAGCGGTACTTTATACGGGGAAATATACGAAAAAGATATAAACCTGGAAATGTCCAGACTCACCTACGATCTTTTGCGGCAGAAAGGAAAGGTCGTTCTTATGAATCGTATGGAGGATTACGCTTTGAGCGGAGAAAACCGTTGGTTTCGAACACGCTCACGTCATTTGAAGGATCTTGCGCAGCGTAGTCACCTGGCCAATGAAGTTCGTCCTAAGGCTGTCGTAAGCCTACACGTAAATTGGGCGGCAAAAAGCGGCAAGCGAGGTCCTGTCGTGCTCCATCAAAAGTCTGATGCAAGCAAACAGCTGGCCAACAGCCTCCAAAGCTCTTTAAATCAGCTGTACGGTACATCCGAAGAAATGGTTTATGGGAAGCCTTTTTACTTACTGAGGCATATTCAAGTTCCTACTGTCATTGTAGAGATGGGTTTTATCTCTAATGCACAGGATCGAGCTCAGATGACACAGCCAGAGAAGCAGCAAAAGTTGGCTGAAGCCATCGCTAAAGGCATCCTCAACTACTTAGAGTCACCTCAAATTGACAGCTAACAAGAAAAGCCGGCCCTAGGGGGCCAGCTTCGAAATGGTTACGAGCTGCGCTTTTTTCTGTATTGACGGAATCGATTGCTTCAAGACGGCCGCGGTATGCTTGCCTGGGGGACCCACATGGCCTATGACAACTGTAGTATCGTGGTCGTCTACATATTTCAGAACCTTCAAAGCTTGTTTTACGATATGATCTCTCGTATAGACGTCATCCATAAAAATATTGTTTTCCAGCGTCCTTAAGCCTACCTCGTTGGCTACAGCTTGTACGACACTCTTATGGGTTGTTTTGCTGTCAAGGTATAATAAATTCTTTTCCTTGCATACTTCCAACACGATCCGCATAACTCTTTTATCCGCCGTCACTTTGGAACCCATATGGTTGTTGATTCCAACGGCAAATGGCACCTCCTCGATCGCTGCAACGACGCGCTGTCTTATTTCATCATCCGACAGGTCTGTCGTAATCGCACCAGGACCAAGCCAGCTCTTTTTCCCTTTAACAGGCTCCATGGGCATATGGACCAATACATCGTATCCAACCGAATGAGCCCATTCGGCGTCCCGCTTCGTTGTAGGCAGAAATGGCATCACAGCAACCGTAATAGGTGCTGCCAGCTCCATGATTTCCTTCGTTCCCTGCATATCATTACCGAGATCATCGATAACAATAGCTATTTTCTTTTGAGTCGCAGACTCCCCTTCTGATCGAATCACGCCTCTCGGTCCTAATAACAAGCAGATTACGATAAAGTACATGACAATCCATTTAACGGTTTGTTTCACGGCGTTTCCTCCTGAATAGTTCTAAGCACTCTCCTTGTTATTTGTCACTAGTTGGAAACCTATTCATGGAAAAATAAAAAAGCAATGTTTCCCTGTTGAGAAACATTGCTTTTATTCATTAACTTATTTTGCTTGAAGCGAATGATTGGTTCTGCCTGGAATTTCTCCGGTTCTTTCAAAATGCTCGACAATAACATCTATTTCCTTCTTAAGCTCCGCGAGCAATTCAGCTTCCGGAACTTTACGGATCATTTCTCCATACCGGAATAGCATGCCTTCCCCTCTTGCTCCAGCTATACCAATATCAGCCTCTCTTGCCTCGCCAGGGCCGTTAACCGCACAGCCCAGAACGGAAACTTTGATTGGAACTTTAATTCTTGAAATATACTCCTCAACCTCATTAGCAATCGAGAACAAATCAATATCCAGACGTCCACAAGTGGGGCAGGATACTAAGGTTGCCGCATTGGTAATAAGCCCAAAAGTTTTCAATAGATCGCGCGCTACTTTAATCTCTTCTACCGGGTCCGCACTAAGCGAAATACGGAGCGTAGATCCAAGTCCCATACTAAGCAGAGCCCCTATGCCAGCCGAGCTTTTCACCGTCCCGGAGAATAAGGTTCCAGCTTCAGTAATCCCCAAATGAAGTGGATATCTGAAGGCGGAAGCCGCTTGGGTGTAAGCAGCAATAGCCATTGGGACGTCGGATGCTTTCAAGGAAACAATAATATCGCGGAAATCCAGCTCTTCCAAAATACCGATGTGATATAGCGCACTCTCAACCATTGCTTCTGGCGTCGGGTAGCCGTACTTTTCAAGAAGGTGATTCTCAAGCGATCCAGCATTAACACCGATCCGGATAGGAATGCCCCGCTCCTTACACGCTTTAACGACCGCCTCCACCTTCTCACGGCGTCCGATATTGCCCGGATTGATCCGAACCTTATCGATGCCGTTCTCGATAGCCATGAGAGCAAGACGATGGTCGAAATGAATGTCTGCCACTAACGGAATTTGAATTTGACGCTTGATATCTTTAATCGCCTCGGCGGCTTCCTTATTGTTAACCGTTACACGGACCAGCTGGCAGCCTGCATCTTGCAAACGATGAATCTCGGCAACGGTAGCTTTTACATCGGCAGTTTTAGTAGTGCACATGCTTTGCATAATGACTTCGTTGCTTCCGCCGATTGTTAAATCCCCAACTCGAACAGGGATGGTCTCCGTTCTGTGAAACATGTATTCGATCTCTCCCATGATACCAAACATCCTCCGCTCTGAGACAAAGCCATTTTCTGACTTTTTAACAGATTGGAGGTTGTTGTGGTTTAGTTATTAAGCACTTTCTTCTTTTTTATTAACGGATTTATCGTCTTTACCCGTGATTTCCGGAGTAATTTTCGCCTGGATCGACTCTTTGGTTACAACACATGTTGAAACCTCAGTACGGGAAGGCGCTTCATACATGACATCCAACATGATGCTCTCGATGATCGCTCTCAAGCCACGGGCGCCAGTATTGCGCTTGATCGCTTCACGAGCAATTTCTTCAAGTGCTTCATCATTGAATTCAAGAGAAACGTTATCCATCTCCAGCATTTTTTGATACTGCTTAACAAGAGCATTTTTTGGCTCCGTCAAGATACGTACCAAAGCAGCTTCGTCTAGAGGCTCCAATGTAGAGATCACTGGCAAACGACCGACAAACTCGGGAATCAAACCGAATTTAAGCAAGTCTTCCGGAAGAACCATGGAGAGATATTCACCTGGTTTCAAATCCGCTCTGTGACCGTCTGTACCGAACCCGATTACTTTTTTGCCGATTCTACGTTTAATGATCTGCTCTAGACCATCGAATGCACCGCCGCAGATGAACAAAATGTTCGTCGTATCGATTTGGATAAATTCTTGATGAGGATGCTTGCGACCGCCTTGAGGAGGAACGGATGCTACAGTACCCTCCAAAATTTTCAACAGCGCTTGCTGCACGCCTTCACCGGAAACATCACGTGTGATGGAAGGATTCTCGGATTTACGGGCAACTTTATCGATTTCATCGATATAAATAATTCCACGTTCCGCCTTCTCCACATCATAATCTGCTGCTTGGATCAGCTTCAGCAAAATATTTTCAACGTCTTCCCCTACATAACCGGCTTCCGTCAAAGACGTAGCATCAGCAATAGCGAACGGTACGTTCAAAATTTTGGCCAGCGTTTGAGCCAGTAACGTTTTACCGCTACCCGTAGGACCTAACAGTACGATGTTACTTTTTTGAAGCTCAACGTCTTCCAATTTGCTTTGCTGTGAATTAATCCGCTTGTAATGATTGTATACGGCAACAGAAAGCGACTTCTTAGCTTGATCCTGGCCAATAACGTATTGATCCAGAATGCCACGAATTTCTTTTGGCTTCGGTACGTCTTTGAGATCCAGCTCTTCCTCGTGGCCGAGCTCCTCTTCAACGATTTCCGTACACAGCTCGATACACTCATCGCATATATAGACGCCTGGTCCAGCTACTAGTTTACGGACTTGCTCCTGAGACTTCCCGCAAAACGAGCATTTCAGCTGACCTTTTTCATCATTAAATTTAAACATGCAATCACTCCTTATCCATTCAATTCGTTACGAGTGATAACCGCATCAATAAGCCCGTATTCCTTGGCTTCTTCAGCGCTCATGAAATTGTCACGGTCCGTGTCCCGCTCAATTTTCTCAAGCGGCTGCCCCGTACGATCTACATAAATTTGATTCAGCTTTTGCTTAGTTTTGATGATCCAGTCCGCATGAATTTTAATATCCGATGCCTGACCTCTCACACCACCAAGCGGCTGGTGAATCATAACCTCGCTGTTCGGCAGCGCGAAACGCTTACCTTTAGCTCCTGCCGTCAACAACAAAGAGCCCATACTTGCAGCCATACCTACACAGATCGTAGAAACGTCCGGCTTGATGAACTGCATTGTATCATATATACCCATTCCGGCAGTTACCGAACCGCCAGGTGAATTGATGTACAGAGAAATGTCTTTCTCGGCATCCTGCGCGGACAAAAACAGCAACTGCGCAATAACGAGGTTGGCAACATCATCGTCAATGGCACTGCCGATAAAGATAATGCGGTCTTTCAATAGGCGGGAATAAATATCATACGAGCGCTCCCCGCGTCCTTCTTGCTCAACAACCATAGGTATCAGACCCATTGTTCCAACCCCTTTGCTCCAAAATTGACTTGCAAAATATATTGTAGCACGTTTAAAAGCATTTCGCGAATTCCCTGCGTTCACTGCCTTAAATCCGGTTCCGCTTAAGCCAAACCGCAACAGTAACACAAGTCAACCATGGTTTTGCGAAATGGTGTCAAGCCTATGTATTCTTGGTAAAACGTTGGTCGTATGTTGATAACTGGACAAAGCTAATCGCTTTACTTCCTAACTATGCTATGTATTAAACTAATCGCCAGGTCTTGAAACCTTAGCTATAGAGAAAGGCACGCATATGGACACGTGCCTTAATCTCCTATGTGATACTTATTTGTGTATTATTATTTGCTGTTAGCAACCAAGAAGCCAACTGTTTTGCTAATAACAATATCATGTTTCAAATCGTTCAAGTTGCCGTTTGCTGTCAAGATAGCACGAAGCTCGTCAGTAGAACGTTGGTACATTTGGGACATTTGAACCAATTGTGCATTAAGCTCTTCTTCAGTTGCTTCCAAGTTCTCTGCTTTAGCAACAGCTTCAAGAACAAGATTGTTCAGTACGCGTTTTTCAGCGTCGCCGCGCATTTGCTCTTTCAGCACATCGTCGTTTTGACCTGTGAATTGGTAGTACAATTCAAGGTTCATACCTTGGCTGGACAAGCGGTTTTCGAATTCTTTGAGCATTTGCTCAGTTTCATTCTCGATCATCACTTGTGGAATATCAACTTTTGCATTAGCAGCCGCTTTTTCAACTACATCTGCTTCTTTCTTACGTTGGATGTCAGCTTCTTTACGTTCTTTCAGCTTAGCTTCAAGATCTTGCTTGAACTCTTCCAACGTTTCGAATTCGCTAACGTCTTTAGCAAACTCGTCGTCCAAAGCAGGCAAGTTTTTGCGTTTGATGTCATGCAAGTGAATTTTGAATACGGCTTCTTTGCCTTTCAAATCTTCGGAGTGGTAGTCTTCAGGGAAGGATACTGTAATATCTTTGTCTTCGCCTTTGTTCAAGCCAACTACTTGCTCTTCGAAACCTGGGATAAAGCTGCCAGTGCCAAGCTCAAGAGAATACTTCTCTGCTTTGCCACCTTCGAAAGCAACGCCATCAACGAATCCTTCGAAATCGATGGATACTACATCGCCGTTTTGTGCAGCGCCTTCTTCAACAGGAACAAGTTCCGCATGGCGTTGTTGCAATTTTACCAATTCTTCGTTTACTTCTTCAGCTGTTACAGCTACATCTTGAGCTTCAAGCTCAAGGCCTTTGTATTCGCCCAGTTCTACTTCAGGCTTAACAACAACTTTAGCTTTGAATTTCAAAACTTGGCCTTTACCGAATTGCTCTACGTCTACTTCAGGACGGTCAACAGGAGTGATGCCTGTTTCATTAACTGCTTCAACGTAAGCTTCAGGCACAACGATATCCAAAGCTTCTTGGTACAAGCTTTCCACGCCGAATTTAGATTCAAAGATCGAACGAGGTACTTTACCTTTACGGAAGCCTGGCACGTTTACTTTGGTTACTACTTTTTTAAATGCTTTGTCCAGTGCAACGGCTACTTGGTCCGCTTCCACTTCAATATCAAGAACTCCAACGTTCTTCTCTATTTTTTCCCAGCTTGCTTTCATTTTATGCTTTCCCCTCCAAAAATTATCCATCACAATTTTTCACGTTCTGACGAAATAAGGGTGCCATGCTTGTCCCAGGTCGTCAATATAACCATTCTATTATAACATATACCTTCGTGTTTTCAAGTTGCAGTTCATTGAAAAAAATAATCAATCACGAAGTCTTCCTGTAAACGTGGCCGTTGCGAACTGCTGCATGATGCGATAAGCCTGTTCCCACTGGAATAACAGCTCATTCGTAATGCCGTACAACTCGAATACTTCATCCCTATCGCCGCTCTCAAAAACCCGCTCGAGCAGCACAAAATGAAGGGCAGCGGCCCAAGCATCTATACTTTCCCGATCCATAAGGAGCATCTGCCGATAAGTCGATGTACCGTATACGAATGCCAGAAATTCGTTCCAGGTCTCCTCGGCAAAATAAGCGAGCGCCGGGTTACTCGTTTGGCTATTTTCTTGAATACGTTCCAAAATATCGTTAATGCTCGAAGGAAACTGATCGAAATCGGAAGGCGTATCCTCCACTTCGACAAGTATAGTCTCCCCATTTTTTCTAAGCTGGAGCATCCCGGACATGCCACGCATCTTAAGCGTTTGCAGTGTCTTATACTGAATCATGGGATGCTGCTCCCCAGTCGTTACCCATTCAGCCAATTTCCCGTTAATCCGGGAGTCCTCCAAAAAAGCAAGCTGACCTAAGGCAAGAAGCTGATTCTCCATCGAGTGGGACTCTTGCAGCATCCCCAGCAGCTTGTCCGTATAACCGCTGTCTTCACGTACTTTGCCTGCCAAATGCTCCCTAAGTATATCCTGCTCGGTCAAATCGTCCTGTCCATCCTCATCGGATAGAGCAATATGGGCTTCAGGAAACATCGTCTGCAGCCATTGCAGCAATGCATGCCATTCCTCTTGTACCCTTTCATCCTGGCTTTGACAGGCCAGCAAAAAACGAAGCAGCTCAATAGCTTCGCCATAGCGTTCCGTCTCCAGCATTCGGGTTAGTTCAAATTGGTAAAAATCAACGGTTTTAGGAAATAGAATCACGTTATCATTCGGTCTTCCGGACAATAGCACACCACCTAACTGACTTCTAAAGCAAACCTTTACCGCCTTATGCCGGCGATAAACTTACCCTGCTTACGAAGGGAGACTTCCTTACGCAAAAATTGAAGTCGCTCATCTTTTGGAAAAGCCTCTATAAAAGGTTTTCTTATGAAGGTCAGTGTACCCGATTCGGAAGCGGAAAGCAAAAGCAACGATGATTAATCGTTATCCTTATACGTACGGTAGGTATATTTTCCCGCTGACGTCAATTCCACCTCCACTCTAACGTTCCTAAGCGATTCCGGCGTGAGCAGGAACATATCGCCTTTATCCGCATACATCCTGTATTTCGAGGTGCTCCTGTCATATAAATGCTTGCCGAGCCCGAGCAAATCCGTTTTTTGTTTTACACCATTAGAGTAAGTTTCACGAATTTCCTGTTCAACCATCGATTGCAGCTGCCGGATTAATACGGATTCTGGAACCTGCTCGCTCAGCTCTGATATGGCACCTTTCACTATGACATGGATATCAAAAGACGGTTTTCCTCCTTCCTCATTAATTTTAACGGCGAATCTTGGCTTTCTAAGTCGGGCTCCTGCAACATTTTTGCCGCCTTCCTTGATCGTTACAGGTGCACGATTGGTTTTACGATCCATCCAACGGAGGCCTTTTACCTTTTCAACAGGGAAAAAACCTGTCTTCTTTTGCTGCCAAAACGAGTAGACGCCATTATAACGCAAAGAGTCGACAGGTTCATTGTTTTTTCGCCATACTTCTTTGCCGACGGTAATTGAAGGCAAGAGCAAAGATTGTACAGGTTCGTAGTAACTGGCTAAGAAATCATTAAGTCTTATTGGCGCTATGTAGGACCGCTGCTTGTAGTTATCTTTTGGAGTGTGCATCATAAGTCGTAGTCGGGACCGCTCAAAATTAGGTGTGGCTTGGAAAATTTCCGTGATAGGGTCACTGGTGCCGAAAACCCACATGGTATATCTCAGTTCATAGAACCGAAACAACGATTGCAGCGTAGTGGTGATCTCCCCCTTTTCCAGTAAAGATTCTCCAATAATCAGCGAAGTAACGTGTCCCCAGAACAGCCTTCTTTGTGACTCTACCGTTATTTTCTCAATAGCTTCTGCATAACTCTTCCCTTTCCCTACAGCAATCCATACTGGAGTCGGGCTCATGTTCATTCCTTGCTCTGACTTAGCCACCTTATCGAAACTTAGCAGCTGTAAATAAACCTGATACTGCTTTTCCTCATTCGAGTAATCGATACCTATAGCATTGACATAGTCCACATTATCAATATCAGTGGAATTCCAGCAGCCGCTCAACAGAAGACCCATCGTCAAAAACAGAAAAACGACACGTACCCGGGAGACTCTCATGATTACTCTCCTCCGGAACGTTTGGGCGGATTACCTTGAGTATGCAGCAGACGTGGCGGTTTCTGCCGCTTGCCCCGCGGAAAGTGAAACAGGACATAGCGCAGGTCCTTCCAGTTAAACGGTGCATAGGGGGCCAGATAAGGAACGCCAAACGACTTCAGGTTCGACAAATATATTAAGACGGAAAAGGCGGCAGTAAAAAATCCGAACAACCCGAAAAACGAAGAGAGAAAAAAAATATAGAGTCGAATGACCCCGACGGAAAGACCGAAAAGGCCATTGACTATGGTGAATTGAGCCGTAGCCGAGACGGCAGCTACCACAAGCGTAGCCGGTGAAGTCAAGCCCGCTTTAATAATAGCGTCCCCGATGATCAAGCCGCCAACTACGGATACGGAAGGCCCCAATGCGGAGGGAAGACGACTTCCCGCCTCCAAAAAAAATTGGAACAGAAGCAGCATAAGCAAAATTTCCATTGGGCCTGAAAGTGGTGTTCCTGCTGTGGAGATCGCTACCGTGGCAAGCAAAGGAAATGGAATTTGGTCCTGATGATAGGCCGTCAATGCTACCCAAAACCCGGGGAGCAAGACAGTCATAACTAGCCCCATCCTTCGCATCATTCTTTCGATATATACCAGAAGTATCGGAGTGTGCGCATCTTCGGCAACTGCCATCATGTAGGAGATATTCACCGGAGCTACCATTGCCGTCGGATTCCCATCCATAAGGATGACGAAGCGCCCCCTCATGAGACTGTTGACAACCATGTCCGTCCTAGTCGTAATATTTACGAGAGGAAAGAAACCGAGCCCAGGCTTAATCAGCAGGTTCTTCAGCTCTTCCATATTAAAAACCGCATCTACATTCAAACCCTTCAGCTTGCTGCGGATATCCTCGGCAATGGATTCATTGAGAACATCGTTTAAATACAAGAGGGATACCTCTGTCCTGCTCCGAGAACCTATCGTAAAGTTCTCACAGCTCAGCGTGTTGGATCGAATTCGTTTGCGTATTAAAGCTACGTTGGTCGTTACCTGCTCTACGAAGCTATCTCTGGGTCCGTATACCGTAAGCTCCGTGCTTGATTCTTCAGGACTGCGTTCAGGGCGGTTGGAGGTTTCTACATGATACAGATCACCCTTGTCAAGCTCAAATACGACAAGATTCCCCCTAAACACCTGATCCATGATATCTTGCTCTGTTGGATTATCGGCAAACCGCTGAAGCAACAGTCCATCTCCCAGCTGCTCCTTGCTCTGCTTGTGCTCTGTTTTATGCTTTCCGCCTTCTTCTCCATGCATTACAAGCTCTTTCAGCATAACGTTGCTGCATAAGCCTTCACAAAATACACGCAGAATGTTTTGTTCTTTCGACAAAAGAATGTTCACATCATCGCAACGAAAAAATAGCTCGCGAAGCTTCTCCTCGCTCCAATCCATTAGGCGGATAACCTCCTCTTCTTCGTCATGAAAGCAACGACGCACAATATGCAAGTCAACAGTAGATAGGCAACCAAGGAATACGGCAGGTAAATATATTTCAACCAGTCATAAAAGACAATGTCTCCGATGGGAAGATTCGTGATAAATAGGATTACAACGGATAGCAGCATAAGAAAGATGGATTTGTTCGTCTTTCCCTTAAACGGACTAAGCTCTCCCAATATGTACATGGACAGCGATACTCGGACAAAAGCTCCGGCAAACCATTGGTAAATAGAAAAAAAATCGACCCTTTCGATATATTGATGAATAACGACCAACCTCCACTGCTCAAATGCCGGATATCGGTGCTTGGCCGATTCAACAGGACCGAACTCAGCGATAGAGCCCGTTATCGGACCCAAGGTTAATATGGTAATAATGAAGCCCAATAGGACCAACTGCCACCATCTCATTTTGTGCGAAATATGGTGTTGAAACATCAGAATGACGAACAATTCCGAGAAGCCGGAGCCAGCGTAAATCATCCCTCGCAAGAGAGGCTCCACCCCGTATTCCATGACTGGCAGCAGCCTGGAATAATCTTTGTTCGGGATATTGGCGCTCATCACGAAAAAGCCCAGTATGACGATGAAGGGCAGTAAAATTCCTGCCGTGATTGCAATAGAATTGATTCCGGAACGTGCGGAGAAATAGCAAAGACATACCAGCAGTAAGGATAAAAGGATCATCGGCGTTTCCGGCAAATAGGAGGATGCTGCCCATGTTACGGTATCTTTCACAGTAATCAATACAACAAACATGTAGCAAATAATGAAACTAATCCTTAGAATAAGCGATACTGAACGGCCTGCTGTCTCCTGAACCCATTCAAGCAGAGGCTGTTGACCACTGCGCTTCATAATCCAGTAAATAATCAAGATCCATACCATGAATGGCAAAGCTGTAAAGACAGTAGATATCCATGCATCCCTGCCCGCAATATCCAAAATAACCGGAATGAGAATGACATGATCAAAAAGTCCTACCGATGCCATAATGATCATAATGATTTGTATAATATTGATGGACTTGGTCAAGCTTCTCACCTCAACCTCAAAATGGTGACTAGGATGTCTGCCATGTAGCATGCCCTGAATACTTTTTCATAATCCATCCATAGCTTGATATAGTAACTGAATCCTCCCTTTATTAGATCCGGTCCCCTTTCTTGCAAATAAAAAAACAGCGAAAGGGAAAATCCCCTTCCGCTGCTATGGCGCTGACGATGTATTAATAAATTTTCATTGCCGCTTGAATTAGTTTAGCTTTGATATTTGGATCCTGATCGATGAACGCGTACATCTTGTCCACCGCATCCTTGTTTTGCAGATAGTCTTTTTCACTTTGGATTGCTTCGTGGGACCATTCAAGCAACGCCTTCTCTGCAGCGCCCAATTGGTTCAGTGCTGTATGTAGACCTGTCTGCTCGATCAGTTCCTCTACCTTCTCCTGGTTAACGACGCTAAGCAGTTGAACGGTAGCCAGCTTATTTTGAAATGCCTCGTTCACTCTCTCAAAGTGCTCTTTGGCCTCTTTGTATTGGGTTTGTTCTTTGGATAACTTCGTCTTCTTCATAACGTAGACCACCTCTTCTTCTTGATCGGTTCGGTAGGCTTTACAGCTTTCCGGCAACTTTGAGTTAAATCATCCTTAGCCCGATATCCGTCAGCACCGCAAAAGGCCATTTTGGCCAAGAAGATAAACAGAAGCGTCGCTTGATACATCTTCTTCCCTTCCCAACCGCCTTATGGTTAGAGTGGGATAATCGCTCTTGTTCTATTCATCTTGCATCGACTCTTGTATTGGACCGCTAACGCATAGTGTAAACGGTATTTTCATTTTTGTCTATCTTTTCCTCTATGGAGGACAGACATTTTATGCTCCTGCCTAGCATAACCTTTAGCATCATACTGTCGCTGTCGAAATGCTTGTCATTTTGTAGAACAGAAACAACAGGAGAGGATGAAAGGCCATGTGCGGAATAACGGGATGGATTGATTGGCAAAAAGACTTGACTCAGTATCCGTCTATTCTGGAACAGTTGACGGATACAATGACGAATAGAGGTCCTGACGCCTCCGGTACTTGGATCACGCAGCACTGCGCACTCGGACATCGACGCCTGAGCGTCATGGACCCGGCTAACGGTGCTCAGCCCATGGTCCGTAAATACGGTGAAAATACGTATTCCATCGTATATAATGGCGAGCTGTACAACGCCCCTGAGCTCAAAAAGGAGCTGGAGCAACGAGGTCATACGTTCTACACTACTTGCGATACAGAAGTGCTTCTCGTCTCCTACATCGAGTGGGGACGCGCATGCGTTGATCGATTGAACGGCATATTTGCCTTTGGCGTATGGAATTCGCTCGAACAATCGTTATATCTAGTACGGGATAGACTTGGCGTGAAGCCTCTTTTCTATTCTTATTCGAACGGACGCCTGCTGTTTGGGTCCGAACCTAAAGCGATTTTATCACATCCGGACTTTCCCGCTCAAATCAGCGGCGAAGGACTCGCCGAAATTTTCGCTGTCGGCCCGGCGCGTACTCCCGGACACGGGGTCTACTGCAACATGTTTGAATTGAAGCCTGGACATTGCATGACCGTAGACCGCAGCGGAATGCAGATCCGTACCTATTGGAAGCTTGAAAGCAAGCCTCATGAAGACGATGTTGATACTACGGCAGAACGGATACATGAATTACTCAAGGATACCGTAGAGCGGCAGCTTGCCTCTGACGTTCCCATATGCACACTGCTTTCGGGAGGTCTCGACTCGAGCGCTTTGACAACCTTCGCGGCCAACCATTACCGTGAGCATAATCTAGGTATAATTCATACTTATTCCATCGATTATGTAGATAACGACAAGCATTTCAAGGCCAATGTCTTTCAACCAAACTCCGATGCCCCCTGGATTCAGCGGATGACCGAATTTCTTGGCAGCGAGCACCATTTTATCGAATTCGATACACCGGAGCTAGTAGAAGCTTTGAAGACGGTCGTCTATGCACGCGACCTGCCAGGCATGGCTGATGTCGACGGCTCCTTGTACTTGTTTTGCCGCGAAATCAAGAAAGACGCCACGGTCGCTATTTCTGGTGAAGCAGCTGACGAAATTTTTGGCGGTTATCCTTGGTTTCACCGTTCGGAAGCACTTAATGCCAACACATTTCCATGGTCACTTGCCACTAAGGATCGTGTGAATCTGCTATCACCTGACTTGGTCAACTGGGTGAAGCCCGAGCAATATGTACAGGAAAGGTATCGTCAAGCACTCTCAGAGGTGCCGCGGCTCGCAGGCGAAGACCAACAGCAAAACCGGATGCGGGAAATGTCTTATCTTAATATTACCCGCTTTATGCCGACCTTGCTCGACCGTAAAGACCGAATGAGCATGGCGGTTGGACTTGAAGTCCGTGTTCCGTTCTGCGATCATCGATTGGTAGAGTACGTCTGGAATGTCCCATGGGAAATCAAAACATCCGGGGATCGCGAAAAAGGAATACTGCGCAGAGCGCTGCGCGGCGTCCTGCCTGAGGATGTGTTGACCCGCAAAAAGAGCCCTTACCCCAAAACCCACAATCCTAGCTATTTAGCCGCTGTGCAAAAGTGGGTATTGGACATATTGGACGATTCCAGCTCACCGCTCCTTCAATTCATTGACGCTCCCAAAATTCGTGCTTTGGCTGAAGGTGACGCTAGCCAATTTAATCTCCCTTGGTTCGGCCAACTGATGACCGGTCCCCAATTGTTTGCTTATTTAGCGCAAGTAGACACATGGCTTCGCCATTATAAAGTATCCGTTCGATAAAGTAATATAGATCCTTTCATACACCCTATTGGGTGAAAAGAATGACAAAAAGGAGCGGTTCTCGTTCTTGCATCTGATGCAGGAACGGTACCCGCTTTTTTTCTGCTACCCTTTATCCAGATCATCCCATAATGCTTGTATTGCTTTGCCGCGATGACTGATTTCATTTTTTTGCCGCAAGGAAAGCTCAGCCATCGATTTATTCATTGCCGGTATGTAAAATAGCGGATCATATCCGAATCCATGATCGCCTCGCGGAGCTGATAGGATCTCCCCCTCGCAATACCCTTCAATTTCGCTGATAATCCGTCCTTCGGCATCAACGAAGCAAATAGCCGATACGAAACGAGCTGGGCTCAGCGTATCGGACTGACTTTCATGAGCAGGCAGCTTGGATAGCTCCTCAAGCAGCTTACGGTTGTTAGCTTCGTCGTTCGCCGGTTCACCCGCATAGCGGGCTGAATAAACGCCGGGCTCGCCGTTCAACCGGTCGACGCACAAGCCTGAATCGTCCGCAATTGCTGGAACTCCTAATTGTAAAGCGACTGCACGTGCCTTTATTAATGCATTTGCAGCGAAAGTATCTCCATCCTCCACAATATCAGGAATATCCTCGTAGTCCAGCAAGCTTTTTACTGCAATGCCTTTTTGCCGGAATAGCGGTTCAAATTCCTTAACCTTACCGGCATTGCGGGTGGCGACAACGATCTCAGACCCGAGATTCTGCATGTGCCGCTCTCCTTATCCTTTCGGATATTTCCGGACCGAGTGCCACAGTTTGCTCCTGTATCATGGATTGGATTCCGCCTTCAGCCAGTGCAAGGAGCTCATCCAGCTCTTGGCGAGTGAACGGAGCTTCTTCTCCCGTTCCTTGAACCTCAACGAACTTGCCTAGACCCGTCATAACAACATTCATGTCCACTTTGGCTTTGGAGTCTTCCTCATAATTCAAATCGAGGCACGGTTGGCCGTTAACAACCCCTACGCTGACAGAGCCAAGGAAATCGTTAATCGGATATTTCTGCAAATGCTTCTCTCTTGCAATTTTATCAATGGCAAAAGCCATAGCAATGAAAGATCCGGTGATGGACGTTGTACGTGTTCCGCCATCGGCTTGAATAACGTCGCAATCCAGCGTAATCGATCTTTCGCCCAATGCTTCCAGGTTCACTACGGAACGAAGAGCTCGACCGATCAAACGTTGTATCTCCATCGTTCTTCCACCGAGTTTACCTTTGGCAGCTTCTCTCTGATTGCGCACTTGTGTCGCGCGGGGCAGCATGGAATATTCCGCAGTTACCCAGCCCTTACCTTGACCTTTCATAAAAGGCGGCACTCTCTCTTCGACGGTTGCCGTACAAATGACTTTTGTGTCACCGACCTCAATCAACACCGAGCCTTCGGCATGTTTATTATAATGGGTTGTAATGGTAACAGGACGTGTTTGGTTCGTTTGTCTCCCGTCGCTTCTCATACAGATATACTGCCTCCTTCATGCTATTTGCAATTCCCCTAAAAGTAATGCGAATCTGCCCGAAATATCCGATTCGATACCGTTTATCCGGCACATTCTTAGCTTCCGGGATTTCTGACATCCACCATTGTACCAGAGTGGCTCATTGAGTTCCAATGACAACCCTCATTTACCTCAAGTATGTGCAAAAGAAGAGGGCTATCGAGCCCCCTTCTTTGATTGCTACATTTTTTGCGGATTGACTGTCGATGGACGAAGTACCGGTTTACTGTAGCTTTGATTATTGTCGGTAGTGCTAATCTTGCTGTCTCCATTAACGGTGATTTGAACCTTTGTTGCTAAGCCAGTATTCTCGGTTAAGGATAATACGACCGATTTCAGCGCCTCAGCTGGAGCTTTTTTATCAGGTCCCAATACTTTGTCGGAAAAATCAACGGTAATTACATCGTCAGCCTTTTTTACCTGCTTGAGCTCAGCGCCTGGCGTCATAACACCTGCAAGACCTTTTTTACTGTCCGGTCCTGCTATCAGCTGCTCAACCACGGCTTGTGCGATATTATCCGTTCGTTTGACAAGACGGGTTACCGGGACATAATACTTATAGTTGTCTTGGTTCTGACCAAGGAAATAGAGCGTTACCGGAGTGGACTGACCATATTCCACATCCTCCGGTTTTTCAAGGTTAATCCCCATTGACCTAGTTAACGGCTCATCCATCGGCGTTCCGCCTTCGGGCATTTCCTTCAGTTCTTTCCCTTCTACGCGAATCTGTACCTTTTCAACGGATGGGAAGCCCGTTAAAGTCCAGGTGATAGCTTCTAATATTTTACGCTCGTCTTGTACATTGTAATTCGTAAATGCATTGGAAAAATCGACGATAGCGAGCTTCTGATCTTTAACAATATCGATGCCTTTAACCTGTGTTCCTTTCGAAATAAGCGGGGTAAATCCGGCAGGCAGCTGGGTTGCGGAGCGTCCGCCATCCACCATAGCCTCCAACGCCTTCTTGGCTACTTCTACCGACTTCTCCACGTTCAGAGAAACAGGCGCTACCAGTCCGTTCCCGTCCTTAGCATATACGGTTACAGGCATAGGGTTTTGAATGACCGGCGCTGTAACTGGCTTGGCCGTCGTAGCGCTGGCATCGGCTCCGGTAGGCGGAGGATCGATCGACTGTGAATGTTCCTTCGTTCCCAAAACCGAGCAGCCCGAGGTGAGCAGCACTACAATGCTTCCTACTGCCGCCCACTGTGTCCATTTGTACTGTTTCATGGATGATTCCTCCTTGGAAATAAGGGTTGTTTGTCCTTGTCTCTTTAATCCCACTATACGAGGAGTAGACAAGTTTTATGACAACAATTTGTCCTAATTCAAGGAACAATAGCATTAGTGAATGATGCATCTCTATGTGCTAAAATAGTACTTATCAGCCATGGTATAACTAAGCCCTAGTTCGGATAAGGATCTCCCCATTTAAGAGGTGATGTCGATGGATATCGGCTGCATGGTGAATGAAACGGTTTTTAAATATTTAGCGGAACAAAACAACGAATGGATCCAGTTAATACAGCTCGATGGAGCCACAGCTTATATGTCTCCGGCATTCCACAAGCTGCTAGGCGTCCATCCCCTTAAACTTCCAAGCTTCCGATTCGATCAATACATAAGCGACATGGATAAGGCTGCATTCGGACAAGCTTTTTATCGGCTCGTTCGGGAGCATATCCCTTTTATCCTGGAGTACCGCTACCTCCTTCCCGATGGAACTTATGTTTGGGTGGAAGGCAAGGCGTGCATGCTTTATGAAGATGGACAGCCCGTTCTTGTCGGAATTATCGCCAGAGACATCCATAAATACAAGGTTATGGAGAAAGAATTGACCCAATTGGCATACTACGACGTGTTGACAGGTCTGCCGAACCGCCGCTTGTTTCAAGATCGATATACGCAAAGCTTATTGCATGCCAAGAGGTATAAGAGTCAGCTAACTGTGCTCTACATGGATCTCGATGATTTCAAATCCATTAATGATCAATATGGGCATGCCGTTGGAGACGAGCTCTTGTGTAAAGTTGCCTCCCGACTGGCTCATTGCGTCCGCGATCCCGATACGATTTGCAGGTTAGGAGGTGATGAATTCGTTATTCTGCTTCAGCAGTGCGCGACCAAACAAGATATCGCCAATATAGCTAATCGTATCCACCAAGCTATCAACCAACGGTTCTATATTCAGCAGCATGAAATATTTATTACATGCAGCATGGGCGCAGCTATGTTCCCTCAGGACGGCTTCGACGAGAGCACCTTGCTCCACCGCGCAGATGCAGCCATGTATCAAGCGAAACAACAAGGCAAAAACTACTTTCAGTTTTAACCCTAACTTTTAAGTGCCAAAGGAGGACTCCAAACATGCCATATAATCTCGACTCGCAAAAAGTTGCCGCCGCTGCCAAGGAATGGTTAACGAAGCGCGGAGTTAGTTTGAAGGATATCGCGGAATTGACGTTTTTCCTGCAAAAGGAGTACTTCCCTTGTTTGACCATAGACCAGTGTATAGAGAGTGTAGAGCGAGTCATAGAGAAACGTGAAGTTCAGAACGCTATACTGACAGGCATTCAGTTGGACGTACTGGCAGAAGAAGGCAAGCTGTTCGGGCCTCTCCAGGAAATGATAGAGAACGATGAGGGACTATACGGCTGTGACGAGGTGCTTGCCCTATCGATTGTCAATGTGTATGGAAGTATTGGATTTACGAATTTCGGCTATGTAGACAAGTTAAAGCCTGGCATTCTAAAAATGCTGAATGATAAAAATGGACCTCATAAGCATACGTTCCTAGATGACATTGTTGGAGCAATCGCTGCCGCTGCAAGCAGCAGGATCGCTCACCGCAAACAAGCCGAGAAAGAAGCACAGCAATACCGTAACGATTGCGAAGAAGAGCAATAATAGCTAAGGCAGACCTAAGCCGAGTCGTAATCCGACCTCCCTTAGGCCTGCCTTATTGAATTCCAAAATCTATACATTCAATCGCACATCTATGTGAACCTCTGCCCGTGAAAATGCGGAACGCCATCGATCCGTCGTCCAAACACCCCTATATTGCGAGCGAATAACTTGACCTATATCTAAAGGATCGATGTGTTGATCTTGGAGCTGCCGGATTACTCTTGCAAGCTGCTGTTCCAACACTCCTTCGGCCGCGGCTTTGCTCTTCGCATCCATACTTTGGTTCCCGTCCATGGATACTGTGACTACCGCCTTTATAGAGGGAGATTTCAGATCGCCATTCCCACTCCATTGTGTACGACAATTTACAATTGTTGTGCTCCCGTTAGCTCCCTCCATTGGCAAGCCACTTATCCTTTTGTGCCCGTCGATGCAGGATAGCAGTTGTATATCCTCTTGATTCAAAACTACTGATGGCTTATCGCCACGCATCACAGCGGTCTGGATGACCATTTTTCCCGATGAACCGGAAGAAAGTACAAATGGGACAAACCTATCTCGAAGTCTGTTTTCCCGATAACGATGAAAGGAATTCAACTCGGCGTCAGCACGCCGCAATTCAGGCATCCATTGCTCCAATGTTGAGGATTGTGCTAGCAAAGCTTCCGCCGTTCCATTCACTAAAGCAATGATCGGCTGCTTATTCGATTGGCTCAGCTCTTGAGAGAGCCTTCTTCCGCCGAGCGGCAATCCGTTGCGGGCAACGAACGCCTCTCCAAGCAGCACCACTTGCTTCTCCTCCGTCACAGCAAAAGGCTGAACTCCTTGAAGCCCGCTTATTTTCATTACTCCTTGATCTGTAATATCAATGGCCAACACCGGTGAGAGCATATCCTCTGCCGTCATTGTAGTGACCTTCTCCATTTGCCGATCAGCTGTACAGCCGGACAGCAGTAAACCTGCAGCCCAAAAAATAAGCCAAACTTTATTCATTGCCAACATGTGGAGTTCCTCCTTGATCAGTTGAATCGATCAGCACGGCACGCGTCCCGATTCATGAAGCGCATGATTCGATTATTGAAACCACCAATTGACTCCAATCAACAAAAGGCCCAAAATAACGTTGATCCACCCAAGCAGTCTAGCCGTCTTAGACTCACTGATCCACGATTCCATTTCATACCCTTTGACATCGATAAACAAGATGAAGAGGCCTGTAATTAACAATAGAGGGACAGCATAAGTTAGATAGCTTGAATAGGCTCCAATCATTTGCAATCCCCCTCGAACACTCTAAATTTCGCCGTATGCCCTATTATCTGGCCTTCATTCCGACTCTTCTTATTTTGGTTAAAACTTCGATATCTACAACAATATCCTTGTACATCTGCTGCCATTTTTCTCTGGTTTTAACATGCTCATTCCAAAATTTGGGCTCTTTAGCTCGTACATACTCTCCAAAGCCGAAAATATCGGAACCGCTTTTTTGCGTTTTTTTGACTAATCCGTCCATGACTTTATGGAAGGATTTCCGGTTCTCTTCCTCAATTTTTTTTAATATGGCGGAATTATTCGTAATTAGCCCCTCGTTCAGCTTCTCTTCGAGATTGATTTCTGTGAAAACAGATACATGAACGTGTGGGATACCGTCTACAATATTGACCTTGATCTTGGATTTGCGGTTGGTCGCAAAAACGGTCACCGTCTTCGAGGGCTTATTGTCCAACCGAATAAAAGCACGATATCCTGCCGGATTCATGCCCTTGATCCCCATATAAGCTGCAATTTCAAACGGCTCAGTCACTTCTTCCAATTTGTCGTTTTTAAAATAAGCCAAGCCTTTCAGCTCCACATTCTCTGCTTTCATCAATTCAATATAGGGCAAAAAAGCTTCTTGCCCTTTTTTGGATCCATTGCTCCAGAAAATTCCAACAAAATCAGTAGGAAATTTCCCTTGTTTTACCGCTCCATCTAAGGTAGACAACAAATACAATGACGGAACACGCTCCAGCTTCGGTGCTGCCCTCATCAGTTCCTCTGCATTCCCTTTGGAAACCATCATCCAAGCTGTCCGGCGCACCTCCGTGTTGCGGCGGAAATAATCGTTCAGATTCTGCAATCCTGTTCTAGCAAAAGAATCGGAAACTACAATAATGCGCAAATGCCCGAAGAATAGCTTGGCAGAAAGCTGCTGCTGCAAGTTCATGATCGCATCATCAATAGTATGACCCACCACATCAATCACCCAAACGGTCTCTTCAGCACCACCCTTTCCCCCTGCCCCCGACTCCCCTGGTCCAAGCGGAATTTTACCCGGCAAAGCAATTTGCGCAGCAACCCGAATCATTCCTTTCTCCGGCGCAGGAAACTTACCTCGCATATGAGAAACCTGTGCTTCTTCCTGCGAGGCGCTCTCATCGGCCGCATCAACAGATATCCCCAATACGATGGCTCGATCTTCAATCTCCAAACGATCCCAGCAGGCAGTGAGAAAGGGGACAAGAAAAAGCAGGACCAGAGACAGCTTAACCGTTCTTATCCATTGAACCGTCTTCAACCTGATCCCCTCTCTTCTTGCGGATGAGAGCTACAATGAGCAGCAATCCAGGATAGACAATCGTAACCAAGAGGCCGATTCGGCTAATATCTTGGATGATTTCGTACATTTGCAAAATATTTTCAGGCAGCATCGCTAGGATGAAAACAAACGGCAGCAGGAAATAAGAAAACATATTATGATCGCGCAGCCGGAATAAGTTGCTTAAAGAACGAATTGTCAGATAGTAGCTTGAAAACAAGGTTGTAAATACCGCCGTTACCCATACGGCCAAAAATGCCGCATCCAGCCGTTCCAAAATATTGGCTGGCAATGAAGTTGTCTTTGCCAGCTCCAAGGTCGGCCAAAGAAGCAGCTTGGTCTCCTCAGCGCCGAATACTCCTATCGTCGCCACTACAATCGTGATGTACAGCACGCCGGATATGATCATAGCCCATATACTGGATTTCATGGCCAACTTGGCGCGGCGCATGGACGGTATGACGATTGTCATAATAAAGGAGCCTTGGAATAAAGCTGCAACAGTAAAAATACTAGAAACAACTTTACCAGTAAGATTACCGTAAATAGGCTGAAGATTGATCGCATCCGCATTTTTCAAGGATAGCGCAACGATCAAAAGGGCTGGAATAAGCAGGATAGGAAAATAGAAGTTGTGAATATAGGCAAAGGTTCTCATGTCATGGCGTGTAGAAATCGCTGCAAGCAGGAGCATGACAAGAACCGTCACTTCCAAGGGGGTTCGTTTCAAAACGGCCGTGATGACCACCTCGCCGAATTCACGAGCAGTCAGTGAAGTTAGTATGGCAAAGAAAACAATGATCAAGGCACTTCCCAGGGCAGCTGGCCATTTCCCTATAATGTCCTTGCTGTATTCCACAATAGATTGGTTCGGGAAACGAATTCCGAGAAGTGTAATGAGCCATAATCCCAAAAAAGCGACTATGGCCCCCAGCAAAGTGACCATAGGAGCCCCGGAGCCAGCTTCGCGAACGGCGAACAAGGGCAAGGGAAGAATTCCCACCCCAATGATCGTGCTCACTAGAATCGTCGTCGCTTGTATCATCGTGATCTGACGATAGAACATAGGTCATCGCTCCTTCTTTTTAGCATGCACTGGGTCCAATACGTTCTCGTTGGTTTGCTTAAGTTCATCAATCACACCTGGAGCTGTCCTTGTATCATCTATCGTTTGCAGCATCGATGGTCTATTCTTAAACCACCAAAGTGGGCTTCGGAACAATAAATCCTTCATTCCGTTAAAGTTGCCCGGCACTAACGGGCTCAAGTAAGGAACTCCGAACGATTTCAATGATAGAAGATGATTCGCAATAAGAATCAAGCCGATCATGATTCCGTACAATCCGAATAGCCCAGCCATAATGATGAGAGGAAAGCGCAGCAGTCGCAAAGCCAGAGCAGCATTATAGGCAGGAGTAGCAAAAGAACCGATCGTTGTCAAAGCGATAATGACGACGGTAATAGGACTTGAGAATCCAGCAGAAACCGCCGCTTGTCCAATGACTAGCACTCCTACAATAGATAAAGCTCCACCTACCTGCTGTGGCAGCCGGATGGTTGCTTCCCTCAGCACCTCCATGGAGATTTCAATGATTAACACTTCGACGATAGCCGGAAACGGAACACCTGAACGCCCCCCGGCTACCGCCACCGCGAATTCGGTTGGAATCAGCTCGGGATTAAAAGAAATGACCGCTACATATAAGGATGGAAAAATTAAAGAAAGTACTAGAGCGACCAGCCTTGCCATACGGATTGAGCTCATCAGAAGAAATCGTTCATTGTAATCCTCTACCGTTTGATACAGTTGGCTGAAGACGGTCGGCACTACCAGAGCCAAAGGGGAACCGTCGACAAGTATTGCTACTCTGCCTTCCAGAAGATTAGAGACGACTTTATCCGGCCTTTCCGTATACTGGACTTGTGGAAAAGGGGAAAGGTGATTGTCCTCGATATACTGCTCCAATACCCCTGAATCAAGAACAGAGCTGGTATCGATCTTGGACAGCCTTTTCTTCACTTCCTGCAACAGCTCTGGATTCGTAATCCCATCCATGAAGCAAACGGCGACCTTGGATCTCGTTCTTTTCCCGATCTCCATCGTGTGCATTCGAAAATCAGGCGATTGTAGCCGGTAGCGAATAAGAGCGATGTTCGTGCCCAAGAGCTCGATGAAGCCTTCCCGAGGTCCGCGAATGACCATTTCTGTGGCTGGCTGATCGATGGATCTTTTATCAATATTTCGTGTCCCGATTAATAAGGCTTCGTCCAGTCCATCGACTACAACGACCGTTTCCCCCCGTACCAATCCGTCCACTAATTTATACAGATTGCTTTCCAGCTTTCCTTCGCTATGATACATGGCATCGTTAATCAAAACGTCCTTAAGCTGATTTAATTCGATCGATTTATTCTCCAGATGGACCGGTACATACATCAACGGCTTCAAAATATCCGTGTTCACCGTATTTTGGTTTATCATATTGGAAAAATATAGCATTACCGCTTTATAATGACCGAACACATGAAAACGTCGAACTAAAAAATCATCATTCTCACCCAAAATACTATTAATATACCGAAGCGCATCCTCCATATTGCCGTTAATGGATGCCTTCTGCTTCTTATCCTCAGCCGGTTCCTGGGAAGCAGTCCCTTGAGCCGTGTGATGATTTGCTTGCTTATTGGGCTTGAACCACTTTAATATGGACACAGTCTCGCCTCCTTACAGCTCTTGTTGTTCGTCTTAAAATAGAAGACGGAAGTATAGAAACAATTATTTCCACTTCAATCAGGGTACAAACATCGACATTTTTCGTACTGCATAGAACACATGCTTCAAGCTTCGTTGGTATGTGCAACCGCACAAAAAAAGCACCCTCACCTGTATCCAGGTAAGAATGCTCTTATACACTGTAATTCTTAGCTAACCTTTATTATTTAGATTGAAAAAGGATCCTTCCATCCTTCTCGGACCGCAGTACCCGCTCTGACTGATTCAAATAAATCAAATGCGCTAAAGTCTCGGATAATGCAAATCGCAGCTGATGCAGCGACAAACGATCACCGAAGGTCGCTTTGCAGACTTGGTATGCCGTCAACGGGACTTCCAATTGACTGCGCATCTGCTCGAGACGGTGCTCATGATGCTTGATCAGCTCCTCCGTACGTTTAGTCCAGGTCTGGAATGGCTCACGATGACCGGGATAAGCCCAGTCTACCTCGTATCGAAGCATATGCTCCAAGCTTTGTATAAAGCTGGCAAGCGGATTCTCATCAATACCGGGCAAATAACTGACGTTCGGGGATATTTGCGGGAGCACGTGGTCACCGCAAATCATTGCTTTGGTGTCTGCATGGTAAAAGCAAACATGCCCTAAAGCATGACCTGGTGTATGCACCGTTTCATACGTCATATCTCCAAGACGAAAGGGCTCGCCCATTGAAATGAAAGTCACCTCTGGTTGAGGAGAAACCATCTCAATGAAGGTATCCAGATTCTCCTTCATTGGCTCAAGCATCTCCTGAGGCATTCCATTGCCGGCAAACAAAGAGAGCAGAGTCTCGGTCATAGGCTGGCCATCCCCCCAAAGCAACCGGACCTGGTCATAACCTACAGAAGATATGCACACCGGAGCTCCCGAGCGCTCCTGAAACCAGCCTGCAAGTCCGTAGTGATCCGGATGATGGTGGGTAAGAACGATTTGTTCGATATCTCGATAATCTATCTTCAGCTCCAGCATCACGGACTCCCAGCATTGAACAGCTGCTTCCGTATGTAAACCCGGATCTATTAGTGTATAGCCGTCATTTCCGCGAATCAGATAACTGTTTACCCAACGCAGAGGAAAAGGAAGCGGCACCTTCACTTGGATGTACGTATCGTTGTGTGTCGTGTATAAGCTCATCTAAGCGTCCCTACCCTTTTCTATGCCCGACGAATATCATTCTTTTGGATTCGTTACGGTCATAATCCGCCGCGTTGTAATCTCCGTAAACATGGGTTACTTCCAAACCGGAACGTTCGAGCATTTCCTGGAATGGTTCGAGTCCATAGAGCTTAACCTGCTCCAAATAAGTTCTTTCCTCGCCTCCGGGGTCTTTCACAACGATTGTTTTTCTTACAAAACCATCTTCAATTTTTCGAGTCTCCTCGATGGTAAGGCTGCCTTCCTTGCGGGAAGAGAACGGCACCAAATGCTGTTTAACGAAATCCGGATTCATAAAATCGATAATAAATTTCCCTTTTCCCTCAGGTGCAAGCAGTCGGTACATCTCCCGCAGCACTCTTTCATTTTCTTCATCATGCTCGAAATATCCGAACGAAGTAAACAAATTCACGACCGCATCAAAAGGCTCTGTCAACGGCACATCCCGCATATCCCCCTGCAGGAAACGCACTTCTTTGTTTACATTCAGCTTATTTGCTTCCATCAATAAAACCCCGGACAGATCGACTCCCGTCACCGTATAGCCAAAATCCCGCAGCGCCATAGAATGACGCCCCATCCCACAGCAAAGATCGAGTACTTTGGCCCCCTTGGACAGCTGGAGCCATTCGATCATCCGTTTAACCTCGTTGTATGCTCCCTCCAAGTCACGGTGCTTGTATACTAATAAATAATCGTCGCCGAAGCTTTTTCGATACCAATCTGACATGTTGTTCTCCTGTCTCCTTCCACTTGCTTAAAGCCATTGCGGTAATCCCTGGAATGTCATCAATCCGAACCGCATTATTCCTATTTTACCAAACTTGATGAGGATGTCACAATCCGGTTTGTTCCCAGTTAAGGAAAAGCCGCCGCCCAAAGAGCATCTCCTATGGTTAAGCCCTTTCAACTGGTGTATAATTTATGCTTATAGAAAGTCATGGTCTATTTCGGTTTGTTGGAGGTTAGCGATGAGCTTGTTACCTATTCAGGAAAGGATCGGCAGCCGCAAGCATAAAGAGATTTACGAACGAATCCGCAGGCAGGGCACCGTTTCCAAAATTGAGCTGCTGGAGCAAAGCCAAATGACGGGCAGCACACTAACCCGCACTTTAGAGGAATTGACAGTACATGGCTGGCTGCTTGAAGCCGGATTCGGAGAATCGACAGGCGGGCGTCGTCCAATTTTATATGAAACCAATCCCCAAGCTGCCTACGTATTTGGTCTGGACATCTCACGGATGAATTCCAAGCTGATTCTTTGCGATTTGCATATGAACAAGCTAAGCGTTCAGAGCTGGGTCATGGATGAGACCATGACCCCTTCCCGCCTTCTCACGGAAATCTCTGACGCAGCGGCTCGTATGATGCTTGACCATAGCATTTCAGCCGATCATGTGCTCGGTATGGGGATTGGAGCGGTCGGTCCACTCGATCGGTCATCGGGAATGATTCTGGAGCCCTTATACTTCTCCGCACCTGGATGGCGCAACGTGGAAGTATGCGGTTATTTGCAGCAGCGTTTAGGGTTTCCCGTACTGCTGGATAACGGGGCAAACACAGCCATTATGGGGGAATCATGGTCAGACCGCAATCGTGACTACCGGCATCTGCTGTATGTCCATGTAGGGGTCGGTATACGTTCGGCCATGATGTCAAATGGCAAAGTCGTTTATGGGGCAGTCGATATGGAAGGCTCCATCGGTCAGATGATCATCCAAACCGACGGTCCACGCATCGATGACCACGGCAACTACGGCAGTCTGCAGTCCTTTGCCTCCATTCATGCATTGGAGCAGCAGGCTCAGTCAAGGTTAAAGCAAGGAAGGGAGAGCTCTCTGCGCTTGAAGGAGAACGATCCGGAGAAAATTCATTTTCTTCATCTGCTGCATGGGCTTAAAGAGCATGATCCGCTAACAGTGGAAATCTTCTCTCAAGCCGCTACCTATTTCGGGATCGGCTTGTCTAACCTGATCAATATTTTGCATCCAGAGAAAGTGATTCTTGGCGGCTCTCTCATTAGCAGTGACCCCAGCTTCTTTCAAATAGCAACCCGTGTTGCTATCCGTAATACGTACTATTATCCAGCTTATCAAGTGGTTTTCAGCCTTGGCCATTTGGGTGAAGAAGCGCTCGTTACCGGCGCTGCCATTATGGTTATTAATCAACTGACGGAACAGTAAAAAACTCTAAGCGTATGCTTTCGATGCTAGTTTTTGCTTCACAAAAACTTTTAGGAGGACAACCCAATGACCGAAACATCCAAGCCATCCTGCTGCTCCACAAGCCGATCCGAATTGGAGACAACCAAGCAAACAATTTCCTTGGATAGCTTGAAGAATAAAGCTGGAAAAGAAGATAGTCTCACATCGAACAGCAATCCGCGAGAAGGCATGATCTATTTAGCCGGCGGTACATTTCTCATGGGAACGGATGACCAAGAAGGATTCCCTCAAGATGGAGAAGGTCCTGTTCGCTCTGTAACTGTTGCACCATTCTATGTTGACCCCTACACCGTCACCAACGCTGAATTTGCACGGTTTGTCGAGGAAACCGGATACAAGACCGAAGCCGAAACGTTCGGCTGGTCGTTCGTGTTCCACTTGTTCGTCTCCGAACAAACGGCAGCTAATGTGAAGCATGTCGTACAGCGCACCCCTTGGTGGTGGAACGTCGAAGGGGCATATTGGGCCCATCCGGAAGGACCGGATTCATCCGTTGAGGACCGCATGGACCACCCAGTCATTCATGTTTCTTGGAACGACGCTCAAGCCTATTGCCGTTGGGCAGGCAAACGACTGCTGACCGAAGCCGAATGGGAATATGCGGCAAGAGGCGGTCTGGAGCAAAAACGGTATCCATGGGGAGACCTTCTCAAGCCTGGAACGGAGCATATGTGCAACATTTGGCAAGGTAAATTCCCTGACAAAAACAATATGAGCGACGGCTATGCCGGTACAGCCCCGGTACGTTCCTTCGAACCGAACGGGTATGGTTTGTACAATGTGGCAGGAAACGTATGGGAATGGTGCTCGGATTGGTTCAGCCCGACATGGCATCTTACCGGGACTCAAAACAACCCGCTTGGTCCGGAAAAAGGGACATCCCGTGTCATGCGCGGGGGCTCGTATTTATGCCATAAGTCGTATTGCAATCGGTATCGTGTGGCAGCACGCAGCTCCAATACACCAGATAGCTCGGCTGGAAATATGGGCTTCCGCTGTGCGGCTGACGCCAAATAGATCCGACTCCTTCCATCGTGCACAAAAAAATCCGTGAAGAAACGGTTTATGTTTCTTCACGGATTTCTCATTTAATTCACTCTACTACGCAGTAGATGCTTCATCCCCAGCATCGACAGGTTCTCCGTGCAGCTCACGGAACAGCTGTACTAGCTTACCGTGCTTACGAAGAGACTTCTCATGGATCAGATTCAGCTTACCGTTATCCAAGGTCCCGAAACGTTCAATTAACTGTTCATTCTCATGGGACCAGTCGAAACCTTCAAATATACTGAGACAGGACGTCCAATTTTTCGTATACTTCCCATCAGCAAACAGATGCCCATGTGCATACAAAGCAATACTTTCCTGCATCGCACGACTCGCCGAGGTGTGTTGCGGCAAGCCTGGCTGTTCCGGCATTAACGGCAGCAAGGTGCTGAAGTATTGGTGAAGGATTTCAATATACGCGGACGGGTCCTGACGTATTTTGCGAGCCATTTCGTAAGACGGCTGCATTTTACCTGTAAACAGCATCGTTGCTGTAGAATACAGCCAGCTGAACGAGGTGAAATTTTTATTATACGATGTCAGGTTCGCCCGGCGTTCAACGCCCGCACCTTTAAGGAACACGTTATGGTCAACGACCTGTTGAATGACGAGATTAAGCGGATCGATACTGTCGAACGAGTGACCCAGCTCTTTACTAACCAGCTGAACCTTGGAGTTGATATCGCCGAACAGCTGCTTCTCTTCTTCTTCACTCAAGCCGATATAAATTTGTACGGCAAGCTCGCTTTCCACCAATTCCAGACGGCGGCGTTCAATTTGCTCCACGAGCCCTTCCATTTGTTCTAGCTCCTGTTTTACTTCTTCGCTATCAGGCAAGCGGCGCTGCTTGATTTTCAGTGCGGCGGCCTTCTTCTCATGGCTGCGTACTTCTTTGAGCAGCTGCTCGTTTACATAGCCAAGTGCAAGAATCCGGTGTTGGCCATCCAGAATGCTCAGCTTTGATCCAGGGCGAAGGAATAAACCTTTGTCCGTTTTGGCCAGTGAGCTTACTTCACGCAAGGATAGTGTAACAGGTCCGAAAAATACGCGGTCCAATTCCCGCTCTTGCAAATAATTGGAAATTTTGCGGCGTTGGCCTGCGCTCAGCTTACGTTGAACCATTGGATCGATTGTCGTGTAATTTAACAAATCCTGCACTTGAATAGGTACAGTAGCCAGCCCGAATTTTTCGCAAAACGGGTGAATCGTCATTTTAAGGCAAAGTCCATCCATTAGCCGACGTCCTCCTTATCGCGAATCAAGAACACGTGATGCTCCTGATAGAAATCTTTAATGTATTGGTAAGCTTTCATGATACGCGAACGTCTAGGCAGCCGATCTTTCTCGTCCCCTACGTAGATCGCATTCCAATCGATGTGCGGCAATATTTTCATGGTATATTCCAACGCATATTTGTTGAAAGTTCCCGTTTTGGTTACTTCGTCATGGAAGAAGAGCGCCATGGCAATTTGCAGATTTTCTGTCCAGCACAGCTCACCCTTCTCAGGCTCTGGCAAATAGCGCAGCATGACATCAAAGTAATAGGAAGCAAGCTTCAAATGCTCCTCGATGTCACTATCCTCAAAGTAATAGCCGTTATTGCGGGCTGCCGATTTCAGACGACCCTCAAACAGGCCGCAAAGTATCTCAACCAGCAAGTGGTACGAGAATAGAAATTCCGGACCTTTCCCCCGCTCCGTGAACATATCGACGGAAATTTGTTTCATAGCAGGCGCTTGAGCTGCAATATGCGACGCCAATACATGGTAAAATCTCCGCTGCTCACGCAATACGGCGAGGTTGCCACCGATCTTGCGAGGAAGCTTGTTGATGTCGGAGAACAGCTGGCGTTCCTGACGCGCATTAATATCCAGATAAATCATCGTGGACATCGGGAAGGTGTACAGCTTGCTCAGCTTATCTGTTATTTCTTCCATTCGATCGTATTCTCTACGATCTTTGGCGCGAGCCATGTTGCTTTGCAGCGTTTCCATAATCCGGCGGAATGCAGCCAGACGATGCTGCCCGTCTACGACATACAGCTTCTCAATCGCCTGCAGTCGATATACTTGCTGATCTGCATCATATTCTCCCGCACCTCTTGCCGAAAGAATAATGCCCGGAAAATAAATGCCCTGCTGATGATCCAAGTACAGCATGATGTAGTCCATCAGCTTGGATAAATTTTGCGGAACAATGGCGCGCTGCACTTCCAAATCCACTTCATAAATGGAAAACAGCTTGCTCATTGGCAGCGTTGTGGACAATGTCGTTTGCCCGAACGTTCTGGAAACTACGCCAGGAATCTCGATGTAAGATGATGCTTTTTGCTCCGCCAGAAGCTCCGACAGAGATGAAATGGGATCCATTCGTTCTTCCTCCTTCAATAGGCTTATTGCTATAGATATATATTACTATAATAGGTTCATATAGTTCCATTATACACCGAAATATCATGAAACATTCAGTATTTAGGTAGAATCTTACTCATTTACTAAAAGTTATTCGCGATTAACGCCCGATATTCTGATACAAGCCTCTTGACTTATTGGAAAACGCGAAAAAAGCTTACCGGATTGGTAAGCTCTGATTGATGAGAAACCCTTGATGCTTCAGATTTATACTTAATGCTCCGGTAGGGTACCCCTTTCTGCCCACTGTTGTTATTGCTCCTCCAGGGGATACCCCACCTCCCATCATCAATCACTCTCGACTCTCGCCACGATCCATGGAATCCGCTAAAAAGTCGACAAGATGGACGGCCTTCATCTGATCCCCAAGTCCCGCCCGCTCGATGCCCCACTTCATTTGAAGCAGGCAGCCGGGGTTAGCGGTGATGATATACTGTGCGTTCGTACATTCTACGTGCTCCATCTTGGAATCCAGCACATCCGCTGACATTTGCGGCTGTGTCAAATTGTAGATACCCGCCGAGCCGCAGCACCGGTCCGCTCCCGTCATTTCATTCAATCGGACACCCGGGACCGATTGCAACAGGGTGCGGGGCTGCTGCTGCACCCGCATGACATTGCGCAGGTGGCACGAATCCTGATACGTGACCACCCTAGAAGTATCCTGCCCCGCGGACTGAAGCGGCAGCGGAAGCCCCTCATCGACGAGCAGCTCGGCGATGTCCTTGACCTGGCGGGCAAACTCGCCCGCCATCGTGGAATACGACTCCTCTGCTGCAAGCAGGTGGTCGTATTCCTTCAGGCTCGCGCCGCAGCCGCCGGCGTTGCTCGCCACGTAGTCGACGCCCGCTTCGCGGAAGGCGTCGATGTTCTCGCGGGCGAGGCGGCGTGCCGACGCCGTCTCGCCCGCGTGGGCGTGCAGCGCTCCGCAGCAAGTTTGCGAGGTCGGTATGACGACCTCGAAGCCTGCCTCGCGGAGCAGCTTGATCGTGTTCACGTTCGTCGACGTGAACAGCACATCCATGATGCAGCCGCGGAAGAGACCGACGCGCGCGCGTTTGACACCACCGGCAGGGGGAATGACCAGCATGCGGCTATTGCCGCTGCTAGTCGTTTCCCAAGCTGCCGGGAGGCCAAGCTTCTCCCAGGCACGAATAACCCCATCGGAGGAGCCTTCCGGCAGAATGGACTCCATCTGCCTCATATGCTCCGGAAACAGGCGCATAACCCCGCTCTGCTGCGTCAGCTTCTGCAAGCCGGAGCGCTGATACAGCTTCAGCATCCCTCCAAGCATTCGCATCCGGTTATGATTGGGGAATAGCCGCTCCATGAAGAGCGTCCGTATCGCTTTGACATGCCACGGAAATTCCGCTTCCGCCGCAATGGACTCCCGTGCCTGCTCAATGAGCTGTCCATATTTCACATCCGACGGACAGGCAGGCTCACAAGCTCGGCAGCCCAGACATAAATCCATTTGCTCCTTGAACTGACGGTCAGGCTCCATGAAACCGTCGGACACGGCTTTCATCAAAGCAATGCGTCCTCTTGGAGAGGCGGCTTCGAGTCCCGTTTCGTTAAACGTCGGACAGGCCGTCTGGCAAAAACCGCAGCGCATACAGTTCGTCAGCTGGTTGGTGTCTAGAGTAAGCTTCAACCTTTCCGCGAGCTTATGCTGCTGCGAGGCTTGTTGTTCCGTCATCGCCATATCACACCTCCTCCTGACCGGACAGCTCCATAGATGGATCTTCAGGCTTCTCTATGCCCGCCTCTTGCTTGGCTCTATCCGGCTCACTTTCATGAGACGAATCTTTATAGACAATCCGCTTTCGTGTCTCAGCGAACAGCTTCCCTGGGTTCAGCAGCTGATCCGGGTCAAAGGCTTCCTTCAGCCGTTTCATGATGTCAATTCCGGAAGCGCCGACCTTCCATTCCAGATAAGGCGCCTTCACCATACCGACCCCATGCTCTCCGGTTATCGTGCCGCCCATTCGAATAGCCGCTTCGAATATTTCCTCAAATGCCTTCTCCACCCGATGAATTTCTTCCTTATCGCGCGCATCGGTCATTGCCGTAGGATGCAAATTCCCATCGCCCGCATGTCCGAAGGTACATATTTGCACATTATATTTCTCTGCAATGCGCTGCACCTCCAGTACCATCTCGGCAATTTTCGAACGGGGGACAGTCGCATCCTCAAGTATGGTTGTAGGTCGCAAACGCGATAGCGCTGCTAATGCGCTTCGCCGAGCCTCCATAACCTTGGCGCCTTCCTCAGCCGTAGAAGCTACTTTCACCTCGATAGCCCCTTCCTGCCGGCATATCGTCTCGATCAGCAACAGATCGCGCTCTACCAAGCTCTCATCCCCGTCCTGCTCGATAGCTAGTATTGCTTCCGCATCGACAGGCAGGCCAATGCGGGCGAAATCCTCCACGACACGGATCGTTGCACGGTCCATGAATTCCAAGGTGCATGGAGTAATCCGGTTGGCCACGATTTGCGATACCGACCTTGCTGCAGAAGACAAGTCACTATAGATAGCAACCATAGACCGACGAAATACCGGTTTAGGCACGAGCTTCACAGTCGCCTCAGTAATAATAGCCAGCGTTCCTCCAGATCCAACCAGCAGACGAGTTAAATCATAACCGGCCACATCCTTAACCAGCTTGCCTCCTGTACGAAGTATGTCCCCGTTGGCCAGCACGGCTTCTAAGCCAATGACATAGTCCTTGGTTGTCCCGTATTTCAATCCTCGCAAACCGCCAGCACCAAGTGCTATATTGCCCCCCATCGTACAAATGATCATGCTGCTTGGATCGGGAGGATAAAATAATCCTGTAGCCTCCACCGCAGTATGGAACTGCTTCGTATTCAGACCGGTTTGGAACGTAGCCGTCAAATTGTCCTGATCGATCTCAATCAATCGGTTCATTCTCGTCATAACCATAACGAGCCCACCTTGAATGGGTACGACGCCCCCGCAAAGATTACTGCCGGCTCCTCTGGCAATAACGGGGATTTTGTGCTGTGCGCATACTTTCATCGCAGCCGACACTTCCGCCGTAGTCGATGGAAAAATAACGCCATCCGGAAGCGATTGATATAACGGAGTTGCATCATAGCTGTAAGAAACAAGTGATTCGTTATCGTCCTTAAACCAACGTGGCCCCACAATGGCCTGCAATTGCTCTCGAGCGGATTGTTCTAGCATTGGGTGTAACCTCCCGCATTATTGTTTATTGTAAATAAATCATTTATAATTTTAATCAGGTCATCTGATGACTTTATTATAGAATCCGCTTTCATAGTGTGTCAATAATAATACTCGGAGTCCAATTGATTGTGGGTCCTCATTTCACTTATATTTCTAGCATGCCACCCTAGCCTCATGGTTTAATTCAAATCTTTATTTATTGACAAAGGATGTGCCTGAAGTGATCATTCAAAAAGCATATGAAGTCGTTGCGGATGCCATTAGAGAACAAATTATTCAGGGTGACTACCCTGTTGGTTCCCGTCTTCCATCCGTAGAACAGCTGGCCGTTAATTTCCGTGTAGGCCGTTCGACGATTCGAGAAGCGTTAATGTCGCTCAAAGCGCACGGCTGGGTTGACGTACGTCATGGAGGCGGCACCTTCGTGCTGCAAACCAGCTCTCCAGCTCCCTTGTGGCAAGCGCCCGAAATCAGCGACATTCATCAGCTGAGGGCTTGGCTTGAGCTTCGATTTATACTGGAGACGGAAAGCGCCGCACTCGCTGCAAATCGCCGTTCCGAACAGCATATCGCAGAGTTATTTAAAATATTAAGTGAAATGGCAGTTCTAGATGACGAGGAAGCGCTGGAGCAGGCAGATATTCGCTTGCATACCACTCTGGCCGATGCGTCTGGAAACCCCCTGCTCAAAGGAACCTTGGCCTCGTTGTTTTCTTCTATGGGAACCGTTATGCGGGATAGCCGCCGGCTTTGGTTATTTGCGGATCAAAGTGAAACGGGCAGGCTCTCGGAGGAGCATCATCTTATTGTAGCTGCCGTACAGGAGCGCGACGCGACTAAGGCCAAAGAACGAATGGCTATGCATCTCAAAAAAGTAGAACAAGTACTGGAGCGCTTCAATAACCTTTCCCGCTGACGGTTTGCGTTTGTCCTCCTTAGGGACTTCAGTGGGGCTTTTCGCCTATATTCTAAACTTTTTTGTTGACTAAATATAATAAATAAATAATAATATAAATTGTAGTTAGTTGATGAGCTGATACATATCCTAAATAACTTTTGGAGGTAAATCACAATGAAAGTAGTTGCTATTGTCGGAAGTATCCGTAAAGACTCCTATAATCGTAAGCTGGCGCAATATATCCAACAAAGGTATCAAGACAAATTTGAACTTGAAATTTTGAGTCTGCGTGATCTGCCTTTCTATGACCAAGATATCGAAAATGAACCTTCTGCCGCTGTAAAAGATTTTAAAGGCAAAGTTGCAGCTGCGGATGCCGTACTTTGGCTAGTTCCAGAATACAACGGCACTGTACCTGGCGTTATGGTCAATGCTATCGATTGGATGTCCCGCGTAGATAGAGTTCTGAACGGAAAACCGTCCTGGATTATGGGCGCATCGATGGGCGTGCTCGGAACCGTTAAGGCTCAAATGCATTTGCGTGATATTTTGTTCTCGCCTGGAGTAGGTTCCCCACTTCTTCCTGGTAACGAAGTATATGTTGGAGTCGTTCATGAGAAAATGGACGCTGAAGGCAACCTTACTCACGAGCCTACAGTGAAGTTTTTGGACACTGTCGTGAATAACTTCATCCAATGGTTCAATCAGCAGGCAAAAATCGCCGTTACTAAGTAATTCCTTCAGACGGTATACCGTTTCATTACAATAAACAAGACCGGCTCCAATCAAACCCTTTGATGGCTTGATGAAGCGGTCTCTTTTTTGCTCGATAAAAGTTCAATGCTTATTGAGCCGTATAGCCTCCGTCAACAAGCAAGCTCGTCCCGGTAATAAAAGAAGCATCCTCGCTTGCCAGGAAAAGCACTGCTTTCGCTACTTCTTCCGGTTTGCCTAAGCGTCCCATCGGATGAAGACTAACCAGGTGGTCATTCATCGCTTCATTTCGCCCTGAAATGAGCGGTGTATCAATATAACCCGGACATATAGCATTGACGCGGATGCGATCTTTGGCATAGGTTACACCTAACGTTTGGGTCAGAAGCTTCACTCCGCCCTTGGCAGACGAATAGGCGGTTACCCCTGCTTTTCCCGCGTGACTATGAATAGATCCACAATTGACAATCACTCCACCCGTACCTTGCGACAGCATTTGCCCAATTGAATATTTGTCGCACAGAAACACACCTGTTAAATTGATATCGATCGTTTTTTGCCAAGCCTCCAGACTCAACTCATGAGCAGGAGCATCCTTGGCAATTCCTGCATTGGCAAATAAGATGTCTAGCTTGCCGTATTGCTTGACCGTTTGGGAGACCATGTTCTTCACTTGCTCTTCATTCGTTACATCCGTTTTCACAAACAACGTCTCATGTCCCTGCTGATTCAGCTGATTCGAGAGCTCTTGGCCTCGATCCGCGAAGTCGGCAATGACGACCTTAGCTCCTTCATCAGCGAACAGGCGAACTGTCGTCTCACCGATTCCGCTGGCGCCGCCAGTCACTATTGCAACCTTATCTTTAAATCTCATACCTTGTCTAACCTCCTTTTCGTCCTTTACTTGGCAGTTGCCCCGCCGTCAATTACAAATTCAGCTCCGGTTACGTGCGTAGACTCGTCCGATGCGAGAAATAACACCATATGGGCAACATCCTCAACACTGCCAAGACGGCCGCTGGGAGAAATTTGCGCCAATTCCGATTTGGACGCCGAAGTCACCGAGGAAGCATATTCGACCATCCCCGTATCAATATAACCAGGGTGTATCGAATTGACTCTAACTTTTTGCGTTGCATATTCGATAGCCGCGTCCTTGGACATGATCCGTACAGCTCCCTTACTAGCTCCGTACAATGTATGTCCACTCGCACCATTGATCCCAGCTATGGAAGAAGCGTTAATAACCGAACCTCCCTGATTGGACGCCATAACAGGCATGACATGCTTCATTCCTAAGAATACGCCAGTCACGTTAATCGACATCAACCGGTTCCATTCTTCCAGTGTTATGTCCGCTAAAGGTTTAATAATATAAATACCGGCGTTGTTAAACAAAATGTCTATCTTCTGAAATGCGGACTGCGCTTCAGCTACAACTTTCTCCCACTGCTCCTCGTTGCTTACATCATGGGCAAAAGCGGCTGCTTGGCCTCCAGCATCGCGAATCGCTTGCGCCGTTGCTTCAGCACTGCTCTGATTAATATCCGTTACAACGACCTTGGCTCCTTCACGAGCAAAACGAAGAGCAGTCGTCTTGCCAATCCCAGTACCCGCTCCGGTAACAAGAGCTACTTTTCCATCCAGTCTCATTGCATAATCCTCCATGCTTAGATCACTTTCTAAACATGTATTATGTCTTTAAGTCTGGATTATATAGCCTATGTCATCTTAGAAATATTTTACTTTTGGTTGCGCATTCATACTAAGCCTGCTTTAGCGAATAACGGATCGAAGCCTTGCGGACAGCCTCCTGCTGTTCGTTCACCTGCATTTTGAAAAATGAATCATTTAGCAGTAGAGCTTCAACACATGCCAATGCGGCCTGTAGAGCCTTCGCTTCATTTTGCAATATATAAAAGCAGATCTGATAGCATCGTACTTCATACTCTTTGACGGCCTTTGCCCTTGTTTCCAGTTCTGTGCTCATCAACAGGCACCCCATCATTGCGCGGTTTCCCATACGCCGTCCGTCTTTAAGATGTCGCTCATGAATTCCGCTCCTTATTTGCTTGCTATGCATCTTATAGGCTATTATACAAATTACAATTTAAGGTACCCCTAAGGAAAGCTTAAAAATTTCTTAAGTTCCTGCTCCATAACGGTTCCGTCACAAAAAAGTGAAGTATTCAACAAATTGTGAACTCTTTATCTCATGGATTATGTTAAAATATTGAAGAAACTAGCTTGAGGTAACTAAACCTCCTGCACTTACTGCTTTACTATACATAAGGAGGAACACCATGCAGGCGGCTCTTGACTTTTACCTGAAATTAGCCGATGGGGTCATCATTACGGACGAGGATCACCGTATTGTGGAGGTTAACTCCAAATATGAGGAAGTAACGGGTTATACTCGTGAATATATGATTGGTCTTAGAGCCAACTTTTTAAGATCACGCCTAACTCCCCAAAAAACATATAAAAATATGCGCGAATCACTGCAAATGAATTTGGCATGGTCCGGCGTGTTTATTAACCGTAAGAAGAATAAGGATGTGTGGCACACGAACATTACGATCACCCCCATCATCCTGAACCAAAGGACGTATTATGTAGGAGTCGTTCGCGATCTAGACCAAATGCCGGAAGGCAGCTATTTGTCTGAAACCCGTAAAATCAAGCTGCAAAGTGAAATATTGAAGGTCTTGGCGATCTCCTGTGAGATCCGTGATCCGCATATCGAAGAGCATTTATCCCGTGTTCAGCAGGGAACAGAGAAACTGCTCACCTTTCATAATGAGCGATTGAAGCTCGGCTTGCCCGTTGAATATATTCAGCAAATCGTCAATGCGAGTATCATGCACGATATCGGTAAGTCCGGAATTCCTGAGGGAATCCTATACAAGCCTGGGAAACTGAATCACTACGAGCGATATATTATGGAGACCCATCCCCTGATCGGCCTCGAAATCGTCAATAAAATATCTCGCGAGCTTGAGGACGAAATCCTCCAAGAAGAGCTGCGTATTGCTGAGCATATCATCCAATATCATCATGAAAAATGGGATGGCAGCGGTTATCCGGCCAAGCTTAAGGGAGACGAAATCCCGTTTGAGGCTCAGGTTGTTTCCGTTGTGGACGTCTACGACGCATTAACGAGCCGCCGGGCATATAAGGATGCATGGAGTAAGGAAAATGCAATGGCTTATTTAATCGAACAAAAAGGAATTTCGTTCAACCCTGATCTCATCGACAGCTTTTTGATGATACTTTAGAAAATCAGCTTTATCCTTACACAAAAACGACCGTTTGCGTGAAAACCTTCACAGGTGCCATGCCGGTCGTTTTTCATTTATTTTTCTTCGGCCCATTTCTTCTCTCGTTTATAAATCTCATTGATTTCCTTAAGAATGGACTCAAGCCCCATCTTCTTCGCTTCGCCTATAAATTCATCATATTGATCTATTGGGGATTGTCCCATAATAATTTTTCTAATATATTCCAACGCAAGCTTTTCAAAATCGGCTGCCTTCGAACTTGCACGTACACTCTGAGGTATGTATAAAGTATTCGTATTCATTTCCATCTTAAAGCCTTCTACTGCCTTCAAATTTTGCTCCAATACAGGTATCGGAACTGGCAGCTTCAGAGGATGAACGCTGCACAAAATAGAGCCAGGATCATAATACTTATCCTCGCCTTTAATCAGCCATTGCAGTTGACTATTCTCCACTCTATAGGTCTGTCCTTCAATTCCGACCCGTGTATCCATTGTCCCTTCTGGCCCCAGCAAGTAATCCAGCACTTTTTTGGCTGCCACAGGATCTTGCGTTTTGGACAAAATAACATAATTACTGGAATAACCAGCACGCACAACATAATTGGAGCCATGTGGTCCTATTATTGGAGGGATCGACGTTATGTTCACATTAGGAAAGCTGGCTTTCATTTTATCATAGCGCGGCGAAATCATATCCGCTCCCATCATCCAAGCTCCGGTTTTTCCTGTAATGAACTTTTCTTCCGCTGTCTTTTTCTTTTCCAATACCCATTCTTTATCCAATACCCCGTCCGCATAGCCTCTTCGCAGCCATTGCAGCGCCTTCTTCATCTCCGTAGAAGAGAAATAAGCAGATTTGATCGTATCCTCTTTGCTATCCAAGTATAAGGCCAGCTTGCGTGGGGCCGCAGGCAAAAACATTCTCCATATCGCACCCGTACGGCTTAAATTCCCCTCCATCGTGAAACCCGTCGTATTTGCTTTGCCGTCACCATCCGGATCTTTTTTGGCGAATGCATACAACATTTTGTACAGCTCGTCAGGATTGGTTGGCGGTTTGATATTCAGCTTTTCCGCCCAGTCCACACGGTAATAAATCGATTCCGGAGCTTGAATCTGCTGTGGCAAAGAATATATTTTACCGTTGTAAGTAGAGTCAGCAAAATACTCTTTGGGCATCTTACTCCATACCGGAGAGCTTTTTACCAAATCATCAAGGGGCAGCAACACTCCGCTGTATGCGGCTTGTCTAGTCATTACATTGTTCATCCAAACAATATCCGGATTGCTACCGTTCATCAAAGCAGTGTTGAATTCATTGTCGTAATCATTTTTATCTACGTTTTGTATCTTAAGATCTACATTAAATTTATCTTTCACTTTCTCCTGTATCAGCTGCTGCTTTACCGGCGATAGCACATCGTTTCCGTACCACATCATAAGCATCGAAAGCGGCTTATTCACGTCGGTTGTTATCATTGAAGTCTCTTCGTTCATGCCACTGCAGCTCGTTAGTGCGGCAGCCAATCCAAACATACTAACAATCACGGTTGTAGTCGCTTTCTTCGCCATGATTTGTATTTTCCTCTCTAGGCTGTCGTCCTTTTAACTTCCAATGATCTCTAGAATCATTCAGAACCGGCAGTTGTATTTGTCGAATAATGTCACATCGCTTCCTATCCTTAATGTAAACGCCCTCAGCTTCATTTTCAACAGCCTAATGAGTCATATTTATTATTTTTTTGTGTTTTTTTCACATAAAAATCCATATCAGGAAAGCAAATTTCCATTATCTCCCTTTCTTTTGTATTGTACGATAGGTTTAAAAGGAGGCTAATCCCACATGGAACAATCCATTCACGTAACGCGGCAGTACGATAATGCAGAACCGTTGAGCATCCGCATTCAGACCCATTCCTTGTACACGGATAAAAAAATTAATTTGAACGACGAAGCTATTTCTTTGATGGAACTCGTTGGACAAGAAGCCGTGTTGGACGCAGGCTGCGGTACAGGCGGATTTTTGCGGCATTTATTGAACAAGGGGCATCAAGGTCGTCTCGTAGGGGTAGACCAATCAGCCGGTATGGTTGAACAAACGAAGTGCGAAGGCATTGAGGGCATTCTGGGGGATGTAAGAGAACTCCCTTTTACCGACAGTGAGTTTCAATGGGTTACGGCCAGACATATGCTGTATCATGTACCGGACATCCCTCAGGCTCTGCGCCAATTCGATAGAGTTCTCGCTCCCGGAGGACATATACTAGCCATTACTAATTCCAATAATTCATTACAGCTGATCAAAAGCTTGTACAACGATATGCTGCAAGCCTTCGGCTATCCTGTAATGATTTCGCCAGTTACTACGTTCTGTGTAGAAAATGCTATGGCCATTCTTGGAGAGGTCTTCGCTGAGGTCAAAAAAACGCTGCTCACGAATGCTCTTGTTTTCCGCGAAAGCGCTCCAATCGTCCGCTATATTTCATCAATGTTCAGCTATATGTCCATTCCTAACGATCCTCGGTTGTATGATGAATTGCTCTCTTGGTTGGAGGTCGAAGCAGAAAGAAGACTGCAGCAATATGGAGGTGTGTGGACAGATCCTAAGCAGGTGGGCATTTATCTAGCGTGCAATACATAAAAAAACCCGCAAGCGGCTCAGAAAAAGAGCCCCGCGGGGGAACGGTTATTTAGCGCCAATAATCATCGATAAGATTGGTTCCTTGCATGAACTTCATAAGCTTTCCCTTTGGCTGCAGCGGTGATAAGGGATAAAATGTATTTCCCTCACACTCATCACAGGTGCTTTTGTAACAATCGGCTTGCTCCTCTAAGTCAGTTCCACAGCGACAGCAGCGTTTAACGGCATACAATTCAGAAGGATTCATCGGTTCTACTCCCATAGTCAAAACCACTCCTTTGATCGCTTTTTTACAAGTATACAACAAAAGGCATCTCAATGTTACCGCTTTCATGAATTTGGCAGCTAATTATTTATTTTACAAAAAAACCAAGATGCCGGGCACTGACTCGGTCTCTTGGTGTGTTTAAACCTGCTGCTATTGCGACATTTAATCTCTAATTTCGTTTTCTTCAAGCAATATATCCATAACGATCGCACGTGTTTCCTGCTGCTGCTCCAATAAGCCTGAACGATCCACCCTGCCAGCTTGGAGGTCTTTCTCAATAAGTGTCATAATCCATAAGGAATGGATGAGAGCGTAGCGATAATAATTTTTTTGAAACGTACAGAAGCGGCTGCTCCAGCCAAGCTGCAATCTACGAGCATAGTACACTTGAAGCACTTCGTTTCTTAACGAAGCGGTGACTTCCGGTCTCCTGTAGTTAGGGCTTGTGATATCCAACAGATTATATAAATCCCAATACAGCGAGTTAAGGTGCACGTACTCCCAATCTAGAATCGTAATTTGATCATCACGCAGTGACAAATTCAATGGATGGTAATCGCCATGAGAGACCGTCATTTCTGATAATAATCCGTCGTCCAGCTGCTGAACAATACGCTGCGCCCTTTCAATTAAGTACGTAGGGAAGGATAGCCGTTCCAGAATCGACTTCAACAGATCGCTTTTCGCTTGCACTTCTCGAACAATTTTATCCGCATTCGGAGTGTGGCCTGTGAAATCCTCCGGAACACTATCGAGCGGAAGCTGATGCCAGGATGGAATCTCCGCAGCTGCTTTGATCAGAGTGTCTCTGTCAAAACGGTGCTCAAGCTTGCCCAAATCCTCATAAATGGCCCAATATCGATCTGCGTCTTGATGCTTAGCCTGCGCGAGAAGGTTAGGGAATCGCGCCGGAATATGAGGCAAGAGATTCTGGTATACCCATGTTTCGCGGCCTATCGTTTCCAGATTGGTTAGCGGCTTGAATATGAAGCTACGATTGCTATCCCGATCGACAACAAACCGTTCTACCGCTTTCCCGTTTCTCCCGACATATAGGGTCTCTCTGCTTGCCAGCTTGCTGGAATCGAGTGTACCGTCATGTAAAACAATCTGATCTAAAAGTACGTTATCCACTGACCAGTCACGTCCTTTCATGCGGTCATCTCCATCTCCATTCTCTCTGTCATACGATCAATATATGCCAAAGAGGACATAACATCAATAGGTTATTTACAATATGTCAATAAATTGGATAGCTTGGTTTGCCCTTATATGAAAAGCGCTAAAACAGGTCCGGTAAAAACCGTTGTACCGCCGCCAGCAGCTCTGAATCCGACAAACTCGTCGTACGCCCATCCTTGTACTGCTCAGCCACCCAGGCTGTCATTACCTGAATCGACTCATGCTTTTTGTCCAAGCGATGAACTCCTTCAAGTCCTAACTGTTTGTTGACCCAGAAAGCGACTCCTGCTGCCCCTGCCTTATCTGTCACCTGCACACCCAAAGGACGCTTTAACAGCGTACCGGTATCGAAAATGTTGTAAATCTCTTCATTCTTAATCACCCCATCCGCATGAATCCCTGCTGCCGTTACATTGAACTGCTTCCCGACAAAAGGTGTCATAGGTGGTATCTCGTATCCCAGCTCACGTTCAAAATATTCCGCAATCTCTGTAACGACGGTGGTATCTATGGAATTGTCCCCGGTTAACCCAATATATTCAAACAATAGCCCTTCAATCGGCGTGTTGCCCGTTCTTTCTCCAAATCCGAGCAGCGTACCATTAACGCCCCCGACGCCATAGAGCCAAGCCGTCGCCGCATTCGTCATCACCTTGTAAAAATCGTTATGCCCGTGCCACTCCAATTGCTCACTGCGAATTCCTGTCTCTTCCCGCAAAGTATGAATCAAACGTGGAACACTTCTAGGGAGCACGGCTCCAGGGTATGAAACACCGTAGCCCATCGTATCGCATAAACGCACTTTAATGGGTATACCGCTTTGCTCGGATAATTCCACTAATCGCTGTACAAAAGGAATGACGAAGCCAGGCACATCCGCTCGAGTCACATCCTCCAGATGGCATCGAGGTCGAATGCCCGCCGCTAGCGCGGATTCAACGATATCCAGATATTGGTTCATCGCTTTCTCACGATCCAGTCCCAGCTTCATATAGATATGGTAGTCCGAGATCGAGGTTAAGATACCCGTTTCTTTGATACCCATGTCTTTGACAAGTGCAAAATCCTTCTTTATAGCGCGAATCCAAGCTGTTACTTCGGGGAATTGATACCCTCTCTCCATACATTTGTAAGCTGCTTCACGATCCTTTTCACTGTACAGAAAAAACTCCGACTGTCTAATAACTCCGTTAGCTCCTGACAAGCGGTGCAAATAATCGAACAGGGTTACGATCTGCTTCACAGTATAAGGAGGTCGCGCCTGCTGTCCATCACGAAACGTCGTATCCGTTATAAAAATATCGTTCGGCATAGCTGTCGGCACCTCTACTCCGTCAAACAACACACGAGGCGGAGCTGTATAAGGAAATTGCTCACGAAACCAATTGGCTTGATTATTCAAATGAATCACAACCTTTCTTGTCGTATTGGTTGTATTGTATTCCTTATTAAATTATAAGTAAAATTATTCATTTTTATTTTATATATAAATTAAATTTATCAACATAGAACAACAAAGGCCTTCCTGCGATTCTCCTATAAGAAAATGCGCCAGATGGCCCTTTATTACGGCTATGTACTTATCTAGAGTAAGGTATCCTGTCTCCGCCTCCTCCATTAGCTGTCATTGATCCTCTGCTGACGGAATAATTATAGGAATGCTGTCCGGTAACTCCATCTTTTTCCCATTTCTCTATGAACGTAACCTCATATTCCTCCTTGTTCGTTTTGGCGACACGTGTTTCCCGTTCTACACGATAGCCGTCAATTGTCATTACCCGTGTACCCACCTGCTTCGGAAAATAATCGATAACCGTCCCCTTACCTGAAGTTGCGAACTCTACGGCATCCTTCTCCGTAAAAGGAGGTAGTGGAGGCGTAATGGATTGGTTATATATTTGCAAACATACCAAAATCACGAGGGGGGATGCTATCCATATAAGCCATCCCTTAGCCTGGATTCTGCCCTCTAGCTTACAAAGCAGGTTATCGAATAATAAGAACAATACAGCCGCTATCGTTCCGTATAGACAAAAGAGCTTTGAATCGACAATAATACCCAAGACGGAGCCAAAAACAGCATGAAGGACGACTTGGAGAAGTAGTTTCATAGTTACATTCATTCGAAGCTTCCCTAAAACAACTTCTACTAAGGCCGACACTCCTGCCCCATAAATAAAAACAATAGGCACTACGTATAAGGAGAAAATAAGGACTGCCGCATAAAAATCAAATAAGGTTGAACCAGGTGAAGTAACATGTATCGAGCTCAGAAGAAAAAATATAATAACCAGAGCAGACACCATATAGGCACTTGCCAGCTTACGTAATAACATCATGTCGGCCCCTTTTTTATTCATGTTCGTTCGCTGCCATTTGCCTCTCAGCCGTCTCCTTAATGTAATCATTACGCTGGCGCAAAAAGCGAGTCATGTACTTCTCCAGAAATAGCGTATCAGCAAGCCGGCCAAGGACGCCTAATGGAGATGTATAATCAAACCGGTCCTTCATCAGGGTGCCATTCTCATAAGGTACAAATTCGTGAACATGGGTAAATCGTTTGAAGGCCCCACTCACCATTTCATCCACAAAGCGTTGCGGTGCTTCCATCTCCGTAATGCGAACCGTAAGTCTTTGTCGCACCCCTAAGTGAACGGCTTCCCACGTCACTGTTTCATTCAACTCAATCAACCCACTCGTTCTTCCCGCGATTGCTTTCTCCTGTGTTTCAGATGTAGACTCCATATGGATATCAATACTTCTGGATAAATCGAAGCATAGCTGAACAGGAGCTTGAATATATAAGGACATTTCAATTACAGGCATTTTGTTCCGCTCCTCCCCATTATTTATGGTCATTTTACCTTGTATGTAAGAGAATGCATAGCTGCAAAATAAAAAGCCCTCCGGCTTTTTCCTAGTAATAAGGAATAGGCCAAGAGAGCCAAATCAATATGCAAGTTATGCATGCTTATTTATAATAAGAGTCAATTAACGGAACCATGTAGCCTCCGCCCTCTTTGATGTGGAAGTTGATAACAATCGTTTTCACGCCGCCGATATCGACTTCAATATCTTTTAAACCATCGTTGATCGATATGGTGTCTACCTTTTTCAAAAGCGCATTGCTGTCCAGATCCTTGATTTCAAGTTGTGTAATATCTTTATCGATTGCAGCAAGCTTTAAGTTCAGCTTCTGGTATTTTTTGTCAGGTGTGATGAAGAGAGAGGGTGCTAACGGCTCATTATCGCTGTGCTGGTACAGTACTTCCTGATAGTTTTTACCTTTGTAAGTCGTTTGACCGGGCTCTTTGGAGTAACGAACGTTATCGTACTTTTCCGCATTCAAGGGAGTACCGTTCACCTTTTCTCCCAAAATAACCTCATTATTGACAGCATCATAGTCCACAGCAACCTTCAAAGCATTAGCTACACCGCGTACCGGCAGATATGTACTGCCATTATAAGTGATAGGCTCCATTGCAAGCCCTTGCTCGTCATTCAGCTGAGCTACACTCCCATTGACACGAACTTTAAGATCTCCGTTCAAGTACGCTTGAATTTCTTTCAAATTCGATCCTGCATAAACCCCGGTTCCCAGTCCAACCAACAATGAAGCACTGGTTAATGATACGATAATCAGCTTTTTCAATCCATTCCACTCCTATATTTGTGATGTAGAGAACGTCTTTGCTTCAACAAAGAATGGCAAATAGTCCCATATCTATCATAGTTTACGTTGATAAGTAGGACAATAGATCCAAAGTTCGAAACTTCATGTATGAATCGGTTAGTGTATTTCTTAGCCACTCATTGCCAATGATAACCACGGAGGTGATAAACTATGGATAACAAGCATGATGAGCCAACCATCGCTCCAGGCATGAACATGCACGATAGTCTGGAAGAAAAAGCATCCGAGGAAGAAACGGAAAAAGGAGAATATACTTCCGTTACTCGCCTCTTCCTTGACCGTACACCGGAGGACTAACGTCCTCCTTTATCCTCGTTAGCTCCATATGTATTCAAAACCAAAGAGCCCTCCAGCCTCTTCCCCTTTGTAGGAAAGCGCATTAGAGAGCTAAATAGGACTAGACTGTGCAAAGCGGGATTGTCTGAGCGATCAGATGGTTAACTCCCCAAGCTTAATCAGCTCGACAACTGCTTGTGAACGACCTTTTACATTCAGTTTTTGCATGACGTTAGAAATATGGTTACGCACCGTTTTCTCGCTGATAAACAGCTGTTGTGCTATATCCTTGGTAGTTTTGTCCTGCACCAACAGTTCGAAAACTTCGCGTTCACGATTGGTTAGCAAAAATTTACTTTTGTGGTCGCTGCCCTTCAAGTGTCACCCCTCCTTGCCCGGGTTTTTGTATCATTACAAGGTGTAGGGATACAGTCAAAGTTAGTTTATGAATCGCTACATATAATGGTGCAGTAGCTGAAAAAAATGGGCTTTGCGAGGGTAGAACTCTTTGCAGTCAAGCTTTTATCCTTAACATAAAAAGAACAAAGCAGGAGTCCCCTCTTTAACGAGAGACGCTTCCTGCTTTGTTCTATTTCCTTATACCCACAGCACCGGCTGCCGTACCGCAATATTCCGACGAACCTCCATATCGGTAGGATCCGGGTCAAGCTGCTTCCAAAGCTCTACATACTCCTCTTTTTTCAAGGCAAGCCCTGCAAATAACAAGCCTGATACTTTAGCCGGCCAGCCTTCGAAATGCTCCACATCCGGAGCATACGGCCAGCTGCTCTTGTCTTGCATATAGGGGAATAGATACGTCATTCCCTTGCGTATGCCGCGACCGTCAGGCAGCTCATAGCTCCACAAGTCATCCTGAGGTGTCGATAAAATATGGCACAGCGTCACCATATTATCCAGAACGAATATCGCGTACCCATACGGCTTCGTCCGGGCTAATTCACGAGGGAAGCTGCCGTCTTCTGCCATTTGATCGGGCAGCAGCTTTTCTTTATAACGCTGTCTGCAAAGCTGCAGCATCTCCTCATTCCCGGTAAACCAAGCGAAGGCAGCGGCCTGAACAAACCAGCATACAGAATGATTGTTATGAGCATTCATCTCTTCAATCCCATTCGGATGTGTACTCATCCAGGTTAAGTAGTCAGCAAACCACTGCTTTAACCCGAGATAAATCTCCTCTGTCAAGGCAGGTGATCCCTTCAATGCTTCTACAGCGAACGGAATATCGATCAAATGCAGCGTGTCGATAATACCGATACCGCGCCCCGCACAAATGCCCGGAATCGCCTGCGCATAAAGCAAATGAGGATTCATCTGGGTGGCTTCATCCAAGAAAAATTCTTTTACAAATTGAACTGCTTTCTCCGCGTATGCTTCATGACCTGTCAGCAAGTAGGCAGCGGCCAAGTTAGCCACGAGCGTTCTCATTTTCCTCAGACCGAGACGGTGACTGCCAAAATTATTCGGATTGCTTTCACCATCACGTTGAATATAGGGAAGTCCGTCCGGCGTATCCGGATTAGGCCACCAGTAGTCTCCATTGGAGTAAAAATCGTGAATACCGCCCTCACTCATCTTGGCTATGGAATCCGTAATATGTATCGTATCTGCAGCCAAAGACGCTTCCGCTTGCTTAATTACCCATTCTTTATCAAACAGAGCCAGACGTTCTTGTCTGCTTCCGGAAATTGCTTGATTGATCATCGTGTCCCGCTCCTTCAATTGATGCCTAATCGGCTTTCATCTCGCAATCGATCATTACATGAATGGTATCTCCCTTATGCTCGTTACGAAGCTTGAACGCCTCAGCCACCTGATCCAGCTTGACGACATGCGTAATCATTTCTTCGGTGTTAACCAGCCCGTCAAGAACGAGCCCTAATCCCTGGTCAAAATATCGACGGTTATCGATGTCCCGCTTCGGCTCGGTCGAGAAGATATCCAGCCGTTTTTTATGGATTTTGAAAAAATCGACTGGCTTATGACAAGTCCCAATACAGCCGTACATCACGATTCGTCCATTTTGTGCAGCAGCGTTGATTGCGTCCACCATACCGTCGCCTTCGAGCAAGCAAGGAATAACGACATCGAAGCCATTAGGGAAATCTTTTCCTACAATATCCATCGTGTTTGCATCCGGTGAAGGCATTTTGTACGTGTGGGTTGCACCGTATTTACGAGCCAGAGCCAGCTTTTCATCGAATAAATCCGTTACAACGAGATTCCTCGGGCTGAATAAGCTGACGACCTGCGTCATCACCAAACCGCTGACACCTTGTCCGGTTATAAGCACATTTTTGTTTGTAGAAATTTCACCAAGCTCAGCCGCATGAATGATACCGGGGAGCACTTCAATTAATGAGCCTTCAATTAACGGAAGCTCTTTGGGCAGCACCTTCACGGAAAAAGGAGTACAACAAACATACTCGGCAAATGCCCCCCATATGTAGCGGAGAGCGACTGGGTCTCCGACCTTAAGCCCTATTACATTGGGACCTACTTTATCAATAACTCCAGCCACTTCATGGCCCAGTCTCGTTGGATAGGAGATAAATTCCGGCTCACGTGCTCCTCTGAACACTTCCACATCGCTGCCGCAAATACCGACCCACTTTACTTTGACTCGAACTTCTCCTTCGGCAGGCTCCGGAATAAGCGCTCTTTTTAGCGTAATGCTGCCAACTTCCTCAACAACCGCACATAACTGGGTTCCTTCGCCTTCATAATCTACCAGCTGCATCGGCGGAACAGACATTTTTCTAACCATAGTTTAGCCCCTTATCCACTTTAGTTCGATTCATTGAAAATTATAAAGGATGAACCTTTGAACCGAACAGGGACAAACTTCATCTGTTTATTGTCATTATTCAGTTTCTGCCTTAAGGAACGATACGCCATATATTGGAGAAGTTCTGCTCCAAAATAATGTCTTTCCCAATCGCATTCAATAGCGAGTCCCGATACTGTGACGGCGGGAGCCCCATTCGTTTTTTTAATATTTTAGAAAAATACGCTTGTGTCCATCCTACCTTCTCCGCTACCTCGGATATGGGCAGATCGGTGAACTCGAGATATTCCTTCGCTTTCTCCAAACGAATCTCTTGCAAGTATTGAATGGGTGTCATGCCAGTTTTATCGAAAAACCGTTTGATCAAATAATTGGGATTAAACCCAAAATGCTTCGAAAGCAAGCCGAGCGTTATTTTATCAGCAAAATGTGTATTCATATAGTGAACGATAGGATCGCTAGATTCCTTGGAACCTAATTCCGTGTAAACCCCTGTTTGCACTGAGCTCTCACTAGAAAGCAGCGAAACAAGCGTTCCTTTGAACCCCGCCTCAATGCTCATGGGATGGAATCTTCCAGGCTTTCTTGCTTGAAGCAGCGACATTTTATACCATTGCTTCAGCTCCGCCAAATAGGTGCCCTCACATACATTAAAAGGTCTAATAGAAGAAAAATATTCCGCCATGTCAGGGTCTGAAATTCTAAATTTGAAATCAAGCGTAACGCTCTGTCCTGTAAATCGGAAGCTATGTGAAATCCCTTTCATAAATAAATATGCGTGCCCTTCCTGCATATCGCACTCTTGCTGGCCAAAGGTTACTTTTCCATGGCCCGATAAAACAACCAGGAGCTGGTCATAATCGGAATGCGTGTGAGTCTCAACCTGACTGCCCTTAGAATAATCGATACGCGCTGTCCAGAGCAGCGTTAGCTGGGAGTCTCTCAATTGTTTCATATACAGCCCCCGAATCTTAGAAATACAAGCATCTTCCCACCTAGTTTATAATAAAACCGCCTCGGACACCAGATAGCGGCAGATAGGAGCATAGTAACTTTCTCGAAGCATACAAATAAGGATGTAGGATCGAAAATCGAGGTGGACTATGAATCCTAAAACTATTATTGCGCAAATAAACGAAATGACAGCCAAGTTGCAGCAGCTGCAGCATACGGATGGCTCATGGCGGCTATGTTTTGAAACCGGTCCTATGACCGACGCCTATATGATTCTGCTGCTTCGTTCATTACAACGAACGGGGGATGAAACGGTCATACGGAAGCTTGCGAATCGAATCATCAGCTTGCAGGAGGAGAACGGAGCGTGGAAGCTGTTTTACGATCAACCAGAAGGTGATCTGGAGGCGACAGTTGAAGCCTATTATGCTCTATTGTACTCGGGCTACTTCTCCAAAGAAGATTCACGCATACAAAAGGCCAAGCAGTACATCCTTAACCGTGGCGGGTTAACCCAAGTTAAAACGATGCTCACGCAAGCATTTTTGGCTATTACCGGTCAGTCGCCATGGCCTGATATGCTCAAAGTTCCTGTTGAGTTCATGCTCGCGCCATCCTGGTTCATCTTTAACATCTTTGACTTATCCGGGCACGCGAGAGTCCACTTAGTCCCCATCATGATCATGGCCAATGCTAATTACTCACTGCGAACCGAGAGCACACCTGATTTATCCGATCTGTATGTCGGGGAAAAGCTTCCATTCGAAAGCCATCCATCCTGGATTCATGCCATTCATCGTCTTCTGGAAGCCGCTCCGTTCCTCCATGCTCCTCTTCATGAAGCTGCTGTAGACAAAGCTAAAATGTTTATGCTCGACCGAATTGAGCCAGACGGAACTCTGCTAACCTACTCTACAGCAACCATACTCATGGTCTACGCCCTGACATCTCTTGGGTACAAGAACGAATCTCCTCTCCTGAATAAAGCGATTAGCAGCCTTAGTACTTTACTATGCGTTAGCGACCACAAAGCTCATCTGCAGGTATCCACATCGACCATATGGGACACTGCCATGATAAGTATTGCTCTACAGCAATCAGGCGTCTCTTCCAGAGAGCCTATTATTCAAAGATCGGCCGAGTACCTGCTGTCCCGTCAGCAAACACGTTTTGGCGATTGGGCATTGCGGTGCCCAGACACCCCGCCTGGTGGCTGGGGATTTTCCAATATTAATACGCTGTATCCCGATATTGATGACAGCACGGCGGCACTAAGAGCTATCACGCCATATACCCTCACACTCCCAGAGTATAAACAAGCCTGGCATAACGGATTACGTTGGGTGCTTGCCATGCAAAATGATGACGGGGGTTGGTCTGCTTTTGAAAGGGAGTCTCCAGAACGAATGGCCCATCTCTTTGCTTTCGAACACGCCGAAGATATTATACTAGATCGTTCAACCGTAGATTTGACGGCTCGTACCCTGCTATTTCTTGGCAAAGAGGTTGGTCAGTCGGTAGCCCGTCTTCCTGTACAGAAAGCTGCACAATGGATCATTCGCCAGCAAGAAATGAACGGCAGCTGGTTCGGGCGCTGGGGGATTTGCTACATTCACGGCAGCAGCGCCGCTGTCACCGGACTGCTTGCTGTCGGTATTCCACAGCATCATCCGGCTATTGAAAGGGCAGTACGCTGGATTCTAAGCATTCAGAACGAAGATGGAGGCTGGGGGGAATCGTGTTACAGCGATATCAGGCGACACTATGTCGCATTAAACAGCAGCACTCCTTCGCAAACTGCTTGGGCTCTCGATCTTCTGATCGATACTCATGATCGCCCGACTGTCCAGATTGAACGAGGGGTCCAGCGTTTAATTGAATTGTTACATATTTCCGATTGGCGGTTTACGTACCCAACAGGGTCCGGTCTTCCCGGAAGCGTATACGTCAATTACCATAGTGGAAATTTCGTATGGCCCTTATTAACCTTTTCAAAATATTTGAGGAAGTACGGCTCATTAATAAATTGAAAAAAACCGCCTTATTGGGCGGTTTTCGCATTAGTTCATTGTGCGCGGCGACGATTCCATTGAAGCCGCAGGCTCGACATAAGCGGTGCAAAATTTGCAGCGGATGGCCTGTTTTGGGATATCCGACAAGCATTCAGGGCATTCCTTCGTTTCTTTCTTCGGATCCGGCTTGTCCTCCTGCTTTTTACGAAGGCGGTTCAATTGTTTGACCGTAATGAAAATAACGAAAGAAACGATCAAGAAATCCAGCAGCGTATTAATGAACAATCCGATGTTGAGCGTAGGTGCTCCGGCTGCTTTGGCATCAGCCAGCGAATCATAGCTATTTCCATTTAAGCTGAAGAACAAGTCCGAGAAATTGACGCGGCCAAGGAGCAAGCCTATAGGCGGCATAACAACATCATTAACAATCGATGTAACAACTTTACCGAAGGCACCACCGATAATGACACCGATCGCCAAATCGATCATGTTACCTTTCATAGCAAAATCTTTAAACTCTTTAAGTATCTTGGAAGCCATATGTATTGAAACTCCTTTTTCTTATTTATCTCTATAATACTGCATTTCACATATTCGGTCGATGCCCAAAACGCGAAAAAGCTCCCCTGGCAAAGCCTGGAAGAGCTTTTTTGGCTTAATTTGCGATAAACTGCTGTGTGAACATTTTGCCGCAGGAACCGCCTTTTACGACTCCAATTCCGATGTGAGTATAGTCTTTGTCCAATATGTTATCACGATGACCCGGTGACTCCATCAATACCCGATGAGCCCCTTCAACTGTCTCATTACAAGCGATGTTTTCGCCTGCAGAAGTATAGGTTATCCCACGCTGCTGAAGCATATCAAACGGTGAGCCATACCTCGGGGAATTATGCGAGAAATAGTTATTCTCCACCATATCCTGACTTTTGAGCCTCGCTGTATACGATACATCGGCAATGACCTTCAAGGGAGCCAATCCCTCTTGCTTGCGCTCTTTATTAATCAGATCGACCATCTTCTGCTCATCATGGGTAAGGTAAGAAGAAGGTGGCTTCGGGGTGGTCAAAGGAGTTGGTACCGGGCTTGGAGTAGGTTTCCGTGGGCCATTGAGCTGGTTGTAGGCCCACAGGATCGCCTGAAGCGTCCGATCGTCCACTGCTCCCGTTTCCGGAAGTCCATTTGCTTTTTGAAACAGTTTCACACCCGCCGCTGTTTCTTCGTCGTAATAACCCGAGACAGCGCCTGGATAATACCCAAGCGACTTTAACATCCCTTGTACAACGTAGACGTCTGGCCCTTGAGATTCTTTGCCGAACCCCCACCCAGTTGCGCTGAATAGTCCAAACAGCATTAGAGAAATCAACAGGATAACAACGGCTCTCCCTTTTCTCATATTGCCCAACATGACTCCATACCTCCATGCTTGTATCGATATTGTTCATCATACCAAGCATCCCCATCCGTGCAGGTTTTTAACAAAAAAAATCGGAGACCCTGTGATGGGCTCCGATTACAAGAGTGACTAGATCTTAACGGCTTGCTTTTCTTTTGGACAAGGCAACGATTAAAGCTAAAACTCCGAGAACAAGTGCTACTATGGATAAATACAGTGGCGTTTGCGAAGCGGCAGGTGCCGCAGAAGCACCGTTGTCATGGCTTGCTCCCCCTGCGTTGCCGGCAGGTGCTGTCGTATTACCGTGACTGTCAGCGGCAGCCCCAGCCGGTTTGGCGTTTACCTTTGTTACAGATGCGGGCTTATCAGAGCCGGCTGCTCCAACCCACTCTACAACTGAACCGTCTTTATAGGTTTGGTAGGCTTTCCAGTTAATGCTGGTAGCATTGTCAGCCACTTTCCCCTGCATATTAAAATCGCCGAATTCCGTTGCGGCTAACCCTTCTCCGGTTGCGGTCCAAGTAACCGCCGTAATTTTACCGGAAGCGTCTTTCGCCAAATCGTATTTCCACCCTGGCTTAGGTTCAAAACGGCTTATAGAAACGCTGTCCAGCTGAAACTTAACCTCAACCTTTACTGTAGGTATATCTTTTTCATTAGGAACTCGTACCGTAAACTTCTCGTAGGAGCCCTGCACTGATTCACTCGGAAGCACCGTTACGTGTGCGCTTGCGATTCCGCCGCCAAGCACGGTAAAAAGTAGGCAAATCATCAAAATCATACTCGTTTTCTTCATGAATCCATCATCCCCCTGGGCATCATTATGTCCTTTATTGCTTTTGTTTAAAAGGTTACTCTGAAGCCGAACGCTTCTAAACTACCCTTTAAATTTACTGCAAACCGGACGTACTGAATATGACCCCATCGGGCTATTTGCGCGATTGTTTTTGACTATACTGTGTCAAGCCGTGACGGATCGCATAGGCCGTCAGCTGAACCCGGTTGTCAAGCGACAGCTTGGCCAAAATGTTTTTAATATGATTTTTTACTGTATTTTCAGTGATGATCAACTGTTCCGCAATTTGTCGGTTGCTCTGCCCGCTAGCCACGCACATGAGAATTTCACCTTCACGCTGGGAGAGGACATTGGGTTTTGTTTCCTCCACAGCTTGAGCAGGAGCGGAACGAAATTGATGAAACAAGCGATCGGCGATATGACGCGAAATTTCGCTCTGGTCATCAAGCAATCCTCGCAAATAGACGATCCAATCGTCAGGGTCCATGTTTTTGAGCAAATACCCCTGCGCCCCGTTCTGAATCGCCGTGAATAAATCGGCTACATCATCGGATACCGTAAGCATGACGATTTTGATATGCGGATTATGCTGCTTAATTCTCCTTGTCGCTTCCAACCCCGACATTCCGGGCATTTGAATATCCATTAAGACAAGATCGGGTGCAAGGTCATTGCACATTATAATTGCCTTTTCTCCATTATCCGCTTCGCCTACAATCTCGAAGCCCGGCTCACCTTCCAGCAGAGTACATACGGCTCTGCGGGCCAGCGGATGGTCATCCGTTATCAATACGCGGTAATTCATCACGATGCACTCCTTTTTACAGGTCCTGAGACTGTTAATATAGTTCCCGCTTGGGATGTCGATTGGATGGTGAATTGTGCTCCTAATTCGGCTGCATGCTTGCGCATTAAGGTTAATCCGTAACGTTTGGAGGAAGCCTCGATATGGTCTGTGTCCATACCAACTCCATTATCCCGGATACAGAGCCTCCACTCTTCGCCATGGCCTATTGCTCCAAGCTCAATGGCGGCATGATCCGCTTCTGAATGCTTGCGGATATTCGTGAACGCCTCCCGGATTATGGCGAAAAGCTTCACCTCCGCGGACGGGGAAATGCTCTGCTGTGTCAGGTCAATGGATTGCTCGACTGCGATACCGGTAATCCCGCTCCACTCTTCAATCCAAGTGGTTAATCGCGAAGCGAAAGTCGATCCTTCTTCGGGCATCGTCCGCAAATTGAATATGGCCTGACGAAGATGATGATCAATTTCGGATACTGCCGATCGAGCTTCCTGCAGCTGCCCCTTGCTTAACTGCACATTCAAAAAAAATAAGATTTGTGCAATATTATCATGCAATTCTTGAGCCAAACGTTCACGTTCTTCGTAAACAGCTCTTTTGGATTGTTCAGCCGACAGCCGCTCACTTATGCGTTTGATGCTCTGAAACATCCACGTAGCGAACAGATATGACAGGAATAAAGTCAAAATCGTTATATATAAATTGCCTGTCTCCATCGACAGCTGATCAAGCAAAAAATCATGGCGAATGTACTCAAATCCTCCAATTATGAGCGGCGGCACAAGGATAGTCAGCCATTTTAGCGTTCGTAATGACATTTGGATTTCACTCGTTTCCGTTTATTCATTTCTTGTGATTGCGATCTCTTCCAGCGCATTAGGACGGTCCTAAATCTGTATACGAGTCAGCTGAACCATGCCATCAATTCTTTTTAGCTTCTGCTCGAAGCGCTCCACCTGAACGGGATTGGACTCCAATAAAGCCTGAACAATTTTCCGTGAATGTCCATGCGGTCTTCACGGCGCACTCATGATGCTCGAATACAGTCATGATAGCATATTGGAATGCACTTCGCGTGCATCCCCTTCTATCACTCTGTTTCCACTCATTATACACTTTAAGAAAAGGAAAAGCTTTGCGAAAAAAACACCCGGGTATCGCACCAGCAAAGGATGCCCCGGGTATTTAGTCAGTATTTTATTCTTTTCTAACGCTGGCAGCAAATTCGGTCCAAGGATTTTTAATAGAAATGATTCTATCAACATATTCTGTGTGACCATTGGGCCATACAGCCGTAAATCGGAATATATACGCCTTATCCGGTAAATTTTCAAAATCGTCTCTCAACATCTGCCCGTCCCAACCCGTACGATTAGGGGCAGCGGTCAGCAGCGTCTCAAGCTCCGTGTAGGACATGTGTACCATCACGCTTGAAGCAGGCTCATTAGTAGTTGAGACTAATACAAAGGCCTCTCCAGACCAGAACAGCTCGTAGGGACGAGGACGTTCAGGATCTCCAGTTTTGCGTAGATTGTAGCTTTGCCGGTTTTCATTCCACTGTGAAGTATGCCGGACGAATCCATCCAGCATTAAATCTCCGACATGGACTATTTTGGTGATGGAATCCGACGCACCGTGTATATCCATAACAGTTAGGGTTACCCGATAATCTCCAGGATGGTTATCAGTCCATGATGACGGGATTTCGGCATTTTCCGATGTATACACCGCACTGTAATCAGGGCCGACAATTAGCCATTCATACGTTAAAGAATCTCCTTCCGGGTCCGAAGAGCGATTGATCAAGGTCACCGTATCCCCTTCAAAGGCTGGCTTCGGCGTCCAATCAAAATCAGCTACCGGAGGCCGGTTAATCATCATCCAGGTTTGAGGACTCCAAGGAGATTCAGCCCCATATTGGTCCCAAACCTTAACCTGTACGCGCATTTTTTGGCCAGTCGGCAGATCTACCGGCACAGCTAAGCTGCCATTGGCTGATTGTGTATGCTGCCACACTTTGCTGCTATGGTAGATGATAGTGTTATTCGCTTCATTGATGATTTGGATCTGGAAATAATCGAACCAAGCGTCTGTGTCCGGATCGGTCTGTAACCAAGTCAATATGGGTCGCAATGTGTTAATGATGGTCGGAGCTGCTTGTGTACCATAAGGAAAGCTCATGTAAGCAGCTGGTGGGCTGTTCGTGCTCATCCAACCGATGTTACTCCAGCCGGACCAACTCTCCCCGTCACTAACCCTAACCTGTACTTGATATTTCCGTCCCATTTCTAGCGACTGATTCATGGTCCATGCCCAGCTCGTATTTGGCGTTTCCATCACCCTGTTTGTAGTACACTCGACACAATTTCCCCACTCGTCTTTAATCACAAGATCGAACGCTGTAAAAATCGTATTTGGATCAGGGTCATTTTGATCCCAAGTTACCGTAGGCAATAAGGATACTGGTGATGGGTTATCGTAGTTTCCGTTAGGGAATGTTAATGTTACCGTGGGAGGATTGTTAGGTTGAGCGGGTTGATCAATTTGAATGGTTTGTTCATACCAATCCGACCATGCGTTATACTCATCTCCAACAGCCATATACACGGTGTATTCGCCAGATTCTACAGGACGGATTAACTTGCCATCAACCCGATTACCGCTAGGTGTTATGTAGTAAAACTTTTTCTTGAAAATACCATGATTTGAGCTATAGGATGATTGACAATTTGAAGAGCTATAACACCTATCCGGGTCGTAGCTGTAGTCTGTCCAAGTCACTAACTTGTTACCGTCAACACTCAAAGTAAAGTTGGCAATAGGTCTCCGATGTACTATGAGATATTGCGAATACCAATCAGAATATTGAGAGTAATTTTTAAAAGCAAGATCGCCATTCGATAATCTATGATTCTTATGGGGATCATCAGGTAAGCGATAGTCGATCTTATACCTGCCTACTTTATCGAAAGTCAGTACAGTAGATGTTACCGTTTTACCATTCAAAGACGATAACCCTGACTTTCCATCACCGGCATCCAAGAACATGGTGGTATCCACATGAGCGTAATTCCACTCAGTTCCAGACGTTAATGGTGGGTCATTTTCGGGGTCGTTAAATGTTGTTTCATACTTCACCTCTGTATCAACGATGGCGGTTCCTGGAGTTGCATATGAATCATCATTAGCACTCCACTGATAGGTCATATTTCGGAATAACGCATTGTCTGCCGTACTAAAAGGACCCGCAGTTCCTTGTGTAAACGTCCCATCAGTAATGTCTATTACTTTAACATTATTCTCATAGACTCTAATAGTCGTACCATTCAACTTGATACGATAGGGAATCCATTCCGTTGATGGAACAACATGCACCGTCGAAGATAGTAGTGTTTTGCGACCACCCACAATCTTAATAAGATCGAGGCTAGATTTGTTGGATTCGAGACGATACATGTTTTGATTGTTTTGCATTCTAAATCCGACACCAATTGCCATATTAGGGTGGTCTAACGATGCTTTCATACTCCAAGCCAATGTACCATTCTTAATAGATTGGGAGGAAGGCTTATACAACTGACCAAAAGTAAACGGTTCATTTGAAGTTATCGGTTGATCAGTGCTGGGAATATACTCATATACATAACCCTGCGATAAATACTGATTATCAGATGTGATTACTGCAGGAGGGGTACTATTATTAGCAGGTGGCCGGTATATGGAATTTGTATTCACCGGAACATCATTAGACATATCCACTAATTTTTCAACAAATCTATATGTGTCTACCCACTTCCCTTCATCATCATCCCAATACTTATCAGGCTCTTTGAAAGTTTTAAACCCGTAACCATTTTGATAACCATCTTTAAAGCCTTCTAAATGGATAGCAGGCTTTCCAACCCTTGAACCCGTCGCGATATGCAAATAATATGTTTCGTTACCACTCGGAATCCAATTCCCATTATCATCGTCATGACCATTCCAATTACTGAGAATGCCTATTATGGTACCATCCTCAGAAATGCTCTCAAAGCTATTAGAAGCGTAAGGATCTAGATTTATAATGCCTAGATCCACCGGCATCCCAGTGTAACCATCTACTTTTATTAGATGTGTCTTGCTATTGCCATCGATCTCGAAATTATAATAATTTCCTTTTCCATCCATTACCTTTGGCTTAAAGATATAGTCGGGCGCTTCTCCAGGATAATAAGAAAGGTTTGAGGCCGTTCCAGTTCCGGTCTTCTTTGGAAAGGGAGCCATATTATCAAAACTAGCTGTTTTGTAGGGGGTCCCCTTTCCGTCCTTCTTAAAATAGGTTACTGTTCTCGACGTGAGGTTGATTTCGGCAAAATCTTCTCTCAATTGTGTTCTCTCATATCCAGCGTATCTGTAGCCGTCACCCCATGTTGCGTACTCCCCGCTGACTCTATATCCAGGTCCGGAGTTCCAAGTAGCTTTTCTTACCCCACTAGCCACCGAACTTGTTTGCCGTTGCCGTAAATCGGATAGTTTCCATCTTCTCCAAGTTTCTATATATTGGTACTCGGCACTCACATTATTATATCTTGGACCATCAACCTCAATGACCATTAATTCATCCGTTAACCAATTGTAGTATTTATTGGAGGCACCAGAAACAAAGGCAAGCTGTATGGGATCGTGGTTTGGTCCAGTTAAATAAGTATAATATTCTTTAGTTATTAAATATTCGTCGTTACCTATGGAGGTGGCATTCTCCACACTAGCCATACTTGGAAGCTTGATAGGTCTGCCATTTAACTTAATGTTTGCATCACCTAATGGCAAAGAATATAAAGAAGGAGAACCACTGCCCGGATATCTACGGCTGCTTGCGAGTACACCGTTTGGCCCCACTGCCCAGGAATTATAAATACTTGGCTTATCTAAAGTAGTGTTAGTCCAACTACTGCCTGATAATTCAGAAGCAGCATAACCAGCAACATTCATTGGAGATGGTTCGGTAGTTTCTCCGGTCACTGTGAATGATACCTCAGGATTATCGTTAATCACTTCACCAAAAAAATCTTTGTAATCATACTTATAAAGTGCCTGAGCTTGTCCAGCTGGGAGAAGGGAGCCTGCTACTAAGACCACTCCAAGTAGATAAGTTAGGCCTGTTCTTAAATGAAATCTCAACTGACTATCCCCTCTTATTAAGAAAGTAAAGGGAGACCACGTTTTCGTTCCCCCTTTACCTATATTACTTAGTGAATTAAATCAGTAGGCTGCCCCGGAGATTCGATAACCTTTAAACCGAACCTGTATTTTCCCACATGTGGGCCCTTAACTGTAACTATGTGCTCACCTGTTTTAATTATGATAAGCTGATCATATCCGATAATGTATGGGTATTCCCACCCTTGAACTAACGCATCTTCATCAATTTCGGCAGTAATAGGTTCATTGAACACACCATCATTATTGGAGTCGTAAATTAAGGTCCAATACCTTTTACTTATAATGTCTGCATCCAAACTTGCACCATAACCTAGTAACACAAAGGGTGCTAGGCCTCTGTCGGGCAATTGCCTACCTGCTATCTGATTTCCTGTTAAGTTAGCTACTGGAGGAATATCAGGGGCTACGTCCACTATCTCTGAATCATCGTCACTTAGCCCCATAGTATCGGTAACTACCAAAGTTACCAAGTATTTACCTTTCTTCGATGTCTTGAAATCCTTAAGTTCCCCTGACAGTGGTGCAATGTATGTTATATCAGACATCGTACCTTCTGTTTGACCAGCCACTGGCTCAATGGTCCACCGATAAGTTAAAGGTAAATTCCTTGGGCTGTAGCTTCGTGAACCAGATAACTCAATCCTACGTTCTTCTTTCGGCCACCCGCCTACTGTTATTTTTGCTTTAGGTTCAGGACCCAAAACATCTAAGTAAGCACAAGCAGTTGCTGTAGCACCCGATTCGTTTATGGCAGTCACACAAACATTATGGCTACCCTTTGTAGTGGCTTTGATGCCTGTGTAGGATTCTTTATCTAATGGGGATTTCCAACCATACAAAGATGGTAGACTACTTAACCAAGGAGTGCTCTTAGTAAAGTCCCAAGAGAAGGTGATCTTTTCGTTCTTGGTATCTGTTGCCTTAACCTTGACATACACAATGTCGTCTTGAATAGCTTCGGTAATTTTTAAATTATCCTGAGCATACCAAGAAACTTCAACCGTAGGCACGCCAGATATCTTGATAATTTTAAAATCATCTGGACCTATCAGCGAAGTTCGGCCACAAGTATCTTCAACATAATACAGAACCTTTACAGTACCAGCCTGCATGTTAGCCGGGTACTGGTTGCTTTTGAACCGGAAATAGGTAGAGTCAGAATTTGATGAGCTTATGGTTGATGTCCACCCATAAACATACTCGTTATCTCCCTGTATGGCCTTAAACCTACCTTGAGTAGGTTTGCAGGAATTAGGCGGCACATCCAAAATAACGTCAAATTCATTGTCATCCTTCCACTCAATTTCCTTGTCACGAACAGTGAGTTTACCTGTTAGTACGCCAGGGCATCCGGCACCAAGAGAACAGCCTCCCCCTTCTTCAGGAGGTCCCCCGGAGCACGAGCTTTGCACATCGACGGTTAAGGTCTTTGTACGTTCACTAGCTGGGTCCAATTCCAACGCATTATCGCTATCCGCATAAAACGTTATGGTCTTTAACCCTGTTGAAGTAAATTTATGGGTGAACGAACCATCCTTTGTTTCCCTGCCAATCCCCGGAAAAGTGTGCGTTATTATTTCTCCCCAATCTGTTGAGATTTTGACCTTAAATGCAGTGGAAACTGCCGGACCACTGTTCATAAGTTTGTATGCGTATGTATTGTCCTCACCAGCTGCGACACACTTAGGTGCAGTGATAGAAGGGAAAGATAAGTTCGTTTTTTCAGTCGGTGGGGTTGTCACATACACAATCTTCATTTGTGGGTAGCGGTAAACTTCACCCTTTAAGGCAATATCCCACCTGTTGAGCCATGTAAATACCCAGCTAGGTGAAGATGTGTCAACCCTGTCCGGCTCAACATCATAAACAGCCGTATATTCAAAACGATACGTAAGAGTTTTGGGGTTAATTTTTCCCTGAGTGATTCCTTTAATATTATCTTGACCAAGATTACCGTCTGGGAGAAACTCAAATGTTTGATTATCAAAATTCAGGGAGGCTACTTCAGCCGGAGATATAGTTATTTTAGTATCTTCCTTAACTTTCATCATAACCCCTGATATATCCAAGATTCCTTGCCTATAGTCTGTAGCCTCGTTGCACTGAGCAGTGTCTTCATATCCAGAAGGATAAGAAGGTAAAGAGTCAGTTGGGAAACCTACATGCAATTTACAGAAACTTGAGGGAGGTCGGTCATAAATTTTGTCATCACTCTTGTAATACCTCTTAGTAATACCATCATCTACAGCAGGGTCATCGTAATCATATATCCAAACCTTCTTATTCGGGTCCCTGAACCATTCGAAGGTTCCTTGAAGAATCGCCACTTTTTTACTGGACTCTAACGCTATGTTATTTGAAAGCGGAGTAACAGGGTTTGGAACTTTATATGTGTTTTCGGAAGTATTAACCAAAGTTTGTAATACATTGTCTTCGGAATCCCTCAGTTCTACCCTTGAAATGGGGTCAGTCCCAGTTGGTGTTATAATTACATCAGATACTGTTATACTGGACTTATTTGAACCAAAATATTTTGTTCCCAAATTGAATAGGACTTCATCAGGAACATAATATACTGGTAAAGGCACTTCCTTAGAGGGTATAGCCCCTGCCGGTGTTGATAAGAAGGAAAATGAGGGAGTTAGAATTGAAATTGCTAATAAGCTGTTTAACAGTTTGCTTTTCAAACTCTATTCCCCCAAATCATGATGCACTTCAGAGACGAACACAGAAATTTCTGTCGATCCTTCCCCAAGTTCAACGCAAGGTTGCCTGTCTACTCCCCAGGAAGCACCATCAAATCCAGACATTTTTGGGACGAGCTGCGCTGTTATGATACGCATATCATGATCACCAGTCTTCAAATCTATCAAACCAGACTGCAAGCTACCATACTCATCAAGAGTCCCATAAGTCACCACATCCTTTAGGTTACCATTTTCATCCAATGAATCTCCGTTCTTGATAAAAGGACTTGTGTGTAGTATTGCATAATGAAAATATTTTTTTGGAACATCCGTACTTACCGTAAAGTGGTTGAAACTTAGAAACGCATAAGTGTTTAATGGAACCTCCTGAGTCTTTATACGCTGTTTCCCGACCTTATTAGTCCAATACATGTTATCCGGAATCTCCACTCTGAACGGGTCTTCCGGGTCCCCCATATCAACAACTACAAACTTTTCAACTTCAGACATTCCTTTTTCATTCTCAAACTTCAAGCGATCAACTTTAAACTCGTTACCAATACTTTTACCCCAACCAAAATACTCTTGTGCCATGGTGTAGACATTCGTCTTATGCCAGTTAATCTCCGCTCTCGAAGCCGCATACTTAGCATATTTATCCAAAGCGATTTTTTCTCCGCTCTTGATCTTGAGTATCCGTTCGATTACGGTAATCGCCTGCGCCCGTGTCGTCGGCTGATCCTCACCAAGCGTACCTTTGTTATCCAGTCCTTGGATGATTCCTTTTGATGTTGCAAGATACATCCACTTCTTAGCATCGTAATTAGCTTCTCCTGTAGCACGAACAGCGATCCTAGCCATTTCTTCCCGAGTGATAGGCTTGGTCAATTGATCCACAGCAAATTCATCCAATTGATGTATGCCATTCGCAACAGCTGTATTGACGTACGGTTGATACCATTCACCGGAAGCATCCTGCTTTTTAAATTTAAGTGCATCCACAACCAATTTCATAAACTCCACACGGCTTACATTTTGATCTGGTTTAAAAGTACCATCTGGATATCCATCTACATAACCGTCATTAACCGCAAATTCAATTTGTTTTTTTGCCCAATGACCGTTTAAGTCGGTGAATTTAACCTCTGCATTAACACTACCTACTACAGAAAATAACGAGACCCCAGCAATAAATGCAGCCATAACCGTTTTCTTCATCATAAATACGCCCCTTCAACATTTGGTTAACAAATATCAGCTCATAAAAAAGCACCTCCAAACATAGGTAAAATCCCTCTGAATGGCGGTGCTTCCGACCCATAAATATGAAATTATCCCACATCAATTCCAAAACTTTCCTATGCAGTTCGATTATACTAGATTATTGTCAGATTTTGCAATACCCTTCTTCCCAAAAACAAGCCTTTAGTACTATCTCATTAAAATAAGTCCTACCAGATGATCTGCACTGTCACTCATCCCATAGAAAAATAAATCCCGCACCCTCGGACTCGGAGTTAGCAGGTAAGTATCGCGATACTGCCGGATGGCTTCCCGCTCCAAACGGACAACATGCTGCAAGCCTTCCTCATATGTGGCATAAGTAATTCGTTCTGGCTGAACCGAGGGCTCAATGCCTTTCAGCTCCATGTACAATGCTTCGAGCAGCTTGTAATGCCGCTTCTCCTCAGCCAGCATCCGATCCAGCTCCATAATAGCCTCATCGGCAGGCGCCAATTTGACCAGTGCCGCATAAGCACGAATCAATGTAGCGGTATGATTAACACTCCACTGAAGCTGGGACATAAACCGGCGTACGTCCTGAAATTGCAGTTTGGCGGACAAGGAAAAATATTCGTCGGCAGAGGGGGATTTAATGTTCATCCTGCTTCCTCCATTCCAAGACAAGAATAGGCAAATCACTATTAGTAATAGCGTATTCACGATAGCTCGCCCATGACACCACATTTTTTTGTAAAACGTATGTCAGAAGCATCTAGCATAGGAATTCAGGATGAGCATACGAACTTATATCCGTAAAGAACCCGCTATGATCAGGTTCTTCACGGAAGAAGATGAATCTTTTTAACGTCTCGCGACTAACACATTAAGTAATACAGCAACCCTGTGATCAAAGGTATGATCGCGGAGTGTTCTTTGCAGCCCTTTTAGTGCAAGATCGTTTCTCTCTTCCTCATGATGCAAGTAGTATTCAATTTTTTCTATCAGTTCTTCGGCCGAGGAGTAAGTGGCCAGCTCTTGGCCGGGCCCATATAGATTAGGCAGATCTTGTCGCGCATCCGTCAACTGGAAGGCTCCGCTGCCACAAATTTCGAATGTACGCGGATTAGAGGACAGAGCTTTGACACGCGTGCTGTTTTTATTAAACGTTTCATCATAGGGAGAGCGATGCAGGTTAATCACAATTTTGGCGCCGTTATAATATTTGTCCGTTTCTTCCGGAGACAACCATTCATTACGGATATTATGCGACAGCTTGGAATACTGCTCCAGGCGCTCCCACCACCAACCAAATATTTTCACGTTTCTTCTTGCCAAATAAGGAGCTATACGGTTAAAAAAGCCAACCCTGTGCCAATAAGCACTCCCGATAAAGCACACATCGCTAAAATATCCAGTATCGACCCTCTTGGGCCGAAACACATTCAAATCGACCGCTAAGGGTAAATGATACACTTTTCTGCAGCCTTGGAGCTGGTAAAACTCAATGCAGCTGAGTTCATTGGTAAAAACATAATCGTAATGGATTGCCGTTAACCTTGTAATATCCGAGTAGTACGGATCATCCGAATACCAGATCGCTGTAGTGCTCCCGAGACTTCTAACGGAATTTACAACCTCCGTTGTTACATGCATCCCGAACAGCACCAGCACGAGCTGAGGTCTTAATTGAGAGGTTAGCTTAACAAGGTCATCCTTGGGCGAGCAAATATGAAGCTCACGCACCTGCTTTTTCAGCGCTTCTATGACTGCATGGTCTATAGGTGAGAAAGGAAGTCCCATGCCCGAAGTGACACAAAGCACGGAGAGATCACAAGCCTTCGACACGAACGGAACATTGGATCTTACTACAACCTCGCTACGTCCCAAACGTTGACCGTAGCTCCAACCCAGCTTGTAGCCTGCCCTGCTTCCAAGTATTTTCCCCCGCCTTTGTGACGGGTTTAACTTCCTTAAAACAGCCATTCGCGGCCCTCCTAACTTATGACTGAAACGCCAGTCTGTTATCCGTACATAATGCTGAGCAATCGGGATATTCTTTGTTTGTACGTATGCTCACTCATTGTTTTATATAGTCCCCGCAACGCAATTTCTCTGCGCTCTTCTTCGTGGGTTAAATAATATTCGCATTTGTCCCTCAGCTCCTCCGGACTTGAGTAGGTGACAAGCTCTTCGCCCGGTGTATAAAAGTACTTTAAATCATGCCGAATATCCGTCAGCTGAAGCGCCCCGCACGCACAAATGTCAAACGTTCTCGGGTTAATGGACAGCGCGCGGATTCTTCTTGTATTGTAATTATGCTGATCATCCTCGTGGGAGCGATGAAGATTGATAACTATCTTGGAACCATTGTAGTAGGAGGCTGTCTCTTTAGCACTTAAGCATCGCTCCAGACTGACTCTCGAGCCGAGTTTACGGTAGCTTTTCAGCCGATCCCACAAATAGCCTGAAATGAACGTTTTTTTGTGCATCAAATAAGGGGATATCTTATCCACGAAACGCACCCTATTCCAAAATGCGGTACCGATAAAGCAGATGTCCTTACTGTACGCCAAACTCACATGGCTCGGTCGAAACATAGCCTCATTCACAGCAAGCGGCAAATAATGAACCTGCTGGCATCCGGCTGTCTGGTAGTATGGAATTGCTCCGAGTTCATGGGTGAATACGTAATCGAAGTGAGGGGCTTTGGTTAAGGTAACATCAATAAAATAAGGGTCCTCGGTAATCCAAACACAGGTCCGAATCCCCATCATACGTATAGCAGCAAGTTGTTGCATCGACAAATGAAAAATGCCATTGAGAACGAAAACCAAATCAGGGTGTACCTTCTTCGCCAGCTCTGCCACGTTATCTAGCGGAGATACTACGGAAACTTGCCGTACCTGGCCCTGCAAGCCGCGGATGATGCCTTGGTTGATAGGCTCGTGAAATTGCCCTTCTTCAAAGGCTTCTACAACAAACAGCACGTGAAGATCCCGAATAGGTTGAATTCCTGCCGCCTCTTGTAATTTCTGCAAAATCACTGCGCTTCTCCCAAGATGATATCCTCGACTCCAGCCTTTGCGAAAGCCCTCTTGTCTGCCTACAAGGACACCTTTGTTATAGGTCTGGGCTGTGTCCTTTTTATAACTCGCCAAAAGAACAAGCTTTTTACTCATACCTAACCACCTGTTTCATCGAAAATGGTATGCAGCATTCCATTCAGACGCTGGCTATACGTGTGCTGACTCATTGTTTTATACAAGCCGTTCAGGGCTATGCGTCGTCGTTCTTCCTCATTCCGCAAATAATAGTGGATACGATCAACAAGCTCCTCAGGACTTGCAAACGTAACAAGCTCCTGCCCCGGCGTGTAGTATCTGGATAAATCTTGTCTGACGTCAGTTATTTGCAAAGCTCCGCTTGCACAAATTTCGAAGGTTCTGGGATTAATGGACATAGCCTGAATTCCCCGGCTGTTCAGGCGTTCCAATGGTGACCGATGCAAATTGATAACGATTTTGGCTCCGATGTAATGTCGGATGTTCTCGTCATACAAAACGCCTTGGAGCTTGACATGCTTTTTAATGGCTTTGTACTGCCCCAGTTGGTTCCAGCCATGGCCTGCCATGAACAGATGAACTCCCTTTAATGCTGGAATGACTTTATTAAAAAACGAGAGCCGGTTCGGAAAACCGGAGCCGATAAAGCATACATCCGACCGGTATGATCTTTCGACAAATCGAGGAGCTACAACAGCTCTGTCCACTCCGGAGGGCAAATAGTAAACATGATTGCATCCCAAAGTCTTATAGAATGGAACGGCATTTAGCTCATGTGTAAAAATATAATCGTACAACGGAGCCATCTGTGCCGTAACATCCGTAAAATACGGATCGTCCATAAACCAAATGGCCGTTCGGAATCCATGCTGCCGAAGCTTAACGACCTGCTCATTGGAAACACGAAAAATACCGTTCAAAATGAATACAAGATCCGGTTTAAATTGCTGTGCTATATCTGTCAAATCCGAAGTAGACTGCACGACTAGAACTTCCTGTACCAACTCTCCAAGTGAATGGGCAATACCCAAATCCAGTGTTCGAAAGCCGGGTGTTCCCTCCTCTACATACATCACCTTTAGCGCACGTTTTACGGGCTGCCACGGGGGAACTATGTCCAACACCGCCTGGCATCGTCCGTGATGGTAACCATGGCTTCGACCAAGCCGATAACCGTCCTTTCGTCCTTTTATGGCACTTTGCCTTAAGGCTAGAGCACGCGATTTCTTCACATGGACAGCCACTATGTCGACCTCCTAAAAGTTCACCTACGGAAAACTATCTTCGTAAGCAGTAGCCCAGTTTTCCGTAGAAAACTTTTTTATTATTTAACGATTGCGTGTGTGCCAATCAAAGCCGATGGACTCATCGTTCCAGTCGATCCGGTATTCGTCCGGCTGCTCAGGATCGTAAGCTAAATTCGTAAAATATACGATGGTAGCAGGCTGATTCCCTAATACCCTGTAACCATGAGCAACGCCACGGGGGATGAACAGCAGGTACCGATTATTGTCCCCCATATAGTAAACATCCGTCTGTTTATAAGTCGAGGACTCGGGCCTCATATCATGAAGCACCACTTGAGCATGACCCGAAGGGAAGAACCAGATATCATCCTGCTTTTTATGGTAATGGAACGCTTTGATTACACCTGGAAACGACATGGAGAGGGATGCTTGCCCAAAACGCCCGTAAATAGGATCATCCTCCCGCAACAGCTCCATAAAATAGCCTCTATCGTCACTGTGCAGCACGAGATTTTTTTTCTGAACGCCTTCAATCATCGCCTTTGTCCTCCAATACATAATCATTGTGCAAGAAGTCGTTTAACGCATCTTTCCAATTACGCAGCCTTGGCAGCTGATTCAGTCTGATAGCTGTATCATCAAAAACAGAATACTCGGGTCTCTGAGCCGCCGCCGGGAATCCTGAAGAGCTTATAGGAACAAGCCGAATATGATTCCATTTCAACGCCTGGAATATGGCCTGAGCAAATGCATACCGTGAGCAGTATCCCCGATTGGAGACGTGGTATAGTCCATAGCGGTCCGTCAGCATCAAATGCTCAATAAATCGAGCTAAATCGAGCGTATAGGTCGGTGAACCGAACTGGTCGGCAACTACGGACAACTCTTCTTTTTGCTGACCCAGAGAAATCATTTTGGTTACAAAATTGCTGCCATTCTTGCCGTAAAGCCACGAAGTGCGCAATATAAAATATTGCCCGCTAATCAGCTCTACGAACTTCTCTGCATGCAGCTTGGAATTTCCATATACCCCTAGTGGATTAGGGCGGTCTGTCTCTGTGTACGGAGTCCTCTTACTGCCGTCAAATACATAATCGGTGCTGATATGAACCAGCTTGGCTCCAAGCTCTTCAGCCGCCATTGCTACGTTCCTTGTCCCTATCGAATTGATCGTATAAGCATTGTCACTCTCTTGCTCAGCCAGATCCACATTCGTATAAGCTGCAGCATGAATCACAACCTGCGGCTTCATCTGTCTGAAAGTAGTATTTACGGCTGCCTCATCCGCTACGTCCAATTCAGCCCTCGTCATGGCGATAACCTGATGACTACCCGACAGGACGCGAATTAAGTCATACCCGAGCTGGCCTCCAGCTCCAGTTATCAATACCTTCATGTCATTGGCTCACCTCCGTCATCGACTTCCCTACCGTTACGGTTCGGAGCCTCTTGAATAAGCCGACGCCACCAATCCTCGTGCTCGATATACCAATCTACGGTTCGCGCTATTCCTTCTTGAAATGAATAATGAGGTGTCCATCCCAGCTCATCTCTGATTTTGGATGCATCTATAGCATATCTGCGATCATGTCCAAGTCGATCAGCCACAAACTGAATTAACGATAACGGCTTGCCCAAGCGATGAAGTATCTCTGTCACGACCTCCAGATTCGTGCGTTCGCTGTTTCCTCCGATGTTGTATACTTGACCCGGTCGACCGCAATTTATTACATGCTCTATTGCTGAGCAGTGATCCTCCACATGCAGCCAATCTCTTATGTTTCGCCCGTCACCATATACTGGAATAGGCTGATCCTGTAATGCGTTTGAAATAATTTTGGGTATAAGTTTCTCTGGATATTGGTGCGGCCCGTAATTGTTGGAGCAGCGGGTTATTATGACAGGAAATCCATACGTTTCGTAATAGGCTCGTGCCAATAAATCGGACCCGGCTTTACTGGCAGAGTATGGACTATTCGGGGAAATCGGGGATAACTCGGTAAAGTAGCCTTCACTCCCGAGCGTTCCGTACACTTCATCCGTAGATACATGGATAAATCGGCTTATGCCATACTTCTTGGCCGCTTCCAATAAGCATTGTGTGCCTAGCACGTTCGTACGGACAAAAACGGATGGATCCTCAATACTTCGGTCCACATGGGATTCCGCTGCGAAATGAACAACCGTGTCTACCTTTTCTTCAAGCATCACTTCCTCAAGAAGCGACGAATCGGCGATATCGCCTTCTATAAATCGGTAGTTCGGCAGCTTCTGTACAGCCGAGACATTAGAGGGATTCCCCGCATAAGTAAGCAAATCATAGTTTAACACTCGATCCTGCGGATGATTGTTCATCCAATGCAGAACGAAATTGCTCCCTATGAACCCCATCCCCCCGGTAACCAATACTGTTGTCACTCCGCACCACGTCCAGTCAACTGCGAGGTGGCCTGCTGCAAGGAGGAATGCGTCCCCGCGTCGGTCCACCAACCGGTTAAAATACTGTAAGATAGCTCGCGTTTTGCAGCATACGCGTTATTCACATCCGTTATTTCCAGTTCTCCTCTGGAAGAAGGCTTCACCGTACGGATGATATCGAAAACCTGCGAATCATACATATAAATGCCTGTGACGCAGAAGTGAGACTGAGGATCTGCGGGCTTTTCTTCTATAAAGGCAATCCGTTCTCCCTCCCATATGGGTACCCCATAACGGGTAGGATCAGACACTTTTTTCAAAAAAACATGCGCACCCTGTGGTTGCTTCTTATACTTCACGACCGCTTCCTGCAGATCATCCTGGAATAAATTGTCTCCGAGAATGACCAGCATCTTTTCTTCAGCCGGAATAAAATCCTCCGCCATAGCCAACGCCTCCGCAATGCCTCCGGCCTGCTCCTGAATTTTGTATGATATGTTGACCCCCCACTGCTGGCCGCTTCCTATATATTCTGTAAATAAACCGGCGGATTGTTTGCCAATGACCAGAAGAATTTGCTTGATGCCGAGCGATACCATTTTGTCTATGGCGTAATGAATCATCGGGTATTTTCCTACGGGTAGCAGATGTTTGTTCACAATGTTCGTCAGTGGACGCAATCTCGTTCCCGTACCACCGGCCAAAATAACTCCTCTCAATGCACACGACTCCTTTCCTTTCGGCTTATGCCTCCAGCTTGCGGCACACACTCTAGTTAATGATATTCTCGTACAGACATATGCATATAGACGAATACCGTATAATAGGAAAAATTGGCTGTTGTCCGGTACCCAATTAGCTTTACCTCCGACACCCGAACGAACAGACTCCCCAATTTTTCGGACAGTCATAATAATGTAATTGCCTCCCCATTCGAATGCATCTATGCATACATTCCCCGCCCTTTTCATCCCCTATATGCTATAGCCCTCTCTCCCGTGACAAAAGTACATAAGATAGCTATTGTACGAATCTATATTTACCTAACTTTGCCACAATATCCGATGAGAGGAGTTGTATAACAAATGCGGCGACAACGCAAGTCCGTGTCAGCAGCCATCTCTCCATCCTCTTCCAGAGTGTCGGTTATTATTCCGGTGATGAACGAGAAACGAACATTACGTTCGGTGCTAAGAGAAGCGCGAAAGCTCAAACCTCTAGAAATCATTGTGGTAGCTAACGGTTCCACCGACGGCTCTAAAGAAATTGCTCAAGCCAGCGGGGCCAGGGTCATAAGCTATGAGCATCCTCTAGGGCATGATGTGGGACGAAGTGTAGGCGCTCAGCATGCTTCAGGAGATATCTTATTGTTTATAGATGGTGATATCGTTATCCCGGCAGTCCAGCTCTTTCCCTTTATTCATGCCGTTCATCGAGGTGTAGATGTTGCTCTGAACCGATATTCCGGTCCCGTTCATACGCATAAAGTGCATCCTGTCGTACTGGCGAAGCACGCTTTGAACAGTATGCTAGGGCGAGGTGATCTGCGCGGATCTTCTATGACTGCGATACCTCATGCTCTAAGTCGTAAAGCTCTGAATGCGATAGGTGCGGAGAACCTGTCCGTCCCTCCCAAAGCGCAAACGATAGCCATGGTGAAACAGCTTCGAGTGCAGGCCATCCATCATGTCAATGTCAGTGCACTCAATCCCATACGTCGCAGAAGCAAGGGAATCGATCCGCTTCGCGATTTAATAGTAGGCGATCATCTGGAAGCCATACATTGGTTGACCCAAGCTACCAACGAACGGGCACATCATTCGGATTTAACCAGAAACCGCTCCTTAGTGAGGTGATAAGAATGCAACCTAATTTAAAAAGATTGACAAAAAAAGCTGCACCCAAAAGAAAACCTTATTCAATGCGAAGACGAACACGAACAAGGACCCGTAAGGTCATTAAAGGCAAAATGATGCTAAAAAAAAGAGCAAGGCGCAGAGCTTCCCCTCGAGCTTTTAGGAAAAAACGTTTCCTAACGAAGACTGTCAGGATCTTCTCACGCTCCTACCAATCCGGCAAGGCAGCAGGCAAAGAGGACGCAGCTCTATATTCTATCGATCAGGATCCATTTCAAAAAAAAGCATTAAATCGCTTTTGGATGAAGCGAATCCCTTCTTTAAACATTACACGGAAGCCTTGGCAGCATTATGCGGATGCAGCCAAAGGCTACGTACACGGCTTCCAAAAAGCAAAGGGCAGGCATCCCCACGACTGGCTGCTCGTTCCAACGAATAAATCCATTGCCGCTATCGTCACGGTTAAGAATGAAGAGGATACGATTGGCGCTATTCTTCACCAATTAAACCGGCTTCCTCTGGATGAAGTGTATGTTGTCGTAAACGGCTCCACCGACCGGAGCTTTGAAATCACCCGGAACCTATCCCATGCTGTGGTCATTTCTTATCCACAGGCGGTAGGACATGATGTAGGACGCGCTATTGGAGCTAATATGGCACAATCGGATATTTTGTTATTCCTTGACGGTGATATCCCCATTCAAGCGGAGAGTCTGATTCCTTTCATTTATGGGATTGAGAAAGGATTGGATATCGCATTGAACGATGTGACTCCTTTTCTATCTTCATTTGCCCGTTTGGATTCTGTCACCTACATGAAGCAATTTTTGAATGTTGCACTCCACCGTCCCGACCTTGCGGCCAATTCAATGACAGCCGTACCTCACGCCTTATCTCGCAAAACGGTGGAAACCATCGGTGCCCATCCGTTGATCGTCCCTCCAAAAGCCCAAGTACTAGCTTCGATAAACAGGCTGAACATCGGTATAGGAGGCAGTATAAATGTCATTCGACGTAACAAGCTTCGTGAAGGAAACGTCGGAATGAAAAATAAAATGGCGGATCTCATCATCGGAGACCATATTGAAGCCATTAAGCTGGCGAGCGAGCGATCCGGAGAACGGTTGGACTTTGTGGATACCCAACGTAAAAGAGCTTTTGCAGGAGGATAGCACTATGCAAATGACCAGCATCATCATCCCTAACTTTAACGGACTTCATGTGCTGAAGCCTTGTATTGAGTCCATCCGTGAACACACCAAAACCGCTTTCGAGATTATAGTCGTGGATAATGGCTCAAATGACGGTTCCGTTGATTATTGTGTTAAAGAAAAAGTAAAACTGATTTCTTTGCCTTTTAACCGGGGATTTCCAGCAGCCTGCAACTTTGGTCTCCGTGTTGCCGTTGGCGACGCCCTGCTTCTGCTAAATAACGACACCCTGCTTACGCCACGTTGGCTGGACCATATGCTACGCTGCCTTTACAGCTCTGTGGATATCGGCATCGTCGGTCCTGTAACCAATTACGCCAGCGGAAAACAGCAAATAAATGATCCTTTTACTAATGTGACGGAGATGGCACAGCGTTACAATCAGCCTGACAACACAAAATGGCAGCAGACTGAACGTATCGTAGGGATTTGCTTCTTGTTCAAGAGAGAGCTTATGAACCGAATCGGCATACTCGATGAAAGATTCTCGCCTGGCCATCTGGAGGATGACGATTACTGCTATCGTGCCCGACAAGCCGGATTTCGTCTGATGATTGCCGGTGATACCTTCATATTCCATCATGGCAGTGCCAGCTTTGAGAAAGAAGGGCAGCAAAGGGTCCAACAGCTTATCCAACACAACTACAATCAATTTGTTGAAAAATGGGGTGTCGACCCGCACACTTTTATCTAAGAGAAGCATCCTCCGCTAACAACCATGAAATTTCTCGACACTCAGCCTACGATGGGCTAATGCCGTGGTTTATCGGGAAAAGTCCGCATATGTTATGGTGGAAACCTATATAGAAGGGAGGGCGGGAAATGCAACGGCAAATAGATAATATCATTGAAAATATGTCCGTCTCCCAGCTGGAAATGTCTAAAATCCTGGAGGCTCAGCGTCATATCGCAATACACGTCGCTCAATTTATTCATGGCATTCCGCATGAAAACCCTTCTTTCGAAAGCATAGAGATGTTAACGGACAATACGCTCAATGTAACGAAAAATATTGCCGCCTATCTCAACAGTCTGGCCGATTTAGCCGACACCTTGGGCGATACTCTCCTTATGGTAATGAAAGAAATAGACTCTGCAAGCGAAGAGTAATGAATAGTTGATCAGGAAAGCGAGGGTTAGCTTTGAGCAGAACGAACTCTTACCGCAGGCTGCTGCAATCGTCAGCAAGCTTTCAAAAAAATATTTCCTTAATTTTGGAAGCCAAAGCGTTTGAAGCAACCCGCTCCAGCCGATGGATGTGTTCCCACCTGAATTCCTCTCATCTAGGCGATCACAACGACCAAGTCAAGCGTTCTATTGAAATCCATGAGCAGCTGCTCGATGTCATAGACGGCTTAACAAAGATGGAACAGGCATTAACGAAAAATTTGCAAGCCATATTAGGGGATAGCGGCGATAGCAGTAACTCCAGTGAAATATCGGGTGATTTTAACGATTTCTTCGGAGGAAACTCCAGATGAGTCGCCATGAGGAAGACATTCAATTAAAGCTTAAGCTGCATATTTTAAAATCATTGGCCCGAAGTCAGCGCGCCTTGGCCGTCATTATGGAAAGCATGGCCGAAGTTGTTGAAGGCTCTCATTACGTAGCCAAAGGACTTGTTGAACAGATCGAGTCGATCAGCAACTACCAGCGACAGATAGCCGTCAAAATGATCGGGCTGAAAATAAGAAGAAAAAAGCGCGGCAAGCCGGTTAAGCCCTGGCTTAACCGGAAGCTGCGCCGTTTCCCGCCGACTATTTCCAATTCGAGATAGTCGGTCTTTTGGCTGCAAATAAAGGGGAGAAACGTGGTTGGCCTCACGAGCACTTCATTCTCCCCTTGAGTCATATCATCCAACATGCTGTCACTTAGCAAGCGTGGCATTACTCCGCATCCAATCACGCAGCTCCGTCAACATATCCACGTAAGAAGGGACTCGGTAACCGACGTCCCGACGCGTGCTTTTAAGAGTTCGATCCAATTCAACCGCATCGTTAGGCTGAATGGTAATATCCGACCTTTCGTACAGGCTCCTGATTAGTAAAAGTAAATCATATTTACTAATCCTTTCCGGGGCTGTCAGATGAATAATTCCATTCAATCTTCGGCCACGTTCCAGTACATAATGGATAAATTTCGCAACTTCCAGGGAGGTTAATCCGTTCCAAGGAACATTAATGAAGCCCCGGACCTCCTTTTGCCTCAAAAACCAATCAAGAAGTCCAATCCCCTCCCCCCCTTCCGGTCCGACAATCGATACCCGTATCGTTAAATGGGGTGTGCCCTTAATTTCACCAAGTGCCTTGGTCTTGGCATAAACCGAGGTTCCTTCCGGGACATGGCGTTCCTCATAATGTCCTCGGACCCCCGAGAATACGCCATCCGTGCTCATATGAATAAAACGAATTTTACGTTGATCCGCCAGCCGGGCTAGCTGATGAGGCAGCAAGCCGTTAATCCGGTATGCTTCAATTTCATGCAGCCGGGCCATATCATTCATAATACTCGTTCCATTCACGATGACATCGGGTGTTACGATCTCGACTAATTTTTCAACCATCGCTTCATCGCTCGGATTTAAATATAATCCCTTACGCTCTTTTCCTTTTAGTCTCGTTGTGTAGAACACTTCATGCCGGGTCTCCTGAAGCAAATAAGGAACAAGCACACGTCCGACGATTTCTTCACCGCCAATGATTAATATTCTCATAAGCCCAGACTTCCTTCTTCAGGCATAGCTTCCTTATTAGCTTTGTCGGAAATCAGCATATTTAGGCCTCTTTCATTTTTATATGGAATTAATTTCCTTTCAAATGTATTATTGTCCCTCTTTAAGCCCTTGAGCAAAGCCTGCGTTAAATCCTTCATTATATTTTTGGTCAAATGCTTCGTTATAGGCTTGCTGATATGTTTTCTTCAAAGAAGTTCTACGAATTATGGCTCTACGCCTTCTTCTTACTCTAGAGACAAGACGTCTTCTCGCTCTTGTGATGAGACGTTTTCTTCTGATTGAAGATGCAGGACGTCTTCCTCTACGCTTAAGCCTAGAGCGAACAATCCTCCTGGCCCTGATTCTATTTTTAACGGCTTTCTTTGCTACACGCCTTTTCCTTAATCGCATGCATTCACGCCTCCAAAGTCTCAATTTGGGATATTACCTGGTTTCTATGTTTGCTTCCTCATTTTGTGCTTTACCCTAGTGATAACATATGCGTTTGCCTCTATTACCTAATGGGCGCTTATCTTGGCTTCCCAAAAAAGGCGAATGTCCTCATAACCGTTCAACCTGGGCTGCAACCCATGCCGGTTAAAAAAGCCTCTACCGTATATTAGTAGAGGCTTCGTATTAGATGCAAAGCGGTGATTCAGTGGGAGGAATGTATAGAAGCAAGCAATTGCTCGAGGCAGTGCTCAACCTCTTCCATTGCTTTCTCCAGTGATAACGGGTCTACTGCCCCTGTTGCCAGCATTACGGTCTCCAGCCTGCTTGCGGCTGTTTCCAGCTGCCCTGCTGCAAGATTCCCCGCTGCTCCTTTCAATGTATGCACGAGCCGCAGAGCTTCGTTAGCTTTTCCCTCCTGCAAGGAGTGCTGAAGCTGGGCAATAAAATCAACATAGTCCCGCTCAAACGTCTTTATCATTTGCCTAAAGATAGACACTCGACCGTTCAAACGGTTGACCACTCTTCTAACATCGATCCCTTCCAGACTAGGTAACGAATCGCTCACTTCGGCTGCAGAGCCTTCAGAAGTTAGGCTGACCGAATGATTGTCCGAATCTCGAAGCCATTTGCGAAGCGTCGCAAACATTGGCTCGATCTCTAGCGGCTTTGTAATAATATCGTTCATGCCGATTTGCATATATTTCTCATGGTCATTGCGGATAACGTTGGCTGTCATTGCAATAATCGGAATGTGCTCAAACCGCGGGATGCTACGAATGACCTGTGTTGCTTCACACCCGTCCATTTCAGGCATATGAACATCCATTAGCACAAGATCCCATTCGGACTGTTCGAGCTTCAGCAGCGCTTCCTTCCCGTTGCCGGCAACCTCTACCTCGTAGCCGTGCTGGTGAAGCATTTCATATGCAACCTGCTGATTAATCTCGTTGTCTTCAACCAGCAAGATACGTTTAGCTGATACGATGGCCTTACTCCTATCCGTAGTCCTTCGATCTTTCTCTCCGTGTTCCTCACCTGGTGCAACATAACGATCCAATGCAGCCTCGATCGTACGGAATAATTCGGGGCGGCTGAAAGGCTTTAAAATGATTCCGTCAGGCCGGTCTTCCACCGACATCCCCAGCATTTCTTCACGTCCGAATACAGTTGTCATAGCCAACGTAATCATTCCAGCAGCTCCAGCCGCTTTCTGAAAAGCCTTCCATGTCTCCGGGCCATACATATCTGGCATTTCCATATCCATAACGGCTATTCGGCACTGTGGATCTGATTGTGCCGCCAACTGCAGCTTCGCATAGGCCTCTTTCCACGAGCACATGGGATAAGGCTTCAACCCGTAAGACTGAAGCATCGTGCATAAATGCTCCCTCATAGCTGTGTTATCTTCGACAATCCATACGGGAATTTCCTCGGGCTCTGACAGTCTGTAGCTAATCGCCTCAGATTGTTTGGAACGTTTGAATCGGATTGTAAAATGGAATGAACTCCCCACCCCAAACTCACTGTCTACTTCTAGCGTTCCACCCATTTTCTCGATTAAAAAGCTGGATATAACGAGACCTAAGCCGGTTCCTCCAAACTTTCGGCTCATAGATCCATCCGCCTGTGTGAAGGGCTCAAACAAATGATCCATTAGTTCCCTGGAGATACCAACTCCCGTATCGTTCACGCTAATCTGCAGCAATACCGAATCATGAAGCTCCTCCACAAGCTCAATTTTTACGACGACTTGACCTTTTGGAGTAAACTTCACTGCATTACTGCACAGATTTAGCAAAACCTGCTCCAAGCGAAGCGGGTCACCGATGAGTCCGTTCGGCATTCGTTCTGGTGTTTCTATTATAAATTCAAACTGCTCCTTGCCTCCGAGAAACACACTTATTGTTTCAGAAAGCCGATGGATGCTATCCTCCAAGTGAAAAACAATGTGATCCAGCTCGAACTTTCCAGCTTCCATTTTAGAGAAATCCAAAATATCGTTAATAATCCTCAGCAGCGTTTGAGATGATGCCGTAATGTTACGCAAATAGTCGCTTTGAACATCGCTCAATTCCGTTTTATGCATCAGTTGAGACAATCCTATAATGCCGTTAAGAGGCGTTCTTATTTCGTGACTCATCCGTGCGAGAAAAGCACCTTTGGCCGAATCCGCTTCTTCAGCCGCAAGCTTGGCGTGAACGAGCTCCTGCTGCATCCGTATCTGCTCGGTTATATCCCTGGAGATTGCGACAACACCAATGAATCGTCCTGCCCGATCCCTGATCCCATTAGAATTATGGGAAACCGCTACTCGTGATCCGTCTTTGCGAATGAAATACCAGTTACGATCATATGCAAACTGGTTATTTCTCAGTTCTTTAAACACTGAAAGATCAGGGGCAACCGGCCTTCCGAGCTGTTCGGTCAGCTGCTTCGCCACCTCTTGAATTTGCTCCGGATCATGAAACAGCAGCGGAGTTTCTTTGTTAAGAACCTCTTCAGCCGTATAACCTAACAGCTTTTCAGCCGATTTGCTAAAATAATTGATCGTATAATTGGAATCCAACGAAATGATCGCAAAATCATTTTGGTTAATAATTGCCTCCAGCCTCTCGAATAATAGCTTAAGCTGTACCATCATCCCGTTTACCGAACTGGCCAAAGTGCTGATTTCATCCTCATTATGTACTTCAATCGGAGTGATGTCGAACTGTCCCTCTGCTGCTTGGGCCGTAATCGAAGTTATTTCCCTGATCCTCAATATTTCACGGTTGAACAAAACCGTAATCAGCCATAGCATAACAAACTCCATAACCATGATCGTTAACACCGTTTTGACAAGCAAGACCCCAAGCGGCTTCTCAAACTCCTGGATAGGAACTTGCAGCACCATATGCCAAGGCGTCCCTAAGATAGAGGAGTAGAAAATCAACTGCTCCTCCTTCCCCCTCATCACTTGAGTATATCCATATTCATTGGTCAGGATCTCGGTAACGATACTTTTGAATGGTGAGTCCGTATGTTTGATATTGGCATACCCAACCATCCAAGCATCCGGATGATATATAATCGTGCCGTCTCTAGTAAACATCATAATCGTATCCGAATTTCCAACTCTAAAATCCGTATGAAGCCTGAAGGAAGATTCAACGGACATTAAAGCACTGATGATCCCAATCATCTTATCATTCTCACCGTAAACAGGTACTTGAAGAGTAAACAGCATTCCGCTGTTCGGAGTACTGCCCCGGAATACATCGGACACGACACTCGTGCCCTGAAGTACCTTCAAAAAGGTTGAAGAAGTGCTAATATTCATAACATCTCCTGATGTCATCGTCAAAGAACCACCCAGCTCGGCAAAGCCAAGATCATAAAAGACACCTTTGGACCGTTCAACTTCCTTGCGCAAATAATCCATACGCTCCGAATCTGTACCGTATCGAACTTGACTTGTTCTGCTCATCACCTCGACTTCTGCGAGTTTTGTTTCTATCCAGGCAGACAAGTTATAAGAGCGCGACAAAACTTTGGCGGTAGCATTTTCCTGGAGAGCGTTCACAATTTGCTGTTTAGCTGTCCGATAGCTGCTAATCCCGATAAATAATAAGGAAATACTCGTAATTAACGATACAAGAATCATCATTTTATTGCGGATCGACAAACTCCTCATCGGCATCCCCTCTGATGTAATGGTTTCAAAATCGTCATGAAAGCAAAACAAAAACTCCTAAGGACGGTCCTTAAGAGTTACCCATATACTTATATCCGATTCCCCACACCGTTTTAATTAATTTCGGCTCCTTGGGGTCCAGCTCGACTTTTTTTCGCAAGTTAGCAATATGCACGTCGATAGAACGGTCGTTCACAAAGGAATCAATGCCTCTTAAAGCATTTATCAACTCATCTCTGCTGAACACCTTTTCCTTATTTGCTACAAAAAGCTTCATGATTTCGAACTCCGAATAGGTCGTCTCGACGAAGGCTCCATTCACATAGATGGCTCTTCGCTCATGATCCATCGTTACAGGTTCGCCATCCTCATGCAATACTCCGGCAGCAATAGCGTGAACGACTTCCATTTCAGGCTGATGATACTGCATTTGCGAACGCCGAATTAAAGCAGCTACTCTGGCTGTCAGCTCTCTCATACTGAACGGTTTGCATAAATAATCGTCTGCACCTGCTACCAAAGCGTCTACGCGATCCAATACTTCTGTTTTCATCGATACCGCTAAGATTGGGACTGTAGATACTTTACGCAGCTCCAAACACAGCTCAATGCCGCTTATATCCGGAAGCATAATATCCAATATGATAAGATCAGGAAGAAACCGATCTAGAATGAGCAGGCCTTCCTTGCCATTCTCAGCTCTTTCCACGGTGTACCCTTCTTCCGATAAATACATCGTCGACATTTCTCCGACCATATGATCATCTTCAATAACCAAAACTTTGTACATCCACGGCCCTCCTATTCGAATGGATTGTTAAGAAAGTGTTAGGAAATTCGCTAAAATTCTAATAATCGCTTTATATTTAATACACTCTTTTTTCGTATGCTGTAATTTTGACAGAGAATCTATTTTTCTACTACTAATATACTATATTTAGGAAAAAGTCGTCTATCGTTGTTTACAAATAGTGAAAAAGCCGCAGCATATGCTGCGGCTTGATATGAAATTCGTACTATTCGATTGTTTGGGTTTTCAAAAGTCTTTGTCCTGCTGCCATGGCACTTCCAACGATCCCTGCGTCGTCGATCATTTGCGCCTGCGATATCGTTAACCGGTCCCAGTACCCGGAATAAACCGATTTTTTTAATTGCTCGCGCATAGGTGCAAACAATCTTTCCCCGGCTAACGCCGCTCCTCCCCCGATGACAATAATTTCCGGGCTGTACAAGGTCACAGCTGCCGCAAGCCCTTTTCCAAGAAGCGTTCCTGTATGATTCATAATCTCTATAGCCAGCGGATCATTGGCGTCATACGCCTTGGATACATCTGCAGCAGTAATGCTATTGATTGATTTGGCTTCCATCCAATCTCTCATTATACTGTCACGGCCAGCAGCAAGCTGTTCTCTTGCCTGACGAGCGATGCCCGTCGCCGAAACGACGGTTTCCAGACATCCCTGCAAGCCGCAGCCGCATTCATAAGGAATTTCCGGAAAAGGAATGTGGCCGAGCTCTCCTGCCATATACCCGCTTCCATAGTACAGTTGCTCTCTATTCACCATCGCTGCTGCCAATCCAGTGCCGATCGTAATGCCTAGCACGTGCTCATAGCCCTTGGCAGCACCGCAAGCTGCTTCCCCATATACATACATTCTAACATCATTGTCGATAAATGTTGGTATTCCCGTGCGTTTGCGGATCTCCTCCGCTGTCGGTACTTGAGTCCACTTTAAATTACTGGCGAATACGGTGATGCCCTTTTCGGGATCAATAAAACCGGGAGTACCTACTCCAATAGCCGTAACCTCGCTATGTTTCACATTCGCAGCACGAAGCAGCTCGTCCACCATGCTACTAATTTTATCGAAGACGTATCCGCTTCCAAGGTGTGCTTCCGTAGACTGCTTAATCTTATTCAATAGCTTGCCGCTTTCATCGACCAGCCCGCATACTATATTAGTGCCGCCGATATCCATTCCTATCATTAACCCCATCGTTTCTCCCTATCCTTTCTTGCTGCTTAGCTCCTAGAGTTTGCAATATGCACTTCGACATTGGCTTCCACCAAGGCTGTAGATAGTTCTTCGCTGAGTGGAGCATCTGTAATACATCCATTCAATGACGAGAGCGGCACTATGCCGAACAAAGATGCTTTACCAATCTTAGAATGATCAATAACCGCATACGTTCGATTGGAACGCTGAATGAGCAGCCTCGCGATTTGCGCTTCAAGTTCTGAATATGTGGTCACTCCTTGTTCGAGAGCAAAACCATCCGCACCCATGAACATTTTACCGATATTCAAGCCCTCGACTATTTTTTCCGCCAATGGACCACATAGCTCAAAGCTGTTTTTACGCATGACGCCACCAGTCAGCACAACCTGAACGCCGTCACTGTCAGCAAGCTCCATTGCAATATTAACAGCGTTGGTGACAACTGTAATATTCCTTCTTGCCTTTATTTCCTTGGCAATCAAATAAGTCGTAGTACCGCCGGTTAGGCCCACCACATCGCCTTCCTCAATTAAGGAGGCGGCTCTAGCCGCAATCGTTTCCTTCTCGACCCACAGAAGCTCTCTTTTCTCATTAAAAGAAGCCTCGCGCATACCGGAGATCCCTTCGAATTGAGCCCCTCCGATGGTTCGGATAACAGCTTCCGTCTTCACCAAATAGTCAAGGTCACGGCGCGCCGTCGCTTCAGAGCAGCCAAACTTGTCCATAATATCCTGGATTGTTATTCTGCCCTGCGTTTTCAAAACTGTCATAATCTTACTGCGTCTTTCTTCCCCTTTGGACAAATCCTGGTCGCCCATATTAACTTCACTCCAACTGCCGTTCAATTTAATTACCATTCCGATTTTGATGGTTATGTCGATATTATATGGGTTTATTTTGACAATTTCAATCATTTCCTTGATTTCTTCTTGCAAAACTCATTATTCATCCTGAAATGGAAAAAAACGCAAAGGCCGTTTGACCTTTGCGTCTCTATTTAAATAATATTTGGAAAATTAATTGTTGTAACCTGCTTCAACCCAAGTTCTCACTTGATCCGCAGCTTTAGCTTTAGCAGCTGCTACAGCATCCGCATCGCTGGACAAGGATTCGATGTATTGGTTAACAGGAGCCATCAAGCGTTCAAACAACTCCATGCCGGAAATTCCTGTAGCAGTAGCAAGACTTGCACCTTGGTCTACCATATCTTGAATTTCATAGTTTTCCTTATCAGCAATTGTAGCTGCATCGCTTACGATGACTTTCAATCTTGCATCAACTTGAGCGTTAAGATCATTAACCGATTCGCTGCTGTTGCTGTTGCTGCTGCTATATCCTGCTTGAGACAAGATATCGCTGATTTTGGAGCCTGCATCGTTTTTAGCTTTAGTTACCAGTTCAGGATCAATAGCGTTTTGATCAGCTGCAGTATCAATCTCTTTATCAATGAGTTCATTCAATTTAATGGATAGATCGGATTGGCTCATGCCTACAGCTTGAGCCAGAGTACAGCCAGATTGAAGATCTTGAATGACATCGCTGTAGTTTTTGTCAGCAATTGTTGCCGCATCGCTGATGATGTACGCAATACGGTTATTTATCACATCGTCAAGACTAAATTCATTCGTTTGTGCACTCACGTGGTAGCCACCTGGTGTAGTAATAGCCGTCCGAATTTGACGAAGAGCATCCGTTTTAGCTTGTTGAACTTTATCCGAATCAACAGGAAGCTGGCCAACAGCGTTATCGATTGATGCATACATCAAATCACGCAAGGAATCGATCAGGAGCGCTTGTGGAAGACCAGAAGCGATAGCCAATGTAGATCCAGATTCCAATTTGGAATCAATATTTTCAATATCGTCGTTTGTGATCAAGGCAACGTCGGAAGCAAGAGCGTTAAGACGTTGTTGAATAACGGCTTTTAAATTTACACTTGCTTGATTTTCATCTGGTTGATATCCAGGCTGTGTAATTGCCTCGCTGATTTGACGTGCTCCTTCTTCGCGTACTTTTTGAAGATCTTCGGAGGAAAGTCCTGTAGCAGCGTTGTTGTCAATAAACCAGTTGAAATTGCTTACCAAACGATCTTTCAGTTCCGCTGAGGACAAGCCGGAAGCTGTAGCCAAAGTTTTGCCCGAGAATAAATCGGATTGTACATCATCCACATCTCTGTCTGCCACCCATGATGTGTAAGTAACCAGGTTGCGAAGGTAATTCGCAACAATGGAGGAGCTTGCAGCTGTTTGCTGTACTTCAGCCGCATAAGCTGGTTTAGCTTGAGGCGCGTAAGCAAAGCCTCCAAGTAATAGTGCTGCTGCAACCCCACCAGTAATAGTTTTTCTTGCTAGACGCTTTGTGTTCATCGATCTCTCTCCATTCCTTCTATTTCTATATATTTCGCATAAGAAATATTTCTATACGAAATATATCACAATTAAACTTGTTTGTGAATTACTTTCTGCAAACTTTCGTGAATGTTTTATGAACTTCGTTTACAAATTTTTTACGTTCTCAGTAATCCGATTTAAAGTTGTGCTGAATTGACGCATTTCCTCAGCAGAAAGTCCCGTTAACCAGCGACAGACGACTTCTTTCTCCTTATCCAGCAGCTGCTGAAGCATCTCTTTTCCTGATTCAGTAATAACCAGACAAACGACTCTGCGGTCGTCAAAGCTTCTCTCCCTTTGAAGGTAGCCATTGTGAATTAATTTATCGCACAGCAAAGTAACCGCACTCGACGATAAGGACAAACACTCCGCCAATTGCGATACTTTTAATGAACCGTAAAATTCAACCGTCTGAAGGGCACTGACCTGAGACCCGGAAAATCGGCGATCTACATGTTTACTGTAGGAAACCAATCTCCTCATAATGCGCCTGGACGTTTCCTCCAATTCTTCGAGTACTACGTTTACTGTCTCCATTGGGTGGCTCCTCTACACACAATCAATTTAAATCCCGCGCCTCCATGAGAAGGAAACGCGGGACATGTCTCAACTTATTTGAATACAGCTACCAAGCGTTTGGCTACGCCAAATTCTGTTTCAATAGACTCATACATTTGGATCGTCAAATTGTTATCTTGATAATCTGCACGGACTTTGTTAAAGTCAACGATTACTTCACCAGATACCAGTTTGTTGATGCCGCCGCTATCCGTAAAGGCCAAGTCATTTTCAGCCAGCGTACGTCCTGCGGAATCGACCAAAGCAACCTTCATTTTGGAGAAGTCTTGATCGACTACGACATTATCGGTTTGTTTAATATCCAGGTTCATTTTCAGCTTGTACCCGTAAGTAACTTGAGGGTTAGCGGCACTAGCCAGATTCGTGTAGGCTTGAATGCTCCAGTTCTCAACTTTGACTTGGAACGGATAGAAGGACAGAACATCATCCGGCTGAGCAAGAGGCTGCATAGTAACGTTCAACGCAGCAATGGCAGATTTGTATGGAGCTGCCGTTTGCGTATCGGAGAGCTTCAGAACCATTGTTTCACCCTCCTCCGTATTAGGAACGATGAACGAATAGCTCACAATATGGGACAGCTTAGGCATTAGCTGCTTCGGTGGATTGATTTGTCTGCTGCCCGCATAGCTGACTCCTTGAGCAGTATTCAGCTCAGCTCCCAATGCTGGAAGTGGAATAGGCGAGTCACTGTTATTGGTTAGTCTGAATTTGGCAACTGCCGTCTTATAGCCGATGCCTTGGTTTTCATGCATGGTCAACTCAACCAGTGAAACATTTACATCGGAGTTAACCGCCTTGCTTAACGTATCGAATGCAATATTGCTGTTATAGACATAATTTACTGGCTGCAGAGCACCTTGGACTTTTCCACCCTCAGGAAGCACGATTTGAATACGTCCAACTGTATAGTTGACCGCTGTGCTTTGTCCTTTGGCATCGGTTTGAATAAAGCTTTCCGGTGTAAGCACGTTGATCGTTTTTAATATGGTGTCTTGGTTAGTCTCGATTGCATAGTGAACGTATTTCTTCTCATTAGGCTCTATCGTAACTTTTGTTTGCTCAACCTGCTTGCCTTGGAAAGAAGATGTTCCGTCTTTGCCTTCCAATACAAGATCCGGAACCGTTACAGTGGAAGTTCCTTTGTTTTCTACCATGAGCTTAACGACATATGCCGTTTTTTGACCGTTATTTTGTTTATCCATATCAACAGGCGTATAAGTTAAAGGAAGATTGCTGGAAGCAATAGTAAATGCCTCGCCCCAATTTTTGATAGCAGCGGGATCTGAAATTACTGCATCAGAGCCAGCCCAACCCAGTCCCGCGATAGGAACTGTCAGGATTGGCGTTTCCGTCTTAGGATATACGTTCCAATCGACATCGATCCATTGAAGCTCAGATAAGCTTACAGCGTCCTTATTATCCAGCTTGATCATATAGCTGAGCTCGGTTTCGGACATCGGAAGAGCCGAGTGAACGTTCGTCGAGCTGCCAATCAGCGTGTACACAGTGCCATCGTTCGTTTTAACGCGCAGCTCGTAATCAGGTACGCGTTTGGAAACGGCACTGTCATTTTTCAAATTGACGACAATACCGATATTCACTCCGTCAGATGTTTTTTCATTGAGTACGCTCTTGACCTGTACGCTGAGCGAGTCAGCCAATTGCTGGTAGACTGGTGCATTCACGACGGAGACTTGACCTGCTTCATCGGCCCATACGGAAGCAATAGGCATCGATGCTGTGGACATGACTAAGGTGAACGCCAACGCTGTTTTTCCCCATACGTTTTTCATTGATTGTTTCCTCCAGATGTTTGCTAAATTTTATAAATGATTAAGCTTTGACTGGTTCTGCTTGTATTCCTGCTGCGGCTGGCATTCCAGATGGTGATGCTTCTTCCGGTGCCTTTGCTGGAGCAGGCTGCTCTTTAGGCTTTTTCTTATCTCTTAATAAAAAGATTAATGGAATGCATATAAATGCTGGTATTGCCGAAATATAGAAGGTATCTGCGATTCCGCGAACCAAGGCTTCCTTCTGCATGAAGCCGGCAATATACGTTGCTGCTGTACCGCTGGCCGTAGCCGAGTCAACACCGCCCTGCATCAACGCACCGGACAATGCTGACATCACACTGCTTGCTGCTTCTGAAGTGCTAGGCACATTCTCTGCAATCCGGAAATTATGAAAGTATTGGCGCGAGCTCATAATGGTCGTTAAGATAGCAATCCCCATGGACGCCATAACTTGACGGAACACGTTAGACAATGGAGATGCATCATTGATCTGCTCTTTAGGTACGGCACCCATACCAACCGTTGAAATAGGCATCATACAAAGTCCGATACCAAAACCGCGAATAGTTAGTACGACATTGATCCATAAATGCGACGTATCTCCCGTCAACCTGTGCAGCTCATATGTCGTAACGCCCAAGATCAAAAGCCCTACAATACCAAGTGGCAAAATGCCAAGCTTTGTCAACAGCTTACCACTGATAGGCATCATTAATGCCATTGCGATGGATTGCGGCAGCAGCAAAATACCGGAATCCATAGCCGTCATTCCCTGAACGTTCTGCAGGTAGATAGGCATGAGGAAGGTACCTCCCATCATGGCCATCATGACAAGACCAGCTGTCAACGTACTCGCTGAAAACTTAAGATTCTTAAATATTCTTATGTTCAACAAAGGCTGCGGTGTTGTCAATTCGACCCATAGCAGCAGCGCCAAGCTGACAACAGAAACATAGAACAAACTAACAATATAGAGTGAAGTCCATCCTTCCGATTGTCCTTTACTGAGCGCCAGCAAAAGGGAACCGAAGAAGGTTACCGAAAAGACAGCCCCTGCAACATCGAACTTTAGCTTCGGATTCGTCGGACTCTCCTTCAGTAGCATATAACATGCAATTGCTGCAATGACTCCGATAGGCACATTAAGAAAGAAAAGCGTTCTCCAGCTGTAATATTGAACCAGGTAGCCTCCGAGAGTCGGACCAAGCGCCGGAGCAACCATGGCGGCTACCCCCCAAATCCCCATCGCAAGGCCGATTTGCTGACGCGGTACAATCGTGTACATAACCGTCATCCCGACAGGCATGATGAAACCGCCAGTCAAGCCTTGAAATATCCGAAAAGCAATCAGGCTTGAATCATTCCATGCAATACCGCATAAGAACGACCCGATCGTAAAACCAACGACGGATAAGACAAGCAGCTTCTTACTTCCGAAGCGGGCAGAAAGGAAACCACTCGCTGGAATAACTACGGCTGAGGCCAACATAAATCCAGTAACAACCCATTGAATTGTCGCGGTCGGTACCCCGAATACGGTTGAAAGCTTCGGCAAGGCTACGTTGACCAAGCTGCTGCTGAGCACGGACACGAAGGTAGCTAGTATAATAGCGACCAGCGGCAACCAGAAGCTGGGTTCATGGTTCTCATCAACTTGAGGAGCTTCTGTGTTTTGAGACTTTTCAGCCACGGTAACGCCCCCTATTCCACCTTCACCTTACTGCCGTCCGCCAATTGATCTGTTGGATTGATGATAATTTGTACATTAGCATTCAGGTTTGCATTATCTTTTACATAAACCCAATCTGCATTTTTGTCGGTTGTAGTGACTTCAACCAGTTTGGCTGTACCGTCTTGGACAGCATAGACGAAGGTTTTATTATCTTTTTTAATCAGTGCTGTTTTCGGAACTTCCAAGCCGTTCTTTTGATCTGTCCCTTTCATGTGCACCTCAGCCAGCATTCCTGCAAGCAGTAATCCTTCGGTGTTATCAATGGTTACTTTAACAGGGAACGTAGTACTGTTAGCATTGGAAACAGGACTTACAAAATAAATCTTACCTGGGAACGTTTTGTTAGGCACATTGCTTACTTTTACGTCCACATCAGAGCCGGCCTTGATTTTACCAATTTGCGATTCTGGAACGCTAAGCTCTACTTGAACCGGGTTCATTTTGACGACCGTCATTAAAGCAACGCCAGGTTGAGCCATTTCACCAGGTTGAATGCTGCGTTTTACAACTATGCCGTCTGTAGGAGACACAATCGTCGCGTTAGTCAATGCGCTGTTAGCCAGCTCCACACCTGCACTTGTACGATTCACATCGGCTTGCAAAGCTTCGATCGTGTTGCCGGTAGCACCGCTCTTAGTCAGATCCAGCTTGGATTGTGCTGCAGAAACTTGAGCCTGTGCTGCTGTCTGCTGAGCTTGCGTTTGATCAAATGCAGCTTTAGCTTTTTCATACTCGAACGTGCCTTTATCCAAATCTTCTTTAGTAACGGTATTAGTGCTGTCGTACATGTTTCTTAAACGGTTATACGTTTTTTGTGAAAGATCAAACGCCGATTTGGCCTGATCAACTGCCGCTGTCACTTGATCCAAAGAAGCCTGAGCCGCTTTTACTGCACTCTCCAGCCCCTGAATCTCCTGGCTTCTTGCTCCGGCCTGCGTATCCGCAAGCTTTGCTTGGGAAGCAACCAATGCTGCTTCAGCCTGCTTCACCTGCTGACTTAAATCGTCGGTTTCCAGTTGGACGAGCAGATCGCCTTTTTTCACGACAGCTCCCTCATCTACAGCTACATTCGATACTTTGCCGCCTAATTTGGCAACTACTTTAACTTCTTGGTCAGGAATAATTTTCCCGCTCAATCCGGAATCAACGCTTTGCCCTAATTTAATGGCTTTAACCGAGATTTCCTGTGCTGCATTTGCTTTGCTGTTAACATCGCCGCATCCAGGCAGAGCAAACGCAACGGCTAATGAAAGGATCGCCGGGATCCATGTCATATGTTTTTTTCTCATGGTTGTTTTCCCTTACCCTTTCAAATGAATTTTAATAGTAGTACTCATACCTGGAGCGATCGCAAGTCCATTTTGACTATCGATGGAAATTTTAATCGGTATGCGTTGGGTGACTTTGGTAAAGTTACCACTCGTGTTCGTTGCAGGAAGAAGAGAAAAGGTAGCCGCTGTCGCTTCACCGATTTCTTTTACTTTCCCCGTTAGCGTAGTGCCAGGGAACGTATCAACCGAGAACTCAACCGCTTGCCCGACCTTCACTCGGTTAATATCGCCCTCTTCAATGTTCGCCGAAATGTACAAGTCTTTTTTGTTGACAATCATAGCGACCGTCTGTCCAGGAGACACGACTTCGCCTACCTTCGACATCGTTTTGATGACCGTTCCGTCAATCGGAGAACGCAAAGCGGCCTGATCCAGGTTACTCGTAGCCAGGTTGGTATTATCCTGCTGCCCTACAATCTGATCAGATAATACCGTGTCTCCTTCATTAATCGGAAGAGAAGTCAACTTACCGGATATCCGGGGCATAACGCGATAAATATCGCCTGTAATCCTTGAATCTTCCGATTTAATAAAATAATGCCCTTGATACCAGTAGGTGTACCCTATACCCCCAGCAGCGATAACAGCAACCGCAAGGATGATGGACAAGACTTGTTTCTTCTTCATGTTTTCTCCTCAACCTTCTTCTCTAAATAAGTAGTCAGCAGATCTAACGATCGGATGATCGTATCCAGCTCATCCTGATCTAAATCCGCCAACAAATTCTCATAAAAGCTCTCTTGAAAAAAATGGAGCTTTTCTTTCTCTGCTTCGATCTTGCTTGTTCGTCTGATCCAGACGATGCGCCGATCCGTTTCATCCCGAACCCGTTCAAGCCATCCGTCACGCTCCAATCGGTCAATAATCCCGGATACCGTGCTGTAAGAAAGCTGTGTGCATTCCGATATTTGCCCGATAGTTTTACGTTCAAAATACACTTGCCCGATCGTAGCGATTTGAGGAGTCGTTAACCCGATTTCCTTAAGGTCCTTCCCCATTGTTGCATTAAAAATTTTCGTCAGCTTTCGTATAGAATGGCCGATTTGCATAGCTCTGCTCATTTTGGTCAACCCTCCGATTTATTTCGTAGGCGAAATATTCATACACAAAAATATACCACACCGAAAGAGGTTGAACAAGGTAGGTTTGTTAACATTACCCGGCGAAAAACCCGATCTTGTCGGTTTATTTTTCGATGAGATAGCTAGCTTTTGTGCCTTATAGTTATGCCGGGACCGGCTTTTCTACACGTCTATGTAAGCCCCCTTCCGACTAAAAACTAATTCTAGTCCGAAACTATTTCGTACAAGAAATATTTCTATACGAAATAATACCATGATCGAACTATTTTGAAAAGAATTATTTCTGTGAACTTCATTAAATATTTACGGACAAACGCAAAGAAGCCGTTCCTTGAAACGGCCTCTTTACCTTCATTATATCGTTTACTCCCGGATCATCAAGTTCTTGGCCCGATGGCAATCCAATTCACAGCCCCCTGCAGCTCAGGCGAGTACTTGCTGCGAACTACTTGCATTATCGCACTATCTCTCCATTTCTCCTGAATAACCGCGTAGCAGGATGGATTGGTCGTCGTCGCGACGAGCACATAGTTCTCATCGGCGAATGGTTCGTCGAACTCCACAACGATATCCACAATCTCTTCTTCAACGCGCATAGCGAAAAGGGAAAGGCCGAACTGTTGCACCGTAGCCGCCTGCTTTGCGGATTGAACTGGCTGGAAAGACAGCTGCTGTGGTGTCACTGCTCCATCCGCCAGATGATAGGTTTCAACGGATGCGTACTGCAAATGCTCTCTGCCGACGGATTCGGCAGTCAAATGCTCCGAATTAACACTTGCTTCAGCCAATACGTTGCTTGCAACCGTTTCTTCTACTTCTACCGTCGTTTCCAAAGCAACGGTTTCCGTAAGCGGCAAAGACGAAGAGGAAGAAGATAATCGATCCAGCAGCCCTGGGTCCAGATGTATAAAGGAAATGCTGCCAGGCATTAGATGATAACCTGATATCGATTCCTGCTTAATGTGCAATCCATCAATGGAATCGTTACTCAAATGCTCTGTCTTTACCGCGCCTAACTCTATTTTTTCGCTAGTTACGGACCCGTTCTGCAGCTTCGACTCGTTGATCGAACCCGCTGTGAGGTGACGGTCTTCTACGGAGTTCGGCGCGAGCTTAGCTCCAGTTACCGACTGTTCTTGCAGCTTCGCCGTTCCTATGGCCTCTACAGCCAGATGCCGGCTCTCCACGGACCCTGTTGCAAGCTTCGCTCCTGTCACAGACTGATCCTGCAGCTTCTGTGTACTGATCGCTTCAACAGCCAGCTTCTCACTGCCTATGGCTCCTGCCGTGATATGCTCTGCTGCAACAGAAGCAGCTCCCAGCTTCGCTCTTGTCACAGAACCGTCCTGAAGCTGATCGGTTCCTATAGCGTCTGCCGCGATATGCTCATTACAGATCGCGCCCTCCGTCACATGCTCCGCAAAAACTGTACTGAGAGCAAGCTTTTCAGCCGTTACGGCACCCTCTAGCAGTTGATCAGTGCCTACGGCACCAATCGCAAGATGCTCTGCTTCCACAGCTCCTAGAGCCAGCTTCGTTCCTGTTACAGCAGCATCCTGCAGCTGTTCTGTGTCGACAGCCCCTTCGCTCAACTCGGTACTTCCAACAGCTCCTGCTGAGATATGCACCGTTTCCACAGCTCCAAGCGCCAGCTTCGTTCCTGTTACAGAACCTTCTTGCAGCTGCTCTGTCCCAACGGCTCCTTCGCTCAGCTCATCGCTGCCTACAGCTCCCGCTGCGATGTGCGCCGTCTCCACCGCGCCCAGCGCCAGCTTCGTTCCTGTTACAGAACCTTCTTGCAGCTGCTCCGTTCCCACGGCTTCTGCGCTCAGCTCATCGCTGCCTACGGCTCCCGCTGCGATGTGCGCCGTTTCTACCACACCTGCCGCCAGCTTTGTTCCAGTTACGGCGCGTTCTTGCAGTTGCTCTGTCCCAACGGCTCCCAAGTTCAGCTCATAGCTTCCTACGGCTCCCGCTGCGATGTGCGCCGTCTCCACTGAGCGCGGTGCCAGCTTCGTTCCTGTCACAGCACCCTCTTGCAGCTGCTCCGTTCCCACGGCTCCTTCGCTCAGCTCATCGCTGCCTACAGCTCCTGCCGTGATATGCAACGCCTCTACTGCACCTACCGCCAGCTTCGAGCTCGTTACTGCTCCTTCTTGCAGCTGCTCCGTTCCTACGGCTCCTTCAGCTAACTCATTGCTGCCTACAGCTCCTGCTGTGATGTGTGACGCCTCCACTGCACCTGCCGCCAGCTTTGAGCTTGTTACCGCCCCTTCTTGCAGTCGGTTGGTTCCTACAGCCCCTTCGCTCAGTTCATCGCTGCCTACAGCTCCCGCAGCAATATGCACTGACTGCACTGTGCCAAGTGCAAGCTTCGCTCCTGTCACGGCACCTTCTTGCAGCTGCTCCGTTCCCACGGCTCCTTCATTCAGCTCTTCACGACCTATGGCACCCATTGCAATGTGCACCGACTGCACTGCACCCGGCGCCAACTTAGACCCGGTTACCGCACCATCCAGCAGTTGTACGCTGCCTACTGCACCATCGTTTAATTGCTTGCTGCCTACTGCACCATCCAGTATATGGTCAGCTTCTACGGCGCCAAGTCCCAGCTTGGATGCAGTCACCGACTGTTCCTGCAGCTGTTGTGTTCCAACCGATTTTTCAGTCAGATGCCGAGTGGAAATAACATCCCTGGCCAGCTTCGCTCCCGTTATTGCCCCTTCCTGCAAATGCTCCGTTCTTACAGACTCTTCACGCAGCTCTTCGCTGCCAACCGCTCCTTCGGCCAGATGCGCTGATTTAACAGCTCCCAACGCTAGCTTCGAACCCGTAACAGATTGCTCCTGCAGATGCTTTGAGCCTATTACACCTTCTATTAAATGACTTGTGGTTACAGAGCCAGGTGCCAGCTTCGCTCCTGTTACCGACTGATCCTGCAGTTGTACAGTTCCTACCGTACCTTCCGACAAATGTCCTACTTCTACTGCACCTTTCGCAAGCTTGTAGCTCGTTACAGCCCCGTCCTGCAGCTGCTCAGTGCCCACCGTCGACGCAGATAAATGACCAGCTTCCACCGCACCTCTAGCCAACTTCGAGCCCGTCACCGACTGTTCCTGCAACTGCTGAGTACCCACCGTCCCTTCGGACAAATGCCCAGCTTCTACTGCGCCTCTAGCCAGCTTAGTTGCGGTTATCGATTCCTCTTGGAGCTGAGCATTGCCAACGGCTCCTTCAGACAGATGCCGAGTTTCAACGGCACCCCAACCAAGCTTCGTTCCCGTCACGGCTTGTTCCTGCAGCTGTTCTGTGCCGACCGCTCCCTTACCGAGCTGCTCATTGCCTACAACCTTAGCACCCAGATGCCTTGTTTCAATAGCGCCCGTTTCGAGCTTTGAGCTTGTTACCGATTGATCCTGAAGATGAACCGTTCCGACAATTCCAGGAATCAGGTGAGACGATTTGACTGCTCCCGCAGCCAGATGCTCACTCATCACGGAGTTGTCGGCAAGCTTCTCCGAGGTCACCGCACGATCCGACAGCTTTTCTCTTGTAATAGCTTCCGTTGCAATATGAGAAGCCTTTATCGCGGCTTTCGCCACATTCGGGGATTGAACAGAGCCAACTCCTAAATGCTCACCGAGTACGGCTTCACGGCCGATTTTCTCACTCGTGACGCTGGAATGGGCCAGCTTTGCAGTCGTGACGGATAAGTTCGTCAATTTGTCCGTCGATACGGATTCACTGGCAAGCTTCGAGGTCGTTACGCTTTGGTTTGCCATCTGTCCGGTCTGCACCGCACCATCTTGTATATGCTGATGCTGAATGGAGCCAAACGATATTTTCTCGGAGGTGACAGCCCTGTCATGAATCTTGGCTGTGATGACTGATTGATCTTGAAGGTGATCCTTACTGATGGCCTGCGCTCCGATATGTCCCGATTGAACCGCCTTCTCAGCCAGATGGGCGCTTCCTACAGCAGCTCCTGACAAGTGCTCCGAACCAACCGATCTTTTAGACAGCTTAGAAGAGGTCACCGCTCCATCCACAAGCTTCAAAGCGTTAACTGAACCATCACAAAGCTGCTGTGCCCCCACGCTCTGCTCCGCCAATTTAGCTGCGGTTATCACTCCGTCAAGCAAATGGCCGGCATCCACGCTTTTTGACTGCAGGTGCCTTCCCTCTACAGAGAAATCTTGAAGATGAATGCCAGTAATCGCCTGTTTGCCCAGCTTCTCTGTGCTCACCGCCCCGTCCAGAATATGCTCATTGCATATAGACTCGGGAGCCAAGTGTTCGGCCTTTACCTGCTTCGCCGCTATGTTATCACTGCGAATAATTTCAGCAGACAAGTGCTCGTGTAAAATCACAGAAGACTGCAAATGCTCTCTCGTGATACTCCATGGCGCTATCCTATCTTCCGTAACAGCATGAATTCCAAGCTTTTGCGAAACGATCTCGCCATCGGCTATTTTCTCTGCAGTTATAGAACGATCCCGCAGCTTCTCCGTAGTGACGGACAGATCGGCAAGCTTTGCCGTGTTCACGATATAATTAGCCAAGTTCGTCGTCTGGATGGTTCCGCTCTTGATCTTCTCTGAGGTGATGGATTGATTGAGTATCAAATCACCGGTTATGGCTTCTTCCGCCAAATGCTTTGTATGAATGGATCCTTCGGCAATTTTTATCGCATCGATTGTTTTATCAGCCAGCTTCTCGGATGTAATGCTGTTATCCTGCAGCTTTTCGCCGCTGATCGCTCTCTCCTGTATTTTTTCTGCGGAAATAGAAAAAGGAGCGATGTGTTCCTCCGTAACGGCTCGAACCGCAAGCTTTTGCTGGGTTACACTGCGGTCCCCAAGCTTAGTCGTGCCTACTGCGTAGTCAGCGAGCTGCTCCTGCGTTATTGATCCACGCTTGATTTTATTGCCATCCACAGCACCTTGGGCTATTTTCTCTTGCGTTACCGCCTCATCCGCAATATCATCCGTATAAACAACAGGGCTGCTTGGAGATGATTGCTTACGCTGCTGAAGCATAGGCGCAACTTGGAGCGGTTCAATAACGGGCGGTGGGATCACCACCGGTTCTTGAGCTTCCTTCTCAATCTCCCCAATAATCTCTGGAGGTGCCTCTACTATCACCGCTTCCTTCTGAGCTTCCTCTGGAGCGGAATCCACCTCGTCCTCCTCAAGCAGAGCAAGCTGACTGATCGTCACATCACCTGTCTCTTCCTTAAGCGGCTTGATAATTTTGTCTTTAGTTTGAACCTCGTCTAGCCATTTTAGCTCATTGAAATTACCGCTCCGCCTGCCGCCTAGCGGGGTTATTTTGGCGACATTACGGCCGCTGCGTTTCTTCATTTCGCACTTCCTCCCCGTGATGGTTCACCTGTAGTTCCTTTACAATAGACTGTGGCAACCATAAAGTAGTCTTTTGTAACATATGCATTCACCCAGGAGGAAGTCATTAACCTATGGAAAAATAGGCTCTAACCCAATCACTTTTTATTTAGAGTAGGCAAACGAAACAAGATTATCCGCTTACCATCGAAATCACTTCTTCCATTTTCATACCACGGGAGCCTTTAATGAATACGACATCCCCTGGGGCAACCAGCAAACCGATAGCTTTTGCCAGCTCCTCCTTGTTCTCATAGGCTTGCACCCTGCCCGCGGGAAAGGTCAGCGAAGCTATCCGCACGATTTCCAAAGACAGAGGTCCCAAAGTGAACACATAATCCAGCTTTTGGGCATCTAACAGCTCCCCGATATGCCGATGGTATTCCACCTCTTTCTCACCGAGATCCAGCATATCCCCCAAAACCACTATTTTACGTTGGTAACCGTCCAGCTCGTGCAAAAATGCTATGGCAGCTTTCACGGAAGTCGGGCTCGCATTGAACGAATCATTAATCCAGGCGAACCCCTTAGAACTGCTTTGCACTTCCATTCTCATCCCACTTAATACAGCCTCTCGCAGGCCTCTTTCCGTCTGTTCAGCAGGGATACCGAAATAATCAGCCACTGCTAGAGCAGCCAAGGCATTCGTAACATAGTGCTTTCCCGATAAGGCAAGCCAATAGCTTATATCAGGTCTGGGATGACAGTTGAACTGCGTTCCTTGGGATTCCAATGCTATGGAAAGAGGATAATAATCATTATGGTGACCTGCTCCGAATCGAATGGTCCGAATGGTTGAGGGGAGCGACTTCTGCTCAATAGCATTCACAAGCAGCGGATCGTCTCCATTAAAAATCAATGCCCCATCAGACTCCATGCCATTGCATATTTCCAACTTGGCCTGTACGATAGCTTCTCTTGAACCCAGCTCAGCCAAGTGTGATTCCCCAATTAACGTTATAACCGCAACCTCAGGGCGACCAAGACACGATAGCTGCTCGATTTCCCCGAGTCCGCTCATCCCCATTTCCAGCACCGCAATCTCCGTATCCTCCTCTAGCTGCAGCAGGGTAAGCGGGACCCCAAAATGATTATTCATGCTCCCTTCCGTTGATTGAACCTTATATGTAGAAGCTAGCAGCGAAGCGACCCAATCCTTCGTAGTCGTTTTGCCGTTACTGCCCGTAATCCCTATGGTCCTCACCTTAAGCTGGCGGCGGTACGCACCTGCCAATCGGTGCAAAGCATCGAGCGTATTTTCAACGTAAATCACAGGAAAATGCTCTGGTGGATCCGGATGATCCTGCTGCCATAGACACGCCGCAGCACCCCGGCTCACCGCTTCATCTATATAGCGATGACCATCCTTGTCTCTCACAATGGGTATAAACAAGCAGTCCGAATGCAAAGTTCGAGAATCCATCGATACACCGTGGATTTTCAATTCCTGATATTTTTCGAGTAACCCTGTACCTTGTACCATGCGTTCAATTTCATTTAACGTTCTTTGAATCATGCTTCAACCCCCTCATGTTCAAAGCTTGCTTGCCTTTTCTGCCAATGCTTCCAGGACGACTTGACGGTCGTCAAACGGATGGCTGCGACCACGGATGATCTGATAGGTCTCATGCCCTTTGCCTGCAACGATAACGACATCATCCAGGTCCGCCCATTGAATAGCTCGCCGAATCCCCTCATTCCTATCTTCTATCATTTCGTATCGATCAACGGACAAGCCGGACGCCTCCAAGCCCTGCCGGATATCGAGCATAATTGTAGTTGGATTCTCGTTCCTCGGATTATCAGAAGTTAATATGATCCTGTCGCAGTACCTTCCCGCAATGGATCCCATGACAGGACGTTTCGCTCGGTCTCTATCCCCGCCGCAGCCGAACACAACAATAACTTTGCCGCGTGCAAACTCTCTGACCGTTCTCAAAGATTCCTCCAATCCGTCGGGGGTATGAGCGTAATCAATAAATACAGCGAAATTCTGACCTGCGTCGACCATCTCCATCCTTCCCTTTACCGGCTTCATCTTCTTAATTCCCTCTGCTAACGATGTAAGTGATATTCCTTCTATTAATAGAGTAGAGAAAGCAGCCAACATATTATATACATTGAATAATCCAACCAAAGGCAATTGAACCCTCTCACTTTTCCCACGAAACGATACGGTGCATTCAGTCCCTGCAGAAGTGAGTCGTATATCAGTTGCTGTTACGTCAGCATCCTTGCTTATACCATAAGTAATAACCTGTGCTGCAGTCTGCTTGCGGAAATATTCCGAGGCAGCATCATCGGCATTAAGCACCGCGAACGAACCCTCGGGTCCCGCTGCATTCCCAAGTCGCGCAAACAACCTTCCTTTCGCTTCCTTGTAGGCTTCCATCGTATGATGATAATCCAAATGATCCTGGGTTAAATTAGTAAATACCGCGGTACGGAACCGGGTTCCTATCACTCTGCCCAAATCCAAGCCTTGTGAGGTCACTTCCATGACGCAATAGTCCGTATGCATATCTGCCATTTTCCTTAAGTTACGCTGTAAGTCCGGAGGCTCCTGTGTATTGTTAGCAAAGGTTACTTTCTCACTGCCTATTCGTGTGAAAATATTCCCCATGATGCCCGTAGTTAGTCCTTGATGTCGAAGCAGATGATCGATCAAATGACTCGTGGTCGTCTTCCCGTTCGTCCCAGTAATACCTATTACCTTCATACGGCGGCTCGGAAAGTCATAGTAAAGCGCTGACAAGGATGCCAGGGCATATCTTGCGTCCTTGACACAAACTCTGGGTATGCCGGCATCCGCATCTACCTCACGCTCAACGACAAGCGCTGCCGCTCCTTGAGAGACAGCATCCTGCACGAAAGGATGACGATCCTCCAAAATGCCATCTACACCCGGAATGCAAACGAAGAGCTCCCCCGGGCGTATGTTTCTTGAATCCATTTGAATTCCGGTAATCTCAACCGTATCGTCCCCTTCAATACGTAAGACATCAAGCAAATGAGCTGTCATTTCCTTCAAGTGCATACGATAAGCCTCCCAACAGAATAATGTATTACCATCATAATCCAATAATTTGCAAACATGCCAAAAATGACGTAACTGTTATCCAGCCATCAGAATGATAATTCAAAACAAAAAAAGAGCGCCCGATGCAGCATCGAGCAGCTCTGTATGAACATCAATTCTGTAAAGCTCTTCATATTTAATCTTATTGATAAAAAAAGGCTGTACCCATCAAAGCCGAGACGGACAAGACCACCAGAGGATGCAGCCGATACTTCACGATTCCGATGACGGCCAATCCAAAGATAATAATTTGAGCCAAAGTGTGCCCATTAAGACCAAGCAGCGTTTGTCCATTCACACCCACGCGATAAGCCGCAAAAATGACCATAGCAGCAACCATCGGCTTCAGTCCATAAAATATCGTCTGCATGAATCCGTTATTCCCTTTTTTATAGAAGAACAACGCCAAAGTAATAATAATGAGAAATGAAGGTAGAATCATTCCGATGATCGAAGTGACGGCTCCTGGCAGCCCGGCTGTTTTAAATCCTACGAGCACAGCACTATTGGTTGCGATAGGTCCCGGTGACATTCCTGCCAAAGATACAGCATCGGCAAAATGCTCTGGTGTCATCCATCCATGACTAAGCACAACCTCGTGCTCTATGACTGAAAGAATGGCATAACCACCGCCGAAGGAAACAAGTCCTATTTTGAAAAAAGTAAAAAATAATGCAAGAAGCATTTTACCGCCCCCTTCCCTCCATTAGACCGGTCATATTCCGTCGCCCCATATATATTGACCAGCAGTCGCCGTAGGAACGGGACTTTCCTGCTGAACTTTTTTATCTGGCGCTACAACAGCTCCGAGCTTTTCCTTCCACTTAAACGCCACGACTCCGACCAAGGTACCGAGCAGCAGCAGTATCGCCGGGTGTAAACCGGAGAACATCAGAGCTGCTAATGCTCCCATAAGTATGATCAGTGTCGTCTTATCATGAACCGCCGACTTGCACATCCGCCATCCCGCTACAGCAATGAAGGCAACTACCGCAGCGTGAATCCCTTCAAATGCAGCCGATACCTTCTGAGAATCTTGCACTGCAGAATATCCTATCGTTAACAAGAGCATAATAATAAAAGTAGGCAGCGATATTCCTATCACCGCAGCAATGGCTCCCTTAAGTCCTGCCAAGCGATATCCAACCAGCGTCGCCGCATTGACGCCTATTCCGCCAGGTGCGGAGCCTGCTATCGACAAAGCATCGCTCATTTCTTCGGCATCCATCCATTGGCGCTGCTCCACGATTTCTTTCTCTATGGCAGGAATCATTGCATAACCACCGCCGAACGTGATTGGACTTATTTTGCAGAACGACCAGAACAATCCCCACAGTACAGACGCCTTCCCCTTTTCTCCCCTAATCATGCTGCAGCATCCCCCTGTCCGAACCTTTATGAGTTCATTATAAACTACTTATTATCTTTTTGGAATAAACTTTTGCATAAAAGTTTTTTATTCTGACTTATAAGTTCGTTTATAACAAAAAAAAGGCCGAATAAACCTCTTTATTCAGCGGAATACTATGAATTGAATTTTAACTTAAATCCACTTTAGTTTTTTCGTACAACCCTATATAAATCCAGCCATCTCTGAGCCGTATGCTCCCACGTAAACTGCTCTTTCACCCTATTAATGCTCATTTCGCCCATTTGTCTAGCAAGCAGTTCATTGCTTAATAGCAAGCTTATCCATAAAGGCAGTTCTCTTCCCAATAACGGGGCATCGATTAAAAATCCGGTTTCACCATGCTGAATAATTTCCTTCATCCCTCCTGCTCTTGTCGCTACGACTGGCACCCCCACAGACATGGCTTCTACATTAACCAGACCAAACGCTTCGCGGCTGTTGGAAGGAACAACCAATACATCAGCCAACCCGAACCAAGATGAAATTTCGGAATGAGGCACAAAAGGGATGAAACGAACGTGCTGAGGAATTTTTTCTCCCAGCCGGTGCAAATTTCGAACATAGGCCGTTTTCCTGCTGGAGCCGTAACGTGCACCACCTATCACAAGCAGCACAGCATCTGGCACTTGTGCGGCAATGCGCGGCATCGCATGGAGCAAGTGATGGACGCCCTTTATCTCAATAAGTCGACCAACGTATAAAATAATCCTTTTACCCGTTAACCCAAGCCGTCCGAGTAGCGCCTCCCGCTTGAGAGCCCCCTCATCAGACCAACGGGACACAAAGCGTTCGGTATCCGCCCCCAAATGATTCACTATCATTTTACGCCGCACCTTGGGAGCCAAGCGTATGATCTGATCCTTAAGAAACTCACTGTTTACGATAATTCGATCCGCTGCCGCCAGACAGGCACGAAGCTCTCCTCTTCCTATATGACGCTTCGATACGAATGTTAATGAGTGAAGTACGAGCCACAGCTTGGCTCTGGGATACATCCCCCGCAAAGTCCGAACAAACCTCGGACGGTTTTCAACCTGAATAACCTGTGGACGATAATGCGCCAGCCTCCGCCCCACCTGGCGAATATATGCTTGTGCAGACGCTGCTCCCACCCTCACATACTTGACCCCGTCCACAATCTCTGTTTTGGGCCGGCCTCGAAATATTTTACCGAAAACAACTGGGCTTACCTCATGCGTCAACCGCCGGGCCACCTGTTCGATCACAAGTTCCACCGAGCTGCTCGTTGCCGAAGGAATCGCAAACGAACCGGGCGACACAATAGCGATTACAGGACGATCCATGCTGCCGCCTCCTCTGAAATACTACTTATCCTGCAATGTATTCAAGCATCGGGACGTGCGGAACGTACGAAATACGCCATTCTACCGCCCTTTTCTGCTGATCAATAGAATAGAGCAGGACAGATGCCTCAAGGATCAATCAATGCCCACCGCACATGTCCATACTGAACAGATCCTCGCGGCATATGTTGTACTATGGCTCATTAGGGCAACGGCCAGTCTGTGTGGAAAAGGAGTGAGCTTCATGCAGCCATCCTATGTAGGCATCCTTATCAACGATAAATTGCACCGTCGTCTCTCAACCGGAGATACAAAATACGAAGCCGTAGATTTTTACGTGGAAGCAGGCATGAAATACGGTTTAACCCCCTGCTTTTTCCGCATTCAGGATGTCCGTTCAGGGAATCCCTGCATCAAAGCTTTTATTAAAGAAAGCGACCGATTTATTCATAAAACCGTTCCCATGCCGCAAGTTATCCATAATCGGGCAATCTACCCAGGAAAGCGTGAGTATGATAAATTATGCTCCTGGGTTGATAGCGGAACTCAGCTGTTCAACCATTGGAATCGATACGGCAAGCTGGAAACTCACCAGCATCTTATGAACGATAGTACCTTGGAGCCGCATTTGCCCGTAACCTTTGAAGCAACAGAAGCTAATTTGAGCATCATGATGGAGCTTTACGATAAAATCATCATCAAGCCTGACCGCAGCAGTATAGGCCGCGGAGTTATGCTGCTGCAGAGAGCAGGTGACGGCTGGAAGCTAACCTGCCCGGCAAGCATAAGGATTCATAATAAAAAATGGTTAAATCTCGAGTTCAAAGGAACTCGTCTTCCTTCCCTTTTGAAAAAAAGAATGCGAAAGATGAACTATATCGTCCAGCAGCACCTGCCCCTAGCTACTTATCAAGGAAAACCCTTTGATATGCGCGTCTCCGTCCAACGCGACGGTACGGGGGAATGGCAGGTTACCGGTCTGGTCGTCAAGGTCGCCGCCCCCAATCTATTTTTGACGAATGTGGCGCAGGGCGGCTCCGTCCATCGGCTCCAAACCATTCTCACAGAAGAGTATGCACATCTTCAACACGAAAGTATTATAGATGAAATTCACAGCTTCTCGCTTAAGGTAGCCCGGCAGTTGAGCCAATCCCTGCCTCACATGGCCGATCTCGGACTAGATATCGGAATGACCACGGACGGCTCCCCTTTATTCATTGAATGTAACGGCAAAGATCAACGCTACAGCTTTCAGGAGGCCGGAATGCTTGAAGAATGGAGAGCCGCCTTTTACAACCCGATCGCTTATTCCCACTATTTGCTAAATACATGCATAATGACAAAAGAGAGCGACCCCTAGGGAGATCGCTCTTTGAGATGGATCAGCTTATGCTAGAATATCACACTCATGCTTGACGATACGAAATGCAATCTACGAGATGATCATTAACCATGCCCGTAGCTTGCATAAATGCATAGCAAATGGTCGTTCCGACAAATTTAAACCCACGTTTGCGCAAATCTTTGCTCATGGCATCGGATTGAGGGGTGCTCGCCGGTACTTCTTTTAAAGAGGTCCTATGATTTTGTATCGGACTGCCGCCGATAAACTGCCAAATATAAGCATCAAAGCTCCCGAATTGCTCCTGAACCTTCAAAAAGGCTTGCGCATTCGTTATGGCCGCCTGTACCTTCAGCCGATTGCGGATGATTCCCTCATTAGACAACAGCTCCGCCACTTTCGCTTCATCATACTGCGCTACCAGCACAGGATCGAAGCCATCGAACGCAAGACGATAATTGTCCCTCTTCTTCAGCACCGTATACCAGCTTAATCCCGCCTGTGCCCCTTCCAGCACCAGCATTTCAAACAGTTTACGTTCTTCATGAACAGGGACTCCCCATTCATTATCGTGATAATCCTTATACAACGGATCTTCATTTACCCAGCCGCATCGTTTTACTTCTTCCATGTTACCCTCCAGCTCTCTTGATACAGCCATCATATCATAAGATCTGGACAAATTCTGTCATACTTATGCCGATTTTATTGCATATACATCCAACGCAGCCTGCACGGCAAGACCTATTCGAATATTCGCTTCATGGCGAATCAGTACTGCTTCCAATGCTGCCAATAGAAGCAAAACGTTCCTCTTACTGCAGCTCGCACCCATCGTTCCAATTCTCCATATTTTACCTTTTAAAGGACCGAAAGAGCTCGCTATTTCAATCCCGAAGGAATCAAGGAGCATTGATCTTACCGATTCACCATCGATGCCGGTCGGGATACAAACACAGGTTACCACAGTCATCTTGCATGTCGGGTCACCATACATTTCGAGTCCCATAGCATGGAGGCCGCTCATTAAAGCCGCTTCATGCAGCTTATGGCGCTCGAATCGTTCCGGCAGCCCCTCTTCAAGCACAAGTCTGACTCCCTCTCTAAGGGCATACAGCATAGAAGTTGCTTCCGTATGATGGTTCAATCGGGCCAGACTCCAATAATCCTGAAGCTGCCCCAAATCAAAGTAATTGCTGCGGATAGCTTGAACCGACTTCTGCCCCTGCAAAGCACCTGGATCACTTAATCCTCTCTCGATCTTCTTTCTTTGCAGTACCTTGGCCTCCACACGCTCATTGTAAGTAATCGGAGCCATACCTGCCGGAACGGACAAGCACTTCTGTGTACCGCCGATAACAGCATCCAACAGCCATTCGTCCGTCTTCACCTGTACGCCCCCGATAGTGGCGACCGCATCTACAATCAGCAATGCATCATGCTCGCGACATGTGCGACCTATGGCTTCCAGCGACTGAATCCGTCCGGTAGACGTTTCACCATGTACAATAGCTACGATTTCAGGCTGTTCGCGCTTGATTGCTTCGGCAATGTCCTCCGGATCGAATACATGCCCCCACTCCTTTTCAATCGTTACAACCTCTGCTCCGCATCGCTCAGCAATTTCCCACAGCAAGTAGCCGAATCGCCCATAGATAGGAATGAACACCTTATCCCCTGGCTCAATCACACTGGTCAGCACCGCTTCAATCCCGCTCCGTGAGGTTCCGTCTACCGGATAGGCCCACCGATTATTCGTTTGAAACAACTCTCTCAGCATAGCCATCGTTTCATTCATAAGACTAGTAAATTCCGGATCGAACTGGCCGAGGATCGGAAACGACATAGCCCGCAGGACGCGAGGGTCCACTTCAACTGGACCGGGTGTCATAATCGTACGCGGAGAAGGAGACAAATCACTATAACGTTTCATCAGACCACTCCTTTATAGGCCTCAGCATACCCCAATAAATACAGTAATTGCGCAAGGACAAAGATGCCCGTTCCCATATCCTGAGACGATGTGTATTCAGACGGCGAATGACTGATTCCATCCCGGCTCGGCACGAACACCATAGCGGTCGGACAAATCCGTTGGAACATTTGTGCATCGTGCCCGGCACCGCTTACCATATGTTGATAAGAAAGACCATGCCGTCGGCACACCTCCTCCGTCCAAGTGGAGAGCAGACCATCCATAGGCACAGGCTTAGCATCCATCCACCGTGAGAAAGTGAGCTCTACACCGTTCACTCCCGCTATTGCCTCCAGTTCGCCGAGCATCTCCCGGCAAAACACCTGAAGCTTCTCCTCATTATCGTGTCTTACATCCACAGTAAACCTTGTTTTGCCTGGAATAACATTAGGAGTATTCGGCTCCAGTTCTAGTCGCCCTACAGTCGCAACAAGCGGTGCTCCGCAGCGGACAGCCGCTTCCCGAATAGAACGCACCATATCTGCGGCCGCCGCCAGCGCATCTCTTCTCATAAGCATAGGCGTCGTCCCTGCATGATTCGCTTGACCGGTAACTTCGATAGCGAACCGCTTTTGCCCTACGATCGCACTGACAATGCCGATAGAAAGCTTCTCCCGCTCCAGAACAATGCCTTGCTCAATATGAAGCTCGATAAAAGCGGCAATATCGCTCCGTGGGCTCGCCGGCTGCTCCGACTTGCCGAAGCCAGCAGCTTCCATAGCTTCGCGAAAGGTTACTCCATCGGCATCAGTTAACCCCTCAATCGAGTCCTCATTATGGAAGCCGGTAATACTGCCCGATCCCCAGTATGTCATCGGAAACCGACTTCCTTCCTCCTCTGCCAGAGAAACAATCTCAATAGTTCGACGCGGCTTGCCGTGCCGCTTAATTAATTGTTCCACCGCCAACAAGGCGGCAGCAATACCATAAACGCCGTCATACTTACCTCCGTTCCGAACCGTATCGATATGAGATCCCGTTACAATGGAAGGAGCATCACTATCCTCGCCAATAAGGCGACCGTATAAATTGCCCACTCGATCGAAAACGACTGTAAGGCCGGCCTGCGCCATCCGTTCGGCAAGAGCCAGCTGCGCTGCCGTCCATGCTTCTGAGTACAAGAGCCTTGTTACTCCGCCAGCGGGATCAGCTCCAAAACTGGACAACCATCCCAATAGACGCTCCGCCTCTTGACCAAAGAAGGAGCTTAATTCTGCTACAAGATATTCCGATTCCGTGGCTGATACCCATTCCTCCATACACATTGCCCTCCTCAATAGTAACGAGGCTATAAGGTAGACTCCACAGATACGGCCTTTTCTCCCCGCTCCGGTCTAAGCCACTGGCCGTGACCTAAAGCATCTAGTCCCTTTTCAACGGAATATACCTGATGACCACGGCAAAGCGTCCTCAATACTCTGCACGAAAACGCCCTCCCAACATAAGGGCTGTGCTTATGGCGCGAATACAATCCATCAGGCTCCAGCGTATAGCCGTTCTCCATATCAACGATTGCAAGATCGGCATCAGCTCCAATCGCAATTTCCCCTTTGCGGGGATGGAGACCAAAACGAACAGCAGGTTGATAAGAGAGCATCTTTACCAGCTTTGTTATTGGAATCCCCCGCTTCACATGCCCTTCGTGCAGCATCAGCTCAAGCGTGCTCTGCGCTCCTGAGATTCCGCCCCAAGCATCAAAAAAGCTCTCTCCTTGCGGAGTCTTCAACTCCTTCGGGCAAGGAGAATGATCGGATGCAATGATATCAATCCTGCCTTCCTCAAGAGCATTCCACAATCGCTCTTGCTCCTCCGCACTGCGCAGAGGGGGCGCACACTTCGCCACAGGGCCGAGAGACTCCATATCCTCCTCGGTAAGCGCCAAGTAATGCGGACATGTTTCCGCCGTAATATTCAAGCCTACTTGCTTCGCTCTGTCGATCAGCTCAATTGCCGCCTCACTGCTGATATGCACGAAGTGCAGCGCGCAGCCCGTATGCCGGGCATAAAGCAGCGCTCGATTCACCGCCTCCAGCTCCGCCACAACAGGTCGCGTGGCCGCATAATCGAGTGCGGAACTTCGACCTTCTCGAATAGCCTTGGCTGCCAACCGCGAAGTGAGCGATTCACTCTCGGCATGCAATGCCAAAATACCGCCCCATGCAGCGATCCGCTTCATCCCTTCAAATAAGGCAAGATCGTCCACCTCGCGAAAAACATCTTCCCCTTCACCACCCGGGGCAGAGAGAAAAGCCTTGAAGCCTACAACCCCATTTTCAGCCAACGGCCTCAGCTCTTCCTTGTTCCCAGGAACCAAGCCGCCCCATAAAGCGTAATCCACATAGGAACTCCCTCTAGCCGCCTCCAGCTTCTGATGAAAAGCCGAAGAATTCACAGTAGGCGGTCTACCGTTCAGCGGCATATCTACGTAGCTCGTCACTCCACCTGCTGCCAGCGCCGCTGATCCGGAGGCAAACCCTTCCCAACTGCCAAAGCCCGGCTCGTTGAAATGAACATGCACATCAACGACGCCTGGCAATACAAATTGTCCTGCTGCATCAATGAACTTGACAGATAAAGAGGAATCAACTGTATCCGGCTCTATCCGTTCTGCAAGCCTGACGATCCGCCCGTCGCGGATGCCGATATCCAACTGCTGAATTTCATCACGCAGCACGACCTTACCATTTTGAACAATCATATCGAACGATTCAGCCATTTGGGACAGCCCCTTTTACCGATAGTCAACTCCCGCGGTAAGTGCTGTAGCCGCCAGGCGCTATCAGCAGCGGTACATGATAATGTCCTTCATCATCTTCAACACCAAAGCGTATAGGAACTTTATCCAGGAATGGCAGCCTCCTATTCGCTTGAACAGGGCCCGCGCCTCCTGATCTGCAAAAATATTCGGACACATGAAATACAAGCTCATAAATACCTCGTTGAACCGTCTCGCCTTCCAACAGCGGACTATCCAGCCTGCCATCAAGATTCGTCACTCGGCTGAGAAGCTCCACCCGTTCATCGTCTTCCTCAATTTGAAACAGCGTCACTTGAACTCCCGCTGCCGGAAGTCCACTTGACAGATCGAGAACATGAGTTGTTATTCTGCCTGTCATCACATCACCCTCCAATACGGGCCAAATCTTCGCGAGTCATGGAGAAACCTTGGAATCCATAAGGCGGACGCGGCTCCGTATACACTCTACCTTCGCTATCCGGCACAGTCTCTACCACCGTCTCCCATGTCCGATTATTCGATTCGAACTGTACAGACTCAATTTGCGGGAAACGCTCCATCATTCGCAGCCCGATATGATAGATCAAATGCTGGATTGAAGGGCTGTTCTTCTCATGGAACACTACATGTGCAATGTCTCTGATATGTTCAGCCGGTACGTACCTGCCCGACTCCGTAGAGAGTGAGTCACCAGGATCACTGTAGGTCCAATGAATATCCAAATAGATAAACAACGGCCGATCGTTAGTTTCCGGAAGTGTCGTATACTCATCTCTTACGAAGCCTGCAAACCCGCTGCCCCGCACTTTAATGAGCTGTAAATCCGCTAGCCCGCAACGATGCCGGGTAATAACTGCGACTCCGTCACTGCGTTTCACTTCTAATGTAGCTGTCGGATGGTCATTATGAGAGTAACGGTATACAAGTCCACTCGCCTTCAGCCCTTGTTCACCTGGTATTTGCAAGCCTAGAAAAGGAATCCGATCTCCCGTAATTTCAATGGAAGTCATCTGCGGGTAAGCATCCAGAAACCGCCGGCTTACGAACTCCAGAAATCCTTCGGTCGTATTGCCCTTATAATCCGCCGCATGACGAAGAATAAAATTTTTCATGGAATCGGTCGCAACGACCATGCTGTTGTCCCCCTCCGTAAAGGAAGATAGAAACGGTTCGCCCCGAACGGCAATTTTGATGTTATGGGCAAAAATTACGTTTTCTTCACCCGTAAAGTCTGATTCAGGAATCGGTCGAATCCCCTTCATCGGCTTCCCGTAAGTTCTGTAAACCAATACATCGCCCTTCCCGTAATACATCACCCGCTCGTTGCTCATTGACTTTTCCACCTCTCCCGAATCGTCATTTTGATTAAAAACTGTCTCTAAACGAAATCCCGCGATCCGTGCTACTTCTGTCAACGCTCTTTCATATTCAGCTGCAAAGCTGTTATTTAGGCGTTCCTTCATCGCTGCAATGATAGCTTCCTTCCCTAGTCCCTTGACAGCAATAATAAAAGGAAACCCAAAGCGCTCTGTATAGTCACGATTCATGGAGGACATCACCTTGTACTCTTCCTCCGACAATTGGTCTAAACCGGCACCCCTCTGTTCCTGCTGCGATACCACCGTCATCTGGAGCCTGCCTGCTAAGTCAGGGTGGGCCTGAAGGAGCGCTAATCTTTCCTCGTACGAGGCTGCCTTGACCATCTGAACCATGATTTCGTGCAAATGCACGACCGAATTAAATGGTTTTGATGCCCAAGCTCGTTCAGCCACCCACGGCGAATGCTCGAATATCCAGCCCAGCAACTCGATAAACGCATTCTGGTTCATTTCATTCGCTTGAGTTAGGGTGAGTCCCACGATTTCGCCTCCTTATCTAACTAGGCTTTATTAAATTTATTGATAAGAGACCCATAGAAGTGACGTAAGGCTCCAGCGCCCCCACCTCCATCCTTCACCCATCTTCTGAATAATTGGGCTTCTCAAAACTTCACGGCTTCATCAAGCTGTATAAATTAGAGCACTACCCATTCCAAATTAACCCATTTAATGTTATGTTATATAACACAAAATGATGATATTCTTATGAAATTGAATCAAATCGTAACTATATGTTATATTTAATGACATAATTATATGCATCTATTCTCCATTGTGTCAATATTCATAATCTAAAAGAGAGTAGGTTATGGTTATGGATCTTCCTCATTTGGATCAAACCGATCAAGATATTATTCGCTTTCTACATGAGAACGGCAGAGTGTCCTATTCCAAAATCGGCGAAGAGTTGAATTTATCCCGCGTGGCAATTCAAAAACGGGTAGAGGCTTTAATGGAGTCAGGCATCATCGAAAATTTTACGATACGACTGAATGCAATGAAGCTGGGCAAGACCGTGTCCGCTTTTTTTGAGGTAGAGGTAGAGCCCCGTTATGTGGAGCAGGTGGGTAACGAATTATCCGAGGATCCTTGCGTGGTCAGCATTTATCAAATGACTGGCCCCAGCACGCTGCACATGCATGCCCTGTTGAAAAATGATGAAGCTCTCGATCATTTTTTATTTAAAAAGATCTATGCGATGCAGGGGATTGTTAACGTAGAGACTCATATGGTAATCAAGCGCTTCAAACAAGGCATAGGATTGGAGCTATAGAACTGCAACTGTTACATACGCCAAAGCTATGAGTTGTCAGTGTGTCGAGAGCCAACTTTTGAACGAAAAAAAGGCGGCTGCCATCGCAGCCACCTTCTATTGTTTTAATTACAACGAATGTCCATCCTTATCCTTGTTGTCGTGCCCGTCATGATTGTCATTTCCGCCTTGGTTTCCGTTATCATTGCCACCATGGTTCAGTCGTCATGTCCGTTATTGGACCCCTTCTTAGTGGCAACAACCTCCCATGTTATCGAATCCGAACGGTTCCCCGCCAAATCCTTCCCTTCTATGACGATTCGATTCCTTCCTTTCCTTAGAGGCACGATTACGGAGTAGGTCAAGTCTGCATTAACCTTAGCCACATATCCGTTAGCCGTTACGGTTCCAGGTTCACTAATTTTACCCGTTATAGTGTAGTTTCCTACCTCCACCTGATCATCCTTGCCGTTGCCGTGTCCGCCATGCGGATTATCGATTGTCACTACAGGCTTCACCGTGTCGTACGTAATCGTCACTTTCTTAGGTGCAGCGCTATTTCCTAACAAATCTACGGCTGTTACGGTAAATTCGTTGGCCCCTTTGACCAGATTCACTTTTTGATTGAACTGTAAATTGGAATCGACAGCCGTTTCTTTGCCGTTAATAAATACTTTACCAGGCTCGCTTATCGTTCCAGAAATTGAGTACACAGCAGTAGAAACAGAACCATTGGACTGATTAAGTCTTAGCTCGGGTACGATTGAATCCACAAACAGCATAAGCGAAACCGGTTCCGCCTGCGCTCCTGTTGAATCAGCGGCTTCTACTTTGATCAGATTATTGCCTTGATTCAGATTCAATGTTGTCGAGAACTTCAAATCCGATCCCACCGGGACCGCATTCCCGTTCACTTTAACAGCTGCCGCACGACTGACACTGCCCGAGATGCCATAAGTCGCTTGAGTCACAGAGCCACTCTGTTGATCCAGCTGAATAACCAAAGGACCTTCAGGCGTTACCGATACCGGTGCCGAATAATCACCCTCAATCGTATTATTCACTGCTGCCACAACGTAAGTATACGTTTTGTCATAGGCCAATCCTTTGTCCATATAGCTTAAATCCGTTTGAGCGGATGCTACCAACCTGAACCTGCCGCCATCCCCTTCACTGCGGTACAAATTATATGAGGTTGCGCCCGGTAAAGCCGACCAACTGATTTGAGCGGCATTACCATAAACTGCAGACGTTACTCCAGTTGGTGCACCCAGAGCCGGTACACCGATACGAACGTTATCAATATATTCGTTCACCTTGTCTTTGGCTGATGACAGGAAGTCAATAGCGCTTAGCTTGGCAGCATCCGGCCATCCTTTGTCCTTATGGAACGTTATTGCTCCGGCAGAGACCCCGTTGATGAATACTTCAGCCATCTGTGTTTTGATATCTGCAACGACCTTAACGTGATACCATGTGTTTGGCTTAAATTCATTGTTGGTCGGCAATGGTACTGCCTTGCCATTGCTGGTGTCCGTGTTCCGATAATAGAAGCAATAGGCAGTAGGACAACCGGCACCGTAACCGGAGAAAATCTCGACGTATTGCTTACCGAAGGCTGTGTCAAGCAAGCGCAGTACCCTTGGATAATCGGCCCCTGCCGTTTGCATAACATCCACTTCCGCGATAACCGTTCCTTGCTGTGCTGGGAATGCTTTGGAAGCCCGCGTTTGGCTCGTGCTGTCGTCGTACAAATTAAGCAGCTTGCTCGAATGATTGCCTGCCGGCGAGCTTGGGACTTCATCTACCAAAATATGATTTTGGTCGGTTCCCGGAATCGGCCGACTATCGTAGCCTTCCGGTTGAGCCCCAACCGTCATACTCTCAAAATCATCATTGATGAGAATCACCGCAGCCGGTGTCCCAAGCAGCGCTCCGTTACGCTCCTCTGAATCCTCAAGGCTTTCCCCAGCAGCATTGGCCGCTTTGATTACGTAGAAATAATTCACTCCCGCTTCTACCTGAGTATCCAAATATTCGTTGGAGGAAACGGTCGCCACTGTCGTGTAAGGCCCTCCCGGTGTCAGGCTTCTTTTCACCTGGTAGCTCGTTGCCCTTTCAGCTGGCGACCAGGATACTAGCAGATCCGAGGTTCCCCGAGATACCGCAACTCCGGTAGGACGGTAAGGTACAGGAGCAATCGTTTCGAATTTCACTTGAGAAAAGGTCGATTTATTGTAGTTTTCGATTAAATTGTTCTCTTTTGCCGCATCGGCCATTAAGCCTATATACACTTCATTAGCATCCAGCGGCATCGAGCCGATGGACGACCAGTTGGTTCCCTCTTGAGAAATATAGCCTGTTACGGTGCCACCGAACTTGACGATCTTCACATAATATGGTGGATTGATCGAAGGCAGAGGCGGTGTTTCGACAATGTCAGTCCCTTCGGTTTCCCTGCTGTAAAATTCAGCGACGTGTCCGTCTCCCCTAACTGCCAATCCCATCAATCCCAACCGTGAACCAGGCGTCAGCTTTTCGCGGATCATGACTCCGGCTTTTGCAAGAGGTGTCGTATGTGTAATTTTATCAATTCGTGCGATCAATTGACCATCGCCAGTCAGTTTTTGATAGGCGAATTGGAAGGATTCCGGATTTGTTGAAATGTTACCGGAGCTCTTGACCGTGAACACACCGTCATTCAGGTTCGAATGTCCCGGCAGCCCAGGATTGCCAATATCCACAGCACTCCAAGGAGTAATGTCCCCAGGCGCATTAATATGCACCGGCACAGCGTCCGAATCCGTCGAGGTTCCCGAATTATCTATCGCTTTAGCGATTAGAAAGTAGGTTCCCTCAGGCACATTCGACCAAGTAAATTGATACGGAGCCGTATCATCTTCACCCAGCTTAGTATTATTACGGTAAAACTCTACTTTACTGACGGAGCCATCGGGATCTGTCGCTTCAGCGTTAATAGTGATCGTAGTTCCCGTGTCAGTGATCGTATTAATCGAAGGCGTAGTGATTTGAACAGTTGGGCTTTGCGAACCGTTTCCGACAATGGAGTTGAGGTAATTTTCCAGATTCGGGTACCCATCTCCATCGACATCGCCGTTACGGTCCTCAGGATCGTTAGGATTAAGTCCATGTGCAAGTTCCCACTCATCCGGCATTCCATCATGATCTGTATCTGTTGGAGCTGGAATACTGTTCAAAATAGGCCAGCCACCTACTTCTGCAGGCGAGTTGATTTGTCTGCCCGTACGATTGCGAACGTCATTAACAATCCGGGAGTCGACAGAGTCACGCTTCGGTAAAATAGCACCAGCCTGTGCAAGAACCAGCTCGTAAGCTTCCTCTGGTGTATGAGTCGTTACCGGAGTCGACGGAACCGGTTCATACAATCTGGTATTGGTAGGCGTAAACTCATGCACTCCAAGCCAGTTATCCGCCGTAACACTTGGGGAACCATCAATGTTATTCCCGTCAATGTACCATTGCCCGTTCAGGCCCAGTTCATCGAGTACTAAATCTCTTTTGGTAAGGTCTGTGTCCGGCCCGTATTTATTGTAATTGTTAATCATGTTCACATTTGCGCTGCCGCCGCCGTATGCGGTTTTGTAGTTCCAGTTGTATACGACATTGTTTCTGTAATCCAGACTTCTTTTATCCTCTTCCGTTCTGCCTTTAAATCGGGGGTTACGACTGCTGTTATGAACCAGCAAATTGTGGTGATAGGAGGTGTTGCCCGCTCCCCACAAGCCGCCGAAGCCGTGACGGCCCTTTTCATGCTTAGACATATGCAAAGCTTCACCTATGATGGACCATTGTACCGTTAGATTATCCGTGGTTTGCGGTGACAGCACCTCATCGATGGCCCATTCGAACGAGCAGTGGTCGATGATGATATTTTTGCGGCTGTCAATCGACATCGAATCGCCTTCTGCAGGGGATTCATCCCCCATACGAAAACGCAAATAACGCATGATGATATTATCCGCTTTTACATACACGGAATAATTATTAATGCTGATCCCGTCTCCCGGAGCGGTTTGCCCGGCTATTGTCAGATTGGAGCCCGTAATGTTGAGCGACGATGCGAGTTGGATATTTCCAGATACCCTAAATACAATGATCCGATTGCTTTGACTTACCGCATCTCTTAGAGAGCCCGGACCGGAATCATCCAAATTCGTCACCTCGTACACCGTTCCCCCACGGCCGCCGGTTGTGTACATGCCTCCCCCTTCCGCTCCCGGAAATGCAGGCAGAGTCGAGCTTGAGCCCGGTGTATCAGCTGCATAAGCCGGAAAGGAAGCAGCAAGGATTACGACAGATAATAAGGATGAGCAGAGCAGCTTTCTTAATTTCAATAAAGTTACCTCCCTACGGTCAATTAGTCATCGCTTTGCATCGATGAGTTTATTGTTAACGCTTACAATATTGACCTCCTTTCTTACGAACATCTTGCAGAAGTACCCACAATAAGTAACGTTCCTAGAGGCGAAGAAAAGGCTGCAAGTAAAGCTTAAACACATTATTCCCATTAACCTATAGGGCTTTTTTTTCATTGAATAGGGGGATTACACTAATGTAAGCGTTGTATTACTGAGGGGGTATCTCTCTCTCTTTCGTATAAGCAGCAGGGGACTTTCCAGTCTCTCTTTTGAACACTTTATGAAAATAAGATGGGTCACAGTAACCCAAATAATCGGAAATGTCTCCGATTGTACGCTGGGAATGGGTCAGCAAATAAATAGCGGTTTTCATCCGTAAGCCATGCACATATTCACCGATGGTCTGACCCGTCACCCCGCTGAACAGAGCTGCAGCATAATTAGGAGTTTTATCGATCGCTTCTCCCAAGTCTTCCTTTGTCACCTTCTCCCTATAATGGTTTTGGATATACGATTTCATCCGATCGACATGCTGCTCTTTGGCCGATGAAGGCTTACCCTCATCCAGTTCCCGATTCCAGTGGGTTAATATTTCCAGAGCTAACGATTGGCACATCGCCTCACGGTAAAGAAGCTGTTCCTTCCATTCCTCGTTCATCATCCGGAAGCGCTGGAAGAGCAGCTCGTACTTGCCGGTCTTCCATTTACAGCATTCTGCTGCAGTAAGCAGAGGAAGCAAAGGTGAGGAAGCATCGTTTAAGAATGAAACGACGTACTTCTCATGCGTTACCGTTGGTATACTTTTTCCGTAGAAAGGCACCCCACGCGGGATAAGCAGTAAATCTCCCTTCTCCAGTATTACTTTCTCATGGTTGATCCAATACAAACATTTGCCATAACTTACGAGAACCAAGACATACCAAGGAGCCCCCTCCTCATACTCTTCAAACCAATGAACTCCTGTATCTTGGCGAACCGTTTCGATGTAGATCATGTGCAGGCTCCTTCCTTACATATCCTCCCAGTAACACCGTTAATCCGTTATCCGTTAAGCATCTGTTTTATCATACTATTATACATTTACCATACTATGTTTCATAGTATTATTCGACAATTTTCCCTACAATGAGTTCCAACAGCACCTATACAGAGGAGTGGAACTTACAATGACACGCAAAACAAAAATATTATGTACTATGGGACCAGCCTGTGATTCCGTCGAAACTTTGAAGGAATTGATCCGTTCCGGAATGAACGGCGCTCGTATCAATATGGCTCACGGCGAACTCTCAGATCATGCAGGAAGAATCGCCAGAGTACGTCAAGCTGCCGAGGAGCTTGGAGCAACCGTCTCCATCCTTATCGATATTAAAGGCCCCGAAATTCGTACAGGGTTACTAGAGGATGCTTCCTACGTGCTGCGTACCGACGATACAATCACACTGACAACCGAGCAAATCAAAGGGACCGCGAATCGCATCTCCGTATCCTATCCGCAGTTAACCCAGGATGTAACGGTAGGTTCACGTATTTTGATTGACGACGGCTTGATCGAGCTGAAGGTGGAATCGATCGAAGGAACTGAGATTGGTTGCCGTATTTTGAACGGCGGCATTATCAAATCACGTAAAGGCGTCAACTTGCCAGGCGTGCGCACCTCGCTGCCGGGCGTAACGGAAAGAGACGTTCTTCACATTCAATTTGCCGTCGAGCAAAATGCTGATTTTATCGCTGCCTCCTTTGTACGCAAGGCTAGCGACATCATGGAAATCAGACGTATTCTCGAAGAGAAAAATGCCCCCCATATTCACATCATTTCGAAAATTGAAAATGAGGAAGGCGTAGTCAATCTGGATGAAATATTGGAAGCATCGGACGGTCTCATGGTCGCCCGGGGTGACCTCGGGGTGGAAATTCCGGTGGAGGATGTGCCTATCATCCAAAAGCAAATGATTCAAAAAGGTAATGCCGTCGGTAAAACCGTTATCACTGCAACGCATATGCTCGATTCAATGCAATCGAATCCTCGTCCTACCCGTGCGGAAGCAAGTGACGTAGCCAATGCCGTATACGACGGCACAGACGTGCTGATGCTCTCGGGCGAAACGGCTGCCGGCAAATATCCGGTGGAATCCGTCCGTACTATGGCGGCTATCGCTGCCAATATTGAAGAAGTATTGCCTTACGAAGAAATGCTGACTAACAAAACGGAGCTGCGCAAAACGAACATCACGGAGGTCATCAGCCGTGCTGCCGTGAGCTCGTCCCTCGACTTGAACGCTAAAGCGATTATTACGCCTACCGAAAGCGGCTTTAGCGCAAGAATGGTATCCAAATACCGTCCTAAGTCGCCTATCATCGCTGTTACTGCGAACGATTGGGTACAACGCAGACTCACTCTTTGCTGGGGGGTAACACCGGTTCTGGGACCTAAAGTGGAGTCTACCGACGCTATGTTTGAATCAGCACTGAAAGCTGGCGTACAGTCCGGTATCATTGAATCCGGCGACCTTGTCGTCGTATCAGCAGGAGTTCCAGTCGGACAATCAGGCTCTACCAACTTGATCAAAATTCAGCACGTATAGAGATAAAAAGCAGCAGAGCCTGAAACAGGTTCTGCTGCTTGTTTTATTTTTTATTTTAATAGACGGTAGATCAGCATCGCCGCCTCCGCTCTGGTTAACGGCCCTGTCGGGTTCAATCGTTGCTGCTCGTCGCCTGTCAGCAGATTGTGCTGCAGCAGGACGGCTGCTGCTTCCCTTGCATAGCCAGATACCAGCTGTCCATCCTTAAAGTCGGATAGACGATTCAAGGAGGATGTCGTCGGAATTTCTCTACTATGCAATGCCTTGGCTATTAGCATCGAGGCGTCTTGACGCTGTATCGTCGTTGTCGGGTCAAAGTGACCGTCGCTCGATCCCACAATCCATCCCGCCTCACGACTGCTTGTGCCTCTACAACTCGAAAGGGTCGTCCATTCTTACAAGCCATTCTTGCAGTTCCGTGTTCAACTGCTGCGCGATAGGGTGCTGTGAGGCTCTTTGCAGCAGCAGCGGATTTAACTGATAAGGATCTTCTTCCAGGTCGTAGAGAAGTCTCAAGCAGAAATTCGGGTCAACCGCCGAGTAGCCTCGATGAACTACATACGTATATTTACTCGTGCGGACCCCTCTCCACCCGAAACGCTTGTTGTCCAACCCTTGGGCAGCGAATTGCTCCATCACATCTTTACGGCCTGGGAAAGCGCATAGGAAAGCGGGTTGATCTGGAGTCGTTTCTAACCCAAGCACCGCTCTCGAATAATCACTTCCTTCCACGGTTGACGGGACCTCCAGCCCCGCAAGACCGAGGAGCGTCGGCATAATGTCCACGCTGTTAAACAATAGATCCGTCCTGCCTGCATGAATGCGCTCAGGCCATTTCATCAAACAAGGAATGCCGATAGACTCCTCGTGCCATGAATGCTTCGCCATCAAGCCGTGTGCTCCCATCAGCTCGCCATGATCTGAAGATAATACAATCAGCGTGTTTTCCTCCAAACCAAGCTCCTTCAGCTTCTTGAGGATACGTCCAAACTGTTCATCCAGTCCGGTAACGGCAGCACAATAATCCCTCATATACCGCTGTAAATTTTCAATTCCATCCTCAATCGGCTCTCCGGTATGCGCCGCCAATCCTTCGGCTCGTACATTAGGCCTCCAATGTATATCCATGTTCTCATACATTTTCTTGTACTGATCTGGAACTTGATCGAACGGACTATGCGGTGGATTCCATGATACAAATAATGCAAAAGGCTCCTGCTCAACATCAGCGGACCGCTCCAAAAACGCAACTGCCATATCAGTCTCATGCTCAACAGACCATTGATTCACTTGAATCATATCCGGCGTATCCTGCCAATAATGCGGTGTCAAATGTTCATCATACGTTCCATATGAATACCAATAATCGAATCCATGCCTTTTCGGACCCGGAGGCGTGTAGGCATCCCATCCTCTAGCTCCCGAAACCGGATGATCGGTTACATTTTGCTCAGGAAGATCCAAATGCCATTTGCCGATATATCCGGTTTTATAGCCTGCTTGCTTCAGCACATCCCCAATGCCGATATCATCTGCTCGCAGCGCTATATCCGCCCCTATCTTGCAGTTGGTGAAGACTCCGTTCGTTTGCGGATACGTACCGGTCATCAATGCCGCCCGATGGGGCGAGCAAAGTGGGGTGCAGCTGACCGCATGATCAAATATAAGACTATCCTTAGCAAAAGCATCAATATTAGGCGTCAACACAGGATCTTCATTGCGAAAGCCTACAGCTTGTCTGCGCCACTGATCAGCAAACACATAGACAATATTCGGCTTTCCTATATTGTTATTGGCTGATTCTTTGTTCATCCTGCTCATCCTTTCACCGCTCCGGCAGAAATGCCTTCAACGAAGTGATCCTGAGCAATGAAGTATATAATAATGGTCGGAATAATGGCACATACGGCAGCAGCCATAAGAGGCGCGTATTCGGTCGCGTGCTCCGTCTGAAAATGCTGCATACCAAGCTGAAGCGTGAAGAGAGCATCATCATTCAAATAAATCAATGGCCCCAGGAAATCATTCCACGAATGCATGAAGGTGAAGATCGTAAGACTTGCAATAGCCGGACGCGTCAGAGGCATAATGATTCGCGCAAAAATACCGAACTCGCTTAATCCATCGATACGCGCCGCTTCAGACAGCTCCTCAGGAATCGACATATAAAACTGACGGAATAAGAAGACTCCGAACGGACTAAATGCTCCAAGCAAAATAAGCGCCCAATGCGAATTTAACAGCCCAAAATGCTTCATCAGCAAAAATTGTGGAATCATCATGACCTGGAACGGGATCATCATCGTTGTGATATACAAGAAAAACAATTTATCCCGCTCCGGAAACCGTACCTTGGCAAAAGCATACGCAGCCATGGAGCATGTAATGATTTGCAATAACGTCGTGCTGACAGCAATTTTAATCGTATTAAAATAGTAAGTAAAAAACGGAAGGTCACTCCATACCTTCGAATAATTCGAAAAGTAGAACTTGCTCGGAATCCATTGAATCGGGAACCCGAACACCTCCGCCTCCGATTTGAACGAGGCTGAGATCATCCACAGAAACGGCATGATCATCGAGCCTGCAACGGCTATAAGCACTACATATAATAATCCTTTACCAATCCACGCTCCTGACGAGCGGGAAACCTTCAAGGAATGCGGTTGTTTTGTAGCTGGTGCGACTGAATTCATTCTCTTGTCATCCCCGTTCGTCGTTTAGTAATTAACCCATTTTTTCTGGCCGCGGAATTGAATGATCGTAATCAGAACAATAATGGCGAACATCACATAGGCCATGGCCGATGCATAACCGTATTCATATCTTTGGAAAGCTGTGTAGTAAATATCGTAAACGAGCACATGCGTTGATCGGCCCGGACCTCCCTTAGTCAGCAGGAATATTAGATCAAATACTTTAAACGAATTGATAATGCCCATAATGACCGTGAAAAAAATAACCGGCGAAAGCATAGGTACCGTTATTTTAATGAGCTGCGACAGCTTGCCTGCTCCATCGATCTCAGCCGCTTCGTACAAATCCCTCGGAATCCCCTGAAGTCCGGCGAGATACAGGACCATGTAATAGCCGACATTTTGCCAAATCGTCACTATGATGACTGAGAACAACGCCCATTGGGTAGAGGCTAACCATGCGGGAGGATGATCTACACCTATACTTCTTAGCATCCCGTTAATTGGCCCCATCGTTGGATTGAACAATAGCTGCCACACGACTGCAACCGCAATGGTCGCTGTAATATGAGGAAGGAATATCGCTGTGCGAAATATTTTCAGCCCTTTGATGCCTTTGTTTAGTGCTACAGCTGCCAATATAGCGAGCAGCAGAGTTAGCGGCACCGAAACGACCATCATCACTATACTGTTCAGCAGTGAGATGCGGAACGATTCATCGCCAATCAATCGTTTATAATTGTCCAAGCCTGCAAAAGTAATAGCTCCAAAGCCGTTCCAATCGGTAAAGCTCATAACAAATGAAGCAATAACCGGAAAGCAGATGAACGTCAGGAAGCCGAGTATATTAGGTAGCAAAAAAGCATACCCTACCAGCCGGTTTCTTCTTGTTAGCGCTCTTGATGCCTGCACGCGGTTCCACTCCCTTCTGTTGTAGGTGATCCCATAAGTCTGTGATAAAGTGAAGCAACCCGTGGGGAAAATGCCTCCAGCCGGCTTAACCATCTTGTTTATCGTCAATTGGAATTTCTTATGGTGATGACGATAAGCCAAAACTCGCGCTGAAAGCATCTTTCCCCACTAACTGTGCTGGTTCCACTCTATCAAGGACAACATGGGAACCTTTATTTTTCTACTAAATTATTTTTTACCTGCTTTGTAATCCTTTGCGTATTTATCCGCCCATTCTTTCTGAACACGCTCACCAATCTTTTGAATCGCTTGGTCGACTGTTTGGCCGCCGGACAAAGCAAGCTCGCCTTCCTGCAAATAAATGTTGCCTACGACGATGTTTTTCACGCCAGGAAGCAGAGGATATTCCGGATACTCTTTTTGTTCCACGAAGTAGTGAATGTTCTTCGGCTTCATACTGCCATCGCCTACATAGGCTTTACGGATGTCATCATTGGTGAAGCCTGTCAGGAAGCCCTTGGATGCGAATACCTTTGCTCCTTTGGCGCCTGTCAAATATTGCAGCAGCTTGAATGCCGCTTCTTTGTTCTTAGAATCTTTGTTGATCATGATCGACACCGGAGTCGCTAAGCTTGTATTCGCGGCTACGCCCGGTGGATGAGGAATCGGTACAACGTCCCAGTCAAAGCTGATTTTTTTATCCGCTTCCGCTTGACGAAGCTGCGCTACATGCCAGTCACCGATAAGATTCATCGCTACGTTGCCCTTTTGGAACGCCGAATTGTAGTGTGCGGAAGTGGTTACCTGCTCGGACCATGGCATAATAGAGCCGTCTTTCTCCATATCCTTACGGAATTGGAGTGCTTTCTTGAACGGAGTCAAATCCTTATCAATGATGGATGCCCCTGTCTGAACGGACTGCATGTACCAGGTTTGGGCCCATTGCTGCAGGTATGCGCCATAAATTTTGTTGGCACCTTCGCCTTTGGTCATTTTCTTGGCTAAGTCTCTGAACTCATCCCATGTCATGTCCGCCTTAGGATAAGGCACGTTCATTTGGTCGAACAACGTTTTGTTGTAATAAAGCATGTAATTCGATTTGCGGTATGGCAAGCCATACATTTTATCGTTTACCTTCATGCCGTCGTACAAAGGACCGAAGCCGGATACATCCACATTGCCTTTTTTGATGTAATCATCCAAAGGCTCCAAAATGCCTGTATCCAGGAACACGTCCATATTGCCGCCGAACAAATCGATTTTTTCTCCACCAGATAATTGCAAACGCAGTTTTTCATAGTATTGCGCTTGAGGAATCGTCTCGAATTGAACGTTAATGTTCGGATTGTCTTTCTTAAATTCTTCATACGCCAGCTTGGTCGTTTCCAAGTCGTCAGGAAGTATGGTCATCCGAAGATTAATCGTATTCGAGTCTGAAGCCGACCCGTTCCCCGCTGCTTTATTATCGGCCGGTTTATCCCCGCAGCCCGCTGCAAGTCCAACCAACAAGGTACCCGCTAATGCGGCGCCTATTACTTTTTTCATTTTACATCCATCCCTTGTTTTGTTATCATAATGATTACGCTTTCGTCGCTGTCTATAGTATAGGGGAATTCGAGTCGGTCGCAGAAGGTGAAAGTTTTATTCCCCCTTTTCTATCCATCCGTAATCTGACATCTGGAGTCGTTCAACATGATCTATTTCACGCTATTGTTTATCGTCTGTTCGATTCTTCTCACTTATCGTAAATTAAACAGCCTGTCCACCCGATTCATGTTCGGCATCATCCTCGGATGGGTTATTTCGTTCGTTTCCTTTACTTTGTATTTGAGTAAATTCAACTACTATTACAATATCATTCATACGTTCTTTAACTTCAGTCCGGGAACGTGGAACTACTTGGTGCTAACCAAATTTAACGTGAACATGCTAATTCGTTTGCTGAACGGCGGCATTATTTTATTTAATGGATCGCTCTTATGCTTTGCCATTTCCTTTACACGCACTTCCCGAAGACGGACGAACGCCAGGATTTATGGGGCTATCGCCGTTTTTTCCGTCATTTCTTTGATTTTTTATGATCCGGGCATTCAAATTTGGCTTCAAGACATTGCCGTAAATAGTACCAATACGGAGGGGATGTCGTTAAGCTCCGCGATCCATTTTCTTGAATATGGTTTCCGTTATGCGGGAGACGTGCTCATCGTGATCGCCTTCTGGATGCTGCTCAATTACTATATGAATTATCCGAAGATTCGTTTTTTGAAAAACTATGCTTTGTACCATATTTTGAGCCTGATTCCGGTTGTCCTGATCCATTTTCTACTGTTCTCATGGGCACCCAAAAACCTGGTCATTGCAACCTATCTGCAAGGCTATTACAATTACCTTCAGCCTCCAATCGGCTCGTATCCGTTAACGTTGTATGTATTTCCTTACGTTGTGTTTGCTGCGCTGGCCTTTCTCATTTTTATCGTGTTCAAGTACAATTCCATAGAAGCCTATCACAAAAATCAGGACGTTCAAATCAACAAAAGCATTGATACAGCTTCCTTGGGGGCAAGAGCCTTTACCCATGCGATGAAAAATCATCTGCTAGCTGTCCGTTCGGAGGCGGAATATTTGAAGGAGAAGCATGCAGACGATGAAGATACTTCGTACAGTTTGGACCTGATGCTGAAATCGTGTTCTGCCGCGATGGAGAGTATAAGCGATGCGGTCCACAAGCTCAAATCGATCGAGCTGAACCTGCAGCCGTCTCGTCTTAACACTCCTGTTAAGGAGGCCCTGTCCCTCGTCAAGCAGGGGAATCTTCAAACAGATATCAAATTTGTAGCCGGCGCAGAAGTACCAATAGCTTATATTGATCAGCAGCATATGGCTGAGGCGATTTATAATATTATTGAAAACGCTCTCGAATCGATAGCTGGTTCTCCGGACGGAGCCATCGTCATTCATCTTGGCCGACAGGACAGTTGGGGGATGATTTCTATCACCGACAATGGACCTGGTATGCCGAAGGAGCATCTGGACATGATCTTCTCCCCTTTCTTCTCGACCAAGCCGTCGATTCATAATTGGGGGATCGGTCTTTCTTACTGTCATAAAATCGTTGCCGGCCACGATGGCAAGATTAGTGTGGATAGCAAGCTAGGTGAAGGCACAACGTTCCGTATTTATCTACCTGTTATTTAGGATCAACACGATCAACAGCAGTTATTCTGGAATTGCAAAATAAGGTAGGGGAATAAAATATACCCCCATTCGCCAAGGTTCAGACAAGGGAGTTAAAAAGGGGAGGCACTTGATATGAACGGGGATCATATAAAAATACTTATCGTGGACGATATGGAGGCCCATCGCAGAAGACTGGAGCGCATTATCGCCGCTTGCGAAGATATGGAGAGTGTTGCATCCGCTAGCTCAGGCTATGAAGCCGTGCTGTACGCGGCGCTGCATCAACCGGATATCATTTTGATGGATATCGAGATGGAGGATCCGTTAGCAGGCATTCATGCAGCCAAGCAAATTAACGAGAAGCTTCCGCATATTAAAATTATTGTTCTGACCGTGCACAAGGATGACAACATTATTTTCGCCGCTTTTCAAACCGGCATTATGGATTATATTCTTAAAACTGCGGAAAAGGAAGAAATTGTCGAGGCTATTCGCTCTGCATATTACAACCGTTCCCCTATCCGTCCGATGATCGCTGAGAAAATACGGGAAGAATTCGTGCGCATCAAGAAGACCGAAACGAGTCTGCTCTATGTCATTCAAATTATTTCGGAGCTGACCCCAAGCGAGCTGCAGGTGCTCAAGCTTCTCTGCGAAAATAAAACGCGTAAGCAAATCTCGGAGGAACGGACCGTTGAATATGAAACGATTAAAAAACAGGTCGGCAGCATTCTGAAAAAGTTCAAAATGCAAAGTACAGCAGAAGTAGTAGCAACGGTAAACGAATTGAAAATATTCGAGGTGCTGAAGAAGCTATGATTCGTGCGCAAAAAACGGCAGCATTCGAGAGTCTCGATGCTGCCGCTTTTATTATTTTAACGATATTAGTTAGGCCTACCGCCCCATATGCGACTTATTTCTTTGCTGCCGCTTCGATATCCTTGGTCGCTTGCTCGGCCGCTTTACGGAAGGCTGTGTTTACGTCGCTCAAATCTTGGGCAACCTCTCTGAATGCAGCCGTAGTCGGTTTTTCCACGATATCATCATAAACCGTTTTAGGAGAAATAGGCGCTGGTTTGGTCGGATAGAACGCTTTAATATTTTTCCCTTTCAGCGTCGGAATATCTCTGCCGAACGATTCGATCAGCTTCGGATTATTCACGACCGGCATACCCGTGCCGTCCGCCGCAAATTTCTCCTGCATTTCATCCGAAGTCAAATAGGCCAAGATATCGAAGGCTACATCCTTATGCTTGCTTGTGCTGGCTACACTCGCTAACGTAGGATACATTTGAGATCCGACTCCCGGCGCTTCTTTAAACGAAGGAAGTGGAACGGCATCCAGGTTCATATCCGCAGGAGCACCTACCATCGTGCTGTTAAAGTATGCATACATCGCAAGCGTCCTGTCCTTAATGAATAGATCGGCCTCTTTCCCTTGTCTTTCTTTCGGCACAACGGCTCCCGGAATTTTATAAAATCTAGCAAAGTTTTCGGCAAACATTTTGAATTTTTCCGAATCCACCACAGGCTTCATCGTCTTAGGATCGACGAACGGAAGCGATAGCTGGTTTACCCTCTCCATATGTGAAACGGAAGTCATTAAACCGTAATATTGGGTGCCTCCCTCATTTCGGGACATCTTTTTCGAGATTTCATACACATCGTCCCAGGTCATGCCCTCCGTCGGATAAGAAACACCGAATTTATCGAACAAGTCCTTGTTGTACATTAGCACTTCAGCCGTTGTAAAGATCGGCAGAGAAAATATGCTGCCTTTGCCATAGTCCTTAATAAAATCAAACGTAGATTTTTCCAGACGGCTCGTATCGTAATTCGTCTTCTTAATAAATTCCCCCAAGTCCGTCTGCAAATTGTAATTTTGGAATTGAGCGACAAAACCGATGGATAAAATGACGATATCAAGGTCCTGTCCAGATGCAATAACCTCATTGATGCTGGTTCCTGTACCGAAAGGTATAAATTTTGGGGTCACATACGGAAACTTCTCTTTAATTTTTTTACCCATCAAATCCATGAATTGCTCATCCGTAGTTCCTGTATTGGGACGGTAAAACGTAATTTCTACAGGGTCTCGTTTGACATCATTGGCGACCTTAGCAGGTTGACTTTCTTTGGTTCCTCCATTGTCACCACCTCCGCACGCGGACATAAGAAGCAGCCCACTTAAGGTTGAAGCAAGCATCACTCGATTTCTTTTTTTCATTTTTATGACCCCCTAAAATAATGAAAATAACCGATTAGAATGACAGGTTCCGTGATATTTTTAGTCAAAGCTCTTATATAGCACTTTGAATGAAGCGCTTACATAAAGCGCTTTCATTTATTATATAACAAAAGAACATTGCAGCAGATCCCACAATATTCATCTATTTTTGTACTATATTCACATTTTTTAGTTTCTGTTCACGATTAGCTCAGGATGCGCCGAACGCTGCCACCAGCATAATGCCTAGCGCAACAATGGCAGATGAGATGATTCGTTGAGTGCCTTGCTTTTCTTTCAGAAGCCATACCCCCAGAATTGTTCCAAATACGATGCCTATCTCTCGTACTGGAGATATGTGCGACAATGGAGAAATGCTCATAGCATAGAGGAATAACAAGTAAGAGCCCGGATTCAAGATCGCCCCAACCGCAATCCCTTTCCAATTCGTCATTAGCTGTTTTTTCATATTTGGTACGCCGAATACAGACTTGGAAATCCCCAATACAAATCCGATATTTGCAATCTCCAATAATGTGAAGGGAGATAAATTATGTAAATTGAGTTTATCTACAAGCACGTAAAATGTCGTACATAACCCAACCGACAATGCCAGCAGCAGCGGCTTTCGCTGTGCCCCTCCGATATTGCGGCCAAATGTCCGCCCACTCATAATAAAAATCCCTGCTATGATGCAGCCTAAACCTACCCAACCCCATACAGATAAGGATTCTCCCAGAAAAATAACTCCTATTGTCGGAATGAGCAGCGTAGAAGTCCCTCTCATGACAGGATACACCTGAGATAAATCACCGTGTTTATACGTTTCGGTAAGCAATAAGCCATAGGCGGCCTGCAGCCCTAATGAAAGAAAAACTAACAAGTACCCTAAGGCCGGCAAGTCGGCGTGAACAAGTTCCATTACTGAAGTAGGAAGCAGAATCACAATAGAGGGAATTAGGATTGCCCACAGGAACAAACCCTTATCCTCACTTTTTTTCGCAAACAAATTCCAGACCGCATGAGTCAGTCCCGAACAAATAACAAGTAACACCGCCACAATGATCACAAGATGTCATCCCCTCTCACCCACTGACCCACACATAATAACACACAAACACACATATTTTCAACCACTAATTACAACTCCATAAAAAAGATGCCGCACACACAACCTGTTTAACCTGCCTGAACAACAAAATGCATACTTCTGTCCCCGACGGACAAAAATATGCATTCATAACCGCACTAGAGCAATTGCTTCCATTGACAACAGCTACTCGAAAGTGTGGGTCTTAACATCAGTATGCTGTTTAGGTCACTCCCACCAATGCTTTTTTTCGGTAAATCCAACGTCACATGGTTAAACCTCTTAGAAGAAAGACAGAAGAAAGATTGCATTTATATCATGGGAGAGGGGAGTTTTCAATCAAACCACAAAAAAGTGACCCGCAGGAGGTTCACTTTATTACTAAGTGATCAACTCACGGGTCACAATTTAATATTGTTTACTATGTGATAAGGTGTTACTTACCCATTTTATCTATTAGCCTCAACAGGACTACAACAGCTTCCGCGCGATTGGCTTGATCCTTCGGAGCAAAACGATTACCAGGGAGTCCGTCAACTAACCCTTTCTCCTCTGCCAAAGCAATCGATCCCATCGCCCACTGCGGAATATCGCTCTGATCTGCAAAGGAAGTCACTCGACTATCTGAGGATAAGCCTTTGGCTCTCATGATCATAACAATCATTTCAGCCCGGGATATCCTTTGATCCGGCTGGAAGCTTCCATCCTCATATCCGTTAATGATTCCAGCCTTCACAGCAGCGGCTATCTCTCGTTTAGCCCAATCTCCAATTGCATTAGCATCTGTGAACGACAAGTTCATCGGTTCACCTTGAAGCTTTAAAGCATGAGCTAACATGACCACAAATTCAGCACGAGTTACGGATTTACTTGGTTGGAATGTCTCATCTGGATACCCTTGAATAAAGCCGAGTGCTATGGCTCTATTGATGTTCGATTCAGCCCAATGCCCGGCCAAATCCTTAAGCGCAACCGGCACGGTTGGCTCTGGAGTCGGGGTTACTTCCGGCTTATCCGGTTTTGTCTCAGTCACCGGTGGTGTCGGGACCACCTCCACTGGCGGCGTTGGCGATGAAGAGCCACCGCTGGAGGAGTGATTATTGGTAGAGCCTAATCGGATGACTGTAATAGCATATTGCTTGACCGTTCCATCCTCTGCCGTAGTATGAACTAGAATCAAGTTGCTGCCGACAGAAAGTTTAACCTCTCCCACTATAACAGCAGCCGCTTTAGGGTCAGACAAGGTATAAGTCACCTTGGCTTCAGGTGTAGCGATAGGTACATACATCACATAGCTTAGCAGATTGGATGCGAAGCCAGGCACGGTTTTCCCGTTGATCTTCAAGTCTGTCAGATCCGCGTTAGAGGATAGAGCGATGCTTGCCCGTTTCACAATAACGGTATAACGTTTAGAAGTATCATCCGATCCCTTAACATCGACCTTGATCAGGTTATCCCCAACAGCGAGCTCACCGCTTCCGGTAATCGTTACCGTTGCTCTTGCATCGGCCTGATTATAAGTCACTTCCGCTACGGTCGTGCTATTTGGCACATGGACTACATAATTAAGCTTATCGGAAGCAAAGCCATCTATCGTTTTTCCGTTTAACTTCAAATCAAGCAGGTCCGCACTTGTTGCAAGCTCTTGATCCGCCCTGTTTATAAGAAGGGTATATTGTTGGGCACTTCCGTTCTGTGCCTTCACATTAACCGTTACAAGGTTATCGCCTACAGCAAGTTGATTTCCTCCAGCGACCTCTACGGTTGCTTTCGCGTCAGCCGTCTTGTAAGTTACCTCAGCTACCGTCGTACTGTAGGGAACATTCAACTTATAGCTATACTGATTAGAAGCGAAGCCAGGTACAGTTTCCCCGTTTACTTTCAAATCGGACAAATCCGCATTCGAGGACATGGGCACCGTCTCGCCTGTAAAATCAATTTCACTCATGCTTGTAAAAGTTTTAGCTGAATTATATGTGCTAGTAACGACAAACTTGACATATCGTCCTGTCAACGGCTTATCCAACGCAACAAAATCCTTGTAAGCTGTACCTGTCCAAGTGTTTCCGAAGGTGCCTGCAGCCTTGTTCTGAGCGTTGTTCAGGAAAGCATCATCCTTTAGATCTGCCAAATTGTCAGATGCATACAGTATAAAATCTTTCGGAAATTCAAGTGCTGTTTGGCTCAAGCGGCTTGTTCTTCTTATTCCCGTAAAGCGCTGTGTATTTTGGGTATCCAGGATGACCCAATGAGGAAAATCGGCGGCAGGACTCTCATACTTCGAGTGCCATATCGTCGCTTCACTCCCATCGAGAATATTGGATGCAAGAGCACTCTCATTATCTGCATAGGAGCTAAACGAGTCGACAGTAAATGCAGTCTTCGGGATAAACGTATACACGACAGCCGCTTTCGTCGAATCCAATGCCCATTGCAATTCTAAGTAACTATTATCAATATCTTTCGGATCACTGGAGCTTGTCATCGATTTGGCAATGGCCAGCTGAGCCTTAAGGCTGTTTAACAGATCTTGGGGATAAGAAACACCCGGTACTGAACTAGCATTGCTCTGGAATGCATGGGCTTGACTGATCAGTGCAGTAAGCTGTTCAAATGTAAACAGTTTTACCGTCTTATAAGAATCAGAGAGAGCTTTAATCTCCGTAGCGGATAGCGTTCTTTTCCAAATTTTCAGATCATCCATGGTAACAGATGCTCCGGCATAGCCTTTTTTACCGTCTGCCCCGATAATAATGTTGTACGTCGTATCCAGGCTGCTTGTCCCTAAGCCTGCTGCAGTAGCTGAGCTTTTTTCCACTCCATCTACATACACTTTGCCAACATTATTAGTACGATCCACGATAATGGTGAAGAGATGCCACTCTGTCCCTACACCCGCTCCTGTATCCAAACGAGTCGTGCCATTGGCCATGTTAAGGGTCATATTGTTTGCTGTAGCAGGACCAATATACCACCCGACATTTTTACCTGAATTCCAGTCTTTGTTTGAAATGACCGTCTGATCACCTGCCAGGGAACCCGTATGCCAAAAAGATACTGTAAAATCACCGTTTCCGAACTTCAGATCACTTCGGCTTCCAAGATCGATATAATTCGTGGTTCCGGAAGGAATACTTACCGCTTTATTCGATTTCCCCGCTACATAAGTCACGTTTCCTATGGCCGTAGCCAAACCGGTAACTCCATTCGCTTGATCGCTTAAATTATCATCGAAGTTCATATCGACGACCAATTGCTTCCACATCGTTGCCGGATCAATCGGTGTTAAGACGGGTGGTGTACCACCTGTTGTAAATGTTTCTTGCAGCGAAGCAGATTTGTTCCCATAACTGTCAACTGCTGTTACGGTAATAGAATATTTCGTTTGAACCTGAAGGCCATCCAATGGATAAGTCATCGTATTAGGAACAGGAGAGAAATAAAAATCAGAAAATGCATTGAATGACTTCACCATCTGGCCGGTTCTTCTATCCGTTACGGCTACCTCATAGTGATGCACCATCTGATCGTCCATGGCTTGCGGAACGACAACTTTAGGCACCGTATCAAGATCGGTGATGCTTAAACGATCCGTGCTTTTAAAAGCTGGAGCAATTTTATTTCGGTTGACCGCCGTGAACTTGAAATTGCTCTTGATTTCATCATTGGTGGAGCCTTTTAACTCAATCACCCAAGGCTCGCCGGCAATGGCACCCGAGCTGTTGAAAGGTGGCTGCGGATTAAAGGACCATGTTCCGCCCGAATAAATATCGCCGAAGTCGGCATTTAAAGCCACTCTGTCCACTTCAACTCGATTGGGGTATATCTCCACAAATGCAGCTTGAGATACAGGGAACTCGAAGCGAGAAACCAGCCCCGCCGGAGTGGCAGCAAAGTATCCATGCTCTGCCTCTATGTATGACATAGAACCTTCATTTACGGAGGTAAAATCCTTTTGATAAATGGAGCGATCATCATTGATATCCAGATGGGAGTGCCCCATAAAAGCAACGACTTGAGGATAATCTTTCAGATCCGTATTTAAATTTGGATTACTTCCCTGTTGACCATCCATTACTGTATTGGATATGGGTTGATGTACATTGACAAATATAGGCTTGTTGCTGTTTGCGGGATCTGATGTAATGGCAGCAAGTCTGCCTTTTAACCAATTTCTTTGAGTCGTATCCGAATTGTAGTTGTTTCCATTAAGAAAAAAGAAATAATACCCGCCTATCTGAGTCTCGTAATATCCATTCGCTTGTTCCGTGAACCAATTGGGGTAGCCCTCTTTCACTTTGGCAACGGAATCGTCATGATTCCCAATGGACACTTGCATCCTAGTCGTATCCATTCCTTTTCTATCCAAATTGCTTTGAAAAATATCATGAACGATTTTATGGTCGTCCCCTTTGTGATCTCCGTTATCGTTGATCATATCCCCATTCATGATAATAGCATCTGGCTTTGGAAATATAGATGCAATCGTATCGAAGAAGACTTCATACTTGGGATCTACATCGTGCGAACCAATATGGATATCCGACATTTCAACAAACTGAAGCAGTGGCTTTTCTTTGGTCTTTATGATGTAACCATACGTATACGTTTTACTGTATACACCATCCTTCTTGGCAATCACGCTTAAATTGGATGTTTTTGAAAGCTGAATCGGCGCGTTATCATACTTCAAGCTTTTGTCATTGGGAGTCATCCCATCGAGAGTGTAGTAAATCTCTGCTCCCGGTGTTGTGGTGCTCAACGTGATGGATTTGGGTTCATCATATCGTCCGCCTGGGAGCGATGCGATGGGAGTATCCACAGCCCCCATTGTGACACCTGCAGCCTCAACGGCTGGACTGATCGGCAGGGTGGATAAGACAACGGCACTAACGAGAACGGATGAAACAAGTCTTCTTGCTTTGCTAAACAACCTTACTCCTCCTTTTGAAAACAAATTAAATCAACACTCAATATAGCAAAATTAATTTGTTTTCCTTGGTTTCTACTTTATGTTAGAGGAGTTTTGTTTGCATTAGATCAATTTAATGTTAATTTATTCTAAAAGTTCCATGGAGTCTTCATAAAATCTCCACAAAACAAAAGCACCTACTCCAAACCAATGGAATCGGTGCTCTATTTTTATAAATGCTACTCATACACGATTTGAATGCCATGATTCGTATATTTATCTACGATCTCGCGATCGATTAACGAATCCGTTACGATCCGCTCCACTTCGTCGATAGCACATACTTTGATCAAGGAAACGACATCGAATTTGCTGCTGTCTGCAAGTGCAATGGTTTTTTTTGCGTTTTTATGCATAATCTTCTTCAACTGGATTTCACCGATACCGTAATCGGTAATTCCTTCTTCCAATGATATCCCGCTCACGCTCATGAAGAACAGATCGGCATGAAATTGGGATACGAAGGCTTCTGCCAACTCACCAATGACTCCCCGCTCCTGATTACGGATGACACCGCCTGTTAAAATGATAGTATAGTCAGGCTTCTCAACGAGTTCATTAGCAATCGGCAAGGAATTCGTTATAATGGTAAGTCGCTCGAACTTCCGCTTTAGCGCTCTGGCGAACTCCGTATTCGTCGTACTGACATCCAGCGCAATGGATTGCCCTTCTTCTACGTACTTTGTAGCCAGCTCGACGAGCTGCTTCTTTTCTTCTACGAATTTTGTTTCGCGAAAAGTTAACGGTTGTTCCTTCTTATAATCAATGTCAGCTAGAATAGCACCACCATGAACTCGTTTCAGAAAGCCTTCCTTCTCCAGAAATTCCAAATCCCTGCGTACCGTTTCGAATGAAACGCCGAACATCTCGATTAAATCGGAGACAACGACGGATTTTTCTTTATTGATTTTTTGAATAATGGCTTGATGCCTTTGCTGTACGAACAATTTATTTTCGTCCCTTCTACCAACAAGCTGGCTCGCAGAAACACAAGCTACAGCCATTGTAGCATAATCCAATCCTTTTTCATAATAATACACACACAAACACAACCACTTACACGCTGGTTAAATAGGCTCTTCTTCCAGACTGGTCGCCTCCATGTAATTAATGAACTTACGTAAAGAACCCGCTATCTCCCGACTAATCTCACCCTGCTCAAATAGCAGCTGCACTTCATTACGCTCTACTTGCATGGCTTTGAACATGAGCTCTCTCTTCTGCTTGTGAAACAGCTCGACCTTATGAGGTTGAATCGGTTTGCGGCCCAATCGATCGATGATAGCCTGATAATGAGAAATGACCGTATCTGCAGCAGCTTGATTCTTCTCTGTAATCTGCTGCTGAATAGCATGAATCGCCGCTTTGGAGGTTCTAATTTTCGCCAGTCGAAGCATTTCGGTACAGGATCCAGAGTTCGTTTTTTGATTTTTCACCCACTTCGACCATATTTGCTTCATCAAAACAATCGGAATAGGTAAACGTAGACGAAACCGATTCGTGATCGCCAGCTCCATTTCGTTGAGCATTTGCTGCGCTCGATATTCCGCCTCTTTAGATATTTCTCCCATAGCGAGCAGTTGAGCCAACTCCTCGCGCTCAGCCCCAATGCCCACCATTCGAGCTTCATTCTCCATTTCACGATATGCCCTGCCTAACCAGGAGTTGTTATAACTAAGGGCATCCCCCAATTTCATCAATTTCTTATAATCGGTAATTACGGATTGAGCGGCTGCCCTATTCTCATCCGTCATCTCATCCTTGACAGAGCTGATCGCCGCCTTGATAAGCCGGACTTTCGCCTCATGCTCCTGCAGTTGATTACTCTCCTCCCGCCCCCCTTCATCTCGCTTCGTTAACAGTGGTAGCACAAATGTAGCAGTCAGAAGAGTGAACAATATAACCCCCGCCGCTATGAAAATGATCAAAGAACGTTGGGGGAACGGGCTTCCGTCTAACAACATATACGGGATGGAGAACGCACCTGCCAAAGTAACAGCCCCTCGAACTCCCGATAATGAGGTCAGCAAGGAGGAAGTGAAGTCGGTTTTTTTCAAAAACAAATAAACCCAGATAAATCGAAGAAAGATCAGCATCAGTGAAACAGCGACGATATAACCAAGCACCAGCCAGTTACTAAACGCAGTATCAACGTAGATGACATGAATCACATCCGGAATTTGCAGCCCCAAGATCAAAAACACAAGCCCGTTCAAAATAAATAAAATAACCGACCAGGTGCTTGCTGCAACGACCTTCATCTTTGCAGTTGAGAACTCCATATAATCGCGCTCGATCGCATGAATAATACCTGCGGCTACAACCGCTAAAATGCCGGACACTTTGAACTCTTCTGCAATAAAATAAATAACGAATGGGGTTAAAATTTGAAGCAGCATATGGAAGGTAGCGTCCTCCATCCCCCACCGACGGATGAACAGCCGCAGCCGAATGATCAGGAATGCCACAACAGCTCCACACACTAAGCCTCCGAAAGCTACTAACATAAAATTGATAACAGCATGTCCAAGCGAGAATACACCAGTAACCATTGCTGCTATAGCGAACTTAAACGCAACCAAGCCTGAAGCATCGTTCATCAAGGCTTCGCCCTCAAGAAGGCGCATGATTTTTTTGGGCAAATGAATACGCCCGGCCAAGGAGCCTACAGCAACCGCATCAGTTGGTGACAAAATGGCGGCTAACGCAAAGGCGGCTGGAAGCGGTATGGAAGGAATCATCCAATGAATAAAATAACCTACGATAAATACGGTGACGAACACTAATCCTAATGCTAGCAGCAGAATGGGAACTCTTAATTTCCACAATTCGTCTCTTGGAGTCATTTTACCGTCATTAAACAGCAGCGGCGCAATGAAAAGGATGAAGAACAATTCCGGCTCCAAACGCAAATGAAGACCTAAAGGCAATATTGCCGCTGTCATGCCCAAGCCAATTTGAATTAACGGAACGGGAACGAGTGGAACAAACCGATTTAACAGATTGGAGACGATGATCATGACCAGAAGTACGAGAACTGCTAAAAAAACGTCCATCCTAACGAGTCTCCTCCGCTTGATTATTGTATTCCCTAGTCCTTGTATAACCGAATTCACCTTCACATAAACGAATGAAACACAGAAGTTGTGAAGCCCTTTTGTCGTTTTCGCTTCTTCTTGTGTATAATGAAGCTACTTGTACGTACACGGCTGATTTATCCATATTCTAGAGGGGGCTACCCGTCAATGGACACCAAGCAAAACCTATATGAGCAGCAAACGGCGAAAGCCTTACAAGTGTGGAAGAAAGAGCTGCTAAAGCCACCAGGCTTTTTGGAGAAAGCTTCCAGGTCCGTTTCGACGAAAATCAATCAGGTCATTCCGGAAAAGGTACATCAAACGATAACTGCTACAGTGAAGGGCATTTTTCAGACAGCGCTGTTCAGCATGGAGTACATGCCCAAAAATCCGCCTATCGTTGGAGCAACGCTTGCTATGAGGGATCATAGGGCTGAGGAATTGATCGGATTTTATAAAAAGCTGGCGGCAGCCGAAGGCGCAGGTACGGGTGCTGGGGGCATACTACTTGGTCTTGCGGATTTTCCGATTCTTATCGGGATCAAAATGAAATTCCTGTTCGAGCTGGCGCATGCCTATGGACATTCGACTCACGATTATCGTGAGCGGCTGTTCATTCTTCAAGTTTTTCAGCTGGCCTTCTCCAGTCAGGACAAAAAAGAAAGCTTGTACAAAACAATCGTCCGTTGGCCTGAAAACGAACGCTCACTGCCGCCTGCTGATTCCTATGCTCAGCATATTAACTGGCTGCAGCTGCAGCAGGAATATCGGGATACGATTGATTTTCGCAAAATGCTCCAGCTTATACCGGGTATCGGCGCCGTTGTAGGCGCTTGGGCTAACTACGGTCTGCTCGACGAACTTGGACGAGTTGCCATGAACTGCTACCGACTGCGCTGGCTGGAGGAAGCCGCTTACCGTTCTCATGAAGAAACACAACAAAAGGAGATTACGACAGATGAAAACCAGTAAACAGAATGCAGAACACTATATATGGGGAGAAGTGTGCGACGGATGGCATTTGGTAAAGCGGGAGGAGCTAAGCGTCATCCATGAACGGATGCCAGCGGGAGCCGCTGAAGTACGGCATTACCATGTACATGCACGACAATTTTTTTTCGTACTGAGCGGAATAGCGGAGTTAGAGCTCGATGGTGAGTCGGTGATGCTTCAAGCCCAGGAAGGCTTGGAAGTGCCACCCGGAATTCCGCATCAAATGAAGAATACAACGGATAAAGACGTGGAGTTTCTAGTTATTTCTCATCCTCAGACACGGGGGGATCGGGTCGTAGCTCCAAGCTAGAGATCTCGCCTTGCAAATGGCGATACAATTTCTCGTAGCAGCCCCCCAAAGCTTCTCCGGCCGTGCCATGTCTGTCCTTCCGCCTATCTTCTTCATCAAAATGGATAATATCTGTGCCACAAAACGAAAGTAGGATCAAGTCTGTGTCACTAGCTGACAACACAAACTTGATCCGTTGAATAAAAAAACTATATATTGAGGAATTTTATGGGCAAGAGCTTCTTCCAATTACCACGTAACGAATCCTTTAGATCCGACTCCCGGGTTGTTCAGCAGCTCCATCACCGGCACGGTGTACGCCACCAATATGAGGACCACTATTACGCCAACCCATACGCCCCAACGCTCGAAGATCGCCGGCGTTTTCTCAGCCGTATCCCGCACTTCGGCTACCGGATACTCCGTATGTCCTTTAGGTGCGCTCAGCAGCAAAATAACATTCATAATGATCATCAGTACACCGATGAACAAAATCGTACCACCTATCGCCATCACTACATTATATGGCATCCATAGAATCGCATCCGGATGATTCTGATAGGTCGTATACGCGGTGCGGCGTGGAGAACCAAACAGACCCGAAATATGCATGGCGCCAGACATAAAGAACATACCGACCAGCCAGACAATCGTCTGGGCAATCCCCAGTTTATGCATCAGCGGTGTCAGTACCCGTCCTGTCAAAGCCGGTATAAGCCAATAAGTAACTCCAAAAAAAGTGAGCGCGACACTCGTTGCAACCGTAAGATGAAAGTGCCCCGTAACCCACATCGTATTATGAACAACCATATTCATTTGATTACTTGCATTAATAAGCCCTCCGGCTCCTGCAGGAATGAATATAAGCATCCCCATGAACGGAGCGAAGAAGCGAACGTCTTTCCATGGAAGCATTTTAAGCCATCCAAACAATCCAGTCGCTCCGACTGAACGTCCATGCAGCTCGAATGTAGCGAACAGCGAGAATGCCGTCATCAAGGAAGGTACGACAACCATAAAGGTGAGAACGACTTGCACGTACTTCCATACTGACGAAATCCCAGGCTCCATCAGCTGATGGTGAAAGCCGACCGGAATGGAGAACAATAGCAGCATAATAAAAGCTAATCGTGCGAGAGCATCACTGAACATTTTGCCGCCGATAATTTTGGGAATCACCACATACCAGCAAATATAAGCAGGCAGCAGCCAGAAATATACGAGCGGGTGGCCGAAATACCAGAATAAAGTCCGGCTAAGCTCCACATTGACCGTTTCCACCCAACCAAATGACCAAGGTATAAGCATGAAAAGAACCTCGATGGCGACACCAATCGTAGCAATCAGCCACATCAGCATGGTGACTACAGCCATGAAGCCAAACAACGGGGACATTTGACCGTTGTGCGTTTTTTTCCAATAACGATATTGAATGAATATCCCAATTCCACTCATCCAGCTTCCGACCACTACAAGAACCAATGCGATATAGAACCATGGAGAAGCTTTCATCGGAGCATAGAACGTGTACAGCACGGTCGCCTTATTGAGCAAGATCATAATCGTGGCAATGATGGTTCCCGTTGTCATCTGCCCGTACCCGAGCCATCCGAGTGATCTTGCAATCGGCAGCAGATGGCCGCCCATCGTCTTGGCTACTCCTGAATACAGAAAGCCTATGATGAAATATGTTGTGAAAATTAGCGCCATCAGCACGCCATGTGCGGTTAGCAGCTGGTAATACCCGATTTCATACGGTAGCTTAATAGCTCCTCCACGTACAAGTCCCTGGAGCACACCGGCAACTCCGCCCAGCAGCAGCGCGAAGAACGCGAATAAAATATGAGCGAGCACTAACGCCGAATCTCGGCGGTCGAATTTCTGAATTTCGTTACTCATCATGACAACACTCCTTTAAGATAACTGCTCGCGTATGAGTTGTGATATTTTTCACATAATAACTCTACATAGAGCCCGGCTAACATAGCTACTGTTTATTTTACAATAATTCTTGTTTGCATCATCTCATGCGCTGCGCCGCAGTACTCATTGCACAGCACCAAATAGTCTCCTGGCTTTGTAAACTTGTACGTCAAATGGTTGACTTCTCCCGGCACGACCATCATATTCACATTCGTTCCCGGAATTTGAAAACCATGTACGACATCCTTGCTTGTTATATGAAAATGTACCGTGGCCCCGGCGGGAATTTCCATCTTCTCCGGCCCATATCCGAAAGCGAAAGCCAGCATGTACGCGTCGTATTCATTATCACCGATTTTTTTCAAACCAAGCTCATTGAATGGCGCTGTCTGCTCCACGGTTTCCGGATCTACGACTTCACGATGATGCCCGGATGCGTGATCCCCCGGAGGCTGTGCTCCCAATGCGAAAGCTCCTACACCTAACACAATCAAAAATACGCCCAGCATCGAAACGCCGACGGTCAACCAAATTTTCTCGAGCTTATGCATATGCATGTTCTTCAATCCCTTCAACTAATGGATTACCCTCGGACAGCAAACAAAACGAATACACCGACCCAGGTCAAAATCAGAAAAGCCGCCAGCAGCATAACCGATACGAACGTCCCTTTCAGTTTGGTTTCATCTGCCGTTTTTGAATCCTTAAGTTCCATCGTGCTTCCTCCCCTTCGGTGCTAACTAATGAGTTCATTGTAAAATTAAGGTTGCAGCATCACTATGAACAAAATCACAACGGCTCTTTGGGAATCGTGAACGTTTTATGTACGCGAAAAAAGACATTTGGTAATTCACCAAATGCCCTCGTACACCCCATTCTATTATATTTGAATTGCGACTATCTTTTTCCCACTAGCATCCCGATGCATTAATTTTACTGCCCCTGTAGGGTCCACAAAGAACTCTACTTGTTCGTTAATATACCTCGTTACACCTGTTGTCATAGTAGGTTGGTGGGAAATAGGAACAATCTCGTATTTGTACCAGGCATTTCTTTTTGGCATAAATAAATACAGAGTTCCATTCTCAAAAGTGACTATTAGCGTCCCTTTCGTCTCAACTCCATATTGGTTAAACAACTTATGAAACAGGCCAACCGCAATGGAAGGGGCATCCATCTTCGTAACCCCTTCCATTACATTGTTCATATCTTCCATACGTTTCTGTGACGTCTCGAGCTCGCTCCCATAATCATATACACCTGCATACCGCTGTAATTCTTGCGAACTGATCTTTACAGGGTGGAAAGGCTCCAGTACAACTACCTCACGTCCCAGCATCATGTCCGCCAATTGTTGGCTAATGATCTCTACCGGTGTCAGCTCCACATTGCTTAAAACGATGACCACGATATCCTCATCCACATAACGAATCATGTCTGAGCGAAAACCGTTCATACTGCCGAAATGGCTGATTCGCCTGCTCTTTCGGTTACCGATCTCCTGCTCTAGAACGACCCAGCCTTTGCTTCCGCAAGGCGGTGTAGGATGTACAAACATGCTGTCCAAAGAGGCTTGTCGAACCAATTGCTCCGTGTATAAGGATCGATCCCACTTGTACAAATCCTCTACCGTAGAGTACATCCCCCCGGCACCGAGATGAATTGACATATCCACATGCTCGCATGGGATGATATCTTTATTGACCGAATAGCCGGCCGCAAATCGTTTAATGATACTTCTGCCGTCCTCGCAGCCCGAGTCGTTCATTTGTAACGGTTGACATATGTAATCGGCAATATACTTGGCGTAAGATTCCCTCGACACTTTTTCGATAATCGCACTTAATAAGATATAGGCTGAGCTTCCATACGCCCTGCGCTCCCCCGGTGCATGAAGCAGCTTCCTATCCTTAAAGGAATGGATCGTATGCTCGATAGGAGAATACAATCTCATGGTTGTCTCCCAATAACCCGGAAAACCGGGGTAATCCGGAATACCTGAGGAATGCTCCAGCAAATGACGAATCGTAATCTTGTCACCGTTAGGATAATCGGGTATGTAGCATTCAATAAAATCCCCAAGGGCAAGTTTCCCCTGCTCCTGGAGCTGCATAATTGCCATTGCCGTAAACCCCTTCGTAAGAGAACCGATTCGAAATTTGGTTCTGGAGGTGTTAGGGACTTCATGCTCAAAGTTTGCCATGCCATAGCCTTCACACAATAATATTTGTCCATTTTGCGCAGCCAATACTGCCCCGTTAAAATATCCCAGATTCGCAAGTCCCTCCATGTAGCTTTTTAATGAAGCTATAGTTTCCATTTATGACTCCTCCGCAAACGATGATTTACTCTCATTCTATCTGATCCAACTTCGTCCTGTTGGGTAACAAATCAGTTCATTCATTTATTCCGCCATTTCAAAAAGCAATTCTTGCGTTTCCAAAAGTTATGGAGGATTCTTCCTTTAAATCGAGCTTGTGCTACAATGTGGTTAAGCTTTGTTTATTTTAATATGAATACCATTACGGAGGATGTCATGCCTAAACTTGTATTTATCATAGGTCCTGCCGGGGCAGGAAAAACAACCCTTGCCAAAACTTTGGCGAAGCAGCATCGTCCGGCCTTTTTGGATATGGATACCCTTCTGAGACCTGCCGCCGAAACCATTATGACCTTATCCGGACTCGATCCGACCGATCGGGATTCCCCTGTATACAAAAAGCATTGCCGCGATCTTGGCTATCGCATTACTATGGATGCGGCTTTGGAAAACCTGGAGCTTGGAATCGATGCTTATGTCATCGGACCCTTCACCAAAGAGATTGAGGACCCCTTATGGCTGGATCAAGAGCTTGCAAGGATGGGCGCATCTTCCCAAGAGGTAGAGGTTAGAGCCGTTTACGTTTATTTGCGTGACGATTCCGTGTACCGTCAACGGATAATGGCAAGAGGTTCAGAGCTGGATGTTTGGAAATTGGATCATTGGAGTGAATTCAGTCCCTCGTTGACCCGCAAGACAATCCAGTGGACTTCCTCTGCGTCATCTATTCTGTACTGGGACAATTCCGAAGCCTTATCTGAGGAAAAGCTTTTGCAGATAGAGCGGTTTATTTATGGAGAAAAGGAAGCCTGAGCGGCAGCCTGAATACATATGCGCAACATAAAAAGGCATTCTATCAAGAATGCCTCCCAGTAGCTATTTTATATTTTCGGTTTAACCACGAATCGTTTAATATCCTTGAACCCTATAAACTGCTTGCTTTTCTCGTCCCAAATTCTAAACTTCAACGAGCGTAAGCTGGTCAGCAGCGTAATCGTATTAACGTCCCTTAACACCGGATTTGCATTATGAGCCTCTTCCAGATAGTAATTAGGAACTCGAGGGCTCAAATGGTGAATATGGTGAAAGCCTATATTCCCCGTAATCCAATGCAAAATTTTCGGCAGCTTATAAAAGGAACTCCCCTTCAGGGCTGCTTGTACATAGTCCCAGTTCTCTTCATTCTCGTAGTACGTGTCCTCAAACTGATGCTGCACATAAAATAACCAAATACCTGCGGCACCCGAGATAAAGAAGATCGGACCTTGTACCATCAGAAAAGCCTGCCAGCCAATAGCCCAGCACATCAAAGCAGCGGAGCCGGCAATACTTAGATTGGTAATGTACGTATTCATTCTTTCTTTAAAACCAGCATTTTTTCGGTTGAAGCGATAATCGATAAGAAAAATGTAAATAGGACCGATAACGAACATAACCAGTGGATTGCGATAAAGCCTATACACTAATCGTTTAAGAAAGGAAGACGCTACATACTCCTCTACCGTCAAAGTCCAGATATCACCCGTACCCCGCTTATTCAAATTACCGCTAGTAGCATGGTGAACCGAATGGCTGTGCCGCCATTGATTGTAAGGGCAGCAGGTCATAATACCAGTAATCGTTCCTACAATTTCATTCGCAGTTTTATTTCTAAAGAACGATTTGTGGCAGCAATCATGAAAAATAATAAAAATCCGAATAAGAAACCCGCCAGCAGGAATTGCCAATAATAGGGTTAGCCAATACGAAACCGATAAGCTCATAAAAGCTAAATACCATAGCAGGAAAAACGGCACAACTGTGTTAATAATTTGCCATACGCTATTTTTGATGCGTGGTCTTTCGTATGGCGCGATGTCCTTACGCCAGCCGTCTTGTTCCTTATGAAGCATTCTGATTAAATCTTCCTCTCCAAGGTACCGTATAGTAGGTTTAGTCTACAACCTTGATTATACGACGGAATTGAGGGAAGGTTGCACTTCATTTGTGAAATATTTTTTCCAGCGAAATATTAGCGTCCTAAAATATTAGATATTCCCCTACTGACACTGATAATGGGAAGCCTTTTCGCAATATGGGGATCATTTACCAGCGCCGTAATAATCTGCAAACACATCAGCTAATGCATCCGCTGCGAGCAAGCTTTCTTGAAGCGTATTATTCACGCCCCCTATTTCCAACAGTAAACTTCCGGGGGAAACAGACTGGTTATATTCCCCATTTCCCTGATGAGCGCTCTTGATAAGGATACCACGCGATAATCCCGGATATCTCTCATTTAACAGCTTATCCAGCTTTTCGGCAAACGCTTTGTTTTCCTCGTATCCGGAATGGGCTGTACCAATGACAAACAAAATGCGAGCATATGATTTTCCTTCGATTGTTATTGTCGTTTTCTCACGTGGAACATCTGCATCACGGTGAATGTCGAAGAAATACGAGAGGGTTGGATAATTCTCAATCGCCTTGTCAACTACTTTACGGGATACTTCATAAGCGAGGGAGTAGCCCAGCTTTTGCTGCTTCAGCTTTTCCGTGATATTTTCATTACCGGCCAATGCTGGAATGCCTTTCTCCTGCAGCAGCTGCTCCAAACGCTCCCCGACTAATGTAATATTTACTTCTGGATCGTCGACAGATGCCCCTTTAGTCATGCTGGCGACGTGATTCCATGATTCCTGGTTATGCGTATGATAAATATATAGTATAGGTGCCGACCCCACAGCAGCGGCTGGCGGCAAATGGGTATTTTGCTTAATGAAATCCGTCTTTACGACCCAGCTTGCGACATAAGCCGTTTTTTTATCCGGAAGTGAAACAACGTACCACTCTCCTTTGGTCTCCAGAACAGGATAGGTCTCTCCAGGTTTTGCCTTCCCAGTGATGCCATATTCGGTTCCAGGCCCGCTGCGCAAATTCGTAACGTCGACAATATTTACAACCGTTGCTTGATTCAGACTTTCGGCAGTGTCTTCTTCGGTTTGTATGGCTTTAGCTTTCTCAGGCTCTGCATTAGCTGGTTCAGAAGCTGCATATTCAAAATATTCGTGGAATACCCAGCCGACTTTTTCTTCCGATAACCGGATCTGTATCCAGTCGCCTCGTTCCTCCAATATTTCATACCTGTTCGATTGTCCAATCATCTGGATAATCGAAGCGTTCAAATCAGGTTTAGTTCGAACGTTTAACCGGTCTACTGTGCTTTTGGCAAATTTCTTTTCCGTTCCCACATCTCTGAGCTTTACTTGAACCTTATCCATTGATTGGTTGCCGGTTGTCCCCTGAGACGCCTCCTGACCGAAAACATCTGGCGCATTAAGCGTGCCGATAAGCAAAAAAGAGCCAACGGCTGCGCAAATCACTTTATAACGTAACAATTGCTCTCCAACTCCCTATGTCGATAATGTCATATAAATTCGACACAGGTTCGCCAATTACCTCCTTCATACCCAAAAAACGACAGAATCCACTAGCCTTTCATTATTTTCGGTTAGCCTTCTTTTAGCTATTTCGACGCCGCCATACTACCCATGCACTAATACCATATAATAGCGCACTAGCGTAAAATAAAGCGTCGATAGTAAGCCAATCGATCAAATATCCCCCCAATAGAACAGCAAAGCCGGAAGCAATCGATGTCCAAAAATGATAGCTTCCAACCGTTCCTCCTCTAGCCCCTTTTTCGGTATAATCGGCCAGCAATACCTTCTCACTTGTTTTCTGCAAAGCATTGCAGCTGCCCATAATCCATTGCAGGACAAGCACCCATACATAGGAAGAAACCCATGGGAATAGCAGCATGACCATCATCATTCCCATCGAGCTGATTGTGAGGATGGACAAAGCGTATCGGTCCAGCTTCGGTGCAATCCATTGGGATACCATAGCCGAACTTATCGTAAACACTGCAAAAGCAAGTCCATATTTGGAATAGCTATTGCCCAAATTTTTTAGAAACAGCAAGTAATAAGGATAAATCATTCCTGACGCCAGCGTTACGATGCTTTGCGAACGGATAAGCCAGCGAATATTCATCTCGTGTTACCCCTCCTTGTATTGTTCGTAAAAATAGTTCATAAACAGCCCATTAGGATCGTACTTGGTTTTCTTGTCCCAAAATTCGCGGTACCGCGGATACGCGGCATTGAACTGCACCCGCTCCGGATACGCAGCATAAGGCAAGTAGTAAGTTCCTCGATGCGAAATAACCCGGTCAATGATGGTTTGAATGCCTCGTTTGAATTCGGCCTGTCCTTCATCCGATAAAGGTACGTTGAACAAGCAGACAAGAGCAAACATATCCTCTTTAGCATAAGAGAGCACTGCTTCCTGATCCTGATTCACATAGCGAACCGTGATATTCAAAAGGTTCATTTGCTCCTCCTTCAGCACTTCGCCAAAGCTGTGAACAAAAGAGGAGAACTCTTGCACGGGTATAAAATATTCCTGAAGCAGATCATTTTGGCCTGCCTCCCGGTAATCCATAAACTGCGATTCGGAGCGCATGGCGTTGTTTCTGCTGGTAACGGTTTGCTCTTGTTGATTAAAATACCATTTCTGCAGCTTCCAAAAGCGGTTTTTGCCCCAGTCTGATCCGCGGTTCAAATGAAAAAGCAGCTTGGTCGGAATGACCCAGTGCTCCGTTGTCTTCAATTTATTGTAACGTTGAAGCGGCAATGCTTTATCGACCTTATAATTGATCGCGTACATATCCGTGAGAAAGGTGTCCGGAGCAACTGAAATGCGGGCGATGTGCATATGAATGTCCGGATCAGCTTGCACTTGGCTGGTGAAGTATCGACTATATTCCTCGACGGTTACTTTCTCCGTTGACAGCCGGTATACCTCATCCTCCGTTAGCGTTAAGGTGACATCGAGGATAATACCGAACAAGCCATAGCCTCCAAGAACGAGAGGGAATAAATCAGCGTTTTCCGATCGGCTCACCTGCTTCACTTGACCGTCAGACGTCAGCAGACGAAACGATTCCACACTTTTGATTAACGATCCATTACGAATATCTCTCCCATGGGCGTTAATGCTGATAGAGCCGCCTACAGTAAAAATATTTTGTGACTGCATCGTTTTGACAGACAGCCCGTATGGATTGACAGCATCCTGAATATCCTTCCAGGTTGCCCCCGCCTGGACACGAATTTGACGCGCCATCGGGTCCACTGAAATAATCCGGTTGAAGCTAGTCATGTCAACGACAATACCGTCCTTGTAATACGTATGCCCTCCCTGACTATGGCGCTGACCGGCGATGGATACGGTTAGATGGTTAGCCTGCGCTTCTTGCAATAGTTGAATCAGCTGCTGCTCCTCGCGTCCCTGTACGACACGCTCCACCTTGACCGGATGCAGACGGCTGTAATCCGTCACTAAATACGGGTCTTGGTCTGGTGTATCCAGGCTGAAGTATTGGTATAAGCATAGAGAGGCCAGCAGCAATAGTGCGATCGACTTTTTCATCTACATGACCCCCTAATGAATGATGCAAAATCTCTGCATCTCCAACATACCATATGGTGGAAAAAGGGTCATCCCTTTGCTCACTAAGCCTGCCAGACAGTGCTTCTTTCTGATATAATAAGCTAATCAGTCATAATAAAAATATTAGTTAAACAGGAGATTCAGCCATGGCCATTAACCGACGACTCATCACCGATGACGATTTTCAGGAAGCGATGGACCGCCAGGTAGGCGTGCGCGTTTTCGAGAACGATCATATTGTAGATACCGGAGTCGTGATTACCCGATTTACAGATTCGTTCATCGTGACCCAATCAGGAGTCAGTGATGTAACCTACCATTCAAGAAGCTCGTGCGAGTTTTTTGAAATCAGAAAACGATAAGTCACAGAACTTCCCATCCGAATGAAGAAAAAGACCGGACGCATGAACTTCATGCCGCTCGGTCTTTCGTTTCCTTTCTCCCAAAAACCATCTCAGACGCTGAAGCTACAGCCTCAGTCCCGTATGCGCTTTAACCAATATCTCCTCGTACTTCGCCGCATCCGACGGACGTGACAGCCATGTACCGATCAATGCACCTATGAAGCCCAGCGGAATTGAAATGATACCCGGATTAGCATAAGGGAACAGCGCTTGCCCTACCAGGATCGCCTTACCCGGCTCCGGGTTCCAGACACTCGGACTTAATATGACCAGAATTAGCGCGCTGAGCAGACCCGTCAGCATCCCGACAACAGCACCAGTCGTATTGAAGCGTCTCCAGAATATCGTGAACAAAATAACCGGAAGGTTTGCACTGGCGGCAATGGCAAAGGCCACGGAAACAAGGAACGCTACATTAAGCTTTTGTGCGAACAGCGAGAGCACGATGGAAACGACCGCCACTCCTACGGAGGCCCAACGAGCCACTCTCATCTGCTCCTTCTCGGTAGCACTGCCACGGCGAAGAATATGAGTGTAGAAATCATGCGCGAATGCGGAGGCTGCCGCCAGCACCAGTCCAGTCACCACCGCGAGTATTGTTGCGAAAGCTACCGCCGAAATAAAGGCAAAGAATAAATCGCCTCCGAGTGCTTTGGCTAGCAGCGGAGCTGCCATATTGCCTCCTTTGTCCGCTGCGAGAATGTTGTCATAGCCTACAAAGGCTGCTGCGCCGAAGCCTAAAAAGATCGTCATGATATAGAAAATGCCAATCAGCCAAGTCGCATGTACGACAGAGCTTCTTGCGGTCGGAGCATCCTTTACTGTGAAAAACCGGGTTAAAATATGCGGCAAGCCTGCTGTACCCAAGACAAGCGCCAAGTTCAAGGACAATGTATCGAGCGGCACTTTGTACTTGTTACCAGGGTTCAAGAAGCTGTCCTTGAGCGGTGTCGCCGTCCTCATTTGATCGAACATTTCTGTAATGCTGAAGTGAAATTTAGCCAGTACGATTAAGGAAACAATGAAGGTGCCTCCCATCAACAGAACCGCTTTCGTGATCTGCACCCAAGAAGTGGCGCGCATCCCGCCGAAGACGACATACACGGTCATCAGAGCGCCTACAATCAATACGGAGGTCATGTAATCGAGACCAAGCAGCAGTTTAATGAGAGAGCCTGCTCCAACCAACTGAGCAATCATATAGAAGATCGATATCGTGATCGTATTCAAGGCCGCGATGCCGCGTATTTTATTATCGTTAAAACGTGCGGCTATCATATCCGCCATAGTATATTTACCGAGATTTCGCAGCGGTTCAGCTACCAGATAAAGAACGACAAGGTAGGCTACCAGAAAGCCGATGCTGTAGAAAAAGCCGTCAAAGCCAGATAACGCAATCGTCCCTGCAATCCCGAGAAACGATGCCGCCGACATATAATCCCCGGCTATCGCCCAACCGTTCTGCCATCCGGTCAATCCCCCGCCTGCCGTATAAAACTCGCTTGTTGAGTTAGTCTTTTTAGCTGCATAATAAGTAATGATCAAGGTGAGGGCTACAATCGCAAGAAATAATATGAATGCTGACGTATTCATCCTTTTTCCTCCTCCGGCTTTGAACCGTGCGGTTTTCCGACTTTTACTCGTTACTGCTCGTTATGTCCTCGATCATCTTGTCGTATTCGCTGGATTTGCGGGAGTACAGAATGCAGAGCGCCCAAGTCATAATAAACTGGGAAAAAGCAAAAATCCACGCCCACGAAACCGAGCCGAAAGCAGGTGCATTCAGTACCGTGGTATAGGAAGTTAAAAGCGGTAACGTGAAATAATAAGCGAAAAAGAAGAGGGACGTAGGCACAAGAAATCGTTTTTTCTTAGCCATTAAAGCTTTAAATTGAGGGGATTGGGCAATCCGACTATAATCCACCGCTTTGGCATTCATACGCTCAGCCTCCATATCGTTATTTGTGCGCAGCCTCCGCTGAAGCTGCTTACACATGGACGAAAGCACTTAAATGCAAGGCGCTTTCATTTTCAATTTATTAAGCTGCTTTCTGCAATATTACGTTAGCTATAAACTATTTTTTCATAAATGATTTATTGTATAACAGAAAAAAAAGCCGCCCGATACCTTGGTATCGCGACGGCGTTTCTTATTTATAGGCAGGCCACGCTTCGCGCGTGTAGGCCATTTCCCAGAATAAATATTCGTAATGACTACTGATAATAAAATGCTGCTTCATCCGATCACGGTCAGCCTGAGTCACCTGCTCAGCAATCATGTCCAATCGGTCGATCTGCTCTTGAACCAGCTCCCGGAACCACTCGCCGCCATAAGCTTCAATCCACTCCCGGTAAATCGGCTCCTCCGGAGTAGAGCCCTGGAGCTTCTCTCCAATCTCATAGTACAGCCAGTAGCATGGCAAAATGACTGCGATAATGTCTCCTAGGTGCCCGTTGTAGGCAACGCGCTGCATATGCGATGTATAAGCGTATGCCGTAGGTGCCGGCTGAAATGCCGCCCGCTCTTCTGCCGTAATACCCATCTGCTTGCAAAACGTTTCATGCAGCGACAGCTCAGCGTTATAAGTTCCTTGAGCGTGTACGGTCATCCGGTTGGAGACTGCCAGATCAGCTGCTTTCACCGCTCCCAGCGATTGCACGCGCGCAAACTGAGATAAATAGTAAGCATCATTCAGCACATAATGACGAAAACATTCTAATGGTAAGGTTCCTTTAGCGATCCCTTGCACGAAAGGATGATGAAAGCTTGCATTCCAACTGGCTTCGACTGCATTATGCAGCTCTTGTGAAAATTTCAACGAATTCTCCCCCTTTTTTACTAGCCTGCGGCTAAGTAAGCTTAAATAACTTTATACCTGACATCTCCTACATGGAAATAAGGAAAATGTTGGCCTAAATACAGCGCTGCACTCAATGTAATTACCAAGTAAAGAAGTAAGTACGCATCACGCTGTGAAAATCCGATACGGTAATAATAAGTCCGATTACGCGCTGAAGAGAAGCGCTTCGCCTCCATCGCTACGGCGATGCGCTGCGCCCGGCGTATGCTCTGGGCTAACAGCGGAATGGCATAGAGCCTTAGCGTCTCGTACACACCCCCAAGACCAGCCCGCCGCTTGACACCACGAACCTTCATCGCCATGCCAAGCGTCTGAAACTCGCCGACCATAATCGGCATCAGCCTGAGAGCGGCCATGAAGCTGTAAGCGAACTTCGGAGGCAGCTTGCACTGCTGCATCAGCGAGTAGAACAAGGCAACCGGCCTTGTCGTCAACGCAAATGTGAGCCCCGCCAAAGCCATGTTGACGGTCTTCAGGCCGATATGAAGCCCGCGATAAAAGCTCTCCTCCGTTACCCGAATCAATCCCCAGTGCAGCCATGTCGTATCCCCTTTACCGAACATCATCATGGACATCGAGGATGAGATGAAAAGCAGCAGGAAAGGTAGGAACATCAGAAGCAATCGTCGCAGCGGTTGACCGGAAAAGCACAGAAGCAGTAGCAGCTGCGCTATTGTCACGTTGACCAAGACATTGATGTTGTCCGTGAACAGAAGGACAAAGAATATCGCTAGCGACAACAGCAGCTTGAAGCTCGGGTTCACCCGATGCAGCCACGTTTCATCGTAAGCCAATAAGTTGTCCACTGTTGTTCACTTCCTTCTGCAAATAGTCAGACGGCGTCGTATCCGACTGAAGTCTCCCCTTCTCCACAACCCAGACGCGGGTTGCAAACCAGCGTACGATGTCCAGATCATGCGTCACCATCATGATAGTCGTTCCTTGGCGCCTCCAAGCCTCAAGTTTCTCAAGAATCGCGAACGTATTCGCAGCATCCTGACCGAATGTAGGCTCATCCAGCAGCACAAGCTGCTGTTCTTTGACCATGGCCGTTGCTACGCTGAGACGGCGCTTCTGTCCAAGCGACAGCTGATACGGGTGCTGGCTGCGCTGTCCTTCAAGACCGAATTCCTTCAGCAGCTCCAGCGCGAGCTGCTCGGCATCCGGACGACGGTCGCGCCGAAAGCCGAACGCCGCCTCGTCGAATACGGAATGCGTTACGAACTGCATTTCGGGATTCTGGAACACATAGGCTGCTGTGTCCGCCACATCCTTGAAGCTGTTCACGCCCCGTCCGTTTAGCTCGTAAGTCCCGGCCGAGGTTGGAATCAGCTGCATCAGTGCCTGAAGCAGCGTACTTTTGCCCGCACCGTTCTCACCTACTACTGTGATCCATTCTCCTTCGCCTGCCGTCGTTCTCTCAACGTGCATCTTCGGCTCACGACCCCGATATGCATAGAAATCATTCAGTTTAAGCAGCGTTCCCCCAGTCGACTTCAGCTCCGCTGCTCGTTCTCGGAGCGACCTATAGGAGGTGCCAGACGTGTAATCATCCCATACTCCGGGATACCAAATACCATATTCCTTCAACCGTTCCTTATGTTGTTCGAACACGACCGCAGGCGAATCGTCTGCAATCATTTCTCCATCATGGGAGAACAGGACAACCCGATCCACGAACCCGATAATTTCATCAATCTTATGCTCAACGATAATAATCGTTTTATCTCTGCCGACTTCCTTGATGGTATCCCAAACCTGCCGGGTGCCTTCCGGATCCAGCAGCGCGGTAGGTTCATCGAAGAACAGGACCTCCGGTTCCAGCGCAAGCACAGAAGCTATCGCCAGCCTCTGCTTCATCCCTTGTGACATCGCTTGAATAGGAGTATGAAGCTCAGGCAGGTCGAGCCCAACCGTCTGTAATCCATCGCTTATTTTCCTGCTCATTTCTTCTCTTGGGACACCCAGATTTTCAAGCACAAACGCCATTTCTTCATCTACATAGGGCATACAAAACTGGGTATCCGGATCTTGAAACACATATCCCCAAGACGAAGGTATCGATATCTCGTCAAATTTGCAAGGAACCTCAATAACTGAAGGGATTAATCCTGTCAGCACCTGCAATAGCGTTGACTTGCCGCAACCGCTCGGTCCTAGCAGCAGAACCTTTTGACCTGATTTTACATTAAAAGAAATATCGTCGAACAATAGCGTTGGACTTCCTGCGAACTTGAGGCGTAATCCATGAACAGAAGTACAATCCTGCATCATTTCTTACGCTCCAGAGCTTGATAGTCGGCACTGCTTGCCGGACGAACAAGCTGGGTTACTCCGGTTACCTCCAACGCTTTGACTAGCCAATAGGCGCACATCCCGGTGAAGAATATCGAACCGATAATACGGAATACAAAGTACAGCGTTAAATTCCACGTTTGCAGATCGACCAAATAGCCTTTGAACGCGTCGAAGATAAGCGAGGCGACCGCCGACCCGATACCTGCGAGAGATGCAACAGCCAGTGAGAAACGGCGATAGCGGAACAATGCGAATACAAGCTCAGCCAACAGCCCTTGGGCGATCCCGTAGGTTAAGGACTCGATCCCATATTGTGAGCCTGTAAGCAGCTCCCCTGATGCTGCAGCCACTTCCGCTAGCAAGGCAACCCCTGGCTTGCGGATAATCAGCGCAGCGACCGTGGCTGCCATAAACCATACTCCATAGACAAGCTGATCGAGCTGCAAACCGGCAAGCTTAACTACATTAGAGACGTCACCCCACAAACGATAAATAATGCCGAACACAATTGCGATGACAATCGTAACCAAGATGTCTGTTAACTTCAAACCTTTGGACATTTCCTTCCCGCTCCTTTTCAATATGATGATGCTCGGGGCTACTCCCCCAGACCTTTGCCTGACAGGACAACGCGAAAAGACCACTTTCCTCAAACAAAGGAAGTGGTCTGCATGTACGTAGTTAACACGCTTCAAACGTTCTCCACTTCCCTACGCTGGTACAATCCAGATCAGGTTCAGAGGGTCTAGGATCTATTGATCCAGTCTCAGCCTATCGGCTCCCCTAGTGACAAATATCATATTAACACGATTGGAATAAATGTCAACGGCTAATATAATGTATCTTTGTTATTCAGTTAAACTTGTTCGATCGCGCCTCCAGATATTGGAGAGCTCTATACCGCCGTAAAATGTACGAATTACCCTGAATCTCCATGGCTTATTTTTCATAGAAAAAAGCAGAGTTGCACTCATTCTTTTTTCTTGCGTTGGAACATGTTATGTGTCAAGATATTCGGTAGACCCAGACTATGAAGAAATAGGTGAATGAACAGTTATGATGAAACCTTTTTTCCGCTTGCTTACGGAGCTTTCCTCCCGCAAGTCGATCTCCCGGTTAACCGGATCCTTTGCAAAATCAAGAGCAAGCCGCGGGCTGATTCCGCGTTTTGCCAAAATATATGGCATTCCGGTTCAAGACGCAGAGAAGCATCTCTCGGAGTACGCTTCGCTGAATGACTTTTTTACAAGACGCCTGAGAACAGGGCTTCGCCCAGTCGATGTAGCTGAGCACACCCTGGTTAGTCCGGTCGATGCAGCGATTACAGGCATGGGACCGATTGAAGAAGGTTTGATTGTTAATGTAAAAGGACAGGATTACACAGTGGAGGAGCTGCTTAACTTTTCTCCACGTACCGTGAACTATAAGAACGGCTTCTATTTCGTGCTTTATTTGAGCCCTACGGATTACCATCGGATTCACACGCCTGTGGACGGCAGCATTATTGAGAAGGAACATGTTCCCGGCAAAGTCTACCCAGTCAACGAGTTCGGACTGCGACAAATGCGCAGGGTATTAAGCCGTAATGAACGATTGATCACCTACATGCAGCATGAAGGCGGCGAGGTAGCTGTCGTGAAGGTCGGCGCGATGAACGTGAGCAGCATCCAATATGTTAAACCATTGTCAAACACTTTGGGCCGTGGTGATGAGCTAGCCTATTTTGAGTTCGGCTCCACCGTTGTTCTTCTTATGGAGAGCGATACATTCATAAGCCGCAGCGACCTTCACGTCGGAAGCAAAGTCAAAATGGGTGAAGCGCTAGGACTTATTCAACCATCATGACATCATTGTACTAGCAGAGGAGAATTTCAATATGCAAGCAGCACGATCCGGAACGGCAGCCGCCGGAACAAGAATGCAATCGGCCCCGCAGCAGAGTATCAAGCCTACTGTGATGCGAATTTTGTTAGCGATAAGTATCGTTCATTTATTTAACGATTCCATACAATCCATCATTCCGGCAATATTGCCGATACTTAAAGACACGATGCATTTGAACTATATGCAATCCGGGATTATCGTTTTTTCCCTTAACATGACCGCTTCCCTTATGCAGCCGGCCATTGGGTTATATTCGGACCGCAAGCCCTCCCCCTACATGCTCCCTCTCGGAATGGGATTGACATGTTTAGGGGTGTTAGGTCTTGCCTTCTCACCAAATTACGGATTAATTCTTCTATCCGTCATCTTCGTCGGACTCGGCTCAGCCATCTTCCACCCGGAAGGCTCGCGAGTAGCTCATATGGCCGCAGGCTCCCGCAGGGGTCTGGCGCAATCGATCTTCCAGGTAGGCGGTAATGCAGGACAATCCCTCGCCTCCATCATGACGGCGCTCATCTTTGCACCACTAGGGCAGCGAGGCGCCATCTGGTTCGTGGTTGTAGCTGGACTGGCTATCGTCGTCCAAATGTATATCGCACGCTGGTACAGCGGATATATAGCGGCGAACCCGCGCCCCGCCAAAAAGTCCGCAGCGCGTTCAAACAGTCCTGCACGCAAGAAGCAAATCGCTTTTGCATTTACTATGCTGATTTTTCTTGTGTTCGCCAGATCCTGGTACCATTCCGGAGTATCGATTTATTATCCGTTTTATTTAATGGAAAAATTCAATCTAACCTTGGAGCATGCACAAATTTACATTTTCTTATTTGCCGCAGCAGGCGCTGTCGGCACTTTCATCGGCGGGCCATTGGCAGACCGCTTTGGCCGTCGGAATATGATTTTCTTTTCCATGCTAGGTTCCGCGCCGTTAGCGCTGGTGCTGCCATATGCCAATGCATTCTGGGCATACGTTATTTTATTGATTAACGGATTGATCATTTTATCCAGTTTTTCAGTTACCGTTGTATATGCTCAAGAGCTTATCCCTGGCAAAGTCGGAACCGTCTCCGGTCTAATCACGGGTATGGCCTTCGGACTCGGAGCTCTCGGAGCTGTTGCATTGGGCGGACTAATCGATAAGTTCCACCTGCCAGTCGTCATGCAGATGGTCAGCTTCCTGCCCCTGCTCGGGCTATTGACCTTCTTCCTCCCATCGGACAAGAAGCTGAGAGAATGGGATCAAGAAGCTTCCGCTTAACGTAATGAAATGAAAAATAGAAGCCTCCTACTCCGCTCAGAAGCGGATAGGAGGCTTTATTATTTACACTACACCGTTAGTACTAACCTCTGCCTGTAACCACTCTCCAAGCAAACTTGGGCAGCAGGAGCTGTCTTCTCCATCTTAACGATGGCTTGGACAGCAATCGATGCAGCCACTCCAGATGAAGGTTTTGCCATATAACAGGTGCTCGTTGTACCGTACCGGCAATAATATCGAGACTTCCCCCTACTCCAAATGCCACTTTGGACTGAAGCTCTGCTTTGTGCTTCGTAATCCATTTTTCGGAATAAGGCGCCCCCATCGCAACGATCAGAAAATCAGGCTTGGCCGATTGAATGCTGCGAACGATATTTTCCTCTTGGTCCTTGCCAAAAAAACCGTGCTGCCTTCCGGCAATGCGCACACCAGGGTAACGGGAGGCAATGTTCTCTGTTGCTTTACGGCTTGTCTCTTCATCCGCTCCAAGGAAGTAGAACGAAAATCCTTTTTCGTTACCCATCTCAAGCAATCCAATCAAAATATCATATCCTGTAACCCTTTCTCTGAGCGGGGTTCCCTTCCATTTGGAAGCCATGACTATGCCAATTCCATCCGGAGTAATCAAATGTGCGGCATCCATGATACTCTTGAACTCACGGTCCTGCAGAGCGGTCATCACGAATTCAGGATTAGCGGTGATTAGATGAAAAAGATTATCCCGGGGACTATCCACTTGATTCGCAAGATGTTGGAGCGTTTCTGCCAGATCGAGCGTAGAAAACGGAATCCCCATAATATTTACAGTGCTTTGCACGGACTCACCTTCCTTAATCTATGTACTTAAACTGTGTGCCAGCATATCTAATCATTGTACCTGCTTCATCCTTTATGTTGCAAACATGACAACCTGATAGCTTACTGATACTTGATCGCCTTGTCTGTCCTTCAGTCCCGATACTTTGACCATAAATCGGTCTCCATCGTTATAATGCATGCCAGCGTCAGGTTTGAAAATGATACAATACGGAACTCCGTAAGGACTCGTATCGACATTGAAATACGCGCTGTCATTCTTTTTCTCCAGATCATCGCGATCCATTGTCCAAATCTTATCATCGTTCAGACGGGTTAAAGATACGGATACTTCATCAAGAGACGGCTTCATGAACCGTTCCGGATTGAGGGATACGGACCATGGATCATTTCCTTGGAAATATTTTATTGGGAAATAGCCTTTGCCCGGCCATGTGATCACATCATAATCAAATGTAGCCTTACGGCTTTTATCGAAAACCTGCATTGGTGAAAAATAAGTTTTGTAGTCGTTGGACCGACGTCCTTCCGCCAAGCCGAAGCCGATTTTTTGCAATGGCGGGTACAAAATCCAGCGTCGATGACCTACCGTCGCCCTATTCGTATCATCATGGTCACTCATGTAGGAAACGACCGTCCGGTTTAATAGCCCATTCAGCTTAATCGCGCTGCTGGCGGCATAAATGCTGTAGATGTTGCTGGTGCTCGTTGACAAATAGCCTTTTTTATAGAAGGGTTCCTCCATCCCACTCGTCTTACCGGGCGTATGAGACAGCTTGCCAAAGTCCGCCAGCAGCACCGCGCCATATTGGGCTTGCTCGTTTAATGCCGAATCCTGCGCAAGATCATCCGGCAGACCAGCCAAATAACGCATGAGATTGACAGTCTTAACACCGTCTTCCACAAAGTCGGTATTCAGCTTACCTGGCTTATGGGGAGCAGCGATATGCGGTTTCTCCTCGAAAACGTCACCTGAGAAGACAGGAGCCGAGGCTCGGATACGCGCATCGACCTGCCGCTTTGTTCTTCCGTTCAACTCGTCGTCCGAATCAAGCTTGACCGTCCGGGTCTCCTCATCCCAATATACGTACATTCCTAGCGCATTACTTACGAAGCGGATGGGCACTAACGGCTCTCCCCCGACCATCCGGACTGGAATCTCCAGCTCCTTCGGTTCTCCAGATACTTCGGCTTTCTTTGACCCGACGCTCATCTTGATCATTGTATCGTTCTTAGAGGCAATGATCGTCTGCGTGCTGTCTTCCCATTGGGTGCTTGCTCCTAGGTGTTGGAATAAACCGTACATAGGAACCAGTGTGGTGCCGTCTATAATGACAGGCGTCTGCTCGAACAGGGTGGGGGCACCATTAATCCAAACTTGAACTCCGGCGTCCTCCGCATACGCAGTAGATACGATCGGACTTACTGTAGACATCACTAACATGAAGCTTATTGCCCATCGTTTCATGCGCCTCATCCCCTCGACCTAATGAAAACGGTAACCATTAGACGTTACTTTCGACAGCAGGTCATACATTTCCTTCCAAAATAGGGGCTGATTCTTCAGCTATTTCTTTCATTATTTTTACACCGAGCTCCATCGCTTCCTGCGTCACATGCGGAAAGTGAAAATAAGCCCCATATCGGTTCCTCTCCGCATCCTTGACCAACGTTTCAGACCATCGAATTCCTGCTGTCGAGCAGCGGTCTCGAAATGTGACGTATTGGGCAGCTGTTCCCCTCCACCATCCAAATATATGCAAGCCTGCATCACTTTCCACCCAGTCGAACTGTGCGCTTAAATGTTCATGAAGCCGTTTGAGCAAGTATTCGAATTTCCGGCTGTATACCCGCTTCATTCTGCGCAAATGCCTCTCATACTGGCCGCTTTGCATGAAGGCTGCCAGCGTCTTCTGTTCAAGCAGCCCGGTAGGCAGCGGCTCGTACAACGATTTAGCTTTAACGAAAGGATGGATTAAAGAAGACGGAAGAACCGCATAGCCTATCCGAATGCTCGGCAGCAGTGTTTTCGTAAAGCTGCCGATGTAAACCACCCTCTCCTCACGATCCAATACCTTTAACGGCTCCAACGCTTTGCCACGATGCCGAAACTCGCTGTCATAATCATCCTCGACAATAATAGCTTCCTTATCATTAGCCCATTGGAGCAACTGCTGCCTTCTGTCCAAGCTTAATACGGCTCCTGTAGGGAACTGCCTGCTCGGGGTGACGAACAGCAGCTTGGCCTCCCAATGACCAGGAACAATTCCTTGCTCGTCCACCTTAACGGGCTGCATGGTCCCGTTCACCGCATTCACAGCGCTAACAATCCCCTTGAAACCCGGATTTTCCATGATGACTCTATCCCCCGCTTGTATGAGCAGCTGGACCGTAAGCGCAATAGCCTGCATGGAGCCGTTCACAATAACGACTTGGTCTTTGCCGACTGCGATCCCTCTGGCCCTGCGCAAATATTGGGCAATACTTTCCCTCAGCTCAGGATCTCCCTGGGATGATGCGGGTTCGCCCCCTTTGTCTTCCAGCATCTTTCTGGCTTCAGCATGCAAGCATCGGTTCCATTCCTCTTGAGGGAATGCGTCATAATCGGGTTTAAACGTATGAAAATCAGCGATGCTGTCGGCATCATTCCATGTCGAACGTTGCATAACCTCAGGCCGAGGCTGCTCCGACACCCTCTGTCCCCATTCCGAGAGCTTATATTTCTTCTTCCCGGTATCTCGCTCTTTCGGTTCTTCCCCTCTGAATGAAATGAATGTGCCTCGTCCCACTTCGCAGACCAAATACCCTTCAGAGGCAAGCATATCGTAAACCTGGTTCACCGTTCCTCTTGATATCCCGTATAGGCCTGCCATTTCCCGACTCGAAGGAAGCTTTGTCCCATACAGAAGTACACCATCAACAATCGTATCTCGAAGGGCATGGTACAGCGCAAGCATCTTGGTCGGCTGTTTAAGTACATACCCGTGATAAGGAATATGAAAATGCATGACAATCGTTCCTTTCCAACTCATTGGTCCAATAAAAATAATGTAAATTGGAGCTTTCCGATTGTCAATTGGTACGTTAAGCTAAATTTCAATAAACGGATGGAGGAAGTGAATATGAGAAGAAGTGAGTTTGAGGTTATGGATGCTGAAGAAACGAAGCAATTTTTGCAGGAGGAGAGCTATGGTTTTCTTGGGACAGTCGGTGAGGATGGTTGGCCGGAGCTAACTCCACTCAACTTTGTGTATCATGAGGGCTGTATTTATTTTCACGGCAGTAAAATCGGGCAAAAAATGAACAATATGAAGCGCGAGGATCGGGTTACATTCGCCGTTGCAAAAGAATATGCCATTATCCCTTCGTACTTCCTTGATCCGAAGCTGGCTTGTCCTGCAACTGCATATTTCAAATCAGTATTGATCAAAGGCACTGCGGAGATCGTTGAGCATGCTGCAGACAAGGCTTCTGCACTCCAAGCCTTTATGAGTAAGCTGCAGCCTGAAGGAGGTTATGAGACTATCGACGCGGCCGATCCCGACTATGCGCTTCAACTTAAAGCAACTGGTGTTGTCCGCATTCGAATCAGCGAAATGAGCTCCAAGTATAAATTTGGGCAAAATTTGAAAGAACCGCGCTTTACCCAAATAACAGACGGACTTCAGCAGCGGGGTAATGAGCTGGATGCTGAAACTGTAGCCCTGATGAAAGCCTATTGTCCTCATCATAAGAACCAGCAAGAATGAGTCACTACCAATTAAGAACTATTCCGATGTAGTGAGAGCAGCCGATTTTCCGGACCTGCTCTCTTGTACATGCTCTAAGCTGTTATTTACTCTTCGACTTCAAGGTAATGCTCTTTGCAAAAGGCTTCTACCAAAGCAAGTTCATCGTCTTCCATATCAAATTCGAGATACTGCTCCGAGCCTCTCTCGAATATCTCATGCTTTACGATACGCGTTGCGGTTTCTTCCACGCTGTAGATGACCCTTACATATAATCCTTTGTCAGAGTACAGCTCGTCCTCTTCGTCTACCTCAATATCAAGGACAAACTCGTACCGTTTGCCTGACAAAATGCCGAACGGGTCCTTAATAAATTCCACACTGTAATCGGTTATGTTCATGAATTAAATTCATCCTTTCCTTACTGGCTCAGACCCTATTATACATACAAACCCACAAATTATAAAAGTCCCTTGGCATTACATAAATATAAACGTTAAAAAACCTGTTCATCGCTGAACAGGCTGGATGTGTTATTTCATGGAGAAGGGATTTGGAGTCTTACGCTATTCGGAAACCTCTGCACTCTCTTCTGATGCTTCGGATGAATCTTCTGCTTCTTCCTCAGCTTCTGCTTCTTCCTCGGCCTCTTCCTCTTCTTCAGCTTCTGCTTCCTCAGCAGCTTCTTCTCCTGCTGCAGCTTCCGCTATTTCTTCCTCTTCCGCCGCTTCATCTGAAGCGTTTACAACTTCTTCCACTTCGGCAGCCTCTTCAACGAACAATTCATCCTTTTGAACTTCTTCTCCCATATGAATCCCTCCAATGTGCACTTAGTTTCCCTAAGTGTGATACTATTCTATGAGGGTAGGAAAGGTTTTAGTATTGGTCCATCTGCTCTTCTTCAACAATATTTTGCAGGTCATTAGCCGTTATGCTGAAGATGCGGTAATCCTGTGTTTTTGCTATCGCCAGCGCTTGCTCTTTAATGAATTTGGGGGATCCTTCCTTTTCCTCATCATATAATAAAATAATGCCGTCGGAATTTCGCAGCAAAAATTTGTTTTTCTCCTTAAACTGCCATGGACCGTCATACTTGCTTTTGGTCACACTGTTCACATAATTGGCCCTCTGAAGCACACTGGCATACAAGTCCTTCTTCTCGTCGCTCCATTTCTCCTCCTGCTCAAGGAAAGGGGTAATCACAGCCAGTTGTAGCTGGTCATAGGTTTCCTGCAGCTCTAATACCGCTTCGGCAGCCCACAGCTCTACGCCCCATTGCCCGCTGACAATAACCCATTCCAAGCCTTCATCCAGAAGTGCCGTAACCTGCTTTTTGATCGCTTTCTTTATAATGGGGATTCCCGGATGCTTGAGTGAATAAATGCCGAGCTCTGCTGCCTTGTAGCCTGTTACTAAAATCCGATTCACTGGTTCAGCGCTCCTTTATCTTCAGTTGCTGTGATGGATTCCGCTTTCTTTTCCTTGATGCTTACCCAGATGATACAAGCGGTGCATGCCAGTGCAATCCAAGCATTAAAAAGAAATACACTCCGCATCCCGTAGGCCTCACTTGCAAATCCCCCGAAAAAGCTACCGATAATTCTTGCAACTCCGAGGCTGAGAAGACCGTTCAGGGTCTGCCCGCTAGCCTTGAGCTCCTTAGGCACCTCGCGGTTGATATACATCGCCATCGTGACAGTCAAGACGATAAAAATTAATCCATGGAGCACTTGCGCCGGGAGCACCCAATATGGATTTTCCGTAAACGAAAAGCTTAGCCAGCGCAGCGCAGCAGCTAAGCTTGCAATAAGCAATATATGTGTAAGCCGCACACGCTGCATCAACCGGTTCGCAAAAAGTAAGAACGGAATCTCACTGAGCGAGGAAATGACCATGGACCATCCGATCATCACATTATCTGCACCAAGCTCTCGGAAATAAATAGGGAAGAACGAGTAGTAGTATCCTAACGTAATTTGCAATACAAGATTGATGGCAAATAAATCATCAATTTGCGGTTTTTGAACAGCACCCATACCTGCATTTGATTTCCCGCCGATTGATAGCCCGTTATCTTGGGAAAACGGGTCAGCAGCAATAGAGAAACGAGCATCACCGCAGCAAACACAGGAAATAAGTAATTAATATTCATTTTGGCCAAATAACCGAATGCGATGGACATCATGGCAAAGCCGAACGTTCCGCCCAATCGGATTCCTCCGAAGGACCACCGTTTTTGTTTATCCAGTTCCTCTAACGTAATGGCATCGCTAATCGCGAAAATAGATGTTTGAAAAAAAGTAAACAAGCATACCATGACCAACAAATAATAAAATGCCGAGGAAATTGGAAAAAACAAGATAATCGTTCCGCTGCCAATAAGTAGTAGAGCTAATACGGAGTTTTTGGTCTTAGCCCGGTCCCCGACGGTCCCCCACAATGGCTGGGCAAGCACGGCCACTAACGGCCCAAAGCTCAGCAAGGTGCCGATTTGGGCGGGTGTAGCACCGACAGATTGGAAATAAACAGGGATATAGGTTCCATACACGGCATTCCCCATATAGACGATCATATAGAACAATAGGAAATAGGTCATGAGAGTTTCCTCTCTTTTCATATGTAGTGAGAGTACGAGACCTATTATCTCACTGGCTACTTGGATTGACAATGTGTTTTTAAAGAAACCAAGAGGTGCCTTGCTCTTGCCGAGTACCGTCTGCGCTTCCCTGCTGAGGCTGCTCAAATCCATATGGAAGCTTGCGGATCTTGGGAGATTAAGGTGAGCATTGCCACAAGGAAAGTTAGCTGCCAATAAAGATGTTGTTACCCTACTTATATCTGGTACAATATATTGTAAAACGTGATTAGGAGAGTTCTCGCAATGCAATTCAGTTTAGACAGAATCGATAATAAGATTGAATTTTTTGAGGCTTATGACATGAAAACGCTGGAGAGAAAAATTGCGGAGCAAATCGACAATAACAAGGCGCTGCTGCTTGATGTTCACGCGATCGATCATCAAGTCGTGTTTGACCCCAACATCGGTAAAATGCTGTACAGTGCGGTCGTTCACTTCAAAGCCAAATCATTCTAAATCTTAGTAGTCTGATAGTAAAAACCCCTCCAACAACCACTAAGCATGGTTTCAGAGGGGTTTCGTCATTAAACGGTCTTCTCAAAGTGATATTCCATATCCCCAGCCATAGCCGAAGGCGTATCGCCGGTATCGAGAAAATGATGAGATTGGATAAGCTGATGCTCACCGAAATCGACTTGTTTATAAAATTCATAGCACGGAAAGCCGTCATGCGAGCCTTTGATGTGAGCGATTCCGTCTTTATGTACGGTTACAACTAATTGGTAATCTACTGTCGGGGCGTCAAGCCTTAACGGATTTCTGACGCTTGCCTTCATCACAAAGGCTACCTCATGTTCTCCCCAGCTTTCATTCTCGACTATAATGCCATCCGTAGGCGCTTTTCCTTCCTTATACTGCACATTCCCGTCTGGAGTCGTGATTCGTAGAATCGTAGCTCCGGTATTTGCGTATGCTACAAGCCTTTGCTTCGTAAAATCGACGGTTACCTCCTGCTCTACACGCGAACGTCCTGTGTTCACTGCTTGTGGAGTGAAGCCGCGAATGTCCGCTGCATACTCTAGCTTGCTTCCGGTCTCCGGATCGTGAATCGCTGGCAGCCAGCTCATGCCTCCAATAAATACGCTGGCCCTTATTTTGATGATACTTGCCATGTACATCAACCCCTCATGCATATTTAGGGGAAACCGGCATTTGTGCACACCGTGAGCCGTTATTATATGCTGTGGCCATCTTGCTGTGGATTCACGATACTAAGATGTCAACGGACCGTTTCCTCCATTATCTAATCCATGCTAATAAGACCATTATCTCACCCGCGCTTATCCGTTGACAACAAAAAAACCCCATAAAGTGGAGCCTTTAGCTTCGAAGCGGATTCAGGTACTTTGCGGGGAGCCCCGAAATGCAAAAAAAAGACTGCCCGCGACAGATGCTTCTGCCAAACGGGACAGTCTTTATGTTGTTCAACAAACTGGATTAGCGAAGATCCTTAGGATCTACTTTGTCCATATCGTGGAACACTTGGTTTTCACCGGCCATAGCCCAGATGAACGTGTAGTTGTTAGTACCAACACCGGAGTGAATCGACCAGCTTGGGGAAATAACCGCTTGCTCGTTGCGAACAACCAGGTGACGGGTTTCCTTAGGCTCACCCATAAAGTGGAACACTAGGCCATCTTCCGGCATATCAAAGTAGAAGTATACTTCAGAACGACGGTTGTGCGTGTGGCAAGGCATTGTATTCCACATGTTGCCTGGCTTCAGCAAAGTCATACCCATAACCAATTGGCAGCTTTGAACGCCGTTCAAATGGATATATCTATGAATGACGCGCTCGTTAGAGGAGTTGATGGAACCCAGGTGCTCGGTTTCAGCCTCTTCAAGACCTACTTTTACAGTTGGGTATTGTTTGTGAGCTGGTGTGGAGTTGAAGTAGAAGCGTGCAGGGTTCGAAGCGTCAGCGCTTTTGAACGTTACTTCTTTATTACCAAGACCCACATACAGGCAGTCTCTAGTGTTCAACTCATATTCAGTACCTTCAACGATAACGGAACCTTTAGGTCCAACGTTGATGATCCCGATTTCACGACGTTCCAGGAAGAAGTCAGCACCCATTTCATGCTTGTCAGCTTCAAGTTTGATCGGTTCGGAAGTAGGAATAACGCCACCTGTGATAAAACGGTCAACGTGGCTATATACCATAGTCAATTTACCAGGTACAAACAACCCTTCGATCAAATATTCGTTTCTTAGCTTGTCCGTATCGTACGATTTCGTTTCCGTCGGATTTGTCGCGTAGCGGATTTCCATAACAATAATTGCCTCCTCAGTAATAATTGGCTGCGATTTTGATGGTCCAATTAACCATAAAACGTTTCAATTCGCAAAAAAACACGAATCACGTTCCATCCGCGCCCCTGTATATGGTAACATAAATCCGAGTGCATCGCTACCGATACAGAGGATCTTCAAACTTTGTCAACAATTGTCGGTCCTCACTCCACAGCATGAATGGAACAAATCCCGTACGTCGTTCAAAGTTTTGCCGAAAAAGGTTCGGTATTTTTCCGTAAGAAGCCGTGACTCCCTCAGTTGAAAATGGTATAATATTGCCTAATGTTAAGCTATTAAAAAAGCCAAGCTACATGAATGGAAGGATGGAGCGAGATGAACTCTCTTGCACAACAGCTCAACGATACAATCGCTAAAGAAAACCCACATGTTTACGAAATGCTGTCCGATTTGGGTAAGCAAATCTACTTCCCTAAGGTTGGTATCCTAAGCCAATCGGCAGAAGCTAAGCAAAAAGCGAAGAAATTTAATGCCACCATCGGTACTGCATTAGAAAATGGCAAGCCTATGCATCTGAAGGTGATTCAAGATACATTGACCGCATATGATCCAAAAGATATTTACGAATACGCCCCACCAGCGGGTAAGCCTGAGCTGCGTACCGCATGGCGCGCTAAAATGATCGAGGAGAATCCTTCTCTGCAAGGTAAAAGTCTCGGCAACCCAATCGTAACGAATGCGCTGACTCACGGTTTGAGCATCGTAGCCGACTTGTACGCAGGTCCTGGCGATGTGGTTATCATTCCTGATAAAAACTGGGAGAACTACGAGCTGACTTTCGGCATCCGCCGCGGCGCGGAAATGGTCTACTACCCGCTGTATAACAGCGAGCGTAAATTCAATTCCGAAGGCCTGCGCGAAGCATTGCTTGCACAAAAAAGCAAAGGCAAAGCGATTGTCGTCCTGAACTTCCCTAACAACCCTACAGGCTACACACCGGGTGCTGAAGAAGGCAAGCAAATCGTGGCAGCAATTAAAGATGCTGCAGAAGCGGGAATCAATGTCGTAGCGGTAACAGACGACGCCTACTTCGGTTTGTTCTTCGAGGATTCGATGGTTGAGTCCCTAGCAGGCCAATTGACCGATCTTCATCCTCGCGTATTGTCCATCAAAATTGATGGAGCTACAAAAGAAGAGTATGTATGGGGCTTCCGCGTAGGCTTCATCACTTACGCCGGTCAAAGCGATGCTATGCTTGCTGCGTTGGAGCAAAAAACAATGGGGATCATCCGCGCTACGATTTCCAGCGGACCGCATCCGTCCCAAACGTTTGTCCTGCGTGCATTGAACTCTCCGGATTTCAAAGTGCAAAAACTCGAAAAATCCGAAATTATGAAAGGCCGCGCCAACAAAGTAAAAAGCATCCTGGATAGCGGCAAATTCAATGAAGCGTGGGAGTACTATCCATTCAACTCCGGTTACTTCATGTGCTTGAAGCTCAAGACGGTTGATGCAGAGACGCTTCGCGTTCACCTGCTTGACCAATACGGTGTAGGTACTATCGCTTTGGGTGAAACAGATCTGCGCGTTGCCTTCTCCTGCATTGAAGAAGTCAATCTTGAAGAATTGTTCGAGACGATCTTCCAAGGCGTTCAAGACTTGCAGCAAGTTGCTGCTAAATAATATATTGACAAAAAGAACCTAGCGGTCTGTGACGGCTAGGTTCTTTATTTACCTTCAAGCTACTACAGCTTAATAGGAGCATAAATGTCAAAATCAAAAAAGTCGATCACATCGGCAGCAATATGAAACGGATTAATAGGCTTCAAGCTACGCCTGTGGGTCACTGCCACTCCGGAATAAAAACGTGCCCATAGTCTCCACTCAGCCTTGACGTCTTGCCCTCCATCATTCCCTCCACCCTCATCCAGGCTTGACGGACTTGGCTTCCATTTCGATCCACTTTAAGTACTGCCGCCTTTAATTCAAGGCGTTCCACTAGGGATACCTTCAATACGCCTTCCTATGGAGATCAATTCAGAATCTGCATTTTAAAATAAAAACACCGTAAGGCTACAGATGCCCTAACGGTGTTGTCATAAATAAGTACTGGAATTATTCCATCAAATCAACAAATTAAATAAATGAGGATCTTTATTCAGCTCAACGAATTTGAAGCCTTTAAGACTCATGCGCTCAACCAGAGGCTCATAGTCCTCCTTATGTTTAAGCTCGAGACCGACCAAGGCAGGCCCGTTCTCTTTGCTTGTCTTCTTCGTGTACTCGAAACGGGTAATATCATCGTTTGGTCCAAGCACTTCATCCAGAAACTCGCGTAAGGCTCCAGCACGTTGGGGAAACTCTACGGTAAAATAATGCTTCAGCCCTTCGTAAATCATCGAACGTTCTTTGATTTCCTGCATCCGGTCAATATCGTTATTGCCTCCGCTGATAATACAAACGACATTTTTGCCAGCGATTTGGTCGCGATAAAAGTCAAGCGCTGTAATGGTCAACGCTCCCGCCGGTTCGGCTACGATCGCGTTTTCGTTGTACAGCTCCAATATGGTGGTACAAACCTTACCTTCCGGCACGACGATGATGTCATCGACGACCTTTTGACAAATGTCGTAGGTCAGCTCGCCCACACGTCTGACAGCCGTGCCGTCAACGAATTTATCGATATCCATCAATGTGATGATCTCGCCCTGGTCGATGGACTCGCGCATAGATGGCGCTCCAGTCGCCTCTACGCCGATAAAACGGGTAGTAGGACTGATGCTTTTAATATACGTTCCAACACCGGCTGCCAAGCCTCCGCCGCCAATTCCGGCGAATACGAAATCGACGGGCTCCCGCATATCGTTCATCAGCTCAAGGCCTACGGTCCCTTGACCTGCAATAATTTTCTGATTGTCAAACGGATGAATGAATTGCATCTCTTCCTTTTCACAATAACGAACCGCTTCATTCAACGAATCGTCAAACGTATCGCCGGTTAGAATGACTTCTACGAACGAACCGCCAAACAGCTTCACTTGAGATATTTTTTGCCGCGGCGTGGTGGTAGGCATGAAGATTTTGCCTTGGATTTGCAGTGCTTTGCATGAAAATGCCATGCCTTGCGCATGGTTGCCCGCACTGGCGCATACGACTCCCTTGGCCAGCTTCTCTTCCGGTAGACTGCGTATCAGGTTATACGCTCCGCGAATCTTGAATGAACGGACCACCTGCAGATCCTCTCGCTTCAAGAACACATTGCAGTTGTATTTTTCCGATAAAATAAAATTCTTTTGCAGCGGGGTATGATGTACGACGTCCTTCAGCACGTGGCTTGCCACGATGATATCCTCTAGCTTAACTGATTGATTATCCATAAGTTCCTCCGGGTTGACTTCACTAATTTTATTTATTATACACCTATGACAGCGCCTGTCCAGAGAGTTTACAAAAAAAGAACAGTCCTCCCGACAAACCCGTAGGTTCGTTGGGAAGACTGCTCCGGTCGTAATCTAACCTTTTCAGTATCTATATCGATATAAGGGATTAGCGGATAACAATGGTATGAACCAGTTGGTCTTTACCTCTAAGTTCAACCGAACGGTCTACTGTCAATTGGGACAGATCGCCTTGAATCGTGAGATTCGAAGCTGTGTTGTATACAGCAGTTTGTACTGTACCGTTGCTAAGCGTTTGGTTGATGGAAATGGTAGCTATCGATCCGCCAGAGTTCAGAGTATAGGAATTAAAGCTACCAATCACTGTGAAATCCGTTTGCTCTTCAGCCATTTTAGTTACTTCAACGAAAATAATTTTGCCGCTGTAAGTGCGCACATTGATTTGATCGCCAGCTCTCAGCTCGGTAGCTGCAACTGTACGGCCATTACGAACGATAGTTGCGTTGGAAGCAAACTCTGCACTGTAAGTTTGGTTATCTTTAGTCAATGTCAGCGTGTTGTTGCTTACTGCTGCGTTAACCGTTGCTGCGAAAGTCGTGTTGTCAGGCAGTTGGCTTCCATCAGCAAGCTTAGTTACTTCTACGAAAATGATTTTGCCGTTGTAAGTACGGATGTTTACTTGGTCGCCTGCTCTCAGCTCGGAAGCTGCTACGGTACGTCCGTTACGAACGATAGTAGCGTTCGATGCAAACTCTAAGCTGTAGGTTTGGTTATCTTTTGTGTAAGAGAGTTTATTATTGCTCACTGTAGCGTTAATGGAAGCTGAGAAAGTCGTATTCTCAGGTGTCGAGTTGTCGTTAACAGCCTTCGTTACTTCTACGAAAATCGCTTTGCCGCCATAAGTACGAACTGTTACTTGATCTCCTGCTCTCAGCTCGGAAGCTGCTACTTTAGCACCGTTTCTGTAAATGAAAGCGTTCGAATCAAGCTCCACAGTATAAGGTTGACCGTTTTTAGTCACTGTCAACGTATTGTTGCTTACAGCTGCATCGAGTTTACCGCTAATTGCCGTGTTATCAGGAAGCTGGTTGCCTGTGCGATCGAGCAATGCCGCCAACTCAGCACGTGTTACGGAACGATCAGGACGGAATGTGTTATCCTCGTAACCGTCTACCAGTTGTTTCTCAATAGCTTCTTCAACGTAACCTACGGAACCGGCAGGAATTTTATTAGCATCCTTGAAGGACAGCTTTGTGCTCATTTTAGCTTTTGCTTCTTCTTGAAGCTTCAGCGCTTTGATAAGAAGTGTTGTTGCCCATAGGCGATCCGCTTCTTTTTCTGGCTGTACGGAATCATCGGATTCCTGGAACAAGTCGTTTTGAAGCGCTACCGCAACATAGCCGACTGCCCATGGATATTTTTGTTTAATTTTATCCGCATCTTTAAAGTTCAGGTTCGAATTCATCGCTTCCGTCGATTCTGCTTGGTCACGCAATCCCATCAAACGAACCGCCGCTGTAATAGCCTCGATGCGAGTAATTGTTTTGCGCGGTTGGAACGTTCCGTCTTCATAGCCCTCAAAAACACGTTTGGAGGCCAAGCTTGCGATGTAGCGAGCAGCCCATTCAACGTCAGCACCCTTCACATCATCGAAGGACAATTTAATGGTCATATTTTTAACATTCAAATTATTTATGTAGATATCACTGTCATTGTTTTTGTTATTGCCGTTCCCGTTATATTTGGTTTGTACAGCATCGCGTCCACGATCTTTATCGTTGCCTTTCCCTTTACCGTTATCGGCAAAAGCTGCTGTCGAGCCGCCAAATACCATTGCCATTGTTAAACCGGTTACCATAACCTTCTTGAAAGAGTTGTTCATCATCATATCTCCCTTATTCATATATAATTGTGATGTTTGGCGCCAGAATTGCTGCAGACAACCGTTGGCACCGGGCGATGAGTATTCATGATCTTGTGAATCAGAACCTTCGCGAAAAGTTCCTGGATTTACTACAATGTTTCGCCTACCCCAAAATGTTTGTGGGGGTCTTTTGAACAGGCTTCGGAAAAATGGTAGACTATTTTTGTATTGCTTATTTTTAGGGAAAAAGAAATCCTTAAATAGAGCAAGTCAGGTAAGGATTGGGGGAGGAACAGCAAGTTATGAAATGGAATGGAAAAAGATTATCCGTCAGCCTATCCGTCTTGGCTCTGGTAGCCGCGGGAGCCGTGTACTCGGTTATGCATTTTGGAGGAGGCGGAACACAGCAAAATCCAGGAGCTGCAACAACAACAGAAACATCGTTGAATGGAAATAAGCCGCAGGCCATTACTCCGACACCTACGCCGGAGCCGCCGATTCCATCGGAAAAGGTTGATGTGGTCGTACTAGGTAGCGAATTGGAAGGGATGTACCTTGCAAGGGCAGCGGCTGACGAAGGGTTGAAGGTCAAAGTGCTTGATCCGCGTGAGGCGTTCGGTGGACAAGTGCTTCAGGGCGAAATGCTGTTCTTGGACGAAACGAGGGACGACCAGTACCACTCCTTGGTTCAAGGTCGGGCAAAGGAGCTATTCGACGGCTTCCGTAATGCCAAAATCCGCAAGCTGCCTGAATTTATTCAGTACTTTGATAAACTCAAAAAAGATATTCCTGTCGAATCCGGTATCAAGATTCAGGATATCAAGCAAATTCCCGGCAAATTCGGACCCCATGCTATAGAATCACTCACCTATTCCGGAAAAGACGGGGCCAAGAAAAACATTAAAGCCGATTACTTCGTAGATAATACCGATTTTGCAGCTTTGCTCAGCAAGCTGGATGCTACACGGATGCCTGGCCTGGAAGCTTTCTATGGTCAAAATAATATAGAATATATGAGCTCAGGCATGATGATGAAGTTCAAAAATGTCGATTGGAATAAATTCAAAACAAGCTTCAATAATATGACGCCGGAGCAGCGCAGAGCCAAATACGGCGGCGGTTCGGTCGACGATAGCTTTGCTATAGGGCTAAGCGGAATGACAAGCGCATATAAGCCAAGTAACGATAGAGTGTTTCTGCGGGGGCTTAACGCTGTGAATCAGCGTGACGGCGAAGTCATCATCAATGCGTTCCTGATCTACACGGTCGATCCGAGCGACGACAAATCAATCGCTGAAGCGACGGAGCTTGGGAAGAAAGAAATTCCACTCATTCTGAATCATTTCCGTAAAAATATCGTTGGCTGGGAAAATGCTGAGCTGAACGGCTTCCCGAATTATTTGTACATACGTGAATACAATCATTACGAATCGGATTATGTGCTAAAGCCTTCGGACATGCTTGGTGCCAAAATGTTCTGGGATAACGTCAGCATCGCCGGTTACCCCCTTGATCTTCAAGGGACAAGCGCTAACAAGTGGGGTATTGAAATGGGTCGCCCCGATAAATACGGCATGCCGCTGCGCAGCTTCCTTCTAAAAAATTATGATAATGTCATCATGGCTGGGAAAAATGTTGGGGCCTCCGCCATTGCCTTCGGCAGCGCACGGATTCAGCCGAATACAAGTACAGCCGCCGAAACGATCGGCATCTTACTGGGACAGCTGAATGGCAAGAAGAAGCTTAGAGAGCTTGGTGAAGCAGATATGCCTGCGCTCGACAGCTACCTGGAAACGAAGTACAAAATTAAGCTTACCGGAGTAAAAGGCAATAACAAAATTGCAGGCTGGACCAACGACGAAATCGCGAAGCTGGATACAGGTGAAATTGTATATGCTTCCTACGTGAATAAGCGAAAAAAATAATAAGCAGCCGCGGCTGCACTGCACCAAAAAATAAAAGCAGAGGGAACCTTTAAGTTCTCCTCTGCTTTTTATTTACTGCTGTATCATCGGCTCTTGAATCCGCAGCTGCTGGGTTGCAAATTCTCTGTACAAGGCGTGAGACTGCAATAGCTCCTCATGGTTTCCTTTCCCCGTAATCGTTCCTTTTTCGATAAACAGAATTTGATTGGCATCCACGACCGTGGAAAGCCTATGGGCGATGACGAGAGTCGTCCTGCCTTTCATCAAGTTTTTCAACGCCTCCTGCACGACAATTTCTGACTTGCTATCCAAACTCGAGGTTGCTTCGTCAAGCATTAATATTTTCGGATCTCTTAGAAGCGCCCGCGCGATAGCAATCCTTTGCCTTTGACCGCCGGACAGCTTGACTCCCCTCTCCCCGACTTCCGTATCGTATCCATTCGTCAGCTCGTCAATAAATCGGTCTGCATAAGCCATTTCCGCAGCATGCTGCAGCTCTTGATCGGTGATTTCGCGGTCCAATCCGTAGGTAATATTTTCTCGTATGGTGCCTGCTATAAGCGGACTTTCCTGCGAAACATAGCCGATCTGGCTTCTCCACGATTGCAGCGAAAACTCCTCGATGTCATGCTTTCCTAACCGAATTATTCCGCTTTGCGGATGGTAGTATCGCTCCAGCATGGAGAATAGCGTCGTCTTGCCGCCCCCGCTAGGTCCGACGATGGCCGTCACCTGCCCTGGCTCCAATGCAAAATGAATATTTTTCAGTACAGCTTCTCCACCATCGTAACCGAACGTCAGATGATCTACAGTGATGGTCTGATGCGCATCATCCAGCTGCCGTCCGCGAGTGATATCTTCCTCCTCCGAATCCAGAGTGGCAATAATGCGTTCCGTTGCTCCCACTGCTTTTTGCAGCTGGGTGAAGAATTGAGTGATTTGTGTCATTGGCATGACGATTTGAATCAAGTACAAAATAAACGCAACCAGCTCTCCCGCTGTCAGAATGCCTGATGATACTCTCATTCCCCCATAGCCGATAATAACGACAAGTAGTGCCATCAGGACAAATGAAATTAAGGGGGAAATCAGCGCTTGGACCTTTCCTTCCCTTACACCGTATTGAAACAACTTCGTGATCCCGGACTTGCCTGCTTGATACTCTAGTGGTTCTGCATTGGAAGACTTCACAAGTCGGATTTCCGATAAAACCTGGGTCAAAATGCCTGTAAACTTTGCCGTTTCATCCTGCAATCCTTTGGAGATCAGAAACATTTGACGTCCGATCGGCAGCAAAATAGCAACAGATATAGGTACGGCCAACAGCATGATCAGTGTCATTTTCCAATCCAGAAATAATAGAATCGTAATGGAACCGATGATCGAGATCATCCCGTTAAAAAAGCTCGTGACATGCTCTGATATAAGCCCCTTCACAACTCCGGTATCGTTAGTCATTCGACTAATCGTCTCTCCGGTCCGGTTGTTATCGTAATAAGGAATCGTTAGTGCCAGCAGCTTTTTCCACAGCCGGTCACGCAAGTTGGCTACTATTTGTTGACCTACATGATTCAATAAATAAATCGATAGTCCCCCTGCTAACGCTTGTGCAGTGAATGTCAGAACAAGCAGCACAATTTGCATCGGCTGTATCGAGGTTAGCGAGAAGCTGTCCACAAGGTTTCGTGTGAATAGCGGGACGATCAGCCCTACGACCGTTGATATTACACTCAGCCCAATCGCTATCCCCAGCTTCCACTTGGATGGCTTCGTTTGTCTGATTAATTGTATAAATAACCGCCAGTTCCCCGATTTTTTTTTCTCACTCATACTTATCTCTCCTATCCAACCTTTTTCGCTAAGAACGTTCCTTAACGGAATTATCCTGGCAGTAAAAGACTACGACACTTTTATAAACGGAATATAAACGCAAAAGGTTCAAAAGCAGCGGTATCGTACTTTGTGAAAATCTTTTTATATTCATTTTCCCCCTGTTGATTCGATAACACCATGCCTATACTAAATCTATATTGTGAGAAAAAAATTCAACAGAAAGCATGGTGGGACCGTTATTAATAAGCAAGAACATGTACCTTTAGAAGCTTTCGGCTATCAGCCTTTCTTTGCCAGCCAGCGAAAAGGAGACTACGATATCGGGCGTATAGCGTTAGAGCACACGCACCTGTACCGCATTTATTCCGAAGATGGGGAATGGCTGGGAGAGCTGTCAGGCAAATACCGTTTTGAAGCGTCCGTGCGAGAAGACTATCCGGCAGTTGGAGATTGGGTGTGGATGAAGAAGCTTCCGAACGAACGCAAAGCGATCATCCATGGAGTCTATGTGCGTAAAAGCAAGTTCTCCCGAAAAGTGGCCGGTCAGACAACAGAAGAACAGATCGTGGCCACCAACGTGGACCGCGTCTTTCTAGTTATGGCTTTAAACCGCGATTTTAATGTGCGACGGCTAGAACGATACCTGCTAACAGCATACGAAAGCGGAGCAACGCCTGAAATTGTACTCACCAAAAAGGATTTATGTGTGGAGAACGATGCCGAGGCCAAACGAAGTGAAGTCGAGGCGATTGCCTTCGGGGTACCGATTTATTGTGTAAACAGCTTGGAGGACGGAGGCACAGAGGAAATCGTTCGTACGCTCAAGCAGGGTGAAACGATAGCGCTGCTTGGATCGTCCGGTGCAGGCAAATCGACCTTGCTGAACAGTCTATACGGTGAAGAGCGCCAAAAAACAGGCGATATACGTGAGGGCGACGATCGCGGGAAGCATACAACGACCCATCGGGAGCTGGTTGTACTGCCGAACGGAGCACTCATTATCGATACGCCGGGAATGCGGGAGCTGCAGCTCTGGGAAGGCAGCGCATCGATGGATATGGCTTTTCAGGATGTTGAGGCTCTAGCGGGGAGCTGCCGTTTTGCCGATTGCAGTCATCACAGTGAGCCGGGCTGCGCGATTCAGTCCGCATTAGCTAATGGGGAGCTCGATCCGGAGCGTTTCGCAAGCTTCCGTAAGCTTCAGAAGGAGCTCGCTTATATGGAGCGCAAGACAGACGCTGCAGCTGCGCGGGCAGAGAAGGACCGTTGGAAAAAGATTCATAAAGAGATGCGCGGACGGGGGAGCAGATGACACCAAGCTGCCCTTGCGATCGTAAATAGGTAAAACTGGGGATAGGTTCAGCCGTATTCCCCTTTTTCTCATTATTCTTACTGGGTAACAGGACTCACTCCTATCACTTGGACCTTCCAGAAACATATTCAATTAGTTCATCAATGCTTCCAATAAATAAATCAATCTCTTCTAAATGATAAAAGCTGCTTGTAATATCCATGTTATAAACATCTTCATTCGGTGAATACAAATATATCTTTTTAGCTTGTCCAATCGCAATACCTAACTCTATATGACTGCCCTTTCCAGCAGGTAACATAACGATAATAAAATCAGCTGCGAACACTGCGTTTTTTTCTTGATGTCCTATTTCCATTAATTGTTCGATTGTAGAAATTTCCTTGCCACGTGTCCAATCATAAGTATAGATAAATCCTTTACGGATTAGCTGTTCAGTCACATACCTAACTGAATCTACATTTTTAAAGCTCGATGCAACATAGAACTTCATGCTGTTAAGGTCAACGAACTGCTGATTTGCTTCTCCATTGGCATCCCTACCCTCTTTCATTCATTTGAATAGCTCACCACAGGTTGCCGAAAGGATCATAACATTATGCCCCCAGCCAAAGTCGTCATTTTGATAATAGGGGATAGTAACACCTTCAAAAACACCGCACCCCCAACATCCATTATTGATAAACAATCCATTTCACGAATATACATTCGCTTTTTTATTCCCAATTCCTTCAAGTCAAAAAAAACCGGACATAAACAGACGGGGCAATATGGCCTCGTCTGTTTTATCCGGTATTCATTTTCATTATTGCAAGAATAATAAGCTATCGTTATCTAAGCTTCAACCCAATGCGCAGACCATGATCCTCAAATGCAATCTCGCGTATTGCAGCCGGCTTGGGAACATAATCGTTAAGTTGAATTTGCAGAGGATTCAGATGAAACCATTCTAATGGAACAGCAGCTTCCTTGATCCGCGTTGCCGTGTGAGTTGCCTTCAGGTAAGGCTCTTTCCATGACATATCGAAGTAAAGCTTAGCACCGAATGTCCATTGACCCTTGTACAACAAATTGACATCGGCAACCCACTCGCTGCCTTCCAGAGAAAACTGTGCACCTGTTATCTCCACATTAGTACTAGGATGGGTATGGGCAGCGAGAGCTTTTTTCAGCAAGCTGTTTACTTCAGGTTCGGTCAGCTCTACCTCCAGCTTACGGCTCGTGAGCATATTCGTTACTTTATCCCGTACCTGCAGCTCGGAGTAATTCAAATCCAACGTTTTCGCAGGCTGAACATACCAGTAGGCTGCGCCAAGCAGCAGAGCACATATTATAGCTAGCGACACCATTCCCCGCAGCAGCTTCCCCATAACCTCTTACGCGGCTCCTCTCTGAACTCCCACCCAACTTTAACAGCAATGTTTAAGATTTCGGTTTATTCTGTTTATCTTTAAGCCAACGCGGTGCTCCTTTATTTTTGCGAGCCTTCTCACGTTCCCGTTCTGCTCTTCGTTTATCAGCGATGCTGGCTGGCTTGGGAGCTGTTGGCTTAGCTTTAGGCTTTGGCGCCAATGAGGCTGTTCTAGCTTTAGGAGCATCAATTCTAGCGGTATTCTCTCTCAGGGATCCTGTTGGAGCCTCTCCGCTGGCTTCACTGTTACCGCGTCTTGCCGGTTCCACTCGGGTGCGGTTTGCTGCTCTTGGGCCTCCGCCTTTGCGCTCTCCCGGATTGATTACTTTACCGAACTCCATCTCTTTTTCCTCAATTGTAATACCGAGAGATTTGGAAAATTTGTTGATAATAAATCGTTCCTTCGGCGTTATGATGGAAACAGCCGTACCTTTCTTACCCATCCTGCCCGTACGTCCAACCCTATGAACATAATGATCGGCGTCAATTGGAGGATCAAGATTAATGACATGCGTCACATGAGGGATATCAAGCCCCCTGGCCGCGATATCTGTAGCCAGGAGCAGCTGGAATTTACCGTTGCGAAATGATTGCATTACCTTTGCCCGATCCTGTTTGCCCGCATCTCCGTATAAAGCCTCGATCGACAGACCTGCATACTGAAGCTTGCTGACGACCTCAGCCACATCATCCGTTTCGTTAATAAAGACGATGGCCGCAGGCGGGTTATATAGTCTAATGATCCGTCTGAGCGTATCAATTTTTTCCCGTTCCTCACTGACAAAGAATAGATGCTCCAATGTCTGGGACGTTCGCTGTTCAGGGTTCACCTGTACGAATACAGGCTCGTTCATCCAGCGGTCGATTACAGCCTGAACCGGTTCCGGCAGCGTTGCAGAGAAGAAGAGTACCTGGCGTTCCTTCTGCATGCCTTTGAATATCGCCTCCACTTCATGCATGGAGCCCAATTCAAACACTTGATCGACCTCGTCGACCACCATGTAGCGAACATAATGCATACTAAGCTTGCGCAGCTTCAACAGTTCAAGTACACGTCCCGGGGTACCAACTACGACTTGGGGACGCAGCTTGAGACGATCGATTTGCCTGTTGATAGCAGCCCCCCCGATTAATGATTGAACACGGATGCCGCTTCCCTCGGTAAGCTGCTCTAGCGTATGCACGATCTGTACGCCTAATTCGCGCGTAGGCACGAGCACTACAGCTTGAACGTCTTTGGAAGACTTGTCTATTTTATGCAGCAGCGGCAGCGAGTAAGCTAATGTTTTGCCTGATCCCGTCTGAGACTGCGCAACTACATCCTTGCCCTCCAAGATGACAGGTATAGCTTCGGTCTGGATCGGTGATGGCGTTACAATCTCCATTTCCTGCAGTCGCCGTACGTAACTATCCTCAATATGTAAAGAAGCAAAACCGTTATTCATCGAACTCCCCCTTCATAAAAGCATCATACCAATGGATAGAAGGAACATCAAGCTTCCCTCGATATATCCAGCTTACCGGATATCCAAGCAAACACCGAGTCCAAAGCCTTCTCGTCCGCATCTCGCGGAAAACGGTGCTCAAGTCCCTCATACAGTTCCATGGCGTAATCCTTGCCTGCCCGCTCCAGTCCTTCCGCCAGCTTGCGTGCTTGAGCTACGCTTACCTGGGAATCAGCCGTTCCATGCACGATAAGAATCGGAACGTTCAGCTCATCCAGCCAAAATACCGGTGAACGGGCCTGGTACGCTTCGCTCTGCTTCCGTGGATGTCCTACGACCCTCTTCAGCATACGGCGCAAGTCGACCCTTTCCTCGTAAGTCTCGAGCAGATCGCTGACACCGCCCCAGACGACAACTGGCCCCGCCTGATCGCAATGCCTCGCAGCTTGCATAGCCATCAAGGCTCCACGGGAAAATCCGATTAACGGAACCTTTCCCGGTTTTACCTCCGGCAAAGATTGTACAAGCGTAATAGCGTGAAACACATCGAAGCGGTCTTCCCCGCCAAAGTCCTCCCGTCCCTCGCCCCCTTCATTTCCCCGGTAGAAAGGTGCAAACACGGCGTAGCCTCGCTTCGCCATAGACATAATACGACGTTTCCGAACCATGCCTACTTTACGAATACCGCCTCGGCAGTAGATAAGCCCAGGGTAGGAAGCCGATGCAGCGTTCGCCTCCGGGACAGCTAAGTATCCTTTTACCTGCAATCCTTCGCTGATATAAGTGAGTCGATAAAGCAAAATTCCTTTGTATCGGCTTCGTAGTGGTTCTCTCTCTAACAGAGAGCCATTCGGAGGGACCTGCTGCCTGTCCTCTTCCATTAGCAAATCGGGCTGAACCGAATTTCCGCCGTCTGCCTCTCTCTCTGCCTCTCCCGCTTCCCTAGTCCATACTATGCTTGTTTGTGTAAGTAAAGACGTATCCTTACATAATCGTTGTTCCCGTTCATCCAGTGAACTCAGATGAGTCATAGCTCCTGCACGCTCCTTCCCGTATTATCTTTTATTTAGAGTCGACCCTTATTTTGACAGAAATGCGTTCGTGCGCTAGACTAACTATGGTTACAATAAGTCATATTATTATGTTCTGAAAGGTGGAGCTTCTATGAATCCCCAATTTCAAAGCGAACTCGATGCATTGATTGATAAATTCGCCGAGCTTGTGACAGGCAGTTCCTCTCCTGAAATGGTGGAAAAAATAAAGGCTTGGTCCATTTACAATCATATTCACAGATCGATGCCCGCATTGACAAGCCACTGGAACCAATCGCATCCAGAAGGAAAAGCTGCCGTTCGTGCGCTTTTCGAAGAAATTCGAGACTTAAACTTGCAATTGAAGGAACGCAATAAAAATATGGAGCAGGAATAACTCTCTAATGCTCTCCTTCAAATCTACTTCATGTTAAGACCGGAAGCTTTGTATTCCTGTCTTTTTTCTATTATTACACTTTAAACCAAGTCCATGTCAGAAACGGATCGTTCCAAGCGTCTATAATGCAGGTGGAATTAATATCCACTCATCCATTCATTCTAATGAAAGCGGTGAATTGAGAATGCCATTATTCCAAGGGCGTCAAAGCGAACAAATCGAAATCAAAGACAAAACAGAACCAATCCAGCAAATCCAACTGCACCAATCTAACTTCTCGGGGTCGGAGTTCATCAACGGCCGCGGTGAACAAGTAACCTTCCGGAATATATCCATGCCGGATTCATCTTTTCAATGCGGTGATTTAAGAGGTCTCCGCTTTACAGATGTCAACTTAAGCGGTACCCGCATTAACGATGCTAACTTAAGTGACCTGGAGATTGACGGTGCTCAGCTTGGCGGAGCTTACATTCATAACATCGGTCTCCCCCCAGTGGACCACCCGGGCTATGTAGAGGGTGAGCAACAGCGCCCGCTTCGCTTTGAGAACTGCGATCTCCACGGCAGCAGCATAACCGATTGCACCTTAGACGGAGTGAACATCACTGGCTGCTCCATGGAAGGAATGACGATCGACGGCATCCCGGTTCTGAAGCTGATCGAGGCTTACAACAGGCTCAATGGGAATGGATCCGAAGCTTAAAAATGCGAAGGAGCCTGGGACATCTGTCTCAGGCTCTTTTTTACTCAATAGAAGTCCCGATCAGACAGGCAGCTTACTTCTTATTGAGCACCTTGTAGGCGACTTTATCGAATGCGCGCGGGAACAATTGAAACAGCTTAACGCCAACTCCTGCCATGAAGGGCATGTCGATCTCCGGAATACGCCGCTCAATTGCGCGAAGCACTTTGTCCGCTACTTGCTCTGGCTTTAGCATGAACCATTTGACATTTTTCACGTAGTTGCCGGTTGGATCGGCTCTATCGAAGAATGGAGTATCTATCGGCCCAGGATTCATTGCGGTCATATAAACCCCTGTATCGACAAGCTCCTGCCGCAGGCAGTTAGTAAATCCAAGCACCGCATGCTTGGTTGCCGAATAACCTGAAGATTTGGCTGATCCGATCTTGCCTGCCATCGAAGCGATGTTAACAATATGTCCGCTGCTCGCTTTCAGCATGTGAGGCAGTACAGCCTTGGTGCAGCGAACAGTCCCCATGTAATTTACATCCATCATGCTCTCGAATTCTTCCAGTGGAGCATCAATAAACTTATCAAATACTCCGTAGCCCGCATTGTTTATTAATATATCAATTCTGCCGTATTGATCGATAACCTTCTGGATCGTCTCGTTAACCTGTTCTGTCGAAGTTACATCGAGCTGGAATATACCGCAGGGAACTCTCAAGGAAGCCGCAACTTGCTCCAGCTTTTCTACCGAACGAGCCATGAGCACCGGAGTAACCCCTCTCTCCGAAAGCTTCTGTGCCATAATAGCGCCAATACCGCTCGAAGCCCCCGTTATTACAGCTACTTTTCCAAAAAACATATACTTTTCCTCCCATTACTTCATGTAGCCGGACGTGGATCTATTATTAAAGACCTTTGCGCTCTGCTTTCGATCTATATTCCATTCAACTAAAAAAAGTGGATCACATCCCAAAAGGATGCTTCCACTTTGTATTGTAATGCATTTCATTTATACGATCAAAACTTGAATATCCAGCTCACCGATTCCATCCATAATAAGTGGTATCGTCAATGCCTTCTTTGGTAGAAATCCAGCGGAATTCGCGGAATGCATCAGCTTCGGCGGCGTAATATCGACCTTAACTCCTTGATTAAACAACATGGTGCTAGCATTGCCACTGATCATATTGCCGAGCTCCGAGATGGCGCTCCTGCTCATTTCATCCATTTCCGTCACATTAAAGCCGCCCATCATGGCTGAAACCATTTTCAAAGCAACCGCTTCATGAAGTCCAAATACGATATCGCCCTGCATCTGTCCGGTCATCCCAATTTGAATCCATATGTAGTTCTCTACGAACTTTACGTCTTTTATCCCAAGATTCCCGGTTGAAGGGCGGATATTGGCAACTTGCTCGATGACAATCCTTGCAGATTCCAAAAAAGGATTAATATATTCTGCCTTCATTATACAAAAGGTCCCCTTTACGACAAAATCACGTAAATGCCATAGGTCTATATTCCCTCTCATTATACCTAATTTCGCCAAATAAGTACACTTTTTTTGACAATAAGTTTGAAAGATAGGACGGAATACTCAGCTTCCGGATGGTAGACAAGGTTCATACATCATTAGCGCATGATTCTCGGCAATCCATTCCTCACCTATCCACTCTCCTGAAGTATTATATTGATTGCGGAAAATGATATTATGACGTACATATCCTCCCCATAATTCCTGTGTAAACCAGTGCTTTTTCTCAACAATTTCGTAGCGGTAGCGTACGGGTTGATCCGATCTCCATTCGCCGACAAGCTCATCCTCCGTCAAATAGACTCGCAGCTGATAGGCAGCTTCCGTCGGATTATACAACTGCAAATCCAAATAATTGTAAAAGCAGGTAGCCCCTGTCCCGAAAGGTTGTGATCTTCCCGCATCAGGAAAGACATCATAACCATGCCGATAACGCTCCGTAACTTGCAGCGAAGTGTGCAAAGAAAGCCAGTAAATCAGGTTAGACAGCTGGCATAGACCTCCCCCTACACCAGTACGTACCTTTCCTTTATGAAGTACCATTCCATCCAGATAACCCTTTCGCCTCGTCGGTTTTCCGATAGCCTTCCAGTAAGACCAAGCTTCCCCAGGCTTCAATACAATTCCATTCAATCGCTCTCCAGCGATTCTCAAATTTACAACCTTATTGTGCTGCAGCCTCATATCGACATCCTTCAGCTGACGGAGCAATGGGGTACGGTGAGTAAATATGACATAAGGAAGTTCTGTAGAGCTTTGGGTAGATGCGTAGCTTGAGCGACTGCGCATCCACTCCAACCGGCGACGCAGCCGGTAATAAGCAATCCCAAGCCAAGTACGCCAGCGCGACCGTTCTATAGGCTTTGGAATAGTCCCTAGTATAGGCAATGATATCCCCTCCTAACAAAAAGAGACGCTGGGGCAACCAAAAAGTTCCATCAGAATTGTCAATTATCACCTGCGCTACATTCTCATCCCCATCATATTACCGGAGCTGTACCTTTTTAACCCATAATAAAAGAAAGCCGTACCTCCAATCGTCAGAAAAAACGCTACGCCAAGCGCCTGAAGTAGAAACACAGGTTCTATCGAACGCAGTAGTCCGATGGGCATGTAGCTAATAAAGCCTGCGGGTATAATCGTGAACAAGATCAGCTTTCCTGCACCTCTGAAAATGCCTGTAGGATAAGTAGAGCAAGCAAGCATACCGTTAAATAGCTGCTGCCCTATTCCTTCGGCATTGCCTATAAAGAAGGCTAGCGACTGTGCAATAACGACGAAAAACATAAATATTAACATCGCTACAAGCAGCGCTAGCACAAACTTGCCGATTCCGAGCATGGACAGATTCCCAAAGAAAGCATAGATGATAAGCGCAAAAAGAATATCCCCTATAGCCGATACCGACATCCGGCTGATCAATATATGCAGCAATACCGGCTTTGGCTGTGACAAGTAAATATCCAGCTGCCCTGCGGCAACTAAAGAAGCTATCCGATATGCGTTACCGAACAATACAGCGGACAAGCCAAATCCTCCTGAGCTTACTGCCCACATCATCATCACATCCTGCAAGGTCCAGCCGTTAACAACCTGGAACCGCTGGAAGTATATCCCCCAGAACAATATCCAGACAGCGTTATTCACCATCATCATGCCCGCAGTCAACAGAAAGCTTAGTCGAAACTCCATCGCTCCCGCTAAATTCAGCTTCCAGCAGCTCCACATGAAGAGAACTATCCCTTTCATTTTGTTTATCATAGCGTCCAATCTCCTTCTTTTCTATCCTCCATTAACATTGACCTTGCGAACACCCTGCCGATAAATTAAAGCGACTCCCGCTGCCAGCAGCACAATCCATATGCCCTGCGTCAGCAGCATTGGCAGGACGGAGGAATCCCCCCAGCGGACGGCTGTTCTTGCCGGAAAATACAGCACGGTCTGGAACGGCAGCCAACGGCAAGCATTCTGAAGTGCTTGAGGGAACAGCTCGAGTGGCATCAGCATCCCGCCAATCGTAAATAGGAGCTTGTGGTACACAAACTCTAGCCCTCGCGTTTCTTCTACCCAAAAGGCACTCAGCGCAAGCGCCATATTGAGTAAAAAATTAACGGTTATCGCTCCTGCAGACATCAGGATGAACCCAGCCCAACCCCAACCGAAGGCAGGCCATCCGAACAAAGCGACCCCAAGCAATCCTCCCACGCATAGATTGACGAGCAAACGTATGCCTACCTCGCTTATATAGCCTACGTAATGATATCCAATGTAGTTTAAAGGTCGCGTTAGCTTATATCCGACATCCCCATTCTTGACTTCTTCCTCCACACGGGTAGCCAAGCTCGGAAACGCAGTAGTGAGCGCCTCAGCGAACAAGATGTACCAAATGATCTGCTCGTAGCTGTATCCTTCAATTAGGCTGCTGCCCTCTCCCTGATAGGTCACCCTCCACAGCTGCACGAAGATATACATGATAATGATTAGGAAGATGGACCGTATGAGAAAATCATAAACATAAGCGAAATGATTGCGGAGCGTTATCCGGCCAATGGCACCGTATTTGATCAGCTTACCGACGATGGTGGGTGGTGGGGACAGCAGTCTTGTTATGCTGTCGTGCGATACAAGCTTGTTAAGGTCCCGTCCTTCTTGATTCATCCAGCCTCCCCCCGCTCCTCATTACTTCCATATCTGCCCTCACGTGCGTAAATATGAGTAATGATTTGTTCCATCGGCGGATCTTCAATGGTCACATCGACTACACGGTATTGAGCAACGATGTGTGAAAGCACCTGCTCCATGCTTGCCGCCGTTGTGTCAATGGATAGCTTCATTTCCATTGTCTCTTGACTAAGCAGTTCAACGCCAGGAAAGTCGAAAGGTGCTCCTGCCTCCTGCAGCTTCAAGTGAATCGTTTTCTCCGTTAGTAGCTCCCTCTTCATTCGATCCACATTATCATCCAATATGACCTGTCCGTGATTAATAACAATGGCTCGTTTACACAACTGCTCGATATCCCCTGCATCATGTGAAGTTAAGAAAATGGTCGTTCCTTCCTCACGATTCATCTCCAAAATGAGCTCTCTAATTTTCTGCTTCACAATGACATCCAGTCCAATCGTCGGCTCATCTAGAAATACAATCTTAGGCCGATGCAGCATCGCCGCAGCGATTTCGCAGCGCATACGTTCCCCGAGAGACAGCTTGCGTACCGGAGTATGTAAATAGGGCTCCAGCTCAAACCGACGAACCAGATCGTCTCTTCGGCTCTTGTAGTCCTCTCTCTTCAATTCATAGATCCGGCTCATCAGTTCGAAGGAATCCATCGGCGGGAGATGATACCATAGCTGCGACTTCTGGCCGAAGACAGAGCCGATATGGTAAGCCAGTCGGCTTCTTTCTCTCCAGGGACACAGACCTAGCACCTCAGCTGAGCCTCCTGACGGATGAAGAATACCTGTCAGCATCTTGATCGTTGTCGACTTACCGGCTCCATTAGGGCCTAGGAAAGCCAACGTCTCTCCTGTCTCAACTGTCAAATCAATGTCGTGAACCGCCGCTTTTTCGATAAATCTCGGCTTGAATAGCGATCGAATGCTGCCTCCAAGCCCTTTTTCCTTTTGCTTTATGGCAAAAGACTTCGATAGTCCGTCCACTTGAATTGCTTTCATCCTCAAATACTCCTTTCTTCCGCTAAAGCAGAAAAGACCCCGCACGGTTTCGCCTGGACAGGCGGAACTTGCTCGAGGTCTTTTATCCCTACGGTGTAACGCAGCTATTTGCGCGCTTGGCTTCGCTTGGTTCGAACCGGCAGTTTGCCGTCGGATCCCTAGAAGCCCTCCCACTTAATTGTTATATATTACCATGCGGGTTTGCACAATGGCAATTGCTTTTTTACCACATAGGAAAGTTTCGATAGAGGTTTTCTCATGCTGTATAAATTTTTGGTTTATTCGCATAAAAAGGAAAAATACAGGGAAACTAACGGCATTACAGGTAATTTACCCATATCCAAACATTTATGACTAAAGGAGGGTGCTTACTTTGCCGGATAATACGAATCAACCGCAAAGTGACTCAAGGCGTAAGTTTCTGAAATATTCTGGTGCCGCAATCGGTGGTGTTGTTGTAGGTGGCGTCGTTGGAGGTGTCATAGGGCGCGGCCTTACTCCCAAAACAACCGAGCCGGCCAAGCAGCCGGAAGCCGCTCAACCCGGCGCAGACTATAATCAAGCTTTGATGTTCTTTTCCCAGGAGCAGTTCCGTCTGACGGAAGCAGCAACCGAGCGGATCTATCCTAAAGATGACTTGGGCCCTGGAGCTAAGGAATTGGGCGTAGCTTATTTTATTGACCACCAATTAGCCGGACAATGGGGGATTAACGCCAGGGAATATATGATGGGACCTTTTCTGGCTGGAGAAGCGACACAAGGTAATTTCCCAAACGTAAGACGGCATGAATTGTTTACGATGGGTCTGCAAGCCATTCAGAACTTAAGCCAGACCAAATATCAGAAATCGTTTTTGGACTTGGGCGAAGCCGAACAGGACGAGGTACTCAAAGCGCTGGAAGCAGGTAATGACATTAAACTATATGGCTCCACAGGCCCCGTATTTTTTAAATTGTTAACGAACTTCACCATGGAGGGCGTCTATTCCGATCCGTTGTACGGAGGCAATAAAAATATGCTCGGCTGGAAAATGAAAAATTACCCGGGCAACCAAATGAGTTATCTGGACATTATCGACAAAAAAGAATTTGTGAAAATGGATCCGCAAAGTCTGCGTGACCATTTGAGCCATTAGAAGGGAGTCTGGAACAGCATGGCTACAACGTTACCAAAAGTGTCTGCTGTCGTCGTTGGCATGGGCTGGACGGGCGGTGTTATCGCCTGTGAGCTCGCTAAAGCAGGGGTCAAGGTAGTTGGCCTCGAGCGCGGCAAAGGCAGAAAAACCGAAGATTACTACATGGTTCATGATGAGCTTCGTTACGCCCAACAGTATGGATTGGCACAGGACTTATCCAAAGAAACCGTCACGTTCCGCAACAATGAGAAGGGAACCGCGATTCCGATGCGCTCCTACGGGTCGTTTATCCTGGGAGAAGGCTTGGGTGGTGCCGGCGTGCACTGGAACGGTCAATATTTCCGGTTCCTGCCGTACGACTTTGAGATTAAATCCAAAACGATTGAGCGCTATGGCGCTAAAAAAATCCCTGATGGAATGACGATTCAAGATTGGGGTATCACCTATGACGAATTAGAACCCTATTTCGATAAGTTTGAAAAAATGGCGGGCATATCAGGAGAACCTGAGCAGAACCCGATGGTCGGCAAGCGTTCCAATCCTTTCCCAACGCCTGCAATGAAGAAAACGCCGATTATGCAAATGTTTGAAGATGCATCCAAAAAGCTTGGATTCCATCCTTACACCTATCCATCCGCCAACCTGTCCACCCAATATACCAATCCGGACGGTATTGAGCGGGCTGCTTGTCAATATTGCGCATTTTGTGAGCGCTTCGGCTGCGAGTATGGAGCTAAAGCGGATCCGGTCGTCACCGTTATACCGGTAGCGCAGAAGACCGGAAATTTTGAGCTAAGAACCGAATCTAACGTGACCAGAGTGTTGAATGACGGGAAGAAAGCTACAGGGGTTGCCTATACTAACACGATAACAGGCGAAGAGTTTGAACAACCGGCCGATGTGGTTATTTTGACTAGCTTTGTATTTAACAATGTCCGTTTGCTGCTGAACTCCAAACTCGGTAAGCCGTACGATCCCAAATCAGGAACTGGCGTTATCGGTAGTAATTACGCGTATCAGGTCAATGGGGCTAACTCCATCGGATTTTATGATGATCAGGAGTTTAACCTGTATGCAGGAGCAGGAGCTCTCGGCACGGAGGTTGATGACTTCAACGGAGATAATTTCGACCACTCCAATTTGAATTTCATCCATGGAGCCGGTATCCGTATCGCTCAGGCGGGCCTTCGTCCCATAGCCAACAACTCAACGCCAAAAGGAACTCCGGCGTGGGGCAAGGAGTACAAGGCGGCTTCCATTAAATATACGAACCGTGTACTCTCCGTTAGCGGTCAAGGGTCGAATATGCCGTGGAGACACCATTATCTAGATCTTGATCCTACATACAAAGACGTTTACGGAAACCCATTAATTCGTGTTACCTACGACTTTGAAGATCAGGATCGCGAGATGGTCAAGTTCATTGCAAGTAAAGCCGAGGCCATCATGAAGGAAATGAAGCCGACCACCCAGCAGACCAATGCGGAGCTCAAAAATTACAACATCGTCCCTTATCAATCCACCCATAATACCGGCGGAGTGATTATGGGAGCCGATCCAACGACTTCAGCAGTTAACAACTACCTGCAAATGTGGGATGTGGAAAATGTGTTTGTCGTAGGAGCTTCCGCATTTCCTCACAATAGCGGCTACAACCCTACTGCAGTGGTAGGCGCTCTAGCCTATCGTGCTTCTGAGGGGATTGTAAAATATTTAAAAACACCGGGGTCTTTAGTATAGCGGGGTGAAAGCATTGGAAGCCAACGAGGAGCTTATCGCGCACCTGGCTGAAATCAGAAAACGGTTGATTATCGTCATTGCATGGTTCGTACTTACATTAGGCGGGGGATTCTACTTGTCCCCCGGTATATTGAAGTACATCCGTTCCCAACCTGCTGCCGTACATATCGAATGGAACGTGTTTTCATTTACAGACGGGCTGTTCATTTATATGAAATGCGCATTTGTGTTTGCCGTATTTCTGACTCTGCCCATTTTGCTGTATCACATATGGGCGTTTGTCAGGCCCGGCTTAACCGATGCGGAGGCAAAGGAAACATTTGCTTATATCCCGGCAGCGTTCTTCCTTTTCTTATCCGGAGTTGCCTTCAGCTACTCCGTGGTATTTCCGATGATGGTGCGATTTATGAAAAATATGAATCAAAGTATTGGCGCTGTGGAAACATACGGGATAGACAGGTATTTCTCCTTTATGTTCAACGTGATCTTCCCGTTGGCCGTCGCGTTTGAGATGCCTGTAGTCGTCTTATTTTTGACCCGTATTGGAGTTCTGACGCCGGAAAGGCTGAAAAAAGCAAGGAAATATGCTTACCTCGGTCTAGCTATTACCGGTTCATGCATATCTCCGCCGGATTTCGTCTCCCACTTGTCGGTCACGATTCCGCTGATCCTTCTGTTTGAGCTGAGTGTCATTGTTTCGGGGCAGTACTACCGCCGTAAAATTGCACCTATGCCTAGCAACAGTTGAAGGGAAGGCAAAACTTAGTACCGCTTTCGAAGTTAGTTTTGCCAAAGGCAAAACTCTAAGGAGGAATAACCATGTTCAACAACATCGGGGTATCAGGGTTGGTCATTATATTGATCATAGCCCTTATCGTATTTGGTCCCGCCAAGCTTCCCCAATTAGGGAGAGCATTCGGCGATACTCTTCGGGAATTTCGTAATTCTACCAGAGGGATGGTAGAAGACGTTACCGTTGAGAAACAGGACGATACCAAGCAAATAATGGAGGAACTAAGATGAAACACAAATGGACAGTCATCCTGTTAGCAGCTGCCTTAACCCTTAGCTTATCTGCATGCGGAACGAAGAATCAAGCGACACCTTCTCCGTCTCCTACAACAACACCTTCCACAGGTGGTGGAACGACTGGCGGGACAACAGGAGGCACAACAGGCGGAACGACTGGGGGTACAGTCAATGCCGAAGCGGTTTACAAGCAAAGCTGTGTCGCCTGTCATGGTGGGAATCTCGAAGGTAAAACCGGCCCTAACCTGGCTAAGGTGGGCGGTAAGCTCTCCAAAGACCAAATTGCAGCAAAAATCAGCGCAGGTGGCGGTGGGATGCCTGCATTCAAGTCCCAATTAAAGGATGAGGAAATACAAGGCTTAGCCGATTGGCTCGCAGCAAAAAAATAAAGGAACAAAAAAGAAGAGAAGGCACAGTCTTCTCTTCTTTCATGTCTAAATAACGGTTCCACAATGCGCACAAAACTTGGCTCCCACTTCGTTATAATTGCGGCAGGAACGGCACATGACTTGAATGGCCTCATCCGTCTCCTCGGCACGCTGTAAATCTTCAAACTGAAATCCGCATACCGGGCAAAATTTGACGTCTATGGCGACTACTTTTCCACAGCGGCACTCTTTTTCATTTTTGGCTAGCTTGATCTTTTGCTCGATGGCCTGGATGCCTTGCCGCAGTTGATTGATATGTTCACAATAGGCTACAACCTCCCGCTCCGACTTTTTCCAATTGCCGGAACCATGTGCTTGAAATACACATTCTCCTATGAGGAGAAACGCTTTTTCAATTTCACGTTCCTTTGAGGAAATTTGTGTTCTAAGCCGTGTCGTTTCCACCGTTTGCTGCGCTTTTTTGGCGGCATCGGATGCTCCCTGCTTCATCTTTTCAAAAAAAGACATAGGACAAGCCCCCTCGTTCACATACTTGTTAATCTATTTGTATGTCGGGTACTGCCGTCCTCATTCCTCCGTTTATGGACACCAAAAAAGCTTCCATCCCGCAAGCGGCAATAGAAGCTTTTTCAATAAAATTATTCTTGTATATTCCGAGTGGGCTGAAGCTTGCGAAATTGTGCGTACATCGCCAATCTCCAGGGCAGCAGCATTCCAAATGCCAGCAAAAAGAAGATCACTCCTGTCTGAGGCAGCGTCACATATTGCTCAATGATTTGACGCAGCACGAGTCGAATAACTAGGAGCCCCACAAGAATAAAAATAAATACTTTGGAGCGTTTTAGATAGACTTCTCCGTTACGCACCTCCATTTGGGAGGACCGAATTAACGGATAAGAAAACAGGATTGCTCCGACTAAGAAAGCAATAATCCCCCATGAGAGTGGAATTCGAGTCATTGGAGCTACAAACATAAGAAAACCCGTGCTCATCGCGAAGGGTGGAATTAGCAGCTTCTTCGGGTTAACAGCTTTATTGGATGCCCGCATCCTAACCATCATGGCCATACAGGCCGCCATTGCTGCGCCAATCGTTACGGTCATTTGCGGATTAACGAAATGCATGGCTTTCACCATCCTATACAATATGTCAGCATACTATGCATAAGCATTACTACTATTATTATAACCAAATTATTAAAGCTATGTAAGTACGAGTATCGAACTTTAGACTGGATAGTGCTGCACCGCTTGTCATTGCAGAGCAAGTAAGCGCGTATACTTGCAGCGGCGCCAGTCATTTCCGAGCAACGGAAAAGTATGTATTTACTTTTGGGAAATGGCGTGTATAATTTATTTAGTAAACATTTTTATTTATTAAGTATCGTAATAATCAACATGATGGATGAAGCTTAAAGGAGGAAGGGTTTATGAGTCAGACCGTGGCGGATCGTGAAAAAACGATAGAACAACCGCTCAATCAACAAAAGCCGGGTAAAGAACCGTTATGGACCCGCACCTTTATTTTGCTCGCTCTCGCCAACCTGCTGCTGTTTTTTGGATTTCAGATGCTGCTGCCGACGATCCCGGCATATGTAACGCAGCTCGGAGGAGACAATTCGGCTGTAGGAATGGTTATTTTTATTTTGACGATCTCTGCTTTAATTATTAGACCTTTTTCGGGAGCTGCCCTCGACATGCTATCCGGAAGGTTAATTTTAATCGTAGGATCTATTATTACTTTGATCGCTATAGGAAGCTACATAGCCGCCGCTAGTGTGGGGGTCATTTATATGCTGCGTGTCGTGCACGGGATCGGCTGGGGTATTTCAACCACAACGTATGGTACGATGGCGTCGAATATTATTCCGGCGTCCCGCAGAGGCGAAGGGATGGGATATTTCGGTCTGGCTTCTACGCTTGCCATGGCGTTAGGACCAATGAGCGGCATTGCCATCATTAATTCATTTAGTTTTACAGTACTTTTCACGGTATCGTTTGTCCTTACCCTCTTGTCGCTGCTGGTCTCTATGCTGGTAGGCAAGAAGGATACTTCTTCAGGCAGCGGGAAAGGCAAACCACCTCAAGGAAGCCTGCTGTCTCGTCTGGTGGATAAGCAAGCTTTGTTCCCCTCCCTGCTTGTACTGCTCCTTTCCTTAACCTATGGGGGGATTGTCAGCTTCATCACCTTGTTCGGTAAAGAGCAGGGGATAGCCAACGTAGGGTGGTTTTTCTCGGTTAATGCCATTATGCTGTTTCTTGTACGACCTATTTCCGGCAAAATCTTCGATACGCGTGGACATGTTTGGGTGCTTCTCCCCGGGGCGTTGTTCAGTCTGGTCGGAATGATCCTGCTCTCCTATACGACAGGCACAGGCGGCCTGATGGCAGCAGCCGCCTTTTACGGCGTTGGTTTTGGCGCGATTCAGCCTTCGCTCCAAGCGTGGATTATCCAGCGTGCCGCTCCTGAACGTCGCGGAGCAGCTAATGCGACCTTCTTCTCCGCATTTGATCTTGGGATCGGGCTCGGCGCTCTTATCCTGGGACCTATCGCGGCAGCGACGAATTATGCGATGATGTACCGTGTATCCAGCTTCATGTTCGTTCTTTATTTGATCATTTATATCAGTTATGTTGTAAGAATGAGAAAAAAGCCTCTGCAGCCATAAGGGTGAGAGGCTCACGCGCAATTGCATTCGTCCATCAAAGGCGGCTCATACAGCCGCCTTTTTGCCGTTCAACTATACGACACGGGCTACGGATGAGCAAAACTCATCAATACGCTGCTTCTTAACGACAAAGCTGCTCCGGTTGGCAATGAGCCGATCCGTCACGGAAAGTACCGTATCCAGTACCTTCCTACCCATAGGATTCATATATTCGGAGACATCGGCCACGACGGCATCGGACATAGGCCCTGTTTCATAAATGATGGACATCGTTCTGACGTCCCTGCCTTTATCCATAAAATAACTTGAAGTGATATTCGGATATTTCGTCGCAACCTTCAGATCCGGCTTGCTCAGCAGCTCCGTGTCACCGAATAAGGTCAATTCAACACGGTTCGTTCCAAGTTCCAACAGCTCCACCGTCTCTTTTGCCTGCTCCATTATAATATGTTTGCCCGCGATTCCCAGATCAGCAGCTCCCCGCTCAACAAGCAAAGGGATGTCAATCGGCTTCACTATCAACCATTCTATCGATTGAAACGGGATCAAGTAGGCTCTTGAATTCAGAAGATGGGCGGGTACGGGAATACCCGCTTTCTCAAGCAATTGCACGGCAGGCGCAAGACCATCCTTTGGCAGTGCTACTCTCAAATCGGTTCTCATTTTGTACCTCCTGAAAGTTTATTGACATCATGGATTACTACGTAAAATAGCTTCCTGTGCGAACAAAAGCTCACTTAGATCAAGCTCCTTGTAGAAGCTCCTCTTGAGATAACACAAGCTTCTTGTACAGTGTATCTCCTTGCATCAGATCGTCGTGAGTTCTCGATTCGGCTCCCCTGCCCTGCTCCATAACATAGATCCTATCGGCGTTCGCAACCGTGCATTAACGGCCCTCCCTAATCAGTCTAGAAAAACAATTACACACTATATTACCATCATTTACCATTATGTAAAGAGCTTATTATTACTCAAGAATTTTGATAATTTGGAAGGGTTCCTCCTCAAACAAAAAGACGCCTTGCGGCGTCTAACGGTCAAACTTTAAAGCTCCATCAATGAATAACTCTGATCGTATCGCTACCGGTAAAGCTTTTTCCATCGCTTAGGCTCCCACTGAGGTATAAAGTCACATTACCATTGGTTTTGCCCAAAGCCTCAATCACCTTTTGCCTATCAAATTTGACTGTCATGCTTTTTCCTTTGCCGCCTCGGTCATCGTCCCCATCCTGCGTATTAATTTGGGCTGCTATAACCGTACCGTTTACTGTTAACCGAACCGAGCCTCTATTAATCTGTGATGCTGAATAACCTGGAGGCAATTCAATATTCGCAGTCATCGAGTTGGCTCCGCCTTGGCTTTTTAGATTCAGTGTTTTTGGACTGATATCCACAGCAGCATCAATAATAACCTGAAACGATACCGTTTGCACTGTTGTATTGCCCGCTTTATCGGATGCCGTCACAGTTAGCGTATTATTTCCTGCCAGCGCAGCTAGCTTCACCTTTTGACCGATCTCTACCGGTTTTCCATTCAAGAGGGCTGATGCTTTCTCCACCCCAGACAACGAATCGTACACCGAATAGGTCACGGTCATGCTCTGCGATGTCGTATAAGACGATGCAGTCTGGATATCAATCGTCGGCTTGAGAGTATCGATGTGAATGCCGTAAACAGCGGCTGTCGCCGTATTTCCTGCTTTATCCGTGGCCGTTCCGGTTACCGTCTGATTTTTCCCGTCCGTAGAGACCGTCGTGTCCGGAGTTACGCTTGCAATCCCCGAACCGCTGTCAGTCGCTGTAAAATGAACCGTCACACTCGTGTTGTACCATCCGTTGCTATTGGGCTGTGTCGTCACCTCACCAGCAATTACAGGAGGCTGCGTATCCACCACATTTACCCTTTGGGTTGCTGTCTGAGTGCGTCCTTGTGAATCCTTCGCCATCCAGGTGACAACAGTAGTTCCAAGCGGAAAATCATTGGGAGCATCATTAGTGATGATAACTCCTTCTGTCGAAGTAGCTTTCCCTATATCTACTGCTGTTCTTTCTCCTGTCGCTTCCACTGTCAGATCTCCGGGAATCGTAAGTTCAATAGGGGTAGCCGGCGGTACATAGTATACCTCCACTTCATTAATCGTCGGCTCTTTGCTGACCCCGGATTCCAGCTTGGTCGAGTACATCATGAGCTGTAAATACTGTGCGGTTACAGGATCAAAATCGATCGTCTTGCTCGCACCTATGGAAGTACCTGCCGTTCCCGGGATATCGATATAGTTGATACCATCCTCCGAGTATTGCAATACGTAATTATTCACCCTCGGGTAAGAGCTTTCTCGCAGAATCGCTTGGTTGAACGTAATGCTATCTCCGAAATCGACAGTCAAGTATTGATTCGTCGTTTTGCCCTTCTCTGCCGACCAACGAGTCGTATTATTGCCGTCAAAAGCTTTTGTTGCGCTGTAATCATCGCTCCATTTGGACGAAGCAGCATAGGTTTTATTCAAGGTGTAGCTTTCTTGAACCACGCTAATCGTCAGCACAGCATCCTTCCCAGCACTAAAGGTGAAGCGAAGGGTGTATTGCCCGAGCCCCAGCTTAGAGAGATATGCGCTCTTTAGCGTTACGGAAGTGCCGTTATTGATATAGTCGGTTCCTTCCTTCAGCACCCGGCTTCCCTCTTGAATCGAGACGAGTGAATTCCCGTTTAAGCTCATACTGAGCGTACTGTCGCCTGAGTTTTGCGAATATTTAAGGGATGCTGATCCTAACTGTGCGCTTGCTGGAGGCATAACATTTACGTTCAAAAATGCATCATTCCCAGCGCTAAAAGAAAACGATAGAGCATGATAGCCAAGCGGCAGCGAGGCCAGATAAGCTTTTTTCAAAAGCACGGATGAGCCTTGAACGACGTAATCCGTCCCTAAGGTTAACTGACGGGAATCGTCTTTAACAGCTGCAAGGGAGTTTCCATTCAAGCTCATACCTACGGTAACGTCTCCTCCGTTCTGCGGATACTCAACCGATTTGACGGATAATCCTGACTGAGCCGGCGGCAGTCCCGCTGCCTTGACTCCAATATCGCCGAACGGAATCGATTGGAATTCGGGTATGCTTGAAAAAATAACGGAATCATTTTTCAATTGGAAGTTTCCATTAGCTGCATCGACAAAGCCTATGTCATTTTTGTTGGCAAAAGAAAGGTTGTTCTCGAATGTCCCAAGCTTCATATTCTGGCTGTCTCCGGTAATAGGCCCGCTGCTCACAATCGCGTTGTTGCGCACCACATTACGCTTAGGCAGCAAGGGTTCGTCATTCAAAATGTTAGGCAGCGTCGGATAGCGCTGTCCCCAAATTTCACTTTGATACGGAACCTGATCGAACTTGCTCATTAACGACTCATAGTTCTTCTCACCAGGCTTGTAACCGCGAGTCATGAAGGCAATGGAGGAACCTGTATCGATGACAATGTTATTCTCAACGATATTCTCTCGTCCGTTAGCCAGCTTAAATGCCTGCTTGCCAATGTTATAGAAGACGTTGCCCCGCATCTCCACGCCGCTCATGTAATCGTCCAAATAAATGGCTGCTGTCGACACTCTCAGATCACTGGCAACGATATCATGAAAATAATTATAGTTAATTACATTCCCGCGCCAGACAAAGCTTCTGCCTGAGTAAATGGCCGATGCATCCGCTGTTTCTTTGACCACATCATAGATTTCATTGTATTCCATGACATGATCGTTTCCTCTAAACTGGATCGCGAGATGTGGAGCGTTATGCATTTTATTATGGGTTGCGCGGTTACCCACCCCGTTCAGCTCTACTGCAGAGGTGTAGGTTAGCTTAATTCTGGCATAGTTATAAATATCGTTATTGTCCGCATAGTTCCCGGCAGGGGTTAATGTTGTAAAGTCACCGCCATTCAGCGAAACTCCACCATTACCCATGCTGTAGATACTCGAGCCATAGACGCCGTTGTTCCTTCCTCCGTTGATTTTGACTGCGTATCCGCCCATTTTACTGATTTCACAAAACTGAATCCGATTATTTTCCCCACCCGTAATATCGATGGCATTGCCCCTATGAACCTCCATCGCAAGACCGCTAAATACCACATTCGACGTATTGTTCATCGTAATAAGATTTTTATTGAATACAGACAATTGAATCTTGCTTGCCTGAAGCGGAGTCGGCGGGTATAGATACAGCATGCCCGTATTACGGTCCATATACCATTCTCCCGGAGCGTCAAGCTCCTCAAGAATATTGTAGAAGTAAAACCGTTGTCCGGCCTTCATCGCATAGCTGGTTCCTTTGTAAGTCTCGATGCTTTTACGTTCCGTATCGATCGACTTAATCTGAAGGTCGTTGGTTGCCCAGTCATTGCCCCAGTAGCCTAGCATCCATGTATAATCACTGCTTTGCCATTTGTGCAGTCCTTCATCCTTATAGGTGAACGTATATCCAGTGCCTGCCGCCGAGTCAGGAGAGTACACAACCTGATTCACAGTCGTGAAACCGTTGTTGGGCCAACGCGCAAGTGTCATCACGTTACCGTTGACGAACAGTTCTGGTGGAACATTCGTTGTGCTGCCAAGCACACCGTAGTCCGTTATTCCAAGTGCTTTCAAATCCAGCTGTAGCACCTTGCTGCCAGCTTCCTCGGGAATTCTGGCTAATACGGACGGATCAGTGACCGGATGGAACAAGGATACGTCCAGCGTATCTCCACCGACGAACGATACCTTTTCTCCATTATAAGCTTCATAAGTAATCGGGGAATCAACTGTTCCTGAGTCCCTATCATCCAATTGAAACGTATCGGTGAAGCGATATTCTCCGCCTCTGATCGACACTTTGACTCCGCCTGCAGGGAGCGCTCCGCCGCTTTTCAACTCGCGAATAGCATCACGTGCTTTTTCCAATGTGGCAAAAGGACGGCTGATTGTTCCTTCGAACGTATCGCTGCCGTTTTTGGCAACGTACAATTGGGTTGGAATACTTTCCTGGGCGTGCAATACATTGTCGTTCACCCCTAGTGGCATCCCTCCGCTTAACACTACACATAAAGCCATCAATGCTCTAAACCCGGACTTCATCCTCATCATTTCCCACCTCGCCGTATAATTGTGTCCGCTTAAACATAAGCCCACACTTAACATAATACAGCGCTTTCAATAACCCTCGTAAGCTGTCAGCCTAACCAATATTGTTGTAAAATTAACCTCTTTGTCCATCTGTGCTACTTCGTCCAATCGCTGCCGGTGAACAAATTCCTATACTCCGAAGGTGACACTCCGGCACTCTTCTTAAAAGCAGCGGAAAAATAAGATACATCATTAAACCCGCTCTTGTGTGCAATCTCTCCCACAGTTAAATCCGTAGAACCAAGCAGCAGCTTTGCCTTCTCCAGCCTGCGCTCATGAATGTAACGCATCGGCGGCATGCCGAGATGCCTTTTGAATATCCGAATAAAATAATTAGGGTGAAAATGAGCGTTTTGCGAAAGCTCCTCGATGGTCAGCTCCCTCGTTAAAAAGGTATCGATATATTCGATCGTCTCCGTCAGTTTCCGGATAGAGTCGTTGGCAGCTTCCTGGCTCTTGTCCATAATAGCATGATCGATGAAATAGGAAATAATCGAGAACAAGGACGATTGTATCTTGAGGGAGGTTGACGGCCCCTTATCGCTGCGGTGCTCCTCCAGCTCGCGAAATCGCTGCTGCAGCTCCAGATTTTCCCCAACACTAACCACCTTGGAAATGCCGAATAATTGGAACAAACGCATAAAATTCATGTTTGATTTGAAATGGCACCACTGCATCGTATACGGAGTCCCGGTGGTCACAGAATAGGACTGCTCTAAGCCTCCAGGAATAAAAACGAGCTCCCCCGGCTTGGGCCGAAGCTGTTCTTTGCCGATTTGGAGCCATCCTTCCCCTTCGCGAATGAGATATATTTTATTATAGGAAGGGGTGAAATGATATTTCATCCAATCCGGACCACACACCGATAGCTTGGCAAAAAGCAGCTGAACCCGCAAATACGAGAGCTGATGATTCAGCAATTGCTTCTTAGCGTTATCCAAGCCCATCCCCCCTTTCGTAGAACATCAACCCCTGCTAAAATTGGCCAATTACCATTCATAATTCTATTCGTCATTGCTAAACCCCTTCTGTCCCAGGTACGGTTGGCTATTGAGGAAAAAGAAAAACGCCTTGCGGCGTTGTAATGCTGGACAAACCCATGAACGGCATCCTATATAACATAATCTAGCACCTGCTCGTATGGGTAATACACCTTCGTATCTTTCATTGCAGGAGTATAAGCGTGCAGGGTAACCACTCTTTGCTTGCCGTAATTGCACATTTGATGGATCTGACCTTTCGGAGCGAACAGAAATTGGGATGGACCAAGTACAGCCTCTCCGCATTCGTAGGCGTAGCCTTCTTTATCCAACCAATACTGCTTATTCGTCAGCTCCCCCTCAAGCACGAACGCGCAGCCGATGGACTCTCCATGGTCATGAATATAAGTTTCATGTCCTGCCGGCAGATGGATCAGGATCACCTCAACATGCTCCGACTGGAACAGCACTCTTCTTCCATAAGGTAATGTAGCAGGCTCCGTCACATACGAGGCCACCTCTTGAGGTTCCAGTTTCAATTGCTCGATGGCTCTTCTCAATTCATGGCCTGATGGTGCTACTACATGTTGAAACACTTGCTTGACGGATTCAAGTAGTTTCATGCTGCCTAACCTCCATTAATCAACTTTTCTTTGGAAATGCATAAGTAAAACTTATAATGTTTACCGATTTTATACTTGTATTCCGCTCTTGCCCTGTTCGTGCTTTTCCACAAGTAAAAAGGAGTCCACGTTTTTTAACGAACAAAAGCACCGGATCTGCATCCAGTGCTTTTGTTACCTATTTTTATGTAGCTGCTGCAAATGACCTCTTCAATACCGTTTGCGCCGGACAACCGATAATAAGCTGGTTTCCGTCACTGTAGCCTTCCTCCCGCTCCGCCAATTCGACTGCCAGACGCCCTCTCCAACTTTCGAGGCTTGTTCTGTACATAGGATCATCGACCCTATTATTCATTTCCTGAGGGTCCTGCTGTAGATCAAACAGCTGTTCACGACCGGTTTGCGAGAACCATATATACTTCTGTTTCCCGTCCGTTATGTAATGATTCGACATGTCCTTACCCTCATGCTCCCCGTGAATGAACTCGCGCCATGGAGCCTGTTCTCCTCTTGCCAAAGGAAGCAAACTCAATCCGTCAACGCTCTGCGGAATAGAAGCGCCTGCGGCGTCCAGCAACGTCGGCATGATATCTCTAATTTCTATAACCTGCTCGTTCGTCGTATTATGCTTCAAATTCAGCATGTTCCCCGGATCGGACAATAGGAATGGAACCTTGGCACTTCCTTCATAGGGGAGCGCTTTGCGGAATAAATGATGATCTCCAAGAAGCTCGCCGTGATCCGATGTGAATAGAATGACCGTATTGTTATGAACACCGTATTCGACCATGGCTTGTAAGAAGCGGCCGATCTGATGATCGATATGAGTAATAAGAGCATAGTAGGCAGCCTGAGCTCTTCTAAGTCTGTTCTTCGGTACGATCCCTTTGTTCGTAATCGGATTTAAACCGAATCTCTCCGTGTCCTCGGCTTCCGCCCAATCACCTACGACCGGCTCCGGAATATCTGCATCCAGATACATATCTAAGAAAGCTTGAGGGGGATCGAACGGCGGATGAGGCCGCACGAAGGACATACTTAAGAAATATGGCTTGCGCGGATCCCGTCTGCGCAAAAAGTCGATCGACTGCGTCACCACCCAGTTGGTCGGATGCAGCGCCTCCGGCAAATGCCACGGACGGGCTATGGTCGACGCATTGCAGTCAAGCCCAAGGTCCAACAAATCACAACTGGCCCCCGCCCGCTCACGAAGCCAGGGCAAGTAATCATCACAGCTGTCGAAGGACTCCGCAACAGTATTCTTTGTTTTATACCGATTATGATGCAAATAGCCGTCGTGCATCACCACATTGTGAAAGCCGCATAGATTGCGTGCGGGATAAACATGCATTTTGCCTACACATTGCGTATGGTAGCCATTCTGTGCCAACACTGCAGGAAGCGTATCCGTGTAATTCCACGGCACCTGATCCTGATAGCCTACCCTCCCGTGGTTATGCTGGCTCATTCCCGTCAGCATGGCTGCTCGAGCCGGAATACAGCTGGGCGTTGCCGAGTAGGCATTGCGAAACAGCACGCCTTGTCTAGCCAGCTGGTCCAGATTCGGCGTATCCACTACCGGATGATCCAGAATGCTCAAGCAATCTCCCCGCATCTGATCTACCGATATGAGCAAAATATTCGGTTGCATCTCAACAGCTCCTTTAAGAAGAAGATTCGATAAACTTGGCTTTACCTTCCGTCCAATCCAAGCTCCAGTCATACTGGACAGCTACAGTTGCCAAACCAATCCGTAACCTGCCTTCGTCACCGTACTGTACGTTTAACTGCAGATCGAACTTTGCTGCCGCCTCGCTAGCCTTCACCTCATTGTAATTGGCGCCATAAGCAAACGCGTGAACGAACACAACGTCTCTTTCTTTGGATCCGTGAACTCGCTGAATGAGAGACTGTCTTAATTGGTTCGGTGGATTATTGGGTGTTGCTGCTGTGATAAGCATAGATGGCTCCGAACACCAGCCCGCTTGCAGGAGTCTTCCTGTTTTCATTTGCCATATCAAGACTTCCGCAGGATCGAATGGCTTATACTTTGTGTTTTGAAACCACTGCTGATCCAAAGCGCTCACAGGGGATGCGAATGGCAGCCATGCCTCAACCTCATCCATACGTCCATGGATGTGATACAGCAAATCGATGTCCCGTATGTCGGGGACGGATACCTTGACGATATCTAGCAGCACATGATCGGTCAATACGTTGATTCTTCGAATCGTAGAGCCACGGTAAGCCTCATCGTCCCACGGGCACATTTCAACAGGCAAAAGGATGGAGTCCTTCATACGATATTGCTCATGATTCCACTCCACAGCACTTTCCACCCATGAACCCCACCGCTCCTTGCAATACTCCAAACGTTGACCGTCAGCAGGAGGCTGATCCTTCCCGTTCAGACTTACCGTATTGTGGGAATATGTATGTTTGAACCAGCCATAGTGCGCCGGCACTCCATAAGCTGTAGTCCCTGGGTCGGCAAAAAGCGGCTCACTTCCGGCTCCGAACGACAGGCCGAGACGATCCATGTGATCATGCTCGCCCCCGAATGTGCTGTGCTTAACAAGCAGATGCCATCCTTTGCCATTCACAAGCTTCGTCAACCCGCTAATCTCCGAGGAGCTATCGGCAGCCATGAGCTGCTTGAGAGAGACGCTCTCTGTCATTGACTCACTGGACAGCTGTTCTCCGTACGATCCTACATCGTTCAAATCCATTCCAAACCATAAGGCTTCCATGGAGGATCGCTCTGCTGGAGCGGCAGTATATAAAGGTACAGCCTTTTCTTCCGAGATCAAACTGGCCTGCTCCGACTCCATTCCATAAGCTAGCCTTAACAGCTCTCGATATCTTGTGTCTCCATACCAATCGTAAGCCAATTCATAATACGGAGCTAGCGTTGGGATACTCATCTTGGAGCTTGCGTCATTCATACTCGGTAAAGAACCGTCCGGTAAAATATAGTAAAGTGGAAAATCGAACATTTTTTTGAGTGCCGGGTGAGCTCTCAAGTCCCACGATGTGCCCTCCACCAAAATACAGTACTGGAGGAGCGAATGATAGCCGTAAAAATGATAGTGAAAATTCCCTTCGTACCACATTCCGTCTTCAAGAACGCCTCGATCGATTTGATCCAGCAGACCGTAAGGGCCTGCCAGACCCGCCTGATGAATCCGTTCATCGCCTAACAGAAACCCAAGCATCCCTATCGCTGATGTAATAAGCACGGCATGATTATGCAGCTGCCGTTCTTTATGCTCGATAAGAAACTGGGCACAAGGGATCAGGAGCCCCTGATCGATCTGCTGCTTCTCTTGCTTGGTCAATTTGTCCTTTACGAAACTGTAGGCATAGCATAAATCAATGATCCAATGAGCTTCATCCAACGTTTGGGCAAACAGCTTGCCCGGACCGTTATAAGGAATATCGCCGTGAACCTCATACCCTGCATACCAGTGAGCATAATCAAGCAAAACCTGCTTGACCTTATTCACATCCTCCGTGGTATCCTCGATGAAGCTGAGAACGGAGAGATGCTTCATTCCAAGTCCAAGCTTGGAATGAGCCAGCGTAACCCAAGCGGCGTCAAAAAGCTCCCCGTTCCATTCCTTGGAGCACACTGGACAAATATGCTGCCTAGGGCGGGTCCAATTAAACTTGAGCGGTGTCCCGTCTTGGTGGCAATAATAGTTATGAGACCAATTGCCATATTCATGCTCCGTGATCGTATAATCAATTTCCCTTGCCGTTTGAGCCCATGTTCTCAGCTTATCGGTTGCTTTTTGAAACGAAGGATCGGCAGCATTGCGCAGCAGCTTTTCCAATCGGTAAGCATTCATGACTTCGTCCTTCTTTCACTGAAGTTATCGGTAATCGCTTGAATCAGCCCTTGATGGAGCCGGAGGTTACCTGCATAAACGACTTGTTCGCCAACACATACACAATCAATAAAGGCAGTATCGATAAGCACGCTCCAGCCATCATATAATGCGTCTGCGCCGCCGATGCAATGCCGTAGCGAAGACCAGCCAGACCGACCGTTAATGTCTGAAGCTTCGGCTGGCTCATCGTGAACACAAGCGGCAATATGTACTCATTCCAAGCATGACGGAAGGTGAACAAGGCTGCAACACCAAGTCCCGGCTTCAGCAAAGGAAATATAATACGGGTGTATATCCACATTTTAGAGCAGCCGTCGATCATTGCCGCTTCGTCAAGCTCCCTCGGGATCGCTTTAACGAAGCTGAGCAGAATGAAAAAAATATAGGCATGACCGCTTACCATAATAAGTATAACGCCCCATAGGGAAGTATGCATCTGCAGCTTGACCATCAGCTCGAACTGCGGGCGCAGCACCACCGCACCAATAGAGACAAACATAGTTGAAGCCTGAATGGCTACATAGAGGCTCTTGCCTGCAAAGCTCAGCCGATCCACAGCATAGGCAGCCATCGATGCTACGATTAACGTTCCGACAGTAGTTACAATACTAATAAACAGGCTGTTCCAAGTATACGTAGAGAAATGAGCTTGCTCCCATACCTCGGCATAGTTACTGAAATGCCATACTTCAGGGAAAATCGTGGCTCCTCCCGTTAGCTCCGCATTGGACTTGAAGGAGCCTAGAAAAGCCATCACTATAGGAAATAAAGTTAATCCAGCAATCAAAATAAGAAAGATCCACAGCAATGCATTTTGTATGGTTGATCCGATCGACCAAGCCGGTAACGTCGGTTTAAGCTTTGCGGTTTCCGTTGTCATTCCTTTCATCTACCCCCCTGTAAGTTTCGGCTTATCGCAAGCATCAAGCTAAAACACCCTATTGATCCGTTTGGATGCATAGAAATAGATAAGTGTAATAAAACCAACGATGATAGCCGTAACAAAGCCGACGGCACTGCCGTAGCCGATCTGCTGCTCCATGGACGAGCCTGAAGTCGCCAGCGGGAAAAACAGCTTATACACATACAGATACATGACTTCCGTCTTGGCTATAGGCCCTCCTTCGGTTAATACCATAATGCTCTCGTAGCCTTTTAATGAATTAATAATAGCCAGCATAATGACCATTTGAAGCACCGGACCCAGCATAGGAATCGTGATGTACCAAAACTTTTGCACGGCGTTTGCTCCATCCAACGATGCGCTCTCATACACATCGTCCGGAATGTTTTGCAAGCCAGCGATAAACAGCAGCATATAATTGCCCACAGCGCCCCACACCGCAATGATGACGACGCTTAGCATCGCGTGCTCAGGTCCCAGCCAATCAATGCTTTTAGAAACCATATGAAACCGGAGCAAAAATTGATTCAATATTCCGTTATAGGAATTGAAAATGATGAAAAACACGATCGATATGACAGAGGTACTTACAATTGTAGGCATAAAATAAATCGCTCTAAGCCAATGCTTCCCTCGCAGACCTTTATTCAAAATAACAGCCAGGATCAAGGAGAGCGGCAGTGTAATAATCAGCTTTCCGCCTGCGTAGACAAAGGTGTTCACCACTGAATCCCAATAAGCATGATCGTTCCAGAGCTGAGTGAAATTGTCCAGACCGACGAACCGTTCCTTCCCGTAGCCTTTATAATCGTAGAACATATAGCGCATCGCCCAAGCGATCGGGTATACGCCGAACACAAGCGTTAGGATCAAGCTGGGTAAAGTAAACCCATAGCCTGGCAGCTGCAGACGCCATTTTTTCATCCGTTTCAAGCCCTCCTCCACAACCTTCTTGTTGATAAAACAGAGCCTGCAGCAGCAGACAACTGACAGGCTCCGAGACTTGCAATTTATTTGGCAAACGATCCCTGCATCTTCGCAGGATCAAAGCTTGGATCCGTTGTAACCTTCACGTCCCCTGAGGAAATCGCTTTGTCCAACGCGTCGTTGTAGCGTTTATTAATATCGGCAATGACTTTATCCAAGTCTCCGCCCTCCAAAATATATCTCCACAACGCATCCTCCGCTTTTGCGCCCTGAACGTTCACATTCGGCGGAGTAGGCCAGACTCCATCATATTTGTTAGGCAAAAACCCTTCGATGCCGTTGATTTCAGGCTTTTTCGCCTTAGATATAATGGATGGAACCATGGATATGCCGTAGCCTTTCTCATGGTATGGCTGCAAAATGTCATCACCGTACATGTAGCTGATGAATTTCCATGCGGCATCCTTCTTCTTCGAATCTTTACTGATCGCGAGCCATTGCCCGCCTAAGAAGCCGGATGCTCCCTTAATATTGCCGTCGATCGTCGGAGCCGGAGCTGAGGACCAGTTGATCTTGGCCGGGAACTGGCTTTTATAAACCCCAGGCTCGGATGAATAGGACAAGTACATCCCAATCTTGCCCTCGGCGAACTGTGCCCTCAGCGGATCAATATCAAGCGCTTCCATACCTGGCAGAGTGCTGCCGTCGTCGCGCATTTGCTTGAAGGCCTTCGTTATTTCTTTAAACCCGCTCATATCATAGCGCGCGGTTTTGAAATCATACCCGAAGCCGCCGTAACCGCTTAGCTCCGCAATAACACGAGCTGACCGGTTCCATGCGCCTGCCGGGTTTTTGAACGGCAGCGCAAAGCCGTATGCACCTGTCGACTTACCGACAGCAGTCAGCTTTTTAGCCGTGTCCACCATTTCCGCCAACGTAGTCGGTGGCTTGGTTATGCCCGCTTTATCGAATAAATCTTTATTATATACGAGCCTCATCGTGCTTCCATAGTTAGGAAGGCTGTACATTTTACCGTCAAACTGGTTTTGATCAGGCATCGCCGGGAACTTCTTCTTCTGCTCATCCGTTAAGTAACCGTCAATTGGAGCCATGTAGCCCTTCTTATAAAATGTTTGGATCGCCGAGCCTTCCTTCACCCGGAACACGTCAGGCGCTTGTGCGGCGGCAAACGCTAAATCCAGCGCCTGCGCGTAATCGTCCGCTTTCACGACCAGCTCGACTTCGATATTGTCTTTGTTCGTCGAGTTAAATTTCTCGATCATTTCTTTAATGTAATCTGCGTCGTGGCGATCGAGGGTCCAATAAGTAATTTTCGTTTTCTCTCCTGGCTTAGCACCAGATGCAGCGCTATTTTTAGTATCCGTCGCTCCCCCTCCACATGCCGCTAAGCTCATCGATAGCACTAATCCCATTGCTGTTACTGCTGTCTTTTTCATTTACGCAGCCTCCCCTACTATCTCGTCGATATAATGATGTGTTGCTCTTGGTCTTATTGTAGTGGAAACAAGAAAGCCGCATAATGTGGCAAAACAAAGAATAAGGGCAGAAATCCGTCATTTCTGCCCTAGATACATATCCTTAAATTCCGAGGGTGTTTGGCCCGTATGCTTTTTGAATACCTCGCTAAAGTACCGTCGATGCTCATAGCCCAGAGAGAGCGCAATCTCCTGTACCTGATAATTATCGATCAGCATGCTTTTGGCTCGATCGATCCGCTCATTCGTTACAAATTGATTAAAGGTGCTTCCCATTACTTTCTTGAACAGGTTGGCAAAATGTCCACCGCTAATGTTCATGTATCTTGCACAGTGATCGACGGTTAAATCCAGATGAAGATGAGTCCGAATATAGTCCGCAGCCCGATAGATCAGCTGCGCCGAATCGCTTACCCGTTCTTTCTCGATCCAGGTACAACCTGCCTCACACAGCTCTCTAAGCAGCTGCTGGAATTTGTAGTTCGTATCCGGCTCCTGACTGCCGCGATCCCGTATCGTACGGTCGTAAGTCTGAAGCACAGTGAAAGGAACTTTCTCGTATAGGACTCGCAGCATGACAAAGGCTAACTCGTAATACAAGCTGCGCACATAATGAGGATCAGGCAGGGGCCTTAAGCCATTCACAGCATCAAAATATCGCTCAAGCTCCTGCAGCGATTTCTCTATATGACCTGCTCGGAGCGAATGAAGCAGCTCCTGCTCCAACGCTGGTGTTAGCGGCAGTGGAGCCTCTCCTTGTGGCACCTCCGCAATGCTAAAGGCACCATTGCCTCCTGTATAGAAATGATACGCTAATGCGGATAAAGCCGATTTATAAGAGCCTGGAAGCTCATGGATGACACTGACCATCGTCCCAATACCAATTGAAATCGTAAACCGGGTATTGCCGGCAATATTGTGGCAGCACGCCTCAGCAAGCCTTTTAGCCTCTTCCGGGCTGCGGCAATTTATAATACACGCATAATGGCTCGGTCCATCCCGAAAAACGACTCCCCGGGTAACACTATGAATCGTTTCCTCGATAATATTATGCAGCGCGAATCGGACAAGCTCGATTTCATGAATCGGCTGAGTGGCATACTTGTCCATGAAATGGTCGATTTCCATGATAAGAACCGCAAAGCCTTCCGGATCCATGTTGACGTCGAGTTCTTCCCAATAGCGCTGAACGTCTTCGCTCCGGGTCTCGTACTGCAGCAATTTGCTGAAATATTCCTGTCTCAATAGCGGCAGGCTTTCCTGCACCTGCTTCTCCATGCTCTGTATTCGCTGATGCTTGTCGTACTCACTCTCCAATGCTTGCTTCGCTTCTAGGACGACCTTGATAATCTCCTGGATCGAAAAAGGCTTCTTCACGAAATCGAACGCTCCGAGCCGGATCGCTTTCTTCGCATATTCGAAATCCGTATAAGCACTCAAAATAATGATTTTACAATCAGGAAGAAGATCGATGATCTGACGCGTCATCTCCAATCCGTCCATTCGCGGCATTCGAATATCAGTGAGAATAATATCAGGACGCACATCTTGGATAAGAGCTAAGCCCTCCTCCCCGTTTCTAGCTGTACCCGCTACCTGTATCCCGTAAGTATCCCAAGCAATCTTGGTCGCAATCATATCCACTGTGCTTTTGATGTCGTCGATTACACATATTTTAAACAAGCTGCCCGCTGAGCTCATAAACCTTGTCCTCCTCCCGCAGCGTAATAATCAGTTGAACTTTGGAGCCTGTCCCCGGCTCGCTGTCATAATGCATTGTGGCATCCTCTCCATAGAACAGCCGTAGTCGGTGAGCAATATTCCTTAACGCATACCCCTTATGGGACACAAGCGGCTGATCCATGGACCTGAGCAAGCCGTCCACATCCATACCCACTCCGTTATCTTCAACGGACACGTACAGCATTTGCTTCGTCCTTCTCAGCACAATTCGTATACTCCCGCCTTCCTCCCGGTCCTTAAATCCATGAAGGATGGAATTTTCAACCAAGGGCTGCAGGATCAGCTTGGGAATTCGGAGCTGCAGAATAGATTCGTCCTCGACCTCCACTTGAAAGTCGAAGCGATCCTCATAGCATTTTTGCTGCAGCGTCATATAATGCCTGACATGCATCAGCTCATCCTCTATATGGATAATATCTTTCCCTTGGCTTAAACCGAGCTGAAACATCGTGGATAACGATAAAATCATCTCGTTGACATCCTCTGTATCCCCTAACACAGATTTACAATATATGGTATTCAATGTGTTATATAGAAAATGAGGCTCCATTTGCGCGGACAATGCCTTAATTTCCGTCTTGCGCTTCTCTTCCTCACCCCGTTTGACCGTCATAATCAGCTTCTTGATTTCTTCAAGCATCGAGTTGAACCTCTTACCGACTTGTGAAACCTCATCTTGGAACGGGCTTTCGAAACGGACATCCAGATCATTATGCTCTACCCGCTTCATTAGCCTATGCAATCGGAACAGCGGTCTTAACAGCAGATCCGTCAAAACATTAGACAACAGAAGCGTCAGAAGCACGAAACCGATGATAACGAGCAGCGTGGTCCATTTTATCGCATCCACCTGTTTCAATACGGCTTGCTTCGATTGCATTCCATACAAAATCCAATTTTCTCCAACTTCAAGTCTTGAATAGTTAACCAAAAAATCCTCGTCGTCCAGCAGCGTATTGAAATGGCTGTTCTTCTCCTCTTTAAACTTGCCTAAAAAATCCGTATCCTGCCTCCATACCTGGGACTCGTCATCCTCGTGGCCGATCACAGGCTTACCTTCTTTATTGACAAGCGAATAACCGGATGAGGTGCTGATTTGATCGAAGATCATCCTTTGCAAATCTTTCTCTTTAATGTTAACAACGATATAGACATCTTCTACATACTTGGTTGCGCTTCCGTCAACAACAAATGATAACACCCGATCTTTTCCGTAAAAAAAAGTATCCTCATGGCTTTCGATCCAGACGCCGCGCTGCATGCTTTTAATTTTCTGATACATTTCGGACTTAGCGAAGGAATTTTCACTTAAACGCGTGTAATTGGTAGGGTAGAAATCGCCTATCGGCGTAGAAATTAAAATAGACTGAATAAAATCATCGTTAAATTTGAGAAGAGCCAGCATCGATTGCAGCGCTGACAAATGATAATAATACCGGCTTACATCCATCAGCGACACATCATCCAGCATGTTTCGATAAGAATCACTGATCTTGAGAGACATGATCGATAGCACAATCTTTTTTAGCTTTTCATCAAGCATTTGCGACGATTTGTTGATCGTGTCCTGACTTAGCCTCAGCGCATTTTGCTCAACTATGTTGGCCGAGATCGTATAAGAGCTCCAGCCAGAAGCGGCAATCGCCAATGTCATCAACAAAACGAAGGAAACCCAAATTCTTTTTTTGAAGGAGAGACGGTAAAGGAATTGTTTCATAAGAGGACCCCCTGTGCGATCCTGTAGATCAGCAATGATATGTAAACGAATTCAACACAGGGGGAGGGAATCCTTCCGAGGGTTATGCGGCAGAGGAATAAAATGTTGAAAATTGTATAGTTTCGTCGATTAAGAGCAGCTCTAGATATTACGGATTGACAGCAACCTTCTCCACTGCTTGGATGTACTGTCCATACATGCGTTCCCACTCAGCATGCCTATCTATCGTTTTACCGTCCAGCAATGCTTCAATAACGTCCAGGCATACATGCCAGCCGGCAAGATCCTTTGGAGTATGGCTAGTTATGGCTGTAATGTCTTCTTTAAGAAGCAGCTGACAGCCTGACGGCTCGGATGAAAGCTCAAAGCGAACTTGATCTTCCCCCCATGTGTACGCCAAAACAGCATGAGGTTCTAGATCGATAATCGTAATATCCAGGTGCGATCCATCCGGCATGTTGAACTTAATGAGCCCGTCTTTACGAAGATCCTTAACCTCAAGCTCGGTAAACCATTGTTCCAGCTTCGGATTCTCAGTCAAATAAGCCCATACCTCTTCCGTCGATTGCTTAAAGTGACGCTCAAATAAAGCCATATAGCCTTTTTCAACCTTTTGCAGCTTTGCCAACATGTTTATTCCTCGCTTTCGTTTGATTGAATTCGCTCCTGCTTGTCCAACTGCTTTAACCCTTCGCGACGGCTAAGCGGCTTAAGCTCGTGTCCTTCGATAAATTGCTTAACAGCCTGCGGATTTGTTTTGGAATATTCCCTCAACGCCCATCCTATAGCCTTTTGAATGAAAAATTGTTCGGACTCGGCTCGACGCAGCACATAATCAAATAACAGCCGCTCGTTTGTTTTGCTCTTATATTTTAACTGATATAGAATGGCCGATCTCTGCAGCCACATATTATCGGACTCAATCCATTGTTCAGCATAGCTTCCTATCAGCTCCGGGTGGTTCTGAAACAAATAACCTACGGCATTCGGAGCAATACCGTCCACCGTATCCCACCATGATTTATGGAGGATAAGCCATTCTAATAAATCGATATGGTCTTTATCCAGTTTCTTTTTCATTTTTTCCAAAAGCTCCAGCGCCGTATACTGATACTCCCTCTCAGGCATGTTCCACAATGAGGTAAGCACGTCCGGAAGCTGCTCCTTGGACAGCAGGCCGTTCCGCTTCAGCCATGCTTTGAGCAGCTCTTCTCGCTTGGGACGTCTTATGCCCAAAAATTCGAACTGATTACGCATGTACTGCTTCATCGGAACGGCTTCCTCTGCATTCCGGTTATTACTCAAAAGCTCGATTAAATCCTTTGTATAATTTTCCATCAGTACCTCCGGACAGGCTTAGTACATAACCCTACTTTTCAACGCTCCTTAATGGATAAAGTATACCACATTGATGTGAAACGATCCGGTTGATTAACTTTTGTACGTTGTAGTGTAGCGCAACCTGACCACTTTTGCTACAATGTTCACTATTATCTTATTTAAGTGGTAACGGACAAAGGAGGATAAGCAAGTGCCCGGATTTTTATTAGATTTGGACGGTACGTTGTATCACGGAGACAAGCCGATCCCAGAAGCCGCTTCTTTCATACAATGGTTAAGAGAGCAAGGTCACCCGTATTTATATGTAACGAACAATTCCTCAAGGACTCCCGAGCAGGTAGCTGCACATTTGGGACAAGTCGGTATTGATGCCAAGCCTGAAGAGGTACTGACCTCCTCTCAAGCTGCGGCTTTGTACATGAAGGAGCAAAACAAAGGCAGTAAGATTTATCTTATTGGCGAGATCGGATTAGAGCGCGCCATGCAGGAAGCTGGCTTTGAGTTGGTCACTGAGGGTCCGGCAGATTATGTTGTTCAGGGGATCGACCGCAGCTTCAACTACGAGAAGATGGCAGAGGCCGTTAGCCGTATTCGCTCAGGGGCAGACTTTGTGATGACGAACCCTGACCATCTGCTTCCTTGGAATAATGAGCTTCGTCCCGGGGCTGGTTCTATCGGAGCGTCCATTGAAAAAGCTAGCCAGACCGAGCCTGTCGTGATCGGCAAGCCTTCGCCCATCATTATGAACTATGCCATCCGTAAGCTGAATTTGCCTCCCTCCCAAATATGGGTGGTTGGGGACAATCTTTTGACCGACATCCGTGGAGGTATTGCGGCTGAGTGTCGAACAGCTTTGGTCCTCACTGGTCTTATCAACCGCGATACATTGCAAGAGCAGCTGACGATGACAGGAGTTCAGCCAGAATTGGTTTGCGATACTTTGTCAGACTTGGCGAACCAATTGAGTAAAGCTTAAAAATATATAATTCAAATAAAAAGAGCTTAGCGTTAGCTAAGCTCAGATTGTCTAGAAACCTATTTCCTGAAAAATGCGAATGGTGGAAGGTGGGGTATCTCCTGGAAGAGCGGTAGCGCCCGCCTTTGTTATCAGGAAATCACCGCTGCACAGTGCATAAATTGAAATTTTCCTGACAACAACAGCGGCTGGAGGGAGATACCCCACCGGGGTACCAAAGCCGTTTTTCAACATCCTTTAGGTTTCTCAACAGCCAGAGCTTAGCATTTGCTAAGCTCTTTTTTAATCCAAAGGTAATCCCCGTTCACCCAATCGCCCATCCTTCGCATCCTTCAGAATTCGTTCCAAATAGCGCATTTGGGTCAAACCATGCTCATAGGCGTTCATCATCATGTGCAGTACGCCGCGCGGAACGATGGGAATATGCTCCTCATACAACTCCCACATTTGCTGAACCTTGCGCTGTTGCTCCGCAAGCTTCCCGAGCAGAATGCGGTAAATTTCCTCCTGGTCTCCATCTTTAGCAAACATCATAGCGGTTCCCATAGGATCGTAGATTTCCTTCGGCTCCTTAAACTGCTGAAGAAGAAGCTCCCTGAAGAGCTCCTTCCCACTGTCGGTGATACGATAGATGGTTTTATCGGGACGGCTGCTGTCCTTAACCACCTCAATCGCTTCAATGAACCCGTCCTTGCGCAGCTGATCGATGGCATAATAGAGGGAGCCGTCCCGCATTTTGATGTAATGGTGCATTTCCCTTTCTTTCATCGTGTGCCGGATTTCATACGGATGGGTATCCCCTTCCATCAGCAATCCGAGAATGACCAGCTTCATCGACATCAGTTGATTTCACCTTTCTTTGTATCTAGAAAAATTGAAGTGCAGCAGCGGAATTACTCCGCCTTGGCCTCTGCGGCCTTAACCGGACTATGCTTCGGTATGTCCATCTTTGCTTTGCCCATTAAGAGAATGAAGATAAATCCTGCAATAGCCATAAAAATCGTACAAGTAAACACGAAAGCGATCGAATCAGCCAAGCCCATAATCATTTTTTGCAAATCGGCCGCGCCAATTCCCGCTCTTACTGCTGGCTGCAGAAGTGCCTGAGGATCGATAGGCTTATCCGTTAGTCCGGAGTTTGGCATCAATTCAGCCAATCTGGACTTTAGCGCCCCCGCTTGAACTGCCCCTAGAACAGTAACCCCCATCGCAGATCCGATCGAACGGAAAAAGCTGACTAAAGAATTGACCGTTCCGCGATACTGCGGGCTGATGTTGTGCAGTGCAGACATGGAAGTGACCGGGAACGACATGCCAATGCCAAGTCCCATAACAACCATATACAACGTCACAAGCCATCTTGGGCTTTCTACGGATACAGTGCTCAAAAGCGTAGTCGCTATAATGAGTAATACGGCGGATACGAGCATAATGTTTCGATAACTTGTTTTGCCAACAAATCGCCCGCCTAACGTACTACTCACTACAACCCCCAGCATCATTGGAGTCATAACCTGCCCCGCGCTGGTAGCCGATCCTTCAAATACACCCTGAATGAACAATGGAATATAGGACGCTGCAGCAATCATCATAGCACCGTACAGCAGACTGACAGCCATACTGGAGCTGAACAGCTTGTTGCGGAACAAGTGAAGAGGAACGATAGGGGCAGCCGCTTTGCTCTCTACCAGTAAGAAAATACCGAAAAGCACAATAAAACCGGCAAACAAGCTATAGCTTTCTATCGAATTCCAGGCAAATTCTTTACCGCCTAGCTCCAGGCCAAACATAAGCAATAAAATCGCGGCCGTGAACGTAAGGGTTCCCCACCAATCGATCTTTTGATTCCGGTTTGTCGGAAGCACAGGATGATAGAACAAAGCTATAAGAGCAAATGAAACGACGCCTAGTGGAAGATTAATATAAAAGATCCAGGTCCAATCCACATTATCCGTAAAATAAGCTCCAGCCAGCGGACCCAGTACACTCGAAATACCGAATACGGCTCCGAACAACCCCTGCATCTTTCCCCGTTTTTCCGGCGGAAACAAATCGAATACGATCGTAAAGACGATCGGCATCAGCGCTCCGCCGCCGATTCCCTGAATCGCTCGGTATACAATGAGCTCAAACATGGTCGTTGACATTCCGCACAATGCAGACCCAATCATAAAGACGCCAAGTCCAAGCAGGAAAAACAGCTTTCTTCCGTACATATCGGATAATTTTCCGAAGATCGGCATGGACACAACGTTCGCAATCAAATATGCGGAGAAAACCCAAACAAACTTATCCAATCCGCCGAGCTTTCCGACAATCGTCGGCATAGCCGTCGATACTATGGTCTGATCCAGAGCCGCTAACAAGAGCCCCAGCATCAAACCTACAATCGTCCAGCGGACGTTTGATTTCTTAGGTGACATTGTATTCCCTCTTCCATTTGGTATAATTACATTAATTATTATATTCAAATTTGAGTATTTCACAAGTGATTTAATTATTTATAGTCTAAACTACTCGAAGTTCGAAGTACTTTTTGTTTGCTCACTAGGTTTAAGTGTCATATAATGAAAATAGATCTCAACAAACGGTTTTTATATTTTTTGTAAAGTTGATAAATTTTATCTATTTTGAGGAAGCTAATTTGGAAGTACTTAGCCCCTTTTTGGAGAGGAGGTTCCGGTATTGAACTTAAACCAACTAGAGACATTACTTACCATTTCCAAAACGATGAGCTTTCGTAAAGCGGGAGAAGTATTAAATTTGACTCAGCCGGCGGTCTCCGCACAGATCAAGAGTCTGGAGGACGAATTTAAAACCGTGCTGATCGACCGCAATCAGCCCGTAACACTCACCGATAGCGGACGTGTATTCTTGGAGCACGCAGAAATTATTTTGCACACGGTTGAAGATTTGAAGCAGCGGTTATCCGATTTGAATTTAACCCCGCAGGGTCACATTCATTTGGGTACGACAACCTCGATTGCGATTCAAATTTTGCCTCGAGTACTGTCTTACTTCCAAAATCAGTTTCCACTGATCAAAACGACGATTCACTCGATGACCTCCTCGCAAATTATGCAAAGCGTGGAGAACGGAAATATCGACATCGGAATCACTTATTTGTTTGAGAAGCACCCGGCATTGGAGAGCTCCGTGCTGTATTACGACACGTTCGAGCTGGTCGTTTCCCCTGCCCATCCGTTAAGCCGCTTTCAGCATGTACCCATCGAAAAGCTAAAAGACGTCCCGTTAATCATGCTGTCTCCAGAAACGGCAGGACGCCGATTTGTCGATCAAATTTTCAAGCAGCTGAATATTAACCCGCAAATTGTAATGGAGCTGTCGAGCAGTGAGGAAGTAAAGCGGATGGTAGAGCTTAATCTCGGCGCCGCTATTATTTCTAAGCTATCCATTGCCACCGAGCTGCGTCTTGGAACGTTGAAAATGGTAAAAGTAAATGAGCTTGAAATTAGCCATCCCGTCGGAGTCGTGTACAAATCCGGCCGCTATTTGAGCTCCGCTCTACATCAATTTTTGTTGGATTTGAAAGGGATGCAGGAAACTCAATTTATTGGATCGGAGTGACATGATATGAAATTTGATTTGCACACGCATCATGAACGATGCGGTCATGCCATAGGAACTATACGCGATTATGTTGAGGCAGGCATTCGGCATGGCCTTTCGGTGATTGGCATTTCAGACCACTCACCCTATTTTGCAAGCGACGTAGAGCAGGAACAGCCTGGTATTGCCATGGCCAAGAGTGAATTCAGCCGCTATGTTGAGGAAGTGCTAAAGCTTAAGCAGGAATACGCTGGTAAAATAGATGTTCTCCTAGGTGTAGAATCCGATTTCTTCCCTGAGCACGCGGATGTTTATCGCCGTATCTATGAGCAGTATCCTTTCGATTACATTATCGGCTCCGTTCATTTGTCCGGAGGGGTCAGCATTTTCAACAAAAAGCGCTGGAACGGCTTGACTGATAAGCAAAAAGTTGAGCAAAAAGAGCTGTATTATGATCTGATCCAGCAATCTGCTCGGAGCGGCATGTTCCAAATTCTCGGCCATATTGATGCGATGCGCGGCTTCTATCCGGCCTTTTCCGATATTCCAACGGATGCCGTAGATAAAACGCTGCAAATTATTGCGGAGCAAGATATCGCGATTGAAATCAACACCTCTGGGAAAACGAAAGACTGCGGCGGCTGGTACCCTATCGACGCCGTGTTGGAGCGTGCCAACCATTATGGTGTACGGGTTACTTTCGGCTCGGATGCTCATAAACCTGAACGCGTCGGCGACGATTGGGAATTAGTAAGCCAGCGGCTAAAAGAGATCGGTTTCACCGAGTGGGTATACTACAAACAAAAAGAACGGCAGATCGTTGCCCTGTAATGATTTCCGTTACATACGAACCTTACGGCAAAAAGACCCGCCTCCTTTGTCGGAGAATGGGTCTTTTTGCACTATTTCAAAAGGGATTAATACAGAAGAGTCGAGCATTCAAACGATTGCATTTGAATTCGATATTATCGGTTAAAAAATGGTATAAGGCCCATAATGGTTGCGAACCATATTATTTGATTTGATAAGAGACAGCCTTCTTCCAGCCTTCCATCTGTTGCTCACGAGAGTCATCGGTGACCACTCGCGGAGTAAAAGTACGATCGGAGCCGTTCAACTGCTCAAGCTCAGCAGCATCCTTCCAAAAACCTACCGCAAGTCCAGCCAAGCATGCAGCGCCCAGCGCCGTCGTTTCTATCAACTTAGGGCGAGCTACGGGGACGCCTAACAAATCAGCCTGAAACTGCATCAGGAAGTTGTTCTTCACCGCACCGCCATCTACTCGAAGCTCAGTCAAATGAATGCCGGACTCCTCCTCCATCACCTGCAGTACTTCAGCGCTTTGGTAAGCGATAGATTCTAGAGCAGCTCTTACAAGATGCGCCTTGCCCACGCCGCGAGTTAGTCCCGTTATAATTCCCCTCGCATCAGGCTCCCAATAAGGAGTACCTAAGCCGGTAAAAGCAGGGACGAAATAGACACCTTCCGTATTGTCAACAGATAAGGCCAGTGCCTCAGTTTCTCCGGCATCCTGAATAAGACCTAGCCCATCGCGAAGCCATTGAATGACAGTACCCGCGTTGAACACGCTGCCTTCCAAAGCATAGCAAACCTCACCATTCATTTTCCAAGCAATTGTGGTAATGAGACCCTTCTGAGATAAAACAGGTCTTGAGCCTGTTTGCTTCAAGACAAAGCAGCCTGTTCCGTACGTATTTTTGGCCATACCTTCCTTGAAGCAGCCCTGCCCAAACAATGCGGCCTGCTGATCTCCTGCGGCACCGGCTATCGGGATGCTAACTTCCTTGGACAGCAGTGACGTATGCCCGTACACCTCGCTTGAGGAGCGGACTTCCGGCAGCATGGCAGCAGGTATATCGAACTCCTGTAAGATATCTTCATCCCACTGCACCGTATGTATATTTAGCAGCATCGTTCTAGATGCATTCGATACATCGGTAACATGCTTCCTTCCCTCCGTCAGCTTCCAGATAAGCCACGAATCGATAGTACCGAACAACGCTTCCCCGCGCTGCGCTTTTTCACGAATGTCCGGATTGGAATCGAGAATCCACTTTAGCTTCGTTCCTGAGAAATAAGCGTCAAGCACTAGCCCTGTTTTTTCACGGATCTTATCTTCCCAGCCTTTTTGCTTAAGCTCTTCACATAATCCACTGGTACGGCGACATTGCCATACGATTGCTCGGTACAGCGGTTCACCCGTCAGCTTATCCCATACCACCGTGGTTTCTCGCTGATTCGTAATGCCAATGGCAGCAATCTCATCAACAGAAATGGATTGTACCGCTTGACGGAGCACCTCCAGCTGGGTTTCCCATATCTCATTCGCATCATGCTCGACCCATCCGGATTGCGGAAAAAATTGGGTAAATTCTTTTTGAGCTGTATTTACAATCGTCCCCAAATGGTCAAAAACGATAGCTCTACAGCTTGTAGTACCTTGATCTATTGCAACGACATAACGGGACTTGTTCATCCATTCTCCTCCTTGCCGTACATGTAACAAATATAAACCGTTTTCATGTTGAAATCTATCATAAACCTATTTTCTCTGTCAATAAGTATTGCCTCATCGTCATTCTCATGATATGATACGGTTAATTGAGCAACGCCCTAACAAGTTAATAAACTGGTCAGAGAATAAGAGTAGACCGTAACATACCTTGCCGAAGCTGATTTTGGCTTTTGCAGGGACGTGTTATCGGTCTTTTTTTGTTGTACTTACACACACAATCACGATGAAAAGGGTGGATTTCACATGACGACGAATTTTTCAGGAGCGCACCGTGCTGATCATATAGAACGGCTCTCTAGTCAGACACTGGACCTTCTTGTTATTGGAGGAGGCATTACAGGTGCAGGTATCGCACTTGATGCTCAAACAAGGGGAATGTCTACAGGGCTGATTGAAATGCAGGATTTTGGAGCAGGAACCTCAAGCCGTTCCACCAAGCTGATTCATGGCGGACTTCGCTATTTGAAGCAGCTCGAATTTAAAATTGTGGCGGAAGTTGGTAAAGAGCGTGCGATTGTTTACGAAAACGCGCCTCATGTCACGACCCCGGAATGGATGCTGCTCCCAATCATAGAGGGTGGCACCTATGGAAAGCTGGCTACATCCGTTGGATTACTTCTTTACGATTTTTTGGCAGGTGTTCGCAAACAGGAGCGACGCATCATGCTGAGCAAGGATAAAACATTGAACATGGAGCCGCTGCTACGCAAGGATAAGCTCAAAGGCGGAGGCTATTACGTAGAATACAGAACCGACGATGCAAGACTTACCATCGAGACGATGAAAGAAGCGGTTCGCCGTGGAGTCAAAGCGATCAACTATGCTAAAGCCGAAGATTTACTCTACGATCAGGGGAAAATTGTTGGTGTGCGCGTAGTTGATCAATTCACTGGCCAAAGCTTTGAAATTCGGGCCAAAAAAATCGTCAATGCCGCTGGTCCGTGGGTAGATACGATTCGTGAAATCGATGGCTCGAAGCAGGGCAAACGTCTGCACCTTACCAAAGGAGTCCATCTTGTCATCGACGGAAAAAGATTTCCGCTTAAACAAGCTATATACTTCGATACTCCTGACGGTCGTATGGTGTTCGCTATTCCGCGCGACGGCAAGACGTATATCGGGACAACGGATACGAACTATAAGGGGGATATCGCTCGCCCGCGCATGACTGTCGAGGATAGGGACTATATTGTACGGGCCGCTAATTTCATGTTCCCAACCCTTAAGTTGGAGAACAAAGACGTAGAGTCCAGCTGGTCAGGATTGCGTCCGCTAATCCACGAGGATGGCAAGTCTCCATCGGAGCTTTCTCGTAAAGATGAAATCTTTATTGCTCCATCGGGATTAATTACAATTGCCGGCGGTAAACTGACAGGGTACCGCAAAATGGCCGAGCGTATCGTCACACTGGTTGCCAACCAGCTCGAGCAGCAAGGACATTCTCCCTTCCCAGGTTGTACTACGGACAAGGTTCAGCTCTCTGGCGGAGATGTAGGTGGATCACGCGGGTATGCTGCCTTCGTCAAAAATAAAGTGCAGCTGGCTGCAAAATTCGGATTAAAGGAAGAGGAAGCGTCCGTCTTGGTTAAGCGCTACGGTTCCAATGTAGACCGCTTGTTCGAGCTTTACCAATCACATCAAGAGGAAGCAAAGCAATACGGTCTGCCGGGTGAATGGCTTGCGGCACTGCTCTATGGGATTGAAGAGGAAATGGTTTCCACACCGTCTGATTTCTTTATTCGCCGTACCGGAGCTATGTACTTCGACATTCATTCAGTTACCCAATGGAAACAGCCAGTTATCGCTTATATGGCCAATTTGTTTGGCTGGAGTGAAGCAGAGACCGAGCAGCATAGCTTAACGCTGGACCTCCGTATGGAAGATGCTGTCGATCCTCTCGCCGCTGAGTCCAAATAACTATTATTGAAGCACTTCATATTGACTCCATATTTCTTTGCGGGAGGTCGTTACGGCGACCGCCCCCGCTTTTATAGCCATTTCCACATCCTCCACGGTTCGAATTAATCCTCCCGCCAAAATCGGAATGCCCAGCTGCTCTCTCATTTCCGCAATAATATGAGGCATAATGCCCGGCAGCACTTCAATATAATCCGGCTGTACTTTCTCCGTAATTTTATAAGTCATCTCTAAGGCTGTCGTATCAAGCAGAAAATGTCGCTGAATCGCCAAAACCTTATTCTTTTTCGCCGTTGCTATAGCAGCACTTTTCGTCGAGATGATACCAGCAGGTTTCACCGATTGGCATAAAAATTCAACAGCGTATTCATCGTTTTTCAAGCCTTGAATCAAATCGGCGTGGATCAACATCTTCTTTTGGTGGGTTCTTGCCAGCTGCACGATACTGGTCAACTGGGAAATATGAATATCTAGTAAAACCAAATAAGTGAACCTGCTCTTCAGCAGCAGCTCCAGGTCCCTCATTTTCCGGACAGCCGGAAGTACATTTTGACCGTAAAAGTTCAAAGACGTTGCCTCCTTCGAGCATGAGCCTGACGGATTACATTAACTGCTGCTCCAATGACTTATATACATTCGGGATCGTAACCATGAATTTAGAGCCCTGCCCAAGCTTACTCGTGACCTCAATTTTTCCCTCGTGTGCCTCGACTAATGCCTTGACAATACTTAACCCGAGTCCGACTCCTCCGCTGAAACGGGATCTCGACTTATCTACGCGATACAAGCGATTAAATACATAGGGCAAATCCGCTTGGCTAATTCCTATGCCTGTATCCTGACAGTAAATGATTGTAGAGTCCGTGGTCCAATCTACGCCAATCGTTACTTTACCGCCTTCATCCGTATATTTAATCGCATTGGATACAATATTGGAAATGATCTGGATCATTTTATCACGGTCAATCTCTGCATAGCATGGCGCATTAGTAGGGACAAACTGCAGCTTAACGCCTTTACTCTTGGCCATCTGTTGAAAATTACGGTAGACGTTTTGAGTCAATTGAACGATGTTAATTCTTTTGATATGAATCGTAAATCGGGCAGCCTCTGCTTCTGATAAGCGCTCCATATCATTCATCAGTCGGGTAAGCCGGATCAGCTCATCATAGATTTGCTGAAGCCATTCCATATCGACTTCATAAATACCGTCGATCATAGCTTCCAGCTGTGACAGCATCGATGTAAGCGGCGTTCGAAGCTCATGGGTCAAGTCCTCCATGAGATGATGGCGCCAGTCCTCCTGCTTCTTCAGCTCTCTAGAAAGCTCATTTAAAGTCAATGCAAGCCGTCTGACCTCTTCAGGACCTCTTACCGCTGCTTGTACATCCCAATTGCCAAGTCGTATTTTATTGGCGGTTTCCTGAAGCCTCTGCAGATGAGCGGACAGCAAACGAGCAACAACAAAGCTGACCAAAACAGAAATCAAAATGATGACGCCATAAAGAAGCGCTGAACGGGTTTCCATCATTTTTTGGTATGCAATAACATTCGGATCTATATGATCCAATGTCTTCAAATACCCTACTTGCAGAATTCCACGGGTTTCACCTTTAGCAACCACAGGATATTCCTGTAATATAAGATCCTTCTGATCCGGTACACGAGTAAACATATCGAACCAAGGATTCTTCTTGTCCTCGCCATAGCGGACCAGAATGCCGTATAGAGTCGCTCTGCGGTTCAACCAGGACTTCTGTTCTTCCGAATAAGGACCGACCGACAAATTATCATTACGCATATCATCGATCAATTTGAAAGCGTTTACCTTCAATTGATCCTCCTGATAATGCGCAAACACATCCTGCCAGTTAAAATTATAGCCATAAGCAACAATCGAAATAATTAATATAAAACAGCTTTGGAGCGTTATAAATAATATGACTTCCATTTTGCGAAATACTTTAATCATCATCAAGTCGTTTCCTTCGTATCCGATTCAGCAGCAAATTTATAACCCGATCCTACCATTGTAAGAATATAGCGCGGCTCTTTGGTATCTTCCTCTATTTTTTTACGCAAATTTTTTACATGAGTATCAATGGAACGACTATCCCCTTGAAACCGATAGCCAAGCACGTGAAAGGATAAATCACTTCGCGACCAAATCTTACCCGGTTTGCTCGTAAACACCGTTAACAGCTTGAATTCTGTTGTCGTTAAATTAGCGTGGACACCTCGTACCAGCAGCGTATTTGCTTCCAAATCAACGACAAGTTGTCCCCTGTCAAAGGTCAAAACATGCTGTTTGACCGTATCGGCTTTATAAGCATGAATTCGGCGTCTGAGTGCGTGAATTCTTGCAATGACTTCTTTTACTCTGAAAGGTTTAGCTATATAATCATCAGCACCCAAATTTAATCCTGCTATCGTATCGCTTTCTCTTGACTTGGAAGTAAGCATGATTATGGGTACAACCGATTTCGCCCGAATTTGTTGGCATACTTCTTCTCCCGACATGCCCTCAAGCATAAGATCCAAAATAACAAGATCATAGGAGCCATTATCGAACAATCGGACGGCTTCCAAGCCGTTAGCGGTACAATCGACTTCCCAACCTTCATTCTTTAAATATGCGGTGACTACTTCGCGGATTTTTAGCTCGTCCTCCACAAGTAATATATGCATTCAAAATTCCCCCTATTTCTCCATATTACTTGTCTAACTGGAATTAGACAAGAAAAAAAGCCTGATTTTCTCAGGCTCACGTTGACAAATTTAGAGAAAAATTGGATTTAGTTCTGTCAGCCCTCCTTTTCCCGGGAAATAACCAAGGACGAGCCTTTCACTGATAGAAAAGAAAACAACGCTTTTAAATAGAAAAAAAGCCTGAATTTTCATCAGGCTTTTTCCCTTCTACTCTACAAGACCTGTACGTTCTACGCCTTCTACGAACCAACGTTGAGTAAACGTGTAAACGACCAGAACCGGCATAATGATTAAGAATGATGCGGCCATTTTGATTGGCTCCGCAAAAATACTCGGACCCGCTTGCTCCGCTTCTGCTGTTAACGATGCAGCCAAACGAGACAAACTGATGGATAACGGAACCTCTTTAGCCCCGAACATATACATCGTTGGGTAATAGAAATCGTTCCAGTTCCATACGAAGGAGAACAAGAATACGACGATAATCGCCGAAGTCGAGATCGGAAGCATAACTCGGAAAAACACTCTGAACACGCTTGCGCCGTCCATTTTTGCTGCTTCTTCCAATTCCTTAGGCAGTGTACTGAAGAACTGTCGATAAATAATAACGAACAACGCGCCCTTCAACCCGTGCCCGAAGATGGCAGGAATTATAAGCGGCAAGTACGTATTGATCCATCCAAAGTCTTTAAACAACAGGATGGATGGCAAAATCGTAACCTGAGGCGGCATGACGAATGTAAAGATGAGACAGACGAACCAGAATTTCTTGAGTGGAAAATCCAGTCTTGCAAATGCATATCCAGCAATTGCGCAAGATATAACTTGCAGCACTGCAACGCTCAACGATACCGTCATACTAATAAAGAAAGCATTCGAATATTTCAACAGGCGGAACGCTTCCTGGAGATGCCCCGTAAAGAAGGAACGCGGCACCCAGATAACGGCAGGATCAAGTAAGTTGGACGAATCTTTTATCATGGTTGTAATCATGTAAATGATAGGCTTCACATAGATAAAAGCAACGTCGATTAGAATTAGATACATAAAGAGTCTAAAAATTAAACCTTTATCGGCTTCCTTACCAATCAATAAACGCTTGGTCGATAAAAGCCATGATTTAAACGTATGAGAATCGAAGCGTACGTTTTTTATATCTCTTATTACTTTTTGCATTCCGTTTCGCCTCCTTTCTATTTTGCTCCGCTTGAGGATTTGGTCACCCTTGAGAAGATGAACAGCACAATACCTAAGAAGAGCAATACGATCATCAAGTAAATCCAAGCAAGAGCACTAGATAACCCGTAATTGGTCGTGTTAACCTTGGAAATAATCGGGTTGGACGGGAATGTGAACAAGTCGACAACGGTATAAATCAAGTTCAGCAAGATAAATGGTGTTAAACCTGGCAATGTGATTTTCCAGAATGTTTCCCAAGGATCTGCTCCATCAATCCGTGCTGCTTCATAAACAGAAGCCGAGATGGTTTGACGTCCAGCAAGGAAGATCAAAATTTGTACACCGGAGTACCACAAGATAAGTACGAATGAATTGATGATAGAGTTTAACGGTGCTGCCCACGCTTTAGGCAAATACGTATTAATATAGCTGCCTAGTTCAAACTCTTGAACAAAGGACAAGGTTCCTTCACCCTGCGTAATAAACTCCTGGATGATTTGGCCTGTGGAGAATATGACTGGCAGGAAGAATATCACCCTAAAGAAGGAACGCCCGACAAACTTTTGGTTAAGCAGGATTGCAATAAGAAGCGAGAACACTACGATGACCGGAATCATCATCAACGCTTGGCGTAAAAACGGGAGCAAATCATTATACAGCAGCCCGCCATCCGCGAACAAAATTTCACGGTAGTACTGGAAGCCGACCGGCGAGTATTCCACGCCGCCGGCCGTAATTTTTACACGGTTAAAGCTCATATAGAACGAATATACCAATGGAAAAGCGATGAAACCTAGAAATCCGATAACCCATGGTGCGATAAATAAAGAACCTTCCACTTTACGGAGAGTGGCGGAGCTCAATTTCAATTTGCGATTCATTGGCCTCCCCCTCCTTGTACTACGATAAAGTCTTGAGCCGGAATATTCACTTTGCCATCGTTATATGGCGTTGTGTTATAGTTGATAACCACTTTTTTGCCTCCGTCGTAGGTGACTTCCTTTACGTTCGGAGCAATTGTTTTGTGGCCTACAATAAACTTGGTTTGTACATCGCCCAAAGCTTTATTGTAGCGTTGATATTCCTCAACTGCTGTAGATTCCCAATCATGCACATTCATACTGTAGTAATAAACGGAATAAGCACCCTTCATTTCCTCAGACAGAGCATGGGTAAAGATGAACGAAGGACTTGCGCCATATTCGATACTGCGCAGCATTTCCGTCTTGTATTGATCACGCAAGTTGGACCAGCCAGAAGAATAAGTTACCAACCCATGCAGCGCAATTTGTAAAAACGGTACAGATTCATCGATGAACAAGTCGTACGAATAATCATCAGCTAAGCGATGGATATGAGTAACATCCTTGAGTGTGTACATGTTAGCTCTTTCCACACTTACTCCGCCCAACGTATCCTTCGTTTGCTTCAACATGTCTTGCTGCGTATGCATAGTTTCCGTTCTTGTAGAAGGTGCACGAGTATTGAAGTCACTGTTCAAGTAACGGCCAATCCCGTCCTCGAAATAAATGCCGTCCGCACCCAGTGCTTTGAAATCCTTCATATCTTTCTCCAGAGACTTTTCGGAGAACTTCGGACTCATTTGAGTAATTGTGTCGCGGCTTGCAAACATTTCGAAATCCATCAGCTTGCCCGCAAGGTTACGCATACCGTCATATCTCGCATTAAAGCCGTCTCGTTCATTATTGTTATACGTGTAGTTCGCTGTCAGATAGACAGGAACCTTCAAGGAATGAGCAAATTGGATGAATTGCTTCATACCTTCATTGCCGCCCAATCGCTTATCTACTGGGAATAAGCCACCGAATGAGCTATATCCCCCCTTCTGCCAACCCAAGTATTGGATGGACATATTTTCGATGCCAAGACCATACAGTCTCTTCACCATTTCCATCGCTTGAGAGGTGGAAGTTCCGAGCAAATATTTGTCCCACAGCATTCCCTTTTTCACGTCTGCACCAACGATATCTACGAACATCGGAATTTTATTCGAAGTCGCCTGAAGCGGCTTAATGCCTTGTTCCTTCATTAGATATTCGCGGTATTTGGAAGCCATGCCGACATAGTCAGCATTCGTTTTATCAAGCAAGTAGTAACGTGTGCTGCGTTGATCCGAAGTAAACCGTTGTTTACTGTAGGTGAAGAAGCCTGCGTTACCTTTTTTACTTGTGTTCTGGAAAAACTTGATCCGATATTGCCATTCCGACGTGATCCAGTTGGATTGGCCGAAGGCACCGGACGGGGATCCGAATACTTTGGAATATTCTTCTCCACCGGTCATGATGGCTACGAACGCTTTATCTCCGGACTTCATACCGAATACTGGCATTTTAGCTTGCTGACGGGCTGTTCTTTCCGCATAGAACGAAATGTCACTGCCATACATGTTCTCACGATAAATCGACTTATCATTAATTTGTTTTTGTTTGAAGCGGATCAATGCACCGGAGCCGTCAGGAACAACCATGTAGCCATCCTGACCGATGGAAGGCTCGGCGCCAAACATCGGATACAGCTTCAGGTTCAGCAGACTGAGTTTTCCTTCCTCAATACCGCTATCGATAATTTTCGTTTCTACGAAATCATCTTTTACATTCACTTCAACCGGAATTTTGAATCCGGATGTTTTAAAGTTAAACGTCACCTTGAAGCCAGTTGCTGTCGTCTGGAACCCTTCGAGCACACCTTTATCTTCAATAAGACTTGTCATCTTAGGCTGTGACTTAAAGTTTGCAGCATCGATATATTCGACCATGATCGGGGAGCGGAGGTTGTTTCTCCACGTTCCCGTGATCGTTTCCTGAGGCCATAGATCTACATTCGGGTAGGAACGCCATATTTCGCCGTTACGCTTGTCTTCCACCTGGAAGTGCCCCGTTGTGCTATCTACCATTAGCTTCAGCTTATCGCTTTGTGCTGCAAGCTTAAAGTTCGCATCACTCGGCAGCTCTGCCTTCACTTTGTTGACATCCACTGGCGCAGTTGCCGCTGGTGCTGCTGCTTGAGCCGGTGCTGCCGTATTAGCTGCAGGAGTTTGCGCAGCAGCATCAGGCTTAGCAGCATTATCTGCTGCAGCACCCGAGCCAGCTGCCGGTGGATCCGCCGCATTAATCGTCTGAACCGCTTGCGTAGCAAATAGAGATAGGCTAAGCGTAGCGGCCAGTGTCGCGGAGAGGACTATTTTGGTACGTTTATGTCTCATCGGATCGTCACCTCCTGATAGATCGAATAGAAGAAGTCTTTCAACTCACTGCTTAATCCGAATGTAATGAATATGAGCACGCCTAGAAGCGTCATAGTAACCAACGATAAGAAAATATTCATAATCGTTTCGCCGACACTGTAGTTTTGCATCGATTGTACTTTCCAGAACATGAGTGCACCGACCCATATTATCATTGCAACTTGCAAGAAGGAAAAAATCGCGCTTTCACTTAATGTCATTGCGTTGGAGATCAGTGTTAACGGTAATCCTACCAATACGATTGGGAACAAAGCATACGTGCTTCCGAAAGCAACGTCTCTGAATCTGCCCTCACCGCGATAAATCGTACTAATCAAGTAGTTGGATATGATCCAGCCTACCCACAATACCATGAATTGGAAGAACACTGTAACGAGATTCACATCCAGCACAACGGCCGGGTTAAATGTAAAGTTAGTAAATGCTCTATAGATACAAAATGATACCAATGCCAACACCAGCATAATAGTACTGCTCGCGAAGCCGCCTTTACCTTCATAACGAATGGCGCTGAATCCGTCGATCGGATGCTTCAAGATATAGAAAGCATGCTTCAGTTGAATGACCAAAGGAATTTTCGATCTTTGGCGGTTACGCCATTTTTTACGGAATTCGCGTTTACGTGTAAGACGTTCGAATAAGAAATATCCGACACCGACAATAATGACGATGTTCATTAACAAACCGAAATTTTTCTGGAACCAAATCAATCGAATTTGCCAGAAGGAATCTGAATAGCCTTGAATTTGTCCTGCATCATAGAACAATTTCTCCGCTAGCTCGTAGTCACCCTTTTTGTAAGCCGCTTTAGCGAGACCCAACATAGCAGGTGTATAATATGCGTTTAACCGCAGTACTTCCTGCCAAGGCTTCTCACTCTCTTCATAGCGGCCTTCCTGCGTCAATTGGTTCGCCTTATGAACCAATTCACCAAATTCCGACAAGCGGAACACTTGTACTACGTTGTTTTCCTCATCAAGAATGAACAAATGGTTCTGAGAGTTGGAAGCAATTGCAGACGGTGTCTTAACTACCCCTAGCTTGGAGGAAGAAGCAGCCGTGTCTCCCGACCAGAAAAACAATAGATTGCCGTTAGCATCGTACTGATTCACATATTTTAAAGTAGAATCAATTGCCGTAATATTGCCATTGCGGTCAACCGTCAAATCATTCAGCTTAGGAGTCAGCTTATCTCTGCTTGGAAAGCGCACTTCCCCGAACGTTTTAACTGCATCGCCGGTAGCTGATGTGTCATTCTTCGTTGCCAGCAAATCTTTTCCGGCAATATTGAGCTTTTTGATCTGACCATTCGCAACTTCTTTAGTTACCGTATAAATAAAACCATTTTGATCAATCGTAACGCTGCTTACAGATCCAGGCAGCTTACTGATTTCTCTCAAATACATTTCACGTGTATACAGCATCCGTTTCAAAGCATCCATAACCGAAAAGTCCGTTTTGTTAGCTCCGAAGAAGCTTTGGAAGTTACCTTCTGGATCTAGTTGAAGCAAGCCTTGATATCCGCCCAGTGTTGCAATGTAAAGGAAGCCGCGCTTATCTACTGCAACCTTAATCGGATCGTACTTGAATGATTCAGGCAAGAACTTCGTATCCGGACGTTCGAACTTGCGGATCATTTTACCGTTACTATCTAACCGTAACACACGCTTGTTACCTGTATCGGCAACGTAAATATCTCCGTTTTTATCAATGAAGACACCCTCGGGCTTTTTCAACGGACTTTCCTTCACATCAATAATCCGTTTAAAAACTCCATTCTCATCTAAATGAACGATCCGGTTGTTCCCCGTATCGGCAATGTAAATGTTGTCCTTGTCATCGATAAAAATCCCTTTAGGCTGAACAAGCGGTGAAAACACCTGCTTGCTAGGATCCTTAGGATCCGGGACATAGATTTCGCGCCCCATAACTTCAACCGGTGTATAAGCCGACTGTGTCCAGACAAGCTGATCGAATCCGTCCTTATAGTTCGTATCGTAAGGCACCCAAGCTAATGCTGTCATAGGCATCATAACCGAGGCAAACATTGCGATTGCAAGCAGAAGGAATAACGGCCGGCGCCATCGTTTTTTGACTAACATGGTTCTTCCTCCTTTCTTATTATTTGATCCCGGAATGAGCCATCGTTGCGATAACTTTACCTTGGAATATCAGGAAGATGATCAAGTTCGGTACGAACATAACCATAGCTGCAGCTGCCGCCGCACCTTGTCTTGCAACGTTGTTCGCCAAGTTATTGGTTAGAGTGGATAGGAAGAACGGGAAGTTCTTCATCTCATCATCCTGCATGAAGAGCGTGGATGTCTCCGTATTCCCCCAAGAGCTCTGGAACGTCAGAATGGCTACCGTCGCCACGGCAGGCATACAAATCGGAATAACAATTTTCAAGAAAATGTGAATCTCAGTAGCTCCGTCAATTCTGGCTGCTTCAAGAAGTTCATTCGGCAGCTGGTCGATAAACTGCTTGAGAAGGAAGACGCCAACCGGCATCGCCAAAATAGGCAGGATATGACCCCAGTAGGTATTCATAATCCCAAGATTACTGGCTACGAGATACCGCGGAATTTGCACGGCTTCCGGGGCAAACATCAGCGTTAAGATGATCGTTGCAAACACCGCTTTATGACCCGGAAACTTATGTTTCGATATTGGATAAGCACACAATGCGCTAACGATGGTAACACACACAACGGCTCCACCCGAAATGACAAGGCTGTTAAATAAATAACGAGTTACTGGAACCGTGGAGCTGGCTGCTACCAAGAACAGCTCGACAAAGTTCTGAAACGAAGGTTCTCGAACAAAAATATTCGGAGGATAGATAAACAGCTCCTGATATGGCTTCAACGCATGGTTAAAAATGTAGATAAGCGGAAGCAGCATGAATATTGAGAACACGATAAGCAAGAAGACGAGAACTTTTTGAAAAGCGTCCATGGAATGCAGCCTGGATTTCCTTTTCCATGGAACTACTTTCTTCCACCAAACGGCTGCGTTTTGCATTATTCATCCTCCTTGGAGCCGAACAATCCCCAGCAAAATTTATTCGACAAATACATCAGGACCAGCAAGAATACGGAAATCGCAGCGGCATAACCCATTTCAAATCGAATAAATCCATAGTCATCGATATGATTAATGATCAAATGTCCCGCATACTGCGGAGTCGGAGTTTGTCCCGACAGCTCCACACCGATCGCTCCGGCCTTAAAGGTCGACACGATAGCCATAACCGCACCGAACAACATTTGCGGCTTCATGGAAGGGATCGTAATGTACCAGATCTCCTGGAGCCTGCTGCTCATTCCATCAATACGACCGGCTTCATATAATTCCGGATTGACGTTCAGAATACCCGCCATCATGGCCAAAAACCCGACCCCCATACTCGACCACAGCGTAACTACGATCATGGAGTTCATTAGGTAAGCTTTATCCGTTACCCACAACAACGGTTCATCGATAAAACCGATTTGCAGTAAAATACTGTTCAAATAACCGAGACGGTCACCGGAAAGAAGCGGCAGCCATACGATCGACATTGCGATCCCCATCGTTAATGACGGGGTATACATCGCTAGTGCAAACCATTTACGCAATCCTGCAGGCAACTGTGTAATGAGCCATGCCAGCAAGAATGCGAGAATATAACCACCAGGACCTACGATAATAGCGAACTTAAACGTGTTCGGAAGAGCATATTTCAAGAACGTCAAGTCCTGAGAAATTAAGTTTTGAAAGTTCGTCCAGCCGATAAACCGCGGTGGTTCTATGGCATTAAAGTACGTAAAGCTTAATGCAATCGCCGCCAAAACCGGCACCACGATAAAGGCGAGAAAACACAACATAAATGGTGCAATAAACAAATAGGATAAACGGAACGCCCACATTTCGGATAGAAGAGTTTTCATCTTATCCGTCCATGTCAGCTTGACCGGAGCGGCCGCTTTCGTTGATAGGCTTGCTTGGTTACTTAACATACGGATTCACCCCATCCCAAGGCTTATCGACAACCGGAAGATCCATCGTTTTGATAACATTACCGTTTTCATCGATAAAACCGAATTCCTGCTGCTTACGCCTTAGCTCCCTGTTAATATCCAATACGGTTGTTTCGAGCGAGCTTCGGTAATTCATCCCGTCCACAACGGCCCGGTTCCATGCATTGTTAATTTCACGTCCTACGAAATATCCACCCGGTAGGTTCGGCATATCCTTATACCATTTCCATTGTTCCAGAATGACGTTAGCATCTTCTCTCTTCCAAGGAAGTTTGGAGAAAGCTTCGACGTTAGCCGTATTCCAGCGGAACGCAACTCCGTTAAAGGCTTCCAAATCAGAACCGTAACGTTCCTGAGTATCTGCGGATGCCCACCATTTCATAAATTGCCAAGCTTGATCTTTCTTGTTCGATTTATTGAATATAACACCTGATGTTTGACCGCCACCCGACCAACGGGAAATCGATCCATCCGGCTGCATAGTACCTGGAATTTGTGCGATACCCCATGATCCGTTCAACTCAGGCGCTGCTGCTGACAACTGAATGTACATATTGTAGTCTGCAAACCCGATCGGCATATCGCCTTTACGGAAATGCTGCAGGAAGCTGGTTACCGAACGGTCCATTGCATAGATGTTGAACAAATCCGTCCATTGCTTAAAGGCTTTAAAGCCTTCCGGTTTGTCCAGAGCCGTTTTGGCGCCATCTTTATCAAAGAAATCCGCTTTGTTCTGATAAATGAACGTCATGTATTCCGTAGGCGGCATATAGAAGTTCATGTAATTTTGCTGCAGCGTAGGCAGCATATCATATACATCGTTCCATGTATTCGGAATCGCAAGGCCTAGACGGCTTAGTATATCTTTCCGATAGTACAGCACATGGAAGGACTGCGTTTCCGGTACTGCGTAGTAGCCTTTATTATAGTAGAAAGGCAACCATGAACCCGGGCTGTAGTTTTTGTACAGATCCTTAAAATCCGGGAATTGAGAAATATCATAAATACTATTCCGAATTGCATAGTCAACCGGTAAATCCTGCGATAAGCCGAGCGCGATATCGGGTTGGATACCAGCCGCATTAGCCAATACTAACAGCTGTGCGTTAGGCAGAAGGTTAACTTTTACTTGAATGCCGGTTTCCGGTGTGAACGTCTCATCAGAAAGTTCCTGTAATTGAGTTACATAGTCACGACCGCGTTGCACCCAAACGTTCAGAACTTTATCGTCCATGTCGCTCAAGCGATTTTTCGTTTGGAAGGAGTAGAAAAAGTTAACAACCATACCTTTCATCTTCGTGATAAAGGAAGCTTCCATAGAAGGAAAACTCTTTTCTACAGGAGCAACATACACTTCATCGAACTGGAGCGGTTGTTGAACCAACGTTTCAATGAACTTGCTTACTTTTTCGTTCATTGTTGTAATCGTGTCTTTACGGTACGGAATATCATCGACTTTGCTCAGCAGCTCCTCAATATCTTTAATCGAGGTGTTCATGCTTTCACTGACATTGTCTTTACGACCGTTTACTTGCTGTACCTGCTCGGACAGCTTCTTTAGCAAATCAGATACTACGGTCAATCGCTTCGGCAGGTCCGGCATATCCTGAGCAATTTTCCATGTCCGGTTTTTGTCATCCTGACCACCTGTAAGCGATTTAAGATCTTGGTCGATTCCTTGAAGAATATCTGTGATTTCCTCAATCCCGATAATGATCGGTTTAAAAGGAGAATGAGTCACGGACATCGTCAATGTATGAGTCCCTTTTTCCAAATAAAACTCATACGGCTTGCCTTGATCATCAGACAAGGTAATTCCTTGCCAGCCTGTATCATAGGAGAATCGATATGCAAGCATTTCCTCAAAAGGAACCTTGCCGTCTATAGCGATACGTCTAAACGAAGCTTTTTGGGAAATGGTGTTTTGCAATGCGCGAACACCAAGCTTATACTTGCCCGATTCAGGAGCTTCAATTGTCCAAGTGATCTCCTGGTTCTGGTCGAACCACTTTTTCCCGCCAATGCTATTAAACGTAATCTTTCCTTTAGCCAAAGGTACCGATCTTTGATCCGTGTCCGATACCATCTGGATCGCCGAGTCATTCTTCGACTTCACATCTTCAGCCTGCAGCGTCACTACATCAGCTTGAGCCGGCTTGGATTGCGGATAGGCTGCGTTGACGTCTTTATACGTTTTTAGCTTGGTTTGCGGAACCAGCTTAATCGATTCAAGTGCTACGGGCTCAAAGCCTTGCAAGCGAATCGTGTGAGTGCCTTTGCTAAAATACCATTGAAGCGGTTCCGAGTAAGCGCCACCAGAATCTCTCAGCGGCTTCACAGACCAGTTCGAGATATCTTCGGACTTCGGACGAATGTCGTTGCCATCAATATCCTTTTTAATAGGACGAGCGTCCTTCCATTCGCGATATAAAGTAATGGAGGAAGCTTCACGGAACGGATGAGCACCATCCAGCTTTACATCCCAGTTGATTGGGCGACGAAGCGCTTTGCCTGTGAACGGACGGTAAGAAACATGCATCTCATACAATCCGTCGCTCGGTACATCAACCTGATATTCAACCCAGCTTTCTTTCGGGCTGTTCCAAATGAGTACATTGCTTTTTCCTTCATAACTGCCTACGGTTGCAACGGACTCATCCGATTTTTTGGATGTTTTGGCTGCACTAATCTCGATTGGAGCTGTGCCGTCTTTGATCCCTTTATCTTTCCAGCCCTTTAGTATGTTGGCATAATAAGGCTCAAATTCATTAGCCTTGACCGTTTGCCGTTGTTGTTGATTGGCTTGTTGTGCCGGCTTAGCCGCATCCGGTTTGGCAGGCGTGTCAGCCGCTTTTGCCGTTTGCTGAGATAGCATCGGAATCTCTGTGCACGTTAAACCTAAAGCCCCAATCAGCAGCACAGCAAGAAATCGATTACGAATGCGTTTCCATTTTACAGCTTGCAATTCAGTCACTCCTTTCCCATACGCCGTTATTAATCCATGATCCGTTCGCCGGTTTCGCCGAAGAAGAACAACGCTTTCGACATATCAACAGCAACCTGCACTTTATCTTCCTCGTCATAGTGATAACGCGGGTTCACCCTTACAATCAGCATGCGATCTTGTCCGATGTCCAAATGCAGGAAGCGGTCAGCACCCATCAATTCGCTCAGCTTGTGAATTCCTGGAATGATCGCATTTGGATAGGCTTGAAACACCATTTCTTCCAAGCTGATGTTCTCCGGTCTGATTCCCAGCGTAACCACCTTATTGACTTGCTTGTTCTTAATTAATGAATGCGCTTTACCTTCTGGGATTGCTAATGAGAAGCGCTGAGTATGGAATTCGAGCTTGCCTTGGGCATTCTCTGTAATACGACCGTCAACAAAGTTCATTGGAGGCGATCCGATAAAGCTGGCAACGAAAGTATTGCTCGGATTCGTATAAATAACCTCAGGCGTGTCTACCTGCTGAATGATTCCGTCTTTCATAACAACGATACGATCACCCATTGTCATAGCTTCAATCTGGTCATGCGTTACATAGATCATTGTTACGCCAAGTGTCTTATGAAGCTTAATAATTTCTGTTCTCATTTGAACGCGCAGCTTGGCATCCAAGTTCGAGAGCGGCTCATCCATCAAGAACACTTGCGGGTTACGAACGATAGCGCGTCCAAGAGCAACCCTTTGCCGTTGTCCCCCGGAGAGCTGTCTCGGCTTACGGGTTAAGTATTGCTCGATCTCAAGTACCCGTGCCGCACGTTTTACGGCGATATCAATTTCATGCTTAGGCAGCTTGCGCAGTCGAAGACCAAATGCGATATTTTCATAAACACTCATGTTCGGATACAAGGCGTAGTTCTGAAACACCATCGCAATATCCCGATCCTTTGGCGGCAAATCATTAACTAACGTATCACCGATGTAGATCTCGCCTTCGGAAATATCTTCCAAGCCAGCAATCATCCTCAGTGTCGTCGATTTCCCACAGCCTGACGGACCAACAAAGACCAAAAACTCCTTATCCTTGATTTCCAGATGGAAATCCTTTACGACCGGTTGTTTGTCCTTCCCATATCGCTTATAGAGATGATTGATAAGAATTCTCGCCATATTCCCGCCTCCACGTGCAAATTTACTTAATCTTAGAAACTATTGTAATGAATTTCGTGTGAAGATGGTGTGAATAATTGGTTAAGATAGGTTCTTTTTACCTCCCTATGGTTTCTTTATTAGTAGAAGAGAAAGGTCCGAAGCTGAGCAAAATAGTCCATGTTTATTGAGGCAATCATTCATTTTTATTTATGCGTGACTATGTTATTGTCTAACTTGTTGGAAATTTACAACAATTGCAGGGAGGAATTGCATGAATGCGTCCGCTCCAAACCCGGATCAGACAGAGGAAAAAAAGAAGCTTGTCCAGCGTTACTTAGTTTTCTTAAAGCCTTACCGACTAACTCTTTTGCTCATATTGATTTTGGGTATCTTTCAATTTGCTGTTCCGTTGATTGGTCCTTGGATGACCAAAATTTTAATTGACGATGTGCTGCCCAAGAAAGAAGGCTTCTGGACTTTAGGTAAAGCAGTCACCTTCTTGGCCATCGTGTATGCGTTTGGCATATGGATCAATTTTTTACGAAATACAATCACGTTTCGTCTTGGAAATCGGATGGTTTATGATATTCGCCATCAGCTTTACGAGCACATGCAAAAGCTGTCCCAGCGCTTCTACGACAACAGGCAAGTCGGCAGCATCGTCTCGCGAATCATGAACGATGTGAACGGCGCGCAAAATCTCGTCAACGGCGGAATCATCAATTTGATTATCGATATGTTTCTCGTTATCTTGGCCGGTTTCATGCTCTTCAAGATTCATTGGCAGCTCGCCTTATTATCGTTGTGGCTGCTGCCGCTATATTACTTGACCTTTACCAATCTCAATGTGCGTATACGGCTCTCCTGGCGATCCGTGCACAGACAGATGGAACGCATCAACGGCGTGCTTGTTGAAAAAATATCGGGCATGAAGGTCGTTCAATCGTTTAATCAGGAACAAACGGAAATGGAGCGGTTTGAGAAGCAAGCCAAAAACCATATCTCCCACTCGAACAAAGCACAGCTCTTAGGTAATTCTTTAGGCCGACTTAGCCAAACGTTTACTCAAACAGGCGGGATTATTATTTGGTTTACCGGGGGACTGCTTGTACTGAAAGGTCACCTGTCAATCGGTTCGCTTATTGCATTTCAGGCCTATTTGGGCCAGCTTTATGGGCCCATCCAGCGATTTGCTGAAGCCAATGTGACGATACAAAATTCAATGAGTAATATCGAGCGTATTTTTGAAGTATTTGACATTGAGCCGGAAATTACGGTGAAGGACAATCCTGTGCCTCTTAAGCATTGCAAAGGCAGCATCGTATTCGATAAGGTTTCTTTCACTTACGTTACTGAACGTCCCGATATGAAAAAAGAACCCGGCAAGACATTCGATCCGGACTTGGTCGATATGGCGGAGCCAGCCAAAAAGTTTTATATAATTCCACCGAAAACGAAGCTCGACCCGCCTCCGATGGTGACGGAGAAGCGTATCGCTTTGACTAATATCAGCTTTAATGTCCGGCCGGGCGATGTCGTCGCGCTTGTCGGACCAAGCGGTGCCGGAAAATCAACCTTGATCAACCTCATCCCGCGCTTCTACGATCCAGATGAAGGAACCGTGTATCTGGACGGCGTTGATCTAAAGGAATATGACTTATTCGATGTACGCAGGCAAATCGCTCTCGTCCTGCAGGATAATATGCTTTTCTCGGGAACTATCTTTGATAATATTGCATACGGGAATCCAAAGGCAGACAAAAAGCTCGTGATTCAAGCAGCGCGAGCGGCTAACGCCCACGGCTTCATTAGTGATATGGAGCTTGGCTATGATACCGTCGTTGGCGAGCGTGGTGTCCGATTGTCAGGGGGACAAAAACAGCGTATTGCTATCGCACGGGCGCTGCTCAAAAATCCGCGCATCCTGATCCTGGATGAAGCGACTTCTGCTTTGGACGCAGAATCCGAGGCGCTCGTAACCGAAGCATTGGAGCATTTAATGAAGGATCGTACGACCTTCATCATCGCTCATCGATTGGCGACCGTCGTACGGGCGGATCAAATTCTTGTTTTCGATCATGGAGAAATCGTCGAACACGGTACACACCAGGAGCTGCTCCAGCAAGGCGGGCTGTACCGCGAGCTGTACCAAAAACAATTAAAGGCGATGCGTCCCGACGAATTGAAAAATGTAAGCTTTGGAACATAGCACGAACGAAGAAAAGAAGGAACCTGCGGTTCCTTCTTTTTGTGATATCTATAAACTCTTACTATTCAAGCAGCTTGCCGAGAGGCTTGTACAAAGCGTCTACCCATTGGGTCGGCCCCTTCATATCCGGAAACACAACAAGCAGGATAGCCAATACCCAACCTATAGCGGCAATAACGACGAATGCCGTCTTCTCTTTCTTCGAGTGCTGCTTCATCTTAGGCCACTCATATAAAAACATCAGGATTACGATGACCGTAGCTGCCAGAATGATACCCCAGCTCATTTTTTGTTCACCTCATTTTTCTGACGATTGTTCCCAACTGTCGCCATTCCGGTACGAAGTATTTTGGCCGAAGCTTCTATGTTCACTTCCACCTTAGGGAAAATCTCGTCCCAGCGGTCCTTGACCTCGTGCCATTCCTTCGGGTATTTACGGCGAAACGCATCCGCAAAGTTAAAAATGTCGGCATTCAGCTGTTTTTGCGGGCGAACCAAAGCCGCCTTGATCCGCTGCTCTATATCTCCAGCAAGCTCCTTCTCCAGCATTTTGGTCATTTTGGGGTTGCTTAGATCCAGCTGCGTTGTATTTTGTATAACGTCATCCTCCGTTTTAATCTTCACCGTCACGCTCCACTTATCACCCTCGATCTTTGGAATTAGGTAGGTGTCGCTACGAAGCAGCTTCATAGATACATGCCCCTTGGATTCCTTCGGTTCTATCGTCACGATGGACGATTCGACCTCGTTTCGAAGCCATAGAAGTCCACGGGTCAGTTTGTCACTGAGCTTCCCCACCATCTTATCTCCTTTAATAATGGCGGTTCCATTTATATACCCAACCGATTGGATAGGACTCTGATTGCGTTCAGGAGGAAGAATTTCGACCCATGGTAAAGCGGCCGCTCCTGCGTTACTGTTGAGCATTTCGGCAAAATCCTTCACCGTCACCTTCATTCCCGTTTGAAGCTTAGCCATCTCTCGCAGCACCTCCGCCGAGCTTCTTTCTATGGGAGGAAGCAATTGCAATACGTTTTTGGCTTCTCCTTTGCTGACGAATACATCCGCCCGCTCCCGCGGACCCGACTCTCTCATCATAAAGTCAATATGATCTCTAAAGCCTTCTCTCGCCAGTTGTTCCCCAAAGATGAATATTTCACAGTGCCCCCAAAAAATGCGGCGAGGAAACTCCTCCTGCAGCTTGGCCATCGCATCTGCCAATGTAACCCCTTCGGCCGACCGGACTAAGGTTTGCGCTGTGGCGCCGCTTGTTCCTTTACCTGATTCTCCAGATTCGTTCCCGCCGCCTCCTCCGCCTGAAGGCTTAGGGACAAACACTTCTACGGAAAGCGATATTTTATCATCCTTTTTATCTAAACCTGCTGCCATGATCAGCGTTAAATCGTTAACCTCGACTCGATCCCAGCAGCCGGACTGGAGAAGGACCACTAAACAGCAGTTTATTGCGATAATACAGCGAAGAAGAATGCCCAATGGTATCCGTCCCTTTCTCATCTGCTAATCCACTTGAAACGCATTAGGACTCTGGGGGCTTCGGTTTCATGTCCGGAGACTGTCTTTTCTCGTTATAAAATTCATTAAAATGCGGCCGCGTCGCTCTAGACCAGATAGGAGTTCTAAGGAATACGTCTTTGAACGCACGTTGTTTCATTGGTGCGATAGGAGACAAATACGGGACACCAAACGAACGCAGCGTACACAAATGAATAACTATCATAATAATTCCCAGCATCAAGCCGAGCAGCCCAAGGAAGCCAGCGAGAAACATAAGCGGAAAACGAAGCAGCCTGACCGTAATCCCTAGTGTATATCTTGGAAAGGTAAAGGAAGCTACCCCTGTAAAAGCAACCACCATAACCATTGGGGATGAGACAAGTCCTGCCGATATAGCCGCCTGACCAATAACCAACGCCCCCACGATACTTACTGCAGCGCCGACCTGCTTAGGAAGACGCAGCCCCGCTTCGCGTAGTGCTTCAAAGGTTACTTCCATCAATAGCGCTTCAATGAGCGCCGGAAACGGAATTTCCTCACGTGATTTGGCAACACTGAGGAGAAGCGTCGTAGGAATCATCTCCTGATGATACGTCAGGATGGCGACATATGCCGATGGTATCGTAAGCGCGACTAAAAAATAAAGATATCGAAGCCAGCGTATCATCGATCCAGCCCAATAGGTATGGTAGTAATCCTCAGGAGATTGAAGCAAGGAAAACATAGTGACGGGTGCCACCAGAACAAACGGGGAGCCGTCGATAATAATCCCCACCCGTCCTTCCAATAAATTAGCGCTTACCACATCCGGACGTTCAGTGGAAAGCATGGTCGGGAATGGTGTATACGGATTATCGTTAATCAGCTCTTCGATGTAGGCGCTATCTAATATTCCATCAATATCGATTCGCTGCAAGCGGTGACAGATTTCATCGATTAAGGCTGGATCAGCAATCCCTTTAATATAGGTCACCATCACTTCCGTCCGGGTGTAACGTCCGATGGTGAGAGATTTCATCTTTAGGGAGGGACTCCGAATGATCCTCCGAAGCATGGAGGTGTTCACACCCATCGTTTCCGTAAAACCGAGACGCGGACCTCTCACGACCGATTCGGCTATAGGCTCTTCGATAGAGCGTTTTTCCCACTTGGCTAACCCTAATGAAAATGCACTGTTAATGCGATCAATGAAAACGACGGCATTTCCCCTCGATATTTGATCAACTGCATCATTGTAATTGGTAACCTCTTGGGAATCAGATACACGTATTCGACTCTTTAATTCCGATATCGTTAACTCGGAAGGCATCGCTTGCAATAATGGAGTCAGAACCTGCTGATCTATAAGCTCGGTATCCGACATATCATCTATGTAAACTAAGAAAGCATCCGTGGCTCCCCCGATTTTGAATGGATGAAATATAATGTCCGTGCAGTCTTCATATAGAAAGGTAATTACATCGATATTGGCAGCTAAATCCGGCGATATAAGGCGCTGCTCCTGATTCGGAGTGTCAGCAGGTGGCTGTCTGCGCCTGCCCGATTTGAGCATTTTCCTGGATAGCATTTTAAACAGGTCCACTGAGCATCCTCTTTCATTATTTTTTATCCATTTTCGCCTAAATTGCCCCTTTTTAACCTTTCCCTGCTTCCTTTATTAATGAAAAAAAGACCATTGAACAGTAACTGTCCAATAGTCTTGTATGATTTGTATTATGGCGTTTGCGTCAATGTTTTAACCAACCGAGTTGATTCTCCATTTGGCGTATCAATAGATTCATAAACTTTAACAGTTAACGGATAGCTGAATTGATCCGTCTTAATATTGTTTAATTGAATCGTCTGTTCGCCGCTGACCAGTTTATTTTCACCTGTTAATGGCGCAGATTGCGATCCGAGGATACGCCCGGCGCTATCAACGATTTCAAACTTCATTTTGGAGAAGTTCTGATCGACGACCACATCCTCCAGATGTTCGATAGTGAGCCACAACTTCAGATTATAAGAATACGAGAGGCCCTGACCATTAGCTCCAGGATTGGTGTATGCCGAAATCGTCCAGTCGTCCAGCTTCACATTAAATGGATACAATGACATCACGGAATCATCTGCATCCTTCTGTACCGGTGCACTGAAATTAGCTATCGTACTGCTGTACGGTGCTGCCGTCTGATTATCCAGAAGCTTCATAACGAGATTCTCCCCATTCTCGGAAGCCGGAATCATAAAGGAATAGCTGACTACATAACCAAGATTCGGCATGATTTCAGCTGCCGTTGTTGTCTGCCTTGTCCCTGAGTAGCTCGCTCCGTCGCCACCGACAAGCTGTGCCTGGAATGCCGGAAAAGCTACCGTCATATCGCTCTTATTCGAAACCTTGAATTTGGCGATAACGGATTTAAAGCCTTCTCCATCATTGTCATGCAAATGCAGCTCGACCAAGGAAACCTCCGTCTTGGCATCAACGAGATGATTCAAAGGATCGAATGCGATAGGTGTTCCTATCGTATAACCAGCCGCGTTATTTATCTCAGCAGGAGTAGGTGCTGCGATAACCAGACGGCCTACATCAAAGCCAGACCCTGTCGCAGAGCTCGTTACTGCACCCGCGGCTGCACCTGCATTCGCTCCTGTCCCTGCACCCGCTCCAGCAGTACTTGTCCCTTGTCCAGCTTGACCACCCGCAGAAACGAAGCCCTCTGTGGTCATCAGCATCAAGCCGATCAGATTGATGTCCTTATCCGATGTTACGGCGAAATGCACATATTTCTTCTCACCGGGTGCCAGTGTAACAGGCTCCTGCTCGACTTTTTTTCCGGTGTACAGCTTATCCGGCGTCTTGCCGTCCATACGGAAATTCGAAACTGTTTCGTTGCCTGTACCCGGATTTTCAGCCATCATCGTAACCAAATAGGAAAAGCCGTTCGCATCGTTTTGCTTGGTTAATTCTACCGGTGTGTAGCGAATCGGAGAGCTTGAACCCGGAATTTGAAACGGCTGTCCCCAAGCCATATTGGCGTAAGGATCTGTCAGCTGCCCCTTCGTTCCATACCAGACATTCAAATTTACTGGGACCGACAGCAATACCTTTTCCGTCTTAGGATAGGTATATTCGTCTACTTCAACAAAGGAGAGGTCGGTGATTTCTATATCATCAGGACGGTCCACAGTTACCATGTAGGACAGCTCCGTGCTTTCCTTGGCCATAATCGATTTCATGTTGGATGCGCTAGGCTGCAGCTTGTATTCGATTCCTTCCTTCGTCTTCACACGAATTTCATAATCAGGGACACGTAGCATACTATTCCCGTTATTCGTCAATCCGACAACTGCGCCGATTTGAAAGCCACCCGTCGTTCGATTGACGGCAACACGCTTCACAGATGCGGCTATCGTCTCATTCAATGCATAAGAGAGGGTGCTTATCGAAGCACCCGGCACCGCATCGTCGGCCATCACAGGAATAGCTGTGGCTACAATCGATATCGACAGCACAGCCGCTGCCATAGCCTTTTTCCAGTTTGTCTTCATTATAAGAAAAACCTCCTTCTACACTCCTTAAGGAGTCGTTGTTTTATCCGGTTCCTTCGCCGTTTCCTTTTTCATATCTTTTGTCTGTTCTTTAACGGCTGTAACCTTCTGACCGTCTTTGAGCTGATGCTGTCCGGAAACAATCAGTTCATCGCCGACCTTCACACCTTCTAGAACTTCTTGATACGTATCGTTAATTCGCCCAAGCTTCACTGGTTTTTTTACAGCCTGATCTCCATTTAGCAAGAAGACGAACGCATCACTACCCTCACGAACAATACTAAGGCTTGGAACTGCAACAACCCGCTGCTCTTCCTGACTGGTTAGCTGAACCTGGACCCGGGTACCTGGCTTGAGATATCCGTCCGAGTTGGCCACCTCCAGCTCCAAAGGAAACGACTTCGTCTGAGAGTTCATCACATCAGCCAAATAAGTGACGCGGCCCTTCATGATCCGGGTAGGATTATCAGCGCTGTAGAAGCTAAGCTCCTGCTTGCCTCTCGCCAGTTGAGCCGCGGACTCGCTTAGCTCTGCTTTGATTTTAATCGGATCAATCTGCTGTACCTGTCCGGCTTTGCTGCCCCGAGCTAAGGTTTGGCCCACTTCTATGCTTAGATCCGTCAGCACTCCGGTAATAGGAGACTTCACTTCGTAATTCTCCATCGTATTATTAATGTCTTGAACACCGATTCTAGCGGAATCAACTTGCGATTGCGCGCTGGCTAACCCGTTCGTTTTATCCATGGCATCCAGCTTATTCTGCAGGTTCTGAAGGTCCAGCTGGGCACTATTCACCTGCATTTCGCTTTGTTCCAGCTGACGCTTCGTAACAAGCCCGGCATCAAAATCGTTATGCATTTTATTGTAATCCTTCGTTACATTATCCAACTGCTGCTGTGACTTCACTATGGAGTTTTGGAGCTCGGTTCTACTGTTGTTTAAATCCTCTGTTGTTTTTTGAAGAGCATCCTCTGCGCTTTTCAGAGCCACCTCGCTTTTTTGCTGTTGAAGTACGGCATCCTTCGTGTCCAGCTTTAAGATCACCTCCCCTTGTTGAACCACATCTCCGCGTTTTTTTAACATTTGCAGCACCTGACCATCAACCTTTGGACTAATATCGACTTGGGAAGCCGCTACGACATCCGCTACCTGCTCTTTGGGATCTCCCATGCTTTGCTTGCCAACGGATGCCACCTTCACGGTCTTGTTATCCGATTGGGCTGATGCCATCGGGTCTGTCGTCTTGGGTGATGCGCAGCCTGCAGCCAACGCCGCGACGACAAGGAGCGTTCCTGCCGTCATCGACAACTGCCGGTACTGGCGTTTCCTTTTACGCTGATTCATCCTATCCTCTCCCCTTACATTTCCATTGTTTGATCCGGTTTTTGTTTACGGTGGAACCATTGTCCGACTTTGTTTTTAATAGCTTCAATCAGCTCATACACGACTGGCACGACAACCAACGTCAATATCGTGGAAGTTGTTAGACCGCCTATAACTACGACAGCCAACCCTTTGGAAATCAAGGTTCCTTTGGTTAATCCAAGCGCCAGCGGCACCAATGCAACAACCGTCGCACCTGCGGTCATAATAATCGGTCTTAACCGCACCATTCCCGCTTCGACTAGAGCATGACGAACCGTATATCCTTCGTGTCTTAACTGCTGTGCCCGGTCGATAAGCACAATCGCGTTGGTAACAACAATACCGATAAGCATCATAAAGCCGATCAAAGATGTAATATTCAACGACTCTCCCGTTAACAATAAAGCTATTAATCCGCCGATAGCGGCGAAAGGAAGGGAGAACAGGATTGCAAAAGGCGCACCCGCGTTACCAAAAGCCAATACCATGACCAGATACACGATACAAATTGCAGCTCCCATTGCAACGAACAACTGCGAGAAGCTTTCCTGAATGTCGGCCGTGACCCCTTTCACCTCGCGGGAAACTCCGTCAGGGAGGTCAGTTGCATTCAACGCGGCAGAAACCTTGTTGCTCACACCGGATTTGTTCACATCGTTGATTTTGGCGGTAATCGTAACAACCTGCACCCGACTATCGCGCTGCAAAGAAGCAGGTGATTGTTTTTCATTGATTTTTGCTACTTCATTCAAATAAACCGTATTTCCGTTAGATGCTTTCAATGGAATTTTTCCGATTTTATCAAGCGAATTTTTGTCTTCTTTAGCAAGCTCTACCGTCGTTTTGTACAGCAGATTGTCAAAATGAAGATCGCCCAGCTGTTCCTTTTGGATCCAGCTTCGTGCCGTATCTCGTATCGTCGATGCGCTCAAGCCGAATGAACGGGCCTTTTGTTGATCGACATTGATTTCGACTTCTGTCTTCGAGTCACTCAGGCTGTCTTCCACTTCGTCTAGCTCAGGAAACTCCTTCATTTTCTCTTTTACGATTGCGGCAGCATCCTCAAGCTGCTTTTGATCGTCGCCTTTCAGCGAGTAGGAGAAGTCGGTGGAAGAAACACCCCCGCCTCCGCCTGCCAATGTCTTAGGAGTAACCTCAGATCCGTTTGGCAGCTCGTTCAAAATCAACGTTTTATATTGATCCTTCACCTTGTCTGGATCGGCTTTCTCATTAACCTCGGTGTATACTTCAGACTCGTAGGCTACCTGATCTGTTTTGCCTCCGTAGCCGACCAAAGATTCCACATAGGTGAAGAGCGGTTCACCAGAGCTATCCTTGGCGTCTCGCAGCATCGCCTCAATCTGCTTCGTCTGCTGGTCGTTGCTTTCAAAGGAAGTCTCGTAAGGCAGCTTGATTTGAAAATACATTTGGCGTTCGGCCTGGCTGCTCGGCATGAAGCTGACCGCCAGGTTCGGCACTACTGTTGCCAGCGTGACGACGAGCAAAACACCGGAAATCACAAGCGTTTTAATACGGTGAGTAAGGCTCCATTTCAGCACTTTTTCATAAAAAGCTTGAACCGGTCCACGTTTGTTTTCATCGTGATGCTTGATCTTCCCGCCGCGAAGCACCAGCAGCTTAGCCATCATCGGGATGACCGTCAATGCTACCAGAAGGGATGCAAGAAGTGCACAGGCTAGCGTAATAGCGAACGGTCTAAAAAATTCACCCGCGATTCCGCTCACCATCCCGATTGGGGCAAATACCCCTACCGTCGCCAACGTTGACGAAGTGATAGCCATGGACACCTGCTTCGTAGCCAGCTTAATGACTGATTCATTGCGCTCTTGCGCTTTTTGCAGAGCTGCGTAAATATTCTCAATGACGACAATACTATCGTCGACGACACGCCCTACTGCTATGAACATGCCCCCTAGCGTCATGATGTTAAGCGATATGTTTAGCTGGGACATCATGAGCAGCGTGATCAATATCGATAATGGGATCGATACTAAAACTATCAGTGTCATACGCACATTGCGCAGGAACAGCAATATCATCAACGAGGCGAGCAGCGCCCCGGATATGCCTTCCTTCAGCATGCCGGTAACGGATTCTTTAACTTCATCCGCGCTGTTATAAACCGCTTTGAAAGTGACACCCGGCATCGATTGCTGCCATTGCTCGATCAGCTTGTCCGTATCGTTGGAAAAATCAACGGCATTCGCGCTCTTCGTTTTGTATAGGTGAACGCCGATTGCTGGCTTACCATCAAGACGAGCGTTAAAGGTAGAATCCGTTACCGCCTTGATTTTAGCTATTTCCTTCAACATGATCGTACTGCCGCTTCCTGTAGTCAGTTCCATTTGCTCCAAATTGTAAAGACTATCGAGGTCTCCAGTAACTCGTGCCATCTTGGTATTACCATCAAACTCGACGGAGCCGATAGGCCCGTTGGATAACGCGTTGCGAAGTGAACCTGTAACTTGCGCTGGAGTCAATCCGTAGCTGTTCAACGCATCGGCGTCCAGCTGTATATCCATAGTCGTTTCTCTCGAACCGATGGAGTCTAGATGGTCAATACCCGGCATGGATTCAAAGCCAGGCTTGATTGTATCCTCATAGAGCTGATCCAGCTCGGTCTGACTCATCCCATTATCCGCATAGATGGCTAAATAATAAGCTGGAATCGAAGCAAAGCCGAAGGTAGATACCTTAGGTCTATCTGCTGTTGCCGGCAGCTTCACTTCCTGCACAAGACTTTCTAAATCCTGTTTCTTTTTGTCTGTGTCTACATTTTGTTTAAATTGGACGATGATGGTGGATACGTTATCGCTTGAAGTGGACGTTAACGAATCGATATCTTCGATATTGGCCACCTTATCCTCTATAGGCTTCGTGACCTCCTCCATCACGTCCTTGGGCGGACCTTGATAGGTGGTGGAAATTAATACTACCGGAAATGATACATCCGGCATGTTCTCCACTTTTAATGTAGATGCTGAGTACAAGCCTCCGCCCATCAATATAGCTATAATGATGAACACCGCAGCTACATTTTTCATGGAGAAGCTGGTCAGTTTGTTCATTTGGTTCCCTCCTAAGAGTTTTGCGGAGCAAAACTTACTTCGTAAGCCATTCACGTAAGGCCAAGCGTGGTCCGCCGAGCTTCATGTGCTTTACTTCGATATAAAGTACACCACGAATATGAACGGAGCATGAACAAACCTGCGTCGCTATCGTTTCACGAGATAGTAAGTTATTGAAATAGATCCAGAAACAAACAAAAAAAACCGCAAGCGGATTCGCCTGCAGTTCGTTTTTATCTTTTTTATACTGGGTTATGATGCTGATTTTGGAAACGATAGCATAAATACGGTTTCCTCTTCCGTGCTTTTAAACGAAATGTCACCATCATTTTTGGACATGATTTGCTTGCAAATGGTTAGACCAAGACCTGTGCCGTTCGTTTTATTCGTGACAAATGGAGTGAACAGAGATTTGGCCAGCTCAGTTGGAATCTCCGGCCCGTTATTCGTGATATGAATATAGGCTTTAAGATGATCCTCAAAAGCAGTGATGTTTATTTTTTTATCATATTTTGCATCGGACAAGGCATCAATTCCATTGTTAATCAAGTTGTTCAACACTTGCTGAATAGCTAATTTTTGGACGCGCAGCATCATGTTATCCAGGATGTTTACATTCAAATGCACGTTTTCGTTAATAAGACGAGGACGCAGCAATGACAAATTGTAATCGAGTATCTGCTTAACCGAGATTGGAGCCATTTCTTCTTCAACCATAGGCCGTTTTGAAAAGCTTAAAAAGCCCGTAACCTGCATATGCATATTGTTGCATTCGGCCTCTATAAACTCCAAATAAGCATCCGTCTTCTCAACGGGCAGCGTTCGGATATTCGAACGAAGCAGTTGCACAAACCCTTTGATAGAGGTCAACGGATTGCGGATCTCATGAGCCATGCTCGCCGCCATTTTCCCGATTAAATTCATTCGGTCGTCGTGAAGCTCATGTATCGCCATATCTTTTTCCTTAATGGAAGCTACTGTGGTCTGCCAGTAGGATTCGGTTAGAACCGCCTCGAATTCGTCAATCCGCAGGCAGATCGCCTGAAACAGCTTTATCGATAACGAATCACCGCACACTTCCACCAACGAACGCCGCCACATGTGGGAGCATTGAATAATATCAATGATTTGAAGCTGTAATTCCTCGAACCGTTGGCACCATTCGGGAACTTTTTGCAGAATTGGATGACTGTCGGTCTCGATATGAAGATCGGTAAGATAATCAAAATAGATGTCACCTTTACGCGTCATATTGGATAGATTATAGTTGCGCGTAAGCCGTTCTGACATCAGTTGCTGCCACCGTTCGATAACCAATGGCTTCTTGTCCCGTAAAAGCTTCAACAAAGGCTCTGCATCCATTTAAGAAAACCCGCCTATATGTAGGAATGTGATATTATATAACATATCATAAAGCAAACCGAACTCCAATGCTCTAAACTATAGGATTTTATATACATTTTGTCTCATAGTGATAATATAAGAAATTAAGCTGAAATGTAAATATTGAATTCTCCGATAGTGTCTAAGCTAAGCGGAATGCTGAACACTTCTCCTCCCCACTGATGAGCCGATCCATTGACGAGACTTGGCGGGGTAATATCCACTTCAATCCCCTGCTGATACAGCATCGTACTCGCATTACCGCTGATCATATTGCCTAATTCCCCAACCGCACTCTGGCAAAGTTCATCAAAATGTGTTACAGGGAAGCCTCCCATCATTCCCGATACCATTCTTAGAGCTACCGTTTCGGGAAATCCGAAAATGATATCTTTTTGCAATTGACCCAAGATGCCGATTTTAAGCCAGATGTAATCCTCCGTGTATTGAATCGTTCTCATGCTCAGCTGCCCTACGATCGGTTTAATTTGGATCAACGTTTCAATAACATGAAGGGATGAAGTTAAGAACGGGTTCACGAAGTTTGCTTGCACACGATACAGCCCCTTTTCGAGTTAAAATGTAAAATATGAAAAAAACTGCCCGAAATTGGGCAGTCTTGTTATTAAGAAAAGAACAGAAGCGCCATTTTTCGGTAACCCAGCCGCCATAAGATCTGCTCCTTTAGGCCTGTGGCTTTGCGTCCTTGCCTTTCGGCAAGTTTGCCATTATCGATTTGTCTGGTGGTTATTATTGTAAAAACTAAATCCATTGTAGCATACTAGCTGTTAAAATAGTACTGGTTTTCCCATATGACTTCTAGGACTCCATGACTTTATTACCACATCCTGCGAAAGTAAATAAACTTTCTTCTTCCGGAGGGTTATGGGTTATTTCAGTCCCGTTAAAGCAATGCCGCGAATGATCTGTTTCTGAAATATTAAAAATACAATGATCAGCGGCAACACGGATAAGGTAGCAGCCGTCATAATCATCGCCCAGCCACTAATGTCTTTTTGTTCACTCGAAAAGAAAGCAATGCCTACAGGGATGGTCAATTGCTCAGGGGATTGCGTTACGATTAATGGCCAAATGAAAGCATTCCAGCTGGATAAGAAGGTCAGAATACATAGTGTAGCTAACGCCGGACGAACCAGCGGGACAGCAATGCGAAACATAATATTCCACTCGTTCATCCCATCGATCCTCGCTGCATCCAGCAGATCTTGAGGCACCTGTTCCATGAACTGCTTCATCAGGAAAATTCCGAACGCCGACATTAAACCTGGAAACAATATACCGATGTAAGTGTCTACCCACTCTAGTTTGACTGAGGCGATATACCAAGGAATGATCAGCATTTCTGTTGGGACCATCATCGTGCTCAGGATTGCGATAAAAATCAGCTGTTTCCCGTGGAACGAAAATTGGGCCAAAATATAGCCTGCCACCGTATCGAACAATGCCACACTAATTGTGGTGATGCATGCTACAATAAAACTGTTGGTCACCCAGCCAATGAACGGCGTCCTCTCAAATAATGCTGCGTAATGGCTAATCGTAGCCGCCTTGGGAATAAGCTGTAAAGAGAACACATCCTGCGGCAGCTTGAAGGAGGTGACGACCATCCATACGAAAGGAAATACCATTCCGATGGCCCCCACTCCAAGTACCGTATAAAGCAAAACTGATATAATATGACGCCTTCGAAGCCTGCTGCAGGATGCTGCTGCGGTTACGCTCACTAGTCCCACCCCTTCGATCCTAATACTCTGTCTTCTTGCTCAATATCTTCAACTGCAGAATCGATAGCGCTAAAATAATGCAAAACAGCACCACCGTCGCGGCGGCAGCCTCTCCCATTTTAAAATGCTTAAAAGCCAAATCATAAATATAAAGCACCAGCGAAAGGGTCGAATTGAGTGGCCCGCCAAGCGTCATGTTCAACACCTGGGTAAATGATTGCAGATAACTGATAGTGCCAATGATAACGGAGAATACGAGAACAGAGTTCAACAGGGGCAATGTAACGTATCGAAATCTTTGCCAACGGTTCGCACCGTCTATAGCGGCTGCATCGTAATACAGCGTAGGAATATGCTCAAGTCCACTTAAGAAAACCAGCATCTGAAATCCAATGCTCTGCCAAATCATTGCAGCTATGACCAAATAAATCGCTTGTGTCGGGGAACCTAGAAAAAGCTGCGGAGCAACGCCTAGTTTGATGAGCACTGCATTTACAATGCCGTTCTTCATTAGAATCCAGCGAAACACCCAGCTCACTGCGACTACGCTAGTGATATGTGGGATAAAGTACAACGTGCGGAACAAGCCTCTGGCCTTATTCACTTGATGAAGGAGCAGCGCAACGACCATCCCCACAATAAGCTGACCCGGAACACCAATAAGGACATATACCAGCGTATTGCGAAGCGAAGCAATAAACTTCGTGTCGTGAAGCAGGGCTGTATAATTGTCTAAACCGACAAAGGGCTTCTCATCAGATAGTAAATCCCACTCCCGAAACCCTATGTTGAAGGAATAGGCAATTGGCAGGATGCGAACGACTGCGAAGAATAGAAGGGGAAGCAACAGGCAGCTGTAAATAAACAGATACCGCTGTTGTTTGTGGCTAAGTCCTCCCTTGAAGGAAACCTGCCTTTTACGGATAGCCAACCTATCCAATTGTTCCATAGTCTCTCCCCCCTAGTACAGCTTATTTCTTATCCTGCTTCGCCCAATATTCGTCGTACAGCTTCTGGGTGCGTGATACTAGCTCCTCGAATGCTTTCTCGTAGGGAACCTTGTTCAGCACTACTTGATCGACGGCCTCTGTGAAATAATCGCGTTCCAGCTTCTCATCGACGAAGAAATGCGCGTGTGCAACAGCCAACTGCTGAATGAACGGACCCAGCTTTTCATCCTTTGAATACTTATCCTGCAGAGCAACATCCTTCTTCGCCGGGAGCTCGCCGATCTTCTCTACCCACTGCTCCTGCACTTCCTTGCTCGTCAAATATTTCAGAAATTCGGCGGCAGCCTCAAGCTTTTTGCCTTGTACGTTTCTCGTAATGGCATTGGCCCAAAAAGATACCTGCGTCGCCTTCTCCTTATAAGCAGGCAGCGGTGCGATCGCATAGTTCAAATCCGGAACATCCTTCTTCAAGCCTCCAAGCTGAAACGAGCCGTCGATATTCATGGCAGCGTGGCCGCCTTTGAAAGCCGTAATATCGTCATTATAAAAATTGTTAGTGCCAACTTTATGTACGAGAGACAAATCTATTAAATATTTGAAAGCCTCTAATCCGGCAGTGGATTGATTCCACAATATTTTGCGCCGATCTTCGCTGATGTCTTTGCCTCCCGCCTGATATACAAGCGCATCGCGATACCAATGGTGCAATTGAGCGTTCGGTTGCCAAGCCAGCCCTTCAACAACATACTGGTCGTTTTTATCCTTTTGGGTCAGCTTCTTGGCGTAAGCAACCAACTCATCCCATGTTGCAGGTGGCTTACTTGGATCCAGACCGGCTTTGACATACAAATCCTTATTATAAAAAAGTGCCAAGGTACGTACAGCAGTGGGAATAGCATAATATTTGCCGTTCAGCTTGGCGGTATCAACGAAAGGGAAAAATTCCTGTTTAATAGTATTCTCAGAAAATGCGCTGTCCGGCAGCGGCTGCAGATAGCCCGAGGACACGTATTTAGGCAGCCAGCCATAGTATAAATTGATGACATCAGGCCCTTTTCCTGCTGGGACTAATGCCGCCACCTTCTCGTTATATTGGTCGTAGGGGAAGTTGGTTTGCTTTACCCTGATGTTAGGATGCTTCTTCTGAAAATCTTCGATCAACGCGTTAATCAAATCGACTTTGGCCGGATACTGATACTGCCAATATTCGATGGTCACCAATTCATCCTTGACTGCACCGGAATCGGCAGCTTGTTTAGGAGCTTCATTGCCATTAACCGTATCCGTCTTCCCTGAAGAGGCTTGGTCCGCTCCTCCCGAGCATCCCGACAACGCAATAAGCAAGCCGGACAGCAGCAAGGCCGCGCTCATGCTATACACTGGATAGCTATTCTTTCTTTTTCTCATTTCCCTCATCCCTCTCTCTATAAAAAGTTACAGCTGGAAATTCAGCAATCGTCTTGTATTGTTACCAAAAATATTCTCGATATCATCCTCGCACCACCTTAATTCACGGCAAACCCTCACTTGATCCTGTAAATATCGGTAAACATAGCCTCTAGGGAAGCTGCTCGAATCCGATCCGTAGATGATTCGTTCCGGACCGATCAGCTCATATGTTTTGCGGAACAACGACTCCAGCGTCAGCTCATAGGGCGTCCAGCGCATCCACTGGTTCGAACCCGATGTATCGATGTAAATGTTCGGGCAGCTCCAGCAGAGATGCAGCAGCTCCTGAAAGTAGCCCGCACCGAAGTGCGGTATGATAAAAGGAATATCCGGATATTCTCGGGCGACGTTAAAAATCGAGAGGGGACTAATATTCTGATGCTGTACGATCCCGCCCGTATGGCCCAATATACCGAAATGAATAAGTACAGGCAGCCTTCTTTCCGCTGCGAAGGTCCATACCGGAGTAAGGGATGATGAGTCAAATGGGATTTGTACCAGTGGGCCAAACAGCTTGTAGCCTTTGAGTCCCAGCTCATCAACGGCTCTCTTCAGCTCTTCTGCAGCATCCGGCAGCTCAATGGAATGGTGAGCGAACCCTGTAAATCGATCTGGACTTACGCGAATTTGATCTGCTAGATTGTCATTGTTCCAGGCCGTCAAGAAATTGATGCCCCCAAGACCGTAGCGCTCGAGCTCATCGATCCAGCGTTCAATCACAGGCCTTTCTGTATCCTGCTGTCCCTCTTGCTCTTTGCGCGGAAAATCCCATGTAAGACGCATTCTCTCGGATCGTTTGGCATTATGCTCGTCAATGATCTCGTTGCGCTTAAGGAACGGGAGTGGATAAGGCAAATGCGCATGAATGTCAAACACCTTAAAACCATTGTTGAACATCGACCTTCCTCCTTTTACCTCGAGAATAAAAAAAGGAGATGCTGTGACTCTTCCTAATGGAGGAGCACCTCATCTCCGGCTGTCCGGCGAACGATAAATTTATTATTCCTATAAGCTTAGTTGGTTTTAAATGATAATTCTATACTATACCCGATCAATTGGGATGTCAACCTTTTTCTTACAATTCCAAAAAAGGAGCGTTTGCTGCATTAACCCTACAGCTGCTCACTCCTCTTTCTCACCAATTTGCTTATTCCATAAAACTAAGATCCGTTTCCTGCATCTAAATTCGAGTTCTTGCTTCGAGTCATTTTATATATAATCCAGATCCCTGCAGCTGCAACCGGCACCCACAGCAGCTTGAGTCCGTAGCTGTGAATGAGTAATCCAACTTCCTCGACATGATCCCCAGCCATACGCCCCGCGGCAAAAAAGATCAGCGTCCACACTAAGCCTGTCGAATAGGAAAGAAGCGCATACTTTCGAAAGCTCATCTTGTTAATGCCAACAATATATGGCGTAACATGCCTGACCACCGGAAAAAAGTAGCTCACCACTAAAGCGAAATGGCCGTACTTCTCCACCAGCTTCTCGGATGTGCTCAAGTATTTCTCCATCTTCTTTTTGCGTTTCCATTTCTCGATGACCTTGTCTCCCATGATCCTTCCCAAGAAATAGCCTAAGGACAAGCCTGAAATAACCCCCAAATAAGTTAGTAAGAAAGCTGGAACCTCATGAAGCAATCCGCTAGCGGTTGCCGCTCCACCGGTCATAACGATAACCTCATCAGGAATAGGCATTCCGACAATTCCGAGCCATAGAGCAAAAAATAAAGCCGCGTATCCATAATCCCCAATCATACCTAAAAGTGTGTCATAACTCATGGACCCCATCACCCTCTCTTGCTGCAAATATATACGAAAGCCGGCGGCAGATTCAAGGGGACGAATTGAATACTTTCAATATCGAAGTATTGGTTAAGCTGCTGCTTCATTTGCAAAGAATACTGGAACGCTACAAATCTCCCGCCTGGCTTCAAAGATAGTAAAATCTCATTCATGATGGCATCGCGGATCGCTTGAGGAAAATTAAAGAAAGGAAGTCCGCTCAGTATAAGGTCCAAATGACCGATTCCTTCTTCACTCATCGCTTTACGTATCTGGCAAGCGTCAGAGTAACAAGCCATGGTGGGATATTTCTCCTGTAACTGGTTTCTCAATACCGTGTCTTTTTCAAAAAGTAGTGTCCGTGTATGCTCGCCGGCCGCGTTTTGAATATATTCGGTTATAGCCCCGGTCCCTGCTCCCAATTCTGCAGCGGCTTCTACCCCATCCCATGGTATGCTTCGCGTCATCGCTCTGGCCAAATACTTGGAGCTGGGAGTAATACTTCCCACATCTTTGGGAGACTTGATAAATTTATTAAGAAACAGGAACTTCTCCTGAACCATAGTCGTTATATTAATCATTTCATAAGCCTCTCCCTGCATATAATCTTGTCATCTTTTATCTATAGATTACAGATAATGGATTTCAGACTCAATAGTCCGCAGGCTGGGAATTTACTAGACCTAAGGCTAGGATGTCCAACAATAGCTTCTTTTCGTGTAGTTTATTGACAGCTAATGTAAGATAATAGAATGAAAAATGCCCAGCCCATGAACAATCATTTGCTGGACACTTTAAAATTCAATCACTGAACCCAGTATAGTGTATGTTTTTTGTAATTTTACCCATTATTACCTATTAAGTTGTTATTTATTCACCTTACCTAACCATACCGTATCCCGAGCTATCGCATATCGATTCATATATTTGCAGCCGAGCCAGAAGCAAAATAGCGCATAAGGGACTGCCAAACCATAGATTAACAGCAGGTGATACCCGAAATCAGGCGCTGGACCTGAGCGAAATGTCCAACCGTCCATATGACGCGGTGTAATGATAGATTGAGCCAATTGAAAACCTAACACATACCCGCCATACATCGGTATCGCAAAAATCATTAACCATGACCGATTCAGAAATGCGGGAAACCCTTGTAATGCAATAATATACAAAATGATAAGCGGTATAAACACAAGCGCATAATGGTAGGCATACCTTAATGCAACCAATAGTTCATCTCCTGGCATAGGATCGATCCATTGACGTACAGCCGCACCGATAATTGCACAAAGAAGAATCGTTCCTACATAGGGCAGCATAACGGATAAATACGCTACCACACGGCTTCCAAGAAGCAAACTCCGTGAATACGGCAATGTAATCCACCAGTGAGCAGGACCCCTCTGAAACTCAACCTGCCGATTTAAATAATAGATGACCAGAAGCATATAGGAGCCAATCATGATCATAGAAAGGAACGAAACCAGTTCAAAAAATTCCCCGGCACTGCGATAGCTTAATATGGCAACCACCAGCATCAACGTACCTGCAATGATCCTTCCAAGTCGATGATTTTGCAGTCCGAACCAGCGGTATCTTTGCCTTTCTATGGCGACAAGCGACCAAAAAGGAGTCCTCCATCTACTGTTTCTTTCCAGCTTCTTCTCCTGCAATATGGACTGTCGTTGTATAGCGGGAATGAAGCCCCTAGTGAAGCGCACTTTCCCCATATGCTTCATCCCTACCGAAGTCGCAAGCCAAATGCTCAATACGGATAATGGGCATCCGACCAATAAGAGGATCATTGCAAATCGTGCTAAGTTGGACGGTGTTAGATTAGATAAAGCGAACTCGGTATTCCCAGCCATGAACGTTAGAATGAGACTAGGCATGAACATATACATACCCGCCAATATAAGAAGGACCCGTACCCACGAAACTTGAAATACGGTCACAAGCAGCCCAAGACTAATAATAATCGGCAGGCCCGCTATTAAGAGGAGCGCATTGGCCCCTATGAGATATAGTAAATCGATCACCGCGGCTGATTGCATATGATGCATCAGTCCAGCAGACAACGCATACTGGATTATTCGAATTATAGCTAAATACAAGATAAGATGAACGGCTATTCGCAGTAATCCAAGAGCTTTGCCTAGCACGAGAACCAATCTAGGATAGGGAAGCAAAAGCCACCATTCCCGCTCCTGCGCAGACGACAGGGTTATCCCATCCATAATAATAAACAAAATCATGGCTACGAATACATTTAAAACCCCGGCGAACAATAAGCCGTTTACTGTCGTAACCCCGTTCATCATCACCATGCTGACTGTAAGCAGAACAAACATCCCGAGAGCGATCCACTTATAATTGGTTTTACGGGACCCGATCATAAATGGGCTATAACGGCTTGTTTCCATATTAGCTAATAGACTGATGGCTTTCATGAGAACACATCCCTGTAACGCGATTCGACCGATTGTCCCCGCTCTCTCAATGCATCTACATCATCCGTCGCCCTAATTCTGCCCTTATCGATTAAAATCAGCGTATCGAACAATGGTTCCATCTCTCGAATATCATGCGTAGCAATGAGAAAGGTTCGTTCCCCATCAGCCAGATCTGCTACTACAGTGGAAGCGATCTGTTCACGGGAAATCATATCAACTCCGGTAAACGGCTCATCAAGAATGACTAACGGTGATTGCCGCGCCACACAGCTTAACAGCTGAAGCCTTGCTTCCTCACCTCTAGACAACGAAGATATTCGCAGCGACAAATTCAGCTTCAGTGTTTCTATCAGTTGTTCAGCATATTCGGGGTCCCAATCTGGATAAATCGATTCGGCATACTGCAGCCATTCACCGGAAGTCAGCCATCCTGGCAATTTGCCGCGGTCAGGCAAAACGGACATTTTCCCCAATGTTGCAATCCCAGCTGGCTCTCCGAATATTTTAACCGCTCCAACCGATGGCTCCAACAACCCTGAGCAGACCTTTAGCAAGGTTGACTTCCCTGCCCCATTAGGTCCAAGCAGACCGGCGATACGGCCTTTTTCCAATGTGAACGTAACGTCCTGCAGCACATTCTTTTTCCTCATGGTTACACTAACCTGTTGGCACTCGATAGCCGGTGAATTTCCGTTTACTTGAATGGTCACTTGCTTGTTCCCCCTTTGTAACCCGCCAATTTCAGCAGCTCCTCCACCGTCATATCCAGCGATTCGGCTACCTCGCGAAGCTTCTGCAATGCGTGAACAGCAAGCGCTTGCTTGCTTTGTTGAATAATGCCTTCGTCTTTCGTAACAAAGGTACCTTGCCCACGATAAGTGACGATCAATTGATGCCGCTCCAATTCCTGGTACGTTTTCATGACCGTTGTCGGGTTGACACGAATGGCCGCTGCCAATTCCCTTACAGACGGCAGACGGGTACCGGGTGCCAACACGCCTCGGGCGATATCGGCGCGCAGCTGCTCGACGAACTGCTCATACAGCGGACGCGACGGGTCAATGCGCAATTGATCCGGTTTCCATTTAAAATCCTCCACACTCGTTCCACCTCATTGTAATCAGTGTATGGTCTAACACCATACAATATGTGTGTATTGTATCACATCACACCATACACTTCAATGTCAAAAGAGACCTCCAAGTCCATGCATTAAACATGCATCAACAAAGAGGCCTCCTTCTGTTATTATAAATTTATTTTTGATTCAGATCGTTCAAAAATTGCAGCGTGACCCGGAGTGCTTCCCCCAGCGGAGGAGTCGTCGATTGAAACGGATGAACGGCACCAAACGTATGGTTGCCACCTTCTATGATTGTCGGCTTATGCCGGGGAGCTCCTATGCGCAGCGCCTCGAAACCTTCACGGAGTCGGGGAGAATCCTGATCCCCCTGCAATTGCAGCACAGGAATGCTTAACTCCGCTAATCGGTGAACGATATCGAAGCGGTGCCCGTTGGCTTCCAAATCATCGTAGAAAGCTGCACGAATCGGCATCTCCTGCTTCGTACGCGCATTGGCCACATAACCAACTCCATGCTCTAGCACTTGGGCTTTAAAAGCTTCATCGAACAAATCAGCGTAGGCGCTTCCGTTCCACGTGACAAGAGCCTTAATCTCCGGATGCTCCGCAGCGAATATAATCCCGCCACCTCCGCCACGGCTGTGACCCAACAAATAAATGCGTTCTGTATCCGCTTCGCTTGAAAGAGGAAGTCTTTGCTCAAGTAATGTCTTAAGTACAATATCCAAATCCTGCTGCTCACGCGAAAACGTATTGAGCCCAAACTTGTCCAGCTCGTCAAAGTCTGATTCATTAACCCCATTGCAGGAAAAGTTATACGTTACCGTGTAATATCCCGCTTCCGCGAATCTTGATGCAATATACGGAAAAAATCCCCAATCCTTGAAGCCTTTAAAGCCATGACTGATCAGCAGCACCGGCTTTCGTACCGCACTTCTTTCCTCCTCTTGAGTAACGGTTCTCACGTCTCCACGAATTCGTAGCGGCTCTCCTGAAGACAAATGCCCTGCCTCCAACTGAAAGGTTTCATGAATAATTGAAGGTTGATTCAAACGAAATCACTCCTTATGCAGTATAATTTGTCATTTCCCCTTACTGACGCCTTTACGATTCCCACCATAATTATACAAAACAAAGGAGAACAAGTCCCGTCATCCGGCCTGTTCTCCTTTGTTCATGCACTTAGACTAATGGATAACCTTCAATGTATCGGTTCCGTTAAACGAGTTACCGTTTCTCAAAGTACCGGTAATGGTAACCTCCACATCGCCATTTTGACCTTTTAGAGCTTCAATTAGCTGCTGCCTGTCAAATTTGACCGTAATCCCTTTATCTCCATGTTTATCGTTAGAGTCTTTATCGCCTTTATTGCCTTTATCCTCCTGTGCGGAGATCGGCTTGCTTCCGTATACGCTCATTTGAACCGTTCCCACCTCGATCAAGGAAGAATCATATGCTGAAGGAAGCCCGATATCCACCGTGACTGAATTTTTCCCGCCTTGACTTTTCACATTCAATGTATTCGGCTGTACTTTTACTTCAGCAGGGAGAGCAACATACATATTAGGCATAGGAGGAGTACCCATTCCGTCACCTAAATAAAAACCGGTATGTGGAGGCTGGTTATAGGCGACGTTTTGCCATGCGATGCCCATACGGTACACTGGGTCATGCATCAATGTGGAGATACGATGGTCTGTCACAGCCGTTGTAGTGTAAATATGCAACGCTGTGCTATCTGCCGTTCTCCATACCGCTTCTTCCCTCCAGTCACCGAATAAATCAGCCTGTAAAGCAGGGTTCGCTTTGGTACCGTTGTTAGACGAAGCCTCGGAAGCAGTCAGCAAATTTACAGCTTTGAAGTTTGTGTAATCCCACTTGTCTATGCGGTTATTGTCCAGCAGCTCGCGCAGCAAATCACCGTCCCACCATATACCGAAATTGATAGAAGGCGTCGTGCTGCTGATTTTTTCCCCTTTGTTGGAATATAAACCGACTCCCGTCGATGCCCATACTTCTTCGCCTTTATAGTTAGGATCGATGTCCGCAGACATGCCACGGCCAGTATCTTTGCCTGTCGGTACGCCCCACAGTACTTCCCCGGTAGCCGCATCCCACATGGCCGCACCATACGGAGAATTTTTGTCTTCATCGACCTTGAATACTTCAAGTCCTGGTCTATCCGGATCCAGATCGCCGACATGCAGCGCATCTCCGTGGCCCAATCGCGTATTGTACAAGCCTTTGCCGTTGTCGTCGATCGTCATGGCGCCATAAATAATCTCGTCCTTGCCGTCACCGTCTACATCCGCCACGCTTAAATTGTGATTGCCCTGCCCTGCATAGGTTTCGTTCCCGGCGTCGTTACTGTCGAAGGTCCATTGCTTGGTCAGCTGACCGTCCCTCCAGTTGTATGCTGCAAGCACCGTTCTTGTATAATAGCCACGTGCCATCACTAGGCTCGGTCTTTTTCCGTCCAAGTAAGCGATACAAGCAAGAAAACGATCTACACGGTTGCCGTAGTTGTCTCCCCAGTCCGTGACATTTCCTCTTGGAGGATCATAGGGCGTAGTAACAAGCTCCTTGCCGGTCTTCCCATCAAATATCGTCAAAAATTCCGGTCCTGACAGCACCCGGCCCGGACGGCTACCCGTCAAATCACGGTAATCCGCATTCGCGTCGCCGATAACTTTTCCCGTACCATCAGTTGTTCCGTCCGCTGTCTTGAACGCGACCTCCGCCTTACCGTCGCCATCCAAGTCATAGACCATGAATTGTGTATAATGAGCACCTGCGCGAATGTTTTTACCCAGAGAAATACGCCACATCAGGGTACCATCCAATTTATATGCATCAATAAAGACTTCACCGGTTATTCCGTCCTGCGAATTATCTTTGGAATTGGAAGGATCCCATTTCAATATAATCTCATATTGACCGTCGCCGTCCAGATCACCAACGCTTGCATCATTCGCGCTATATGTAAAGGCAGAGCCGTCTGGATTCGTACCGTCTGCTGGCTTTTGCAGAGGAACGGAAAGATAGTTCGTGTCCCATACGCCAACCTTCTCCGAGGCTTGCTGCTCTTTTCCCTTGAGAATAGCTTGTACACTGTACTTGGAATCCTTCGTACCGGAGTTATCCTGATAATTCGTACTGTTCGTGATCGGAGCACTATTGAGCTTAACTCCGTCACGGTATAAGTTGAATGCTATGCTCTCAGGCTCATTCCCCAGCAGTCTCCAGCTTACAAATACGCCGGAATCTACTTTTACCGCCACGAGACCACGATCCAAATATTCCATCTGCCTTTGCTTAGAGGTGCTCGACGTATTGGCCGGTGCCGCTCCAGCGTGGAGAGGTGCAGCTAATGCTCCTAATAATACAGCGCTTACAAGTACATGGCTCGCTTTTTTGAATCGCCGATTGAATTGCTTATCCATCCGTTTATTCAGCCTCCTAGTGTACTTCATCAAATTTTTAATTCGTTTCTTTGAATCCATCCTTACAGCTGATCCGATACAATTTGTATACGGTTACAAAAATGTCATTTCACCCCCGTCCCTATTCATCGGTTACGATATACGCTCTTGTACTGCTCGTGAGTACCCCCTTACCATAAGGGATTCGTCATCAGGCAACAATTGTATATTTTTGATACCCTAGTATTTTTTTGTATTTCAGGCCCTAATTCCATTGTACTTTTTTGCAGCTTAAGGAACATTTACCCAGTAAATACGTTATGATAGTCTGATATCAGACGTATCTCACGAAGAAAGTCGGTGCAAAAGATGAAGGATCATTTTTACTTTCCGGGATTTTTCACTTCGTTTCATGTTTGGAGCATTTTATATAAAAACGCAGAAAAAGGCTCCACCTATCCTAACCATAAGCACCCGATGTTTGAAATTTTATATATTGAATCCGGTTTCATGAGCGAGTGGATTAACGGAGTGGAATATGAGCTTCGCGCAGGTGATTTTATACTGGTCAATTCGGGAGATCTGCACTATCCGCAAGCCCATGAGGAAAGCCGCTTTTTTAATTTTCATTTCGATGTTGAGCCTCGGGAGGTGCATTCGTTATTCCACAAAATGCGACAGCCGATTGTCAGCACCCACCAGACGCCTGAAATCCAAAGCGAAATTCAAAGCTCTATGAACCGGCTCATCCAATTGTTCAAGACGGAAGATGAGCTTACTTTTGCCCAAAAAATGATTATGCAGTCGATGATGATGCAGTTTCTTGCCTTTTTATTGGAAAAAATCGTCATTCCCGATATTCAGGATGATAATGCCGCCTCCAAATCCAAACACACGATAGCTGCTGAAGTCGCCTATATGCTCGAAACGTACGGGGGATCGGAAAGTATGAAAATTTCGGAGCTTTCGAATCGGCTCCATGTACACCGCAATTATGTTACGAATTGCTTTAAACAGGTGTACGGCATGTCGCCCAAGCATTATTTGAATAAAGTGAGAATCGAGAAAGCGAAAAAGCTTCTTCAGGAAACTACTTATTCGGTTGAGGAAATCGCTCTGGAGCTGAGCTTTTCGTCTGCAGCCTATTTTTGCAAGTTTTTTCGAGCCCAGGTGGGTACGACCCCATTCCAATATCGTTCAGGCGCTTGTGCAAAAGTGTTATTTTAGCATTCTTTTGTGAATTGCTGATCCCCGAAAAACAGTGATAGGATTACAATAAATCGCTTACGTCAAATGGATTAAGGGGGAATGCAAAATGGGAGTACGTTCATATGCAGCTGCCTTGGCGGCATTCATGGCAGTCGGCTCGTTAATCGGATGCAGCAACGGAGGAACCAAGCAAGCTTCAACAGGAAGTCCGGAGCAAAATCAATCTACACCTGCACCAGCCAAGCAAGAAGAGCCTGTAAAGCTGTTGATGGCTCAAAAATGGTCGGAGATTAATGACGCTGATTTCCAAAAGCTTATTGTGGAACCGCTTCAACAAAAATATCCGTATATTCAGATCGAAATGCTCAAGGGCGAGAATATCAAGGAAATGATCGCAGCAGGCACCGTTCCTGACCTAGTCGCTACTTGGGTTAATCTGATCCCCGACTATCAGGAGCTCGGTTTAGTAGAAGATATGACACCGCTTATTAAGAAGCATAACCTGGATTTGAATCGTTTCGAAACGACTTATTTGGATACCATTCGGGGATATGATAAGAGCGGATTGGTCGCCCTTCCCTATGACTCCAATTTTAACGTTATTTACTACAATAAAGATATATTTGATAAGTTCGGGGTTGATTATCCAAAGGATGGCATGACATGGGAAGACACGATTCAGCTTGCCAAAAGGGTGAGCCGTGAGGAACAGGGTGTGCGTTATCGCGGATTGGAGGCTGAAGGCTATGGAAAGCTTGCGCTGCAAATTGCTTTGCCTTCAGTGAAAGACGGCAAGTCGAATTTCAATAACGAGCCGTGGAAGCAAATTCTTGAGCTGTCCAAGAAGATTAACTCGATCCCTTCGAACGAAGCCGTTCCTAATGTACATCCGAGGAACCAGTTCATGAAAGACCGCAATTTAGCTATGTTTGCTACCGGCAACAACTTCAACCTGCTTCAATCGGATTCGGCTAAGGGCTTGAACTGGGATATTGCGCAATACCCGAGTTACCCAGATAAACCTAATGTAGCTGGTATGGTGGATGAACATGTAGCCTTCGTGTCCAAAACAAGCAAGCATAAAGATGAAGCATTTAAAGTGATCGAGATTTTGACCTCGGATGCTGTTCAAAAGAAAATGACGAGAGCCTCAGGCAAACTGTCGGTTCTAAAAGATAACAGTATCCGGCGCGAGCTGGGTGCGGATATGCCAGTACTGCAAGGAAAGCATCTGGATGCCATATTCAAAGGCAGTTATATCCCCGCTTACACAGCAACAAGCAAGTACCCGGACGCAGGCAAAATAATAAGCGAACAGGTCACTAAATACTTGAATGACGAGCAGGATGTGAACACGACGCTGCGCACTGCCGATGAAGGCATTCAAAGCCACATACGTCAAATTGATGCCGGCTCAGGCAAATAAACAGGCCGAACGGCAGGCCAGTCAGAAATGGGAGGAACAAACCAATGCTAATTAACGGCACCCAATGGACAGATACATCCGGCCAGCCTATTCACGCCCATGGTGGTGGAATGCTTCAAGCGGGCAATTATATATACTGGTTCGGCGAAAACAGAGAGGGACGAAAGCGCGTATCGTGTTATCGATCCGCTAATCTTATGGACTGGGAATTTCGTGGAGATGTGCTCACCCTCGATTCGCCTTTTCGCCCGATAGACATGCCCACAGCGCCGGAGCTTATAACAGACGCCGAGCAGGACAAAGGCGCCAATATTGAAAGACCCAAAGTGATTTATCATGCGCCTTCCAAACAGTATGTCATGTGGATGCACTGGGAGAATGGCTCTAATTATTCGGCTGCCCGCTGTGCCATAGCCACATGCGATACAATTGATGGACATTATACTTATCGAGGAAGCTTCAATCCGTGCGGATTCATGTCAAGGGATTGCACGCTGTTCGTAGATGATGACGGCACAGCCTACTTCATCTCGGCTGCAAGAGAAAATGCAGACTTGCACGTTTACCGACTTAGTGAAGACTACATGTCGATCGACGAGCATGTAAGAACATTATGGCCTGGACAGTACCGGGAGGCTCCAGCGGTCATGAAGCGAGACGGCGTATACTTCATGGTCACCTCGGGCTGCACCGGGTGGGAGCCTAATCAAGGGAAATATGCCTATTCCGATAGCTTGACTGGTCATTGGTCGAAGCTTTACGACTTCGGAGGACCGACAACGTTCGATACGCAGCCGACCTATATTATCCCAATTTTCGGAAGGGAAGCAACCCACTATTTATATGTCGGGGACCGCTGGGATCCATCGAATTACTATCGATCTTCTTATGCTATCCTGCCAATCCGGTTTCCCGATGACACGTCGATGACGCTGGACTGGGCTGATACGGTGGGTATTGCACTGGAAGAAGGCGCAGTTCAAATGACCAGGGAAAGCATCAGCTTCTCGCGCATACTGAACCGGTCACACCGGTACTTGGCAGTGTCTTCTGCTGCATGCATCACTGTACAGAAGCTATCCTATGACGCCGTAGATCAGCATTGGACCATTGAGGATACAGAGGACGGTTATGTTCGAATAAAAGATAAATACAGCGACAGAAGCTTGGCGGCCGAGTGTTCAAATCCTGTTGAACCGGATGCCGATGTGCATCCTATCGTCCGGCTTCAGAAGACGGCGGACGTCACTACGCAGCATTGGAAAATCATCAAAGACCATGAACATGCGGGATGGGTTAACATCCTTCATCGCGAGACGGGACTTGCCTTGACCTTGAATCGTGAGCATGAGGGTATCCTGCATCTGAGGCCTGTAGATTCGGGAGATGTCCGGCGCAGCCAAGCCTTTACGATAACCCCTCATTATGGCGCTGAATCCATACTATAATTAAATACTCTACTCAGCAAAAGGCCTCCTCTTTAATCAGAGGAGGCCTACGTCTGTCGAGAAAAACTCAGTGATTAGAATTTAGCTGAATGCTGGAGGTGGGGTATCCCCTGGAGGAGCGATAGCGTCCGCCTTTGTTATTGGGAAATCTCCGTTATAAGGCGGGTAAATTTAATATTTCCCAATAACAACAGCGGCCGGAAGGGGATACCCCACCGGAGTAACACGAATACTGCTAAAACATTATGGTTTTCTCGTCAATCTTAGGCGTCCTCTTACTACAGAGGATGCCCTTTGCTGCTCCTACACCTCAACTACTGCCTTAATAACCCCTGTCTCTGGCTTCAACCAGCTTTCATAGGCACCGATCATCTCATTAAAAGGAGCACGATGAGTAATGAAGGACTCTGTATCCACTTGACCTCTGCGAATGCTCTCGATGACTTGCTCGAAGTCAACTCGAGTGGCATTGCGGCTGCTTATGATAGACATCTCTCGTTTGTGAAAATCCGGATCACTGAACGCAATATCGCTTTTAACCAAACCGACATAAACAAGCCTTCCGCCGTGGGATACGTACTGAAGCGCACCCTCCATCGATTTCGCATTGCCTGTTGCATCAAGAACAACCGTCGGAAAATCGCCTCCGGTATTGGCTTCGATCTCCTTTACAGGGTCGTTCTTAGCGTTCACTATGTAATCAGCTGGCGCCCATTCCTTACAGTAATTCAAACGTTCCTCATTAATATCCAGAGCAATAACCGTAGCCCCCGCCAGCTTGGCAAATTTCATGACGCCAAGACCAATAGGGCCCGCACCAATGACAAGCGCAAACTCTCCCGGAGTAATAGCTGCTCTTCGCACGGCATGAGCACCAATGCTGAAGCATTCTACGATGGCTGTCTGATCGAAGCTGAGTCCTTCGGCTGACAACAGATGATCGGCAGGCACCGTCATGTACTCCCTCATCCCTCCGTCTTGATGAACGCCCAACACGCTCATGGTCGTGCAGCAGTTCGTTTTGCCGCTGCGGCAGGCAATGCATGTTCCACACTCGATATAAGGCATGATCGTGACACGATCTCCTGCCTTCAATCCTTGCGCATTTTTACCGATTTCCACTATTTCTGCCGCCAGCTCATGACCTAGAATACGAGGATAAACGAAGTATGGCTGATTCCCTTTATACGCGTGCAAATCCGTTCCGCATATACCAACACGGCGAATACGAATCAGAGCCTCACCTTCACCCGCCTTCGGAACTTCAAATTCCTTCATTTCAAAACGATTCGGCTCTTCACAAACAATAGCTTTCATAAGGGATACTCCTCTTTTCGATAGATGGATTTGAGAGCATTGAGTTGTGTCAAATGATGTTCTATATTTTAAAAAGAAACATCCATCCCGGGTTTCCCCAGTTTACGGTGTTTCATCCTATGCCTCCCAGCTCTATTGAATGCAAATAAATTATATGATAGTTTTATGTTATCGATAACATAAAAATAACAGCATATTTTTCATTCGTCAATCCATATTCCGCTTGAAAATTATTTTCATTTGTTTCAAAATGATATCCATGTTGAGCGCTTGTCTCTTGAATTAACGAACCTTGTTTTTGAAAGGATTTTATGCCTGATGGTAACCATTTATGATATCGCAAAAAAAGCAAATGTCTCCCCCATGACCGTATCGCGGGTTATTAATAACTCCCCTTCAATCAGTGAAAAAACAAGAAAAAAGGTTGAAGACATTATTCAAGAGCTTGATTATATCCCCAATAAACAGGCACGGAGTCTTATATCCAAGGAAACGAAGCTCGTCTCACTTGTCATCTCGGATATATCCAACCCGTTCTTCACAAACATTGCGAGAGGCGCTGAAGATAAGGCGCTTCAAGCCGGCTATCAGCTGCTGCTCGGGAATTCGGATGAACAGACCGTCAAAGAATCGCGCTATATCGACCTGCTGCTTTCGACCAAAGTGGACGGCGTTCTGATTGCCCCGACCGGTGATCCCTCCCTTGCCAACCTGCGCAAGCTTGCTAAGCGTAGGGTTCCGTTCGTATTCGTTGATAGATATGTAGAAGGCATTGCAGCCGACCTCGTTATGGGTGATAATGCGGAGACGACCCGCAAGCTCGTTGCGCATCTCGTCGAGAAGGGACATCGGAAAATTGCCCTGATCAATGGCCCTAGCACGGCATCCAATGCAAGGGAAAGACTTCTGGCCTTTACTGATGCACTTACGCTGAACGGACTGGATCTCATTCCAGAATTATTAATAGAAACTCATTTTCTCCAAGACAATTTCTCGGAAATCGTTCGCACCTTGATGAGCTTGTCTCCGTCAGGGCGTCCGACCGCCATACTTGCCGCCAACAATTTTATTGGTGTCAATACGCTGCGAGCGCTGCGGGAAATGAATCTCCAAGTTCCAGATGAAATCGCGGTAGCTTGCTTTGACGACCCGGAGCCTATTCCGGATTATAATCCGTTCCTGACGGTCGCCGCGCAGCCTGCTTATGACATGGGCTATATAGGAATGCAAATGCTCATTGAGCGTATTGAAGGTACGGCGCCTGCAACCAACCGCAAGGTGGTTCTTCCTTCTCAGCTCATTGTTCGCAAATCGACTCAGCGGAGCTAGTGGAAAAAACGGTGCGAGTTATCGCACCGTCAGTTGGAGGAGAAACCTGTAAATATAAGAAACCTGCTTCGTCCCCCGGTAGGGTACCTCCTTCCAGCCGCTGTTGTTATCGGGAAATTTTTAATTTAATCGCTTTGCAGCGGTGATTTCCCGATAACAAAGGCGAACGCTATCGCTCCTCCAGGAGATACCCTACCTACATCTTTGCAGTTTTCTGAAAAGCTGGGTTTCTCATCAAAAAAACGGTGCGAAAGATCGCACCGTTTTTCTATTAAATCTGCTCGACCGCAATATCGGAAAACAACCGCTGGACATCTAGCTTGTTCACATAGCCGGCTTTTTCCGTTAACGCATTAGCCGAGCCAACAGCAGTCGCGTATGCGATCCGCTCATTTGCGGGTAATTCCCCTGCCGTAGCAATAGCCATCCCTGCGACGAAAGCATCACCGCAGCCGACCGTATTTACAACATCGATCCGCGGGGCTTTAGCTCGGAATACAGCTCCCTCCACGGAAGTCAGGGACCCCTGTGATCCCAGCGATACCGTAACCGTCGGAATCCCTTTGTCATACAGCGAGATTAGCTGCTCCTTCAATACCTGCTGAACATCGGCCATATCTTTGCTCATATCCAGCTCCATTTGCGTTCCGAGCAGCTGGACGATTTCATCTTCATTCGGTTTTGTAAAGTAAGGAATAGCTCGAATACCGTTTCGCAGCGAAGCACCGCTAGTATCCAAAAAGGCTAACGCACCTGCCTTTTTGACAATCTCAATCAGCTCGGCATAAAAGTCATCCGGAATACCATTAGGAAGGCTGCCGCTGATACAAACAATCTTGGATTGCGCAGCCAGCCGTTTTACCTTAACGATTAGCTGCTCTATAGCCTCTTGAGGGATGGATGCTCCACCTTCCAGCACCTCCGTGGAAACACCTGTTGCTTCGTCAATCATGTTCAGGCATAAGCGGGATTCTCCCTCGATCTGCACAAAATCATTCGCAATCCCCTGCTTACCTAAAGCATTGCAGATCCACTCTCCATTGTAACCGCCTAAAAATCCCGTAGCGGTCACAGGATATCCCAGTTGATGGATGACCCGCGCCACATTGATTCCTTTGCCTCCCGGCTCCGCAAACATCCGACGTACTCTGGATACCCGTCCCAAAGGAAATGAAGACAAATAATACGTTTTGTCAATCGCCGCATTCAGTGTGACCGTTGTTATCATAATGGTTCCTCTCCTAGAAGTCCGACTGGTGACCGCCCGCTCAGCAGGCGAAGCACTCCTCCAGACTATGCTTAAGAAGCTATCGCAATAAGCAGACTGCGATTAGCGCCAATCCTGCGCTTTACCGATGCAGCCTACCATTCTCATTTTTTCAATAGCAGCAGCTTTAACTGCTTTTTTGGCAGGAATCATATATTTGCGAGGATCATTTTCGTCCGGATTTTGGGCGAATACACTTTTGATTGCATCCGAAAATACAATGCGGATTTCAGTAGCAATATTCATTTTGGCCATGCCGAGCGAAACACTACGCTTCACCTGCTCTTCTGGGATACCGGAGCCTCCATGAAGCACCAATGGCACAGGTACCTTTTGCGCAATACGCTGAATGCGTTCAAAATCGATTTTCGGCTCCCCTTTGTAAATGCCGTGCGCTGTACCGATTGCCGGAGCTAACGTTTGGACACCCGTCAGTTCAACAAAACGAACGCACTCATCTGGGTCCGCCATCAAAGCCTCGTGCTCCGCAACGACGATATCGTCCTCGACGCCTCCAACTTTGCCTAATTCCGCTTCAACGTTAATGCCAACCGCTTTAGCGATTTCCACAACCCGCAGCGTTTGTCTAACATTTTCTTCAAAAGGATGCATCGACGCATCAATCATAACTGAGGTGTAACCCGCACGAATACATTGAACTAGCACATCAAATTCCGTACAGTGATCCAAATGTAGTGCGATAGGTACGCTGGAACGATCAGCAGCCGCCTTGGCAGCAGCCGCAATGTAATCGGCTCCCAGATGCTTCACCGTACCGACGGTGGATTGCAAAATTAACGGAGACTGCGTCTCCTCAGCAGCTTCAACTACGGCCTGCAGCATTTCCAAGGTATGAACGTTAAAAGCTCCCACAGCATAACCGTTAGCTCTGGCTGCTTCCAATAGTGGTGTAGACGATACTAATGGCATAAGATTGCCCTCCTATTAAATAATAACGACCTGCGTCAAGTTGCGCGGCTCATCCGGATTCACGTTGCGTTTCATTGCTGTATAGAAGCCCAAATATTGCAGAGTCGGCAAGTACAGTACGCTGCGTGCGTCATCGGAGATCGATTCGCCGCCGATTTCTACAACCGCATCCGCAAACGCCGTATCCTCACCTTGCTTCGCAGTTAACAGAAGGACGAATGCGCCGTAGGCTTTCATTTCTTCAGCTACCTTAAGCTCGTAAGAGCGAGCTTTCTCCGAAACCATCACTACTACGAGAGTGCCTGGCTCAACAACGGACTTTGGACCGTGACGGAATTCCAGCGTGCCGTAAGCTTCTGTCCACACGTAGGACATTTCTTTTATTTTCAGGCAAGCTTCCAAAGCAATGCCGTAGCTTGTTCCCATTCCAAGATATATAAATTTATTGAAGGAGTTCTCGTTTAATAGCTTTTGTACGAATGGATCCGCTTTTTTGACCAAAGCCGCATCCAAGCCGATTACTTGCTCCATTTCACGGATCAGGTTTTCTTTGCCGGATGCCTTAGCGATAGCCGCTTGCATCATAAACGTCATACTCATGAAAGATTTCGTCATTACTGTGCTAGTTTCTTTCCCCAAAGGGGATAAGAGGCATTCTGCAATTTGCGCCATCTTGCTGTTTTCGTAGCACGTAATCCCCGCTACCGTAATGAACGAAAGATCTTTGACCGATTCCAAAGCTAAAATCACTTCCGTCGATTCCCCTGAGCGGGATACGCCGATAACCAAATAATTGCGATGTGCCGGAGCTGTTTGCTCACGGAATAAGAACAGTTCAGAAGACGGGTAAGCCGTCGAGCTTTTGCCTAACCATGAACGGCAGGTGGAAGCCATAGATAAAGCTTGATAATAGGAAGAACCGGAACCGATAAAAATAATTTCGTCAAACTTTGGATTAAGCAAATACTTATCGATCCAATCCTGCTGCTTACCTAACTGATCCCATGCTGCTTGCAAAGCTTCCGCTTGGGCACCTATTTCCGGATACGTATATTGACCGAAAGTCGTCATTTTATTACCCCTCTCATCTTAATAATGAAATTTTAAATCATTTTTTTGATTTTTTCAATCATTTTATTTTTCATTCTGCCTCAATCTATGAAATCGCTAGTAATGATCAACAAACTGTGCCTAGGGATTGGCTAAAAGCTCTCCGCTCATGCATAATAGAAGAGCACTTGACCCTAAGCAGGAGGAATCTATCCTTTGAAACAACTTCAATGGCTTCTGGCCCGGGCCTTTCTTATTTGTCTGTTATGCGCCATGGGTTTTGGTTTGGTTGCACTGCTCATTAGTGATCAAAGCATCACGGCTTTTGACCAAACCCTCATTTCATTCATTCAAGGTAAAGAATCACCGGTCCTTACAGCGATCATGAAAGCATTTAGCTTCATCGGGGCAGGAATTCCCGCAACCGTTCTTACGGTCCTCACCTCTATTTTTCTATACAAAGTGCTTGGACACCGCAGGGAAGTGATATTTTTCCTTACCATCTTGATGAGCTCCTGGCTATTGAACGAGCTTCTGAAAATCATGTTTCATCGCGCTCGCCCAACGATTCACCGCATAGCGGAGGCTACTGGGTACAGCTTTCCCAGCGGCCATTCCATGGCTGCCTTCACCCTCTACGGAGCGCTGTCCTTTCTCATCTGGCGGCATATCCCTACAGCATGGGGAAAAGGATTATTCCTGGCCGTCAGTGCCGTAATGATTGGGATGATAGGTATGAGCCGCATTTACTTGGGCGTACACTATCCTAGCGACGTTATAGGAGGCTACTTCGCCAGCGGCTCGCTGCTTGCACTCTTTATCTGGCTATTTCGAAGGATTCAAGATCGCTATGGCAGACAAGCCCGTTGAGAATTTCTCTATTAACCTAACTTCTTTGTGTGCGAGGTGGATCGTCATGGCTTTCGGTATTGCAAGACACGAATTGAACGAGTGGAAAAGAAAAGTGGCGCAAGGTCAAATCGCCTATTTAACCCACTATTGGTATGAGCCCCGCTTCCCGGGAATTAAGACAGTAACCAAAGTTGGCTGCTCCGATTTGCCCCTTTTACGAAATTGGTGTGTACAGAACGGACTGGACCCGAATTATATTCACCATCGCGCCGAGTTCCCCCATTATGATTTGATCGGAAGCAAACAGAAGGAAATCTTGGTTCAAGAACAACTTTGGGAGCACATCCGCCGTTTTGGCCTATAAAAAAAGCGAAGCCCTCTGCCTAATAGCAGGAAGGAATTCGCTTTTTGCATATTAATATTGAGGGATAGAACCGCTATTTAACCAAACCTCACAGGCAAGGTAAAATAAAACGTACTGCCCCTCCCCTGAACGCTGTGAACTCCAATTTCACCATGATGGTGAGCTACAATTTCTTGGGAGATAGCTAGTCCAAGCCCCACTCCCACTGAGGAAATACTTTCATTGCGCTCGCTGTCGGCCCCTCGGTAATAACGGTTGAACACTTGCGGCACATCTGTCGGGCTTACTCCCGAGCCCGTATCGCTTACTTGATACATCACACTCGCCGGGTTCCCCAGCTTCGTACCATCCAAATAACATCCGACCTCCAGTCGAATGACGCCTCCGGACGGCGTATATTTACGTGCATTGAACAACAGGTTCACGAACACCTGCTCCAATCGTATTGGGTCCGCGTAAATAACAGACGTTTGGCTAGAATGCCATTCTTGGCCTACCACAATCTCGAACTGCTGTCCGCCTGCGCGGATATCCGTCTCGTATTTATCGTAGATGTCGTATAGAAATTGTACGGGATCAAGCTCCATAAAGCTGAAATTCACCTTACCGGCCTCAAGCTTAGAAAGCTCGGACAAGTCCCCGATAATCCTCTCCATTAATTGCGATTTATCTAACACCAGCTTTAATGTCCTTGCGTCTCCTGGAGGAACGACGCCATCTATCATCGCGGAGACATAGCCTTGAATTAGCGTCAATGGCGTTCCTAACTCATGGGATATATTGGATAAAAGCCTTCGGCGCGATTTCTCCATTCGGAACAAATCCTCTGAAGCCGTTTGAAGGTCCGTGTTGGACTGCTCCAGCTGCTTCGTCCGTTCACGTATCTTATCCTCCAGCGTTTCAGTGAAAGCCGTCAATTGTGACGACAAGCTTTCAACCTGCGTGAAGGAATTAGAAAATCTGACAGAAAGAAAGTAGGCCTGAACAAATATATAGAAGAGCATTCCATAGGGGAATAAGTCTCCTGTGTTAATTTTCTGAGTGTAATATAAGGAATCGTTTAAAATAAATAGAGAGCATACACTTGCAGCAAATAAATTGAGCACGGCCCCTTCCCGCTTACACCGCAGCGCCTTCAAGTAGACTATAACGATATAGCCGCACAAAATGACAATATATAAGATGTTAATTTGCATCATCAGCGTGTATACTCTAGCCGGCGTTAGGAGGACAAACAAGGCGTTGATACAAGCGAACCATGTGGACAATTTGAGTATCCTAGCGCTGGCTTCTCTTGGATATAGAGAATAGACATAAGCCATTAACAGCGGCATCGCCGCAATGAAACCCAAATACTCCAGCTTAACCGCAGCTTCCCATGGAATAGCAGGAAATAAGCGCACGGCTAAAGTCTCTCCTACGACTAAGGTTCTTATTCCAATCGCTATGCAGAGACCCCCGAAATATACAGTAGACTTATCATTGCGCCGCTGGACGAACAGAAGAACATGATACAAACCCATGATCAGAAGCGACCCGGCAAGCAGCGTCTGCAGCACCATGTTCTTATCCCGGTTATGAGAAATTTGCTCTTCCGTACCCAGCTTGAGTTCGTCCCATAGACCGCCCTTGCGCTGAACAAAATTCGAGACCTGTATGACCAGTTCGATCTTGGAATCCGTTGGGCGAAAATAGTACGTATCGGATACATTTTTCGGAATCATCCGTTCTCTATCGGTTCCTACAATCCCTTTACCTTCGAACGGCTGTCCGTCTATCCAAAGCTTGTAGGCCGTAGCTGCATTCGGAATGTATAAACCGAGGACCGGATAAGCTGCCGATTCCGGCAGGACAATACTCAGACGATACGTAGCGTAGCCTTGATTGGAAAGTCCTTTCCCTCCGATCCCGTATTGTCCCCAAACGCTCGGAACGAAAGCATAGAGATCCGGTTTTATCATCTCAGCCCTCGTCTTGATCTCTCCAGGCTCAAGCAGCCGATTCCAATAAAACTCCCATTCTCCGTTCAGACGAACGATGCCCTGGCTTGAATCCCAATCGGACAAATCCAACAGCCCATGCTCGGCAATGGGTTCATTCTCTACAGCGGCATTAGCAGGCGGTTTATCGGAGAGCAGCACGAATAAAACCAGCGCACATAGCCAACATAAACATTGCAAGATTCGTATAGGACGCTTCGCGGCAATCTTAATCATTACCATTTTAAACAATTCCTTTTCCCAGAAAATGTTTATTACTCCTTACATCTTTCGTCATGCATAGGGCTAATTCCTCTTGAAATTTAATAATTCGACGAATTATGTCAGCTTTTTTTCCACGAAAAAGAGTTATTAGAACAACAAAAAAACTGCCGGATTCAACCAGCAGCCGCTATGTCATAAATCATACTTTTGATGTATGAGCGCTTTTTTTGTTATTTTCTAGAGTCTTCGTTTACCAACGATGAATTTTTTGTTGCCTTTTTTCTTCACTACCGGCACATGCTTGTAGCTGCGTACCATGTCGCCTTTGCATAATGGACAGGATGGCTGCGCTTCTGTAACGAATTCTTTTCGAATCCACGCTTTGCATGTCGCTTCTTTACATTTCCAAATCTCTACTTGCTGTAGTTCTGGCTGAAGTTCTGTGTCTTGAGTTTGTTCTTCTGTAGTTGATGATGTCGTTGGCATTTTGAATCCTTTTCTCCCTGTATCTATCGATTTATAGCCTATTTATTATTATACAGATAGAGAAGTTTATCAACCCCATACGAGAAATTTAAACACGAACATTTTGTGTCTGTAGTCCTATCCACAGCGACTTATTCCGAAACTCTTCCTCTTGTCCCAGTTCTCTTCCAAACCAAGCTGGAGGCTCGAACGAATGTGCCGCGCTTTCATTGGAAAATTCCACCTCAACAACCAGCAGATTGATCTGCTTATACTCGTCAATTTCATAATGAAGACCATTATGCTCAACGGTTGTACGAATTTTTTCCAGTGGCACTAGCTGCGTGTTGGCTAGAAGCTGCCGATACACTTCTTCGGAGATACTATATTCGATCTCCTGCCGAACCAGTCCATGTCCCGATTTGAATGTATGAGTAAAAGTCGAGTTACCTTCATGGTCGACCAATTGGCGTACCCGAATCTCTTCTTTATCTGAAAAGGCCAAGTAGGTTTGATAAATGTGCTTGGTGGAAATCAGCTTAAGCTCTTGAGCTTGTAACAGGGCTTCAGGAAACGCGGGTAATAAATATTTTTTTTCAATTTCAGTACTCATGACAGATTCTCCTTTTATATCCAAATAAATTTCTATATAACAATCTCAATGATGCGCCTTCCGATCAGACGTCGCCGGCGATACTTATCTTATCATACTTAATCTGTAAAAAGCGCACGTCCTCTTCTGCATCTAGGTCAGTCTAGAAAGTCGCCCCTTACATGCTCTGCAGCATACTTCAAACCGTAAACACTAGAAGGGAGCAGCATGAAATAATACACAAAAGCAAGCCAATCACTGTTATTGAGCTCCCAATCCAGATCCATCTCTTTGAGACACTACCGCTAACTATTCGGAACCTCGTCTATAAAATAGCACAAGCGGCTGCGAACCCTGCTTTCCCCCATAACCTGCATCATGTCGAACAGATCTGGGGTATGAGTTCTATTGGACAATGCTAGTCTTAATACCATCGCTACGTCGCCCACATGTCCTTTGAATTGTTCCGGCTGCTTCTTGAACGTTTTCGCATCTTTGGCAAAGCCGAATTGGTCCGCTACCTGCTTTACTTTACCGAACCAGACATCTTTATCATCCTCATCATCATACATCCCCAAGTACGATTGAACGATTTGCTGCGCTAGGAGCTCTGAGGTTGCCGGAGGAAGCGATTCAGTGAAGGTACTGGCTTCAGCCTTGAACTCCTCATCAAAAAAATAGGAGATGGCAGGAGGAACGTCCGACCATTTAGCAAAATCTTTTCTCGGCTTGATAGCATCCTTCCCAATCCCCAGTATGCCAATGGCGTACTCTCGGTGATTGATCAGCTTCTGATACAACCCGGCATGGTAGCTGTGAGCCCATTTAACGAGCTGCTCGAACATCTCATCGGCACTCATTTTCGCAATAACATCCTTGCTAATGTCATGAAGCTTATCCATATCAAATAATGGGCCGCTAACACTCATTTTGCTCGTCTCGATAACAAAAGAGCTGAATAGCTCCGCAGGGTGCTGTATTCTCCATTCTTCATAATTGGAATTAACCAGAGTCATGAAATACTCGGATATCGCTTCTCTCGGATAACCCTCCAGTTGGTAATAATGGACTGCCGCGTCGGGGTCCTTACGCTTGCTGAATTTACGTTTGGAGTGACCGTCCATCTTCATAATCGGGGCCAGGTGACCGTATTCCGGCCTTTTGAATCCGAGCATTTCGAACAATTGCACATGAATCGGTACCGAGGACAACCACTCATCACCTCGTATAACATGTGTCGTTCCCATCAGAAAGTCATCGATAGCATGAGCAAAATGATAGGTAGGGATGCCATCCGCTTTCATTATCACGATATCCTGTTCATTCTCCGGCAGCTCTATCAAGCCTTTAACCAGGTCGGTATATCGAATTTTGCGCTCGGATGACCCCTGCGACTTCAACCTGATAACAAACGGCTTGCCCTTTGCAAGCTCCTCCTTAACCTGCTCCAATGTGAAGCAGCGGTGAAGCGCCCATTTGCCGTAGTAACCCGTCATTTCGCCTCTCGATTGCTGTATATTTCTGATATGCTGCAAAGCTTCCGTATCGCAAAAGCAAGGATAAGCAAGACCCTCTTCTACAAAATGTTTAATAAACGCCTGATATATATCCACCCTAGCACTCTGCTTATACGGCCCGTATTGGCCGGTCTCTTCCCCAAAAGAAGTAACACCTTCGTCGTACCGAATTCCGAAATAGTCTAAAGCTTGAACAATTCCGTCGATGCTTCCTTCAACTTCACGCTTTTTGTCCGTATCCTCAATTCGAAGGTAAAAGACACCTTCGCTTTGATGGGCCAGCCTTTCAGAAATAAAGGTTGCATATAGACCGCCAATGGTCAAAAATCCAGTAGGACTTGGAGCAAATCGGGTCACTTTAGCTGTCGCTTCCAGCTTTCTTGCTGGATATTTAGCGATGATGTCCTGAGGCACAAGATGAACATGAGGAAACAAAAGATCTGCAAGCTCCTTATTTTGCATCGTTCATTCTCCCTTCCCTTGGTTAGTAGATACAACAAAAAGCCCTTCATCCTCTAAGGACGAAAGGCTAGAGCTTCCGCGGTACCACCTGCATTGGTTGTTAACAACCCTCTTACGGCGCCATTTGAGCGCCTCTCCTATAACGGGAAGACCCGCCGGACTTACTCCTGCTTTCAGTCCGATACTCCAAGGCTTCTTTCGCTAAGCTCGAATACCCAATTTTCAGCGTCATGGGCTCTCTGAGATTCAAGTGACTAGCTACTGTTCCTCTTCATCGTTATTACAATATTCAGAAAATAATAATCAAAATAACATAATGCATTTCTAGAGTCAAGAACTTCTTTACAATCACTTTCGCAGCCCTATAATTTTTTTTGAAACTTAAGATCAAACTGAAAAATATATTCAATTTGACTTTTTGAATGATATGTGTTATAATGAAATATTTACTTGACTCAAATTACCTTCTAGCTGTATCATGCTAAATGACAATCATTTAGGAGGGATTCAATTGCAGACAGCCACCACATTACACATGTTAGAAATAACCGCCGTTGTTTTGGGAAAAACGGATTGCGTTTATCCTTCTCTTCTTTGGGATGGAACTTCCGCCGTCCTGGTGGATACGGGCTATCCCCGTCAAATGGCCTCATTGCGTGATGCCTTGGCAAAAGTCGGCGTTACTCCTGATAAGTTGACCACCATCATAATGACTCATCAAGACTTGGATCATATTGGCAATTTACCCGATCTGGTTAGGGAATCCGAGCCACCTATCCCGGTGTTGGCCCATGAGCTAGAGAAGCCCTATATTCAGGGGGATTTAAGACTGCTCAAAATAACCCCTGAGGCCATTGCCCAAATTGACAGCTTACCTAAGGAAATACCTCTAGAATGGCGGCAGGGCTTGAAATCACTGCTGGAAAATCCGCCCAAGGCAAAGGTCGACCGCACTGTAGCTGACGGCGAGGAGCTATCTTACTGCGGCGGGATCATTGTCATCAGCACACCTGGACATACCCCGGGACATATCAGCCTTTACCATAAGCCAAGTCGCACTCTTATAGCCGGTGACGCCATGGTTGTTGAAAACGGCCAATTACAAGGTCCTTCGCCGGATCAAACGCTGAACATGGAACAAGCCCTTCTATCATTGAAAAAGCTTAGCCAGTACGATATTCAAACTGTAATCTGCTATCATGGCGGACAATATACAGGCGATGCAAATCGTCGTATTGCTGAGCTTGCTCTCTCATCCCGTATTAATTAATGGTGAGACTATAAATCGAGAATGGATTAAGGAGCAGTTGCAATCCTCCCCTCCCGTTGTGGTATAATGCCCTGATATCGTTATGGTTGGAGGGAACACAATGAAAATTTATGTGGTTATCGCTATGCGCGATGAGCAAATGGATAACGTCTTCGTCAGCACGGAGGAAGAGCAAGCGTTAGCTTTAACAACCGCCGATTTCGACGATTGTGACGCCTTGTTCCTGGAGATATGGGAAGACGGCGGCAAGATCGACGATTATCGGCTTCAATAAGAAGCTTACTTACGGCTCTTGCAACCATTCCAGCTGTAAGGCAGAACTTCTCGTCAACCTAAAGAGTCATGCTGCTGAGCAGCATGACTCTTTTTACATAGAACACAGCTCCGTTACTCTCCTACCCTATGCAGCTCCGTTGTCCCCTGCCGGCCATCGGGCAGACGGATCTCCGCTTTAATGCCAGCAGGCACCCAGGCCTGAATATACATGGAACCGTCATCGCCGATACGCCAAGACACATCGATACGCCCTTCATCCGGTAAAGGCACACTGCCGCGTGCCCACTCCAGACCGCACGGCTGCGGCGCTATCACGATCTCTCTCCACCCCGGGGCGGCTGGGTTTACCCCAAGCACACTAGTACCGAGAAAGAAACCAGGAGCGGCCGACCACGCATGACAGTGACTGCGTGTCAAGTGACTCGGATGCGGACGGACAGGGTCCGCTTGAGGCTTGGGATACATTTCCCAGCAAGTTGTCGCCCCATATCGAAGCATTGCAGCATACTGAGTGCGAATATCTTCGATTAGTCTTTGTGTATTCCCCATCTTCACTAAGGCCTCATAATAAAAGAACGACATGAATGGACTACCCATCTGCACGAACGATTCGGGCGGGTCGCTCAAATATTGCTCCAGCTTCTTCTTCCGTTCCCCCGCGGCAATATCGCACAGGTATGCCACCACCTGCGTCTGCATGCTGAAAATGCCTGATTTACGTCCGCTCGCGTGGATGCAATCAAGGTAAGCCTCCCGCTCCTCAGACCATAAATACGTATCAATGGCTTGCTTAAGCGCATCCGCCTGGTCGGAGAATGACTTGCCCTCATCCACAACTCCGGCGCTAGCCGCCAGCTCGGCAGCATGCCGCAGCGCCTTCACAAGAAACATATTTTGATGCGTTACGACCCCGTGCCGAGGCTGGTCCATCGGCGCCCAGTCGAGGAAATTCCAAGCATCGATTTCGAGCAGTCCATTCTTATTCAGATGCATCAGATAATGCTCCAGCGTGAACTTAACATGCGGCCAAATCGAGCGTGCGTAATCCCTATCTCCAGTCCGCAGGACATACTCATTACAAGCGATCGCCCAGAAGAAGGTCCAATTTGGAATAACACTGTTCCAGCCGCTAGGTACTTGGTCGGCATAAAGCGGTGTCTGAAAGGCCGAGCCAGGTACTAGATCCAGACAGTGCTTGACGAGCGCCTCCGCTCCGTACACATAGTAGCTGATGAGTGCCTCATTGCGGCTGTCACCGACCCAGAATGTCTGCTCATACGCCGGACAATCTACATAGGTATCTTCCATACACAACCTAGTCGTATGACGGCTCATTTCCCAAATATCGTTTAGCAGGGCATCCGATGAATGGAAACGACCGACCTCGGTCACTGGAAAATTACTTTGAAGAACTGAAATCCCATACAACTGCACAGGCCGTCTCGCTTTGCGTACGGTCACAATCAGATAACGGAATCCGCGTCGTATGGCTGACGTATAGCTCTGCCGCCCCTCACGGCATACATAACGTAAGGAATTGTCCAGATAATGCGTATAATGGACTTTGCCATCCAGCATATACTCGACACCAAAGAAGTCGAGCTCCGTGCCTTCTTCCGCATCAACCTCGAACGATAAGTAGCCTGACCATTCATTGCCGAAATCGATCACGAGCTCTGTATCTCCGCTGTCATAAAGCGGAACAGTTCCTGGTAAGGCGTGTGGGATGATCGCCTGCTGCAGCTCCGAGGGCACCTGCTTCGCCGAAGAGTATTTCTTCCAAAGCGTGAGCACATAGACCGATTCGGTGCTGACAAATTGCGATTCGACGAGTCCCACCGCATCCCCAAGCGCAGCCAGTTGTTCGGTTGTTGCTGCGCTTCTGACGTGACAAAACGCCTCATAGCAATTAAGCGCGTCCGGGCTCAGGCGATCGATCGCCTCCTGCACTCCATTGCTGCATGCAGCAATGATCTGCTGCTTGACCTTCTGCTCTTCCGTTACTTGATGATCGATGTACTCATAGTTGACAAACGGTCCAACAGAGACGAAGGAGGAATATCCTTCTACCGCCCCTTCAGTACCTGGAGGAGCTACCGCCTCAAAAGGCTCATCGCAATCGATCCCGATGAATAGACCTCGGCCGTGGTCATTGCCTGCCAATTCGAACAGCAGTACATTATCGCCAGCCATAAGCTCAATGTCCAAATAACGGTCCTGCTCATTGCCCTTCCATGCCGACTTCGGATAACGAACACCGTTTAGGCAGACGGCCTGCCAATGCGGAGGCGCATATGCGATGCCGATCACAGCTTTGGCGGAAACCGTTGTACGAATGACGGTACCCAAGTAACCTGCGTACACGTTAGCATTGCCATGGGTTAAGCTGTCCATGGCCAAAATATTTCTCGAATCGAGGTGAACAGTCCAGGGAATCGGCTCCACCCGATGCAGCGATTCGATTCTTGAAGGATAGACTCTCTCCTCCGTCAAGAACGGGATATCACGGGGCTTCAGACGAACCCACGGCTCCATACCGACACTGCCAATCACAGCAGCTGCCTCCCACTTCCTCGCGTCATATGCAGGAAGCGTCCAGCCGTCATCCCACTTCCGTGCGTCGATCCATTCCGAGAAAGCTTGCTGAATCGACATTCGTGGTGTAAACGGATTATTGCCTAGATGGCGGGACGTAAGCCATGTAGAATCGGTAACGATCCTGCCTTCTTCGCGGCCGTATGGGCTATCAGACGACCAATCGAGCTGAACCAGCAATCCGCCTCGACCACGGATATAATAGAAATTGCTAATACCAAAATGCATGACAAGCACGGCAATCGTATTCGTCTGTCCCGAAATCAGGTGCGAACGCACGTCGTAGGTATCGTAGGCCTGTTCATGCGGCCAGCACCTTACTGGCCCCCGGCCAATCCGCTCACCGTTAATATACAGAATGTAACGGGAATCTGCGGTAATGGACAGCTCCGCTTCAGTCCATCCTTCCTCCGAAACTTCAAACGTTTTGCGGAAGCAGCGCCATTCGTTGCGGGGACTCTCTTCTCCTTCAGACCAAATCCAGTATGAGCTCCAATCCACTTCTCTCTCTCTAGTCATAACGACTACACTCCTGTTCATTTTATTTCTTTTCATCCATCTGCTTTTGAATCTGCTCTTTCATGCCACGAAGAGATGTATTAATATCTACGCTGTCCTTGTTCATTGCCCTAATCATGTTATTGAATATGGAGTTCCCAATGGAATCGAACTCCCCTGGAACATAGAGCGACTGCTTAGGTGATTTGACAGCGTTTACATTCTTTTTCACAAATTCCGCATTCATAAATTGCTGCTCGATTTTTTTATTATTTTCCGGTGCAAGAAGCAAGTCGATTAACCTTAGAGCCTCTACCTTGTGCTCGCTTGTGGAGGCAACCATATAGACACCGTTCGTCGGAGGTACTTTATTCGGTTTCTCCGAAAAGGACGGAAATGTTACAATGTCCCAGTTGGGATAGCTGTCTTTTTGTCTTTCCGACTCCTGAATGAACTTATCCACATTACCTGCAAACATTGCTACATTTTTATCCTTGGTGAACGGATCTACATTCCCGAGTGTTTCTTTCCCTGTTATTTTATAAGCTTCCTGATAAACGTTGAATATTTTCTCGAACAAAGGGTTGGATAGATCGATGTTGCCCTTGGCGTCCGTATAGCTTAATTCGGCTGCCTCATACATATACTGCGAGGTCCCAAGTCCAATACCGTAGTACTGTGTCCCGTTATCACTCCGGTTTAGACGACGGGCAAGCTCGAGCACCTGATCCCAGGTCATGTTGTCCTTAGGATATGGAACCGCGAATTTATCGAAAATATCCTTGTTGTACACCATCGCATGCAAAGCGTATGGAAAATTGGCCTTATCTGGAACCGCATACATTTTCCCGTCTTTGCTCAGCTTCTTGATCGCGTCCACATGCTCCGGCACGAACCGGTTCATATCAAACTTCTGCCTCCGGATCAAATCGGTCATGTCATAATTCAAATTCAGCCTCAATGCTTCATAATACACTTTGGTTGTAATGTTCAGCACATCGAGTTTGACTCCGGACACGAGCAGTTTTTCCATCCCGGTACCGAGACTATAGAATTGAAAGGTGACGTTAGGCAATAAGCTTTTGACAAATTCGTTGTTGACCCTGTCGTTAAATTCCTCCTCCCTGCCTGACCAAAGTATATTAAGCGTAATCGGCTCTGTAGACACTTGAGCAGGCGCATCGCTTGGAGCAGCAGCACCCTCATCCTTAGGTACGGCTTCCTTACCGCATCCCGCTATAAATGAACCTAGAAGCATTGTTACCACAATCGATACCGACAGTCGCTTCATAATTTTCCTCCTAATAGGATTAGATTCATGATGTTTAGTTCTGCTGCATCTGCAATGCATTCGCCTATGAAATTTCACTAATAACGCTTACTCAATACTTCAATCTCACTCTTCCGATAACGCCCCCATCCACCCCTCCTAGGAATTTGGATTGCAATATAATTGCACTTTCATTACTGTATAACTACAGTATAGTTTGCATAATTATGGGTTGTCGTTACATGGATCTCACCGTTATTTGCACTTTTCTCATATCATTTAATTCCCTAACATCAATCAAGTGAGGTGCTTTCTTTGCGTGGACTACGGATTGACCTAGGCGACCTGTCTCTGCTCCAACCAACCGTTCATTACATTTGTTTAACCCGGGGAAGGCCGAACCGCCTTTGGGGGCCTCGCACCATTCCCGATTGCCATCTGGTGTACGTCGTATCTGGTCTCGCCAAACTGACCATCGGTTCGGAGGAACGGCTGGTAAGGCCTGGGCAGTGCGCATTCTACGGAATTGATAGCGTAACGCAAATTCTCTCAACCGAGGAGGATCCCGTTACCTACTACAGCCTTCATTTCGAATGGAACACCCCCTCCCCTACACCGATGTCACTACCACAGCTCTTATCAGGCATCAGCTACACATCAAAAAGTGAATTAGACAGCCCTGCAACTGGTTATAGTGTCCACGTACCGGAATATGGTGCAATTAACATCCCGCATTTTTTCTCATTCCCAGGAGCTGAACCGCTACTTCTGCAAATGCTGAGAGAGTATGAAGCAAGGGAGCTGGGTTATGACTTTGTGCTGCGCGGTCTATTAGTCCGCCTATTGGCTGCCTTGATCCGACTTCAGCTTGACCATACATCTCACGGCGAATTAACGCCAAAAATTACCCCTGCCCTGAAAGCAATTGAAAAGCAGCCGGAAACCAATTGGACTGCCTCGGCCTTGGCAGAGCTGTGCGGCTATCACGTCAACTACTTTACAGGCGTCTTCAAGGCGGCTACTGGAATGTCACCAAAATCCTACTTGATCGCCATCCGTATTAGACGAGCCAAGAAGCTTTTACTTGAGGAAGATACAATCGAGAAAGCAGCCCGCAAAGCAGGGTACACAAGCTTGCATTATTTTTGCCGCCATTTTAAGGCTGCAACCGGTCAAACGCCATCCCAGTTCAAAAGACAGCGATTTGATTTATAACTTCCAAGTAAAACAAACATATAAAACGAAAAAACAATATCTTAATGTGTATTTAACACAGTTTTTACAAACCTCCTCTATATTGAATATAGCTTGTGAATCCAATATCGATATATAGGAGTGACGATCGTTTGAACATTCAATTTAAAAAGATAGCCGTGTCTGCGCTTGTAGCCGCTATCGCCGTTACGACGCCTGCCCTTCCTTACTTGCCTCAATCTTACGTTCCAACGGCTCATGCAGCGGTTGCATCCTCTGATTACATTGTACGGATGCTTTTTGACAACAATTTTACGGATAGCTCGTCTAATCCGTTAACTGCTACCGCCGTCGGCAACCCGACTTTTGTGAACGGGCGTATCGGAAATGCCATTAATCTGCAAAAAACAAGCTCCGTTAAACAGTACGTCAATCTAGGTAAACCGGCCTCTCTGCAAATGGGTACGAATAAAAACTTTACTTTGGCCTTCTGGATCAAGTCCCCTGGCCTTACTTCCGACCCAGCTATCATTTCCAATAAAAACTGGAGCACCGGCGGAAATACAGGCTATGCGGTCGTATTAAAAAACAGCACTCTAAGCTGGAATTACCGGACTGCAGGCGAAAGCCGATTGGATGCTGACATTCCTAATGTCGCTGACGGAAGCTGGCATCATATTGTCATCTCTCATGACCGTGCGACAGGGCGCGTTGACTTTTACAAAGATGGCAGTCCCGTTACAGTTACCAAAGTAAGGGGCAACAACTACAACAACATTGCAAGCACCATGGATATTCAAGGCCTGACAGGGACTTTGGACGCCAACCTGGATACTAACATCGGTAATGATGGTACAGGCAATTACGACTCGAACCTGGATGTGACTTTGGATGACGTTCAGATACTAGGAAGAGCTATAACCGCTCAGGAAGCTGCTGACATTTACAATCAAGCTCCTCCTGTAGCGCTGGATCCGTTCAATGGTACCTTCTCTTTAATTGGTGCGCAGCATGCCGTTCAAGGCTCACAATTCCATTTCAATCTGGATCTGCGTACACCGACGATGAGTACGAGAATCGATAAGCTGGATGTGGATCTTGCCTATGACAGTCATCTATTTGAATTTGCCAGTGTAACGAATGCTACCTATATCGACGCTTCCACACCAGGCCATCTTAAGCTGAAGCTCACTGGAGGAAAAGTATTTAATCAGACCAACCCGTTGGAATTCGCAAAATCCACCGTTGCCGAGCTCACATTTAACACAAAGGCAGCAGCTGGACAAGGTACGTTTCAGGTTAGCGATGCGCAATTTTATAACGGAACGACGCCACTTGTCATAGAATCGCTAAATAAGCCTCTGGCAGCCGTTCAAGTGCATTCCAAAGAAACCGAGGACGTGAATCAGGACGGGTACATTACCGTTGGAGATATCGCGCTTGCGCCTGCTGATCAAGAGGATGTACTGGCAAAAATCGCCGACAAAGTAAAATATCAGCCTTATAAGCATGTTGTCGTTATTGGTATTGACGGCGGTGGGGCATCCATCACTTCTAAAGCTCCATATTGGGAAACTCTAAGCTCGACCAAGGAAGAAGTAGGCAGTCGTCTCTCCATTCCAGCGATTAGAAGCATTGTTGAGAAAGGCGCCGTCAGCTACACGGCACAAACGACCCTTCCGACCGTCTCTTCACCGAACTGGGGGTCAATGGTGACCGGGGTGGACTACAGCAAGCATAAAATAGCGAACTATGAAAGCGGGAACTACACCTATAGTGAGACTTCCCCCTACCCGACGGTATTTAAAAAACTGCGGGAGGCATTGCCTGCAACAAAGCAAGCCGCTTTCGTCACATGGAGCAATGTCTTTAAAGGCCATATCGAGCCTTCTGTCGGTGTGGAAGCTACCATGCTGGGCGACGAAGCCGATGCAGCCGCTTTTGCCCAATATGCAGCCAGCGGTAAATTTAACGATACGTCTCTAGCTTTCTTCCAGTTTGATGATGTGGACCATGCAGGACACTCGTATGGATTCTATACGAAAAAATACTATGAGCAGTGGACGAAGACGGACAAGAATGTTGAAACGATCTATAAAGCTCTTCAAAACAACCATTTGCTCGATGATACTCTTATTGTTCTGCTTCCCGATCACGGAGGCGGCGTGGAAAATCCCGATCATACACTTGGCGGCAACCCGCTTGACCATGCCATCGAATCTCCGCTGTCCAAGACCATTTTCTTCGCAGCCAACGGCAGAACGGTAGCAACGGATACGGGGAAAGAAAAGTTGCTTCAAGGCGGGACAACAAAGGATTTGGCCGCTACGATTCTTACAGCGCTGGGCGTCGATCAGCCTATTGGGGATTCCAAAGTCATTGACGGCATGTTCGTACCTCAGAAGGATCAGAACAATGCGAATGCTTCCAATCTGAAATTAACTAAAGTCACCGATACAACAACGCATTCATTAAAAGGGTTTGAGCTTTCTTTGGACCAAGTAACCTCCAATGCCAAAGCGATTGATCTTCAGCTTGCAACGAGCAGTCTGGCCGTTAAAAGCATTGAGCCGGCCCAAGCAGGTGTAAAGGTTCTGCGCAATGATTCTGCTAACGGAACGACTAGAATAGTGCTTTCTTCCGCTACAACCATTCAACCGGATGCTCCCATTGTAAAGATTCAGGTTGAAGCGAACAGTGGAGATGCAAGCGCGCAGCTTCAGCAGGCTATGGTAGCTGATGCACAAGGTAAAGAAACGCTTCCTAACCTGACTAGCGCCTCCAAAGAGGAAAGCAGCGATGTTGCTGTTACAGGCATTGAAGTAAGCAGCAAGCAAGTGAATCTGGTTGAAGGGCAATCGACAGAGCTTACCGCAACGATCGTACCTGCGAATGCAACGAATAAAAAGGTTACCTGGACGACTAGCAATGCAGCGGTAGCAACCGTGGAAGCACATGATGGGAAAGCGCTCGTCACAGGGCTGAGTGAAGGTACAGCAACGATTACCGCTGTGACCGAGAATGGCAATTTCAAATCCGAAAGCACCGTCAAAGTAAGCCGGCCTTCGAGTGTAGATCTGCTTGACCTTAAGATCAATGGTAAGACGCTGGACGGCTTTGAAGCCGATAAGCTGAGCTATACATTGAGCGTTCCTAACAGCACGACAGTCGCTGAAGTCACTTATAAGCTTGCAGACTCCAGAGCGGCAGTAACCGTTACAGGCGGCGAAGCTCTTGCAGTAGGCGATAACCTAGTGGAAATTGATGTGAACGGACCCGAAGCAAGGCATAAGCAATACACCATTGTCGTCAACCGTGCAAATGCTGAGCTTTCTTCTAATACGGATTTGCTGGATTTAAAAGTAAACGGAGAAACGGTACCCGGCTTCACAGCGGGGCAGTTAAGCTACACCCTGTTCGTCCCTAGAAGTACAACCGTTGCTCAAGTCACTTATCAGGCTGCAGATTCTAGAGCAGCTGTAACAATAGCTGGCGGTGATAATCTTATGATCGGCAGCAATACCGTAACGGTAACGGTAAAAGCTCAGGACGGCACCAAAAAGCTGTATACGATTAACGTAATACGTCCAAATTCAAGCAGTGGGCACTCAAGTGGAAGCAGCGGTTCTACCTCTCCTAATCCGCCCGAGGTTATAGTAACACCTCCTATTGAAACAAAACCTGTTGTACCTGAAACAAGCAAGCCAACAGAACCGACAAAACAAGCACCGATAAAAGATATGGAAGGACATTGGGCACAAACAAAGGTTGAGCAGGCCATTTCTTTGGGATGGATTCAAGGCTATCCAAACGGAACGTTCCTTCCTGATCAATCGGTAACAAAAGCCGAGTTCGCGGTACTGCTGGTTCGCGCCTTAAAGCTAAAGGATCAAGATATCCCTCTATCCTTCACCGATACCGACCGTATCGGCGACTGGGCGAAGCAAGAGGTCGCTATTCTGACCAAATCAGGGATTGTTGGAGGCTACGAAGACGGCAGCTTCCAGCCGGATAAGAACATCACCCGGGCTGAAATGATCGTGATGATCATTAGAGCGCTTGACTTGCAAGATAAAGCAGATGGAAGCAGCACATTTGCAGATCATGACGCAATTCAGCCTTGGGCTGCGTCATCGGTTGCGCTTGCGGAGCGAAAAGGCTTGATCCAGGGCTACCCGGGCAACCTCTTCGCTCCGGACAACAATGCGAGCCGTGCAGAAGCCGTAACCATGCTGCTTCGGACGCTGGAAACCGTAAAGTAGAACAAACCATCGTTTACCTATAGCTTAAGCATACGAAGAAAGCCTCATCGTTGGGGCTTTCTTTCGACCCTAACAACAAACAAAAACCAATATAAAACAATTAATAACATTTTATTTACGTGTATTTAATACTTAGTTTACAAATCCGTCTTATAGTTAAGACAGTGGTATGCATAACAAAGCTCAACACGAAATTCATAATCAGGAGAGTGGATTGATATGATAATCGGAGTACCTAAGGAATTAAAAAATAACGAGAACAGAGTCGGAGTAACACCAGCCGGCGTCATTTCCTATATCCAAAACGGTCATGAGGTGTGGGTCGAAAGCGGAGCCGGACTAGGAAGCGGATTTATGGATGAGGAGTATGCTTTACACGGAGCCAAAATCGTTGCTACCGCAAAGGAAGCATGGTCCGTAGATATGGTAGTGAAGGTGAAAGAACCGCTGAAGCAGGAATATGAATATTTCCAGAAAGGCTTGATTATTTACACCTATTTGCATCTTGCTCCGGAAAAGGAGCTAACCCAGGCGCTTATAGATAATAAAATCGTTGCTATTGCATATGAAACAATCCAATTGGATAATGGCTCTCTTCCTCTGCTAACGCCTATGAGCGAAGTAGCCGGACGCATTTCGATCCAAATCGGTGCCCATTTCCTTGAGAAGTCTCAAGGTGGTAAGGGAGTTCTGCTAGGAGGAGTTCCTGGTGTCTTACCCGCAGAGGTCGTTATTCTCGGCGGTGGGATTGTCGGCACCAATGCTGCCAAAATGGCAATCGGATTAGGTGCAAACGTGACGCTGCTGGATATTAATCCCGATCGGCTGCGGCACTTGGACGATCAGTTCCAAGGACGGCTAAGAACCTTAGTATCCTCCCCTTATTCCATCGCAGAGGCCGTCAGGCAAGCAGACCTGCTGATCGGAGCCGTACTCATCCCAGGAGCGCGTGCCCCCCGTCTTGTGACAGAGGAGATGGTAAAGACGATGCAAAAAGGTTCTGTTATCGTTGACGTTGCAATCGATCAAGGAGGGTCCATTGAGACGATTGACCGGATCACGACTCACAGTCAGCCAACTTATGAAAAGCACGGCGTTGTTCATTATGCAGTAGCGAACATGCCTGGCGCTGTAGCACGGACTTCGACCATCGCATTGACTAATGTGACCACACCGTACGGCGTGCTTATCGCTAATCATGGCTATAGACAAGCCTCTCTGCAGAAGAAAGAGCTGGCCAAAGGAATTAACGTGATAGACGGAAAAGTCACCTATAAAGCGGTCGCTCAGGCGCATGGCTGCGAATTCCATAGCATTGAGGATGTGTTGAACGATCAAGCTGTCCTTACGTTATAAGAAATGAATGGGGAGCCCGCTGGCTCCCCTTTACATTCTGCTCGGAGTCGGCAAGCCAAGCACTTGAAGAGCATCGCCCAATGTGTCTTTAAAGCGGGATACAAGCCAAATCCGGAAGTCTCTGCTCTCCTCCTCCGCTTTAAGAATGGCGCATGCCGCATAGAAATGATTGAATAAAGTAGCCATTTCATGCGCATAGCTGCAAATGATATTCGGAGCCAGCTCCTTGCTCGCCGTATACAGAGTCTCCTCCCAGTGAGACAGATGTCTTATCAAAGCATATTCCTGCTTTTCCATAGTCGGGAACGAAGATGGAGCCCCCGGAATTCTATTCAGCTCCTGCTCGGCTTTGCTCAACACACGGAAGGCACGGGCATAGGAGTACAATAAGTAAACACCGGTATTGCCGGATATTTCGGTTGCCTGCTGCAGATCGAAAACAACTTCCGTCTGGAGGTTGAAGCGGAGCAAATAATATCTGATGGCAGCGGCAGCAATATCCCTACTGGACAATCCCTCTTTATCTGAACGCTTGCTATCGATCACGTCCTCCATCAGACTTAGCAAGTCGCTTATTTTAATTCCGATGCCTTGACGGCCGGACATAGCATAAGACGATTTCCCGTCTGATGTGTCAATTTGCAGCTCAGCGGCAGCATTTGGACTAAGCGATACGACACCATAGCTTACGTGGCGCAGCTTTTCTGCTTGGCCCGTGAACCCCAACGCTTCAAGCGCCTGCTTTACCATGGCCTGCGGGTACTGCTGCCGATGATCAATGACATTGATTACCATCGCCGCCTGGCCGAAAGGCGCTACCGTTCCGGCAGTAGAGGTCGTCCACAGCTTATCTGCGAACGGCTTGTAGACGAAGCTTTTGTCAAGCAGTCCGAATTTCCAAAGATGATAAGCAATATCCTTAGCCGTATATGTTAAGATGCCATTAGAACGAACCAGAACTTTATCAATTTGATGCTCAGACTCTGTTTCTTCTGTGTCTTGAGTCTGCTTCAGTACCCAGCAACCGGCCAGCTTTCCTTCGGTTTCCTTATAGAAAAGCTGCGTTTGCTTCAACAGGTCAAAAGCAGATGACCAGAAGCCCTCCCTAACAATGCTGCTTTCCCAAACCAATAGGTCATACTCGATGCCGAATTGTTTCATTTCTTCCACATGCTCGCGAACAATCCGCTCCGCTACCAGCAGCCCCATCCAGGCGGTATTTGAATCCCCTTCCTCCAAAGCGTGCAGCACGTGAGTACGTTGTTCCAACAATAACGGATTTTTCTCATAGTCCTTGTTGATCTGAGAATAGACATCCCAGCAAAAATCGCCGAAGCGGGTATGGCTTTTATGAAGCTGCGTATTGTGCAGCCCGACGACCGTATCCGCCAATTGGTTGCCAAGATCATCAATATAATTGTGAACCTCGACTTCATATCCCACTCTCCTGAGCAGCTTCACCAGGGCATCCCCAATACATGAGTTCCTTAAATGTCCGATGTGGGCCGATTTGTTCGGATTGATCGAAGTATGCTCGATGACAACCTTCTCCCCGCTTACCTCCGGCAATGTGAATGATTTATTGGCCCATTGCTCCCAATCCAAAAAGAGGTTGATGAACCCGGGCGGTGCCACTTCTATTTTATAAATGAGATGGTCCATTAATCCGTCCTGCTCCAGCTTCTTGACCAACAGCTCTGCAATTTGCATCGGCGGTTTGCGCAGCACCTTAGCCAACTGCATCGCCACGTTAGTCGAATAATCCCCATGCTCCAATTGAGCTGGCTGCTCTAGCGTAAACCTGACCCCTTCCCCCCATGCTGTTCCCAGCTCGTCAAACAGGCCTTTTAACGACCTAACTAGACTTCCCATCATGAAATGACTCAGCATCCTCGCTATCCCTCCTCAGTGTACGTTGCCGTACTTTAAAAACAGCTGCAACAAAAAAAGCCCGCGTCTCAATTAAGAGACGAGGACTTTGTGCTCGCGGTACCACTCTTGTTGTTAAACCTGGGTTTAACCACCTTATAAGATAACGGTCTTCAGCCGGGCCTTCCTACTTACGGTTCAAAAGGCCATCTCGCGGGTCCGCTTCATTAATGACTTCGTACCGGCTTTCACCCCCCCGGCTCGCTGCAACTGAAATCGATTAACTACTGTCCCGATCATTGAAATTCGGATTTGAATTTTTTATTATTATACTCTAATTATTATCATTTGCAATACATACCTATACCTTATATACATTCTCGGTGTCACTGTTCGCCGTACCCTTTACTCATTTCCGAATGAATGCCGGAAATCTGAAGGCGACTTTCCCGTCTTTTTTTGAAATACCGTGGCAAAGTATGCTGCATTCGAGAAGCCCGCTTGTAAGGCGACTTCGGTTATAGGTAAATGGGATTCAGTCAGCAGCTTTTTGGCATCCTCCAAGCGCATTTGTTGAATATATTCGGCCGGAGTGACGCCTCGGATTCGTTTGAACGTCCGATGCATATGATACGGACTCCCGTGAAGCATATCAGCCAAGCGCATAAGAGAAAGCGGCTCATGATAATGCTGCTCTATCGTTTGAACAATGTGCTGTACCCAATCCTCATCAGGCAGCCTTTTACCATCCGGCTTGCATCGCTTGCACGGTCGAAACTGCTCAGCCAAGGCATGCTCGGCGCTATCGAATATTCTTACATGTTCCTTGTTAGGATTCCTTGATTTGCAAGAGGGTCTGCAAAAAATGCCGGTCGTTGCCACTCCATAAAAAAACTTCCCGTCATAGGACGCGTCATTGTTAATTATCGCCTGCCATATTTCGTTGTTCACGGGCGTTCACCTCACTGCCAGTATACCCTTGTTGCGCCCAAAACGTAATAGGTGCAGAATAGAAGAGCAAGATTCCAAAAGCCAGCAGCTGCTTGTTATGATAAAAAAGAAGAGAACGATGCTTTAATGAATAGGAGGGCGCCATGAACGCCGATCACATACAACTCCCGGGCGAGCATTGGACTGATCATGAAGATCATATCCTGATGACTCCGCCATCCGTATTCAGCTTTGAACATAATCTGGGATACCTTAAACGTTCGTCCAACGAATGTATGTTTCATGTCGACGGTAATGCGATATACAAACTGATCCCTGTCGAAAACAATCAAGTACTTGCACAAATAACCTCCACCGAAGATAATACCCTGAAAATCCGCTTTCTCGGTGAAGCCGACTTTCCAAGTCCATCGGAGCGTGCAGCAGCAGCGAGCTACGTGTGGGAATGGTTCGATCTTAGCACGCAGCTTGAGTCGTTCTATCAAATCGCCAAGCAGGATGCTCTGCTCAGCACCGTTGTAGAACAGTTTCACGGCCTCCGCATCCTCGGAATCCCCGACTTATTCGAGGCTCTTTGCTGGGGGATTCTCGGTCAGCAGATTAATCTCGCATTCGCCTATACATTAAAAAGAAGAGTCGTCGAAGCTTTCGGTCAATCCGTCACTTGGAACGGACAAGCCTTTTGGCTTTTTCCAACCCCCGAGACGATGGCAGCATTATCGGTTGCGGACCTGACCCCGCTTCAGCTGACCGGCAAAAAAGCCGAATATCTCATCGGAGTCGCCAAGCTGATTGCGGAGGGGCAGCTCTCCAAAGAAATGCTGCTCCAACTGCAAGATCCAAAAGCTATCGAGAAGCGGCTTGTGCAAATTCGCGGCATCGGACCTTGGACCGCCAATTATGTACTCATGCGGTGTTTAAAAGCGCCTTCCGCTTTTCCAATCGAGGACGTAGGCTTGCATAATGCCATAAAGCAGCTTTTAGACATGCAAGCCAAACCGTCCCTAGAAGAGCTTAAGCAGCTATCAGCCCCTTGGGGCGATTGGAAAGCCTATGCGACCTTTTATTTATGGAGAACAATTTACTAAGAACATATCTAAAAAAAAGACAGACACTAGCATGCCTGTCTTTTTCCCTTTCATGCCTACGCTCTTACTACACTTTCAAACTGCCCCTTATGGGCGCCGTTACAGAAAGGCTTGTTGCTGGACAGACCACATCGGCAAAGATAAGTCGCTTCTTTGGTAGTCAATGGATTTCCAGCACCATCCAGCAGCTGAATTTCCCCGTTAACGATCAAAGGACCGTTATCCGAAACCGTAATTTTTACATCCGACATCCTGACAGCTCCTTAATTCGAAATATTGTTACAATTTCTTTTATTATCTTTTTCAAATGAATTAAAACCTGATCTCTACAATCGCAATAGCGAAAATTCACTCATTCTTATCATAAATTCAGCAATAATCTCAATAATGGTGTGATTTTCAGTTTTTTTCCAAAATAGCAAGTAACCTATACGTAAGTCTAGTACCTTGGGGTAAGTTAATGAACTCTTTTTCAGCTCTTATCAAAACGATTGTTTATTTTTATAATGTCTAGGTAGCAAAGAAAAAGACCATGCTGGGAGGCGTTTTTACGATGCAATACAGAAGATTAGGCAACAGTGGACTTAAGGTCAGCGAAATCAGCTTAGGAAGCTGGCTAACCTATGGAGGATATGTTGCTGACGATAATGCCGTCCGTTCCATTGAGCAGGCTTATGATTTAGGCGTCAATTTCTTCGACACTGCGAACATGTACGAGCGCGGCGAAGCCGAAAAAGTAATGGGCAAAGCGTTGTCCCAATACCCTAGAGAATCCTATGTCCTGGCTACAAAGGTGTTCAACAAGATGGGTGAAGGCCCTAACGACCGCGGCCTGTCCCGCAAACATATTATGGAACAATGCGATGCAAGCTTGAAGCGTCTCGGCGCTGACTACATCGATATTTATTACTGCCATCGTTATGATAAAGAAACTCCATTGGAAGAGACGCTGCGTGCGCTAGACGATCTCGTATCCCAAGGGAAAGTGCTGTATATCGGCGTAAGCGAATGGACTCCAGCACAAATCGTGGAAGCATACGCTATCGCGGACAAGCTGCTGTTGGACAAAATCATCGTCAACCAACCGGTTTATAACATGTTCAATCGCTACATCGAGAAAGAAATCATTCCTATCGGTAAAGAAAAAGGATACGGTCAAGTCGTCTTCTCGCCATTGGCTCAAGGCCTGTTGACAGGTAAATACCGTCTTGGTCAACCAATCCCTCAAGATAGCCGTGCTGCAAGCAAAAACTGGGGTGAGAAGCAGCTGAACGAAACGAACCTCATTCGCGTGGGGAAAATTTCCAAAATTGCCGATGAGCTTGGCATTAAAGTTTCCCAGCTTGCGATTGCCTGGATTCTTCGCCAAAGCAATGTAGCGAGCGCACTTGTAGGTGCCAGCCGTCCTGAGCAGGTGGTTGAAAACTGCGCTGCAAGCGGAATTACATTGACAGATGATGTGCTGAATGCCATCGAAGATATTTTGAAAGCCTAATTAAGCGAAGAGTGCCCCGAGCCATTACCATGACTTGGGGCACCCTCTTTTTTATATCCCGCTAACTGCAAAAGCGTTACATTTTCTCCAACAATACCTGATACTTCTGGATATCTCCGGCCCCCATGAAAACCAATACGCTATTTTCATAGGAAGTTAGATCACCTACGGTATGCTCCGATATGAGCTGTGCATTAGGTATTTGTTCACGCAGCTGCTCAATGGATACGCTGCCTGCAGCCTCTCTTGCCGAACCGAAGATCGGGCATAAGAATACATCGTCCGCCCCTCTTAAAGATACGGCGAAATCCTCCATCAGCTTCTCGACCCGGCTGAATGTGTGAGGCTGGAACACTCCAACTACTTTTTTCTCCGGGTACTTGCTTCTAACCGCTTCCAAGGTAGCCGTAATTTCCGAAGGATGATGAGCATAATCATCGATCAGCACATTGCCTCTCCATTGTTTTTCCGTGAACCGCCGTTTTACTCCGGCAAAGCCCCTCATATGCTCGCGGATTTGCTCCAAATCAAGGTCAAGGCTCAGCCCCGTTCCGATTACTGCCAAAGCATTAAGAACGTTATGTTTGCCAAAAGCAGGAATCCAGAAGCGGCCAAGCTGCGTCCGATGCCAATGAACGGTAAAAGCGACTCCGCCGCCTTCTACAGCGAGTTCCGAGGCTCTTAACTCATTGTGCTCACCCAAGCCGTAAAGCAGCGTCTTCTTCGCAGTCTGCAGCTGACGAACCTGAGCATCGTCACCGCAGGCAACAAGCCGGCTGCCTACTAAGGAGGCCATCTCCTCAAATGCCGATCTAACGTCATGAATGTCTGCAAAATAATCCGGGTGATCGAAATCAATATTCGTAATTACAGCGATTTCCGGCTGATACGCCAGGAAATGCCTTCTATACTCACAGCTTTCGAATACAAAAAGATTAGCGTTCCGACTCCCTTTACCCGTACCGTCTCCGATTAAACTGCAGGTCGGACGAACCGATCCGAGTGCATGAGCCATCATCCCGGTCGTCGTCGTTTTGCCGTGTGAGCCGGTTATAGCAATACTTGTATAGCTCTTCATCCATTCTCCGAGAAAATGATGGTATCGGCGAATAGGATAGCCAGCCCGTCTACATCGGACAACCGCAGGGTGATCGTCCTGAAACGCATTGGATACAATTACCGTCAGCTCTGAAGCCGGCAGCGGCGCAGCCCCAAAAGCATACATCGGAATATGCCTTGATTCCAAAGCGGCCTGTGTAAAAATATAGTCTTCGATATCTTCGCCTTGAATACCATGCCCAAGATCATGCAGCATCTGCGCCAGTGCGCTCATACCGCTGCCCTTAATTCCGATAAAATGATAGTTCGCCATTGTTACCCCTCCGCAACAACTTAGTCACATGCCTACAGTATATGTAATATTTTTCATTGTGCGTTCGCCTAGATCATAATTATTTATGACTCTTTAAGCGACCACTACTTTTCCTTCCTGCTCCTGCTCTAATAAATCTTCTATCTGACCCATATCATTCGTAACTCCATACGCCTATCTGGCCGTATGCCCCTTCGGGAAATTCGAACCTCAAACGCATCATTTCCATTATACCCCAAAACGGTCCCCATTTAGAAACTAAATGCCCGGAAGGCTATTCCTCCTGATACAGGATAGCCTCCAGGCTCTTGTCGTGCTCATTCTTAAAAAAACCAACTAACCCAATAAGCTAAAACAACTAACGTGAACATCGTCGTTATGGGGATAACGACAGAAGTGACTTTTAAATATTGCCCCCACGTTATCGGAACTTTGCCCTTTTTTAAAATATGCATCCACATCAAGGTAGCCAATGTTCCAATTGGCAGAAGCAGCGACCCCACATCACTGCCAATAACACTGGCCAGATAAGAAATTTTTAGCGTTAGCGGGTCGAGGCCCATGTTGGTTAACGTCAATGTTCCCACCATCAAGGCAGGATGATTGTTGAACAGATTGGAGAGAATCGATACCAGAGCGCCCATCATCACACTGGCTTGGAGCAGACTGCCTGTAACTAGCGGCTGCAATAATTCAATAAGCCACTGAGTTAGTCCAATGTTGTTCAAGCCGTAGATGATGACATACATGCCAAAGGCGAATATGAATATATACCACGGCGTTTTTTTCAACATATCCGCTGGAGAAATGTTCAGACGATACCAGCGCCAGCCCAGTAAAATAACAGATCCAAGAATGGCCGCCAACGAAACAGGTACGTGGAAATAGGACGCTGCAAAAAGACTGACTCTAACACAAAAAACAAAGATCAAAATATTTCTCATAAATCGGTTGCGCTTCTCTACCGTCATCGGCTGATCGTCCCCCCGCAGCGGGTGACTGCCTTTGACGAGAGCAAATTTTCGCGTGCCTCCCGGCAATGTGCGCGGTAATACTTTATGAAATTCCAGATACAGCAACAAGACGAGCAGTACAAGTCCCAAAGTAGCGGGAACGAACATCATCGCCGTATGCATGTATAAATCCATATGAACGATTTTAAGAGCAATCAAATTGACAATGTTGCTTACTCCAATCGGTGCGCTGGAGGCCGTAGCTACCAAAGCCCCGGATAAAAGATAAGGTATTTTTTGATGATTTTTCAAGCCGAGATGCTGCAGCAGGAGCAGCAGGATCGGTGTCGTAATAAGAATGCTGCCGTCATTATTGACGAACAAAGTCATGAGAAAGCACAGCAGGTTTATATACCAAAAAAGCCGTATCCCTGAGCCCTTGGCCTTGTCCACCAGTTTTTCCGCTGCCCATTGAAAGAAACCGAAGCTTTCCAGCACAATTGCCATCACAATCGTTGCTATAATCGTAATTGCCGCTCCGCTTATCGTCTCCATTATTTTTCCCAAATCGGCTAATGTAACGCTACCGCTTAGAAGAACGAAAGCAGCACCAATGGAAGCCGGAATCGCTTCATTGACATGAGGCCTCCAAAATATAAACATAATCGTACAGAGAAAGGCAAGAATTGTGATCGGGACCATTAGCTCAACCATTCATATCACTCTCCTTTATGGATTGATGTTCCCGCTTCTATCAGCGGTAACCAATCTACTATTGCCGGTCCGCGATTAAAGCTGCCAAATCTAGCAATATAGGCAAACCTTCTTCATAGCCGTTCATCCCCTCGTATCAAATACCTTCCTTCAAAAATTCCTTTGATAGTTTATTAATACGTTTCCGGTAAATAACTCGTACTGCGCTCCAGCCTGTATTTCTATTAATTCCATTTCTATCAATCATTGATATTTGTCTTCTAATGGCACTTATAGAGTCATGAAAAAAAGACCAACCTATCTATCAGGTTGGTCTAGTGTCTCTTATTATGATAATACGCTTATGTCGTAGGCAGCGCCCTCTTGAGTCGGAAATTCAATAATCCCGGACGGCCCTTGCTGTATTACAACAGATTGTCCATTAAGTTGAATTTGTAACGGCAGATCAGATTGTAATCTGCAGATGCCGCCTTTCAGAGATACGATCCGAGCCTGCTTCAGATGCAGATGCTCCCATTGCATCGATACTTCGAAGCCGCCACGGGCACGAAGTCCTTCGACAACCCCTTGAGACCACGCGGCAGGCAGAGCCGGCAGCAATCGAATGGAGTCTTCATGCGACTGAATCAGCATTTCAGCTATACCGGCAACGGCGCCCAAGTTTCCGTCGATCTGGAAAATAAGCGGCGGGTGTAGATCGAGCAGGTTGTCAGCAGTGCTCACACGAAGGAGCTTCGTGAGCATCTCATTGGCTTGATCCCCTTCCGAGAAGCGTGCCCATAGACTAATAATCCATGCAAGGCTCCAGCCCGTACCGCCACCGCCGTATTTCAAGCGCCGCTCCAGAGCAACTCGTGCCGCTTGCGACCACCGCTCGTCACGCAGCAGCTGATGATCGGGGAAAATACCGAACAGATGAGATAAATGTCGATGCCCGGGATCATGTTCTTCATAATCCTCATCCCATTCCTGCAGCTGTCCGAAACGTCCGACCTTCGGTTCCGGCAGCAGGTCGCTCGCTTCCTTCCACTGCTGACGCAGGTCTTCGTCCACTTGGAGAATCCCGGCCGCTTCAATGCAGCGCTCGAACAATCCCTTGGCAATTTGAATGTCCATAGCCGGATCCATACATATTCTTCCTACTTCACCATTAGACAGTCGGAAAATATTTTCAGGTGATACGGTAGGTCCAATATGCAGGTTTCCATCGCTATCCTTCACGACGAAGTCCAGGATGAACAAGGCGGCTTCCTTCATCAAGGGATACCCGCGCTCTGCTAAAAATCCTTTATCCAGACTGAACGTGTAATGCTCCCACAAGTGGAAGCACAGCCATGCGGCACCCATCTGCCACAATCCCGCCCGGGCAAAATCGGTCGGCGCCGTATCTCCCCACAAATCCGTATTGTGATGGCACATAAATCCGCGCGCCCCATACTGGACACGGGCTGTCTCCTGACCGTTCGGGAGCATTCGGTCCAAATGATCGAACAATGGGAAATGAAGCTCCGTCATGTTGCATACTTCCGCAGGCCAATAATTCATTTGAATATTGATGTTAATCGTATATTTAGAATCCCAGGACGGAACGTAGCTATCATTCCATATCCCTTGCAGGTTAGCCGGAATGGTGCCCGGACGACTGCTTGCAATTAACAAGTAACGTCCGTAGTGAAAGTAGAGCTCCGTTAGTCCCGTATCCTCTTCCCCATTCTTCATACGAGCCAACCGTTCATCCGTTGGAAGCTTGGTCAGCTCTTCATGAGCTTCGTCAGCAAGGGACAGCTTCAGCCGATCGAACCATGGACGGTATTCCGCGATGTGCCGTTCACGCAGCAATGCGTATGGAATGGCCGCTGCCTGCTGCAGCTCCTCATTGCATCGTTCGCGATACTGCTCAAATCGGAAATCCGTCGACACTGTCAGCACCAAAGTGACGGCATCAGCACCTTCAACATAAATATGATCGCCTAATGTGCGACTGCTTCCGCCTTCTAGTACGGCCTTCAATCGAACGTGGAACTTCGTTCCCCATGCCCCACACTGCCCGTCCAAGCAGACCGTGTCTGCTCCAGACGTTTCTGTAACCGCATCAAACTTGCGGAACAGATTAGCACCGAAGCGAAGTCGACTCGGACGGTCTGCCGTCAATCGAACCACTAAAGCCTGATCCGCTGCACTGGCAAAAATTTCTCTTGTATAGACGGTATCTTCTATTCGATAGCTGACCTTGGCAATCCCGGTTTCCAAATCAAGCTCCCTGCGGTATTCCTCTGTTATGCTTTCCTTTTGTCCTGGAAAAAACAAATTAAGCTCGCCTAATGTTTGGTAAGGCGGCTGACGGCGAGATACTCCCATCATGCCCATATCAGCGATATCGTGCGCCTCTTCCACTTTACCTTCAGCAAGTAACCGGCGTATCTCATCGATCGTTTGCAGCGAGTCCGGATTGTTGCGGTCAGCTGGCCCTCTAGTCCATACAGTATCCTCGTTAAGCTGGATCACTTCACGGTTGATTTCTCCATGTACCATTGCGCCTATGCGGCCGCTGCCCAGCGGAAGCGCCTGCAGCCATTTTTTGGCTGGCTTGCGATACCACAGCTTTGTTTCCTGTTTTAGCTCATTGAATTGCACAATGGATCCCTCCGAAATCACTAATGTATTAATGAAAGTACAACTTATCCTATTGTAATTGGGGGGAGCGGAACGATCCATGAACAAAACACACTTCAATTTAGACAATATTCACGTTTTCATCTTTCACTTGATTACTTCCTAACAAATAAGCTATACTAGTAAAAATTAAATCGTGTCTATTATGCCTATGAAGAGAATCCAACTCGGAGGCGTTTTCGTCAAGGGGCTCCTGCTCCCTAAGCTAACCGGACCCGCCCGTTACCGCGGAACCAAAGAGGATCGAACAACCTTGTTTGTTCGGTCAAGTTGGGTGGCACCGCGAGCTGAGCGCTCCTCGTCCCATACGGATGAGGGCGCTTTTTGTATTTTTTACGAAAAGGAGCGCGGTACTATGCTGGACATCAAATGGATCCGAGAGAACGGAGAACGACTGCAAACGATTGCCGATCAAAAAGGAATGGAGGTATCCATCAACGAGCTGCTGGAGTGGGATGGGCAGAAACGCAGTCTGCTGCAGCAAATCGAGCCCCTCAGGCAAGCCAGAAATAAAATGTCGCAAGACATTAACCTTCTCATGCAAACAGGAAATATGGAGAAAGCCGATCAATGTAAACAGACTGTCAAGGAATTGAACGGAGAGCTTGCTCGGCTGGAGGCAGAGCTTGCTGGAGCCGAACAAGCATTTAAAAAGCTGATGCTTCGGGTTCCTAATATCGTATCCCCCGATACACCGGTGGGCCGTTCCGATGCGGACAATGTGGAAATCCGTCGTGTCGGCTTTCCCATCCGCTTTGATTTTGTGCCGAGAGACCATGTTGCGCTTGGAGAACTGCACAATATGATCGACATTCCCCGGGGCGTGAAAACAGCAGGAAGCCGGAACTACTACTTGAAGGGTGCAGGGGTTATGCTGCATCGCGCAGTGCAACAGCTCGCTCTGGATCTTCTTATGCACAAAGGCTTCCTTCCATTAGAGGTACCGCTTATGGCTAGAGCAGAAGCATTGACCGGGACCGGTTTCTTCCCTCTCGGAGAGGACCAGGTATATGCCGTACCTGAGGAAGAAAGATGGCTTGTCGGAACATCCGAGGTGCCGCTGGTGTCATATTACAGCAATGAAACCGTTGATGTTACGGAGCCGATTAAGCTAGCCGCAGCCTCCACCTGCTTCCGCAACGAAGTAGGCTCCGCCAGCAAGGATGTGCACGGCTTATACCGTGTACATCAATTCTCCAAAGTCGAGCAGGTTATCCTATGCGAAGCAAGCCTTGACCGTTCGGAGGAGCTCCTCCGGGAGATCACGGGCAATGCGGAGGAGCTGCTGCAGCTGTTGAAGCTGCCCTATCGGGTCATGTCCGTCTGTACGGGCGACATGTCGCAGAAAACCTACAAGCAATTTGACATCGAGAGCTGGATGCCAAGCCGAGATAGCTATGGCGAGACACACTCTTCATCGAGCTTGCTCGATTTCCAGGCGCGTCGCTCGAATATCCGATATCGTGACGCTCAAGGAAAGCCTCATTACTGCTATACCTTGAATAATACGGCAGTAGCATCGCCACGAATTCTGATTCCGCTGCTTGAGAATCACCAGGAGGAAGACGGCTCGATCTGGATTCCTCCCGCTCTACGGCCCTACATGAACGGTATGGAGCGGCTCGTTCCTCCTGGCGGTCCCGTTCATAATGCATTATCGGTATAAGCTTGGCTGACGAAGCCAACCTGACGCCTTTCTAGTTTTGATAGGCAGTATAATTCAAAAGATCGATGCTTCTCCCCTCGCCTATGAGAGAAGAAACATCGATCTTTTTTAGATCATTTACAATTAACTATTCACTCAACGTGGCCATTAGAGCCGCCAGATTATTGCTCATGATACCGATGTAATCCAAATTTTTGGCTTTATCCTCATCGGTCAGCCCTTCAATCGGATTCAGCACAGCCGTCTTCGCACCAAGCTCCTTGGCTACGGTCTCGGCTACCTTCGGATTAACCAGCGTCTCGAAAAAAATCGTCTTTACCTGCTTCTCCTTGGCGAACTTGATAATATCCGCCATTTTACTCGGTGTCGGCTCCTGCTCCGGCGAAAGCCCTGCAATAGGTACTTGAGTCAAGCCGTAGCGCTTGGCCATGTAGCCAAAGGCTGCGTGCTGCGTAACGAACTCTTTGCGTTTGACGGATGCCAGTCCGTCTTTGAAAGACTTGTCCAGCTCCTGCAGCTTGGCAATATACGCCGCAGCGTTAGTCTTGTAAGCCTCTTTATTGGCAGGGTCAGCCAGCTCCAGCGCAGCCTGTATGGACTCAACCTCTTTTTGCGCCAGCACTGGATCAAGCCATACATGAGGATCGGCAGGGGCTTGCTCGTTCCCGCCGCTATGCTTATCGCCGGCTTCCTTGCCATGATCATGGTCATGATCGTCTTCATCGTGCTCCATTCCCTCTATTAATTCCATATTTTTGCTGGCTTCGACTACCGTGGTTTTTTCCTTATTAAAGCTGCTTAATACTTTATCTGCCCAGCTCTCCAAGCCTGCACCATTATAGACGAACACGCGGGCCTCTTGTATCATCTTCATGTCTTGAGCCGTCGGCTCCCAATCGTGAGGCTCTACGCCCCCTGGAATCAGGTTAACGACCTCCGCTTTGTCTCCTGCTACATGACGAGTAAACTCATACAGCGGATAAAAGCTCGTCACCACCTTCAACTTCGGTTGCTGTAAAGACACTTCCTTCCCAGGCAAGCTAGACTCCGTACTCGGCTTTAAGTCTGTTTTAGGAGCCGCCGCTTGCTCGGCCGCACCGCACCCCGCTGTTATCATCCCAGTCACGAGCACCAAGCTTAGTAATTTAGTAAGAAATAATGATTTCATTTTCATCCTCCTTTGATTTGTCCTCATAGAGTTCCCTGAGTAATTATCCTCTTCTCTTCCTCTGGCTTTTGCTCCACTCCTTGCGGATGCTTTTTATTGCGAAGCTTTCCTATGTACAGCCAGACTCTTTTTAGCAATAGTCCACTTATCAAAAACAGCAGCAGCGCGAGCGCAATCGTCCCGCCCGGCGGTGTGCTCAGCTTGTAAGACGCAGTGAGGCCGGCGCTAACCCCCGTAAGCCCAATGAGGATCGACACCCCGATCGAAGCCGCAAAGCTCGGTGCGATTCGAATCGCTAATGCGGCAGGCAATATAACTAACGAAGACACCAGTAATACACCAACTATCGGCATCGCTACGGCTACCGCCATACCTGACACAACACTAAATGAAAAGGAGATCAGTTTTACCCGCACGCCGCTCGTTTCCGCTGTTTCCTCATCGAAGGTCAGGACATACAGGGGTCTGCGCAGCAAGAAGAAATATAAGCTTCCAGCCGCCGCTACCCCTAACATCAACCAAAGCTCAACAGTATTCACAGCTAGTATGGAACCGAACAAATAAGCGTTCATGCTTTTGCTAAGACCTTGGTTCATATTCATGGTAACTACCGCAAAGCCCAATCCGCCTATCATAATAATGGCGATAGATATTTCACTGAAAGCTCTAAATGATCTTCGAACATACTCAACACCGCATGCACCGATCACAGCAGCAGCAAAAGCCGTCATCACCGGATTCAAATGGAGCAGTCCACCTATAGCGACACCGGCCAAGGAAACGTGGGATAACGTATCGGCCATCAATGCCTGCCGGCGAAGCATCAAATAGACACCTAGCACAGACGCAAGAACGGACACTATGCCACCGGCCAAAAATGCCCGCTGCATGAACTCGTAGTGCAGCATTTCCAATCCCCTCCCTCCTTGCGCTTCAATTCGATAACGCGATCGATTCTAGGCAGTACTTCCTCTAATCCGTGAGTGACCATAACGATGGATCTTCCGCTATCCTTCACCTCTCGATGCATCAGCTCATAAAAGGCCTGTCGGCTCTCGGTATCCATGCCGGTTGTCGGTTCATCAAGGATAAATAGATCCGGCTCCTGCACCAAAGCCCTTGCCACCCCCATGCGCTGCTTTTGCCCCCCTGACAGCTCTCCGATTCTCGCATCCCGTTGATTCCACAGTCCAACCTGTCTCAGCGCTTGCTCTACCATGTGGTGATCTTGTTCGTTGAACCGCTCGTACCAACGCTTTCTGCTCCACCTACCTGAGCGGACCCATTCGACCACTTTACTGGGAAAGCCGCTGTTAAAAGAAGCCATCTGCTGCGGTACATATCCAATAACGAGCTTTTCACCTTGAACACCAAGCCTTCTCCGTTCAACCTGACCGCTCCATGGCTTAACCAAGCCGAGCATAAGCTTCAACAGCGTTGTTTTCGCCGCTCCGTTCGGACCGATAACAGCCACAAATTCTCCAGTTGTTATGTTGAGATTGACGTTGTCCAGACAAGGATATTCCGAGTATCCAAAGACGACTTGCTTCATTGATGCCAGTTCCATTCCCTAGCAGACCCTCCTCTCAGCCCCAAAACGAATACAAGGTTATATTCGTAATTATTACTAATAACATCGTTTATAATAAATGAAACTCGCCTAAATGTAAATAGTATTTTTTACGTTTAAACAAAGTGTTGATTCCTTTTCTCCCCAAACAAAAAACAGCCCTGGGGTACATAAAAAGCCCCGGACTGCTGTCATTGCTTTATAAAAATAAACTAATTGATTAAGTCCAATAACCACATTTCCCTTAAAACGAGTCGCTGCCACAGGCAGCTATGTTCCATTCAGAAAGCTCGGGAATCGATCCCCGCTTAACGCCTGAAGGCGTAATGGCGCAGATTTGACCCGGCTTATAATCCGTTCCCGTGGTCACAATGGCCGTTACATTCAGCGGCGCCCCTTTTACTTCAAAAGTCAGTTCTGCCTTTCCCGTACAGACGCATCCGTCGTCATAATTGGAGGAAATGTTATCGAAGGACAGAAGCCGAAACCCTTGGTTTTCATCCAGCTTTCGAATTTTATCAATATCTAAGGAATTTCCGTATAGATTTGCAGCCTTTTCATAATCTTGCGATTGGAGAGCATTCAAGAAAGCGCTCGTATTGCTTGTCAAATCGTGTTTATATTTTGCAATTATGCCATGGTATACAAGAAGAATAACAAGACAAGCCAGAAGACCTGCCAAAAGTATAGCAGCACCTAATTGCCATACAATTTTCAATGTATCCCTCCGCTCTTTCTTGATCTTTTAACTAATATAACCATTCCATTCAGTTTATGGATAAATTACGTGTACAAGTATAGAAAGTTTCTTTTCGATACAAAAAAACCGGCATCTCTCAAGAAGAGATTACCGGCCGACGAGCTCGTTAACTTGCTTTAATGAAAGTCCCATTTCTCTTGCAAGATCTATCGCGGAGGCGCGGGGATTCGCTTGAAGGAACCTTTTAACCTGATAGCTTTGTTCGAGATGATGTTTAAAGCAATCAGCGCATAACACCTTCTCGCTTTGCATATGAAGCTTGCCGCAGCCGCGGCAGTTAGATAGATTCATGAACAAGCCCCCGTCACTCGATTCATATCGCTGTCGAAATCTGTAAATTACTGATGCTACACTCATTCGTAAGCGACTCGACCTTTAAGGGGGTATCTTTGGAAGGTATATTTAATAAAGTGTGGAATGACGCAATCTTATAATTAAATGGTACAAAAGGAGCCTTCAGCCACGGATAGGCTCCTTTCCTTTTTCCACTCGTTACTCGTGATTCAAGCCTTCTGCAAGCGCAGCGCATTGCAAATGACAGTGACCGAGCTGAAAGCCATCGCTGTGCAGGCGACCCAAGGCGCCAAATAACCGGTTACCGCAAAAGGTATCGCCAGTGCATTGTAAAATAACGAGAACACGAGATTTTGCCGAATGATCTGCATCGTCCGACGGCTGATCCCGATGGCACGCACCATGCCTTTCAAATCACCCTTCAAGAGCACGATATCCGCTGCCGCTTTGGCAATGTCCGTCCCTCTAGAAACGGCAATGCCAGTGTCCGCGGCTGCCAAAGCAGGGGCATCGTTGATGCCGTCACCGACCATAGCAACCTTTTTCCCCTGCCGCTTCAACTCATGAACTAGAGTCGCCTTATGCTCAGGCAGCATTTCTGAGTAAACCTCGCGAATGCCAACTTGCTTGGCTATAGCCTGAGCTGTTCGGGGATGATCGCCGGTTACCATAATGACACTTGCGCCCATCGCTTTTAGCTGCTGGACCGCTTGGCGGGAGGAAGGCTTAATTTGATCGCTCAATGCTACTGCACCAGCCCACTCTCCATCCACCGCCGCATACACAACATTGCTTCCCTGCTGCTCCCAACGCTCCATTCGGGCGGATTGCGGAATCGGACCGATTCCATGCTCCTGAAGCCAATGCCGGTTCCCGGCAATGATCGTCTGTCCCTCCACCACTGCGCGTATGCCGCTCCCTGCCGAAGCTTCAAACCGTTCACATAAAGGCAATGCCTCTTTACTTTGTCCTGCTTGAGACTCCACGATAGCCCGGGCTAACGGATGCTCAGAATGCTGCTCTGCGGCCGCAAGCAGCCGCATCAACGATTCGCCTGATCTTTTTACAGCCATCACATCATGCACATGCGGCTTGCCCATTGTAATCGTGCCCGTTTTGTCCAGCAGAATGACTTGTGTGTCGGGGAGCATCTCCAAGTGCTTACCCTCTTTAAAAAGGATGCCTAGCTGGGCAGCCCTTCCCGATCCGACCAGAATAGAGGTCGGTGTCGCCAAGCCTAGTGCACAGGGGCATGCTATAAGCAGAACTGCTATCGCTTTCTCCAACGCGCCACCCGTCACTCCCGGCTCAACGACGAGATACCATGCAGCGAACGTCAACGCCGACAAAGCGATAATAATAGGGACAAAGATGCCCGAGATCTTATCCGCCATACGCTGAATCGGCGCTTTGGAGTTTTGCGCCTCTTCCATCAGCTGAATCATTTTGGCGAGCGTCGTCTCATTGCCTACCTCGGTCGCTTTTATTTTCAGCATCCCGTTATGATTCAACGTCCCGCTAATTACTCGGTCTCCAGCTCGTTTGTCAACCGGAATGCTTTCGCCACTGATCATCGATTCATCAATCGATGCATAGCCTTCTAAGATGGTACCGTCGACCGCAATCTTTTCTCCGGGCCGGACAAGCACCAACTCTCCTACCGATACCTCCTCCAAAGAAACGCGCTGCTCCTTGTTATCTCTCAGTACCTGAGCCGTTTCCGGTCGGAGCTGGTGAAGCTGGTGCAAGCTTTTCAACGTACGCCGCTTGGATATAGCCTCCAGCCATTTACCGAACCAGACGATAGTCATGATCATTACGCTTGCGTCGAAATATAAGGAGCCGTGATGAGCTGAGCCTGTGGCATGGCCCGAAAAGGAATGAAACATCAAATAATGACTGTAAAAATAAGCCGCCGACGTCCCCATCACGATGAGTACATCCATGTTGGCTCCGCCGTTTTTGATCGCGTGGAAGGCCCTAATATAAAAAGGCAGGCCAATCCCGAATTGGACCGGTGTCGCAAGCGCCAGCTGGAACCATGGATTGAGTAGGAGCTCCGGCACCCACAAAGAGGAAGTCCAAGAATGGTGACCTGCCATCGCCCACAGAAATGGTACCATGAACATAAAAGAAATAAGCAGAACCGTCCCTGTCCTGGCAATTTCAAACGGATCGGTACGACTTCGATTCTCCTCCGCCGTATTATGCTCCTTGGCTGAGTAGCCAAGCTGCTTGATCTTGTCCTCAATATGACGAATCGTAATCATGCCCGGTGCAAACGACATGGACGCCCGCTGAAGCGCCAAGTTCACTTGAATGTGCTCGACTCCATTCATTTTGCCTATTACTTTCTCAATGCGAACGGCGCAGGCTGCGCACGTCATTCCTGATATATTCAACACAACCTGTCGGACTGCCGTAGGAGAGGTCATACTCATTCGATTCACTCCACCTTTTATAAGGATGCTCGCTTGTACAGTACCAATATATGGACTGGCTGAAGCAATCATGCCTCCACGCAAAAAAGAGACCGCATAAGCGGCCTCGGATGGTCGAGAAACATGCAACCCTTGAAATTTTGCTAATATTCCCCGGTGAGGTACGTCCCTCCAGCCGCTGTTGTTATCGGGAAATTTTCAACTCATTCGCCTTATAGCGGTGATTTCCAATAACAAAGGTGGGCGCTATCCATACCACACCTACCCATATAGCAAATCTCTTGATGCACAAGTTTCTATACAACCAAAGATCGCAAGCAGTCTCTTTTTCTTATTACTATTAGTCTAGCTCTTCCTCAGACTCTCCACCATTCTCTCTCCCCAGCCACAAAAAGCAAGTGATCAGGATAAAAGCAATCAGCGCAAGCAAAGGAATCGTAATGAAGCCGAGCCAATTGATATAATCCTCGTTACACGGAACGCCTACCGTGCAGGGCAGCAGCTTGGCAAGTCCCGGAATTTTCTGCTCGGAATAATGATATAAGGAAATCATACCCCCAACGATGCTCAGCGGCAAAATATAAGGGATCAGTCTACGGTCGTTTTTATAGCAAGCCATGCCTAGCAGGATGACGAGAGGGTACATGAAGATGCGCTGAAACCAGCACAGCTTGCAGGGCTCATAGCGCAATACCTCGCTAAAAAAGAGGCTGCCGCCTACCGCGACCAAAGAGACGGCCCAAGCCATATAAAGTCCATATCGTTTACTGAAGGATCGCATAGTGGCTGTTATTCACCCTTTTGAGCTTTTTCAATAGCGGCCTTAAGTTTATTGTAGTCATACACGTCTTCGAACTTTTTCCCGTTAATGAATAAGGTCGGCGTGCTGTACACTTGATTGCTGCGCGCAAATGTATTGTGTGCGTCGACTTCCTTCTTGTACGTTTTGTTCGCGATATCCTGCTGAAGCTTATCATAATCGATTTGAAGATTTTCCTTACGTGCCAGATTCGTTATAAAATCGGATGTCGCCCATATTTTCTTCTCGTCGCCCTGGTTTTTATATATCGCGTCGTAATACTTCCAGTAGGCATCGTTATTTTGGTGGAAAATGGCCTGTCCTGCGAGAGCGGACGTCAATGAATCGGCTTCCGGGCTAATGATCGTATAGTTCATAAAATGAAGTGAGGCAATGCCTGTGTCGATATAATCTTTTTTCAGCTTAGGTTCGATCTGCTGACTGAACACTTGGCAGGACGGGCATTTATAATCGCCCAGCTCTACGATTTTGACAGGTGCATCAGGGCTGCCGAGCGTCGGCATCGTTTCATAAGGCATTTGCACAGGAGCCGGCTTAGGCAGCGCTACGATAATAATGGCAATGATAGCAATGACACAAATGGCCGTAATCCACATGATCATTCGCATCCGTTTTTTCTCTTGTATTTTTTCTTGCTTGCGTAGTTCCTTATAAACGGATTTTTTAGTTGTTTGCTTCAATGAGATCTCTTCTTTCTTTCCGTAGTCATCGGCTTTATAACAGCCTAAGTATTCCCATTATGTTTCTATTTGTTGCAGTATCAAGTACTACAAGATGTAGTGTTGACCCTAGTGAGACGCCTCACGGCGACTTGAAGTGACCATTTTGTTGGTGATGCTGGATGACTGTTGCAGCCGGCCATACAAGATGGTGCTATCGAAGCTATGTATCTTGCTGTTAGCGGAAGCAGGACAGACGTCTAATGCATAACCAACACAAACATCGAACATAAAACAAAAAGCACCTGCAGTGAAATCATCGCCGGGGTAAACGGCCAATTCAAAGGAAAATCGGCTTGCGGCTCAAGCAGCTGGCGAATCCGCAAATTAATCGAAGTGTCGCTAAAGGAAACGTGCGAAACCGGCATAGGCGCTGGCGCTTTTCCTTTGAGCAGCTTTAACAGAGCGCTGCCCAGGTGGATGGAGCTCCCTGACTTATCAATTGCATAATTGTCGGCCAGCACCTCTCTCACGATCTTATAATTGTGATGAAACGATTTTAAGATCGGAATATACCACATGACGGAGGCGAGGAGCGACATCAGGAAGGTTTTCAGCGGGTCTCCATGCTTGCGGTGAAACATCTCATGATGGACAACGGCTTCCAGCTCATTCGAGTCCAGTAAATCCTTCAGCCCAGTGGATAATACAATCCTCGGCTTGAAGAAGCCCATCGCGAAAGCCAATGGAGCGGCATTATCAATGACGATGATCGTCTGCTCCCCTGGACTCGTACCGGCAAACCTCTGGTTGATCTCTCTCGTAAGCAATTCATGACGGCGGGCCAGCAGCTTATTATTAAACATTCTGGATAAATAGAGCTGTTTCGCCGCTATCCAGACAGACATGAAAAACGTATAGAACACGATCGCATTCAAAACATAACCTACCCACTGAATACCAAGAGACTTCATAACCGTATGGCATAACTGAATGACGTTATACCTGATCTCCCAGCCGGCCAATGTGTGCATAATGTACATGCCCATTTGGACAAGCATCAAGCCCGCCAACAGCATCCCCGATATAAAAATCAACCTGGATCGATTTTCCCACCGATTTTCCCACATGGATTACGTTTCCTTTTTCAGCTGCTTTATTTTTTGTTCCAACTTCTCCATCAATACCGGATCGGCTTCATCTAAAGCATCCAGCATGTGATTGACGACCAGCGGCCCAAATTCTTCAATAAGCTCATGGGTAAGCTCCTTGGACTGCGTATCGATGAACTGCTCCTTGGAGAGTACCGGACGGTACAAGAACGATCTGCCTTCCATCCGCTTTTGCAAAATCCCTTTCTCCACCAGTCGGTTCATCACCGTCATTACGGTATTGAAGTTAACCGCCTTCTCCTGCTCCAGCCTTTGCTGAACTTCTTTAATGGCCTTCTCAGGTCCTTCCCACAAGACATCCATTATCTTCGCTTCGAGGGTTCCGAAGAAACGATTCAAACCGCTTTCGTTCGTTTTAAAATGATGAATTTTCAATTGCCACACCTCTCACTACAAATTGTAGTGACAATATTTTTAAATGTCAAGCAATCCCCCGGTTTAGGCCACTGTATTAACATTTTGTAAATGGCTGTGTTGAGCCTTATGATGTATATACTTGGAACTGTGCTTATGCTATACTGTGGTCGAATCACGAACAATATGAGGAATACGGGTGGAGACGATGAGAATACCCTGATCCTACAACTTTTCCCTTCCTTGCTGAAGGAGATGAATTGTATGGGGGGTGGCTATCGTCTTTTTTGTGCTGCAACATTTGCAACAATGAAAACCTATTATATTCTAAGGAGAGTTCTAATGGATGCAAAAAAAAGAAAGATAAGCAGCTTTGGATTGGCACTATCTTTGATTGCAGCACCACTCAGCGGCTTAGTCGGACATTCTTCGGCATGGGCAGCATCAGATTCGCTCTTCATCCCTCCTATATCCATAACTGAGCTAGTTCAGGACACAAGCAACGTAACCAATTCCTCCGGCACCTCCGTTGACGGATATGAGTACATAGAGCTTTATAATAACAGCAGCGCGCCCATCCCTCTGCAAGGCTACAAAATTATCTACAACACAACATCCACATGGAACTTGGACAAAGATATGACCATCCAGCCTCATGATACGATGGTGCTGTGGGTTCAATCCCCTGGGTTGTCCGGAAGCGTTGAAACGTTCAATGCAAACTTCGGGTCCAATATTCGACCGGACCAATTTTATCCGATTTCCGGACAAGGCTTATCCAATAGTGGGTCCCGCACACTCATTCTAGCCAACAGCGAGGGTTTTAAGCTGAGCAGCGTATCGTATAGCGACGGCACAGGTGCCAACGACGACGTAGTCCTTAATAAAAGTGTCATTTACAGCTATCCGACGGACGGCACCATCGTTATGCGCAAAACGGCCAACCAGCAGACACCGACTCCAGGCCATATCGTTGCCGGACAAGCACCAGATGAATCTTCTCCCGTGCCTCCGAAAGGATTATTCGCCGTACCTGGCGACCGTTCGGTGCAGCTGTACTGGACAGCCAGTGAAAACCCGAATGTGATCGGTTATCAAGTAATCGCGAACGGCGTGCTTGACAGCACCGTCATCGAAGATACTTCCTTTAAGGTAACCGGACTTACCAACTTTACGGAAAATAAATTCTCCGTAGTTGCGGTCACCGAAACCCAAATGTCCATTCCTTCCGAAGTGGTGAAAAGTACACCACGTCCGGAAATCATCGACGCCATCCCTCCAGCCGCTCCAACAGGAGCCGCAGCGACTATTAACGGCATAGCCTCCGTGCATTTGAGCTGGTCTCCAAATAGCGAGCCAGACGTTGCTTCTTATAAGGTGTATAAAAATGGAGCCTACGTAACCACGGTATCCTCCACGACCTATTCTGCTGATCTGGGTTCGTTGTCAGGTGGGTTCGAATACAAGTTCCAAGTATCGGCCGTAGATTCATCCGCCAATGAATCGGACAAATCGCAGCCGGTCGCAGTGACTCTGCCGCACCAGCCTTTGACACAGGAAGAAACCGGAGCCCCGATTGTCGGGGATACGTCAGCTTACCAGCGGTTCCTGAACGTCAGCGAGCAAGGACCGATTGTTCCCGGACTTCTGCAGGGGCTCGTTCCCCAGGGCATGCATTATATCAAAGAAAAGAACTGGGCCATCATCTCCAGCTACCGCGACGATCGCAGAGCAAGCACTTTGACACTCGTGGACCTTCAGAGCGGATCGCTCGTCAAAACGATTCACCTGTATAAAAACGGCCAGCCTTTCACTGGACATGCCGGGGGCGTTGCGGTTAGTGACCAAAATGTATGGATCGCTTACGGTAAAGAGCTGCTTCGCTTATCCCTTCAGGACGTGATCGATTGTCCTGACAATGCGAACCTGTCTTTCATTGACAGCTTTAAGACGAACACGAGAGCCTCCTTCGCATCGTATTCGAACGGAGTCTTATGGGTCGGCGATTACTACAGCTCCCCGAACTATTTGACGACTCCGATTCAAAAAATGACGGCGCGCGACAACAAGGTATACAACGCTTGGGTGGTAGGCTATAAGCTGGATGAAGCAACGGACCTCCTCCCAACCGATAGCAAGCTCACAAGCGATGGCTTGGTCATACCGAATTATATTTATTCCGTTACAGACCGCATCCAAGGCGTAACCGTCACCGACGATGAAGTGATGCTCAGCCAAACGAACGGAAATCCAAAGAGCAATATTTTAAAATATAAGGCGTCCGTTACGGAAGCTCCCCATACTTCAGTTACCATTGAAAATACAACCGTTCCTGTATGGTTTCTGGATGGTCTGAATATAGAGGATTCCCTGGATATGCCGCCTTCCGCAGAAGGCAACTTTGTCAACGATAATAAGCTGTACATTTTGTACGAATCTGGAGCTAACATCTACCGCCCGGATATCAATTACCCGCTGGATCGTCTGCAAATCGTCGATTTGAAGGCTTGGGAACAATATGATCATATTGCGATTGAAGGTCCATCCATTCCTCTGATTGAGCAGCATACAAGCTCATTGAAGGTACAGCATTTTCTGGGTGAGAAAGGAACGTTTGACGTTACGTCCGAAGCCGCGCTCTCAAGCAGCGATCCATCCGTAGTGGCGGTCACTGCCAATGGGCAACTAACAGCACTTCAAGCTGGAGAGGCTGTAATAAGCGCTAACTACAATGGAAAGACGGCTTCATCCGTTATCAAAGTCGTCCCGGAAAACGTCGCTTTATTAAGCAGCTTATCCGTGAACAATGAGCTGGTTGCCGGCTTCGATCCGCAAAACCAGAACTATGTGAAGGAAGTCGCTCATTCCGTCAGCAGTGTTCGTTTACAGGCTGCGCTCGTAAGCCCCAAATCCAAACTCAGCGGGATAACAGTTAAGCGCAATGGCACCGTGACGGATGTCACTTATACCGTTAGCGGAGCTGTATATCAGACTGCTAACATCAACCTCACGGAAGGTGCTAACGTATTCTCGGTCCATGTCACGGCAGCTGACGGTAAAACAATCGGTACTTATACCCTTACCGTAAACCGTCACCCTCTTCCTGCACCGCCTGCCGGATTGGAAGCCGATAAGGGGCATCGTGAAGCTATATTGCATTGGAAAGCAAGTACCCAAAGCGACGTCATAGGCTATAACGTATACCAGGATGGCAAGAAGTTAACCAAGCAGCCGATCAATGGGACCTCGTATAAAATTACCGGTCTGCCTAACGGAAAAAAACATCATTTTAGTGTCACTACGGTCAATCAGTTTCATGAAGAATCCGCTCCAACGACCATTGAAGTGAAATTGAAAGGAAAATAAACAGCTAACAGGGAAGCAAGCCTCCATGATTTTTGGAGACTCGCTTCCCTGTTTGATTACTCGGAGCATTATTCATGACTGGCTATCGGAACTCCAAAGTCGGTAAATGCTCCAAATCCTTTGCCGTTGACGGCTCTATAGTCTGACCATTGGCACGGGCCAATGTGTAATATTCAAAGTTGCCGATGACGGTGTAATCCCCTTGCATAACACCGGGATAAGCCCGGTTTACGGAATACACCTGGCTTTGATAAGCCTGAAGTGCTTGGCCTTTTATCGTCCGATAGGGGCTGATATCGACTTTGCTTGTAATGCAGCACCGGTTCTTCGGCCCGGAATCCTGGCAGTGATCGTAATAATTCGGGATCGAATTATAGTAAAACTGGGGGGAAGCCCCCGGGGGATACTGGGCTTCCGCCAGCATGACGGCTTTCTCTGTAGCCCTCGATATGGCGATATGATCGGGATGTCCCGTGACTCCGTCCGGCGGAAACGAAATGATGACCTGCGGCTTTAGCTCCAATAAGGTTTCGCAGATTTGACTCGCAAGTTGATCGATGTCCAGGTCCTTCAAGAAACCGTCCTTATGACGGTACAATATGAGGTTGTGTACGCCCAGAAAGGAGCAAGCCTTCTGCAACTCCTCTTCTCGATGCTTGGCTAATTCTTCACGGCAGCTGAATTGGAACGCTCCGGATCTACCCTTGCAGCCCGATGTGGCGCAAATCAAGGACACCTCATAGCCATAATGATGGGCTTTGGCAATGGTTCCTCCGGCTGCAAATGATTCATCGTCAGGATGGGCGTAGACGAACAACCATTGTTTCTTCATTCTTCTTCAGCTCCCCGCCTTTAATAATAGCTAGCTTTCCGCCTCCTTGCGGGCTGCGGAATTCAGTAAAGACAAGCCCATAGCTGTAACTCCATTAATCGGTTCACCTCGCGCATGATCAAGCCTTGCAAAAGGAGCTAGGTTTTCAAATTTGTGAGTCAGCATTTGACGGACAAGGCCGTCATTTTGCAATACACCTCCTTGCAAAATAAGCTGAAACGGTTTGTGCTTCATGCCAAGCCGATCTACCACGGCCCTGATGCCTTGAAATAGCTCCTCGGCAGCCATAGCCAGAATGTGCTTGGCTCGATCATCTCCGGCAGCTGCCGCCTGGCTGACCAATCGGGAAAGCTCGCCCACTTTTTCCACGGCATAATCCGATCCATAGGTCCAGTTGAAGAGCTCCTCCTCATCCCGCAAGCCTAGATGCGGTACGATCCAATCGCCTAACTGAGTAGCTTCGCCTCTGCCATCGTAAGCTCTTAACGCCGCCATAATAGCTTGCTTGCCAATCCAATATCCACTGCCCTCATCCCCGACGCGGTGCCCCCAGCCTCCTGCTCTTGCCGTTAGGCCTTCATCATTGATCCCGAAGACTATGGAGCCGGTACCGGCGATGACAAGAACACCCGGGCTTCCGTCCGTCGCCCCGGCCAATGCGGCAAATCCATCATTCTCGACAACCAGCTGACGTACATGAAGAGGTAAAGGTTCTAGCGCCTTGCGTACCAGCTCCAGGATGATGCTTCTATCATATGCCGTGTCCAATCCGGCAATGCCGATAACTGCGCATTCGATATCAATTCCTGTCAGCTCCTCAAGGGTACCGTTTCGCTCTGACAGGTCTGAGATCGCTGATTGGATGCCTAACGTCAATTCCTTTATCGCTGCCTCCCTTCCCACTCCTTGATAATTGCAGGAACCCGCTCTTCCTTGTCCAAGCAAAGTCCCCTTGGTATCCATAAGAACAGCTAAACATTTAGTTCCGCCTCCGTCGACAGCCAGCAGAGGAATGTGTAAGCGCGCCATCAGGTTCCGCTCCACCTTTGTATCGTTTCATCCAAATATTGCTGTGCACGCTGCCTTGCACCATCGACCTGCTGCAGCCACTGGACATGGGAAACATGCTGCTGCTTGCGAAGCTCGATCATTCGTCTAATTTCCTTGGGACTTGGACCTCCCGGAAGGTCCCGGATCGTGACAAAATGCACAGGGTCCAGTGCCTGATTCAAAGCTTTCTCGTTCAACGATACTTGTCTTCCGATTATGTCCAAAGCTACATCATTGACCAGCTTCAAAGTAATTTCGTTGGCCGATAATCCAGATGCTAGTGCGTTATGCACGACACCGGTTACGATGTGATGCGCTTTGCGGAAGGAGAGACCATCCGTTCTTACCAGTGTATCGGCAAGCTCTGTAACCGTTGCAAAGCTTCCTTCGGTTCGCTTCCTAAGCACTTCCTTATTCACATCCATCGTCCCCATTACAGCTGCGAGCAAACGATAGATATTGTCCATCATGTCCAAGCTCTTCCATGCATAGGGCTGCATATCATCCTCCGTGTCCACAATGTCCCCGAACGGGGTGTTGTGAATCATTGTGAGCACTGTACCCGCATTTCCAGCACAGCTGGACAACAGGGCCCGCATATGCTCAAGAGATACCGGATTCCGTTTTTGCGGCATGATCGAGCTTATCTGGACATAGGGCGCTCCAACCTTTAATACGGCAAATTCTTGAGTGCACCATAGCAGCAAATCCTGGACGACTCGTCCTAAGTTGATAGCTGCTAATTGAACCGCTGACGCTACTTCCCCTAAATAATCAGCCCCGCCAATAGCATCGTATGAATTATCGATCAGCTCGTCGAATGCAAGCAGCTCCATCATCCGTTCCCGGCTGATAGCAAAGCCCGATGTCGTTAAGGCTGCAGCCCCCATGCTGCTGCGGTTGCAGTTCGTATACGCTGCCGTCAGTCTGCGAATGTCCCGGCTCAAGGAATCGACGACAGCCATCATATAATGCGCCATCGTAGTCGGCTGGGCTTGCTGCGTGTGGGTATAGCCAATCATGACGGTATCAACGTGCTCCTCGGCAAAAGCCAGTAGATGCTCCTTTAAATGCAGAGCCGAGCTTAGCATGACAGAGAGCTTTTCTCTTAAGACCATACGATAAATCGCGATTCCCATATCGTTGCGGCTTCTGGCCAAATGCAGATTACCGGCTATATCACCTGCTTGCTCAAGCAGCTGATGCTCTACTTGAAAGAACAAATCCTCAAACTGACCGGTGTAGCTTGAGCTCCTGAGCGCCTCCAGATCCAAAGCGCTGATAGCCTGTGCGATTCGCTTAGCCTGCTCCTCCGTAATGAGCAGCTTCTCCGATAGCATGATCAAATGAGCTTTGTTGATCGCCATCATAGGATCGAGCAACTGCTTCTTCGCTTCATTGAAGGCCGGCTCCAAAACAACCTCGGCATACGTTTTACCTGGAAATGAAGCTCCCTCCGCTTTGATCAACTCATCACGATAACCCATGCTGCTCATCCTCTCCATTCCCTTTTGTCGTTCCCAACCAGTTCTTCAACAGCTGATTCATGTTTACAGCCGCTTCCTCTACGATCCATTGACCCGCTTCCAGCGAGGTTTGCCGAATATCCCCCGTGTAACCATCCCATCCTTGCGGTGATCCCTCTACAAGAACGTACGGCAGAGACGATAAGGGCTGACTTGCACTTAAAGACAAGTCCGATTCCTGCACATGGACCAAGTCAGGCCGAAACGCTTTTACTGCTGACATTTCATAAGGACCTCCATGACCTCTTCCAGTCGTTCCTTGAAAAATCCCCTTGCGCTCTGCACTTTCCAACGGCACCATTTGCCACCAGTTAATGAGCAGAAAACGAGCGTCAACATATTTGCCGGTCACTGCCTCCGCAACAGTTCGGGACGGTCCCATATTGGCATCATGAGCATTCAACAGCACGATATTCCGAATCCCCAATTCACATATGCCTTCTACGATATCCGTCACGTAGTCGATAAACACAGACGGCCTTATCGAGATCGTACCAGGATAGTGACGGGTTTTCCCCGGGCAAGCCGTATAAGGAATGACAGGATACAGTAACGGCTCTAGGGCTGCATCGATCCGCTCGGCGAAACCATCTGCCAAGACAATATCCGTACCCAACGGCGAGTGAGGACCGTGATATTCCACAGATCCTAGAGGCAGTACAGCGAATCGTGCCTGCTTCTTCACCTGATCGATATCCCGTCCATGAACATGTATAGCTTGCATAAGGTGTATTCAACTCCCGTATCGGTTTAGAAAACCCGGAGAACGCTGAACGGATTCAAGCGTTCTCCGGCTGCAATGGCAACTTATTGCTTTTGACTGATCATATTGACGAACATACGGATGGAACCAGGAACCAGACTTGGAATTTCGCGATACCATACGATCGAGCTGTATGTGTAAACGCCTTTACCGTATGGGGCTGTCAGGAACGTACCTGTAAATTCTTTTTCGCCAGGGTCTCCGTTAGATATCAGCTCTGTATACTCTTTACCCCATTGGGAAGGGTTGTAGGCGGAACGGTCTTGAATCCACTGATCCCAATCGGCATCGGTAATTTGGTTCGGATAATTGAACATTGGGTGATCTGGGGCTAGCATCGTGACTTTGGAGCTTTCATCCGTGACCCGCCATTGAATTAATGGAGCTCCTATAGTAATCGGATAAGGGGCGAGATCCGGTGTCCATTTGTCCTCAGGCTTATGATATTGTACGACCAGATTGCCTCCGTTCTCCACGTAGCTAAGCAGGCGTTGATTGCTCGGAATTAATTCAGGACGGAATGCGTAAGCGCGAATACCGAGTACGATAGTGTCATACTTCGACAAGTCGCCATATTGGATATCCTTGGCTTCCAGCTTCTCTACGTGAACGCCGAGCTGGCTTAAATATTGATCGATATTATCGAAACCGCTGGACACGTAGCCGACCTTCAGATTTTCCGGCACCGCCAGCTCAAACGCTTGAATTTTCAATTCGGCAGGCTGTACCATATACGTTTTGCCGATATGAGGGTATTCAATGACCTGAGCTCCCTCCGTACTCACTACACTGCCGTTTTGTGCAACAGCCGACACCGTGTAGCTGCCTGGCGTGACCGTCGAGGAGCCTTTAACCGAGAAAGCTACGGACTTCGTCTCTCCCTTGGAGGCGAAGCTTAATTCTTCTACCTCAGGCTCTACTGTCCAGCCTTCAGGCACCTTCAAGGATACCGATGCTTTAGAGGCTCCAGGGGTGTAGTTGCGAACAGTAACTTTTACAGGAATGGCATCCTCTGTTTTAAGGGTATTCAATACGGTTGCACTAGGATTAAGAGACATGGAATAGGCCGGTAAAACGGCAACCGTATTTTGCGGCGTCACCTTCAGCTTCGTGACTGTGTCATATGCCTGATATTCAACACTAGCATTCAGCACCGATGGAGCATAGGGTTTGAACTTGGCTGCATTGGCAGGCACAGTCACGTCGTACGTAGTCGAGACCGTTTGGTTGTTGCCCAGTCGATCGAAGCTCGCCGCACCTGCTGCTTTTGCAGTCCAGCCTTCAGGCACATTGAGAGCAAGATTGATTTTTTTCAATTCTACGTTACCGCCGTTAAACGCTGTTACCGTAACCTTCGTCGTTTGCCCTGCCACCAGCTCGCCTGTAGCCGGCTTCACCTTAGCAACAACGGAGGTCGCTTCCATACTGGCTTTATTCAGCTGCTCATCCTTCACCTTCAAACGATACATCAGATCCGTTTTGGTCGCTTTATCCAGGTTGGAAGCATTCAAATCCGCAATCGCCGTTTGCAGGTCCGCTTTCATGGCATGCACTTCTTTCGTTACGGCAGCAAACCTTGGATAGGCAGCAATCACCTGCTCCGAATCCTTTTGCAGGACACGCAAATCCTTAGCTATTTTCTGATCCTTACCTTTGGCGTCTAATTCTTTAGCCAAATCTTCATACGTATAGGCGATACCATCAAAAAAGTCGGTTTCTTTAGCTGCTGTCTTTACTGCAGCAGATTCGAGCTTGTAGTAGTTGCCGAAAAGGTCCGGACTGATCGGTCCTTCATCGTAAATGCGGCCCATCCCTTGGCTCTTATGCATAAAGCGAGATTCTTCGCCCAGCTGCAGATAGGAAGCTCCATAAATTTCATTGTATTCGCCTACTGGCACGACGACGCTGTAATCCTTAGCCGTTCCTGGAACGTAAAGCTTTTTCACCTGCCAAGGCTGCAGCCCTTTTTGCAAATGCTCAGGAAACACATTAGGATCTGCTGCATCCTTAAATGCTTTGACCGTAATAACATTGATCGCTCTATGATGCCCATGAGTCGAATCTTCGTTCAGGAAGGACGGATAGACGACATCCGGGCGGTCTTCACGAATTTTGCGGATTAAGCGTTCGTAGGCTACGGACTCGCCCCATTTTTGCAATGTTTCATCCGGGCTCTTGGAAAATCCGAAATCAAAGATCGGGTCGTTAATATCCTCGCTCAGCATGCTTAATGTAATGTTCGTCACCTTGGATGCTTCCTGAAGCTCACGGGTACGTATGATACCGAGTGCGTTACCTAGCTCGCTGCCAATTTCATTCTGTCCGCCTTCACCCCGGTTGGCGATAATACTGAACGTATTCACGCCTTTGCCCAAAGACAGATAAGCCAGCGTTGCACTGTGCTCGTCATCGGGATGGGCTCCCGTATTCATAGCACTGGCGATCGTCGTTAACGGCTTGATCGACTTCCATAGATCCAGCACGCCCCGGTCTGCTTGAGCAGGCTGTGTCGCTGGAAACAGCAACCCTCCCGCTACGGCAACACTTGTAATCGTCGCCAACCATTTTGATGTGGTCTTCCCTCGTCTCAAGCTAACTCCTCCTTTTGTCTTCAACTGTTCTTACCGCAGGAATTGGCCATGTTCCCGCTGTATATGTCACGTGGGTTTCCCACGAAATGACCGAACATCAAGCTCCCCAGAAGTAAAGCGCATCCACGATCTCTTGTTTATACAGGCAGCGTATCCTGAAACCATCCGATGGGTTAAACGGCAGTAGTTGTCGTATCCCCCGAAATTTTTCTGGAAATAAACAGCACGATTACGATCAATAAAATTTGGAGAACTCCATAAGCGCAAGCAGTACCAAACTCAAAGGAATACATCCGTTGGAAGATTTCAACTGAAATCGGAGCTGTTCTCGTGGTGAACAATAGAATGGAAGAAACGAACTCTCCTATCCCCTGAACAAAAGCAAGCAGCGTCCCTACAAGAACTCCGCTTAAAGCCATTGGAAATACCACCCTACGGAAGCTGTACCACCAGGATGCACCTAGGTTCCGTGCAGCTTCTTCCACCGAGCCATCCATCTGCATCAAGGTAGCGGAGGTAGATCGAAACACCAACGGGAGATGCCGGACAAAATAAGCCAGCGGGAGAATCCAGAAGCTGCCGATCAGCACCTGGTTGAAGCTGAACACGGATGGCTGGCTGAATGCAGCGATCAAGTTTACCCCTACGACCGTACCGGGCAATGCCCAAGGCAGCATAATAAGCACGTCGAGCAGCGACTTTCCTCTAAACTTCATCCGAACCATAGCATAGGCTGCCGCCACACCGAAGATGACATTCCCAATCGTGGCGATGAAGCTCATTTTGAAGCTGTTGCCGATCGGTCGCCAGGTCTTGCTATCCGTAAACAGCTTCACGTAATGATTTGCCGTATATTCGGGAGGCAGTATTTGCGTCGTCCAGGTCGCATCTTTAGAGAACGAAATCAGCACCAGAACCAGAATAGGAAGCAGCAAAATAACCACACCGATGAAGGAAAGGATCATAGAAACGTATTTACCGGCAGTGCTCTTTACCTCTGTTCGATGAACGCTGACGCCCTTGCTCATATTCTGATAATTACGCAGGTTTTGGTACCACCGCATAATCATGAGAAACAGGATAGAGACGATCGTTAATATCGTGGATTGGGTTGCTGCCATATCCAAATTACCGTTGGTCCGGGACAAATAAATTTGCATAGTCATCGTTCGCTCTATGCCAAAAATTAGCGGTGCCGTGTAGGATGCCATCGAGATCATAAAGACGAGCAGTGAAGAAGCAACCATCGCCGGAGTGAGCATCGGCAGTATGACGCGCCGCCACACGTACATCCGCCCTGCTCCAAGGCTGGATGCAGCTTCCTCCAGCGACGGGTCCAATCCTTTGATCGCTGCAGAGGCCGTCATGTAAAAATACGTATACATCGTGAACGTATGGACCATCAGCACTCCCCAGACACCTTTTAATGAGAAGGGCACATGATCCATTTGAAGCAGCAGCTTCAACGATCGGGGTATAATGCCGCTCTCTCCATATAAAAAGGTAAAGGACAGTACTCCGACCAGTGGCGGAAGCGCCATAGGCACCATCGCCAGCACAGTGAGTATTTTACGCCCAGGGAATTCGTAACGCTCCAACAGGAAAGCCATGGCTACTCCCACAATGGCGCAGGTAATGACGCTTAGCACCGAAATGTAGATACTGGTCCACAGCGCCTCCAAATTCGACGTATGCTCAAGGCTAAAAAATTTGCCATAGTTTTTTAAACTAAGCTGTCCCTTCACTTCAATACTTTGAATAAAGGTCTGGAACAACGGATACACCACATAAGCCAACAGCACAAGAAACAAAGGAGCCACAAGGACATAGATGAAATACCGCGACGATGTTATAGCAGTCCATGGGCGTACGGATGGGGATTCGGATGGTCTGACGTTCTTCATCAATCGTCCCCCCTATTTAACCTAAGAAATAAATGCTGGATTGCGGAATATGAAAGGAGATTTCTTCTCCACGCTGCCGACCCCGGTGCCCCAAGTTCACGAACATTGCCTTAAATGAAGCTTCGCCGATCTGCGTCAAATAGTTGACACTGACCCCTGTAAATTCAGAGATGGTCACCGTTCCCCGGACAATATTGTTGTCCTGTGGCTCTGAAGGCTGTGCCTCCATAACGGATTCAGGTCGGATCGACACGGTAATTCGTGCTCCTGTCTCCAGCCTGCATGCAGGTGAAGCATTATGGACGAAGCCGCTTAGTACTGTATCCGGACCGAAGCGTACAAAAGCCACATCCCCTTCGATTCGTTCTACCGTGCCCTCCCATAAATTGGATTCTCCGATAAACGAAGCAACAAAGCGATTCAGCGGTCGATTGTATATTTCCTCTGGGTTGCCGATCTGCTGGACGACGCCGCCCTGCATGACCATAATCCGATCCGACATTGCCATAGCCTCCGCCTGATCGTGCGTCACATAAATCGTGGTAATGCCGAGCTCCAGCTGAAGCCGCTTAATTTCCAAACGCGTCTCTTCCCGAAGCTTCGCATCTAGATTGGATAACGGTTCATCGAGCAGTAATATTTGCGGTTCAATCACAAGCGCCCTTGCCAAGGCAACCCGCTGCTGCTGCCCACCTGACAGTTGATCGATACGGCGCTGGCCGTATCCTTCCAGATGCACCAGCTGCTGAGCCCGCTCTACCCTTTGCACCAATTCGGGCTTCGGTACTTTTCTTACTTGGAGGCCAAAAGCAATGTTCTCAAAAACGGTCATATGAGGAAATAAAGCGTAATTTTGAAACACCATGCCGGTATTCCGTTTGTTCGGAGGCAAGTTCGTCACATTATGTTGGCCAAAGAGAATGCGACCTGCGCTTGGATAATAAAATCCGGCTATCATTCTGAGCGTTGTCGTTTTGCCGCATCCGCTCGGACCAAGAAATGTGAAAAATTCCCCCGGCTTAATCTGAACATGAATATCTTCAACGCCTGTAACTTGCCCAAACTGCTTGCTGACATGATCCAATGTGACATCTATCAAGCGGGGTTCCCCTCCCTTATTGATCAGGCAGGCTGTGCCTTAAGCGTCTGCCTGAGGTGAGAACGTCGATTATTCATCCTGCTCATTCCAACCTGAGGCGGGAGAATTATTCCAATTCCCCCACCAGCAGATTGAACTTACACTCTAGAGCTTTGAGTTGCTGCTCTTAACAAACAGCTTTCTTATTTAGCGCCTTTGCCTTTGATGTTCTCATCCCAATATTGCATCCAATCCATTTCTTTGTTCGCCATGATCGTCCAATCCAGATTCATAGGCTTCAGTTCCACACCCTTCAGCCATGCAGGAAGCGTATCTTTGCTGATGTCCGTACGAGTAGGAATTTGGTACAATTTCTCTGCCAGCTCGACGCGAAGCTTGGAATCGAAGAGGAATTCATAGAATTTCTTGGCTGCATCCATATTTTTGGCGCCTTTGACGACACCGACACCATCTACAAGAATCGGAGCTCCGCTCGCCGGATAGATGAAATCGAACGGCTGCTTTTGAAGCTCTTTTTGAATCATAATGTCCTGCAGGTTCCACAGCGACAGTGTGCCTTCTTCCCTCGCCAGCTTCAGATACAGGTTCGTAGGATCCTGTGCGTACTCCTTCGTGTTCACATCCAGCTTTTTCAGCCAGTCGTAGCCTTTTTTCGGGTCAGCGGCATCCTGACGGAAAATCATGGCAGAGTAAATCGTTCTCATCGTTCCGGAAGCCAACACGCCCCGAATGATGATTTTTCCTTTGTATTTGGCATCCAGCAGATCGTCCCAATCTTTAGGGGCGTCTTCTTTTTTCAGCGCTTTGGAGTTGTACATAATGACTTCAGGAAGCAGCATTTCTCCGTACCAGCGGTCCTGAGCATCTTTATATAACGCCGGCACTTTATCCGCAAAGCTTGGCTTGACGCTTTCGAGCAATCCCTCATTCGCCGCCGTCATCAAAGCAGATTGCGTTCCGCCCCACCAGAAGTCAGCTTGAGAGTTCGCTTTCTCCGCGCGTACCCGTTCCAATATTTGTTGGGCTCCCATAGTGAGAACCTCGACATCGATATTCGGATTTTTCTCTTTGAATTTAGGGATTATCTCGTCGACGACATTTTTATCTCTTGCCGTATAAATGACGAGTTTTTGCTTCTCCGGCGGCTTCGGCGTGGCGCTCGGTTTAGGTGCCTCCGTCGCCTTCGGCGCTTCCGCCGTAGGCTTCTGGGTAGCCGTCGGCGCTGCCCCGCCGCTGCAAGCTGTTGTCCCCAGCATGACGATGCTGAGAGCCAAGCTGGTTAACCATGAACCTCTTTTGCCCAACCATTGTTTCATGCGATGATTCCTCCTTAGAGTTTTTCTGTAGGAAAAACTGGCTTCGTAAGCATTCACTTAGAGTTTTTCGGTAGGAAAAACTTGCTTCGTAATCGCAGGACTGTTGAGAAGCCCTAATTACAAAAATAAATACATGATATGGTACTCGGTGGGGTATCCCCTTCCAACCGCTGTTGTTATCGGTCCTCTAGAGGACACCCCACCTACCTCCAATCCTATTTTTTGAAGCAGTTTTCTCCGCTGCCGAAAACACTTTCGCAAGTTTTTCTAACAGTACTTTTTTTATTTTCCTTTTAGTCTTGAAGGAAAAGCTTCCAAAGCACAATGGACAGCTCCGATAATACCCGCTTGATCGCCCAAGGAAGCCATCTTGATTCGAGGCACAAAAGGGATCCATTCCGAAAGCAGCCGCAGTATCGCTTGAACTCCCTCTTCCCCTATATGGACCATTTCACCGCTCAAAATGAGCAGCTGAGGGTCCATTAAGCTGGCAATATTCGCGATTCCATATGCCCAATGCCGGTAAACATCATCGAGCAGTCCTCGTGCACCGGCTTTTCCTTGATGAGCCTGCTCGATAAGCTGCTTCATAATGCTCATACTGCTTTCATCCGCATCTGGAAGGACCAAGCGGGCTTTCTTCCGTATAGCGGGTACCGAGTAATTGTTCTCGAATACACCGAACTCCCCGCGCCCCCGTTTGCCTATTGGTCCGATCATCATATAGCCGATCTCGCCGCTTGCTTCCATCGCGCCCCGGTAGCTTTGCCCGTCAATCATTATGCCAGCACCGATTCCAGTACCGACATATATGAATACCAAGTTGGAGCAGCCCACACCTGCACCCTTGTAAAACTCCCCTAAAGTCATTAAGTTCACATCGTTATCGATAATAACCGGTAGACCTAACCGTTCCTCGATTTCCTTCTGCACCGGCAGTCCCATCCATCCCGTACTCGGGGCATAGCTCACTGTGCCATCCCTTCGCTGGGTAATGCCTGGCAAGCCTAGACCGATACCGAGCAGTCTGCTTTTGTCAAAGCCGCTTTGCTCCAAGAGCACAGCCAGCCCACGTTCCACACCTTCGATTGCCATTTCCCCGTCCAATGGCTGCGTAAACCGCGTTTTGTATTGGAACCGTACTTCGCCTTTCAAATCAGCAATAGCCAGCTGAATCGTGCTTCCTTCAAATACAGCTCCAACCACGCCAAAGGCTTGTGAATTGTATTCCAGCAAAATCGGCTTTCGCCCACCTCTGGACTGCCCGACCCCAACCTCATGAATCAATCCTTCATGAATCATTTCATCCACCAACGCAGATACGCACGGTCGGCTCAATTCTGTCAATTTGGCCAAATCCGCTCTCGATAACGGCGCTTTTTCTTTCAGTTGATGAAGGATGCCTTCCCGATTGAGCTGTTTGACCAGCTTGGTATTCCCTGTCTGCCCCCGACCGAACAATGGTAACGTTCACCCCCTTCATTAGTTAAAATAATTAACAAAGGCTGACTTTGATCCTAATCTATGCACCCGAATCAAGCCTTATGACCGGGCCTAAACGAAAAAAACGCCCGATCAAAATCGGACGTTCTGCTTGAAAGTTAATTTGATTGATTGTCATTTTGTCTGGTAGTATGCTAATCATAAGAAACTAACGGAGGTTCAGCTTCTATGCAGGAATTTGCCAATGAATTCGCCGATATATGGCTCAAGCTCCCCTCTCCCTTACAGCAAAAAGGCGGTATGTGGATTGTCCGTGCGGGACGAAATGAAGCCAAGCCCTGCTACCGAATAGGACCCAAAATCATTGAATGCCATAGCCTCCACTTTATTCTTGAGGGCGAGCTGACGTTTGAATACGATGAGAAGCAAGTCGTGCTGAAAAAAGGCGACCTCTTCTGTCTCTTCCCTTATACCTCCTACATGTACAGCATACGTTCCACGGCTAAGCCGCTGCGATTAATATGGCTCGCCCTAGAAGGCAGCCAGGTACCTGAGGCTATTCATCTGCTGACCCTTACTAAATCTGTGCCGTACTTGGAAAAATGCATTGATACGAAGGTCAAGGGCATTTTGCATCGAATCCTGATCCTGCAAATGCAGCCTCACTCCAATGAACTCACAGAGCTTAGTGAGCTATACCGGTTGTTCGACCGGCTAACACAGATTAATGCTGCCCCCATCATGCAATCGGATCAGGAGTGGCTGAGCAAGAGCATCGAATATTTGCAGCTTCATTACACCGAGCATTTGAAGATTGAAGAGCTGGCACGCTTTGCGGGAGTGAACCGGACGTATTACTCCGCCCAATTCACCAAAAAAACAGGTGTCTCCCCTATGCAGTATTTACAGAAGCTGCGAATGGACAAAGGCGCCCAGCTGCTTCGTGTGACTTCGCTAGCCGTTACCGAAATTGCGCTGACGTTAGGCTACCCTGACCTGTACTCATTCACAAGAGCTTTCAAAAATTACTACGGCATTTCCCCTAGCGCTTATCGGCATAGCCCTAACGATTTGCCGCCAGCTTAAGCTTGTGCAATCCGCGGCATCGGCAGCGATTCTTTGCCGAGCTCAGCCCAAGCGTACCGGAGCAGCAGCTCGCTCTTCAGCTGTGCAAACTGCGGATCGTCCCAACGGTTGTACAGCTCCTGCGGGTCCTCGACCAAATCAAAAATTTCACCATAGGTCTGGTTGTAGTAGATCGTAATTTTGTATCTCTCCGTCACTAATGTTTTCTGATGAATAGTGGTCGGCTCATGATGAAACTCGCACAGCACGTGGTCGCGTGCGGAGCTTTGTTCACCAAGCCAGACGGCGCTTTGATCGACTCCGGTCATTGCGTGAGGAACTGGAATACCCGTTAAGGTAAGAAACGTCGGTGCCAAATCTACCAGTGATTGCATGGCCGATGACGTATGTCCCGCAGGCACCTTCCCCGGGTAGCGAACGATGAACGGAAGCTTGATCAAGTCTTCATAGTGGAAGCCTCCCTTGAAATGCATGCCGTGATGGCCAAACATATGACCATGATCCGTCGTAAAAACGACGATAGTATCATCCGCAAGCCCCAACTCATCGAGCTTATCCAGAATACGCCCGATGTACTTGTCCATTAGGGATACCATGCCATAATAGGTCGCCATGTTGCGCCGCTGCTCCTGCTCGGTATACCGCAGATGCGAATGGTAGCCGTGAATGCTAAAGCCCGATTCCATCCACGCAGAGAAATCCGCTTTCACCTCCTGCGTCAGCTTGAAATGCGGAGGGTTGTTGTCATGCTCTCCTGGCACCGCCTGAGGCAGCGTCAGCTTCTCCGGGTCGTACATCTTGTCCCATGGCTCTGGAACCAAATAATCCGGGTGAGGATCGAAGAAGCTCGCCCACAGGAAGAAGCTCTCGTCATTCTCCTTATACTGCTCCAGCAGTTTGTTCGTCCTGTCGGCTATCCATTTATCGTAGTGGTATTTCTCAGGAATCGGCCATGTATGCCTAATCGATCTATCCATATTGCCTGTCGGAGGCAGAAAATAATCTCGCCATTCTGTGCAGCCTTCTTCTTCCATCCATAGAGCGTAATGCTGTCCGACATGCGCTTCATTCGTATGATTGCGTGCAAGCTCCACATGATCGAAGCCATAAAAGTTCTCTTGAAATTCCCGCCAGTAGTCCAGCTCCTGCAATATCGGATACGCTTCCAAAGAACGATACTGCTCCGTTCCCTTGAGTGGCTGAAAGTGCGCTTTGCCTACCAACGCTGTCCGGTATCCGTGAGCAATGAAATCTTCACCAACCGTGTGGCGATCCTCCAGCAGCTTGGTTCCAAGCGTCCACGCTCCATGCTGGCTCGGATACATTCCTGTTATTATCGAAGCCCTTGTTGGAGTACAAGTAGGATTTGGACAATAGGCACGTGTAAACATCGTTCCCTCTGAAACGAGTCTATCCAAATTCGGAGTTTGAATTTCAGAATTTAGCGCCCCTATCGTATTCCAATGCTGCTGATCGCTGGTAATGAGCAGAATGTTCTTTTTTTTCATGCCTTGCCCTCTCCTCTGCCTGTTTTACACTATCATACCTTTCACGGCTCGCTTGGAAAATGGCATTTCGTCGGATCATCCTATTGTCATTTTGTCTGCTCCCCTTCATTCCTACATCAAAGAGACCCGTCGAATCCCTCTCCAAGAGTGATTTAACGAGTCTCCGATTGTGCTGTATAGGTAGAAGTCATTTTTGTTTTTTCTCCGTGGACTGTAAGCTGGCTCTGCTGAGACATTCCCGATAAGACAATGCATTCCCGTTGTCATCATACCCGCTTAAGAAACCGATAGCTGCAGATATAGAGAAAGAATCCAGAGAATCCATGCACATGGGCTGTGACAACCGATCAACAAGCTCCTGAACCTCCGAGAACTTCCTTGTCGTAATAATAACGAACTCATCCCCGCCGTATCGGCATACATAATCCTGCTCATGAGCCGCTTCTTTCAGCAATACGGAAAATTGAATCAGCAAATCGTCGCCGACGGCATGTCCGAACTTTTTGTTCACGCTGCCAAAATCGTTCAAATCAATAAACAACAAGTAGAAAGGTGTTTCCTCATTCGCTAGATAATCATAAATATATTCTATGTATTTGGAACGGTATAAGTGGGTTGACTGATCAATATAGCTCCCAATCGTACTGCGAAGTCTTTCCCGGGTTATTATGCCTTTCATCTCATTGCCGTCCTTAACGATAAGACGTTCCACATGGTGCTGCTCCATCGCATACAGGGCGTTCCCAATAAAGGCTGTCTCTGAAATAACTAATGGATTATGTGTCATCGCATCGGCAACAATCCGATTAGGGTGCGCAGACCGAATGTCCCGGGAAGTAATGATCCCTACAACTTCCTCCTCGTCGACAACGACCAACGAACCAATCTTTTGCTCATTCATCAGGGATGCAGCATATTTCACACTTTTGCCGGAAGAAATGCAGCATACTTTTTCCGACATGATCTGCCCCACCTTCACTGAAGCTCAACCTCCCGCTGAATGGATATCGTAATGTTTAGCTCCGCCTTTAACACCATTGATTCGTTGATAAGACGGTCGGCCTCACCTAATATGATTTCCAAAAGCATTTGTCTATCCAGCATTTCAAGCAGTGATTTTCTTAATAAAACCGCTTCCACCTTAGGGTGATCTACTTTAAGTACTGAAAATTGCTCTGGTGACAAGGCTTCTGCCATTCTCCTTACCGCTTCCGGACCTATAGGAGCCCCTCTGCCTATAATTAGCAAATCTTGCATCGGAGGCACTTCAAATTCAGTTAATTTCATAGATAAGCTTGCTTTGCGAGAGTAGTTCAATTTATTGCTCATGGTAAACTCCCTTTACAAAATGGATTTGGCGAACATTAGATTTTCTAAAGGCTGAGGCTTGGCAAACAGGTAGCCCTGACCATAAACAACACCCAGCTGCTCCAGAATTTCGAATTGCCGCTCATTCTCGATACCTTCAACAATGAGTTTGGACGGTTCGCCGCAAAAATCGGCCAGCATTTTGATGACTTTCTGTTTACCTCTAGAATGCTCTAATCCGCTGGTAAAATATTTGGACAATTTGATATAGTCAGGCTCAAAGTCTACCAATTGCTTTAAAGAAATAGCTCCTTCTCCAACGTCATCGAAAGCGATGAGGATTGCTTTTTTTTGGAGCAGCTTCAATATGTCTTGGTCAAGCAGTTCCTTCCAAGTATCAAACTCTTCAATCGCTTCATTGATTTCAAACACAATGTCCAATTCGTGGTTCGTACGCTGTTGAAGCAGCAAATCCAAAAAGGAAGTAAAGTCTGGATGTAGAAGCGTGGAAGGATATATGTTAACGAAGAGTTGACTCTTCCTAACTGTAGACAAGATTCCATTGCACTGTCCTACTGCCCCGAGAACCGACTGTGTATCCAAATCGAACAATTTATTATCTTGACGCGCCCTTTCGAACAACTGCTCTGGATTTCCTCTATTGCTTCGAATAAGTGCTTCGAATCCTAGTACCTCTCTATTTTTCATATAGACAATAGGTTGATATACATGCGAGAACGTGTAACCGAATTTTAAGTCTTGCATTGTCAATATTCCTTTCTTCCTATTAAAGGTCCTTCATAGAGCTGTATAATTGTATAATTTTACAAACACATTATTCAATTCTAAATGAATTCTTCGAGCAAAGCTAGCTATTGTATACATAAATCGACAATATTTTTACAATTGTTAGGTTAAATCGCCCTAAAAAAGACAAAATTTTCATTTATGAAGCACTAGTTCCTAATGCCTATTGAAGAATACAAGAAACAGGTCGATAGTCTGCTCCTCAAATCCGCATTCTTGTCAAAGGAATCTTAACATTCGTCTCACTCAACTGCCTTATTGACTTTCCTTGGCCCATAATTGTATTCTTATGCTGATTTATATGATAGGCTTGGAAATACACGGCTCGCGCTGTGCCAAAAAAGTCAAAATAAAGAGGTGAATAAGACATGTCTCCTCGTACCAAAGAACAAAATGAAGAAATTCGAAAGCAGCGCAAACAAGAAATTTTGCAAGCAGCTGTTAGCGTTTATGCCGATAAAGGCTACGCAGCATCTGAAATGGGAGATATAGCGGCTCAGGCGGGACTTGCCCACGGGCTCATTTTTTATTATTTCAAAAACAAAAAGACACTGTTCCGTGAGCTATACGAGTATATGATGGAAGAGTCTGAACGATTTACGAAATCTTCCTTTGATCGAGACCAGCCTGACTTGGAGCTGTTTAAAAGTTATACTCGAATCGTATGTGAACGCGTCTTGGATAATCCGGCAATCCCCCGCTTCTACACGCGGATTAGTTTAGATTTGCATCACTTGTATACTCAAGAAGAATTTTCTCCCTTTACGTGGGTAAAAGGCTTTATGCAACCGATGACCCAAGCCATTGAAAAAGGAATTACCCAAAGCACCATTCAGCAAGGCGACGCTGGTCTCATGGCTATGCAATTCTGGGGCTCAGTGTCTCAAGGGATGCACTACTTGGATCAAATGCGGCAGGAGCTAACCGTTCAAGGCGTATCTGAAACCGAATTGAAGGAACAGCTGACAAAGGTTCTAGATCAAGTGGTCGAGTCGTCTGTAGCTTTATTTAAACCTCAGTAAATTTTTTTACTTTTATAATTGACTTACGAATCAATTAAAAATAATATAGCATTAGGAGGGTGATGCTATGTTAGTGGAAATGGAACGACAGGAGTTTGAATCATTAAGTCATACGGAGCTTTTTTTGAGGTGCACGGAACCAACAATTGTACAGCTTCGCCGAAGTGATCTGTCTGAGAAGACTCAGCTTGTTTCGCAGCTCAATAGCGGACAACAGGCCATGGTTATGTTCAGATTATTGTATCCTGCACAGAATTCTGCAGATGAGTATTATTACTGGATCTCCTACTTGATTAAAGAACCTAGTTATTGGACTGGAGTCATTGGCGGTCTGCGATTCTTCGGTGAAGACTCATTGATCGAGCTCCTTGAAGAAACAGGCATGGTTCTAAATGCTCAAAATAAGGAGAGCCGCCTCATTGACAATACGGAACTTCTAAAGCGTGTCCCCCCTCTTTTCTCAAGATTTCAAAGCATGCTTCCGGTTAGTATAGAACGGATTAGCGGTTATATCCGTTCTAATTCAGAGACATTTGTTCAACTGATACACTAATAAATTCAAGTTAATGATTCGGTTAAAAAACAGCGGCAATCCAGGACTTCATCTTACTTAGTCCTGAGATGCCGCTGTTTCCTTGCTAGAGCTTTATGTTGTCCAAACGCTCCTCTCTTTTTACCGAAGCGGATTCAAACTTACGGTATGAGGCTCATCATAGGCCTGAGCCCAATAATATCCTGAAGAGGTAACCCGCCTCGGCTCGAAGCCGACCAGTCTGCCTATTGGGATTGCCTCCGAAATGAGCGTAATCATTCCGTTCGCATCGGTTCTTCCTCCAGTATACTTGCCTCCTGCGAACTGAAAACGTCCCTCGACCAAGGCATCCGCCAGCGGCAGCCTTGTATTCTTATCTACAACCTGCATCGTAACCGATGCAGCCGTACCCTTCATAGTCATGCTCATCCCTGTAAGTATCATCGGCTTCAAAGCCGTAGTCTTCGTCTTGATGAGCATCGGACCTGTTGCCGGACCGATCTTTCCCTGCACATCGCGCGCAGCTACTTTGTAATAATAGACCGTGTCCGGCAGCAATCCAGTGTCACGAAAGGTGAGCGACCTGGACTCACCCGCCACCAAGTCGGGACCTGGCGTAAACCAAGGCGTCGCCCCCCGGTAGATCACATACCGGTCGATGTCTGTGTCATCGCTCGCCATGCCGTAGGAAAGCTCAGCGCGCTGGTAATCGACCGCCTGAACCTTCAGGAGGCCGCGAATGGCGGAAGGCTCCTTCGTATCAGCCGGCGGCTGCCAAGTGACGCTGCCCGGCCCCCAATAGGACGGCAGGGAGCGGAGAGAATCATAATGATGCATCGCAATCCCTCCGAATGAAGCTCTGCCGCCGTATGCGGCGTACACTTTATCCAGCTCCGCCTCCATGACGGTGCGCCCTTCCTCACGGAATGTGATCGTCTCTGGGTCGCCGCTATTCGCAATATCCAGTGATTCGACCGCGATGACGACCGAATGAGGCTTGCCAATCGCGTCCGCATAATCGATCTCGCCCTGCGCTCCGGCGATAATTCCCGCAGATCCATCCGCTGTGTCGCGGTAATCCATAATCGAAATGTAGTCGGCCATATCCTGCACGTGCTGAGACAGCCATTTTGAGCTTCCATTCCAAATGATATCCTGTGCCTGAGCTGACGAATCGAACCATTTGGGGATTGCAGGTCCAAAGGGCAGGTTCAATCCGGTTGCATTGCGGCGATCTATCATTTTCTTAAGCATATCCAAATATTGAAGCTGCAAAGAGGGATATTCATCCTTGAAATCAGGAGAAATATACGGCTCAATATCGACGTTCACTCCATCGAATCGCTCATTGCGGGAGGAGGCGATATTGTAGTTCAGCACTCTCTCCATTTCCCGAACGGCTTTGTCATGATAGATCGTATAAGCGCCCATATAAGGTGGTGTTGTGCCGCCGGAGATACAGGCGTACACCTGATAACCCTGGCTGTGTGCCCAAGCGATGAAGCTTCTCAACTTACCGGGTTCATCCGCCAATATATCCATATCCGCCATCGGCCCAACCGCCAAGTACATTGTAGTAACCGGCTCCGAGCCGAAGGTCGCCGTGTCCTTGGCGAAAGCATCCAACACCGTCCTGGAGCCTGGATTCAGCAGCAGCCGATAAGCTTCCGGCTCCCAGATCCACATTGCCCGATCCTGCGGCTTGACTGTTATCTGCTCATGAGTGCCTCGCCCCACCGTCGCGTAGATAGTACTGCTGAAGCCAGTGCGACCTCTCACATCCGTCGCCTTCGCCTCAATGCTGCTCGTTACGTCCCCGAGCCCCTTCGTGTTCCATGAAAACACATACTGCTTTCCATGACGGATCGCATGCTGCCACGGCCCGCCGTTCACACGCACCTGAACGCTTAGCACCGGCATGTCGCCATACACCGCTACGGTGACAGGTACTGTTCCGCTTACGGCGTTCCCTTCCACCGGGCTCACTATAGCAACCTGCGGAGCTGCCCCTCTGGAAGGGTCAGCCTGCAGCTCCAGCGTTTGGCTCCAGACGCCGTAGCGTGTTTGAACATCGGACCCGCTGGCGCGGAGCCTTACGATGCCGCTATAATCTCGCGTGTCCAATTCATAGCGCCATGTCCCCGCATCATCAGCATCCGGGTCATCCACTGTTACGCTGACCTGGGACTCGCCATTAATGCTGAGCTTAATGTCGTATAAGCCCGTGTAGGTGCCAGTCAGCACCATTTTCGGCCATGTGAGGCTTCCGCCTGACGCCGGGGTATCGATAGTGATTGAAGAAGCCGCCAATGCGGAGGCGGCCGGGGCTACCATAGAAGAAACTATAATCAGGAATGACAGACATGCTGCGATGACGAAGCGACTACAGGCGCTTATTCTGCTTAACATCTCATTAGCCTCCCTTGATATGTTTGACGGTTCTCCCAATCGTTCAGGAGAACCGTTCTCTGTTCTTCTTGTCTACGGATTAGCCTTCAGCTGAGTGCTCTCCACTCGTTTGTAAGCTGCCTTGTATGTGTCGACCAGCTTTTGCACGCCCAAATTATTCATTTCTTCCACGTATTTGCCCCACTCGCTCATACTCCTTGTTCCGAGCACGAACTTGGCAAAGCTTTCCTCCCGGTGCTTCTTAAGCGCCTGACCAGTCACAGATAGTACCTCGTTCTCCTTCTCGGTGAACGATGGTCTCGGCTGCATCGCCTGAGGATCGTATTTAGCCGCTTCCTTGTACGCGTTTTGCAAATCTGTAGAGAATAAGGACAGATGAGCATTGTAATCGATCCAAGTGTACGTTCCTCTACTGGATTGGAGGCCGGTCTTTTTGCGCATTTCTGTTACATCGGTGAATTCGGGCTTGAATTTCTTTTGACCATTTTCCGTTACGTAGGTTTCACCTTCCTTGCCCCAGCTTGTCAGCGTCCTGCCATCTTCAGTATAGAAGAAATCCATGAAAGCCATTACAGCTTTAATATTTTTGGATGTGGAAGCCACCGTTAACCCACCGTCCAAATAATGAAAATAGGGATTAAGCTGCTTACCGCCATTCAAACCGGCAGGAGGAGCCATAAACTGCATATTGTAGTCAGGTCTTTCTTTTTTCATAGCATTGTTGAAGAAATCGACACGGCTGATATAGTCGATCGTAATGAACGCTTTATCGGTAGACATCGTGTCCTGCCACTGCTTCGTCTGAATGGACAGGAAATCTGGAGGAATAAGGCCTTCGGCATAAAACTTGTGCCACATCTCAACCATCGCCTTGTAATTATCCTCAATCGGGCCGTATCGCCATTCCTTTTTGTCGAAATCGTAATAGGCGTCTTCGCCAGTTCCATAATTGGTGGAAAGATTGGTGTACATCTCATCGGGAATCTGTCCAAAGCGAAGAGACAGTGGATAGCTGTCAGGGTAAGCCTGCTTTAACTTCTTCATAGTTTGGTACAGCTCTTCATAAGTTTTGGGCGGAGTCAGGCCATTCTTCTTGAATATGTCTTCGCGATACAGCCAGATCATGCGATTCGTTTCCCCAAAGCCCTGGTTCGGGAACATGTACATTTTGCCATCTGCCGAGATCATCGCTTTCGCTTCATCCGGGTACTTATCAATCCACTTTTTCAGATTAGGCATCTGATCGAGATAGTCGAAAATATTCACGAGTGCACCCTGCTGCCCGAATCGGTCGGAATCCCTGCGGCTCGGCATACTCATCAGATCGGGCAAATTGTTCGATGCAATGGTCAAATTGAGCGTATCGTTCAGCTTGCCAGACGGAGTCTGCACCTGCAGCGTAACCCCCGTCTTCTCTTCGAGCCACTTCCATATGGGCCAATCCTTGCTGTATGGAAATGTAGCATTATTGTCAAGCAGCGCCGTGAACGTCTTCTTAGTTGGTGTCCCAGTCGGTCCGTCCTTTGAAGCCTCTCCCGCTTCCTTCCCCTCATTCCCGCTGCAGCCGGCCATAACCGATAACGCCATGACGGAAGCGAGCGATACCAATGCCATTTTGTTCATGAAGACCCTCTCCTTCTTATTCTCATTGTCCCTCTGGAAGTTCGGTGAATAACTAGCCTTTAACGGCGCCGATCATCGCGCCCTTGACGAAATATTTTTGAACGAACGGATATACGAGCAAAATCGGCAATGTTGAGACCATTATCGTGGCAAATTTAAGCGAATCCTCGACCACCATATTGTCGCCGCCAATGCCTGTAACTGCACCCGAGCTGACGCTTCCGGCCAGCACCAGATTGCGAAGCAGCACCTGCAGCGGGAACAAATCCGGATTGCGCAGGTACAGCAGCGGAAGCATGAAGTTATTCCACATCGCAACGGCATAGAACAAAGCGATCGTGGCGAACACCGCCTGCGACAGTGGGATGACAATGCGGAAGAAGATGCCGATATCGGTCAAGCCGTCCACACGGCCGGAATCCTCCAGCTCCTTCGGAATACCACTGAAAAATGTCCGCATCAAAATCAGATTCCAGGTGTTCACCGCACCAGGCAGCACCATGCCCCATACCGTATCCATAAGACCTAGCGAACGGACGACGAGAAACGTCGGGATCATTCCCCCGCTAAAAAACATCGTAAACACAATGAAAAGTGTAAGAAACTTATGATAGCCCATATCTTTGCGCGATAAAGCGTACGCCCCCATGGAAGTGACGACGACGGAGATCAGCGTCCCCAGGACGACGTAGACGATCGTATTTTTGTAAGCCAGCCAGATTTTCGGATCATCAAACACCAGCTTATACATCTTCAGATTAATCCCTTTCGGCCAAAGAGTCACTTCCCCCTTCATGACATAGATGTCCTGGCTCAAAGATACCGACAGCATGTAGACAAACGGATAAAGCGTAATGGCGATAACACCAAGTAAAATGATGGTATTCACGATAGTAAACAATCCGATTTTCTCTCTCAATACTCACTCCCCCCTTTACCACAGACTTGTTTCTCCCACCCTGCGGCTAATGGTGTTGGCCGACCAAATGAAGATCAGACTGATGATGCCCATGAACAAATCAATGGCTGCGGCATAGCTGAAATTCCCCTGTTCAAGCCCCACTCTGTAGACGTAGGTACTGATAATATCTGCAGTGCCGTAGGTCGCCGGATTGTACATGAGGAACACTTTCTCAAAACCGATTTCCAGAACCTTACCGACATTCAGAATGAACACGATGATAATCGCTGGTGCGATGCCTGGGAGGGTTACATGCCATAGCTTTCTCCAGCGGTTCGCTCCATCTATGCCCGCCGCCTCATAGAGCTGAGGGTCGACCGCCGTCAAAGCCGCCAAATAAATGATCGTCTCCCAGCCGATATGCTGCCATATTTCCGAAATGACGTATACCGTGCGAAACATACCGGGCTCCATCATGAAGTTGACCGGTTGAAAGCCGAGAGCTTTGATCATCTGGTTGACCAGCCCGCCGGTAGGTGATAAAAACATAATAACCATGCTCGCCACGATCACATTTGAAATGAAATGCGGCAAATAACTGACCGTCTGCACGAATTTTTTGAATAGAACGGTTCTCACTTCGTTAAGCAAAAGCGCCAGCGCGATCGGAGCCGGGAAGCTGAACAGCAGTTTATAAGCTCCCAGCAGGAACGTGTTGCGCATTAGCAGGAAAAAATCCGGGTTCTCCAGAAACATCCGGTAATACTTGAGCCCGACCCATTCGCTTGCCATGATGCCCTTGAACGTATTGTAGTTTTTGAACGTAATGACGAGCCCGAACATCGGGGCGTAACGAAAAAGAATAAAATACAGCAGACATGGCAGGAAGAGCAGCCAGAGATATTTGCTTTTGCGCCATGTTTTGGAAAAGGATACCGTTGTCATCCATACACCCCCTTGCTTCTAGCGGTTGGCAGTTCAAGCTGCTTGTAGGGCAATCATAATCGACCTATGGGCCGGAAATAAATCTGCATGTTATTGATCCGATCCGCTTTTTCTTGATCAGCCGCAGCCATGTGCATGAAGTGGAAAAAGTGCATATTGTTCCAGAAGGAAAAAACAACGTATGATAGAGGTACTCGCACCTGGATACGTCCGTTTTCATTGAGGTGACTACAGCGACGAAGGGTTGGAAGCAGAATGGCCGAATTTGTCCCCAGATCGATCAAACCGAAATCCCTTTTTAGCAAAATGCTAACCGGCTTCCTTGTCGTAATCCTTCTTCTCGTAAGCTTCAACTTCGTAACCTCCATCTATTTAAAAAATAAAATTCACGACGAGATCGTGAAGTACAACGAACTGAGTATTAACCATACTGTGGAAGGGTACGAGAACCATTTTCGCTTATCGAAAAATATGGTGTTGGGGCTGAACCAGAACGATCGGTGGATAACAAGCCTTAATATATTAAGGAAGGTCAAGGAGAATAACGGCTACGCGAGCATTGAAGATATCAAAGCCGAGCTGAAAACGTTATATGCGAACCCGTTTCTGCAGTTCGAGAACGTTATCCTATATTTCAAGAATGACGCTTATGTCGTTGAAAAAGACGGCACCAGCAGTGCGGAAGACATGTTCGGCAAATTTTACCGGAGTCCGGACTACCCGCTGTCGTTCTGGAACCGTCAGTTCGATGAACGCATCGGATTCCGTGTGTTTCCTGCCTCCCGATTTACGGAGAAATCGGCCGGTATCGAGACGAACAAAGGACTGCTCCTTCCTATGCTGATGAAGCCCTTGCCGTACAACGATATGTATTTGATTGTCATGCTCGACGCCCAGAAGCTGTTTCAAATTCACAATATCGCTTCCGATCAGCATTTCTACATATTGAACTCAGACGGCCAGCCGATCTATACGTCAACGCCCAATGTGCCGATCGAGCCATTATCCGCCTTTGATACCTCAGGACAGCCCATGATGAAAGGGCACTATTATTATTTTTTCCGTAAAGGGCAAGAAACCGGATTTACTTATGTCAGCATGGTTCCGACCGAATCGATTTCTTTGCAGCTGATCCGTTTAAATACTATCCTCATCTCGTTGCTGGTTGTCGTGGCTCTTATAAGCATTGCTGCATCTGCCCTGTTCAGCCGGAGTCTTCATACCCCATTACGCAAAATTATCGATTCGATGCAAGCGTGGGATACCGGAGAGAAGCAGTCAAAACACGGACCTATTCGCGAATTCGACCTGATCAGCCACAAGGTGAATCAGATGATGCAAACGAACAAAAGCATGACGCAGGATTTGGCTCAGAAGACTTCACTGCTTCGCAAATACGCGTTAACCAACAAGCTCAAAAACATTCATATGAACCTGGATGAATTAAGAGAAATGGCCGATACGAGCATGCCGTTCATGATTCTGCTTTTCGAAATCCATTTCAAGGAGCCGTACACGGAGCTTGATATTGATCAAGAAAAAGGAACCTATTACATTCGCGAATATATCGACAGTGTACTGCTTAGATCGTTTGCAGAGTCAGTGACTTTCCAAATGGAGCACAATCTTGTGCTGTCACTTGTCTTCACTACAGATACAGAGCCGGAGAGCGTAAACCAGCCTATTGATTATTTGAAAAACATGTTCGATATCGAACACGATCTTTATTTGGTCACAATAGCTGTCAGCCCCTTGTACCCGGCCTCTTCGGCATTTACGACCGCCTATGAAGAAATGACACAGGCGATCAAGCAAAGGAAGCTGATTAATGAAACACAGGTAATCCACGGGATACAGCCTATTCCTGAGCCTTATCCTTTCACTGTACTGATGGAAGAGGAGTTTCATACTAGACTCATGAGCGGAAATCAAGAAGCCGTCTATGTATGGATTGCCAAGCATCTGGAGCAGTTGAGTAAGCGGGGATCCTCTGCGGAGGCTTACTGGCAGTTCGCCAAGGAAATCGCTCTGCAGATGGAGAAGTCACTCCAGAAGCTGAACCTTCACGGACAGCGCAGCAGCATGGTTAAACCTTCCTTCCATGCGTTAAGCGAATTTTACAGCTCGGAGCAGTTTCAACAATGGTTCGTTACGCTGCTGCAGCCGGCCATTCAACGGGTCCGCGATCATACGGAGGACCAGGACCCTATCACCCGCTTCGTCATCGACTATCTGGACGCCCATCTGCACGAGGACATTAACCTAGATCTGATGGCTGATAAGCTGAACATTACGCCTGGTTATTTATCCACGTATTTCAAGGAAAAAACAGGCATGAACTTCAGCGACTATTTGAATGATCTCCGCATTCAGCGAGCGAAGCTGCTGTTGGACAATCTGGAGCTGAAAATTCAGGACGTGGCGGCTCATGTAGGCTATCAGAACGCCAATTCATTCATCCGAATGTTCAAACGGTATTCGGGGATTACTCCTGGGGAATATCGCAAGAAATATGCTTCGAGGTTGTCGGTTGAATAAAAAAGTCTCCGCAAGTAAGGCTGCAGCATCTAACACTGCTTCCTTTCATGCGGAGGCTTTTTATGTTGAGGTGATTTCCTTCAGCAGGCTGAACAAATGCTCGAGGCAATGTCTGGAAGCTTCCTCTCCTCCCTCGGAGAAGGAGTAACCGGAAGGCCGTTTCAACTGTTCCTCAGTCAACGTAGATTGCAGACGATAGTGAGTCTCCACCATCAGATATCCTTGGTACTCATCCTCCAGAAGCTTGGCAAGCAGCCCCTTATAATCGACCTGACCTGTGCCTATAGGCACCGCCTCGATCTTATCACCTTGTCGGACGGCGTCCTTGAGATGAATATGACACAGATGCTCCTTAAGATACCTGTACCCGTCAGGATAAGGAATCTCTCCGGCGGGGTCCCATATATCGTTGCCTGGATCATAGAGAGCCTTGACGTATGAAGAATCTACCGCCTCCACCAGGCGAGCTACCTTGGCTCCGTTAGTGGCGTTGACAGCTGGATCAAACTCCAGCATGAAGGTGACTTGCGCTTCCTCCAGCAGCGGCACGATGCTTTGTAGCTCCTGGACGATATCCGGGAAGACCTCATCGAACGTCCCCTCCTCCTTCGCCCAGAAGCTGAAGCCTCGTATCATTCGCGCTCCAAAGAGCTGCGCTATTTCTAAATCCCGAATCAATATCGCCTTGCTCTGTGCTACTTCCTCAGGATTATCCAGATGGCATTTAAACACCGGTGTCGACAACGCGCATACGTGCAAGCCTGCGGCCTGAATCTGGCGGTGCAGCTCCTCCAGCCGTTCAGACCCAAGCAGATGGAGCTGCAGGCCGTCCACAGATCGCAGCTCCAGTGCCGTAAGCCCGAATTCCCTTGCTAGCGCGATGGAATCTTCCATTCGCTGTGATACTTCGTCGGTTATTATGCCTAATCGAAACGGAATCTTCATCATTTACTCAGCTCCTTATGCATTGTATGCCGCTCGATTAGCCCAGTTGTACGACAGTGCCTGTTCGCCTGCTTTCGTTAGCCGCCTCGATGAATCGGATGACTTCCAGCGTCTCCTTCATATCGATAGGAGCCGCTCCCGAACGGAACATAGCCAGGATCGCTTCCAGCATACTGGCGTAATATGGCTTCGGATGAGCATATACATCGACGAACTGACTTGCCTTCTCCCTGTGGACGAGCGCGCCGAACGTCCGGTTGCCTCTTCGGTTGCCGCGAATCGTGCCTATTCTCCCATCTTCCCATACCCCAACGATCTCATCGTGATCGTCATTCGTGAAGGCCTTCACTTCTTTGCAACCTCTTCCCATCACAGCGTACAGCATATCCGCCGTATGAATGCCGTACCAGAACAGCCCGGGCTGGGTCGGCTGCAGCTCCATCGGGCCGTAGCAGTCGGCCCCGATAATGCCCCCCTTCGCATCGTCGGCAGTCGCTTCACTAAGCCCTTGCGCATAGCGGACGGACGAGCAGCTCATCAGCGGTATACTGTGCTCGCTGGCAATCTTCGCCATCGCTACGGCATCCGCGCTACTGACAGCGAACGGCTTGTCGATGAATACCGGCTTGCCGTAAGCCGCCAATTTCTTGAACTGCTCCAGGTGGACGCGCCCATCCACCGAGAGAAGCATGATGGCATCGCTTCGTTCAGCGACCTCCTTGATCGTTTCGACAATCTGAACGCCCAGGTCGTCCCGGAGCTTGGCCGTAAACCCGCCGACCCGCGAATAGCTCAGCTCGAAATCCGGAGAGCCGCCCGGATAAGCGACCGTTACCGGCGAACCGGCAATATGATACGGATGCCTCGGATCGTTGAGCAGCTCTGCAAATGCGGGTGCATGACTCGTATCTAACCCAATCATCCCGATGTTTATCTTTTTTGTATTATCCATAAGAGCATCTCCGTTTCCCATTTCCTATGATTTACAGCTTAACTTCCCTACCTGTCCTTGCCGATTCGTAGATCGCCAAGATCAACTCCACCGACTTGCGCGCCTCTATCCCGGAGATCAATGGCTCCCGGTCTTCACGAATGGCATGGATCAAGTCGTCAACCAGAATAAAATGGCCGTCTTCGGAGATCGCCTGCGGATTATCGCTGCCCTCCGCCTTGCGGTCGGAGCTCAATACAGGAGGCTCAGTGCCGTCCACTGTCTTCCACAGCTTTATGCCGCTATCCGAATAAATGATAGAGCCGTGCTCGCCATGGATTTCGAACTTTGGCTCCTGTCCAGGGTTGACTGACGTCGTTCCCTGAATAACGCCGAACGCACCATTTTTATAGCGTACAACCGCAACCGCCGTATCCTCGACCTCGATATCACGAACGAGCGGAGCTGCGTATGCGAATACACTTTCTACATCTCCCATAATCCAACGGATGATGTCTACACCATGAACACCTTGATTCATCAAGGCTCCGCCTCCGTCCACCTCCCAAGTTCCCCGCCAATCGGCGCTTTTGTAATATTCAGGACTCCGGTAGTACTTCAAATAGGCATCCCCCAGCACAAGCTTGCCCAGCTTGCCTTCCTGCACCGCTTGCCGCGTTTGAATCGCCAGCTCGGTCGTTCTTTTTTGAAACACGGTAGCAAGCTTGACGTTATTGTCGCGGCATGCCGTAATCATGGCATCCATGCTTTCCAGCGTAATATCCAACGGCTTTTCGCAAAGGATATGCTTGCCTGCCTCGGCCGCAGTAATCGTTACTTCACTGTGAAGTCCGCTCGGCAGGCAAATGCAGACAGCATCTACCTCACACTGCTGCAGCAGTTGTTCGATATGGTCATATACAAAAGGTACGCTGTACTCTTTAGCCAGCTTTTGCGCTTTTTCCACTACGCTATCCACAATAGCAACTAGCTCCGCATCCGGATGAAGTTGAATCGCTCTTGCATGCAATGGCGCAATAACCCCTGCCCCAATGATCGCAAACTTGATTTTTCCTGACATTGTAAATCCCCTCTCCTGTTTCAGTTCTTTTTAACGACTCTGTATCTTCACCCCAAGCTGACCAGCATGGACTCTTTCTCAGCTATCATAACGAAGGAAAAAGCCCCCGCCTATCGTCGGTTTTTCCGTTTTAACCTCAGGATTCAGGGTATCGGAAACATTGACGATGATTCCTATAAAATGAATATTCGCGTTTTTCCATTGAAAATTCCGTGTAAAGTGATAGGATAAAGAATACCAAGGTATGGTTAAGCTTACGCCCTCAGGGCGAAGGCTCACCGACTATTTTTTATGCAGACAGCTATAAGGAGAGAAGCACTATGAGTATGCACAAAGCTTTAACGATTGCCGGTTCGGATACAAGCGGGGGCGCTGGAATTCAAGCCGATTTGAAGACCTTCCAAGAAAGAGACGTCTATGGGATGACCGTACTGACGACTATTGTTACAATGGACCCGGCCAACAACTGGCATCACGGCGTTCATCCTGTGGCACTGCCTACGATCGAAGCACAACTTCAAACCGTACTCGGCGGCATCGGTGTCGATGCACTGAAGACCGGTATGCTCGGTTCTGTCGAAATTATCGAGCTGGTAACCCATACGATCAAGAAGCAGGGCTTAAGCCGCATTGTTATCGATCCGGTTATGGTATGCAAAGGTAACGATGAAGCTCTTCACCCGGAAACAACCGTTGCCCTGAGGGAACTGCTTGTACCGGTGGCTGATGTAGTTACACCGAACCTATTCGAAGCCGCTCAGCTCGCTGACCGCGCTCCAATCAAAACGTTGGATGACATGAAGGACGCCGCCCAAACGATTCACGCTTCCGGCGCCAAATACGTACTGATCAAAGGCGGAGCAAAGCTCGATCATCCGACAGCTATCGATTTGCTCTATGATGGTCAAACCTTTGAGCTCTACGAATCGGAAAAAATTGCTACAACCTATACGCACGGAGCAGGCTGCACTTATTCCGCAGCTATTACCGCCGAATTGGCCAAAGGCAGCGACGTGAAGCAAGCCGTCTCCACAGCCAAAGCTTTCATTATGAGCGCGATTCAGCACGGCTTCCCGATCAATTCCTTTGTTGGTCCAACGATGCATTCCGCTTACAGAAAGTATCAATAAACTGTATGAGAAAGGCTGCTTTCCTAGCCCTTTCAATTACATGAAAAAGCCCTGACCGTTTGTTTCCTCTTATTTAAGAGCAAACAGCTGTCAGGGCTTTTATGCTGGGTCAAGAAGAAGATTTTGAGAGCAACTCCTGTTAATCCTTATACGGATCGAACTCATCCGCTCCCGCCATGCAGACGCCAATCGGCTTCAGCACATGCAGAACTTCAATCGTTTCTGCGTGCGCATCCAGCACATCCTGCAGCTTACGATATACGAACGGACTTTCATCCGTTCCTGCTCCGCGCAGCTCGACACCGAAGCTTTTTACCGCCTCCTGCATCTGTACAGGAGATATTTGACCACCCGATCGGCTTCGTGTTTTCCAGTTCATTTTGCCAGCAGCTTGCGTTCGGCTCATAATTCTTCCCGCGCCGTGAACAGTACTGTAGAACGACTCGCGGTTCTCCTGCGTATCTTTCCCCCGTACTATGACGGAGATGTCGCCCATGCTTCCGCCAATAAAACCAAGCTGTCGAGGAGCTGACGGCGTCGCGCCTTTTCGCACGACGATCGTATCCTTTCCCTCGTGCTGTTCTTTCCACGCAAAATTATGATGGTTATGAACCTCAAATTCTGCTTCGGCTCCAACGACAGACAGTACCTGACGGATCACATAGTCCCTGCCAGCGTAAGCATACTGACCCGCAAGCTTCATAGCACGGTAATACATCTCACCAAGTTCACTGTCCATGTCGAGCAATATCGGCGGCTGATCCATGTTCTCTCCAGGCGCTTTACCCAAGAATTCCCGGCCTCCCGACAAATTCATAAACCCACTGGCCGTTTTATGTCCGAAGCCTCGACTGCCGAAATGATTGCCTATCCATAGGCGGCCTGTTTGGATATCCTCAAACAAATCTACGTAATGATTTCCGCTGCCTACTGTTCCTAGCTGGTCACGGGCTAACGCCTTCAGCTTGTCATGCTCCTGGCGCCCCACTGCCATATAGACGGACCAATCCGGATCGTCGAACAGCTCGTGATCGACTCTTTCATTGTTGACACGTCCAACGCCAAAAGATATTTTTCGTGCGATCTCATCCATCACTTGTCTCAAGCGAGGCTTAACATCGGCCGCCATTAGGTTCGTTCTCACTGCTTTATTGCCGCAGCCGATATCATACCCGACGCCTGAAGGGGAGATTTGTCCATCGTAAGCAACAACACCTCCGATAGGCTGACTATAGCCCTTATGATGATCCGCCATCATGAGCGCCTGTACAACATCCCCATGCTCAGCGCAGGTTTTGGCCTGTGCCAAAGCTCCTGGATCCGGATTCCCCCATACTCTTACCCCGTCTATCGTTTGATAAGCCATTCTTGCTCAACTCCTTGTAAAATTACGAACTGTTGCATACCAGCTTCACCTTGTTATGTTTGCATTCATTTTCCCACAGCTTCCCTTTATTGAACATGGCAAAAGTATTACGAGGAACAACCACATATGGAGTAATAATAAGAAAAAATCCCTGAAAACCAGGGATTTTTTCTTATTCAGCTTACGCTTTTAACCTTGCTGAGTAGAAGGCTTGCTTTTTAGCGATACATTAGCCAGTGCTCCGGCAAACAGCAGCAAAATACCGGTAACCCAGAAGACGCTGTGAATCGAGAACACTCCGCTTATTGCACCACCAACCAGCGGTCCCAGCATGCCCCCGAGCTGATTGGCCGTCTGGTTAAGACCAAAGGCTCGTCCGCGAAAATCGGTTGGAGTAGACCGGACGACAAGCCCATTCAAAGCAGGGAATACCGCACAGAAGAAGGCTCCATAAACAAACCGTACTATGGAGAAGCCCCAAATACCATGGAACAGGATTTGCGCCAAATTCCCAAGTCCACCGACAAGCAGGCCAATAACCAATATTTTATGAAAGCCGATTTTGTCCGCTAACTTACCCCACCTCGGCGCAAACAAAATGCTCGCAATTCCTACAAGTGAGAACACAATGCCGGCGAGCAGCGATGCGTCCTTGGCCGAGCCGCCGATTTGCACGATATACAAAGGTAACACTGGTTCTATCGTCATTACAGAGAACTGCGTGAGTAGCGTCAACAGCAATACCGTCACGAAGGGCCTGTTACTAGCCGCCATCTTCATCGATGCCAAAATGGATGAACGATCCTTGCTTGGGACGAATTTTTCCTCCGTTACCCAGAACAAGACCAGCAATGTGCTTAATAAAACGAATACGCCTGCACTTGCGAAAGCCACCCTGCTGTCAAAAATTTTGGATATTATCCCTCCAAGCAGCGGACCCATAATACTACCGGTAGCTGTAGATGTCGACATTAAAGATAGTGCATACCCTACATGCTTCTCCGGTGTATTCGTACCGACCAGCGCTATGGAACCGGGAATAAATCCGCTCAATAGACCTTGTAACAGCCGTAGTACCAGCAGCTGATAAGGATTCGTTACCAGAGATGTCAGTATGTAAATGACAAAAAGGACAAAGCCCGCACGAATAATCATAGGCTTCCGCCCATATTTATCCCCAAGAGCACCCCAATAGGGTGCAGAGATAGCTCCTGCAAAAAACGCGGAGCTGAACAACAGCCCCGACCACAATTCAATATGCTGGCTGACGCCGATATGCAGCAGAAACAGCGGCAGAAAAGGAACAACCATTGAAAAACTAGCTGACGTTATAAAGCATCCGACCCACAGGAGCCATAAATTTCGTTTCCAAATAGCCATAATAGCCTCCGTAGTTGACGACCTTATGATTCATTTCTTTACACCGTTCATCGTATCACCCTCATCCCCTTCTGTAAACCCGCGCCAGTGTTCTGCCGGATGATGGGCAATTTTTTTCGACTCCGTGTTCCCATAATTGCAACCGCTTCATAATATACAAAAAGAACCTGCCTACCTTAACAATCGTGCAAAAAATTGACAAATAGTTACTGTGTCTTTCATTTCACAACGCTTTCCTTTAAAATTATAATGAAAGAAAGCTTTATCCCACTCATCAGCGCATAGTGAAATAAGTCAAGGAAAAGAGGGTGGATTTTATGCCGAGGTTGTTATACGAATACATTTACGTCAACATGTGGATACTGCTATTTTTAACCTTATTGTGGGCAAACGACGGTCATATCTCATTTTTTGAAGGCTGTCTTCTTATAGCATTTTCTATTACTGTTATGATTTTTGTTGGCAAAAAGCAATTGCGTACCGCGGGCAGTGCCCGTTTCCGCAAGCCGCCCTTATAATGTTGACGTGAGCTCCCGGTGGTCCTGTTGCCACAGGGATTTTTTTATTGTATGGCACTACTCCTCCTGCTGCCCAGACGCCTTGCGCAGCTCGTTTGCTAATCGATGAAAATCCTCTTTCCCATCAGCGTCATTTGTCGCCGCGTAGCCCGCCTTCATAAATCCGATGAGCTTATTAGCATCGCCAGCACTCAGCATATAATTAGCAGGAACCGTACTCCACCAGCCTTCTTGTCCATAAGAATCATTCAGATCGATGCCAATCCCGTTCACAACGATATCGTTCAAATATTGATAAATGTTAGCGACCGTGGACTTCTTGCCTCCACTCCAAGCATAGGTTTGCCAAAAGCGGGAGCAAGCTCCTGCACTATATACTGCTTCTACGACTGCATACGATCCGTATACTCCTGTGTTGTACCCTGGAGTAGCGTCGCTTGCCCCCTTAATATATGCGATGACTGTAGACATCTGAGCTGGAGTGGCGTCAAAATCCACGGCAAAATAAATGGTGCTTCCCTCCAGCTGACCCATCTGTGCTGCTAAAGCCAACGCCGTTGCGCCATCCTTCAAGCCCGCGCTTCTCCCTCCTAACGCCCGGTCCGCAGTCGTTTCAAATACAGAAACGATTTGCAATCCTGCATCGCAAATCGATTTAACTTCCTTCGTGGTCAACGCCTTCCAACTGGGTGGAACGAGATAGCGAGCCACAAACACATAGCCATCTTGTTTAAATGCCGCGGCCGTACTATCCGTCAGCGGTGTCGCGCAATCGAATCCTTTGGCCATATCATATCTGCTCCCTTCATAGGCTGCTTGGCGCAGCTCTTATAGTACAAAATATGCACAAAGAGTCGCATAGTCCTCCTTCGAAAGCCCTACTATAAGGAATCGGGCGTCTCGGAAGCTCACTCTTGCCGATGATGTAGGGGAGGTTCATAATAGTAGTAAAAATCAAAAGAGGTGTGTGAAGTGTATCAATACATAGATCAGCAATATACGGAAATTGACTTCAGCCATAAAGATTTGCGAGAGGGTGAGCTCCGCAACTGTACTTTTACCCGATGCAGATTTAAAAGCACCCTTCTAGAGGAAATGTGGTCAGTAGGCTGCCAATTTACAGATTGCGATTTTACCGGCGCTCAGCTTAACGCTTCGGTTCACAATGGTTCGGCTTTTACTAACTGCCGGTTTACGGGAGCTAATCTGTTTGTCGCCAAATTTGAGGAGTGCAAAATGGTGGGATCTGATTTTTCCGAATGTAACCTTGACGGTATTACTTTGTTGCGTGGCGATTGGTCCTATACGAGCCTTCGTCATAGTAATCTGAGCAAGCAGTCGCTGCGTGGAATTCGTTTTGTAGAAGCGGATTTATACGAATGCAATCTGGAGAAATGCGATCTTCGGGAGGCTGACCTGACGCGGGCACAGCTTGGCAAAGTGCGTCTTCAAGGCGCGGATTTAAGAGGAGCCATACTCGATGGGGTGAATTTCAAATCGTTTGATGTGAAGGGGGCCCGAATGGATACGGGACAAGCTATTGCTTTTCTGCGGTCTTACGGAGCCAAGGTGGAATAAAGGGAGAAGAATTAAGCTTCTTCTCCCTTCTAACCATTATGGAATCCGTTGGGCTACATAATCTATATCCAGCCAATCAATAGTGTTATCTTGGTTCATATCCGCACGCTTTGCGGAATTCCAGTCAGCGCTACCTGTTGTCGAGCCGTACACACCTGAAACAATACCGAGATCTCCAATATCTATAACTCCGTTTCCATCTACATCGCCATTTTTTGGAGACAAGACAGAATCGTGGAACGTTTGCAGCGCTTGGATTAGATCATTAGACAACCGATCGATCTGTTCTTGGGTCGCTTGTACATCCTCCAAAACAGCTTGTGCCGCACTGATCGCTGATAATAGCAACGCCTTGGCCCCCTTAGGATACTGACCTGCATCAGTACCTTCCAGGGAATCGTTATATGCAGTCTGAGCATCTGTAATAGCACTCTGCAAAACAGACCTGTTAATCGATGGGGTCTGACCCGAAATAGTCACCACAGCGCTTCCTTGGACATTAGAGCCATCCAAAGCTCTGGCAACGACCTTCACAGTACCATCCTTCACCGCTTGCAGCAAGCCAGTACTGCCGATCGCTGCTTTATCAGTAAGTGTTACCCCATCTGATTCATACACGCTCCAGGATACTGTACGGTTTGTAGCATTATTCGGCAATACAGCTGCCTGCATTTGCAAGGTGCCGCTCTGAACTGTAATCTCATTTCCGCTCGCGGAACTAACTGAAATTGAACTTACAGGTAGACTAGCCGCTTCCGGTTTGGCACTTGCCTGTAGGGATGGAGCGCTCTCGAGCTTATCGTTAGCTGCTGTGATAACATAATAATACGTTATACCATTGATGACATTCGAATCCGTGTAGGAAGAGGAATATACATTGCCAGCAACCGTTGCAAATGACCCTCCCGATTGGGTTGAGCGCTTCACTTTATAATAAGTTGCTCCTGTAACCGTATCCCAAGAAAGTCCAACCGATCCGTCTCCCGCATGGGCCAACAAATTTGCAGGTGCATTAAGGAAATCGGATGAAGACTTAGTGATAGTAACATTATCGAACTGAACCGTTGCTGCCGTGACAGCCAAGCCTACATTAAGAGACGAGGAAGACAACGTGTTCGCAGTATCCGTCTGAGTGTAGTACTGAGTATAACTCATACCATCTGCTGAATAGGAGCCTCTGTAGATGTTTCCCGCCTTTTCCAGCTTCAAATAGATCGGAGCATTAAAAGTACCGCTTGCGCTGGATCCAGTTCCTGATGAGGAACCAAAGCGCTTGTATGATGTAACTGTGCCTGTAACGGTCGGTGACACCGCTATCGGCCTATAGATGACGGAGAATGAGTCCGAGTCATTTGAAACCCCGTCCTTGACCATCAGCATCGCACGATTTTCCGTATTCATCGTTGAGGAGCCCGGCTCGATGCCAACCGATACTACTCTCGCCGTCATCGTAAAGTCGCCTTCTACGGGCACATAAACGAAATAGACCGTGTCTCCGCCTTGCGCTGTACTTTGCATTTTCCCCCGGCGAGCCGCAATATCAAAGACTCCTTGACTGTAGTTCACACTCTCTTGACTGACAAAAGCAGTCGAACTGGAGCTCATTGCCCCGTTCATCGTAGTGGCCGTCCAACTGGCGGGCAGCGTATTTGCCAAAGCCGTTGGCATTGCCGCCAGAACTCCCAGCTGCAACATGACCAAAAAGGCAACCATAAGGCGCAGCAAATTCTTGTTGAAAATGCCCTTCATAAAATTCCATTCCCCCTGCCGGCAAAATGTGCCGTTCACCGCTCACTTCAGCTAAAAATGAGCGGCAAACATTTTCCTTTAATTTATAAATTGTTCATATTGGAGCATTCGTTTTAGTACGACCACAGCCTCTGCACGTGTCGCTGATGCACCTGGATCGAAGGCAGAGGACGACTTGCCTTTCATAATGCCTGCTGCAATGGATTGAGCCGCAGATTCCCGCGCCCATGTACTTATCGAAATGCGGTCTTCGAATGCTTCAAGTGACTTGAGATCAGCCGTTGGGAGCTTACCTGCTGCTTTCATGGCACGACTCATCATGGTTGCCATTTGTTCTCGAGTGATGTTCTCATAAGGGGCAAATTTGTCGTCCGATATCCCATCCGCAAGTCCCGCTTTGATTGCTGCTCCTACCGCTCCCGCAAACCAATCCTTGGTGGACACATCGTGGAATGAAGTGAACTCCGTCTCGGTCAAACCAAGCCCCCGAACGAGCAGCGCAGCGAATTCAGCTCGCGTAATGGTTTCTTCCGGCACGAAATCGCTATCCGTCCGACCGGAAACTATGAGTTTGGAGGCCAGCAATTCAATATCCTGTCTAGCCCAATGCCCGCTCATATCGGCAAATGTTTTGGAGTGCTCAACTAGAGCGTATATGCTGTTACCAGGCCTTCTCATTGTCGCTGTGGTTTTTTCTCCAGAGGTTTTGAACGTCGTAGGAACAAACTTCATAACACCTGTAGCTGGATCAAACAGTACGCCTGTTGATTTTCCGCTATCTAATACGGATGCAACTTCAATACTTCGTGAAACATACGTACTGCCGAACTCATTGGCGGTTATCGTTCTTCCGCCACTCTCAGCCATAATGGTAAAATCGAACCCTTCAGTTAACAGCCTAAAGCCGTTTTCACGAGCGCTAGCCGTCAATTGTTGTGCTGTTGCCCCGCCTACTTTTTCAATAACGATACTGATCTTTACATCCTTCAACTCCGCCTGGAGAGAATCCGCCCATTTCTTCAGGTCCAATACCAGTAATGGCAAATCATATACAGCTTCATTGTAATGGATGGATAGAGAGGCATTACTAAATAGACGTATGAGATCAATTAGTGCAAGAGCAGGAAGGTCTACCTGAACTACATCTTGTTGGCTGCTAGCTTCAATAATTATTTTGTTCATAGCCGCAGGATTAGCCTTGAGCGCCTCTATCGCATTGGCAATAGTATCCGCCGTTAGAGTAACGACAGCTACTGACCTCCCGTCTGCATTTATCCGCTGTGTTGTATTGTTAGCAAGAACGCGGACTCCGTCGCTGCTGCTCTGCACTTGAGGCTGACTGACTGCCGCACTCCCTCCACCGCGTCTACCGCTGCCGCCAGTGCCTGGATTCGATGGATTGCTCCCGTCACTGCCAATGACAACGGCTACCGAGTTGGCACCGGTCCATTTGTTCTCAATCTCTTGTGAAGAGACCGCTTTCACACTCACCAGCTTTATCGAAGCAGTGCCGGGAGCTGCTGCCTTGAACGTTATACGGCTAAGATTTACAATGCCGCTTTCTCCCCCAACCCCTTTGCCTACCTTTGTATAAGCAAAGGTTAAGCTACTGCTCTTAATAATCGGCCCCATTGAAAATCCGCTGCCAGGCATTGTGTTCTCAATCTCTTTAAACTGCAGCTTAGATTCGTCAAATTCAATTACGGCTTCGTAACCATACAAATCGACCATACTTCTGCCTTTTAAAGTTAGGGTTATATCCCCATTTAGTTCACTCGTACTCGAGCCTGCTTCCAATGAAAAATCTGAAGCCGTACCCGCACGGATCTCTTCCGGCAGGACCGGCCACACCAACACCAGCATGAGCAAGAAGATCCAACAACGTAGAAGTCTGTTCACCGAGTCCATCCTTTCTATCTTAGAAAATCGGGAGAAAAGCGTTTGCTTGATACCTTCCTCTTTGAAAGGCTCTGACCTCACGCCTCTCCCGCTTCAAGTCCTGCTGCTATTCAATCAAGTTCGCTACATGAACGAGATCCGTAATATCAATAGTTCCGTCATGATTGAAATCCAAGTGCTCATATTGATTCCATTCCTGGCTGTCGGATTTCATTCCATATTTCCCCGCAATAATCGCCAAATCGCCAATATTAACGATCAAGTCATCATTGAGATCTCCGTCAACTGGAGCATATTTCTTCGCTTCGAATGCCTCTATCGCCTTGTTCAGTTCAGCAGCTGCGCTATCCAGCATCTGCTGCGTCGCAGCCGAATTGCTCAGAATCGCATTAGCTGAGTCGATCGCAGACTGCAAGATAGCTTTAGAGCCTGCCGGGTAATATCCCGCATGCATGCCTTCTACTGCCGAATCATGCAAGGCTTTAGCGTTGTTGATCGCTTTCTGCAATTCATTCGAATTCACTCCACCTACATGAATCTGGATAGAAGCGCTGTTTGGCTGTACAATCTGGCCGCTGCTGTTTGCAAGCTGGACTAGCTTGGTGGATACAGCTGTTGAAGCAGGCTGACCTAACGCTTTGGCCTGCCAAATCAGCTGCAATACGGGACCGTCTGAGTTAACGGCTCCGGCCTGCCCCATACTAACTGCGATGATTCGCACTTCACCCGGTACATCCTGCTTCACTCTTACGATGGACAAGTTCTCCTTGGAAGGCTTCGCCGACACAAACTCAAGAACGCTGTCATCATATTGGAACGTTAAGTCCTGCGCATAAATCGCATTAGAAACGTTCACACCACTCAGCTCATATTGAAGGGTCAACGGCTTCCCGTACTCAACCTGCTGGATTCCGTTCAGCTTCACTGTAGGAACAGTCGATGGCGAAGAGCTCGGCGTGGCACTCGCTTGATTCGAAGCGCTGCTTTCACCTGCGGCATTATTAGCCGTAATGACGTAATAATAGGCGACGCCATTTATCAAGTCCTGATCCATATAAGACGTTCCAGTCAATTGACTTGCAATTGTCGTGTAGCTTCCTTCGCTAGACAAGCTTCGCTTCAATGAGTAGCTCGCCGCACCGCTTACCGGGTTCCAAGTCAAAGCAATCTGCTTGTCTCCTGCAGCAGCCGTCAAACCGGTTGGAGCAGCTGGCACTTGAGGAGGTGCAGGCGTATTGCCTTTAGCACCAATATCCGTACCGCTAGGCGTTCCAGCGCCTTTCATATCGCTGTTGGCCGCTAGTTTAAGAAAGCTGCCCACGTTTGGAGAGCCATCCGCATTGCGTGTGACCGTTGGGGTCAGACTAACGAAATCCTCATTACTCGCAAGCAATCCTTTGGCATTGGTGCTTTTCTTGTTCTTCCACCATACGTTAGAGCTGTCCACATCCGTTCCAGACGTTTTGTCGCTGGCTGTGCCTTGATAAGACAAGTTATTCGTAAACACATGCGTTCCTGAATCAAAAGCAAAGTTCGATTCGCCATTAGCCCAGGATGTATTATTGGTTAAATGGATGGTGCCCGGATTGCTGTTAAACGTGAATCCGTGCTTTTTGTTCTGGTAAGCGATGCTATTTTCCACGATGTGATCGACTTTGATTTTCTCACCGCCAAGCTTGAATCCATTCCCATCGCTGTCTGTCGTCGTACTGCCTTCTGAGGTTTGACCGTTATGATGAGAGATGCTGTTCCGGATAATGACGGGATACGTCGCTCCCGTGTCCGTCTTCGTGTAAAGATCCCAACCGTCGTCGGTATTGTAAGCGGCTATGCAGCCATCGAATACGTTGCCCGGACCGATCGTCAGCTTAGCGGCAAAGCCGTCCGCATCCTCTCCGTTATCGGGATCAAAGTTATCATGGGAATACACATTGATGATCTCGTTGTAGCTCGGCCACTCTTCTCTGCCGACAGTGGAGCTGTAACGGCTAATTTGCAAACCGGTATCTTTATTGTGATGGGTCTCCACATTCTCGATACGGTTATAATTGCCGCCGATAAAGATCCCGTTATCTCCGGCACCCTTCACTTCGATGCCATACACAAACCAATAGCTTCCGAATATTTGCAAGCCCCGCATGGTCGAATCGAATGCTTCTGCCGAGAAATCCATAACCGGCTTCTCCGAGCCGTAGGCAACAAGCTTTTTCCTGGCATCCGCAGTACCGCTGTTATTACGCTCGATAGTAACCGGAGCGGAATAGCTGTAAATGCCTCCGCGTAAGTAGACGGTTTTGCCTGCACCGATTTTCGTCAAAGCGGCAGTCAGTGACATGGGACTTTCTACCGTGCCCGCATTGCTATCCTGGCCATCCGGGGATACGATGATATCTCCTTCAACCGGATTCGGCACCGTTACTTGCGCCGGGGTGGCGCTTACTACAGTGGAGCTCACGCTCTCACCGGCTGTATTGCTGGCTGTTACGACATAGTAATAAGTAGTTCCGTTCGTAACGTTGTTATCTGTGTGTGTCGTAGCTGTAACATTCGTAGCAATCCCGGTGAAAGGGCCGCTTACGCTCGTGCTTCGCTTAACATTGTAGGAATCTGCACCCGATACCGCCACCCAGGCAAGTTGAACCTTGGAATCGCCTGCACTTGCGCTGATAGAACCAGGTGCAGAAGGTAGATCAACTACGATTACGGGAACTGCGCTTACTTGAGGTGAGTTCACACCTTCTCCAGCTGCATTAGAAGCTGAAATTACGTAATAGTAAGTCGTTCCCAATGTTACAGTGGTATCTGTATAATTAAGCCCCGCTGTGGCAGCTATGGTCTGATATCCACTTCCATCTACCGTGCTGCGCTTAACACTATAGCTGGACGCGCCACTAACCGAATTCCATTGCAGCGTAATTTGTCCGTTCTTCGTCGTCGTTGCTTTAACACCTCCAACCGCTGCAGGAATCTGTACGCTTCCGCCACCTGATGAATAGCCGGAGGTAAGCATCCAGTTCTCTTTAGACCACAGCAGTTGACCTGCACCTGCTCCCTCATTGCCTGTCAGACGAGAGATCAGAGTGGAAGGATCGTCCGCTGTGTAGCTGTATGGCAGATCCGTCATTCCGCTCCACGAAAATTCCAACGGAGGGGCTGGAACCGGAGTCATCGGGCTGTCCGGGGTATTGCTGTCCCCTTGAAACACCTTGCCATCCATGGAGTAGATCGTATTTTTAGCTAAAATTTTGCCGGTGTATTGTGACTTCACTGGATCGACCTGGTTATTCCTCATCGGATAGAACACGTCGATGATGTGAGAATTCTCGACGAGGACTGCACCGCCCTCAGTAGAAATAGCACCGTTGCTCGTTATACCGAAATGATAGCCTTTGGAGGAAATAGCAGCCGCTTGCGCGTCTGAAATCCGCTTTTTGGCTTCCCAGTTCCCAGCGCTATCCATCACTATGTTGTAAGCGTGTACATTTCCTCCTCTTAGACGAGGCATCCGATCCTGCATATCCTTGTAATAGTTATGATGCAACGTAACCTGGAGGTTCGGGTTCTTGGAATCAAATTCTGTCGCCCCTACTAAGTGTTGTTTCTTTTGGCCTGCTGATACAGCGATAATATCATCGGTGCTCAGGCCTTGATCCCGCAGAAATTTATACATCGTGTAGCTTGACGGATTTTGTTCCAGGAAGTTAATTTGCTGTGTGACCCAGCTATTCGCGCTTCTGTCATCGCCCTTGAACAGTGACCATGAAATCGTCACGCCGGATGAACCCTGCTTGACATCAATTCCACCATCATACGATTTATTAAAGGTACAATGGTCGATCCATACCTTGGAATCGTCCTCTACTGTCATGAAGTCCCAATCATTTTTATCATAATCGCCCTTGGACAGCTCGTCCCACTCCCACAGTTCATCAAACTCCAAATTGCGGAAAATAAGATTGGAGCTGTGCTTGACCGTGAAGCCGGCATGCTTGATTTTGGCCCCGTTAGCCGAAAAGATCGTCATATTGTTGACGGTATCAATGTAGATCTTACTAACGCCTGTCTCCAGTAGAACCGGATGGGTTTTCGGTGCAATATTAGCCACGAACAAGGAACCTGCCGCCGTCTTGGCTTCAGCCGGGATCTCATTCCAGCCCAAGTTCAAATCGTTCATAATCTCGACGACCTTATAGCCGTTCTTGCGATTGATCGCTTTAGCGAAATCCAAGGCGTTGTACACTTTAATATATTTGGCGTCCGTCTCCGGAATGCTGCCGCCACCCGTATTGCCGCTCGAAAAGCCTGTGAGATTATACTGCTCAACCGGAGGCGACTCGACTGGCGTTGCAGTAACTGAAGCGGATGGAACGCTCTCTCCATTGCTGTTCACAGCCGTTACAGCGTAATAGTATTGCGTGTTGTTGGTAAGGCCTGTATTTACGTAGCTGTTCGTTGTAACTCCCGAAGCAATGGTGGTGAAACTTGATCCATCCGTACTCCGTTTCACGTTGTAGCTCGCGGCCCCGTTAACGGCATTCCAGAACAATGTCACTTGACCTTGTCCAGCTGTAGCCTTTAGCCCAGCAGGAGCTGAAGGCGGAGGAGACTGGACCGGTACAGCCGTCACTTCAACCGAATTGCCGCTCTGGCCTACTTCATTCACGGCAGCAACGACAAAGAAATAGGCCTTATTGTTGGTCAAGCCTTTTATCGTATAGGCGTTAGCTGTAACACCTGCAATATCCGTATAAGGTCCACCGCTTACCGTACCATATTTGACTATATAGCTCTCAGCTCCGGTAACAGCATTCCAGGACAAGCTTACCTGTCCGTTCTCAGGAGCTGCCGTTACCCCGCTAGGCTGAGCAGGCGCTTGTGGAGCTTGCGGAGTAGCCGCAGCTTCGTTCGAATCCGCACTAACAAGCCCGTTCATTGAGGCGGTGACGACATAATAATAGGTCACACCATTAGTGACTCCCTTGTCTTGGTAAGCCGCACCATTCAACCCAGTGGCGATTTCCGTATAAGAGCCTCCACTCGTCAGAGAACGTTTGACCGTATAGCTCATGCCGCTGATTGCGTTCCACGACAAGTCTACTTGTCCGTTACCCGCAGCTGCAGCCACTCCAGCCGGCGCGGAAGGCCGAGAAATCTTGGTGTATACCTGCAAATTATCATAGTACATGCTGGAGGTTTGCGTACCTGCCGTATAAGCCTGAAGCTGCGCTACTTCTGCAGGCGCTGCTGCTTCCGTGAAGCCCCATTGCCCTGCCGAGGTGTAAGTGCCTGTTGGGCTCGTGCGCACGAATGATTCCGCTTTTTGCGCATTTGTATCGATTTCAATTTTGAAATGATACCATCTATCCTTTTCATAATTAGGGACAACCTTTTTATTGGAACCGCTTACGTATTGGGATATATTAACTCCGGAATCGCTTAGACGAAGCTCCACCAAAGCTTGTCCGCTACTATTCTCAACCCTCATAACGCGGTAGTTGGTTGCATCCGCCCCGTTCTTATCTGAGCGCCAATCGAACTCCACCGTCACTATTCCCGTAGCCTTGGAAGGCAGCACCCGAATGAATTTGGTCGTTCCTGTACCCGAATCCAGCATATGCAGCAGCTTCCCGGTCTTGTCATTGTTAATCGCAGCGTTGGCTATATCTCCTGCCCCGATAATGCCGACATCATTGGTAGCCGTCCCCGGACTAGGGCTGATAGTATAGCCTTCCGCTTCCAATCCTGCTCGCCCTGAGAGCGCTTCGTAATCGTCATTTGCGATATTCGTTGTAATAAAATCCCCGTCTGCAGCGAATGTTGTTTTAATTAATGAAACGGAGCCAAGCTGCAATAAATTCAAAGCCATCGCAGCAGTCAACATGATGCTAAGTAGTCGCTTTACTTTCATCCTGTACCCCCATTAAGTAATAAATGATTTGCGTATTGCTCATTTTTTGGACCTTCTAACACTGTTTCTAACACCATAGCAACAAGCCGCCAACACCCCCTCATACGCTCTTCAAGTATCTTGTAGCTGCACAACTTGACCGATTTCAGTTAAATGCTACTATATTTCGAATAATCATTAGGTTACATCTATGAAATATTTACCAAAAATGCAGCCGTCTTCCGTACATGCTGAACAAATGATTATCCTTCGTACCGTTTATTAATCAAAATTAAAATAGAAAAAAGGAACCCACAGCCTATAAAGGCTTAAGTTCCTTTGGACAAGCACTTCAACATCCTATTCCTTCTTGGCTACCCGGATTCGAAATGTTTTCAATTCGTATGGTGTGAAAAAAGCTCGGAAATGTTGGTCTTGATGTTCCACTCTTTGTCCTTCTCGTTCAAGCAGATTGACTTCCTCTACCTGCCCGAGCGTAAAATGCGTTGTAAAGCCGACCTCGCCCCGTTTTCCCGCATACTCGTAACAGCGAACGATCCAGTCGTCCGAGTCCTCCGCTCGTTTAATAGTATCGATAACAACATGATCACCGCTGCAGCTAATAAAGCTGAGCTCAGCTGGAAGTGCCTCCTTTCCGCTTTTCCCCTGATTAGGCAATGCCATTACGGTAACGGGGATGTTCAAACGATGTGCTTGCTGTACCGTCCCTGCGCCGAACCAATCTCCTTCATGTGGCAGCAGTGAATAAGTAAACGTATGCTCGCCGAGGTCGCAAGTTGGATCTGGCATATTGGACGATTTGATCAGCGTTAGCCGCATCACGTGATCCCGCACATCATGACCGTACTTGCAATCATTCAATAAGCTGATGCCGCATCCCCGCTCGGACAAGTCGATCCAACGGTGCGCGCACGTTTCAAATCGGGCGAAGTCCCAGCTCGTGTTCCAATGGGTAGGACGCTGCACATTGCCAAACTGGATTTCATGCGTGGCCGCCGCTGCGCGAACGCGGACCGGGAAAGCAACCTTCAGCAGCTGCTCTCTCTCCTGCCAATCGACCCATGTGGAGAAATCGATTCTTGGATTATCCGCATATAACGTCATATCTTGCTTTATCACCGTTTCTCCATAATGCCATACACAACGAATGACCGATTGCAGCGAGTTATGTTCAATAACCTCCATCGATTGCAAATCTGTGATCGCATACTGCTTTTCATAGTAAAAAATATCGATCTCCCAGTTATCATGAGCCGTAGGCTTATCCTCGTGCACGTCGAAGTGATTGGCAACCTCTCCATCAGCGATCAATTCACGCTGGCTTCGTTTGTCGTACAGCCTGCTCAGCTGTCCAGCGGCATTCCACTCGATTTCATAAAATGGTGTCGCCGCACTCCGACTGCCAAGATCTATGGTCATTGGCTTCTCCGACGGTACGTTCGTAGAGCTTTGATTCTCATGGTTCTCCTCACTTGATCTTTCCGCCACATGAAAGGTGGTGTATCCCATGGAGGGAATCGACTTGACCCTTATCCGCAGCGTATCTCCCTGTGCCCCTCCCTCTACACGTACTGCCAACAGCTTATTGCCCGCGCTATCCAGGAACTGTTTGCCTGCATAGCTTTCCTCCCAAGGCAGCTCAATCAGCTCATCCCGCTCCCATGGCAGTGTGTTGACGATGAACCAGCCCGGGTCATTGCGACTTTGAATGCCCGCAGCCAGGCTCTCCAAGCTCCCTTGGAGCGATTGATCCGCCAGCCGCTCCGCTTCTGCGTACTCTACATGACAATCCTCATACACCTCAGGAATAGAGGAGCCTGGTAGTATATCATGAAACTGATTACGCAGCACGATTTTCCAGCTCTCGTCTAGCTGTTTTTTGGGATAAGCTCCAAACCCTGCAGCCGTTCCTATAAAAGTGGAGACGATTTCCGCATCGCGCAGCTTGTTTTCCATGTGCCGATTCATCTTTTTCACATACGCTTGGGAGGTATAGGTTCCTCGGTGCAGCTCCAAATACAATTCGCCGTCCCAGCGATGAACGTAACGGTCCGTCTCCTTCACTCTTTGCTCCAACTGACGGAAAAAGCTATCCGCTCGTCCCGTCGTCACCTTCGGAAGTCCCGGCATTTGCTCGAGCCTTCTGCGCATTTCCAGCATCGTCCTCGTCGGTCCGCCACCGCCATCTCCCCATCCGAAGGAGAGCAGCAGCTCGTCATTAACCTCTTTATCACGATAATTGTTCCAAATGCCGTTCACAGTCTCCGGCAGTACTTGACCATTGTAGGTATAAGACTTAGGGAAAGCATCTTCTTTCATACCAGGGTCCGGTGTTGTAATATAGTGCGTTAAGATCTCGCTCCCATCGATGCCACGCCAATAAAACGTATCGTGCGGGAATCGATTGTAGACGTTCCAGCTGATTTTCGTTGTCATGAAATAACGCAATCCGCTTTTTTTCAATATTTGCGGCAGTGCCCAGCTGTAGCCGAACACGTCCGGCAGCCATAAGTATTCGCACTGTACGCCGAACGTCTGCTCAAAGTAACGCATGCCGTACATCAGCTGACGCACAAGGGATTCCCCTGACGGTATATTGCAGTCCGATTCCAGCCACATCGCTCCAGCTGCTTCCCAGCGACCTTCCTTCACGCGCTCTTTGATGCGGGCGAAAAGTTCCGGATAATCCCGTTCGAGATCATCGTACAGTTGGGGCTGCGTTTGCAAAAACGTATACTCGGGAAACTGCTCCATTAAACGCAGTACGGTGGAGAACGAACGGGCCGCCTTCTCTCGTGTATGCTTCAGGCGCCACAGCCAAGCGACGTCGATATGGGTATGGCCAATGCAGCGGACGGTTACTTCGTGCAGCTTCGGAATTTGCTCCAATTCATCCTTCAGCCTGTGGTTCGCTTCGCTCACACTCTCATAGAAAGCAGCGCTTCCCGGGTATCGGTATTGGATTAATAAGAAAGCGCGGTCCAGAGCCTTGAGAATAGCTTGTCGTTCCCATCTGCTTTCGTGGAGCAGTTTCACCGTTTGTAGTGCAGCAGTACCTGTAAAATACAGATCGTCAGCCTCAGTTTCTAATACGGCTAAAGACGATTTTTGCAGCTGATGCCATTGCTCGACTCGCCCCCGTCCGCCGCTTAGTCCGCTCCATACTTTAAACAACAGCTCGACCTTCTGACCAATTAGTTCCTTTGGGAAAAAAACTTCCTTATGATTCGTGCCGACGCCTTGAAATGGTGAGCCATTAAGATAGAGCAGCGACTCAAACCCCCAGTTATGCCCATCGCCCGTTTTGCCAAAATCAAACAAGCCGAGCACAGCTCTACCCTCCCACTCCGCAGGAAGAACAACTTCCGTTTTGAGCCAAGCCGTGACGTCCCAGCCTCCCCATCGTTCTCCTATCGATATTTCGCGCCATTCGGCATCTTCCGGTGGAAGGGCAGCGACTTCCGCTTGCTCATCAATCCAGAAGCTGTATTTCGGAATGGCTCTCTCGTGGTTATACCGAAATTTATCGAATTCGCGCAGTCTTCTTGCCAGTTTCTCATATGCTAACAGCATCAGAACACCTCCATTAGTACATCTTGTTTTGGTCGCTTTTATAACTTATTCATTAAGTAAATAGTGCATGATAGTCCTCTTCCTAACTAAGGTACTGATTTTCTCCAGCAGGTTTAGTCTCTGTTCCCATAAGCTTTGTTTTATCCGTATGCCGTAATTCACGAAATTGTCCCGGTGTCATTCCCTCCAGCTTACGGAAATAACGAATAAAATTTTGTGGTTTATTGTACATCAGTTTTTCCGAAATCTCGGTTACGGTCATATCCGTTTCCACCAGCAGCTTCTTCCCCATATGCAGCCGATGCCGGGATAAATATTCGCTGAACATAAACCCAGTTTCCTTGCGGAATACGCGGCTGATATACTCCGGATGATAATTCAGCTTGGCAGCACAAATCTCCAGAGTCAGCAGAGAATCATACTCCTGATGAATGATCGCAAGCATATGATCCGATATTTTCATGTATAAAGACTCCCTGCGGTATTCGATATAAGCTATAAGCGGGCGTATCAAGGTCGATTGCAGCCAACCCGTAATTTCTTTGCTTGATTTCAAATCCAAGATTTCGTTCACCATCGATTTATGCTGTGGAATCAAGTTGTTCATGGTACCGCCCAGCTCCTGAATGAACTTCGTCAAGTCGACCAGCAGCCGCAGCAGGACCAGTTGAAACTCCTGTTGACTGATCGCTTTTCGTGTCACAATGGCCATAAACTCATCCAATAGCTGATAGCATTTGGGCTCATCCAACAGCTTGATGTGGTCGATGAGCTCACTCACGATTTGCTGCGGATACGTAACAGGCTGTTCCATGACTTCAGGATGCATGTCATCAAGAAACAGGATGGATTGCTGCCCAAGTCGTATACCGTAGGACAGTGCTTCCTTCGCTTCCTTGAACGCTTTGAGCGCATCGCTCAATGTTAGGAACAAGGGGCTTATTCCCATGCTGATGCTTAAATGCAAGTACTTATCGACAGATTGCTGTATCGCTGATGCCCATTCGTACGCTTCGGTTTTAAAATTGCCAGGATGACCAGCATTGGCATAGCTCCCAATTACAGTGATCTGAACGTCGTTGATCACGACTGGATTGAGCCTAAGCTGCTTTGGAATCAACTCCCCTGCCATATTGTTAATGGCAAAAAGAAGCAGGTCGCGGTCCCGATCCGTATAGTTCGTGCCTTCCAGCGTATCGATGCGTACGCAAATGATCCGCAGCTGGTTCCAGCTCACCAGCTCTTTAGCTACAATCCGGTCCGCAATTTCCTTGTAGCTTACGGCCCCTTGCAGCAGCTTATGCACAAAAAAATCCCGCAGCTGCTGCCGCATATGACTTTCCTTCCCCATTAACACGTGCATGTTTTTTTCAATCCAATAAAACTCATCACTTTTTGCAGAATAACGGGGCATGTCGGGAGATTTCAGAACAAGGTCGTACAGCTTGCGAACCGGACCGTAAAGCCGGCGAGTTCCTTCAAAAGATAAAATAAAGATAAGAAGCAGCACAGCCAAGCTTATCGTTATGGTAACCCAGCCTATGCCTCTCGATTCTTTCGTAATCTCATCAATATTCGTTCTATTGACGTAGATCCATCCGTTATAATTCGATTTACGATAAGTGATCCCATAATGGTTATCATCGGATTGGAATTGGCCTAACTCCTGATTGCTTCCCTTGATCGTATCCAAGAACGCTTCCCCGGACATGTCTCGTCCTACCAGCTCCGCATTCCGTGCCGCGATAATCCGGTACTGCTCATCCAGCACATACATTTCGCCCGGTTCACTGCCTTTGGGGATCATTTTATTCAGCTCCTGACTTGGCAATACAGCAACAAAAAGTCCTAATGGAGTAAAAGAGTTGATAGGAATCGTTTTGACAATGGCCATATTCCATAATCTCGGGCTTTGCTTTTCCACAAAAGGCGACTGAAATACCGTCCAAAAAAACAGCTTCCCGCTGCTGGCATACTCGGAGAAAATGGGCTGCAGCTCGCTTTCCTGCAAGGATTGTTTGCCGGAACTGCTTAGTATCCAATTCTTTTTAAAATTGACTAGATAAACATCCGATAAACCGAACTCATACAGCTGGAGCCGGTACAGTGACTGCATTAATTTGTCGTAAACTAAATAGTCTTCACGCCAAAGCTCTTGCTCCATTGCATCGATGACTAAAGGTGAGTTGGTTATTTGTGCTTGCGCGTTGTCCACCATTTTGAGCTTTTGTTCAAAACGAAGCTGTGTTTGCTCGACCATTCCCATATCGCTTCGATGCGCCTTGTCTAACAAAAGCTGAGAAGACTTCGTGTAAGAGAAAGTACCCAATGTGATAACAGGAATAAAACCGATCAGGATGCAGAACAAAAACAATCGTTTGAAGTAATTAAAACGGCGGTTTTTCATCGTTCACCTCCAACTCACCCATCAATCGCAGATTGGAAAGGACCTTCCCATTCATTATCTCAAGCTCAGATTAGAATTACTGGGCAAGCTCCGCAAGCAACTCATCCGGTATGTGCGCCAAATACACGTTAGGAATACCGGATACGTCCGAATTGTATACGACCATTTTGCCATCCGGACTGAAGGAAGGATGAGGATGCGTCCACTGAGGATGACATGACGAGCTGTTAGGATAGCATAAGACTCTGTGTTTCTTCGTGGAAGTGTTCAAAATGTGAATACCATGGTCGGGCCAGTTCGTATCGGATACCATCCATTGCCCATCCATGCTGCATGACCCGTGCCAATAATGCTCCCCGTTCACGAACATCTCTGGAGCTTCCTCCAGCTCAGCCATCACAGCAATGCCTTGATACTCCTTCTCTAAGTTACTCATGATCCGCTTGCTTCCGCCGAGCCACATCCAATGTCCGTTGCCGTAAGGCAGCTCCAGGGGACGCAGGTTGCTGCCGTCACGGTCTATAAGCCAAATGTTGCGATTATGCTTATCCGGTCCGTACTGGAACGCAATGACCTTTCCCTCTGTCGGCTCGCATTGGGTATGAGTGATATCGGGATGCTCAAAAATTACTTCAGCTTCCTTGCCATCCGTCGAAAATCTCGCGATGCCTCGATTCCCGTTTTTCAAAGTGGCTTCTACATAATAAAATTGATCATCGTAGGTCATACTCGCGCACTCGGCATCCGAGGTCAGGGCATCTAAATAGCTGATCGTATCCTCTTCGTATGTTTTCATGGATACCCTGCGGAATTGTCCGTCGGTGACGTAGTACAGCCATTCACCGTCGTACGATACGATAGCTCCCCTCACGTTCGGACTGTCTGTCAGCTGTACCATTCCCCGCCCGTCTGTGTTTACTTTGAATACATCCACCTCTGAATCACGCTGAGCATACCGGTACGATTTGAAAACCAGCGTCTTGGAATCCGGTGTGAACGCATTGATATGAAAATAAAATTTGGAGTTGACGGTTGGGAAAGCCGTTAATTTCGTAATGTTGACTCCTGTTTTGTCATCTACAAAAAATTGCCTTTCAGATGGATATTCCTGTCCTCTTGCCATCTCTACACTCTCCTCTGCCTCGTTAGTCTATATTCTCTTGCAGCTTGCTTCGCTCTGATTACCATTCTTGTACAATGCAGTTCATCCTCCAAAGATATGGGCATTACGGCTCTACCCAGCAAGCTTGAAATAAATGAGTCCAAGTGGCTTACCTCCGGCTCGGATGTATCTATAGGACCTAAATCGTCATTTCCTATGACTAGTCTCGTGCGAGAGCCGCCGTCCACACTTTCCATAAAGCCCTTGCTGCCAAAAATCCGCAAGTGCTCATTGCCCCAGCTGCCAAAGCCCAACGGATTCAGGTAATTCGCAACAATGACTGCCACACCGCCGTTCTCTAGCTCCATCATCATACTGGCAGCCATATGAAGGTCTCCATCGCTACAAGGATTGCCTGTCTTCGTTTCAATAGCAAATATGTTTTGGATGGCTGTGCAGGCGACATGCTCCACGAACCTGACGGCATGAATTCCGTTTTGCCCGATTAATCCGCCGTCTATCGCTTCATCCTGCGGACGTCCTTCGTGATAGGGGTACGATTTTTGAGCAAATACTTGTATTACATCACCGATCCCTCCCGATTGGATCAATCGGCGCATAGCAAGATACGGTTGTTGAAGGCCCGTTCCCGCCATTTCCCGAAACTGGCATCCGGTTTCATGCATCTTCCCCAGTATCCGGTCCAGATCCGCCTCGCTCATAGCGCAAGGCTTTTCGGCGTAAACATGCTTTCCCTTGGACATACAAAGAATGGCCTCATCAGCTTGAGCTTCTCTTCGCGGTGAGCATAGCGATATGACCTCGACCCTATCGTCGGCAATCATGTCCTCCAGCGTATCGTAATATCGTATTTCCGTATCTTGCTGCTGCTCCTTCATTAACCACTCTCTGTCCATGGCAGCAACCGCAGCGACTTTGGCGTCCGGATGAAGGTTCAGCTCTCGATGAATCTGATGTCCCCCATTGTTTCCGTAGAGACCGAATCTGATTGTCATACTTCCTCCCTATACGACCTCAACCTTACCGGATTGGTCCGATCTTCTCATCGCCTCGATAACCTTAAGCCCCTCCACTATATCCCGGATATACTCCTCTTCATTGACCTGCCTCTTCTGGACTGATTCATAAAATACATCCCACTGATAACGGCCTGAATCACCAGTAACCTGAATTTCCTCCGTCCTTCTTTCACCGTTTGACCGATCTCTTGTGACCAGAAGCAGTTTGACCGCTTCACCGTCCTTCACAGGCATGACATCGCAATAAAAAGTGCCGTGTTCATAGTTCAAAATCAGCGGCCCTTTATATCGTTGAGAATCATCTACGCAAAAGCTTCCGAATATGTTGGCTAGTGCGCCATTCTTAAACAGAATGCTTACCTGCGAATTATCGACCGTAGGCCTCCCGGTTAGCAGACGTGAGCTCATAGCAGATACTTTATGTGCGGGACCGAGCAGTCTGATCATATCGTTAATAATGTAGATGCCAAGCCTGAATATGGGAGCAACCGGGCATCGCTCTGGATCATCGTACCACCCGCCATCTGGCTGCTCGCGGTAATTAACCCAGATATCCGAACGGCAGCCCACAGGAATGCCCAGATCGTACTTCTCTACCCATGCTTTAATGTATTGGAGCATATCATGGCCTACTGGACCCGGTGAGTTCAGATGAACCACCCGCTTCATGTCCCTGGCTTTATTCAAAATGTCCCAGGCCTTCTGAGGGTCCAACTCAAACGGCTTTGTAGTCATAACATCCTTGCCGGAGCAAATGATTCGATCTATGAGCTCCGCTCTGCCTGCCGGAGGCGTGAACAATCCGATCACATGAACATCCTGATCTTCAAGCAGCTCGTCGATGGAATGATAGGGCTTCACGCCATACTTCAGAGCACAGTGGTCAGCCTTGGAAGCATCCGTATCACAGACTGCATGTAACCGGAAGTAGTCTCCTCCCTTCCCCGCAAGCAGCTCCTCAATGACAGTCGAACCAAACCTTAATCCTACAATGCCGATATTCATTCTCTCCATACTACCGGTCACCTGCCGCCTAATTATTTTTCAAGCTTAGGACCTTTACACCGTCTGCAGCTCTTCCTTCAGGTGAGCGGGAATTTTGACCAAGTAAATATGAGGCGTTCCGCTTCTATCCGAATTGTAGACGACATAGCTGCCGTCAGGACTGAACGAAGGATGCGGGTGAGACCACTGCGGATGGGAGTTAGAGCTTTCCGGGTAGCATAATGTCGCATATTTCTTGGTGCCTACATGAATCAGCTGAATCCCGTTGTCGGGCCAGCTTGTGTCGGATACCATCCATTGGCCATCACGACTGCTGGCAGCGTGCCAGAAATGCTCCCCTGTTGCAATGAGCTCCGGTGCCTCATCCCCTTCCCCCATTACGGCAATTCCGTGACACTGTTTTTCAAGATTACTCATAATTTTGCCGGTATTACCCAGCCACATCCAATGCCCATTGCCAAAAGGTAAGTCCAAAGGCCTTGGATTCGTACCATCTTCGTTGATAAGCCATATATTTCTATTCTTATCATCAGGTCCATGCTGAAATGCTACAATTTTGGCTTCAGCTGGCTCGCACTGGGTATGGGTAATAGAATCGGATTCATAAATAATCGCCGCTGCTTTTCCATCCGTCGTATATCTGAGGATAGCTCTTCTCCCGTTCTTAAGCGTTGCATCCGTAAAGTACACACGCCCGTCGCTGCTCATGCTCGCGTTAATTGTAGTGCCAGCCGTGTTGGAGCTCAGTCCGGTTGAAGGCTGAATACCGTCGATATAACCTACTGTATCCACACTATAATCGCTCATGGATACTTGGCGAAGCTCACCGTGGCAAACGTAATACAACCACCGACCGTCAGGCGATACGACAGGACTGCCGGCTTCAGCATCATCCGTTAGCTGAGTTAGACCTGTTCCATCGATTTGAACCTTAAAAATATCTACTTTCGAGTCTCGGCTCGAAAGAGCACACGTCTGAAAAACAAGCGTTTGAGAATCCGGAGTAAAGGCATTGACATGAAAATACAGTTTAATATTGACGCAGGGGAATGAGGTGAGCTGTACGGTCTCTGCGCCTGTTCCTGCATCTCGAAAAAATCGTCTTTCAAATGAATAACTACGTCCTCTATTCAAAATTAACACTCCCGCCATTCATTTTATGTCTAAGCCTCGTCGTGATCTAAAGAGGAGCAGCGGCCTATTTCACGCCGCTCTCCCTCGTCCATGCTGCTCTGTGTACGGAAAAGCACCATTTTGTTCCAGCAGCAGCCCGCCCGCTTATTTATTTTTGGATTTGGCAAAAATTTCAGCGAATTCCGTCAGCACTTTATCTCCGCCCGCTTTCTTCCAATCGTCCTGCACTTTCTTCCAACCTGCTTCATCAATTTTGCCCATAATAAATTTGACCGCACCATCCGAAACGATTTTCTTTAGGTCATTGCTCTTCTGGCTCCAGGTCGCGGATTCAAAGTATAAAGGAAGCGCCGGATTGACTACAGCAATTTTCACGTTGTCAGCAATAGCCTTCTTTCCTTTGGTAGTCAGTGGATCTTCACCTGTGATCCCCAGCTCCTTCGAGCCATCATCAATTCGCAGCTCGCCCAGGCCAAGCGTATCGGTATTAAAAGCATCATCACCAATCATCTTTTCCACTTTTCCATTCACCAACTTGTATTGCTTGCCTTCGAGACCCCATGTCAGCAAATTCACAGCATCCGGCTCCTGCAGTCTGTCGAAGTAAGCCAAGATAGCTTTCAGCTCCGCTTCTGTTTTTACGGAAGATTTAGGGAACAGGAACACACCCGTATAGCCCGGCTGAGCCCAAAGTCTTTGACCTTTCGCGCCGTTTATCGTATCGAGTATGCCTACCTTCGCTTGCGGATTAATCTTTCTCAGCTCCAGCTGACTTTTACCGACATCGTCAAACAATCCCAGATTAATGCCTGCTTTGCCCTGATTATACAAAGCATTCATTTGCTGCTCTTCCGTCACGACAAAGTCCTGATTCATCAGCTTCTCATCGTACAACCGCTTAATGAACTTCAACGCATCCAAATATTCATTGGTCATAAAAGCCGGCGTGAATTGACCGTTCTCTTCCTTCCAATCATTCGGAGCGCCAAACCATGAAGCGATATGCGGGATCAAATAACCCTGCCCGTCCTTGAAGGCAAGTACACCGTAAGTATCGTCTTTGCCATTTTTGTCCGGGTCATTTTGCGTAAACGCTTTCATTACGTTGTAAATATCCTCAGGCGTTTTCGGTTCTTTCAGATTCAAATTTTCCAGCCAATCCTGCCGGTACGTGACACCAAATCGCGCAAGCGGCCTAGATCGGTACAGGCTGTAGGTTTTTCCTTGGATCTTGGTGCTCTCAAATTGCAGCTTGCTCAGGGCGCTCAAGTTTTTGTAATCCTTCAGATAAGGCCCGATTTCCCAGAACATCCCCGATTTGATGGCATTGACCAATGGGGGTGCTGAGGAGTTTAGCGCCAGCAGCACTTTAGGCAGGTCGTTTGATGCGATGGAAACGCTGACCTTATCGTCATAGGCCGAGCGCGGCACCCAGGTCATTTCAATCTGTGTATTGGTAATTTCCTGAAGTTTTTTCCAAATATCATTTTGAGCGGTAGGCGGTTGAGGTGTGTAATAAGTAGCCATGATGCTTAGCTTTAAAGGAGGCTGCTTCGCGTCGGTCGCTGCGGGTGCCGATGGTGCGGGGGATGAGCTCGCTGCTCCTCCTTCCGGCTTCCCCTGACTTCCACTGCAGCCTGCAATCAACATCGAAAGCGTAACGAATGAACAAACGACGGCATGAGCTTTTTTCATTGCGGCTCTTCCTTTCTATTCCTCATATATTATCCTTTTATAGACCCTAACAGGACACCTTGAGCAAAGTGCTTTTGCAAAAATGGATAGACCAGGATGATGGGAAGTGTAGCTACAATAATAACGGCCATTTTGACGGTTTGGGGCGGGATGACATAAGCGGCCTCCGATGCAAAGCTTGCATCGCCGATCCCTCCCGAGGACATGATGACAATTTGACGCAGTAAAATTTGAATAGGCCATTTGTGGGAATCGTTAATATAGAGCAGCGCACTAAAAAACGTATTCCAGTGCGATACCGCATAAAACAAGGAGAACGTTGCAATCGCCGGCAGTGATAGCGGCATGACGATTTTCCACAAAAGGGTAGGATCGTTGCAGCCATCTATTTTTGCAGATTCTTCATACTCCACCGGGAGCTGCTTGAAAAAGTTGATCAGAATAATCATATAAAAGGAGTTAATAGCTCCAGGAAGCCACAAGGACCAATACGAGTTCAACAGCCCCAACGATTTGACGACCAGGAAGCTTGGAATGATGCCGCCACTGAATAGAAGGGTGAATACGACCAACAGCATGATCACCCGTTTGCCCTTAACGTTACGCGACAATGGATACGCCATCATTAAAGTCATCAGCATATTGATAAATGTGCCGACAATCGTAATAAACACCGTAGTCAGCAAGCTACGAAGCAATGTATTCTCGGAGAAAATAAAGCGGTACGCTTCAAGCGAGAACTGCTTTGGGAACAGAATGAATTTGCTCTGCAGTACTTCGGTTGCTGAAGCAAGCGATCCTGCCAAAATATGAAGAAACGGAAATAACGTTAACAAAGCAAGCAATGTCAGTAAAGCATAGTTGCCGATATCAAATATCGTGCCTGATATGGAGCGTTTGTGCAACTCCGGTCACCCCTTTCCTGCAGCGATTACGGACTCAATACTGTTAATACACGCCTTCCTCCCCCGCTTTGCGAGCGATATAGTTCGCCGCAACGACCAAGATCAGCCCGACTACCGATTTAAACAGCCCTACCGTAGTTGAATAACTGAATTGCCCCTGTGTTATCCCGTTGGTGTAAACATAAGTATCGAACACCTCACCTACCTCACGATTTAAGGCATTGATCATAAGCAGCATTTGTTCAAAGCCGGTGTCCAGAAAATGCCCAAGCCTCAGAATTAAAAGAATGACAATCGTGCTTTTAATAGCTGGCATCGTGATATACCAAAGCTGGTGCCAACGGCTGGCACCGTCAATTTTGGACGCTTCGTACAAGGAAGGATCTACTCCTGCAAGCGCTGCCAAAAAGATGATCGTACCGTACCCCGTCTCTTTCCAGATCACCTGCAGCGTTACCATCGGTCTAAACCATTCCGGTGCCGTAAGGAAATTGATCTTCTCTGCCCCAATCCCGGCAACCGCTTCGTTGACAATGCCGCCTTCCGTCGTAAACATCACATACGATATCCCGACAACCACAACAATCGAAAAAAAGTGCGGGATATAAATGAACGTTTGCACTGTGCGCTTAAACCATTGAATGCGAAGCTCATTTAACATCAGAGCTACAATGATTGGCAGTGGGAAGAACAGCACGATGTTGTAAACAGCTAGAATGGCTGTGTTGCGAAATAAATCCCAGAAGATCGGATCCGAGAAAAATCGGGAGAAATGCTCCATCCCAACCCATCGGCTGCCCCAAAAACCAAGTGCTGGTTGATAGTCCTGAAAAGCGATCAATAAATCCCACATGGGTAGATACTTAAACAGTAAAAAGTAGATCAGTCCGGGCAGCAGCATTATGTATAGCCAAATATTTTTTCCGATCATTCTTCTTAACTCAATACCGACTGGTTTAACTGCCGCTGCTTTAACATTGGATTCGATTTGTACCACCCCCTTTCCTTCACCTTTCCATGCCTATCATAGTTCGCATCTCGATGTTCAGTCTATAATCTTCAACCAACCTGATGATAATCCTAGGCTAGATCGCCACCCCTGCTAATCGATAATCATTTCATGAGATAGTGCTCATTTACCGACCTGATAGCATGTTGAAGAAGCCCAGGCTGTACTCTGCAGACAAATAAGGAATCCATCAACGGGGTAGATTCCAAGCTCTAGAGAATATAAAGAGCCCGCCATGATGGCGGGCCAATTTAGAAAAGCCTGGAAGGCAGTTGATAACGAACATCCGTTATCCCTACCGTCGAAAGGTTATTTCGTGCTGAACAAAAAAAAGAGACCCAGCCAACGGGGCCAGGTCTTGAAGTGTTTATATTAAAAAGGGGGTCTTGGTTATTATAATACACAAGAAACATGTTAAAACGATAACAGAATTATTTCAGTTGTGTAACAAATAAGAAAACGCTTACTATCTATATTTAACACTTAATTGAGAAAAGCTATCAAAACAATGAAAAAACTTCTCAAAACGATGATAATAGCTCTCAAATCAACGATAAACGCTCTCAATTAAAGTATTTGCCAAAATTCCGGACTTGACGTATAATCCGAACATAATAAATTTTAAACTTAGGCAGGTGAACATAGATGAAAGAGTACGATTACCATCATCTACATCATGTAAAAGAACAATCCAAATCGAAGAAAACGCTATGGGTAACACTCATCCTAACTTTGTTTTTTACGATCGTGGAAATTATCGGAGGTATTCTCTCCAACTCGCTCGCTCTATTATCCGACTCGGCCCATATGATATCCGATGTGTTAGCGCTAGGACTCAGCATGGTAGCCATTTATTTGGCCACTCGCCCTCCTAATGCCCGGTTTACATTCGGCTATTTACGTTTTGAAATTATAGCTTCCTTCCTGAACGGACTAGCTCTCGCAATTATTGCCATAGGTATTTTCGTCGAAGGAGTTCGCCGATTCTTGCATCCCGAAGCGATTGATTTTAAGCTTATGCTCATTATCTCTTCCATTGGTCTTGTGGTCAATGTGGTGCTGACTGTCGTATTAAGCCGCAGCATGAAGGAAGAAGAGAATTTGAACGTCCAGAGTGCCCTGTGGCACTTTATCGGGGATTTGCTCAGCTCTGTGGGTGTTATCATCTCTGCAACGCTCATATATTTTACTGGCTTCCAATGGTTTGACCCGCTGATCAGCGTTGTCATTGGCGGTATCATCTTTACCGGCGGCTGGAAAATTATCAAAGAATCCTATTTGATTCTAATGGAATCCGTACCGGATCGATTCAATCTGGATGAAATCCGAAATGATATCGCCAATGTGGAGGGCGTTGAAGACGTGCATGAAATGCACTTCTGGGCCATTTCCTCTGATCATTATTCCTTGACCGCTCACGTGTTTATCGATAATAAAATACAACCGTTCTGCATTATATTGGCCATAAACGAAACTTTAAAAGAAAAATACGGCATCGAGCATTCCACGATTCAGATGGAAAATGCCAATATTCATCCTCATGGAGAATATGGCAAAGAATTTTTACGGCATCAAGAGGAAGAAAAGAGTAAGCTTGTGCACACATAAAATCACGCGACTTTCATTTAAGCAGCAGCACCCTCATTCTTTGAATGAAGCTTACGCTTCACGCTCAGAGCGAGGGTGCTGTTTTTATTCCTGCTTATGCTGTTATTTTATCAACCTTGCAGCACTATCTTTCGTACCAGTAGCCTTTAATTCCTTTTTCCAAGCGTACCAACGCTTCCAGATAGTAGTAGTCGCCCCAGATCATATAATCATCCGGCGCATTGTTGCCGCGGACATGGTATGAACCGTGCTCCAGGAAGCCTTCGGCGTCCGGCTGCCCGATAGTTGCATAACCTTTGATAAGTCCCTTCAAGGAACGCTCCAGTCCTTCTTCCAAGAACTTACGATCCTCATCATCCGCATCCAAATGCGATAATAATTCAATTATCCCTGCAGCCGTAATGGCTGAAGCAGAGCTGTCCCGTTCGGTTCCTTCATGAATCGGAACGTTGAAATCCCAGTACACAACATCATCCTCAGGAAGTCTTTCCAAGAAATAGCGAGCCATTCTTTTCGAGGTTTCAAGGTATAACGGATTTTTCGTATAGTAGTAAGAAAGTGCAAATCCATACACGCCCCAGGCTTGACCGCGCGTCCAAGTGGAACCGTCCTGATAGCCTTGATGCGTGCCGCCACGAATCGCCTCGCCATTCTCCGGATTGAAGTAGAACGTATGGTAAGAAGAATCGTCTCCACGCACCAAAAACCTGCGAGATTTGTCAGCATGCTTAATCGCAACGTCTCTATATTTCTCATCGCCCGTTTGCTCATAAGCCCAGTACAGAAGCGGCAAATTCATCATGCAGTCGATAATGATTCTTCCGCCGTTTTGAGGATCATCTTTAGGTCCCCAAGCTTGAATGAACTGACCTTCCTCTCTCCAGCGAGTCATCAGCCAATCCGCAGCTTCGATTGTAAGCTGTTTGGCCGCTTCATCGCGTTCAATGATCCATTGTGCTTTAGAAGACAAAGAGTATAGGAAACCGATATCATGATGATCGATATGACTTTTAGCATCCATCCGTTCGCGGAAGCTCGCTACTGTTTTCTCAGCCGCTTCCTTAAATGCAGGATCACCTGAATATTCATAGCACAGCCACAAGATCCCCGACCAGAAGCCGTCAGTCCAATCGGTATTATCATTAAGTAAGTAATGCCCGTCTTTGCTGACATGCGGGAATTGACCGTTATACTTCTCAATATTCGCTCTGGTTTTTTGAACTGCATCTTCAATAGCTTGCTGCCACATACTCATTCTGATCTCTCCTCATAATCATTTTCTTCGTTGTTATCAACAGTTTCGATGATGAACCTAAAGCTTTGTTACGGTAGACTTTCGTACAATAGGAGTTAATGGAATTTTGATTTCGTGACCGTCGTGATCTGGCAGCTGCGGCTCCCGCTCAAGCTTCTCTTCTTCTCCAAGCTGGCGAAGCATGAGACGGATCGCCAATTGAGCTTGCTGACTGTATGGAATATCGAGAGTTGTCAGCTGCGGATAACAAGAGGAAGCGATGATGTCGTTATTGATTCCGTGAATCTTATACTCCACCGGTACCCGAATTCCTTGCTCAATAGCTGCCGACATGAAACGAAGCGCTACCAAATCGTCGAAAGCAACAATGCCTACTGGCCCCTCGCTCCCACTCATTTCCTTTGTCATCCGCACAAGTTCCTGCATAGGCTGCTTGTCCGCTTCAAGGACATAGGAGGGAATGTTACCTTCTGCTTGGGCAACTCCTTCTCTAAACCCTAATAAGCGCTGGTTATTCGTCTCATGAGCTCTTGCTCTTTCCAAATAAAACAGCGAGCGGCAGCCCTGCTCTAATAAATGTTTGACCGCCATCCTGCAGCCTTCGGCAAAATCCAGATTGACAGCGCCTACAGCAATATCTTCCGGCCAATTCCAGCCATTGAACAAGACAAGAGGCGTACCATCGCTAACAATTTGTCTAGTCGTTTCCGTAGACATCGCAAGACCATGACAGAACAATCCGTCTACCCTACGCTGCAGAAGCACCTCCAGATGCCGTTTCTCCATGTCAGGATCGTACCCCCCCGCGGAAAAGACAGACATATGGTAGCCGAACTTATGCGCTGTACGCTCCATCTCCTCTGCAAATAGCCCGTAATAACCGATGAAGCCCGGTACTATTAAACCAAGCTCATAGGACTTTTTGCGGCTCAAGCTGGCAGCCATTACATTCCGGCGGTACCCCAGCTCCTCGGCGGTTTTCTCCACCTTACGGATCGTTTCCTCTGACATCGGCACCTTTCGGCGGTTCAATACATTGGATACCGTGGCTATGGAAACCCCGGCGGCTTCTGCTATGTCTACGATCGTAACGGAACGGTGTTTGCTCATAGCTTACTTCCTTTAATTGTTATTTAAACGTTTCAATTAAAACGTTTAAATAAATTGTATTCAATAAATATCTTCCCGTCAATCCCTTTTTTCTATTGCCGCCTTCCCATACGAAAAAAGCCCCCCAATGAGCGATAAGCTCATCAGAGGGCTCCCTATGAATAAACAATAAGACTACATACCAAGCCAGTTTTTGAACAATTGCTTTGTAGTATCCAAGTTCATTGCAGCAATTGAAGTTGTCAATGGAATGCCTTTAGGACAAGAGCGCACACAGTTCTGCGAGTTACCGCAGCCCTCGATACCGCCATCTTCCATCAGGGTTTGCAGACGCTCAGCTGCATTCATCTCACCTGTTGGATGAGCATTGAACAAACGCACTTGAGAAACGGCTGCTGGTCCGATAAACGTTGTTTTATCGTTTACGTTTGGACAAGATTCCAGACAAACGCCACAGGTCATACATTTGGACAGCTCGTAAGCCCATTGACGTTTGGATTCCGCCATACGTGGTCCAGGACCCAAATCGTAAGTACCATCGATAGGAATCCAAGCTTTAACACGTTTCAAAGCGGAGAACATACGCTCACGGTTAATAACCAAGTCACGAACAACAGGGAATGTGCTCATTGGCGCGATACGAACCGGCTGTTCCAGCTTGTCTATAAGTGCAGAGCAAGCTTGGCGCGGCTTGCCGTTAATGACCATCGAACATGCGCCGCATACTTCCTCCAAGCAGTTCGATTCCCAACATACCGGCGTCGTTTTGCCGCCGTTAGCATTAACCGGATTCCGCTGCACTTCCATCAAAGCACTGATGACGTTCATGTTAGGGCGATACGGGACTTCAAACTCCTCGGTATAAGGCTTGCTCTCTGGCGAATCTTGACGGGTGACGATGAATTTAACCTTTTTGTTGGTCGTATTCGTTTCTGCCATGATTAATGTCCTCCCTTCTTGTCAGTCGAGTAGTCGCGTTTACGCGGCTTGATGAGCGATACGTCTACATCTTCCCATTCGATAGTCGGGCCATCTGGTGTCCATTTGGCTTTTGTCGTTTTCAAGAAGTCTTCGTCGTTACGCTCAGGGAAATCTGGCTTATAGTGCGCGCCACGGCTCTCGTTACGCAGCAAAGCACCCAAAGTCATCGCATGGGACAGCTCCAGCATGTTCCACAGCTGACGTGTGAACGCTACGCCTTGGTTGTTCCAACGAGCCGTATCCGTCATGCTGATATTGCGGTAACGCTGTTTCAATTCGTTGATTTTGGCAATGGTTTCTTCCAGCTTCTTGTTGTAACGAACAACCGTCATGTTGTTAGTCATCCACTCGCCAAGCTCTTTATGAAGCACGTAAGCATTTTCTTTGCCTTCCATTTTCAGCAAGCCTTCGTATTTGTCGGTTTGCTTTTTCTTCTCACGGTCGAAGATGGAAGAGGAAATATCATCTACATGCTTGTTCAAGCCTTTAATATATTCAATAGCTTTAGGACCTGTAATCATACCGCCGTAGATCGCAGACAACAGCGAGTTCGCTCCCAGACGGTTAGCACCGTGGTATTGATACTCGCACTCACCACAGGCGAACAAACCAGGGATATTGGTCATTTGGTTAAAGTCAACCCACATTCCGCCCATCGAATAGTGAACGGCTGGGAAAATTTTCATTGGAATTTTACGCGGATCGTCGCCCATAAATTTCTCATAGATCTCGATAATACCGCCTAATTTAACATCCAATTCATGCGGATCTTTATGGGAAAGGTCAAGGTAAACCATGTTTTCGCCATTAATACCAAGCTTCTGGTCAACGCAGACTGCGAAAATTTCACGAGTCGCGATATCCCGAGGCACAAGGTTTCCGTATGCAGGATATTTTTCCTCAAGGAAGTACCAAGGCTTACCGTCTTTATAAGTCCAAATACGACCGCCTTCACCACGAGCAGATTCAGACATCAAGCGCAGCTTGTCATCGCCAGGAATCGCTGTAGGGTGGATTTGAATGAACTCACCATTTGCATAGTTAACGCCTTGCTGGTAAACCGCACTTGCTGCCGTTCCTGTGTTAATAACGGAGTTCGTTGTTTTACCGAAGATGATACCAGGACCACCGGATGCAAGAATAACCGCATCGGCACCGAATGTCAAAACTTCCATGCTGCGAAGATCTTGAGCAGACACGCCACGGCAAACGCCGTCGTCATCAATTACCGCACCAAGGAACTCATAATGCTCGTACTTCGTAACAAGACCGGCGGTTTCCCAACGGCGTACTTGCTCATCCAATGCGTACAGCAATTGTTGACCTGTTGTTGCGCCTGCAAATGCCGTACGGTGATATTGTGTTCCCCCAAAACGACGGAAATCAAGCAAGCCTTCCGGCGTACGGTTAAACATAACGCCCATCCGGTCCATCAAGTGGATAATACCCGGTGCTGCGTCACACATTGCTTTTACTGGCGGTTGGTTCGCAAGAAAGTCTCCGCCGTAAACTGTATCGTCAAAGTGCTCCCAAGTGGAGTCACCTTCACCTTTCGTATTCACCGCTCCGTTAATACCGCCTTGTGCGCAAACAGAGTGGGAACGTTTCACAGGAACCAAAGAGAACAGGCTTACGTGAACCCCGGCTTCTGCGGCTTTAATGGTAGCCATTAACCCGGCCAAACCTCCACCGACTACGATAACTTTTTGATTAGCCATTGTTGTTCACTCCTCCTTAACCTTTAGTCATCTGCGGCACGCTTTGGAATTCCGGATTAACAAACGCGCTCAGAGACATGATAAACATGATCGACATAACAACGAAAACAACCATCCAGATAACGGTGGATACCCGTTGCGCCCGTGGACCGATCGTAATACCCCAGCTAACTAGGAACGACCACATACCATTGCTGAAATGGAATACCGCGGACACAATCCCAATACAGTAGATCACGAAGAATACAGAATTGGAAGCGATGTTATGCATTTGGATTCCGATTTCATCTTGCGGCAAGCCCAAAGTGATTTGAAGACGTGTTTGGAAAAAGTGAAAAGCGACGAACAAGAAAGTGATTACACCAGTAACCCTTTGCAAGAAAAACATTTGGTTACGGAAATAACCATAGTTGGATACGTTATTCCGCGCTGTGTAAGCGACATACAAACCGTATACGGCATGATACAACAGCGGAAGCCAGATCCCTACAATTTCTAAAAGCAGCATTAAAGGCAGATCATGCAGCCAATTCACATGTTCCATGAACTTCTCAGGGCCTTTAGTTGCCGAGTAGTTCGTCAGAAGGTGCTCGATCAGAAAGAAGCCGACCGGGATTACACCAAGCAATGAATGCAGCTTGCGTGAAAAATACGAATTACGAAACATTGAAATCCTTTCCCCCCTCAAAAGTATGTAGATTGTTCACATCTTGACAAACCATTTTCCATTGTACTCCCGCAAGAAACAAGCGTCAACATGATTCGCTACGCCTATTTTCCATGAATCGACAAATTTTTATGCAGTCCTGTTGAAAAAATGTGAACGATCAGTGACATACACCATAGTACTCCATTATCGCTTATAATGGAAGTGCTGATTATTTATATACTCTTATTCATTTTTGACATATGCTATAAACTTAATCACAATATGAACCATTTTTTCGAAAGAAGGGATTTTTTTGCTGGAAAATATCGATATTTTCGCCAAGGTTGTCGAGCTGGAGAGTTTGAACAAAGCATCTCAAGTGCTCAATATATCCCAGCCCGCCCTTTCTCGTAAAATCATGAGGCTGGAAGAAGAGCTCGAGGTAGATCTTTTCATCCGCAAAGGCAAACGCCTGGAAATTACTCGGGCAGGCCAAATCGTTTACGAACACGCTATCGAGCAGCGGCATCTCGAAAGAAAGCTGATGCGCTCCATCGAGGAATTCAAAACAACCATTAAGCCAGCCAGCATCATTATTGGTGCCAGCCTGACAACGCTCCAGTCCACACTACCGGATCTAATTACGATCTATACCAAGAATTATCCGAATACCGACATTAAGGCAGTCACAGGCAAAACGCACGAAATCGTCCCTATGGTAAAAGAACGGAAAGTGGATATCGGTCTGGTCGCTTCCAAGATCGAGCATCCCGGGCTAAAATGCGTGCCTTTGTTTGATGATCATCTATGCCTCGTCCTGCCGCTTGGACATCCTTTTGTAGATAAAGCTTCCATTGAAATCAGCGATCTGCACGAGCTGCCTATGATCTTATTTTCTCGCGGAACCTGGTATCGCATATTAATGGATGAAATGTTTCATCGTTATGCAATCCAACCGGACGTTAAGATGGAGATTGACTCATTCGAGGCGATCATCCGTCTTGTATCCACCTGCAAGACAGCGACTTTGCTGCCGGAATCATACCTGCGAAGCAACCTGGTCAAAGATAACGAGCTGGTCGTCCGTTTCATTCCTTCATTAGAGCAAATGACAAGAACGACCTCCCTGCTATTCACAGAAGAGGTCGTCCATCATCCTTCAGCAGAACGTTTTATAGAGAAGGCCAAGGAATTTTTCAGACAGCCGGTTTAGGGTCGGGATTCAACCGTTCGGCGGCGGTTTCCTTCTTTTCGTCGATACCGAGCTTCTTGGCGACAAAGGCGGTTGTTCCTGCCTGCAGCAAAATAGTTAAGAGTACGGCCAAGAATGTAACGGAAGAGATTACATCGGCGTGCTGTACTCCTAGCCCGGCCACCATGCCTGACAGTGCAGCCGGGATAACCCCCGTCTCACGAACCCAGAACATGAACACGATCTCTCTCCAGCTCCACTTGGCTCTGCGGTCAGGAAGTGTGCAGACCAGCACGGCCAAGGGTCTGGCAATTAGCATAAATACAGCGATGATAGCCAAACTTGGCCACAAATGCGCCCAGATCACTTGAAAATTAACCTGGCTCCCCAGCAGAATGAAGATCAGCATTCGCATGATCACCGTCATGTTTTCACTGAAATGTCCCATTTCATGCAGCTTATCGTTCATATCCAGCTTGAACACATCCGAGTTGCCCCACACAAGGCCAGCCGCAAAGGTTGCCATAAAACCGCTGACATGCAGTGAGTCTCCTACCCAATAGGAACCCAGAGCCGTTACGACAAGAGCTATTGTAGCATAGTCACGGAACCATCCGAGCTTCAAATGAGCGGTTATGAAGGCCAACACTATTCCAATCACCGCTCCAACGACGATACCGCCTACTGCCGTAACTAAAAACTCCTTCACACTAGCCGCAATGGAGAATGACTGGCTCCCTGTAACGATAGCCAGCACAGTAAACGTTAGGATCGAACCCGTTGCATCATTAAACGCCGACTCGCTTTCTACGGTCTCTCTAACCTTTGGGCGGATCGTCACCTGCTTGAAGACGGGTATCAAGGTAGCTGGATCGGTAGAAGATATTATGGCACCGAGTAGGATGGCATACAGCAATGGAATGCCTAGAAACCAATGAGCCGCGATGGCGACGACTCCGCAAGTAATTAATACGCCGGGCACACTCAAGAGAGTGACGGTTAACCACACCTTCTTGAGTCCTGACAGCCGTATATTCCGTCCTCCATCAAACAAAATCAGTACGGAGCCGATAGTTAGAATGAACTGATTCGTCAACGAGCTGCTAGTCTCGGACACCCAATGCAATCCTTGTCCTACGATGATGCCTGCAATGAGAAACAAAGCGACGTCGGGCAGCTTTAATTTCCCTGCAATTCTTCCGAAAATCATTCCTACTGTAAGAATTAATATTAACAATAGCAATATATGATGGACTATTTCCGTGACGTCGTTTGCCATTCTACCTTTCACTCCATTTGCCCCAGATGAGCAGCTTCTCCATTAGGTCGGCTATCGGATTACTTCGCTCTCGAACAAATCAATTTGCTCGTTTGTTCCTATTATAACCATAATATCTTGTTCATCTAACGTATCCACAGCCGTCGGGGCAATAATAACCCCATGCTTCTTATTGATCGCCACAACGCTGCACCCGTATTTCGCCCGTGGATCAAGCTCCTTGAGCGTACGGCCAGACAACCGTTTAGGCACTGACAGCTCCGCGATCGTGTAATCCTTGGACAGCTCGATGTAATCAAGCAGGTTCGGGGAGACCAACTGGTGCGCTACCCGGATCCCCATATCCCGCTCCGGGAAAATAACCCTGTCTACTCCGATTTTGTTAAGCACTTTCCCGTGAAGCTCGGAGAGCGCCTTCGTTACGACCATTTTTACACCAATGTCTTTAAGCAATATAGCTGTCAAAATACTCGATTGAATATCGTCTCCTATGGAAACAACCGCACAGTCGAAATTCCGGATACCGAGCGAACGCAGCACATCTTCATCCGTAGAATCTGCTACCACGACGTGCGTCAGCACATCGCTCATTTCCTCTACAGCCTCTTCGTCCTTATCGATGCCGAGCACCTCATATCCGAGCTCTACGAGCTCCTTAGCCAAACTCGATCCGAATCTCCCAAGTCCAATTACTACATACTGACTACGTTTCATTTCTTAGTTTTCCCCTATCCGATGGTAATTTTCCCTTCCGGGTATCTATATAGTTCTTTTTCCGTTTTTGGCCCGAGAGCATATGCTAGCGTCAATGGACCTAAACGGCCTGCAAACATCATTAAAGCAATCAATATTTTACCGATATCGGTTAAATCCGTGGTCATTCCCATGGTCAAGCCCACAGTGCCGAAGGCGGAGGTGACCTCGAATAAGATCATCAGGAACGGATGGTTCTCCGTTGTGGATAAGATCATCGCTACGAAAATAACCATAAACAAGGCGATCATCGTTAATGTTATAGCTTTCAGAATGCGGTCTTTACCCAGACGGTAATGGAACAGAACGATGTCTTCTTTTCCTCGTACCATGGCTATCATCGCACCAATCAGCGTGGTGAAGGTAGTCGTCTTGATACCGCCCCCCGTCGAGCCCGGTGATGCGCCGATGAACATCAAGATAATCATGAAGAACTGTGTCGCCTGCCGCAAGCTTCCCAAATCCACTGTATTGGCCCCTGCCGTCCTAGGGGTGACGGACTGGAAGAATGCCCCCCAAATTTTCCCGCCCCAAGTTAAGGAGCCTAACGTTTTGGCATTACTAAATTCAAATATGAAGATAACCAAGGCACCGACTACTACGAGTAGCCCTGTTGCGCTCAACACCACTTTGGAATGAAGCGACAGCCGTCGATGCTTCTTATAATCCATCACATCAGCCATAACCACAAAGCCCAGGCCGCCTAAAATAATAAGGCCCATAGTAACGACATTCACTACAGGATCATTGACATACGAGGTGAGGCTCGTGAATGGACCGTACACAGACCCGAACAAGTCAAAGCCTGCATTGTTGAAGAACGATATGGCATGCCAGATGCCAAAATAAATTCCTTTCGCAGGTCCCAGGTCGAGCGACCATCGAATGGAGAAAATAACCGCAGCAACCAGCTCGATCGTTAAGGAGTAGCGAATAACCTTACGAATCAGACGAACGATCCCTTCCATGCTTCCCTGATTCATTGCCTCCTGCAAAATTAACCGCTCTTTTAACGAAATTCTTTTTTTCAAGGCGAAGGCAAATAACGTTGCCATCGTCATAAAGCCAAGACCGCCGATTTGAATCAGCAGGATAATAACGATTTGTCCGAATTTCGTGAAAAAGGTTCCTGTGTCCACAACAACCAGCCCCGTAACACAGGTTGCGGAAGTTGCCGTAAACAATGCATCCAAGAAATCCAAAGGACGGCCTGTCGCCGAAGCGATAGGCAAGGACAGCAGCGTTGCTCCGACCAGAATAATTGCTGCAAAGCCGATAACTAATATTTGTGGCGGCGTAAGTTGAAATCTCTTCGTTACGGGCTTCATCATTCACCTCAGTTTTCGATTTTCAGACAACAAAAAAAGACACTGGAAACCCAATGCCTTGTATAGGTTCCTGTAACAAAGCCTACGAGGTTAGCTGACGGATTCGGACGCACAGGTACCCTATCAATTCCATCTCGCGATAAATGGAATCGAATTCACCCCTTACTACAAATGGTTCCCCCGTTTTCAAAAAGAAATTCGGCTTTTTATTCAATTGATATGAATTATAATGTTCTTTGCTTGTAATCACAAAGTCGCTTTTGCTCGAAAACAAGTAATAATCGGATTATTAGAATACTTGTCATGAAGCAGGTGGAGCTGTCGCTCTGCTTTTCGACGATTTTCCCCTCCTTGCTCTTAATTTCATTGGATTTTGGCTGGGCATGTATGCTAAGTTTAATGAATACAATGACATATCCTCACAAATTTATATTTTATGTGTAAGCTTCTAATCCAAAGTAAGGAGACATTTCATGGTAAAACGTCAAGTGGATTTTTCTCTTGTAAAGTTAGCAGTAATTGGCATTATCCTGTATGTATCCATAGCTATCGCAGCTTCATGGCTGCAGGACGAGCCTTCAGGGCAGGAGGCGGAATCAACGCTTCCCTCTATTACAAAGCAGCAGGCAGCGGATGCAGCCGTTCGTTTTGTTCAGGAGCGTTTCGGGCTGTCCTCTGATTACCGTACCGGCACTCTGTTTCAGTCGCATTCCGATAGAAGCGGCTATCTGCAGAAGGAGAAGCTGCTCGATGATTATGTTAAACAGTTCACCGCCTATCCGATCGATTATTACGAAGTGGAGATTAATGATAGCTCCAAGCTTATCACCTACTATGTGGACGTTAACTTTGCAAACCTGAGTATCATGGGCTGGAATGCGTACACTGCCCCTTCTGCCAAGAAGGAGACTGTCTCAACAGGAGCCGTGGATTCGAAGTCTATAGCGGAAAAAACATTGAAGGATCAGAGTTATGTGCTGTCCGAACTCACCATGATCAATCAAGCACCTCCAGCAGAAGAGCAAAAAACCGCTACACGTGGCACCGGTTTTATCTATGAAAGCAATAATAAACAAATCGGAGACGCCAAGCTGCGCCTAAGTGTGACCGTAGATAGCGGAAAGGCCGTATCGTTCCGTTCGTATTTTGCGATCCCCTCTTCGTTCACCGACTGGAAGGAACAGCAAAACGATAACGCCTCCAAAATGACACGAATAAGCCTTGTAGCTTCCCTAATCATGGCCGCTTCAGCTTTATTCATTGTCATCCGATACAGGAAAGAATTGACCTTTCGTCGCGGGCTCTTTTTGACTGTGCTATTTCTCGGTATTTACATCGGCAACAATTTTAATATGATTCCTGCTTTCCGAACTATGCACTCAAGCGGTCCCTCCCAATGGGAAGCGATGTTTAACGTTTGGTTTCTTAATATCGTGATTGCGATTATGGCGGTCAGCGTTTACTTCTCTTTTCAAGCAGGCCGGCATATGTGGCAGCGCCAGGGCTGGATTACATGGCCTGTCTGGAAGGATGCCTCCTTCGCCTCTCATGTGCGAACATCGATGATTCGAGGCTATCTGCTCTGTATTTTTATATTGGCTGTTCAGCAAACCTTGTTTTTCATTGCAGGAGAATACTTTGACGTATGGGCTGTCAATGATCCTGCTGACTCTGTACTGAACATGACTTGGCCAGCTCTATTTCCTTTGATGGCATGGGCCGCGGCCATTTCCGAAGAAGCCATTTACCGTTTATTCGGCATCGCCTTCTTCCTGAAGCTGGTGAGGAACCGATTCCTAGCTGTGCTGCTGCCAAGCATGATATGGGCGCTCAGCCACACCCAGTATCCTATCTATCCAGTCTATACGCGTTTTGTCGAAGTAACGATTATCGGAATCATCTTCGGTTATGCCTTTTTGAAATACGGCTTGATGACCGTACTCTTCGCCCACGCATCGATGGATAGCATACTCATGGGCCTGTCGCTGTTTGATATGAACAGCACTCCGCTAATTACAGCAGGTATATTCTATATTCTCTTCCCTGGCCTAATAGGCTTAGCTGTCGCTTGGCTCCATGCGAAAATAAAGGGGAATCCGCCGATCCTGAATCCGGATCATTAGACTCCCCCTGGTTTTCATGCTATTGCAAGCTAATTAGCTGCCCGTAGCCTGAATTATTCGGTTGAATTAATCGATTGTTCATCTATCTCGTTCAGTTGATCGGCCTGAGAGGACTCTCCCTCTGCTTCACCGTTTAGCGAACGCAATATTTGAGTAGCTAGCTTTTCCCCGATTCCAAGAGGCCGGAATTCGTCTACACCGGCTTCTTTTATTTTTTTTAGCGAGCCAAAATGCTTCAGCAGCGCCTTGCGGCGCTTCTCTCCGATCCCTGGAATTGAATCGAGCGTGGAGACGATCATTGACTTCGCACGTGTTTCGCGATGGAAAGTGATCGCAAATCGATGCACCTCGTCCTGGATTCTTTGCAGCAAATAAAACTCTTGGCTGTCTCTAGGCAGAGGTACGATCTCTGGCGGATCTCCCATCATCAGCTCTGCGGTTCTATGCTTGGCGTCCTTGACCAGTCCGCAGACAGGAATATAGAGTCCAAGCTCGTTCTCAAGCACATCAACAGCAGCTGATATTTGACCTTTACCTCCGTCAATAACGACAAGATCGGGCATAGGCAGGTTATCCTTAAGTACCCTTTCATATCTCCGTCGTACAACCTCTCGCATCGTTTCATAGTCGTCTGGACCTTGAACCGTACGGATTTTATATTTGCGGTATTCCTTGCGATCCGGTTTGCCGTCTGTGAACACAACCATGGCTGATACTGGATCGGAACCCTGTATATTCGAGTTATCGAATGCCTCAATCCGGTGAATGACCCCCGTGCCAATCCATTCCCCTAGATTTTCTACTGCTTTGACCGTACGCTGCTCATCTCTCTCAATAAGCCGGAACTTCTCCTCCAGACCTACACGGGCATTGTCACAGGCCATATGAACCATATTTTTCTTCAAGCCGCGCTGTGGGATATGAACCTTCACCTTAAGCCAGCTCTCCAGAGCTTCCTTAACGTCTGTTTTCAAGCTTTCGGCATGCACGCTGATGTCCTCATCTACCAAGACTTCAGAAGAAACGTCTGCAGTCGTTTCCTCCTGCTCACCCTCTTGTTCCGGCTCTCCTGGGAGGAAGACCTCCCGTGGCAGCGCAGGGTTGTCGCTGTAATACTGGGTAACGAACGAAACAAAATCCTCGTACTCTTCCCCATAGTAAGGGAACATTGACGCTCGTCGCTCGATTAGTTTCCCCTGACGCATGTACAAAATTTGCACGCACATCCAGCCCTTATCTACGGCATAGCCGAACACGTCACGGTCCACAACATCGTTGGTCGTAATCTTCTGCTTCTCCATTACGGCATCAATATGGACAATATGATCGCGCAGCTCTTTGGCCCGCTCGAAGTTAAGCTCTTCTGCCGCCTCATGCATTTTGCGGGTCAAATCCTGCTTAATCTCATCGTGACCGCCATTCAAAAAGCGCGAGATCTCCTGTACCATACGATCATACTCTTCTTGGGCCACTTCATACTCGCACGGTGCTACGCACTGGCCAAGATGATAATACAAGCATACACGGTCCGGCAGCGTCTTGCATTTGCGAAGCGGATACAGACGGTCGAGCAGCTTCTTGGTCTGCTGAGCGGCAAATGCGTTCGGGTAAGGTCCGAAATATTTGCCCTTATCCTTGAACACCTTGCGAGTGACCTCGAGCCGCGGATGCTTCTCGTTTGTAATTTTGATATACGGAAATGACTTATCGTCCTTTAGCAGTACGTTATAACGCGGATAATATTTTTTGATCAAATTACATTCAAGAATAAGTGCCTCGACATTACTTCCCGTTACGATATATTCAAAGTCAGCTATTTCGTTCACCAGGGCTTGCGTTTTGGCGCTGTGGCTCCCCGTGAAATAAGAACGGACCCGGTTACGAAGCACCTTGGCCTTACCGACATAGATCACCTTATCTTCTTTATTCTTCATCAAGTAACAGCCGGGCTTCTCCGGTAAAAGCGCCAGCTTGTTGCGGATCGCTTCCGTTCGCCGTTTGCGCTCCTGCTCCTCTTCTTGCATCGTCATCGCATTCATAACCCCTTTCCAACAGCCAACTCCCATGAACATGACGGGCGTATCCATTCTTAAATTAGCAACAAAAAAGCTCTTTTTCAGCATAGCAGAAAAAGAGCTTTTTCTCATTAACAGTTTTCGTTAGAAACTGATTATTGATTGCGAGTTACAACGTTTTTCAAAGCGTCCTTCGATTGGAAACCTACTACTTTATCTACCGGTTGTCCATCTTTGAACACGATCAATGTAGGAATGCTCATGACTCCGAAACGGGAAGCGGACTCCGGATTGTCATCCACGTTCACTTTAGCGATTTTCACGCTGTCCCCCATTTCTTGATCAAGCTCTTCCAATACAGGCGCGATCATTTTACAAGGTCCACACCAAGGGGCCCAGAAATCAACAAGAACCGTACCGGATCCTTCAACTTCATTCTTGAAAGATTGGTCCGTTACATTAACGATAGCCATTGTATGTCTTCTCCTTCCACCGGATAAAATGTTGTCAACATGTAAAGTATACCACAATGCCCCCCATTTTCAACCGCTCATCACACCCTCCATCTGTTTCCATCTGTCGATAGTAAATCCATATCAAATTTGAAAAAACGTCGCATAATTGTCACTTTCACATGCTTTACAATTATCTTCGATTTTGGGTATACTATTCGTAATTAGGACTATGCACAAGACTTTCCTACGGAAACTCTTAAGGAGGAAATCAATAATGAGCGATCCAAAACACCCAGAACTTCACGTTATGGAAGAACCCACCAACGACTTTCTGGACGTTGCACTCGCATTCGGCGCATTTTTCGGTGTTCTTCTGCTGATTGCTGTAGTCGCAACTGTTATTCAGGTTATGACACGCTAAGAGGTTATCAAAGGTCTGTCCTGCTGCTGAAGCAGCGGGGCAGGCTTTTTTATTTCAAATTATAGTTACTCTTAGAGCATTTCTAACTGCTGCATGAGGTGATATACATTGAAATAACCTCTCAATGAAGCAATTTTATCTTCTTGAATCGTAAATATATCTACACCTTCAATGGAGAATCGATTTCCCGTAGACGGAAATCCATTAAATGGACCTTGGTTTGTCCCACTCATCACCCACTCGGTAAACGCTATTCCCTCCGGCTGAACGCCCAATCTGCCAGGTTCAAAGCGCAGGTCAGGAAAGGCCATCCACAAGCTTTTGGCATACATGCCTATCGCCTTACCTATCAAGGGGACACCTGTAGCGCTGTCCTGATAGCTCCCGCCCTCAATAAAAAGTCTGATTAACTCATCCTCATCATGCCGGTTCCAAGCTTCTATGTACTTTTGAATGACTTGATCGCCTTTATCCGTCATACGCTCCCTCCCCTATTTTGACCATTAGAATCCTAGTTATTAATTACCCATTAATGGACCATTTTGACAGGACAATAAATATCTTTAGCTTGATACTTCCTCTCTGCTACATATTCAACAAACTTCCAAAAACATCCTTTTTTACACAACAAAAAAACCGATCTGCAGCTGATGCCGACAAGACCGGTTCTTCACTTCTATTTAACTGCCGCGCTTGTTATATCCATTAACCAGGACGACATCGACAAAAGGCCGGATACGATCCATAATTCTCCGCCCTTTGAATTCCTCGTCCCCATCCTTGCTGGTGAAGCTAAAATGCTGCTCCAGTGCTTTTAGATCATGGTTCGATGTGAAAAAAGTAGGCTTCCTGTTCATCCGGTAATTCAATATGGCCCCCATGACGTGATCGCGTAACCACGGGTTCAAATTCTCAGCCCCAATATCGTCAAACACCAACAGATCCGTTTCCTTTAGAACATCAATCGTTTCCTTTAGCTTCATTGGGTCCTGGAACATCGCCTTTAAATCCTCGGCAAAATCAGGCATGTAGACGATTGCTCCTGTATACCCGCTCTTCGCCAGCTCATGAAGCATGTAGCACATAAGAAACGTTTTGCCGGTTCCGAAGCTGCCAGCCAAATATAAGCCCTTCTTCTGCAGCCCTTCCTGCTTCGTCTGCAAAATATAGCTGATCAACAGGTCGACCGCTTCCTCCCGGTTCGGATCTTTATCAAAAATTTCAGTTGACGAATATCCTTGAGAAAGCGCCTGCTCGTCTACATAGAAGCTGCGAATACGGCTTCGAATCGCGTCCTGCGATTGCTGGGACACAAACTTTTTGCAGGATACTTTATAGTCGTACAGCCGAGGTCCTTTGTCAGATTCCTCTACGGACAGCATCGTATAGTGTCCTGTGAAATCATTCGGACATTTGTCCAGCCCCGGGCAGCGGGAGCATGTGTTATGCTCGGTCACATATTGATACAGTCGGTTCATATTGATCTTTATCGTGTAGTCATCGAGCATCGGATATTTGGCGCGAAACTTTTGCACCAATGGATCAGCCATGATCTGCTTGATCTTCTCTTCCGCCTGCTGGCGGTATTTAGGATTAGGCAACGACCTCAACATTTCGCCGAGTGATTCCATGCCATGCTGCACCCCTTCCCCGTCTTATAGCTTGCCGTCGAGCATTTGTGCTCTGCGGCGCATTGCTTCTCGTTCCTCTGCCGTACGCTGGTTCGCCGTTACCGGATTGTCTCCCACAACTGGAAGCTGCGGCTTCTGCTTGCCTCCACGTACGCCACCACGCTGGTTGCCTGACGCAGCAGCCGGTCTTGTTCCTCCACGCGATGATTTGGTTTCCTTATACTTGTTCTGCTCTCGAATATACTGTACAGCCTGTTCGTATGTGCCAACCTGCTTCGCCAGCATATCCGTAACACTGAACTCAATGGATGCCTTGGACCAGGAACGTTTGTTTACATATAAATAATGAATGAGAACGTTGATTACCTCTTCACTTAACCGGTAGTTCAGATCCACCTTGGATAAAGTATCCAGCAAGCCGTCCGGAACTGTTCCTTTGGAGAAAATCTTTTCCAAAAGAAATGTGTAAGGCTCATTTCGCAAAATGTAATTATATTGATGCTGGTTGCATTCTCCTTGGAATATATCCGGTACCTCCAGATAAAATTCCATCTCGACCGCCTTGTCCCCTGCTTCTTCAGACGGTACTGCCGATTCCGCTGACGCTGCTGCCCGTCCCTGCTCAACACGAGCCATATAGCGTGTGCGTTCCTCGGTGCGCTTCTTATCCTGACGAAACACGGCGTTCGCTTTATGCTGAAGCACTTCTAGGGCAACTTCTCCATCCGGGTCAAACACGCCGTCCTCATCCAGCAACCGGCACATGTCCGTTAAATACAAACCGTATTTCTTGGCTACAAAATTAATTTTGGCCATTTGCTCAGGCTCGTACTTGAGCCTCTCCACATACGCCCGATTCACAGACCCTCTCGGAAAATGCATAATAATATCCGAATACTGGAATCCTTTAATGACGACCTCCGGTCTCTCCGCAGGCTTAGAGGCAGCCGATTCGAACAAGGCCTGCTCCAGCTCGTAATCTACAACTTGGGTATTCAAGCGGAACAGCTCATAGAACGGTACCGACAAATTTTCCGAGTTAGCTTGTCTCAGCTCGTCCAGATCCGGAAGCACAAGCTCATCCTTCAACGAAAATACCATATATTTACCAACCTTATCGCGTAAAAGCAGCGTCAGATGCTGGTTTTTGAAAAACTCATTTGGCGAAAGTGGAGCATACAGCGTGTATTCGTACACATAATCATCCGATGCCTCAACGAACCTCCGGTTCGTTCTCAACAGCCCTATCGCCTCCAGCTTGGACGTTTGTTCGATGAAAAACTTGCGTCCCCGCTCTCCGCCCTCCAGCTCTAACGCCAAGAACAGCTTGCGCTGCTGCTCCATCAAGGAGCACCCTACCTTGTCGGCAGGCAGCTGCTGAAACAGCGTATGATACAGACTTATCGCGAACGCGCCGACCATAGGCTGATAGATGGTCGATAACATCTTCAAATCCAAGCTGCTTAATGAAAAATCACGTATAACATAATAACGATGATACTCCGAAAAGTGCAGCAAATTCGTAATCCGCATTTACTCAATCCCATCTTTGGTCTAACGTATTAACCTCCATTTTACCACATAAATCGACAGCTGCGCGATGAGTAGAAAAGAAAAAAACATGGTAAACGGATGCTTCCGCCACCATGTTTTTCACGAAATTATTCCGCGTTGATTTCTTTGACCCTGCCGACGGTTCCGTCCGTAAGTCGAACCTTAATTCCATGCGGATGGCTTGGAGAATTGGTCAAAATATCTTTTACTATGCCCGATGTGAGCTTCCCCGTACGTTGATCCTGCTTTTGAACGATTTGAACCTTGATGCCTGGTATCACGTCTTTGCGTAGCTGGCCGTTCATTAGCAGCACACCTTTCTATGGTGATTTTTAAAACATTCTAAAGCCTTTTTCACGAAGCGATTTAATCGTCGAGCCACTCAATATGGCACCAATTAAACCGCCGATAGCCGGGATATAATCCGCGAATGAATATTCAGAAAGATTAGTCGTCAGCGATCCTGTTTCCCAACCCCAGTAAATAACCAGACCAATAACGAGAGCAATGTATCCGTAAATAGGGAACCACGTTGTTTTCATCAGCATGTTCAATATAAAACCGAGTCCGAAAAATAACACGAACAACAGTACCGTTACGATGATCAACTGCAGCAAGTCGGCCAACTCCTTTAATCAAAACATTAGATATAGTTATGTTTATTTTATATAAAATTTGTCGTCTGGTAAAGTGAACGCTTCATGAACATGAGACTTCTTTTGAGTCTGCTTTCTGTTCAAAACCGCTGCATTCATTTGCCCTTTAGGTTTGATTTCGATACAATGAAACAAGTTGTTAACGAAATATTTTACATATAAAGGAGTGTACCCCATGAGCGATTTGGTAAACACATTGGAAGGCTGGTACGTTCTGCACGATTTTCGTGCCATTGATTGGACTGCATGGAAAAGCTTGACGAACCAGGAAAGAAACCGTGCCGAGGACGAATTGTACAGCTTGCTGGCACAATATCAAAGCACAGAAGACCAGAAGCTCGGCAGCACCGCTTTCTACAGCATCGTAGGACAAAAAGCCGACTTCATGTTCATGCATCTGCGTGAAACACTGGAAGAGCTGAACGAGCTGGAGACTGCTTTCAACAAAACTTTGTTTGCTCAAGTGACAGTTCCAACTTACTCCTATGTTTCGATCGTTGAGCTTGGCGGCTACATGGCTAAACCGGGCGTTGATCCGATGCAGGATCCAGATATCCTGGCCCGCTTGAAACCGATTCTTCCTAAAGCTAAGCATGTGTGCTTCTATCCGATGGATAAACGCCGTGAAGGCAACGATAACTGGTACATGCTCTCCACGGAAGAGCGTCGCAATTTCATGCGTGCCCACGGTATGATCGGCCGCAACTATGCGGGTAAAATCAAACAAATCATTTCCGGCTCCATCGGTTTGGACGACTGGGAATGGGGCGTTACTCTGTTTGCAGACGACGCCTTGCAATTCAAGAAAATCGTTCATGAAATGCGTTTTGATGAAACCAGCGCACGCTTTGGCGAATTCGGCGACTTCTATGTCGGCAATTTGCTAGACCGTACCAAGATGGAAGCTATGCTTAAGCTGTAAGCAGGCCCGCCTTTTAAACAACAACGAGCCACCGGATTACGAATCCGGCGGCTCGTTTTCTTTCTTTAATAGTGTATGGGGTCCTTCTTACCCTATCATACAAGCCGCGTTCCCAAGGTCCCACCCTAATAAAAACACCCTGCTGGCAAATCGTATTGATTTAAGCCTCAGGGTGAGTTGTTTTATATATTAGTCATCATCTTCATCATCGTCGAACCCAACGGCAGCCCCGGCTTTTTGAGCCAAATATGCTTCCGTATCGCGATCGCGCTGACGGGATTTCTCCTTCAGCCGTTCGATAGCAGGGATGATTAGCGTATCGATTTCCTTTTGCACTGTATATACCAAATCGTAACGGGTTTGGGTCTCGAGAAAATGCCCCACTTCCATGAGAGCATTATAGCGATCGAGTTCGTCCCGTGTCAGCAATCCGCGTACCTGTACGCTGCAGTGCCTCATGTTTAGAATCGACCTTTCTTCAATACTAGTGGAATGCCGCCGATAATATACAAGTAACGCATATCAACGATCTTTTTCATAACAGCTGCTGCTCCACCTTTAATTTTGCGTGAGCCAACGATACCTATAGCCTCGCCGCGTCCCAAGGATGCAACGGTTCCTTTGCTTTGGTATTCAAAGCTTTTAAGCTGCTCTCCACGTATGGAAGCTACCAGATTGTGAGCACATACGTCGGCTTGCTGCATGGAAATTTGCGCTGTAGGCGGGTATGGACGCCCTTCGGGATTCATTACAATAGAACAGTCACCAAGGACATAAATATGGTCGTAGCCCGGAGCACGAAGCTGCTCATCGACTTTAATGCGTCCGCGCATCGTCTCGAAGCCCGCTTCATCCAGCATATGATTACCGCGAATACCACCGGTCCAAACTACGGTTGTCGATTTAATCTCTTCGCCTGTAGCTAGCAGTACGCCCTCCGGTGTGCATTCTTTAATGGCTGTCGCAATTTTGAAAGTAACGCCCTTATTCTCAAGCACTTTCATTGCATACTCCACCAATTCTGGATCAAACCCTGGCAGTGCCGTAGGTGCCGCTTCAATGTTATAAATTTTGACCAATGAAGGATCTACGTCATATTCCTTGCAAAGCTGCGGAAGACGGTCAGCTAGTTCTCCTACAAATTCGATTCCGGTGAACCCTGCGCCGCCCACTACAAAAGTCAAATAGTCCGTACGGGAAGGCTCCCGCTTGAACTTAGCAAATTGATATTCAATATGTTCACGGATAAAACGAACGCTGTTGATACTGCGGATGCTTAACGCATATTCTTTCAATCCTGGAATACCGAAGGTTTCAGGCTCACCGCCCAAGCCGATAACCAGATAATCGTAAGACAACGTTCCTTCCTCCAGAATTACTTTCTTTTCATGAGGTCGGATCTGTACGACGGTCGATTTGACAAAATCAATTTTGAACTCGTCGATCAGCTTAAGAATATTGACCCGTGCGTTCTCCGGATTATCCGTTCCTGCAGCCGGCATGTGCAGATGGGTCGTAATGTAATGGTAGTCATGTTTGTTAACCAACGTAACGTCAGCTTCGTTATAATTTAATTCCTTCTGTAAGCGAATAGCCGTTACGATGCCGCCGTATCCTGCTCCCAAAATGACTATTCTTGGTATTCGACTCATGGTTTAATCCCTTCCATCACGTTATTTTCTGTATTGTATGATAGTACAAAAATGATTGTGAAAAATTACACAAAGTAAACTAAAATTCGATTTCCACACCTTGATTTCAAAGAAAACCTTGAAAACAAACACATTTTTGTTCTTTATTTACAGTAAGCCATATTCAGTTTCTCAAGACATAATATAATTTATATTGACAAATAGCAAGTATTATTTGATTAAAAATAACGGAATAAACCGAGACTACATAAGGTATTAGCACGTGTCCCTCTCATCTTGAGTCCCTGCTAAATAAGGTTTATTACTATCATTATTTTTTTTACGCATATCAACTGGAACAGTTTCACTTTCTTTCCATAAATTTTTATAATATAATTCGATTGTTAATATGCCCCGGAGGTGTTAACGAACTATGCAAAACGAAGTTGTTGATATCATTATTGTAGGTGGCGGTCCGGCCGGTATGTTCGCCGCTTTTTACGGCGGTATGCGTCAAGCGTCCGTAAAAATTATCGAAAGCATGCCTCAACTGGGTGGTCAGTTGGCTGCTTTGTACCCTGAGAAACATATTTATGATGTTGCCGGATTTCCGAAGGTGACAGCCCAAGAGCTGGTCAACAATTTGGATCGGCAAATGCAGCATTTCCCTATCGATATCCATTTGGAAGAAAAAGTGCTAAAGGTTGAAAAGAAAGACGAACGATTGTTTGAAGTTACGACGGATAAAGGCGTTCATCTATCCAAAGCCGTTATTATTACCGGAGGCGTCGGCGCATTTGAGCCAAGACGTCTTGAGCTAGCTGAAGCAGCTAAATACGAGAAAAAAAATCTGCACTACTTTGTCAGTGACTTGAACAAGTTCGCAGGCCAAAAGGTTCTCATCAGCGGGGGCGGTGACTCCGCTGTAGACTGGGCGCTTATGCTCGAGCCTATTGCTGAGAAAGTAACTTTGATTCATCGTAGAGACAAGTTCCGCGCGCATGAGCATAGTGTTGAGAATTTGATGAATTCCAAGGTTGAAGTGCTTACACCTAAAGAAATTACGGCCCTTCATGGTGAAGATACCATCACAAAATCAACGCTTGCGGATTGCAAGTCCGGCGAAACATTCGATCTGGACGTTGATGCGGTTATCGTTAACTTCGGCTTCATCTCGTCCCTCGGTCCAATTGCAGAGTGGGGCTTTGAAATCGATAACGGATCTATCATAGTTGATTCACGTATGGAAACCAGCATTCCAGGTATTTTCGCTGCCGGTGACATCACAACGTACCCTGGCAAGCTGAAGCTTATTGCCGTAGGCTTCGGTGAAGCTCCGACAGCGATCAACAATGCTAAGGTATACATTGATCCGAATGCGAAATTGTCTCCTGGACACAGTAGTAACATGAAACTATAGCATTTACGTTAAAAAGACGCTTCTTCGTTGACTTAGTCAGCGAGAAGCGTCTTTTTACAAATCTCTTATTGGTCTTAGTTCATAACTTCTAAATCAATTTCAAGAAACCTCGTCACTTCCGTTTCCCAACGCTCCCGAACGAAACGGCCATGAGCTGGATGCTCGTTATACGCCTCATAGGCCGATTGATTGGCAAATTCCATAGAGAAGCCAAAATCGTAGTCATTCTTGGGACTCACCTGCCTTAGTACTTCAAAACATTCCACCTGCGGGATTGCAGTAAGAATCGCTCGACCATCGTGTAGAAATGTCTCCGATTCTGGAGATCCACTATCATGCCGAAGGCAGAATATAACCATATGTCGAACGCGTTGCTCACTCATATTGTCCATTCCTCTCTTATATAAAATCACTCTTGGTATCAAAGATACCCTGATCCAGCTTATTCCAAGGCTCAAAAGTGGTCGTTAGCAAACAGCGCTGTCCTGTTTCGGCCGAGCGATAAGCGGCGAACAATATTTCATGCACGTGAAGCTGAAGTCGCCCTGAAGGCTTTGGCTGTTCCCCTGTACGGAGACTGTGAACAAAATGGCTCATAATGTCCTGTTCCGAGCTAAGCGATGGCAGCAGCTTCGGTGCATAGCAGTCCGAATAGCCACGCCATGTAACTGGTTCTGCACCCTCAATCGGTGCTTGGGGAGAGTGAATTACGAGCGGAAATCCGCCATCGTTGATCGCTACCGTACCTTTGCGGCCGTAAATCAATGTATTATTTTGCTTGAAAGAGGTACCCCACAGCGTCCGAATAGTAGCATGTTGGCCCGAGGCGAACGTCAGAATGACCGTAGCGTTATCATCTACATCACTTTGAATAGGCTTGCCGCCGTTAACTATTCGGTTAGGAATAATCGTATTTACTTCAGCCATGACGCTTATCGCCGGTCCGAGCATGGAGATCAGCCGACTTACGGGATACACCATGCAATCGAGAATGGCTCCACCATGGGAAATCTCTTTCTTATAGTACCAGTTATCTCGGCCTGGTCCGGGTATGTTAAGCTGAGCTTCCGCTCCCGTAATTTTACCTATTACCGCTTCGCTCACATACGGAATGGCCGAAATGAAGCTTGGATTAAGGTCATAAGGTAAATTCATCAATATTTTATTGTTTGTCTCGGCCAGCTCGACCATTTTCTTGCAATCCTCAAAGCTAGTCGCCATCGGCTTCTCATTCAGGACATGAAGACCTCTTTCCAGCGCTGCCAAGACAACTTCCGCATGTATAGAGTGTGGAGTCGTGACGACAACCGCATCCAGCTCCTCACTATCCATCATTTGAATATAATCGTCATACCAACGAGCCACATCGTACTTCTTGGCTTTTTTCTCGGCATTGTCTAAATGCTTTGCGCAGGTTGCTACGAAAGAGACCTGTTCCAACCGAGCCGTTTGTTCGAAAAAGCGGTTGCTAATATCCCCGCTCCCTACCATCCCTAATCTGATTGGTTTCATATCATGTCCTCCTTCAATAAATGACAACGCATCTAATTCATACTGCATTTTTGATATCTCGTCCCATTATAAGCCACATTCCACAGGGTGAAAATGACTGACCATTAGGATACTTAGTTTCGTTTAGTTAAGTAGCTCCTTACTCTATGTATACTAATACAACTAAATGTAACTGCTTACAATAGCGACTAGGTTTCCTTATAATTACGGGTAGTATCCTACAGTTTAATAGACTAGAAAAAAATGCTGCATGGGAGGTTCATATCAATGAAAACTAGAAACATTCCCGATACGGAATTGTCGCCTTCTGTCATTTGCTTAGGCACGTCCAGTTTCGGCGAGACGATTAATCATCAGGATTCTTATGCGCTTATGGACCGTTTTTTGGAGTATGGAGGCAATTTTCTGGACACAGCCAAGGTTTATAGTGATTGGGTGCCCGGAGAGCGAAGCCGAAGCGAGAAAGTCATTGGCCAGTGGATGAAACAGCGAAATAACCGAAGTCGCATCATCCTAGCTACTAAAGGGGCTCACCCTGATTTAGATACCATGCATATCGCTCGTTTGTTCAAGGAGGATATCGCTTACGATCTTGAGCAGAGCTTACAGAATTTGCAAACGGATTATATTGATCTGTATTGGCTGCACAGGGATGATCCTCAGCAACCAGTTGATGAAATTATCAATGTGTTGAATGAATATGTCCGTCAGGGAAAAATCCGGTACTTCGGATGCTCCAATTGGCGCTCGGAACGAATAGAAGCCGCTCAGCAGTATGCCAGGGCCAACGGCTTGCAGGGCTTTGCAGCGAGCCAAACCAAATGGAGTTTGGCCTCCTATCGGCCAGGTAATGATCCTACAATGGTGACCATGGACGATAAGGAGCTGGCATATCATGAACGTACAGGATTGCCTGCTATCCCTTACAATGCTCAGGCAAACGGCTTTTTCAGTGGGCGCTATACTATTGAAATGCTGCAGGAGCCAACCGCGGAGAATAAAAAAGTATGGAAGCTGTGCAACGAAGACAACCTTCGTAAATTGATGTCGGTTAAGAGCATTGCGGAGCGGCTTCATCTGACAATGTCTCAAGTAGCTCTTGGGTATATGCTTGCTCATCCTTTCCCGGTATTCCCGATATCCGGCTGTAAAACCGCTGACCAGCTTGACGACTCCTGCGCAGCCGGCGACGTGGTGTTGGACAGGGAGGCCTTCGAGGAGCTGAGAAATATCACCTCATCTTCCGATTCGAAGTGAGATGGATCGCCCTAACTCGACAAAAAAAAGAGCCAGGTCAATTGACCTGAGCTTCTCTATGAAAGTATTCCAAATTAAGCTGACGACGTCTGATCTCTTCCAACAACAATTCGACAAACTCCTGTTCTAGCTGCAAGTTCAGTGCCTTGAAGTACGAATCGATTAAAATCTCATTGCTCATCAATCTCATTTAGATCACCTAACTTCGTTAAAGTAAAATTATAGTATCATGCCCAGAAAAATAGAACAAGCGTTCTAATATCCACAGCTTTTTGTGTATAACCTGTGCGTACACTGTTAATAAGTGTAAAATCCTGTATGATTATGGGGTGAATAGTGTGGACAAGGTTATTCACAGGTTATCCACCCTCACACTGATAAAAAAAATTAATTCAAAAAATGGAAAAAGCAGTCTTTCCTTATCAGAAAGACTGCCTTTTTTGCTGCATATTTGTTATGCAAGCGCATTTCCGGCATGACCCCAAGGAAGCTCTATCTTAAGCTTTCTATTTTGCATACTAAGAAACTCCAGTTGTGGGTCAACAACAATGTGCGGATTAGCGATATCCCGAACGTCGTTCCAGTAACATTGAACGCTCTTTCCTTGTTCTGCCCCTCTATTCATCTTGCAGCCGCTGCAATAGTCCGTAATTTGAGATTCATTCAATCTCACAACCTTATTGCGCAGGCAGCAATAGACATTCCCATTTGTATTGGCTAAATTAATGTGATTGATAAAGGTCATCCGCATCTCCCTATTCCTGATGAATTTTCATCGTATTATGGCTGATACGTTGGATTATAAAGTATCTGAAGTAAAAAGGTACTCGAAATTTGAAGTCAAAAAGTAAAAATTTTGTATTGTTTTCTGGAATGCTCCAAAGCTTGACGAGAACTTCTTACAAAAGAGAAAAAACGACGCCTTACGCAGGCTTCAGCCGCTTTTGTTATCGGGAAATGTTGATCCTACGAAAAAGAACCTCATGATGAGGTTCACAGAATGCCGAGAAACCAATGAAGCAACTCGAAATATTGCCATTATACTCCGAAGGGGTATGCTCCTTCAGCCGTTAAGTCGCTTGTAATAATCTCAATATCAATGACATCGTCAAATTGAATCCAGGTGTACTCTTCCTCATTCTCGATTCGGATCGTTCTATGCACCTTGTCCAACTCGGTTATTTTGCCTCGAAACGTCTGGTCTTCGTATTCACTCCAGACAGTCACTACATTTTGCCTCTCGGTAAAAATAGCTACCGCTAAAGTTCGTATGAGCGATTCCAGTGCCCGTTCATCTTTCTCGGGACGTTTTCTTTTATACTGCTGTTTATTTATGTATGTAGGGTCATCGAGTTTGAGAAATTGGTTGTTTGCTTTCATTACCTCACCTCTAAATAAGAACATTTGTTCTATTATTATAGAGTTAACCAAGTATAAAAGCAAATGTTAACGTAAAGTCCTTTCCAGCCCTTTCACCCGTCGATGTTTATTCGATAGAAAAATAAAAAGCCTCCTCTTCGGCAGATCCGTAGAGGAGGCTGTCATCCAACAGCTTAAAATACCAAAACTCTATTAAGCTTCTACCTTATCGTCGCATTTCTCCGGAGCGCCCTCTTCGTCCTTCACTTTAAAGGAAGAACCGCAGCCGCAGCTTGCTACCGCGTTAGGGTTATCGATGGTGAAGCCGCCGCCCATACCGGATTCCTTGAAGTCAATCTCTACGCCATATAAATATTTGGAGCTGTCGGCGTCAACAACGACTTTCAAGCCGTTGATTTCAAAGCTTTTGTCGCCTTCCTGCTCCTGATCATCAAAGCCCATTCCGTAGGAGAAGCCGCTGCAGCCCCCAGCCTTCACGCCAAGACGCAAAAACAAGTTCGGCGTACCCTCGTTCTCCAATAACTCTTTAACTTTATCGCATGCTGTATCGCTAATTTTAATCATGTTCATTTCCTCCTTGCTTTTATAAGTTAGCTTAAGTCAGCTTATTTGAACCATCGTTTTTTCATAAAGCTACTTCTACTACAGTATACTCCTTATAAGGATTCTGCTCAAGGACTTCCATCCAAGAGGGCTTTAAAAATTGATCCTCCCGGCCTCCAATGTCCTTTTGTCGAACTATGTATTGCTCGTCCCCATTCTGAGGTTTATAATAAGATGTATTGTTTACTGGTGCAAGACTCTCCATTCTCTATTACATGGAAATGTATGTGCAAGGTTTCACAGCTTCAACCGAAGCACGTTATCCAACCGCTAGATGATGATCCGAGGGTCGAGCGGTTTTCTGGCATGCTATGCTACATCACCGGTTCCATGCGTGCTGGACACGTATTCTTTTATATTTATAACACTACTATTCTGGAGGTGGCTTTATGAGCATTGTAATTACTAATCCTGATCAAAGGATGGCGGAGATCGCCGAGAAAGTAAAGCATGGAGAACGACTTTCCTTGGAGGACGGCGTTTTTTTGTATCAATCCGATGATTTGCTGACTATTGGCCAATTAGCCAATGAAGTTAACTTAAGGAAAAACGGCAAAAAAGTCTATTTCATAGACAATATGAGTCTATATTTTACTAACGTATGTGAGGCACACTGTGCGTTTTGCCATTTCCGCCGCGATGAAGGTGAAGAAGGAGCTTATACACTAAGCCCTGAGGAAATGTTCGAGTATATCGACGCTCACATTCAACCGGGTATGCGTGAATTCCACATTGCGCAAGGACATAATCCGCATCTTCCATTTGAGTACTATGTGAATTGTATTCGCGCTCTGAAGGAGCGTTATCCTGATGTAACAATTAAAGCTCACACAGCTGCTGAGATTGAGTTTTATTCCCGCATCAGTGGGTTAAGCTATAAACAAGTTCTACAGACACTAATGGACGCAGGTCTTGCTACTTTGACGGGCGGCGGAGCGGAAATCTTGTCTGAACGGTACCGTAAGAAAATGGGCGTAGGCAAAGCAACTACAGACCAATGGCTTCAAGTACAGCGGGATGCCCATTCCCTTGGCCTTAAAACTCATGCAACCATGCTGTATGGCTCGATCGAAACGTTGGAAGAACGTATCCAGCATATGATCTTACTGCGCGAGCTGCAGGATGACACGAACGGCTTCATGGTCTTCATTCCGAATTCCGTTCAACCAGCTAATGTCAATGCGGGTATTAAACGCCGTGTAGCTGCTTTTGACGATTTGAAAACTATCGCCATCAGCCGTCTTATGGTTGACAATATTCAACATATTAAAGCTTACTTCATTAATCTCGGCACTCAGCTTGCTCAAATCGCCCTCTCCTTCGGTGCTTCAGATGTACACGGAACGATCGTGAAGGAAAGAATTAGTCATGCTGCCGGCGCATTGTCTCCAGAAGGCTTGACACGTGATGAACTTGTTTGGCTCGTCAAAGGGGCAGGCCGTATTCCAGTCGAACGCGATACCTTCTATAACGAAATCAAAGTCTACTAGTGCTCACAGCTGAACGGATGCTCCTCATAGAAAGGGTTAACTAAATGAAGAAAATGGTTATATTAGGCGGCGGATACGGCGGATTGACCGTAGCCAACGAGCTGCTAGAGAAAGATTTGCCCAAAGATACCGTGCTGGTGCTCGTTGACCGTATGCCTTACCAAGGCTTAAAAACCGAATATTATGCTCTTGCTGCAGGCACGTTAGCCGATATCGATATTCGTGTGCAATTCCCTGTAGATCCAAGACTTATTCTTAAATTCGGTGAAGTAACGGGCGTTGATTTGGACAGGAAGCTGATCTTGTTCGAAAATGATGAGCCACTCTCCTATGATTGGCTTGTTCTCGGCCTAGGCTGCGTCGACAAGTATCACAACCTGGAAGGCGCAGAGCAATACTCTGAAAGTATCCAGACGTTATCCGCCACGCGCAAGACGTTTCAAAAAGTCAATGATATTGCTCCCTACGGTCAGGTTACCATTGTCGGAGGAGGGCTCAGCGGCGTAGAAATGGCAGCGGAGCTGCGCGAGAGCCGTGCGGATCTGAATATCCGCGTATTGGACAGGGGTGCGAGCGTATTGTCCGCCTTCCCAGGAAAGCTTCAAACCTTCGTGCGCGACTGGATGCTGGAGCATGATATCGAAATGAGATCCCATATCTGTCTTAGCCGTCTAGAAGGGGGAATCCTGCATAATCAGCAGGAGCTCATCCATACGGATGTAACCATCTGGACGGCCGGAATTCAACCTAGTCCGATTGTTCGGCAGCTGCAGCTTCCTAAAGACAGCCAAGGAAGAGTTGTCCTCAATCAATATCATCAGATCCCTGATTATCCGGATGTGTATGTTATCGGAGACTGCGCTTCCCTGCCATTTAGCCCAAGTGCGCAAGCAGCGCAAGGACAAGGCCGTCAAGTTGCCGAAGTGATGAGAGCTGTATGGAAAAACGAAACCCCTCGGCTTGGAAAAATCAAGCTCAAAGGGGTTTTGGGATCGCTCGGCAAAAAATCCGGCTTTGCGTTATTGGGCAATCGTCCTATGACAGGCATGGTGCCGCGTGCTATCAAAAGCGGTGTGCTTTGGATGTCCAAGCGCCACTTCGGATAATATTAGCAGTTATTCACCCAAGAGATCGAACATAGCTTCGATCTCTTTTATTTTGCTTTCTATTTGAGTCTCGAGCTCTTCTACAGTCGATGCGGCTACAATCTCACCATTGACGAGGGCATAGGGAAATAAATAGCATTCTCCGCAATTTCCTAGACAACCATATTCAATAACATCATAATCCTGATTGGCTTCAAGCTTTTTCATCAGCTCTTCGGTGCCGTGGTGCATATTATTCGTACAAAATTCTATAATAGGTCTCATTGCTTGTCAGCCACCTTGTTAACCATTTTATTTTTGATACTATTGTAATATAATAAGTATAGAAAGGAGTGAATCAAATGAGTGAAAATGCACAAAGCACCATGTACGATGAAGTACTGGAGGTTTTAGATAAGCTTCGTCCGTTCCTGCAGCGTGACGGCGGTGACGTTGAGCTAGTTGATGTTGAAGACGGCATCGTTAAATTGAAGTTGATGGGTGCTTGCGGCAGCTGCCCAAGCTCGACCATTACACTGAAAGCCGGAATTGAACGCGCATTGCTTGAAGAAGTGGAAGGCGTTCAAGAAGTCGTTCAAGTGTTCTAATTCCATCTTCTTGCGGATAAAGAAGTAAAAAGACCCTTTGCGTTCGTCTCCTTAACGGAATCGATCGCAAGGGGTCTTTCCCGTTTACCCGCCTTCTCACGGCTTCAGCTGGAGCCGGACATCTTCTGAGAACCGATCATCGTTCGAATGGGGTCTAACCCGCCTGAAACATCCATAATGTTGCCTGTAATGAAATCAGAGCGCTCCTCACACAAAAAGGCGATGACTCTGGCAATATCCTCTCCTGTACCGGGACGACCACGCGGCGACTCTTCATCCTGCTCGTGCTCCACCTCAGCAATGCTCTTCTCTTTATTGGCTCCACGGATATCGCCTGGGCAAATCATATTGACCGTAATGCCGTTGGGCGCTTCTTCCACAGCTAGTGTTTTCGTGAATGAAACGAGCCCGACTTTGGCAGCGGCATAGACTGCACGATGAGGCCAGCCTCTGGCTTCGGCTGCATGTCCAAAACCGAAATGAACAATTCTCCCCCAGCGCCTGCGCCTCATATAGGGGAGCACAAGATGATCCAGCTGCATAACACCTAGTAAATTACCATGCATCAAATAATTGATTTCATCAGGTTCATACTCGGCAAACAACCGACGTTCGCGAACAAACGGTCCTGCGTTATTGATCAAAATGTCGATACCGCCAAGCTCATCAATCGCATAATGAACAAGCTCCTTCATCTGCTTCTGATTCGCTACGTCGCCTTGTAGAGCTAAACACCTTACACCCTTGTTCAGAATGTGCTCCCTTAATTCCATGGCCTCTGTATCGCTATGAACGTAATTAATAATAATATCGCAGCCGGACTCGGCTAACAAAAGCGCCGCCATCTTGCCTAAACCTTTGGCGCTCCCCGTAATGAATGCAACTTTTCGCCGTTCGTCCATAAACGCCCTCCTCATATGTTCTTTAGTCTATCGAAATTCTCATATTCAAAGGTTTGGACGGACCTTTTGTACATTCTATTCAAAGTATAGTAGAACCATGCACAGCATTCAAGCCTAAGACAGATCATGAGGATAACGGCTGGAAGACACCGCCATCTTCGATATATAAGTAAATATCATCCGTGTGGCATGATAGGTCATCTCGCAGCCGGACATGAGGTCATGAAGATGCTCTTGGATGTTCTCCGTGTGGATTCGCTGCTCAGTACCTTTCTTTGCTTCAGCGGCTTTTAACAGGTCATCCAATAAATCCGCATTGATCGTATGAATCTCCAGATTACGTTCGCTTCGCAAACGCTCGACAGGATCATTGAATTGCTCTTTCAACTGGTACAGCTGCTCTTCCAATTCTACATACAACCGGTTCGTATGCATGTTCCGAAGCACGGTAAAATAGGAAAATCTCGCTTTAATTTCCTCGGTCTTGAGCCTGAATCGCTCATTCATAAACTGACCTAGTTTATCTAAAATCGCGAAAAGACGAATAATCGCATTTTTATAAAAATAAAGGTGACGATGGTAGTCGTCAAGCTCTTCCTCACTCATCTCATCCAGATATGCTGACACTACACGCTCGCCATACCGTTCAGCCGCATATTGGCTCTGCTCCAGTTCATCGAGTGATCTTATAAAGCTGCCGCTCCATATCATATAGCGTCTCTCCTGCTGATTACGCTCTTTTTCCGGAATGTCGTTGATTAGCTGAATATAGCTGCGAATCGATTCGTTGGCCTTCATCAGTTCGCCTTGGTCTTTGCGGCGCGGTTCATTGAACAGCATTCTTAGCATTAGGTGCAGCCTCCTTGCGGGATTTGCGGGGCAGCGGAGTCAGGCGCTTTGCGCTTTTATCAAAACATATCCATCGCTGCATGCAAATAATTGTAAGTATACCCATAGTTATGCGTTGCTAATTAGGCTGTCCTCCCCACTAATTGCCAGAATGCAATTTTCGCAAAGTGGAAAAACCGATATGCTTCAGCAAGTGCCTGAGCATACCGGTTACACGAATTATCTATATCACATCATTAAACACGGTTAAAATATTCGTTCCATCGGCTGTCGACCAATTTTACAATATCGTCTCGTGGAATCAACTCATCCGGATATCCAGGCTTCATTCGCGCATCGATGACGATAGGGAGCTCGTATGCCAGATGATGCCCATTTACATGCGTGCGTGCAAAAATATCGCTGGCTGGATTAAAGCGTGTGAACACCGTCCATAAGAACGCGGTCTGGTTGGCTGTAGCTTGCTTCGCATCATCCACAAGAATAACGAGCGGCCATTCCTTCAAACGGTCCCCGGAATGCCCCACAAGACGTTGTGCGAGTTCAGGCTCCTGAACATAACCAGCACCCGAAACGACAAGGCAGCCTCGGCAGTAAACCGATAAACGGTCGATCTCGGGAATCTCGCCGCCCTCGTAAACAGCCGGCAGGGTGCGAATCGGTTCTCCCACTCCCATCATGATGGCTTTACTGCCGTGATTGAGACGCCCTCCGGTATAATCGAGCGTATCGTGTGAGGTGTTATTAAAGATGAATAAATCGCGATAAGGATCAAAGCGCTCCAGAACTGCCTCCAATAACGGAGTAAACCGTTCAAGAGAAATCGGCTGATCCGTCAGCATTAGAAATTTCGTCAAGGTCAGCTGCCCTTGACCCAGAATGGCAAAGCCCGTCGTCAATGCCTCACGGCTGTAGCTCTCACGAACGACAGCGGCAGCAAGTGAGTGAAAGCCGCTCTCGGCGTAAGTCCACAGCTCCTTGACCCCTGGCATAACCATAGGGAAAGCCGGAGACAACAGCCGTTGAAGAAACTCGCCGAGGTAATAGTCCTCTTGTCTAGGCTTGCCGACAATCGTCGCCGGATAAATGGCATCCTTACGATGCCACACGTGATCAATATTAAACACAGGGAAATCATGGGTTAACGAATAATATCCGAAATGGTCACCGAACGGTCCTTCTGGCCTGCGAACATGCGGCGGAACCGAGCCGCAGAAGGCGAACTCGGCCTCCGCTACGAGCTTGTGGCCGCCATTTGGATTTTCCACCATAGGCAGCTTTTGCCCGATAATGAGCGATGTGAGCATCAGCTCGGGCAAATGCTCAGGCACGGGTGCGATCGCCGAAGCAATCAATGCGGGCGGGCCGCCCAGGAACACGGTAACAGGCAGCGCAACTCCTCGCTGCTCCGCTTCGTAGTGATGGAAGCCCCCGCCCTTATGGATTTGCCAATGCATCCCTGTCGTCCGGTCATCATAAACCTGCATGCGGTACATGCCGAGGTTATGATGGCCGTTAGCCGGATGCTCAGTATAAACAAGCGGCAGCGTGAAGAACGGGCCGCCATCCTCCTGCCAGCAGGTCAGCACAGGCAGTCCTGCAAGCGGAGCGTCTTTGCGAAGCTGCTGCGTTACTGGCGCAGCCGATGAAGGGACGGTTTTGGTCCCAACCTTCATCAAATCCATAAGAAGACCACGCTCGTTCCATAACGCTTTCGGCGTTGGAGGCATAAGCGTGTCGGTTGCGTTAATGATTTGTTTCATGAACTGCTCTGGCTTTGGACCGAAAGCCAGATCGACTCTTCGGCTTGTACCAAACAGATTCGTAACTACGGGAAATGAGCTGCCTTTTACATTAGTAAATAAAAGTGCAGGACCTTCCTCATCAATCACTCTCCGATGAATCTCCGCCAGCTCCAGGTTTGGATCTACCGGCGCACTGATTTCAACCAATTGCTTTTCTTTGCGCAGCGCTTCCACAAATGCCCGTAAATTTGTAAATACCATATGTCACCTTCTCCTTTTTATGCCTAGCTTTATGTATAACGGATAGAGTCCTTTTTCGTTTCGAAGCTTGGAATCAAATTAATAAAGGCTCACGCAGCCCATAAGAAAGCTCCGTAAGCCCGTCATTAGCGGATACCTTTTCTGCCCTGTAAGGTAAGCACGCATAAGTAGCATAAGATTCCGAATAAACAGGAGATGAGTATCGTATGAAGCATACTTGCAAGCAAGTACCAATCATATCCCATAGACAAAGTCACATATGCGCCGCTGAATATTTGCAGCACAACGAAGATCAATGCCCATTTGCCCGCTTGATATACGTTGTCCCGGGTTCCCATCTTCGACTTTACATTGAAGTAGAACCAAAGGATGAGCAGCAGCATCAGAACGGCACCCAAGCGATGAATGAACACGATGAGCGTAGCTCCCGAAAGCTCAGGAATAACTTGTCCATTACACAACGGCCATCCTACGCAACCGCCTGCCGAATTCGTATGTCTTACGAAAGCTCCTAAATACACAACCCCATAACAATAAATGGTAATAATCCATATAGCCCATTTGATACCTGGTGATAAAGAACTCTTTGTCTCCGATAGCATAGATCCGAATCGTGTATATACCAAGGCAAGCAAGAGCGTTAAGGCAAAAGCTACCAAGGAGATACCGAAATGCAGTGCAAGGGTTGCCGAGGATTGAGGCCACATAACAGCCATCGCTCCCAGAATCGCTTGAAGAATGGTAAAGAACATTGCCAAGCCTACAAACCATTTGGCGTCTTTTCTGCGACTATATCGGAAAATCAAAATCAGTGTAACAAGTAAAATCATGCCTACAATGCCTGTCACAAAACGGTGACTGTATTCAATGATCGATTCGATGGTGTAAGCAGGAACAAATTTCCCGTTGCATAACGGCCAATCGTCTCCACAGCCGCGACCCGACTCTGTTTTGGTAACCAGAGCGCCCATGATCAGAATCAAGAGCATTCCATACATGCTGGCAAAGGAAAACCATTTTAACCATTTCTGCGTATTCATGTGATGAACTCACCTACTTTTTTAAGTCTCGACATGATGAGTCAAGTCAATCGCTCATGTTTCATTATAGCCATAAAACTGGAGCAAATCCATGCGGAATTGTTACAAACCATTGAAACAAAACCATCCGGTTTTCATAGCATTCCCATAAACCTAGACAGGCCGCGCCGTATGCAATATTGACAGTTTCATGTCCATCAAAAAAGCCGCTCTTTGTTCAGAAAATCCCGAACAAAAAGCAGCTTTTTTGCGTTTTCGATGCTGAATTTATTTCTTCAAGGCCTCAGAAACTTCCAAAGCACGATCAAGGAATTGTTCGATCTCGTCTCTTGTTTTGCGCAGTTTGCTTACGAAGCGAACCAGCTCCTGCCCTTCGCGAAAAGCAATAAAGCTAGGAATGCCAAGAATGTTCAGCTTCTCGCACAGATCAGGCACTTCATCGCGGTCAAGCTGGATAAAATCTAACCGATCTTTATAGGCCTCCACCACATCAGGCATGAAAGGATCGATAAAGTGGCAGTCTTTGCACCAGGTTGTTTTAAAAACAGCAATAGTTGGCTTTGCACCCGCTATTTTTTCTTGAAATACTTGCTCGGAATTCACTTGTTCCATTATATACACCGCCTTCAACAAGTCTTTACAACCACTTTATAGCATGCCTCATGAAAAGTGTCAACGTAAGACTGACTGATGGTAAATTTCGGAACTTTACAATTATTAGCAAAAGTGATATCATAAAAATATCAAAAGGATATTCATTTGATAACAAATATGAATTTAAAAAGGAGTGCTGAAAATGAAAGAACAAAAGGCTTGGGTCCTCAACGGATTTCTCGGGGTTCTATTAATGGTTATCTTTATTGCAGCAGGCATAGTATTGCTGATCAATGATAGCAGCATACTGGGCGTTACTTTAATCATCATCGGTGTCTTCCTTGCTTCAGGAATTACCGTGATTCAACCGAATCAAGGTCATATCGTTACGTTCTTCGGAAGCTATGCCGGAACGATTCGCGAAAGCGGGATCTGGTTAACTATCCCCTTCTCCACACGTAAGAGAGTATCGCTACGGGTTCGCAACTTCAACAGCGCTAAGCTGAAAGTTAATGACATCGAAGGAAACCCGATTGAAATTGCTGCGGTAGTTGTATTCAAAGTCGTGGATTCGGCCAAGGCTACATTCGATGTGGATCGCTACGAACAATTCGTTGAAATTCAAAGTGAAACGGCGCTGCGCCATGTAGCTAACAAGTACCCATATGATGTGTTTGAGGAAACCGGGTACTCGCTGCGCGGCAATTCGGAGGAAATCGCAGAGGAGCTAAGCAGAGAGCTTCAAGAACGGTTATCTGTTGCAGGGGTTGAAGTGCTTGAAGCACGTCTGACTCACCTAGCCTATTCTACGGAAATTGCAAGTGCCATGCTGCAGCGCCAGCAGGCAACGGCGATTATCTCCGCACGCTCCAAAATCGTGGAAGGCGCTGTAGGTATGGTGCAGTTAGCCATTGCTCAGCTGCAAAAGGAAGGCGTCATTGAACTTGACGAGGAACGTAAAGCAGCTATGATTAACAATTTGCTGGTGGCTATCGTATCCGACCGTTCCGCTAATCCTGTCATTAATACCGGAAGTCTCTATTAAGGCTTTGCGCCTATGGCACCCAAGAAAAACTTCGCCCTAAGGCTGGACCCGAAGCTGTATCAAATACTTGAACGATGGGCCGAAGATGAATTTCGCAGTGTGAACGGACATATTGAGTTTCTACTGCGGGAAGCGGCATCACGTGCAGGAAGGCTCCCGGGTCCACGCCCTCCCGGTATCCCGGCTGAACAATTGGAGTCGGAGGAGGAAGATTAAGGGCATAGTCACCATATCCATACGAAAAGCCTGATCCGGCGGAATCAGGCTTTTTTGTGCTTTTCAGGCTGCATTTCATGCGGCATATCCCTAATTGCTGTAAAAAGAAAGAGAAGACCGCTATCTTAGCGGCCTTCTCTTCTAAGAACTCATGATTCAGTTAGTAACGGATATACTAATCACGAGTAATAGTTACCATCTTCAGCTCTTGATTCCATTCAACCTTGGCTCCCATGCTCTCGGCAATGAAGCGGACAGGCACGAACGTTGTACCGTTGGTAAGCTCAGCTTCCGTTTCCAACGATTTGATCGTTCCGTTAACCGAAGCTTGCTTGCTGCCAACGTTCAGCTTGATAATCGCACCGCTAACCGGATCGGTAATGGTTACTTGCTTAGTTGCAGCATCCCACGCTACATCCGATTCAAGCTGTTCGACAACAAAACGGACGGGCACCATAGTTACATCATGACTGATGTAAGGTTTCGTTGATTCATCATAAGAGTAGTCATCCATGAACAGGTTGATTTGTTTTTTCGTAATGTGCAAATCGTATTTGAGCAGCTGATACAACTGAGATTTAGGATCAAGCGCCGCGAGAATCTTAGACGGCTTGCTGAGCGAGTTCATCTCCAGAAGACCACCGCTGGTATTAATCGTCTCTACAGTCACCGGCTTGTTAATGTTCCAAATATCTTGAGTCGACGTAATTTTGATGCCGCTGATCGCTTCATCTGCGCTATCCGGAACCGTGATCATAATTTCCGTACTTGACTTGCGGGGCATCAAATCACTATCTACATAAAGATCGAATTTCGCATATTGCTTGTCGCTAAGCAGCGTTTGCAAGCCTTTACCACCATTCGACGAGCTTAAAGCGGCCTGAAGAGATTGATCATAGCTGTCTACAAGCTCTTTCAGCTTCGTTTGAAGGAAGGTGAAGGCAAACTCGACGGCCAATGTTTTGTTGTTCAAATAAGGAGCAATCATATCATCCATCGGGCTTCCGCCTTGAGCCTTACTTTCTTTCATAGCCTGTTGTACTAATGGAAGCACCAAATCGTACAGCTGACCGAGAATGTCCTTCATTCCCTTTTCATCTTTTAACAGGTTCGTTAAAAATCCTTTAATCAGATCAGCCAGCTCGTCACCTTTAATTTCTGCATGAATCCGCTTCAGGTTCAGACCTTCATTATTAACATATTCCCTGGCATCGAAAATCGTAATATTTTTCGGATTAGGCAGGTTGCCTCCAAAGTATGCTGCAAAGGACGGAGCCATTTCAGCGGACTTTTTGTACAATTGCTTAATTTGCTCTTTCATTTCCTGGGATAGCTGGTCTTGAATTTGGTCCATGGCAGCCACACTGTTATGTAGAACTATCGGCTTGTTCGCGCCTTCTACCGTAATAATATAATCTTGCTCGGACATCACCATCAGGAACGGTATTTTTCCCTTGTTATATTCAAATGCCCCTTTAATCGAAACGTGCGTTGCATCCTGTTGCCTCATATCGGTAATGTTCAGCTTCACGTTGCTGAATAAATCCAACATCCGCTGCTCATCGTCAGATAGCTTGGCCGACGAATTCCGAATCAGCTCCAGAGTCAACGTCTGAGTGCCTTGGGAAGACTTCGTGCTTACTGAATTTTGAATTACCTTGTTCAGGTCCACTCCGCTTACGGACTGACAACCTGCCAGAACCACAAGCATGAGAACCATTAGCATTGGCAGCCATCTGCTCATTCTTTTGTTTTTCATTCCGTACCTCCATAAATTAAAAATAAGTGCGCTGTGTGTCAAAACATAATTATATACGCACAAAATGGAAAAATGATTCATTTTCACACATATATCTATTTCGACAACAGGAATTGAATTCCTTTTTTGTAACGGTAATCGAAGGTAAGAACTGCTGGAGGAAAGGCTGGAAGCTGTATGAGCCGTGGAAAGTTCAGATGGAATGGTTGGGATTTATTGACCAAGTTAGCGGATGTTCCGCAGGAAGTTGCCCATTGGGCTAAGGAAAAGACGGCAACGTTCATGTACGAGAGCGCTCAGCTTGACCACATAGACGGCATCCGCTTGCCCAAGGAGGCTGTTGCAGAGCTCCGTGCCAGGCTAAAGGCGACAAGTACTGAACCAGCACTTATGATGAACCCAAAAATAGATTCAGCCCTAATTAATCGTATCCGTTCGGCGACCGCATATCATAATCGAAACAATGTCACTCGGACACACGCCTACCTGAATATGTACTGTCGGAATCCCCAACTACACTGGTCGCTGCTGGCTCATATGGTATCCCGCAATGGCGGCTGGAACATGACTGATTTGAAGGGAGAGCTGCTGCCTTACCTGCTCAGCTCTTCTCAGCGTGAGCATGTATTTGACTTCCTTGAGCGAGCTAACGCGCTAATTTTTCATGATGCATATCCCCAGCTTCTGCTTTATGAAGCTAGCTTGAAAGCAGGCAGACCGCTGTTCCACTACTTGCGTCATTTCAATGTTTCCACGTTCATGCAGCCGGTCTGGGAGCAGTTCTGGCAGCGTCGCGACTCAGCTCTTCTGACTATGGCGCTCATTATCAATGAACAGAACTACATCGAAACGCGGGTTGTTCAGCATCCTGTGTACCGCGAAACCGTACTGGATAAGATTTTTTTCAGTGCCCAGTCCTTACTTCAACTGAATCAGGTTATTCTGCCTTATCTGGACATGGGTAAGCTCAGATTATCAGGTCTCGTGCTGGAAAACTTCAGCCGCCTTGAAGAACGAATCGAGGTGGGTAAAAAGCTGTATGCCATTCTTTTTGGAATACCGGTCGTGGCAGATGGGGCAATTCGATTCGCATCGGACATTCACCATACCGGCTCACGAGCCGATTACTGGCCTCATTTATTCGCCCCTATTCGTCATGCACCTCCCGTTCCTAGAGGACAGCTTAAGGAATGGCTTGACGGATGCAGTCTCCGTTCAGGCGCTGCTCCGCTGTACAGTCCACGCTTGGCTGACGTATGGAAAGACCACGCGTTCGACTCAGCAGAATCCGGAGACTGGTATCAATCTTCTAAGCAAGAAGAAAGTCTTGCCTACCTTACTTCGGTAGAGCCTCCATTCTCCTTCGAGATGACTCACGAATACTGTTTTGGTTTGAACAAGATCGAGCTTGCCGTATTGGCTGGGGATTTGCTTCAATAATCATTTAGAGAGGCTCCATGTTTGGTACGCATCGACCTCCTGAATGCTATGGTCGATATGATATCGATAATAGCTGGCGGAATATTCATACTGCGTCGTTTGTACATCACGGTCCGTCCCGACAACCAGCCGTATAGTCCATATATGATCATTCCAGTGAACCTTGCGGGCAATCTCATCCAGGTTGTCCAACGTAGAGAACGCCTTCACTTTTACCAATAGGGAATCTATCAGCTGTTCATCCGGTTCTCGTGACAAAGCGACTCTGCATGTAAGCTGCGGACGTGTAAAAGAACAGCGAAATAATGTTATCGTAGAGGACATCTCCCGCAGCTCTTGATTTAGGGCTTTCGTGGAAGCTGTTGTGACTTGATACGTCTGGCTGCAAGCCGCGATTGTCACAATGAACAAACCGCAGATACAATAAAGCATCAGCAACTCTCTGTTCATTCTTGATTGACTCCCTTTTTTACAAATAATAAAAGAGTAACCTCCGACACGAGCTCATATCACCTTCTTCTAATTGTTTCTGGTGTATAAGAAAATCGCGAGATGAGGTTACTCTATTCTTCTCTTCATTCATTAGCTTATTTCATAGACCAGCCAATCAGAACGGAGGCCGCCCATTTTGTCGTAAAACGTCTGAGCCGCTGTATTATGCTGAGCTGTTTCCCAGGTCATATACGCATAACCGTTAGACCTGACGTGCTGCAGGCATGCTTGAAACAGCCCTTCGCCTACTTTCAAGCCTCGTTCAGAAGGAGCAACAAACAGATCGTTCATGATAGCGGCACGTTTGAGCTGAAGCGTGCTGAACGTAAAGTAAAGCGTGGCGAAGCCTACCAAGCTTCCTCCTTGCTCCGCTACGAACTGAAGGCCTGAACAAGGCTCCTGCTGCAAACGGCCAATAAAGTGTCTGAGCGCATTCTCCTCGGGACGAGGCCTTTCATAGAAATCCATGTATTGGTACATCAGCTGCATCAGCTGGTCCGTATCTTTTGCTTCTGCGACTCGAATCTTTCTCTCTATCATCTTTATCCTTATCTCCTCTGCTGCCTAAGCTCGATGATCGTTTGTATAATCTTATCATGGTTGTCAGTCGCTGCAAATACGAAAAGTTTTAACTCAAGCTGCGCCGCAATATACGGTATCCCAGCGGCTCTAGTTCAATGTTCATCACTCCATCTGCCGGATGAACCTCATCTCCTGTTAATGCATCGCACCAATCGTCAGTATCCATCGCATGTGAAAGCACCGTCGCTTCCTCCGTATTGTTCATCCATATCGTAAAATGCTCGCGATCGCCAAGCCGCTCGTAAATAACCTTCTGGTCTCCCCGGTCCGCCTTCAAAAAACGGAAGTTCCCCTTGACTAACACCTCATGCTCACGACGAAGTCCAATCAAAAGCTTGTAGAAATCATACAGTTCCCGATCTTGTTTATCCGTATCCCATTCCATACACTTGCGACAATCCGGATCATCGTTACCCGTGAGGCCAATCTCATCACCGTAAAAGATGCAAGGTGTTCCCATGTACGTCAGCAAGAAAACAATACAAAGCTTTAAGCGCCTTTTGTTTTCTCCGACTCTAGTAATGACTCTCGGTGTATCATGGCTGCATAGCAAATTAAACACAACCTCATTCGTCTGTTTAGGGTAGCGCATCAGCAAGCCCCCCATGCTATTGGCAAACGTAAAGCCATCCATATCCGATGACGAGAAAAATTCCAGTACTTTATTCGAAAACGGATAATTCATAACCGAATCGAATTGGTCACCCATCAGCCATTTTAATGAGTCACTCCATACCTCTCCTACTATGTATGCCTCCGGATTGGCGGCCTTAACTACTTTACGGAAATCCCGCCAAAAGTGGTGATCGATCTCGTTAGCCACATCTAACCTCCAGCCGTCGATGCCAATATCTTTGATCCAATATTCGGCCACATCGAGCAAATAATGCTTCACTTTCGAATTAGCCGTATTCAGCTTGGGCATATTACCAAAAAAACCGAACGTATCGTATGTCGGGACTCCATCTTTAAACTCTAATGGAAAGCTGTTAACGTGAAACCAATCAGCATATTTCGATTCTTCCCCTTTTTCCAGCACATCTTGAAACGGAGGGAACTTCTCGCTGCAATGATTAAACACTGCGTCCAGCATGACACGGATATTTTTGCTATGACAAGCATCCACCAGCTTACGCAGCATCTCATTATCACCGAACCACGGGTCGACCTTTTTATAATCTACCGTATCGTATTTGTGATTGGAGGGCGCTTCAAACACAGGCGTTAAGTAAATCGCATTGATGCCCAGATCGGTCAAATAATCCAGCTTGTCGATGATGCCTTGCAGATCTCCTCCGAATCGGTTATCTGAGGTTGGCTCCTCTCCCCAAGGGGACACGCCTTCCGGATCGTTGGATGGATCTCCATTAGCAAACCGGTCGGGAAATATTTGATAAAATACAGCTGATTTAGCCCACTCCGGGACGGAATTAGTATCAATCGGATGAATATACGGAAAATCATAGTAATCCCCGGTTGGCGTCGGCCGTTCATGTCGGATATCATTCTCCGTCATCCACACGGTCTCTGAACCCGCTCTCAAACGAAAGCAGTAGCTGACCCGTCGAAATGGAGGTTGGATGTTGGTTTCCCAATAATCGAATCTCCCGTCCGCTGCCGTCTTCACCATCTTATATTCGGCATAGGTCTTGTCCCAATCATATTTATCGCCGGTCTCCGCCACAGCTTCCTCCACATCGTCCCGTTTGGTTCTCATTCTCAAATGAATCGTCTCGTTATCGTAAGCATAAGCCCAATTACTTTGGGCCACGTGATAAAAGCACTCTAACAGCATAGGTCAGCCTCCATCCAGGGTATAAGTTCTAACTCTCATTAACCCGCATGGAATTTCGCTAAACAGAAGCCAACTGCAACAAAAAAAAACCTCCAAGCCGCTAAGAAGTTGAAGGGCTTGAAGGTTTCCGCTTATTTAATTTTTTGGTATATTTTCTCTGCTTCGTTCAACGGCTCGTAATAGGTCTCGAACCCGCTGAACCGCATCGTCTCGCGTTCTCCAAGAACAAGCACGCCAAACCGGGGGAGGCTCTCGTGGAATAAGCTGTGAACCCGCCTCTGCAAATTCCGGTTGAAGTAAATCATGACATTCCTGCAAAAAATAACATGGAACTCATTGAATGATTGATCGGTCACCAAATTATGCTTGGCAAAAATAACGTGCTTTAAGAGCGAACTATTAAAGGTCACTTTATCACCCTGATCGACAGCATAGTAATCCGAGAAGGAACCTTTTCCTCCGGACAATATATAATTTTGCGTATACTGCTGCATATTGCCTAGCATTACTCTACCCGACTGCGCTTGCTCCAACACTTCCTGGTCAATATCGGTTGCATAGATGCGCGTCTTTTCGTACAGTCCTTCCTCCTGGAGCAGAATGGCCATGGACAGTACCTCTTCGCCTGTTGAGCAGCCGGCATGCCATATCCGGATCGACGGGTACGTATTCAGAAACGGTACTATCTTACTCCTAAAAGTCAAAAACAAAGAGGGTGTACGAAACATTTCGGTCACATTGATGGTCAAGCTGCGCAGCAGCTGCTCCATCGCATTCGAATCGTGCAGCACACGTTCAAGCAGGGCGGTAATCGAGGTCAGCCCTAGCTGTCTGACCGTGTGTGTAATACGTCGGCTAATCGAATCATAGGCATAATCTCGAAAATCGTTGCCATACATCCGGTAAATGCCTTCAAGCAGAAGCTCGATTTCGATCTTTTGCCTCTCATCATCAATTAGTTCTTCAGAATGCGGCAGTTGGCCTGAGTTATCGGACAACCTTTTCCCCCCTGACTACTTATATAACCATACCTTTAACATGGAAAGCAGCTTGTCCGTATTAATAGGTTTACTGATGTAATCGGAAGCACCGGCATCGATGCATTTTTGCCTATCTTCTTTCATCGCTTTCGCGGTGAGCGCGATAATTGGCAGCTGCTCGTGCATCGGATTGCTGCGAATTTGCTTCATCGCTTCGTAGCCATCCATTTCCGGCATCATAATATCCATCAGCACCAAATCGATATCCGGGTTCAACTGCAGCACATTTAATGCTTCCCGGCCGTTTTCGGCATAGGTTACTTTTAATTTATACTCTTCAAGCACGTTAGTAAGCGCAAATACGTTGCGGATATCATCCTCGACTAGCATGATGTGCTTGCCTTCGAATACATCCTCCGCATTGTTCAGCTTGTGAAGAAGCTTGCGACGTTCCTCCGGCAGCTGAGATTCAACCCGGTGAAGATACAATGCCGTTTCAGCATAGAGCCGTTCCTGTGATTTTACATTTTTCACGATAATGCTCTCCGCATATTTACGCAGCTCTCGCTCCTGCTTCATATCCAAATCCTTACCGGTAAAAATAATTATCGGTAGTGTACGTAGTCTTTCTATATTGCGAATCCGGTCCAACAGTTCGAATCCCGACATGTCCGCCAGCTCCAAATCAAGCACCATGCAGTCAAAATGTCCGCCACTCAGCTCTTGAAGCGCTTCTTCTCCATATCCTACCGCAGTTATGGCAACATCGTCATGAGCAATAAGTTCTACTAAGCTGTCACGTAGCGGCATATTGTCCTCAACAATAAGCAAACGCTTAGGAATCCGATTGAGTAAATCCTCTATACTATTGAATGCCTGTTCCAGCATCTCCTTGCTGACCGGCTTTTTCAAATAAGCCATGGCTCCTGATACAAGACTTTGCTGAGGCTCATCTACAACAGACAGTACATGAACCGGGATGTGGCGAGTTTCTGGATTTTGCTTAAGCAAATCCAATACGGTCCACCCGTCCATCACCGGCAGATGGATATCCAGCATGATCATATGAGGTTTGTAGGTGTAGGCCAGAGCTAACCCCTTGTCTCCCTGTGTTGCGACTAAGCCCTTGAACCCGCGGGAACGGGCCATATCGAGAATAAAGCTCGCGAAAGGCGCATCATCCTCCACGATCAGCATGACTCTATCGCCAGCCTCAATATGCTCTCTATCGTCCTCAACCTCACCTGGTGCAAGCAGCTTAGGATCGGACAATACGACTTGTGGTATCACAATATCGCTAATATGTGGAACATTATTGGTGCTTGCTGTTTCCACGGAAACGGACTCAGCCCCCGCGGCGACTTCGTTGGTTGTTATAGGTAACAGTACCTGTTCATCCTGATCGGTGACCGCAGGCAAAAAGAGCGTAAAGGTGCTACCTTGTCCATTGTGACTTTCCAAGCTTATTTCTCCACCTAGCAATTGTGCGAGCTCGCGGCTTATAGTCAGTCCCAAGCCGGTTCCACCGTATTTACGGCTTGTTGTGCCGTCTACCTGTTGAAACGCCTCAAAGATCATATCCTGCTTGTCCTCCGGAATTCCGATTCCGGTGTCTGTTACCGCAAATGCAATAGCTGCCTGTTTGGCTGTACCCGGCACATCAGCAAACGCAAATTCCGTTTTGTATATTCGGAGTGCAATGTGACCTTGCACTGTAAATTTAAACGCATTAGATAAAAAGTTTTTCAAAATTTGCATCAGCCTGTAACTGTCCGTATAGAAGTAAGGAGGCACATCGGTCCCTGACTCGACGCGGAACTCCAGTCCCTTTTTCGTCGCAACCGGTTGGAAATTACGACGAAGCATACTTGCTATTTCATCAACGATAGTCATATCCACATTCAAATCGAGTTTTCCCGCTTCTACCTTGGAAAGATCGAGAATTTCGTCAATCAGACGCAGTAAATCACTTCCGGAACCATGGATCGTATGAGCGAATTCAACCTGCTTACTGCTGAGGTTGCCTTCCTTATTCTCCGCCAGAAATTGCGACAGGATGAGCATGCTGTTAAGCGGAGTCCGTAGTTCATGAGACATATTGGCCAAGAACTCGGATTTGTACTTGGACATTGTTGTAAGTTCCTCGGTCCGCTTTTGTAAAGCTTCCTTCTGCCGCTCAATCTCCACATTGACCTCTTCCGAGAACCGAACCTGAGCCTCAAGCTGATAAGAGCGTTTGGACAATTCGGTATTGACCTTCTCCAGTTCTTCCTGTTGACGCTGGAGACGTTCTTCGGATTTCTTTAAAGAATCGTTGGAGGCTTTCATTTCCTCCTGCTGACTGAGCATTTCCTCCGATTGTGCTTGAAGCTCCTCGGACTGCGTCTGCAGCTCTTCCGTAAACGCTTGAGACTCGGCTAACAATCGTGCGATCTCCATACGGCCCTGTACACTATTTACAGCGATACCGAAAGAAGTACGAATTTGCTCAAGCAGCTCCTGATGAAGCTCGTTGAAGCGATCGAAAGAAGCCAGCTCGAAAACAGCCTCAACTTGGCCTTCATAGGATACAGGTGTAATAATAACGCTCTTTGGCACTGCCTGACCCAGCCCCGACGAAATCTGAATATACGATTCGGGAATATCATTTAAATGCAATATTCTGTTCTCCAAAGCCGCTTGCCCGACGAGTCCTTCTCCCAACCGGACACTGGTCTTGCCTATCGAATCGCCCCCGGCATAAGATGCAATCTTAATAAAACGCTGCTGCTCGCCCTGCCCCCTGCGGATATAAAAGGCACCATAGGACGCATTCATAGTTGAAGCTAGCTTTGTAATAAACAAACGGGCCAGTTCCTCAATATTATTCACACCCTGGTTCATCGCTGCAATCTCAGCAATCCCTGTTTTTAACCAATCCTGCTTCTGAACGCTTTCCAGCAATGAATTGGTCGCCTCCGCCAGTTCGCGAATTTCATCTCTTGTCCTCACATCGATACGGGTGTTCAGATTTTTCTCGGAAGAGGCTATTTGCTTAATAGCTGAGACCACCTGTTGGATCGTTCGGACGATGGAACGGGATACAGTCATTGTTCCAATAACCGAGAGTACGAGCGCCAGTACCATTAGCAAATACAATTCTGTCTGAAGCTCATTGTTCTTGGACTCCAGGTCAGCAACCCGCGCTGCCGTCAGCTGTTTCTCTTCCTGCCGGAAATTGTCCCACTGGGATCGCATTTGATCCATATATTGCTTGCCTTTATCATCCTTGTAATATTGGAGAATCTCCTCTGCCTTGTTATCTTTACGCAGCGGAATCAGCTTATCACCAGAAGTAGACATCCAAGTTTCTATGCTGCTCTTAATAGCTTCCAGTTTTTTTTGTTGAGCTGGATTATCAGTAAGCCTCTCGTGTAACTGTTGGTAGCCCTGCTGCCAATTCTTTTTTCCGTCATTATAAGGTTCCAGGTAGCTGCTTTCCCCAGTGATGATATAACCTCTCTGACCGGTTTCCATATCCAAAATATTTTTTTCAATCTGGTTAGCCAGATTGTGCACGTCGATATCATGATCAGCAATGAAATGAACTTCTTTTTGCAGGTCATAAATTCGATTCATAAGAAAGAAGATCGAAAGGCCCATACATAAAAAAACCAACAAATAACCTAATGCGATTTTAGAACTGATGCTCCATTTCCTATTCTTTAGCATAATTTAACCCCTTAGAAAAAATAATACGAATGATTTAATATTTTAAACTATTATATCATAATTCGAGATACAACCGGGTGTGTTAACGAAATTGGCAGATCACAGCTCCAGCACGCAGCGTACGTGTTGAATAAAAAAAACCGCCAGTTTCAGGTCTTCTTGACCCTTTCCGACGGTTAGCTCAACTATTGAAATACTATCAACGTACCTCGCCTAGCTATTAGATTTGGCTTTTTGGAGCAGTCGCGGTGCAACACGACCGATTAAGCGCTGAAGTGGACGTGGCATATGCTGCAAATCCGATATTCCGATCGTTCGTGTCAGGAACAGCAGAAGCGGATAGGCTCCTCCAACAATGGCACAAATAATGATCGTTTGAATACAGGCATCCCATCTCAGATTTCCAAATGGGGTTACGTAGCTCTGAGTCAGCCAATCCAATGCGATGCCGACGATGACCATGACTACCGTTGTAACCATCAAGCCTGTCCAGCGACGTGCTCCAAGGACACGGAATTTGACTTCCTTGCGAAGCACGCGCAGGTTAAGCCAGGTCATAATGACGAAACACAAGCAGGTCGCTGCAATAATCCCGTAAATGCCGATGGATGGCGCCAATACAAAGCTGGCAACCAGCTTCACTGCAATACCAGCAACTACATGCAGCATAAGTGCACGCATTTTCCCCATCCCCATGAGCACCGCACCGGACGTCTGCATGACGATTTGGAAAATAGCACTAATAGTAAGGACAATAATGATTGGAGCTGCATACGTTTCGACGATTGCTGAATCCTTCGGAATACCGAAAATAAACGCATTGATCGGCGATGCCGCCAGACAAATAAGCAGCACCATAGGCAGGCCGCTCAGTATGGAAATCTGGAGCACTTTGCCGGTTTGATCGGAAACCTGATTCAAGTCCTTTTGCGAGTAAGCTGACGAGATGATCGGTACGACCGATTGGCTTAACGCTACAGCCAAAATAATCGGAATGCCTGCCAAGGACTGTGCTCGCCCTACAAGAATTCCGAGAATTTCCCTAGCATTCTCTTCTCCTACCTGATCTTTAAGCAGCAGCGTTACGATGGACGAATCAATCGTGTAAATAAGCGTAACCGTCATAGAAAAAATAACGATAGGAATCGAGAGCTTGAACATTTGACTATAAATCGTTTTGAAGGAAAGCGTGCTGCGCGTGACACCTTCTCTGGCTGCATCAGTGCCGGCAGTCACTGCTGTCCGTTCGGACGCATCACTGCGGCGCAGTCGCATCGCATAATACACCATAACCGCAGCTGCCGCAACGCTGCCGATCACACCGCCGAACGATGCGCCAGCAACGGCCCACTCCATGCTATGTCCAAGCAGAATGTAGGCCAGCACCACAGAGGTGACAACTCGAAAAATTTGCTCGATAATTTGTGATAGCCCATTTGGCATCATCATCCGGCGGCCTTGAAAATATCCCCGCATAATTGCAATCAGCGGGAATAAGAGCAGCGCAGGGGCCAATGCCTGGATAGGAAGCAGCGCCTGCGGATTAATAATGCTCTCCGCATAATATGGCGCAATGACGTACAGGAACAGCGTCATCACAATACCAGCCGCGGCGGCAAACCATAGCGCTGCCCGATACACACGGTTCGCTTCAGCATGGAGTCCAAGCGCAGTCCGCTCAGAGATCATTTTGCTGAGCGCACTCGGAATCCCTGCGGTAGCTACAACAAGCAGCATCGAGTATAGGTTGAACGCGATGCCGTATGCCGCCATCCCTATATCGCCTAACAGTAAAATGAGAGGAATCCGCTGTACCACGCCTAAAGCCCTTGCCACCAGCGCAGCCAATGTTAAGATCAACGTACCTTTTACCAGTGAATCCTTTGCCAAAACTTTCCCTCTTCCCCGAAAAAGAATGGATTGCTAAAACTTCAGCACCCAAATAATGAACAAAATAATCATTAATAACTGTAAAATCACTTTAACGACCAAGCCCGAGAAAAACCCTACCAAAGCACCAACCCCGGCTTTTAACGCTTGCTTCCACTCGGTCCCGACGATCATTTCTCCAATCACTGCACCAAGAAAAGGACCGATCAGAAGTCCTGCGACAGGAATAACGAATGGACCTAACAGCAGCCCGATCGTACTGCCGACTACGGATGCCTTGGTACCGCCGAACTTTTTGACCCCCAGCGCACTTACCAAATAATCGGCTACCATCAGCACAATTACAATCGTCGTTTGGATAAACCAGAACCAAAAGCCGAACGGTTCGAAACTAACCATCCACCCATAGATGAAAAACGCTGCATAAATAGCTAATGCTCCAGGAAGGACCGGATACACGGCACCGGCCATCCCGACAGCAAACAATAAAATTACGATAATCCAGGCTGCTACGACCATTGACAGACACCCCGCTTCATTCCATTGCCCTCTGTTTAGGACAAAATATACTGTTCAATAATCCGTGCAACCCCATGCTCCTCATTCGTAACGGTTACGACATCGGCAAGACTCTTCACCGAATCCTGCGCATTCCCCATCGCAACGCCTAGACCGGCCTCACGAATCATCGTAACATCATTCAGGCTATCGCCCATTGCTATGACTTGTGACATCTCGATGCCCAGTAATTCGCATACCTGTCTCAGACCGCTTGCTTTGCTTATCCCTTTAGGGTTGAGCTCAATGTTGCAAGGGTGGGAATTCGTTACTTCCATTTCCCCCCACTCGATCATCCTCTCGCGAATCGCATTCAAGGTAGGCTCGTCTTCGTAGTAATAGCCGAATTTGAGCCATTGCTCGTCCCAAACCTTATTGGTCCAACGTTCTTTGTTAAAAAGACCGTTAACGGAGTATGCCCAATACCATGTATCGTATTTTAGCGCAAGCTCGCGCATTTGGATGATAAGCTCCGGATTGAACATGTTGCGGCTGTGCAGCTTGCCTGGAGCAGACCATACCTCGCTGCCGTTGACGGCAACAATCGGAGATTGCAGATTGAGTTCTTCTACGTACGGCAGGACATTAGGGATACCGCGGCCCGTTGCGAACATCACCGTTACCCCTGCTTCCGCTGCGGCTTTGACCGCTTTGCGGTTCTCAACGGAAATGGTTTTATCCTCCATTAGGAAGGTTCCGTCCATATCCAAGGCTACCAGCTTAAAATTACCCATGCAGTCACTTCCCCCTATAACGCTTCTGCGAGCGTTGGTCTCGGCAATTCTTCCATATAAGTAACATGCCACAGAGCAAACATATAAATGGTCCATAAACGGCGTGCGTAATCCCCTTGACCGTTCTGATGCTTGGCCAGCATTTGACGAACCGTATCCATATTGATGTAATCCTCGATGCCGCTGGCAGCAATTTGCTCCATCATCACCTTGCCTTGGTTGCCCTTCACCCAATCGCGAATCGGTACAGGGAAGCCTAGCTTCGGACGGGTCAAAATATTGTCGGGAATAAGCCCCTCCATCGCCTTGCGGAATATATATTTCGTTGTGCCTTCAGCAATCCGGTATCGAGCCGGAATTTTACGGGCCACTTCGTAAAGCTCTACGTCCAAGAACGGAACGCGCAGCTCCAGAGAATGAGCCATTGTCATTTTATCCGCCTTCATCAGAATATCTCCAGGCAGCCAAAGGTTCATATCGATGTACTGCATTCGTGTAACCGGGTCCAAATGGCGAGTCTTATCGTAGAACTTCTTCGCGATCTGAAGCGGATTCGTATAGCTGCTCAGCATCTCACGATCAATCCGTACGATATCGGCTTTCATATCTTCCGTGAATATTTTGGCATTACCGATAAACCGCTCTTCAAGCGGAGTTGTTCCGCGGAGAACATAGTTTCTACCGTACATCCCATTTGGCAATAGCCGTGCCAAGGCATGCATCATCCGTTTTAACGCATGAGGCAGCCGCTCGATTGGCTGCAGCGCTTGAGGCTCGCGGTAGATCCGGTAGCCCCCGAACAGCTCGTCAGCGCCTTCGCCTGAGAGAACCACGGTTACCTGCTCGCGGGCAAGCTGGGCCACATGATAGAGCGCAATAGCCGATGGATCGGCTACCGGTTCATCCTGATGCCATACAGCCTTCGGCAGCGTATCGAAGAAATCCTTTTGCGTTATGATTTTGGCAAAATGCTCTGTATCCAGCGCCGAAGCGGTTTGACGCGCGATTTCCGTCTCATTGTTAGGCCCTTCAAAGCCTACGGAGAAGGTGCGAATCGGCTCAATGCTGCGCATGTGCGCCGCTATTGCAGTTGAATCAATACCGCTCGACAAGAAACAGCCGCGTTCCACGTCACTTTGCATATGATGAATAACCGAATCCTTCAAGCCTTCACGGATCTGCTCGACATACTCCTCGAACGGGCGTTCCACAGGCTCGAACATAGGGTCCCAGTAACGCTGGATTTTCATGTCCCCATCATAAGTCACTGTAATGGAATGACCTGGCGGAAGCTTATGAATGCCTCTGAACATCGTATCCGGCTCAGGAACATATTGGAAAGTCAAATAGTTCAGCAAGCTTTCCGTATGAATCGTGCGATCCATTCCGTCTGCCGCCAACAAGCTTTTGATTTCCGATCCGAATAAGAAACGTTTTCTGTTTTTGAAATAGTAAAACGGCTTAATGCCAAAATGATCGCGCGCCCCGAACAACAGCTTTTTGCGTCGATCCCAAATGACGAAGCCGAACATACCACGAAGCTGCTTAACGCAATCCTCGCCGTACTCCTCATACATATGTACGATGACCTCGGTATCCGAGTGGGTCTTGAACTGATGCCCTCTCTCCTGCAAGGTATGGCGCAAATACTTGTAATTATAAATTTCTCCGTTGAACACGATCCATACCGTGTCATCTTCATTGGACATCGGCTGATGCCCTTCCCGAATGTCAATGATAGACAGCCGTCTGAACCCTAAGCCGATCCGGTTCTCAGTCCAAAATCCTACGTCATTCGGCCCACGGTGAACGATAACATCCGTCATCGCTTTCAGCATGGCCTGCGATGGTTCTCTATCTTCAAAATACATTGCTCCGGTAATCCCGCACATCGTATTGCTTCCTCCTCAAACGTCCGTACAGTAACGGTTAGAAATAATTCGATAGTCTAGTATACCATATTCGCAGCGAGTTCAGGAAATGGAACCTAAAATCCGTCTTTTTTTGCTTTTTATCGCTTTAATAGCCGTAATATCTGAGTTTAACCGTTGAAAAAACTCATAGGATTCAATGGAAAAAGCCTCCCTTTGGGAAGGCTCCGAATTGACGAGAACTTCAGAAGCGTACGTGGTACTCCGGTGGGGTATCCCCTTCCTGCCGCTGTTGTTATCAGGAAATTTTCAATTTATTCGCTTTACAGCGGTAATTTCCTGATAACAAAGGCGGACGCTTTCGCTCCTCCAGGGGATACCCCACCTCTCCAGCCTTAAGCCATCTTCTGAAAAACTGGGCGCTCAATAGACTCCAGCCTTCCTTTTGGAAGACTCCCGGCTATCTTACAATGACAACTGCTGCAAAAAGTCCGATACGAGCAAAGCAATCCGATGATGACCAGCCTCATTAGGATGCAATCCGTCCGAGGTGTACTGGGGCAATGTATTTTTGGTAAATCCGCTCAAGAAGTATAAATCCAGAACGGGAAGAGAATACGTTCGACCGATAAGCTTCACCGCATCCGCGTAGTCGATCAGGCGATGTCCCGCTTCATTGACATAATGAATATCATATCCGTCTTTATCCCGCTGAAGAGGAGTCCATAACGACAGCGTTACATCCGGATTGTGCCCGATGATATGCTCCACCACGGAGGTGTATGCCCCAAGAAATGAGTTTTCATTGAAGGTTCCCAGTTCTCCGATTGGCTTGTTTAAACGAAAATCATTCACACCGGCAAATATAGTGACACAATCTAGGGAAGTATCCATCCTTTTACCGACATGAACGGTGGCGCCATCGTCAGTTTCTCCACCCGCCGTCATAGGAGAGCCGCTTACTCCGTAATTCACTACGTCTTGAAACCCTACCGCCTTCTGGACAAGCGGCTGGTAACCGAAAGCAGCAGTGATGCTGTCGCCAAGCGTTCCCCACGATTTTCCTTGCCATCTTGATCCATTCATAAACATTGCCCTCCAGTTAATCCCTTATTTAAGTAAAGCGCCATCTACTTCCATGATGTATTGAAGCTCTTGAATATCCACATCGGAAACAGTGATTTCGTCTCTCACAGCCAGGCCTGCAGCCGATCCCGCCGCTTGCCCTGTGGCCATACAGCTCGGGGTAAGCCGGGTTGTCGCCAGCGCTTCATGAGTCGTCGAAATACAGCGTCCAGCGGTCAGCAGATTAGACAGCTTCTGCGGGAGCAGGCATCGATATGGAATATCGTAAGCTCCGTCTCCTTGCACCCAGGCTGCGGTAACCCCTTTACCTGACGGGTCATGGATATCTATAGGATAACCGCTGCGAGCTATGACGTCGGTAAACCTGCGACCTTGTACGACATCATCAACCTGAAGTGCGTATACACCGTCGATCCGTCTCGTTTCACGGATGCCAATTTGCGCGCCGACCGACGAGAGGGAAGCTTTTTCAAATCCCGGTAGACGGCTCCTCATAAATTCGGCAACCATAAGCACCTGCTTGCGCCCCAGCTCCTCTGCTTCCGTCAAATCCTCGACGTCCGTGCCGTCCAGCCCCTGAACGCGAGTCGTATTCACCAGCACTTCATCCGCTTCCGGTCCTGTAAAGAACAGCACCTGATCGCGGTTGATCGGCAAATTCGCTTCCTTCCAATGCTTGTAGTATCCCAGCACACCGCTTAACGGAAGCGTCGGCAGCTCTTCGAACGGTGTTTTTTTATAAAACTCGTCCGGATGCTCCAGCATATACTGTTTCACCCGTTCCAAATCTACTCCTCTCATACGGAACTTCATCGTCATAGGCTGGGTCAAGCGATCCCCATCCCGTCCCTGCAAGCAAGGTGCTCCTGCCAAATAAGCGATATCCGCGTCTCCGGTCGCATCGATGAATACTTTCCCCTGAACCTGGATTTTCCCTGATTTAGTCGTTAGCTGAACCGATTGAATTCGGCTTTCCGCCACGTCTACCTGATCGACGAAGCTGTGCAGCAGCACCTTCACTCCGGCTTCTCTCAGCATTTCTAACGCAAGAATCTTATAATGCTCCGGATGGTATGGAGTAATCGTGTGGACAAAGCCCACCGTGTCGCGAACATGGCCCGGTGATGCATTTCGTTCCTTCAGTCGGTCGATCATTTCCTGCGCTATACCTGCAATAACTTGCTTGCCCTCTGTCGTGTGAAAGGTCATCCACGGATATACCAGAGCGGCAGTAGACATGCCTCCGATAAACCCGTATCTTTCCACCAGAACGGTTCTAGCTCCGCTCCGTCCTGCCGCAATCGCGGCATTGACGCCTGCTGGCCCACCTCCGCAGACAACTACGTCAGCGATAATCCTTTTATCCATTGAATTCCGCTCCTTTATGCTTAAACAAGCTGACACAAAGTTTCCTGTGCGCCAGCCTGCTTGAAGTTTTTTTCCCTTACTGTGTCGATTACTTTTTTACGGTTGCATACCAGTCGTTGACTTCCTTATAGCTCGCATCTCCGCCGGCTGCTTTAAATTTTTGCTGGAATGCCTCCAAACCACTGAGCGGCTCGGCGCCAAAGATCAGCTTCACGGTGTAATCACTTACCATCGTATTGAGCTGTTGAAAGTTCTTTGAGTATTCAGGCATGAATGGAGATATACCGAGCATATCCACTTTTCTGGTTTCCGGCGGCTGCTTCACATTCAAATACTCCCATGCCTCGAATAAACGGGGATCTTTACGTACGCGCGCCTGCCAATAGGTCGGATAATTTTTCTCGTCAACTCCCATGAGGAAGTTGTTCGCCTGGTTACGCTCATCGGTAAAGATCGGCAATATCGGAGTATACGCTCCGTCCTTGAACGTATAGTGCTTACCTTCTTCGCCAATAGCCATCAGCTTGAACGTGTCTTTGTCCAGCTTGGCGTTCATCCATTTGATCGCATCCTCGGGATGTTTGGACGCTTTAGGAATAAAGGTGATTCGATCAAACCCGGCCGATGCGGAGTGACCCATTTTGCCATCTTTCCCTTTTAGAGTCGGAATAAAGATCATCTTGGCATCCGGCTGATTTTTCTTCAGCGCATCAGCCACTGTCGGTACATCAGACCAGTTCAGAGGCATCATACCCGCTCTTCCGCTTGAAAACTTCTCCTTCATCGTTGCATCCTTATTGACTCCGAATTCCTTATCCAGCAAGCCCTGCTTGAACAAATCGGTCATAAACGATACATACTCTTTATAGCCCGGATCTAGCACTCGGGGAGTCAGCTTGCCGTTCAAATCATTGTAAAAGTTAGGCAGTCCGAAGGCGCCCGCAATATTGGCCACGATAGGATCGTCGCCTTTAATGGTTAACGGAATATTTTTATCCCCGTTACCGCCAGGGTCCTTCTCTTTAAACGCTTTTAACACGGCGACCAGCTCATCCAATGTTGTAGGCGCTTTCATTCCTACCTTGTCAAGCCAATCCTGCCTTATCATGAGGCTGGTGCTAGCAAACGAAAGTGTTGTTGTTGGAATCGCATACAGCTTGCCATCGACTTTGGCCGCATCCAGTGTCGCCTGGGAAATCGACGCTTTAATGTTCGGACCAAATTTATCGATCAATGGGCCAAGGTCGGTCAAAGCACCTTTTTTGGCATAATCGGCATAGATCGCTTTGAACTCGCTACCCCCCGTTGTCGTTACGGCATCATAGGGCTCGGAAGAAGCAATGAGCAGGTTCAGCTTATCCTGCGGTTTGTCCTGCGGCAGCATGTCGTACTGAACCTTGTAGCCTGTTTTTTCTTCAAGCAATTTGGCAACCGGATACGTATTGTAATCGTCCTTCTGCCATATTTGCAGTGATTTGAGCTGCGGCTTCGCTTCGTTTTTGCTTCCGGAGTCCGTACTGCTGGAAGATGCTTTGGAGGTATCCCCACCCCCTCCTTTGGTTGAAGAGCATGCGGTGGAAATAAGCGTTACAGCCGTTAGCGCTAAGACAAGCCATTTCTTTTTGTTCATGTAGAACCCTCCTTGGATTTGTCCTCTATGGCATCAATTCCTCAAGCCGGTACACCGGCCCATGAAACCTATCCCTTCATTCACCCTTTGACGGAACCGATCAGCACGCCTTTAATGAAATATTTTTGCAAAAACGGATATACGAGCAAGATGGGTACCGTTGAAGCGACAACCGTAGCTGCGCGCACTCCTTCGGGGGAAACATTCATCAAATCATCCACGCTCTTGTTGAGGGCAGAAGAGGAGTCGGCATCCATGACGATATCTCGCAGATACAGCTGGAGCGGCTTGAGCGAAGGGTCGTTGATGTACAGCATCGGGTTGAAGAAATCATTCCAATAATACACGGCGTAAAACAAAGCAATCGTCGCGATAACCGGACCGCTAAGCGGCAAAATGATGCGAAACAAAATCGTGAAGGTGCGCGCTCCGTCTATTTTCGCAGAATCCTCCAACGCCTCCGGCAAGCTCTCATAGTAGCTTTTGATCACCAGCAGATTGAACACGCTGATCGTGGCTGGAAGAATCAAGGACCATAAGCTATTGATGAGTCCAAGATTTTTCATTAGCAAGTAATTCGGTATGATGCCTCCACTGAACATCATCGTAAAGACGAACAGCACCATGATGACATTCATAAAGGGAAGATGCCTCTTGGACAGCGGATACGCCGTCACAGCCGTAATGAGGATGGAAAGCAACGTGCCTGTGACCGTTACTAGCACGGATATGAGAAACGAATTCAGAAACTGGCTGGACGTTACAACGTAGGCCATCGTTTTTAGCTGAAAGCCCACCGGCAAAATACCTACTTTACCTGAGACAACCGCCCATTCCTCGCTTACCGATTTGGATAGCACGTTGGCAAAGGGCAGCAGTGTAGCTACAGCCATCAGCAAGAGAACCGTGTAGGAGAACAAATCAAGGCTAATGTCGCCGATCGTTTTTTTGCTCATCGGTAGTCCCTCCTTTACCAAATGCTGCGCTGAAGCAGTTTTTTGCTGAGCATATTGCCAAATACGATAAGCAGGAAGCCCACCACCGAGTTAAAGAGGCCGACAGCCGTACTGAAGCTGTAATCCATTTTGCCAAGACCGATACGGTAGACAAAAGTTCCGATGACATCCCCGGTTTGATAAACAACAGGATTGTACAACGTCAAAATTTGTTCTGTGCCTGCTTCCAGCAGATGGCCTATCCGCAAAATGAACATAAGGACAATAGTAGGCAAAATGCCTGGCAGCGTGATGTACCACATTTGCTTGATTCGTCCTGCTCCATCAATGGCTGCGGCCTCATATTGCTCCTGCTCGATGCCGGCAATGGCGGCTATAAAAATAATGGCGTTCCAGCCGACTTCCTTCCAGCCTGCCGTGAACACGACGACACTGCGGAAAAAGTCATTATCGAGCAAAAAGGAGATCGGCTCCATCCCAAACCACGCAATCATTTGATTGATGAGTCCTCCGGAAGGCGACAAAATATTGATGAACAATCCGGAAATAATGACCCAGGATAAGAAGTGCGGCAAATAAATGATGGTCTGAACCGTTCGTTTAAAGAACATTCTCCGAATCTCGTTCAACAGCAGCGCCACGACGATCGGGATCGGGAACAGCAATACGATTTTGTACATGCTGATGAGCAAGGTGTTCAGAAACACCTGAATAAATTCTTCCGACTTTATCAGCTTGCTGAACTGCTCTAGTCCTACCCACTTACTGCCCGAAATCCCATCGAAAATGTTAAAGTCCTGAAATGCAATAACAATGCCGTACATGGGCGCATATTTGAACAGAAACAAAAAGATAAGACCCGGCACCAGCAAGATATACATGTCGAGATGGCTTCGGAATAGCTTCCAGCGGCCATCCTGCTTAATGTTAACTCTTGCCGCCTGCTTGTTGTCGATTTCGGCAGCCGTTGTGTTACTCATGGTAGCGTCACCTCCAAATGCTTATATTCTCATTATAGGAGGCGGCAGCAAACGTCTGTAGAGGGTAAAGCTATGGTTTCTGGTTCAATCCTATGGAGTTTCGGAAGAGCTGCAAGAACTCATTTATCTAACCCGCTATCATGCGTTGGTTTGATCCTTACTGGCTTAAGCAGCACTTTGACCCTAGTTCCCTCTCCTGGTCTAGATCGTATGGATAGTCCGTATCCATCACCCGCGAACAGCCGGATGCGCTCGTTCACATTGAAAAGACCATATGAGCTGCCGGTGCCATCGATTCGAGCTTGAGAAGGTGGCTCCACCAACAGTCTCCCTGCAAGCTTCTCTTCCATCCCTGCCCCGTCGTCCGTAACGGAAAGCATCAAGGCTTCACCTTCCCACCGACCTTCAATACGAATGAAGCCTCTTCCCCGACCGGATTTGCGGATACCATGGAGAAGCGCGTTCTCCACGATCGGCTGCAGTGTCAGCTTGGGCATCATTAAGTCCATCACCCCCGGATCCGCTTCAATAGTAAAATCAAAGCTTTGCGGAAATCGGCTCTGCTGAATCTCCAGATAGACTCTTGCCAAATTCAGCTCATCCTCGACGCTCACATTGTCTTTGCCTTTGTTCAAGCTAAGCCGAAAATATTTGGCCAGCGCATCGATCATTTGGCTGATATCCGTTGCCCCGCGACCTACCGCAATCCAATTGATCATATCGAGCGTATTGTACAAAAAATGCGGGTTGATCTGGGCTTGTAACGCCCGAAGCTGGGCCTCCCTCTCCTGAACCTTGGCGGTATAGGTCTCCTCCATCAATCCTTTGACCTTAAGCATCATATGGTCGACGCTCCTCTCCAATAGATTCAAGCTGCCCCCTTCCCTAACGTTATAATCATCCAACCGCTCGATGCCTTCCCGGTGTATAGCACGAATGACGAGCTGTACTCTGCGGTTCATTCCGCGGATCACGAAGGCTAACAGCACGAAGACAAGCAGCAGAAATAGTACGGAAACACCCAATAGAACGGCTGCCCCCGAAAAACGGTTCAGTGTCACTGCTTGACGTGAAATTTCACCTGCCGGCACTTCCGCTACCAGCTTCCAATTCGTATTGCTTATGGACGTATAGACAGCATATTTTCCCTCATGGCCTTGTGAAATCTTCTCTATTCCTTCCGGGGCCGAGGCGATTCTTGACAGGAGCTCTGGAGCTGCGGCCGGCTGGCCGATTCTGGATTTATCCGAATGCCAAATGAGGGTACCGTCCTTGTCCATAAGATACAGCGACTTGGGCTTGGACAGCTCCACCTTATCAAGCAAATCGCCTACTGTCCGCTCGTTCATATCGACGATTAGGATTCCCGCAAACCGGTCGTACCGCGTCGGATCTCGCAGCATTCGCGCTGCGGAAAATACGTAGGCGTCGTCCCTATCGATGTAATGCTCGTTGTAAGCCCCTGTCCATACGAGCGTGCCGCTCGCTTCAAGAACTCGGGGATACCACGGGCGTCCCTTCAGTGATTCCACTGAAAAAAAATTAACCTTCTCTCCGGCGTACAGCTTGGAGTCGTCGACGAACAATCGGACCCGGAAAACGTTCTCATTGTTCTCCGCAACCTCGAGCAGTGATCGCAAGTTTTTCATCACATCAATGGGAAAAGCCTCATCCGACTCAACCAAATATTTATATAGACTGGGACTCATAAACAAAGAGTTGGAGGTATCGCGCACACGATCCAATTGATACTGCAGGTTAATCCCGGCCTGCTTGATCGTTTGCAGCATCGTTCTTGTGACCTCCTGCTCCAGAATGGCGGAAGTTTTTTGATAATAGGTATAGAGCAGAAAACCTGCTGGCACTAAGATGAGCAGGACGTAAGCCAGCAGCCAGTTTCTGGCTTCAATCATGCCGCGAAGCAGCGCTGGCAGGTGGTACAGCCATCTAGGGAAGGCCCTTTTCATCCGAATCATCCGCATCGATCCCCTTTTATGTCAACTGATCCCTGAAGCTGCTCGGCGTGACGCCGGTATATTTCTTGAAAATTTTGCTAAAGTGGCTCGGATCGGAATAGCCGACCGCCTCGCATACCTCATAAAATTTGTATTGGGGATCGCCCAGCAGCTCCTTGGCCCGTTCGATACGCACCTTAGTCAAATATTCGTATACCGTTTCTCCGGTTTCCTGCTTGAACAGAAGACTCACATAAGTAGAGCTTAAATAGACGCTCGCCGCTATGTCGGCTACAGTGAGATTCTCGGCATACCGCTGATCCATCACCGATCGGATGCGTTCGATGACGTTACGGGCCTTACCACTCCGTTTATCCTGAATGCGTTCGCAAACCTCTAAAAGATGCTCTTCGAGAAGCATACGCACATCCCGAATCGTTTCCTGCCTATGAATCCGGCTCCACAGCTCTGTCTCCCTCTTCTCCAGCTCACGGTCGTTAATATTAAGCTCAAGCAGCAGGCGATTTGACAGCAAGATCAGCTCAAGTGAAAAAATCCTCCCGTAATGAAACCCGTCCTTACGGTTTCGAGCTATACGCTCAAACCATATATCCAGCTCCTGAAGAAGCGGATCCGGGTCTCCCGCCTTCAAAGCCGACGAAAATCGCTCGTTCTGCGACATATCGAAGCGGTAAGGGCTGTCCTCGTCCGTTTCCAAGCTGTCCATTGTGATGATACGGTTTTTGCCCAAATACCATTTTCGATCAGCCGCCTCCCTAGCACGCATATACGAGACGGGTAAGGCGTTCAATCCAGATACCCTCTCCCCCACACCTATGGTTACGCTAAGTTTTAACCAGCGTGCCAAGTTGTCCCGAATATCCTCGGCGAGCAAAAACAACTGGTCCTCCACTCCCTCACGGTCGTTATGGCCATATACGATCCCGACGTATTCGCCGCTTCGGTTCTCGAAAGCATATCCTTCCATGTAGCGCGCAATAAGCTCCTGGCATACATTCAAGACCGCATAGGCGAGCAGCTGCTGATCCCGGGCCGAACGAACGTCAACGACATCGGCACTATCGTCGATCTGCACGATGATAACCCAATACGACGCTGTCACAGGAAGTCTCAGGCCGAGAAAATCAAGGCGTTCTTGCAGCCGCAGCGGTTGTGCCGCTCCGTCTCGAATTATCGACATAAGAAACTTCTCCCTCAACAAAGGCATGCTCTGGGTCAGTTTTACCTGCATATCAGCAATAAGGCTCTGCTCTCTCCGCTCCTCCTCCAGCTCATCGGTGACACGCTTGACTACCGTCTCGAGCTCCTGCAAGTTGACGGGCTTGAATATATAGTCAATGGCATTAACCTGCAGAGCAGATTTCAAGTAATCCGCATCGTCGTGACCGCTTACAAACACAATTTTAATATGCGGGTATTTCGCGCGGATTTCTGTAGACATCCGAATCCCATCCATGTGCAGCATCCGAACGTCGGTCAGCACGATATCCGGTTTAACGCTATCGACCAGCTGCAGGCCTGCATGTCCGTCGTCTGCTTCGTCTACTACCTCAATATGAAAATCGCTCCAGCGAAAATAGTGTCGAAGGCCGTATCGGACGTGCGGTTCGTCATCCACTATGACAAGCTTATACATGAGGAAGGCCTCCCTTCGTGATTTTGATTTCATTATCTTACAGGAGTACAAAAGAGAATAGCCCCCAGGAGACAAAAAACTCCGAGGGCTGAATCCATATAATGAACTGCATTAGCAGCATTTCAAACAGACCGGTTTAAGCATTTTCCTCTTCGTAGGTGACGTGTCCCGCGGCTACCGTGATACCATTATCAGCCTGTCCCGGCTGCTCACCAAGCCAAGCTCCCTGCTCAACTAGCTTACGCTGCAGCTCTTTCACCGGGACGTCGCGGAAGCCTGCTCCAGACACACCGGCCATCGCCGCAGCTGTTCCTGCCGCCTGCCCCATGGCAAAGCAATTGGGCATTACCCTAAGCGAGCCCTGCACCGGACGGTCGGAGGAGACAGACCGCCCTGCGACGATCAAATTCGACTTGCCCAGCGGGAGCATGCAGCGGTAAGGCACACCGTGCGATTGTCCTTTCGGCAAATGCTTGATCGTCATCGTGCTTGAGGCATTAGCCAGATGAATATCGATAAAATAAGAGTTTCTTGCGATATCGTCCTCGAACGTTCTCATAGATAAAAAGTCGTCCACCACAAGCGTATAATCTCCTGCTATGCGCCGTGTCTCTCGAATGCCGATCTGATCCCCCGAATGAACGAGAAATACGTTCTCAAAGCCAGGAACATACTTGCGCAAAAATCGGATTTGCGTGTCGATCAGCCTGCGCCCTTCCACGGCAGCACGGGTCAAATCCTCCGCTTTGGAGCCGTCGATTCCGAAAATATGACCAAAATTGAAGCCTGCTACCGAATCCGAAATCCAGGCAATACCGGAAACCCGCTTCCGTCCGTCTGGAAGATCGCCATTTTGTTGGGCTTCCACTATCGTTTTTTCCAGCTGGCCTCCCTGCCCCGTTTCCTTGATAAACTGGTTAAACCGACTCTTGTCGGCCCCTGTGACGACGTAGCACATCGTGCCCGGTTGAAGTTCTCCCTGATCTCCTCCCAACAGAAATGGAACCCCGGCTAACGCAGCCAGATCCGCATCGCCCGTTGCATCAATGTACAGCTTCGCCTGTACGACGGAGCGGCCTGTCTTGTTGCTGATGACAAGCCCTTGAATTCGGTCACCGTCAAGAAGAACCTGATCGGCGAACGTATGGAAGAGCAGCTTCGCTCCACTCTCGAGCACTGCATCGTCGTAGACGCGTTTGAGCGTTTCCACATCGATCGGTACCCAATCCAGCCGCTCCTTGTATCGACTGAGAAAATCGGCTCCCGCCGCCTGCTTCATCTTATCCAGCAGCTCCAAGCCGATTCCGCGGATGACCGGCTTCTCCCCATCTGTATACGGGCAAAAAGCCGGAACTAATGCTGCTGTTCCCATGCCCCCCAAATATCCTCTTTGCTCAATAAGCAGTGTATCGGCTCCATTGCGCGCTGCCGCGATCGCTGCTGCGATGCCTGATGGACCGCCTCCTACAACTACCACATCGGGAGTATACGATACGGGCAACTGCTGGGAAGGAACGGTAACCGTCGATTGTTGATTCGATAACATCTTGAACATCCTCCTTAACCCGACTCGCGGGGTTATTTACCTTCATTATAGATTTCCGGTTGGAGGGAACTAGTTTAACTTTAGTTTCACTAAAAAAAGAGAACATGGTACGATGAAGCTAATTTGAGGAACGATGGGGAATACGAGGAGGAGTCGTAGGCATGCCGGTCCGCAAAAAAGTAACGCTGAAAACAATAGCTAATGAACTGGGGCTTACTATACAAACCGTATCCAAAGCGCTGAAAGGCAAGCCTGGAATGTCCGAAGCGACCCGACAGCTTATTGTCCTAACGGCTGAGAAATCGGGTTATTACACGAAGGAACAGATTCGCAGTCTGCGGCTGCAGCATATCGCCCCTTATCCAATAGAAAGACAGCGCTTCCTACTCGTTCAAACTCAGGAATCTGTCAATTACAATCGCTTGCTGCTTGAAGGGCTGCATGAACGCTTCGCTTCCTTCGGTCATCAGATCAATACGCTGCTGCTGCCCAAAAAAATCCGCGAAAAAGCTATGGGACGATGGCTGGAAGAGCATGAAGTCCATTATGCCGACGGAGTCTTTATCGCTCCCAGCATACTGCCGAAAGCTTGGGAGAAGCCTCTGTTCGAGCTTGACATGCCTCGTATGCTGCTCAGCTTTCCTCCCCCAGGAACCAGGGTGGATAGTGTCATTTGGGACGTTTACGAGGCGACTTATCAATCGGTCGCCTATTTGCGCAACATTGGGCATACCAACATCATGTATGTGGGGGACATCCAACTGCAAAGGGGGTTCGCTCTCCGCTGGCAAGCCTTCTGCCAAGCCATGAACGAATATGGAGGAGCCATTGATCCTGCTCTTCACTCCACACACCATCGAAGACCCGAGGCGGAATGGCTTGATGAGCTAGAAGGGCAATTGAAGCGGCATAAACCCAGTGCAATCATTTGCGGCATCGACGGAGAAGTGCCGCTGATAATTCGGCTTTGCACGCAGCTTGGGCTGCGAGTGCCTGAAGATGTGTCCCTAATCGGCTTTCTGAACGAGCAGCGCGAAGACAGCACGCTTCCTGTATTCACGCGCCCGCTCTTGCCGATACGCGAAACTGGCTACCGCGCCGCAGACCGAATGCTGTGGCGGATAGCCAATCCGACATTACCCTATGAGCATATTCGTATTCAATGTGAAATGTTTGTCGGGAGCACAACCCGGCCACACGACGAGTGTCCAGACTAACACCCTTGAAGATTAGGCGGTTGTTTCCATTATGCTTCGGCGTTGTCTGAGCTTCCGCCAGACGACGCCGTGAGACGGAGAGAACAGCAAGGCCAGCACGAACATGGCTCCAGCTACCGTAATCATGCAGCCAGCAATCGACGCGTCGAGCAGCATGGATACATAATAGCCCGCTACCGCGCTGATGATGCCTACAATCATACTGTAGACAATCATGATGCCGAGCCGCTCCGTTAGCAAGTAGGCCGTTGCTGCAGGAACTACGAGCATGCCTACGACTAGAATGGCTCCTACACTCTCAAAAGAAGCAACCGTTGTAACGGAGACGAGTCCCATCAGCAAATAATGAAACAAAACGACTGGGATGCCTACTGCAGCTGCCATCGCCGGATCGAAGGAGCAAATTTTAAACTGCTTATAAAATAATCCGATAACCGCTCCGCTGAGCACCAGCACTAGCCCGAGTATCCAGACGGCCTTCGGGCCGATATCCATCCCTGCCAAGGTTATCGTATCCCAAGGTACCCGGATAATTTCACCGTACAGCACACAGTCCAAATCAAGGTCCACCTGGCGCGTATACATACTTACCAGTACGACACCGATGGAGAACAGTGCCGTGAATACAACGCCTATCGAGGCATCCGATTGCACTCCGCTTTGCTGAAACAGTTGGATGAGGAACACGGTGATCAATCCAAGTATGGATGCTCCTAACAGCATAAAGAACGAGTCGCGCGAGCCGCTTATCAGAAAAGCGATGACAATGCCTGGCAGCACGGAGTGACTAATTGCATCCCCTATCATAGCCATGCGCCTCAGTACGAGGAAGCAGCCTAATAAGCTGCAGGAGCAAGCAACAAGCGCCGCTGTAACGATAATCCAAAAATCGTTCATGCTCCCCGCCCCTCCTTTCCGGCTTCAAACGAAGCTCTCTCTAAACCCCTTTGGAGCAAGGCTTTTTCCTCCAACACCGCTCTTCTAACCGACAGCCGCTGGAGCACTTTGGAGAGCACCCCTCTTCTAGGCGCCACGAGCACCGATACAACGAATAAAACCGTCGCTGCCAGAACGCTAAGAGGACCCGTTGGCATATTGTTAGCCGTAGTGCTGACCAACGTGCCTACAAAACCGCTGACGGCACCGAAGAAACCGGATAGTACGACCATCACGCCGAGACGTTCGGTCCAATACCTTGCCGTAACCGCAGGTGTAATAAGCAGCGCCGACATCAATACGACACCTACTGCCTGAATGCCGACAACAACCGCAACAACGATCAGAAACATCATGAACTGCTCCAGAAAAGTAACAGGATAACCCAATCCCTTCGCAAACCCGGAGTCGAAGCTAAGCAGCTTGAATTCCTTAAATAGCAAGGCGCAGACTAACAAGAGCACACCGGCGACTGCCGTCATAATAACAACATCCTTGTGTACCATAGATGCCGCCTGCCCGAACAAAAACTTATCCAGACCGCTTTGATTGCCGCTGCTGCCATGCTGAATTTGCGTTAACAGCACAATACCGAGACCGAAAAATACCGATAGAACGATCCCCAGCGCAGAATCCTGCTTTATTCGGGAGTTTCTTGTGACAAAGCCGACACCAAATGTAGCGATCAAGCCGGAAACAGCCGCTCCAATAAGGAAAAACACGATCGATTTGGAGCCGGTCAGCATAAAAGCAATACAGACTCCCGGCAGCGCCGCATGTGCCAGAGCATCCCCCATCAAGCTTTGCTTACGCAGATAAGCGAAGCTGCCTAGCACCCCGCTGCTCAAGCCAAGCAGAATGCTTCCTAGCAAAATCCACTGTGTATTCGGATCCGTTAACAGCTCCAGCCAGTTTATCCCTGCCATCTATCCTCACCTCGCACTGACGATAAGCGATTCATCGTCTCGTTCTAACAGCGCCAATCTGCCGCCGTAGGTTTCCTGCAAATGATCCTTAGTAAAAATGTCCTGCGTGGGTCCGATTCCCATCAATTTCACATTAAGCAGCATCACCCAGTCGAAGTATTCCCTCACCGTAGCGAGGTCGTGGTGTACGACCAGTACGGTTTTCCCTTGCTTCTTCAGCTCGTTAAGCAGGGTGATGATAGCCTTCTCCGTTGCGGCGTCGACGCCGACAAACGGTTCATCCATGAAGTACAAACGCGCATCCTGCGCAAGCGCCCGCGCTAGAAATATTCGCTGCTGCTGCCCCCCGGACAGCTGGCTGATCTGCCTTCCGGCAAAATCGGCCATGCCGACCTTCTCCAAGCAGTCCATCGCCGTTTGCCGCTCTTTGGCACCTGGTCTTTTAAACCAACCCAAGTGCCCGTAACGGCCCATCATTACCACATCCAACGCACTTGTCGGGAAATCCCAGTCTACCGATTCGCGCTGCGGTACGTAGCCCACCAGCTTACGCTGCTCTGTGTAACGTTTACCATAAATGGATACCTCTCCGGTAACCCGTGGGATTAAACCCAACGCCGCTTTAATAAGCGTCGATTTGCCCGCCCCGTTCGGGCCGACGATACCGATTAATTTCCCTTCCGGAATGGAAAAGGAAATCTCACGCAGCACAGGCTTTTTCTGATAGGCTACCGTTAAATTTTCAATGCTCAAAGGTGCTTCTTCACGCTTCATACCTTTACCACTCCCGTTCAATTTGGTCTTATTTACTTCAATGCCTTCACTATCGTATCGACATTGTGGCGCACCATCCCGATGTAGCTTCCTTCCGGAGTACCGTCCTCGCCCATTGCATCGGAGAACAATTCTCCGCCGATCTTCACTTCGTGACCTTGTTTTTTGGCGCCTTCAATGACCGCTTCAATCGACTTTTTCGGAACGCTGGATTCTACAAACACTGCTTTGATCCGATTTCTGACCAGAAATTCCCGTAAATCGCTGACATCCTTTGAGCCGTATTCGGATGCTGTGCTAATTCCTTGAAGCCCCATGACCTTAATGTGGTAAGCATCTCCAAAATAACCGAATGCATCGTGAGCGGTTACCAGCACTCTCTGCGCTTCAGGAATCGAACCAATTTGTGTCATCGCGTACTGGTCCAGCTCTTTCAGCTGCCTGATATAAGCTTCCGCATTGATTGTGTAATCCCCAGAATGCGCGGAATCGAACCTGCTCAGTTCATCCCGTATGACTTCAGCAGCCGAGATCCAATGCTTGACATTGAACCATATATGAGGGTCGTGAGACGCCTCTCCACCCTCCCAGCCTCTCAGCTGCGTTTCGGGAATATTTTTGGATACAGCCACCGTCGGCTTATCCTTCGCCATTTTCTCGAAGATTTCCACCATCTTCCCCTCGAGATGAAGACCGTTATAAAAAATCATTTGCGCTTGCTCCAGCTTCTTTACATCTCCTTGAGAAGCCTTATAAAGATGCGGATCCACACCCGATTTCATCAAACCGGTTACTTCTACATGCTGTCCCCCTACCTGCTTTACTACATCGGAGATCATACCAATAGTCGTCGTAATTTTGATTTTGCCTTCCACTTCACTGCCCTTGGTCTGCCCTTTCCCCTCATTGCCGCATGCAGTTAATGCAACAGCTACAGATAAAAACATCAGTGTCATAATGAACCTCTTGAACGATGACGATATGGCTCTGCTCCTCACGTACTTCACTCCCCCAGATCAATTAATGTTTATTTAACGCTAAAATGTTTTCCTTAAGCCCAAATGTTTCCTTGTACAAGTTTTGTTTCCTTTATGCAACTTTAGTTTATTATATACAAAAAAGTTTCTCTAGTGCAACAATTATTCCATAATCATTCAACTTTTTTCTGTTTTCAAAAGTCCTTCTCATGGAACTTGGAGTTCTTCCCCTATTTTTGATAAGATAAAAAGAAAACATTTTTTAACAGGAGGCCTCTGATGGCAAATTTCGAACAGCAGTTGAATCAATATGCCGACATCATTGTAAACATCGGTGTCAATATTCAAAAAGGGCAAATCTTGGTCATTAACGCGGCTATCGATGCGGCGGAGCTTGTCCGTTTGCTCGTCAAAAAAGCTTATGAAGCCGGCGCTTATCAAGTCAAAGTGAATTGGTCTGACGATACAGTTGCCCGTCTGCGGTATGATTTGGCGCCAGACGCTTCATTCCTGGAAGAGCCTAAATGGTATGCAGGGGAAATGCTGGAGCTTGCGGAGAAAGGTTTCGCGGTCATCAGTGTGATTTCATCTGATCCCGATCTGCTTAAAGGCGTGCCTCAAGAACGGATTGTGAATCATCAGAAAACCTATGGTAAGGCGATGGCCAAATATCGTCAGTACATGCAGTCCGATAAATTCAGCTGGTGTGTCGTTGCAGCTCCGTCCAAAGCTTGGGCAGCCAAAGTGTTCCCGAACGTTTCGGAAGAAGAGCAGCTAAGCAAGCTGTGGGAAGCTATTCTCAAAACCGTACGCGTCGATCAGGCCGATCCTGTAGCCGCATGGGAAACCCATATTCGCACCTTAAACGAAAAATCAGACTATTTGAACGCCAAAAAATATAAGAAGCTGCACTACTTGGCACCGGGTACAGATTTAACCATCGAGCTGCCGGAAGGCCATATCTGGGTAGCGGCTGACAGTATTAATGAGCAAGGGAATGCATTCGTCGCCAACCTGCCTACCGAGGAGGTCTTTACCGCTCCACTCGCAACGGGTGTTAACGGCAAGGTGTCCAGCACCAAGCCGCTAAGCTATGGAGGGAATATTATCGACGGGTTCACCCTAACGTTCGAACAAGGCCGTGTTGTCGACGTCTCTGCCGAACAAGGCTTGGAAACGCTGAAAGGGCTCGTCGAAATGGACGAAGGCTCCCATTACCTTGGAGAAGTGGCGCTTGTGCCTCATCAATCTCCCATTTCGCAATCGAATATTTTGTACTACAACACGCTTTTCGATGAAAATGCATCGAACCATTTGGCTATCGGCAGCGCCTATGCATTTTGTCTAGAGGGCGGTAAAGGCTTGTCACAGGAGGAGTTAAAGGAACGGGGTCTCAACACGAGCATGGCCCATGTCGACTTTATGATCGGCTCCGCGGAAATGGATATTTTCGGCGTGACGGCGGATGGCAAGGAAGAGCCAGTGTTCCGTAATGGTAACTGGGCGTTTTAGGTGTGAAAAGGGGACGCTATGCGCCCCCTTTTTTTGTTTATGAAAATAAATAATCGATATCGGTAAGTACCCGCTCCGTCAAAGGAAAAACAAACTGCTCTTCCTTTTCTAAATGATCTATGAGGATACGACACGCATGAGTTAAATACGCTCCCGCGCGTTTGATCTGCATCGCATCGGAGTCCGGCTTCAGCGCATGGACGGCTCTAAAAAACGAGTTTAAGTGATCCATCGCCAGCTCGTGATCCTTTTCGAGCATCCATAGCGAAGGTACGATCGTAGGCCTGTTGTGCTTGTGGAAATAGACGTTAAGAAATGGATACAGCTCTTGCTCTTCCCACTCCGAATGACGGTTCAGCTCCTCCTGAAACGCCATTGCCCAAAGCCTCAAATGCACCAGCATCCCTCTTGCTTTACCCTTGTCGTGTTCTTGTTCAGCCTGTATCGACTGTTCCTTCATATCAAGGAGTACCTGCATTAATTCGGCATGCTCCTGCTTCAAACGCTCCACCAGCTCGGAAAGCTCTGTATAATGAGCGGTTCCTTCTACAGCCTGAGGCTTGTAGGGCATATTCATGTATCGCACCTCCAAGGAATGTGTAATAATCTATTCCTTAAAGATTACTCCACTACCCCTTGGTTGTATGTGCGACTTATCACATATGCTTGGTCCCATTTTTTAATCTTCACGATAGATTAAGGTTTTGGCGCATCCGTTTTATTTCCTTTAGGCACACCGTCCAGGCCATAGGCTTGGTCGTAAGCATCGAAAATTTTACGAGCAATTGGAGCTGCGTTCCACGCTCCGAAGCCACCCTCCGGAACGACTACCGCTATAGCGAGCTTCGGCTTCTCGGCAGGCGCATAGGCGATGAAGACCGCATTATCGATCATTTTGCCACCGACCGATTGGGTCGACGTTCCCGTCTTGCGGGCAACCGAGTACGGGAACCCATCAAAGCCTTGTACGTTAACCTTCAGCATCCCTTTTGTAATCGAATCCCAGTAAGCGTTAGGGAACGTAGTTTCCTCCAACACCTCCGGCTTGATTTCCTTAACCGGCTGGAAGTCATACGTTTCAATCTTGTCGACCAGGAGCGGCTTCATTTTCTTACCGCGATTAGCTAACGTCGCCGCATACTGCGCCATTTGCATGGTCGTATATTTCTCGTTCTGGCCCCAGGAAGCATATACCATCCGGGACTGCAGCGTCTCCTTCGTATTCGTCTTGAATTCGCTGATACCGGAAGATTCTCGTGGCAATCCGCTGCCCGTCAATACGCCAAGTCCGAACTTGTTTAAGTAGGACTCCCATATATCAACAGCCTTTTGTCCGCTGCGCATATAGAGCGGGTTACCAATCATTGCTGACATGAACGTATTCGAGGAATGCCAGATTGCATCTGCAGCATTAATCGGGCCATAAGCTGCCCGGTCCGAGTTCGTCAGCTTGGCGTTATTGTCTTTACCATAGCTGAACTCCCCCGTATCGTTGTAAGTCGTGCCGACCCCGAACAATCCTTCGTTAAGCCCTATGAGTACGGACAGTGGCTTGATGATCGACCCGACATACACGATGGACGTCGGATGATTCTTCAGCTCACTTTCCGAGTAGTCAGGGTAAGCTGTCGTTATCGTACCGTTGTTAATAAATGGCTGGATACGGCGGTATTCATCTCCGGTCAATCCCCCGCTCCATACGCCCGGGTAATAATCCGGCATACTGGCCATAGTCACAACGCGTCCTGTATCGACCTCCATGGCGACGGCATAGCCGGCTTTGGCGTTTGGCGCATAACCATAATGCGAGGCGCGGGCAGTTGAAGTCTTGGCATAAGCCAGTTGATCCATAATCGCTTGTTCGGCAACCTGCTGAATGTCTTTATTGATGGTTAAAGTAAGGTTATTCCCCTTCTTAGGAGCTTCAATGGAAACCTTACCGATGATTTTCTGAGAAGCGTTGACAGGGTAGGTCTTCATCCCGTTTTTCCCGCGCAAATCTTCCTGATACATCAGCTCAATACCGTCGTACCCGACATCCTCGGTATCCAGATAGCCGTCGGTATTGTTTTTATTTTTATAAAAATCAAGCCCGTTCTTAGGCTCCCTCGCTTGAGAAAACGGCCGCATATAACCTACCAGTTGAACGGCGATTTGCCCCGGATCATAATTCCGGATGCTTTCCTCCATAACCTCCAGCCATTTCAGCTCATCACGATGCTCGAGCAAATACGCAATCTCTTTATCCGTCAAACCGGATTTAATCCGCCGCGGTACGAAGGAATAGCTCGGAGATGTGGTGGACTTTTTGTCCAGATCGTAACCAACGTCCATCGACTTAATAATGTCCGCAGCTGTCAGCGGAGTTTTGGCAGGGTCGCCAAACTGCTTGAACAAGCTCTCCAGCTTTTGCGCTAAAACGATAACTTCATCCTTCTTCTGGTCGGACTCCATACGGAAATACAGTGATTGAGTTGAGTTCGTATAAGCGAGAGGGTAACCGTTGCTATCGAAAATATTGCCGCGTATCGGAGCGATTGGCGTATCCCGTTTAGTCGTCTGGGCTTCCTCCGCCTTCAGCTGCTTGCCTTCCACAAATTGCAGAATAGCCAGCCGAACGATGAGAACTGAAAATAAAAAGAACGTACAAAAGAACAATAAATTAATCCGAACGGTAAAATGACGCCGCTTGTTCGATTCGTGCTTTTGCGGATCATCCGTCGACATGGACTTTCTCATGATGTGACAGCTCCTTTAAAATTACGCGAGCAGCTCACGTAAAGAATGAATGCCAGTGCCCGAGTGGTAATCGTAACGTTTGATTTTGACAGCATCGATGCCCGCTTGATTCGGAGCCCATATGTCGTTTCTATCATGGTCCCCGACGTACAGTACATCGGCTGCCGCCAATCCGGAACGTTCCAATGCCAAATGAAAAATGGCCGGGTCCGGCTTCTCCAAACCGACCAGCGTAGATACAATAACAGGCTCAAAGTGATGCAGAATGCCTTTATTCTCCAGAATAGTCGGCAATGTAGCGGCAAAATTGGAAATAATCCCGAGCTGAAAGCCACGCTCCTTAAGCGCAATAATGCTCTCTTGGACGTCATCAAACAATTGGTATGGCTCAGGGCCCGTGAACAAATCATACAGTCCGTGACTGCACTCATGAATTTGATCCTCTGTCCACTCTTCCTCGTGAACCCCCAGCTTCTCCAATATGTAGTTGTACAGCTTCATCCAAAAAGCGCGATCCGATTCAGGCGTACACACTTCAAAAGGGTCTAACTGCTTTCCGTAATAAAACAATCGGAACGCTTCAGTGAACAAATCCCCCACCTGCTCTTCGCCTCGGTGAAGGGAGTGGCTTGCCAAATATTGCTGCATAATAATTCTTGAAGCTGGTATAGTCATCAGCGTATCTCCCACGTCAAAAAAGACCGCTTTATACGCTTCTATAGGTTTTGGTAACATCAATCAATACTCCTTTTGCCGTATTTCGCCTAAAAATAGCCATAAAACATCCAACATTCGACATCATCCCGCTTAAATCGCGGCTATACAGTAGTTTATCACAATTTACCCGAAAGAGAAAAAGCCGGCATCCTCTGAACATAAACGAGGATGACCGGCCTTCCCATATTTAAGCTTCGCGAATATGCGTTTCATTAAAATTAGGTGGGTTAAACCAGTTCCCTCCGCTGGCAACCCAGGTCGAGTCCAATGGAACCCATTTCTTACTCTCCGACAAGTACACCTCATTCCAAGCATGAGGACCGTAACCACCACGTCCGTCGTAACCAAGTCCCGTTACTACCTTCACATCAAGCCCTGCGGATCGAGCCATAACGGCATACAAGCGTGAGAAATCGATACAGACGCCCTGCTTGGTAGCGAACGTCTCTTCCGGAGTTTGCTCCTTCCAAATCCGTCTCTGCTCATACAAGTTAACTTTATCCCAATCGTACTGTATCCGCGTACCCACCCATTTGTACAGCAGCTGAGCTTTCTCCTCGTCACTGCTGCCCTTGGCCGTTACTTCTTTGGCGGCCTCCGCAATGTCGTTCGGAATCTTGGCATCCAGCACTTCATACTTGCGCTGCAGTATGTTATCGAACTCTTGCTCAACCGCTCTGGTGAATACCGGAAGCCTGTTAGTGAGAAAATCTCCGGTTACCGGCCGGATGATCTCATTAGCACCTTTTTGGTACAAATTCGAAGCCTGAATGTAATTGGCGGCCGGTGTTTGCGGGAATAAGGAGGCGGCGATAAACAAGACGGCAATGATAAGTAAAGAGCGTCCGGCTCCCATTACACAGCCGATGATTCCGCCCAGAATACTACTGATTATCGTTGGGGCGCCTCCGCGCCGTTTTGCCTCATGCCTCAATGTTTCCGCAACCCAGCCATCCATTACGGGATCGATGATTCGGTACAGCACCTGCTTCATCAATACATAGCCGAGGACGAATAACACACCATAACGAAGCAGTGTAAAATCTCTCATACTCGTCATAAACGTATAATACAGCTGCTCGAAAAATCCGATCTCCTTTGCAGGAACAGCTAGTTGAAGCGAGGTCAGCCAAGTCTGAACCTGCGGGGACAACCAAGATGCCAGCCGCCAGGCAATCAGCACACTAACCACAATGGCTACGGCTTCCGCTAGCATAAGCATCAAATGACGTGCAGAGGAAGAGGCTCCGCGAAGCATTCCTTGAATGACGGATGCCCCCAGCGTTACCGCCAAAAGTAAAGTAATCCAGTTTGTCGTTCCGATAACGCCGATCCAATCCGTCACCTTCTCACCCCATTTAACTCATCATTGAACGTATTAGTGTCCAGCTTATATCTTAGTATTTTTTTTCGCTTGTTCTATGAGCGCGTTAACTACTTCGTCCATTTTCATCGTAAAGGTTTGATTCATAAAGGTAACCTTGACCTCATTGGACCCGGGGTTTCCTTCCAGCTTCAAGCTTTTCGTCGTTACAGTAAACGTACCGTCCGGATTTTGCTTATACTCGGCATCCTTCATTTCCCCGGAAATCGCTTTGATGGCTTGATTCTTGGCCTCCGTCGTCACGGCAGTGCCGACATCCAGCAATTGGTCCTTATAGTTGGCACCATAGTAGAAGAGCCCCGCAATAACAGCCAACACGATAATCCATTTCACAACGGTCTTTACAATTTTAATAACCAGAAACAAGACGACAATCGCCGCAACAATAATAAACCAACGCTCTTGTAAAAACGATACCAAAAAATCCAACTTCCATCTCTCCCCTAATCTTAACCTGATTTCCTGTAGCCGTACTCTTACTGATTATCTTCTTCTCTACGGCGCCTGAGCTCCTCAAGCTTTCTTTGAATTTGCTCCGACTTGTCTTCCCGTCTTGCTTTGCGAAACGTAGATCTTAACCGTAACAAGGCAAAAAGAACGATAATGACTACCATCATGAGTATAAACGGATCCACTATAAGCCGCCTTTCTTGCTCATCAGCGTGCCTATCATTGATTTGTACGCATTGGGTCATAAAGAGTTGCAAAATAATGGTACTAACCCTACTGCTTGTCACGTAAAAGTAATGATAAGGCAATCCAATGAACCGATACACAAACATGAGATACGAGGTGAAGATGTTGAAAACCGCAATATGGCTATATTTATTTATGTTTGTAGCCTTTTTCGATCTCCACGCACAGTACCCTATTTTATCGCCGTTTGCCATTTCTCTTGGTGCCGCCCCATCTTTTATAGGGCTTATATTAGGTGTGTACTCCATCACTCATCTTCCTGGGAATCTGATAGCCGGATACGGCGTCGATAAGTACGGAAGCAAACGGTTTATTGTGTTTAGCCTGATTGTAGCAGGTATCGTACTATTAGTTCAATCCCGTGTTACTGATCCTTGGCAGCTGCTCTACATTCGTTCCATCAGTGGATTTGTGTTGGCGTTCTTATCCCCCGCCTGTTTATCCATGCTGGCTAAAATCGCCAAGGATAAAGTACAGCAGAGCAAGCTGATGGCGGGAAACGGTTTTGTCCATACCATGGCATCTGTTCTAAGTCCGGCGGCCGGTGCTTATTTGGTAGCCAAGCTCGGTTTTGCTCAATCGTTTACCCTTCTTGGCTGGATTCTTATTGTAACGGGTGTTCTTGCAATATTTGGAGTAAAGGAAAAGCAGTACACCGAATCTGCGGCAGCATTGTTCCCGCACGCGCACGGTGCTCCGTCAGCCCCTGAAGATAATAACATGTCTGAACAAGACGAAGTTAATCGGGGAATCCCTTGGCTATTTTTCGGCATTCCACTCGCTCTCTCCTGTTCACAAGGCATTCTCTTTTTCGAACTCCCTTTAATGAAGGAAGCCAGCGGATCGATTCTTACGTCAGGCATTTTGTTCTCTCTTGTCAGTCTCGGGGCCTTGGTAACCTTGAGCATGCTGTTTATCAACCGCATCTCCGCCTTTTTACGAACAAGCATGGGCAGCCTTGCGTTGGCGCTAATTTTTTTCGGAATGTCGGTGAACTGGCCTATTCCCCTTCACGTGTCCTTGTTCCTGATCGGGATGGCCAAAGGGGTCATTTACCCTTCAATCGCTTCATTGTTGGCCAGTATATCCAGCGCTAAGCGGTATGGTCGCATTTTTTCATTTTTATCGATCTCTTACTCTATCGGAGCTTTTATAGGACCCATTGTTGCCGGACATTTAAGAAGTCATACTTCTCCTTTTTTTATGGCCTTTTTCTGTCTCATGCTGGCCCTTAGCCTGCTTCCGCTCAAAACATTCAAAACCGTCCAAGCCTGATAAACTCACCATCAGAACGGATATCCCAGAATACTTACCTACATAATTTGAAGCGTATAGGTCAACGCACAGACCGTTCCATAGCTCCTACATACTATAAATCATGTCAGCAGACTACTTTGGAGCAAGCGGGGAGGTGGAATCCATGGGAGGTATCGGTGAAGTTGGAGGCATCTGGACTTCGACAGGCGTAATCTTGGTGTTGTTCATTCTGTTAGTTATCGTACTGAGAGGCTGCTTTATCTAAGTAAATACCCTGGCAAGCAAACCGTCCATTTCGGACGGTTTTTTGTTTTATGTTTCAATACAATTTGTAACGGGTAAAGCATTGTTATGTCGAAATCGCATTTCGCTTTTAGGTGCCCAAAAACAAGTCCCTAAATTTTCCACAGGCATACGCCCCCAAAAGTTGAAATGTATTCGAATAATTGTAATTGAGAATTCGCGAGGAGGAGGTGACAAGTATTTGATGAAGGGGCCTACTAGCGATTCAAAACATTTTTCAGGTAAAGATAGGAGTGAACGATTCATGAAGCCAGCTGTCTTTAAAAAGACGGCGCAAGTTACCGTACTGATGATGCTCATCTCGGCCTTGCTTCCCGTACTAGCTTTTGCGGCAACCGGTTTTAAAGACCTTACTTACCGCAATGGCACCGTTTCCGGTTCGGTTTATTCCGATGTTTACACCGTAAACGCGCAAGTGTATTTGTATGACCCGAACGGAAATTATTTAGGTACAGCAACCTCCGCTACATATAGTACTTATGCGGACGGCTTGTACACTTACAATTTTTCTGCATCCAACGTTCCAAGCAATCATTCTTATTTGAACCTATTGGAAAAAGTAACGGATTCCGTTTACGCCACGGTGTACAACAGTAACAGCGGTGGCAGTGGCGGTAGCGGTGGTAGCCACGGTGGCGGCGGTGGCGGCGGATACATTCCATCCGGACCGAGCATTACGGTTCCTTCCGATGGTTCTATCGATGCTAACACGCTTAAAACAGCATTGACGAACAACGACGTTGTTGAATTGGCATTAAGCGGCGATATCGCACTGATTCCTGCTAAAGCATTGGTTGACTTTGTAGGCGACAAAAACAAAGCGCTGAAAATCACCAACAGCAAAGGAACTTATACTCTTCCTCTGTATGTACTGAATCTTAGCGATCTTGCAACTAAGCTTTCCATCAACACGGACGACATGTTCATCAAAGTTGGAATTAGCGCAGCAAGCGACACCAACGTAAGCGACATTAAAGCAGCAGCTGAAGCGTTAGGCGCTACAGTAGCTAGCGATTCTGTTGACTTCACACTGGTTGCATTGGGCAGTGATGCCGACAAAACGCAAGCTATCGACCTGGGTAATAACTACATCAGCCGTACGATTCCATTTGCAAAAGCAGTTGATTCTTCCAAAGCAACTGCTGTAGTATTTGATCCATCCAGCAAAAAACTTAGCTTTGTGCCAGCATTGTTCTCTTCTTCGGACAGCAGCAGCGAAGCTGTAATTAAGCGTAACAGCAACAGCATTTATGCAGTAATCGAATTGAACAAAAGCTTTGCTGACAGCAAAGGACATTGGGCACAATCCTACATCGATTTACTGTCTAACAAGCTCGTCATTGACGGTGTTACTGACACTACATTCGAGCCTGAACGCAACATCACCCGCGCAGAATTCGCAGCATTGGTCGTTCGCGCATTGGGTCTTGACCAAAATACAGGAGCAAGCTCCTTCAAAGACGTATCTTCGACAGATTGGTTCTCTAGTGTAGTTGCAACAGCAGTGAATGCTAAGATCATTGACGGCTATGAAGACAACACTTTCAGACCGAACCAGCCTATCAACCGCGAAGAGCTAGCTGCTATGGTAGTACGCGCTCTGTCTTATGCAGGTGCAAAACCAGATGTATCTTCCGATCGTCAAGCAGAGCTGTTGGCTAAATTCAATGACGCCAACCAAATCGTTTGGGCTAAGCAAGAATTGGCTGAAGCTATCGAAGCAGGCATTGTAGACGGCATGACCGACACTACAATTGCTCCTACGAAACAAGCTACTCGCGCTCAATCTGCTGCAATGCTTAAACGTTTGTTGACAAAATCCAATTTCATTAACTAAGACTTGCTAGGTTATTCTCTACTCTCCATTTCTTCTCTATTAAATAAGACGGCCTGACATTAATGTCGGGCCGTCCTTTTATGTTATAGACTTATATCGATAATAATCATTAACCTTATCGTTTTTGATATAAAGGGTAATCTACTGTGGTGGGCACCTCTATCAATAGCATTCGCAATCCCTGAGCCGAGTTCAGCTTAACTTCTTGCTCTGAATCAGCTTCCAGAACGGAGAAATCCCGGTGGTTGAAATTCGTAGGTGCTGTAGCTTCCTCTCCCAACGTCTCCGCCCAATTCCCTTCGCCGCGAATTGCCAGCGCTGCTAATGTACGACCGGCAGATAGAGAACGCGAGTACTCCGCACCTGCTGCAAGCTCTATATCCCACATCCGCACGTCCGCAACCAATTGAACAGGAGAAGCCTCTCCTATTACCGTCTTAACGGTTACTCCTTCTGAGACCGCTATGGGAAAATGCTCGTGGTCATATTGATTGTATGTTGGAGTACGCGTTAAAGCTTCACGTATATGAGGCTCGAACCATATCTGAAACCCTTCCGAGTTGGGACCAATGAAACGCTCGCTATGTGAAACTCCTGAACCGGTCTGCATCACTTGAGCGCCTCCAGCTGCAACACGGCTTTGGGTTCCCAAAGAGTCTGAATGATCGGCATGACCATGAACCATATACGTTATAATTTCAAAGGCTTGGTGAGGGTGCATCGGTATATATCCTTCCTCAGGTGTCAGCGCCCATGCCCAGTAAAATAAAGGCCCAATCCTCTTCACAACCGATCCTTCTCCTGGAAATCCAATTGGCTTTAGTTCGGTAATTTTGCCTCCGTCAAATGCACCTTTGGCTTGCTTAACCGGCGGATAAATGGTCAGTTTCATTTGTATGACCTCCTTCTCACTTGTATATAAAATAAAATGTCATTGCAGCAACACGCGTTGTAAACAACTTACTATTTTATAGTTACTAATAATAGTATAAAAGATAAAACTTCCTTCGTCAACCCTTATACAAAAAGATACCCTGGAAATATCAATCAACCTTACTCACGACATTCGCTCTTTCGACATTTCCTGGGAAATTACTGCCATTAGTTGCACTTGGAACCAGCCATAAAACTGGATATACTACTGATAAAGCCAAATATATGTGGATCAGGAGGTATACTCGATGACTTTAGCCATCATTGTAGAAGGTAAAAACGATAAGAGCCGGCTGCGTCGGTTATTAATAGAGGAAGTAACCATCTTATGCACGTTCGGATCGTTAAATACAGAGAGACTTGAGGGATTAAAGAAAAAAGTCGGTACTAGCGACGTATATCTGTTCACCGATAACGATTCGTCCGGCAAAAAAATACGAGCGATTCTGAGAGATACATTTCCCGATGCGGAACAAATCTATACACGACGAGGATATGCAGGAGTGGAAGGAACTCCGGACGAATACTTAATCCAGCAATTAGAAAAAGCCGGTCTGGAAGAGTATATTATATACCCTCCGCAGGACCCGGCCTTGAACTATCCAACTTCTATATAATCTTTTGTGATATTAAGCGATGAATTTCATCAGATAGATAACCAGCGTTACCGTAAAAATACTAAATATCGTTGAAGAAAACACGACTTGTGAGGAAAATTCAGGTTCATTATCGTATTCAACGGCTATCAATACACTACTTAAAGAAGTAGGTACCGAACAGGACAACACTAGTGCCTGGGCCATCACTCCATGAATCCCCATCAAACTTACGATGGCAAAACCTACGGCAGGACCTATCAATAAACGAAGTACGTTCGACAGCATCACGTCAGAGAGCTTAAGCTTCCATTTCATACTGCCCAGCTGAACGCCAAGAGTCACGAGCGCAGTAGCTATAAATGCATTAGATACATAATTGATCGGAGCATAAATTGGTTCCGGCACCTGTATATGAAGCCAACGCATCACAAAGGCCAGCGGGATCATATAGATAACCGGCAGAGATAGGATCGTTTTCAGTGTCTGTTTCGTGTCCTTCTTATGCGCATTGACACTGTAAATACCGTATGTATTAGGCAGTAGGTTCTGCATCATCATAATAATAATTTGGATAGAGAGCGTGAACGCATCCCCAACAAAGACTAGCTGGTTCAGCGGAATTGCATAATTGGCGCTATTATAAAAAATAACGCTGTTGCGCATGGCTGGCACCATTCCGCCCTTATACCTTCTCCATCGGATAACGACTTCAACCAAAATAAACATCGCCACGAAAAATAGAGCGAAAAAAGCAAGCGTTTGGATCAGAAGCCCAAACGTCAGCGTGGATTCATATAACATTTTAAATACGAGTGCTGGAGAAAATAAATAAAAATTAAGCTTTGACAAGGTCTTAATATCCAGCTTAAATGCTCTGTATAGAATAGCTCCCAGAGCGATCATGACCGATAGCGGAATCACATTATTCATTAGGATGTGAGTAAAATACGTCATGCCTTAGCTCCTTAATTCCGCGCTATTCTTTGCTCAGGGTAATCATATCCTGGGCAATTTTATCGATGTTAAGATCGGCGTCGTTACCATTGTAATACGTCCGCAAATCGCCTTTTTTATCAACAAGAAGGATGACGTTGTTATGAGTAAAATTACCCTGTTGGTCTTTGACGACCATAACGCCAAATTTGTTTGCCAGATCCATCGTTGCGGCTTCATCCCCTCGCAGGAAATACCAGCCCTTCGGGTCTGCATGATAGCGTCCTGAGAACTCCTTCAGCTGCGCAACCGTGTCTTTGGTCGGATCGAAGGAAATCGATACAATCGCTGTCTTATCCCCGAAGACGCCTTTCTTCACAAGCTCATCTTGCACCTTGGAAAGCGAATAGGTCGTAGGAGGACAAACATCAGGGCAAGTTGAGAAGAAGAAATAAATCAGCTTCGACTTTCCTTCCAGATCCGTCAATCCCACCTGCTTGCCGTCTATATTTTCAAGCTTGAAATCAGGTGCTTTTTTTATGACGCCCATCTTTTCTTCCTTGCCTTTTAACAGCATGTAACCGAACGTTCCGATCATGGCCAGCAAAATAACCACGGTCACAATTTTAAACACATTACTTTGAGCTTTGGCGTTCACCGTCAGATCTCCCACTTTCTTCAAAAAAAATATCCCATGCTGCCATGGGATTAGTCATTTTATTTCACCTAAACTCCCGCTTAATTATCCTTGCTTCACAGTAGTAATGACCATGATAATGAACATTAGCGTCAAATAGTTGATGGAGTAGATAAATGTTTTTTTCGCCCATAATACTTCATCTTCTGCTTTAAAGCCCTTCATGGAAAGGAATGCCCAGTACAAGCCCATAATCACAGCGGCAATGAAAAAGAAAACATTCACATAGCCGTAAACATAAAGCAGCAATGATACAGGTACCAGCAATACGATATAGCGCATCATACTGATCTTAGTAACATAGGTCCCTCTTACAACAGGTAGCAGCGGAAATCCTGCAGCACGGTACTCTTCCATACGACGGATACCCAGTGCCCAGAAGTGCGGCGGCTGCCACAAGAACAAAATACCGAACAAAATCAAAGCTCCCGCATCGATAGTCGGATGGACAGCACAGTAGCCGATTACCGGAGGCACAGCTCCTGAGAAGCTGCCCACAAAGGTGCTCCATACGGAAGTGCGTTTAAACCATGCCGTATAGATCCATACATAAACGAATAACCCGATCATACCGAGAAGCGCAGACATCGGATTGACGAGAAGCCATAGTCCCGACAAACCAATGACTCCCAAAATGATGCCGTATGTCAGCACCACTTGTGGGGAAATTTTACCCGTTGCCAGTGCACGCTTCTGTGTACGAGCCATCTTAATATCCATGTCCCGGTCCAAGTAGTTATTGAGCACACAACCGGAAGCCATAACCAAGGCCGTTCCGATCATTGTATACAGAAGTTGAAGCCAGTTGACATTCCATCCAGAAGCGACCCAGAACCCGCCGAATGCTGTAATGGAATTTGAAAAAATAATACCCGGTTTGGCTAGTTGAACAAAATCTCTCCAAGTAACGGGTTCATGTTGAGTGGTCTCCAGTTGTGTTTCCGACGCCGCTGCTATCCCATCCGATGGAAGGTCAAGCCTCATTCGTTCTTCCACATTATAGCCCCCTTAAAGTTTCCCCGTAAGAAAACTTATATGTTCAAACAAAGATGAAGGAGGAACATAATGTCCTCCGATTTGTCTTCTTAATAATATCAACACGGAACCCATTTGACAACAAAGCGGACCCCGAGTTCAAAATATTGTCGATATATATATACCGAAGCTCCTTATAAAACCCATTGTAGGAAATAAAAAAAGAGCCACTTTCGTGACTCCTGCACTATTTACGTAATATAAAGGGATTCCTGGAGAATAAGCGCCCGCGTGCAAATTTCCAGGCCTTCTCCAGAAAATCCTGTAGCTCATACACCTTAGAGCCCATAACTGAAACGATCACGCCATACTTGTAAGTCCGGCTTACGCCATAAAATAGCGTTGAACCGCCGACAGATAAGGATTCCGCACCGTTGATTTCATCCAAATAATCTCTTAATGAATCGGCAAATGCGGCGTCCGTACGCTCACTGAACACGTATAATGTGCCATAGTGCGTGAAATCTCCCCATCCCCCGATGCTTTGCAGCCGCTGCGAGCTCGGTTCTATTCTTTGCTTTGCGCAATAGATCCATTCATCCTCATAAACAACACTAATCTCATTCTTGAATTGCTGATATTGAAAAAGCTCTCCACGGTGCGTCCGTCCGGGACATATGATCTCCGACATGAGTAGTGTCGAATCCTTTTCCATCCGAACCTCTGTATGACTGCTAAAGCTCGCGTCTTTATACAGCATTAATGGTTCCGGCAAGTACTCTACATAGCTGCCTCGCAAAAGCTGGAGCTTTTGCGTCTGTTGACTCGGCACATCCGAATAGTGTCCATACGCATCACGAAGCATAGGATGTACCTTCGTATAGGACTGATTCGTTATAAATACTTTGGTGTTCTCTCCAAAACGCCATGCCAGCTCATAAGCGTCCCCGGACATAATGCCGGGAGATGCATCCATAACATAGACGCCCTGCTGACCCTCGTCAAAAGGGAATGCTTTGGCGATTTTGAGCGGATAAGAATGAAATCTGTCTCCGAGCCGCGTTGTCCCATCCACATCCGTGAACGAGGCCGATATGCGGCCCGTCACACTAGGCATGGCGATATTCCTTCTCAATCCATGCGACGATATCGTCAAGACCTTGACCGCCGAACAAATTGGAGAAAACGAAAGGCCGATCCCCACGCATTTTGAGCGTGTCTTCCTCCATAACGGCCAGACTGGCGCCGACATAAGGTGCCAAGTCAATTTTATTTATGACCAGCATGTCGGAACGAATGATACCCGGGCCTCCCTTGCGAGGGATTTTCTCTCCTTGCGCCACGTCAATAATATAGATGAAGCGATCTACCAGCTCCGGGCTGAAAGCAGCCGCCAAATTATCACCTCCGCTTTCAATAAAAATGATATCCAGGTGGGAGAAACGCGCTTCAAGCTCTTCAATAGCCTCAAAGTTCATAGAAGCGTCTTCGCGAATTGCCGTGTGTGGGCATCCGCCGGTCTCCACACCGATAATCCGTTCCGCAGGCAAAGCCTCCGAGCGGATGAGAATGTTAGCATCTTCTTTTGTATAAATATCATTCGTAATAACAGCAATACTATATTTATCATTCAGTTTGCGAGCCAATCGCTCTACCAAAGCGGTTTTGCCGGAGCCTACCGGCCCTCCGATTCCAATTCTCATCGGACGTTCGTGATGAGTATGTTTGGGTGTTTCCCATTGATGATGATGGTGATGCGTTCCTCCTTGACACATGGGCGTTGCCTCCTTTTATATAATGAACAAATTGCGAATCTACTATGACATAAATAATCGTGAGTAGAGCGATTCGTGCCTCATCATGGCAATCTCAGCCGAAGGAATATTAGCGTATCCATCCTCCAACGGGTCGAGATGGCGCACCTCCTGCCAAGAGCGTGCGATGACAGGCAGCAGCTGAGCAAGCAATCGTTGTCCTTCGGTTTGACCTATGGACATGAGTCTCAATCCGCTATTGATGGAAGTCATCGTGCAGGTGTACAAATAACCCTCGGCCGCCATATCCAGAGGCACCTGCAGATGATAGCTGATCCAACCGTGGATTAACGGATGAGTTCCGAAGCATCGCTTCGTACGGATAGCTTCCTGTAGAGGTTCCCAGGGAAGCTCAGGATGAATGGCTTGGGCTAATTGATTCAGGCGTCGTCCCATTTTGAGCACGCCTTCCCTCGTCTCTATCGCCGAGCGCTGTACATGCTGCATTTGATCAACCTTCCATAGTGACAACCAGTCCTGAGGCGGAACGTATTGATACACCGCCTTGACCGCAAGAGCATCGACGGGGGCCCAGCTTTGCTTCAGCATGGTATCAATATATTCTTGAAGCTGCTCCGGCTTCTGTATTACTCCTAACTGCACGAATGTCTCCAATCCAAAGGAATGGGAGAAGCCGCCGATGGGCAGTGCGGAATCTAGAAGCTGCACGTAGGAGAGCCATGAAGGTGTGGACTTGTCAGTCTGCATAAGCGATTCCTCCTCCCGCATCGTTATGGGCTCCACCCTATTTAGAATAAGAAATACCGCGACGCCATCGGCAGCTCGACGGCAGGCTCGCATGTGATTACGTCCCCGTCTACCTTAACTTCATAGGTTTCCGGATTCACTTCAATCTGTGGCGTCTCCCCATTATGAATCATGTCTTTTTTCGTGACACTGCGGCAGTTTTTAACCGGCTCAATCCGCTTCTGCAGACCCAGCTCGGTATGTACGCCTTTGTCGAATGCAGCTTGTGAAACAAAGGTGATACAATGATGCAGCGCTTTGCCGAATGAACCGAACATCGGCCGCCCGAATACAGGCTGCGGAGTAGGTATTGAAGCGTTCGGATCGCCCATTTGCGCATAAGCGATCAAACCGCTCTTGAGCACAAGCTCCGGCTTGACTCCGAAGAACATCGGGCTCCATACGACCAGATCGGCCAGCTTGCCTACTTCGACGGAACCAACCAAGTGGGCCACGCCGTGAGTGATCGCTGGATTGATCGTATATTTGGCTACATAGCGTTTGATTCGGAAATTATCCTGCTCCAAGATCTCTTGCTCATCCAGTTCCCCAAGTACATTCGGATCAACTTCTGCTGTCTTCTCTTCATCAGGCGCAGGCAGGTAACCGCGTTGTTTCTTCATCTTATCCGCTGTCTGCCATGTACGGAGAATCACTTCTCCGACTCTGCCCATTGCCTGCGAATCAGAGCTTAGCATGCTGAACACGCCCATATCATGGAGAATATCTTCCGCAGCTATCGTTTCAGGGCGTATTCTCGAATCGGCAAAGGCAACGTCTTCTGGAATACGGCTGTCCAGATGATGACACACCATCAGCATATCCAGATGCTCTTCTACCGTGTTAATCGTGTAAGGCCTTGTCGGATTTGTAGAGGAAGGGAGTACATTGGATTCAGCAGCTGCTTTTATGATATCCGGAGCATGACCTCCTCCAGCGCCTTCCGTATGATACGTATGGATAGTCCGGCCTCCTATGGCCGCCAGCGTATCCTCCACAAACCCGGATTCATTCAATGTATCGGTATGAATAGCAACTTGAACGTCAAAACGGTCAGCTACTTTAAGACAAGCATCAATAGCAGCTGGGGTGGTCCCCCAATCTTCATGCAGCTTTAATCCTATCGCTCCCGCTTCGACCTGCTCAATCAGCGGCTCTATAAAGGAAGCATTCCCCTTACCTGTGAATCCGAGATTCATTGGGAACGCCTCAGCCGCCTCCAACATGCGATACATATGCCATGAACCTGGAGTGCATGTTGTAGCGCTAGTCCCCGCAGCTGGTCCTGTGCCGCCCCCTATCATAGTGGTTACTCCCGAAGCAAGTGCTGTTTCGATTTGCTGCGGACAAATATAATGAATATGGGTATCAATGCCTCCTGCAGTGATGATCTTGCCCTCACCCGCTATCACTTCTGTACCGGCTCCGACAATCATGTTCGCTTGAACCCCGTCCATCAGATCCGGATTTCCCGCTTTGCCGATACCTACGATAATGCCATCCTTAATACCGATATCCGCTTTCACGATACCCCAATGGTCAATGATGGCAGCATTGGTGATCAGCGTGTCTAGAACCCCATCGTCCCTGGTATGCCGGCTTGACTGTCCCATACCGTCCCGGATGACTTTCCCGCCTCCAAACTTGCATTCTTCGCCGTATACCGTATAATCCTTCTCTATTTGTGCCCACAGCTCAGTGTCCGCCAATCTTATGGAATCCCCAACCGTCGGACCGAACATCTGGGCATAAGCTCTACGATTCATTTGAACCATACTTCTGTACTCCCTTCTTCCAAGCATCCAGTCTCTGCTTGACTTCTTCGGACATCAAGCCATTCTCCGCTTTGCCCTTGGACAACCCGTTTAAGCCGTATGAGAGCTTCTCTCCTCCCAATTCAACGAGCTGTACCGGCTTTTCTTCTCCCGGCTCGAACCTTACAGCCGTACCCGCAGGAATATCAAGCCTCATACCGAATGCCGTTTCCCTTTCAAAGGAAAGCCCGCGATTTACTTCAAAGAAATGGTAGTGAGATCCTACCTGAATAGGTCTATCGCCAATATTGGTTACAATGAGCCGAACGGTCTTTTTACCTTGATTCAATTCGATGTCACCTTTACGGACACGATACTCGCCAGGAATCATTGTCATTCCCCCTTTTCCTTATAGCTGATGGGGTGATGCACTGTAACCAGCTTCGTGCCGTCCGGGAAAGTTGCTTCTACCTGGACCTCGTGAATCATTTCCGGCACACCTTCCATCACCTGATCGGCGGAAAGTACGTTTGTTCCATACTGCATCAGTTGGGCGACCGTCATCCCATCACGAGCCCCTTCCATAATTTCAGAAGTGATCAACGCAATACTTTCCGGATAATTTAACTTTACACCCCGCTGCAGCCTCCGTCTTGCCAAATCCGCAGCTACAGTAATGAGCAGCTTCTCTTTTTCCCTTTCCGTTAAATGCATATCGACGCGTCCTCCTTACGAAACCTGATATGTCACTTTATATAACATATAAAACACGAATATTCAACGGCCATTAGGTTTATTATATTCGCAATTCCAACTCCTGTAAACCGATAATGTTATATTTTTTCACAATAACTTGGTTATATTTTCCGTTTATATGCATATTCCAGGCCTGAAAGGGCCTTTTTCCTAATATGAAGACATAGAAAACACGAAAATTATTGCTTTTAAAAATTTGTGTAAACTATATTGACATTTATATAACGCGCCGACTATGATATTTCATGTGAGAATTATTTCCATGGTGTTTGGATACTAACCCATTGGAATAATAGTATCGCTCGAAACGGCTAGCAGCCCCTCTACAAAAACCATACTGTCCATGGCGGCAAGCTTTCGATTGTGAATGAAATATGATGAGGAGTGGATGGTCATGAAGTTAAAGAGAAAAGGAATTCCTGTATTAATGGCAGTCTGCATGTCGATTTCAGCATTGTTGGCAGGATGTGCAACCGAAACGAAGCCAGCGGCTTCCTCAACCACATCTGCAACAACCGCCAATTCGGACGCAGGAAAAGACGAAACCATTCCGGTCGGTATTTTACATTCACTTACCGGCACCATGTCTATCAGTGAGGTTTCCGTTAAAGACGCAGAAATGATGGCCATCGAAGAAATCAACAAAGCAGGCGGTGTACTTGGAAAGCAGCTGAAACCCATTATTGAAGACGGCGCGTCGGATTGGCCTACGTTTGCAGAGAAAACAAAGAAATTGCTGCAAAAAGACAAAACAGCAGTCATCTTCGGCGGTTGGACATCCGCTAGTCGCAAAGCGGTACTTCCTGTCGTGGAGCAAAACAAAGGCCTCTTCTTCTATCCCGTACAATATGAAGGTCTTGAAGCATCCCCTAACATTTTCTACACCGGGGCTACAACGAACCAACAAATTGTTCCTGCAGTTACATGGCTTTTACAAAATAAAGGCAAGAAGTTCTTCCTCCTCGGTTCTGACTATGTCTTCCCAAGAACAGCCAATAAAATTATTAAAGAACAGCTGAAGGCCGAAGGCGGCACACTGATTGCCGAAGAGTACACACCGCTCGGACATACGGACTACAACACAATTATTAGTAAGATCAAGAAAGAGAAGCCAGATGTCGTATTCAACACTCTGAATGGGGACAGCAACGTAGCCTTCTTCAAACAGTTGAAGGATGCAGGCATTACAGCCAAGGACTTGACTACCTTGTCGGTTAGTATCGCCGAAGAAGAAATTCGCGGTATCGGCGCGTCCGTACTGGAAGGTCATTATACGGCATGGAACTACTATCAAACGACGGACACACCGGAGAACAAGAAGTTCGTTGAAGCCTATAAAGCAAAATACGGCAAAGAGCGTGTAACGGACGATCCGATCGAAGCTGGCTATTTCGGTGTCTATCTGTGGGCTGAAGCGGTGAAAAAGGCCGGCAGCGTGGACGTAGACAAAGTGAAGGAAGCGGCCAAAGGTATCGAATTCAGTGCACCGGGCGGCAAAGTCAAAATCGATGGAGATAACCAGCACGTGTTCAAAACCGTTCGTATTGGTCAAATTCAAGCGGATGGAATGATCAAAGAAGTATGGAATTCAGGTCAGCCGGTTAAACCGGATCCATTCCTAAAAACCTACCCTTGGGGCGCAGAAGTAACCAAGAAATAGTCACAGTCCAGTTAGAGCACCACACCAACAATGAAACTTGAAAACGGGGCTGCCCCTTCAGCGGGCGGTCCCCCGTTTTATCACGGAGGATGAGGCCAATGAGCTTACTGCTTCTACAACTGTTTAACGGCATCTCGCTAAGCTCCATCCTATTGTTAATTGCTCTCGGTCTGGCTATTACGTTCGGATTGATGAATGTGATTAACATGGCGCATGGAGAGTTCATTATGATCGGCGCCTATATGGCTTATACGATCCAGCAGCTTTTTCAAAAGTTTATGCCCGCCTCGGCATTCGGCTGGTACTTCGTCTTATCGCTGGGAGTGGCGTTCGCGGTTGCATTCGGAATCGGCTGGCTGCTAGAAGCCACCTTAATTCGCTTCCTTTATGGCAGACCACTCGACAGCTTGCTGGCAACATGGGGCGTAAGTCTGGTGCTGCAGCAGCTGGCGCGGCAAATCTTCGGCGCACCCAATGTTGCCGTTAAAGCACCGGAATGGCTCGATGGAGGCTTGGCGATCACCGCAGATCTCATGCTGCCCTATAAAAGGCTTTTTATTATCGGGCTCGTCATCGTGTGCATCATCGTTATTTATGTGTACCAATATCACACTCGGGGCGGTCGCAACATGCAGGCCGTAATGCAAAACCGCAGCATGGCCTCGTGCCTCGGCATCTCAACTCGTCGAGTCGATGCGCAAGCCTTTGCCTTCGGCTCCGGAATGGCGGGAATCGCGGGCTGCGCGTTAACGCTGCTCGGTCCGATCGGACCTACGATCGGCACGTATTACATCGTCGATGCCTTCATGGTCGTCGTACTCGGTGGCATTGGCAAGATTATCGGAACCGTAGCTGGAGCGCTTGGCATCGGGGTACTGAACACTGCATTCGAGTACACAACCAGCGCAACGATCGGGAAGGTTATCGTGTTCACTCTGATTATTGCCTTCCTGCAGTGGAAGCCTTCAGGACTTGTCACGATCAAGTCGCGAGCGCTGGATTAATCGGCGCGAAATTCGAAGTAAGTTTCCATACGGAAACTCTCAGCTTATGCTTTCGTAGTCAGTTTTGCTTACGCAAAACTCAAGCCTATGCTTTCGTAGTCAGTTTTGCTTACGCAAAACTCTTAGGAGTTGATACCATGACCATAACAAATACAAAAATGAAAATCATCTTCACCGTGATTTTACTCATCATCATGCTGGCTGCACCCATGTTTTTGTCCGAATTCCGTCTCTCGCTGCTCAGCAAATTTTTGTCCTACGCCATATTAGCTATGGGGCTAGACCTTATCTGGGGCTACACGGGAATATTAAGCCTGGGTCACGGCGTATATTTCGGACTCGGCGCCTACTGCATGGCCATGCATCTGAAGCTGGTCGCTTCAGACGGTGGACTTCCCGACTTCATGTCCTGGAGCGGCATCGACAAGCTTCCTTGGTTCTGGGTACCATTCCATTCTGCGGCCGGAGCTTTCATACTCGCGCTGCTTATACCAATGGCTGTGGCCTTCATCCTAGGATATTTGACCTTTCGCAATCGGATTAAAGGTACTTTTTTCTCTATCTTGTCTCAAGCACTCGTTATCATAACCGTTACCTTATTCGTTGGCCAGCAAGGCTATACCGGAGGGACTAACGGACTTACTAACTTTAATACGTTTCTGGGCTTATCCGTTGCGGAGCATTCCACGAAGCTAGCGTTCTACTACATTACCGTTTTTGTTGTCATAGGCACCTTACTGCTGTGTCTCTGGCTTGCTGGAACCCGGCTCGGCAAAATTCTCGTTGCCATCAGGGATGCAGAAAACCGTGTACGCTTCATCGGCTACAACCCCGTAACATACAAAGTGTTTATTTACTGCTTCTCTGCCGGGCTAGCAGGCTTGGCGGGCGTGCTGTTCGTTCTTCAGGAAGGCATCATCTCCCCGGCACAGATGGGCATTGTACCTTCAATAGAAATGGTGCTGTGGGTTGCTATCGGCGGGCGAGCTTCCATATTCGGAGCCATCCTTGGTGCGATCATCACCAACTCAGCCAAAACAACCTTTAGTGAAGCCTATCCCGAATGGTGGCCTATTATTATGGGCGCTATGTTTATCATCGTCGTGCTTTTCCTGCCCAAAGGGATCGTCGGCACCTGCAAGCAGTTCGCTGCCAAGAAAGGATGGTTTCAGCCAAAAGCCAGTGCCACTCCTTCTGCTTCAGCCCCTATGGTTTATCAAGGCTTGGAACCTGAAGCCAATACGCTTCAAACCAAGTAGTCATAAAAACGAACTTATTGGCCGGGACTTTTGCCGTTTGCATAAGGGTTTGCACCGCATACTATGCACTTGTTATGTTAAGAAACCAGAATTCCCTTTTGCAGGAATCTTAATCAAAAGCTTACGACTTCGGAAAATTCTAAGGAGGTCATAACCCATGATAGAATCGTCAGCAAGAAAAGAAACGGCAGCCGAATTGGTCCGTATCGAGCAGCTAGAGGTAGATTTCGATGGCTTTAAGGCAATCCGGGGACTTAATTTCTCTATCCAACCCGGAGAATTACGTTTTTTAATCGGACCTAATGGTGCCGGTAAAACCACACTGCTGGATGTCCTATGCGGAAAAGTAAAGCCGTCAAAAGGAAAAGTAGGCTTCAAGCATATGGATTTAACCAAGTTTCAGGAGCATCAAATTGCGCAGCTGGGTATAGGCAGAAAGTTTCAAGCTCCCTCTATTTTCGTCACGCTGACCGTTTTAGAAAATTTGCTGCTTTCGATGCGCCAAAAACGTGGCTTGCTCAGCTCCCTTATTGCGAAAACAACGCCTGAGCAGCGCGACCGCATCAAGTATTATTTACACATGATCGGACTTGCGGAGAAAGCCAAGCAAGTCGCAGGCTCCCTCTCCCATGGTGAAAAGCAGTGGCTTGAAATCGGCATGCTCCTTATTCAAGAACCAGAGCTGCTGCTGCTTGATGAGCCTGCTGCCGGAATGACGGACAGCGAAACAGAAAAAACGGGAGAGCTGCTGCATAAAATCAGCAATCAGCAAACGGTTATCGTCGTCGAGCACGATATGGAGTTTGTTCGTAATTACGCAAAGACCGTTACTGTTATGCATGAAGGCACGGTACTACGGGAAGGAACGATGGAGGACATTCAAAACGACGATAAAGTCGCAGAGGTCTATTTGGGAAGACGAGGTGAACGCGATGCTGATTCTTAACGCACTGGAGGCCGCTTACGGCGAGAGCATGATCTTAAGAGGCGTCAACATGACGGTTAAGCCAGGTCAAGTCGTGTGCCTAATGGGACGTAACGGCGTAGGCAAAACAACGCTGATGAAGACGGTTATGGGCTTAATCAAAGCTAAGGGTGGCAGCATTTCCTATGCAGGAAAGCCCATCACAGACTATACACCTGATCGGCGTGCCAAGGTCGGTATCGGCTATGTGCCGCAGGGACGGGATATATTTCCACAGCTTACCGTAGAAGAAAATTTGCTATTGGGCTTGGAAGCTTCCGTTAATCGCAAGCATAAAATACCGGAATCTATCTATGAGATGTTTCCTGTGCTGTGGGAGATGCGGCGCCGTAAAGGCGGAGACCTGAGCGGTGGGCAGCAGCAGCAGCTTTCTATTGCCCGCGCACTGGTCGGAGAACCGGAGCTCCTGCTGCTCGATGAGCCGATGGAAGGCATCCAGCCCTCTATGGTTATGGAGATTGAGAATGTTATTGAATCTATCAAAGCCCGCAGGGAGATGTCTATTTTGCTTGTTGAGCAAAGCCTGACTTTTGCCACCAGCATTGCAGACTACTACTACGTACTCGATAAAGGCACTATCGTAGCTGAGGGCAGCTCGACAGATTTAAGCGAAGAACAAGTCAAGAAACATCTTGCCGTGTAATTCGGGCAGACCGGTCATGGTTAAAGACTTCGCTCAACGCTTCAGCCCTGCTGTATGTTTTATTTGCGTCTTACTTATGTTTGCCTCGGCAAATCATCTGGCGGCTCCTTCCCCTCAATGGGGGCAATAAGGGCCGTCATTTTAATTTTAATGCATGATGAAGTGATTCTCGCTCGAGGCGAGCTTGCAGACCGGATCAGCTGGCTGCGTTTTTTCCTGAAAAAGATATATGGTAAGATAAATGAGGAAAACTAAACTTATGGAGGAGGAGCATAATGACTCAGCATATTTCTGACAGCACCGTTCTTAGCAATGGTGTCAAAATGCCTTGGCTTGGACTTGGCGTTTGGAAAACCCAAAATGGAGAAGAAGTGATTCAAGCCGTTAAAGCTGCCATTCAAGCAGGTTACCGGAGTATTGATACGGCTGCCGCTTATGGTAACGAAGAAGGTGTTGGCACCGCGATCAAACAAAGCGGCATCTCCCGCGATGAACTGTTCATTACAACCAAAGTATGGAATTCCGATCAAGGCTACGACTCTACTTTGAAAGCCTTCGATGAAAGCCGCCGCAAGCTGGGCTTGGACGTCATCGACCTCTACCTTATCCATTGGCCGGTAAAAGGCAAATATAAAGACACTTGGCGCGCATTGGAGAAGCTGTATAAAGACGGCTCCGTACGAGCGATAGGCGTCAGCAACTTCTTGGTTCACCATCTGGAAGATTTGATAGGACAATCCGCAGTTAAGCCCATGGTTGATCAAGTGGAGTTCCATCCGCTTCTGAATCAGCCTGAGCTGCGCAGCTTCTGCCCGCAGCATCAGATTCAGCTTGAAGCATGGAGCCCGCTGATGCAAGGAAACCTGGATCTTCCTTTACTGACCGAGCTCGGAGCCAAGTACGGCAAGTCGCCTGCGCAAATCGTGCTCCGCTGGGATTTACAGCACGGCATCGTGACCATTCCAAAGTCCATTACTGCGCATCGTATTCAGGAAAACGGGAATGTGTTCGATTTCCAGCTGACTCAAGACGAGATGGCACGGCTCGATGCACTAAACAAAGATCACCGGTTCGGCCCGCATCCGGATCATATCAACTTTTAATACCCTGATGTCAACCCTCGCAGCTGCCGTTACTTCACCGGCAGCTGCTTTGTTTTTTCAACAAAACAAGTCTAATTGTCCAAGCCATCATAATAGTAATTAATGTAGGAGCAATCATTCTTGTCTAAGGAGGAATTTGTGAAGATGATAAACAACCCTTATAACAATGTGGGACCTCAACAATTCCGCAGCTATGGCGGATACCAAGGGTATCCACAAGGCTTTCAGGGGTATGGCCAGGGTCAGCAAGGAGCACAGACGATGCCCCCTCCCGGCCCTAGCGGAGCGTACATAGCCCAAACACCTGGCGGAGGCTCGACTCCCCCTATCTCCCCGCCTGGTATACTTCCGATTGAGCAATCCTATATCGAGAATATTTTACGTTTGAATCTCGGCAAGATGGGTACCTTTTACATGACTTATGAGAACAACAGCGAGTGGAACGCCAAAATCTTCAAAGGACGCATTGAAGCCGCCGGTCGCGATCACATTATTATCAGCGATCCGAAGACAGGGATGCGGTACCTGCTGCTGATGGTCAACCTCGACTACGTTACCTTCGATGAGGAGCTGGCATATACTTATCCGTTCGCGCCAACTCCACGTTAATTTTGATACGCTAAAAAAGAGTGCTTAGCAGCACTCTTTTTTATGTGGTCGAAAATACTATCCCGCTACGCTCGAATAACGTTTAATCCCAAAGCTCCAAATACAATACGTTATCGACATCACCACAATGGCTGTGACCGGTACTACCCACAGAGCCCAATGATACTGTTCAGGACGGAGTAGGAAGGCTGCCGGGAAAAAGCTGCCGACGGCATAAGGAATCAGATAAGTCAAAAGCCCGCGAAGCAGCGGATGGAAAATTTCCAGCGGATACCGTGTGAAATCATAAAGCCAATTCACCGGATAGATGACGGATCGTACCTCCTGAACCCAGAAGGTCAGCACACTTATCGTCAAAAGAACGGCAAACTGGATCACCGCGCTGCTGATTAAAGCGATAATCACGTACAGTACCATTCCGATAGACCAATGCATGTCCAGATGAGCAGCTGCATAGCCCATAATGATAATTCCTGTAACCAACTGCCCGACGCCGTTCAATTCCTGCGTATTTCCTATCGCCTGGAACAATACACCGACAGGACGAATCATCATGATATCCAGCTGTCCGCGGCGAATAAAACCAGTTAATGCGAACGGAGCATTAAATAACGCTTGATTCAATGCCTTTCCCGTTGCTGCCAAGCCAAAAATAAATACCAGCTCATAAAAGCTCCAATCCGCCAGCTTAGGAATGCGCTGAAAGATGACCGACAAAAAGACCAGCGTGCTTCCTTGAGCAATGATCCCCGCTATGAGAGCAATCAACGTATCCGCTCGGTACTCCACCAGCGTTTTGAGATATATTTTCAAATATTGTACATACAGCCCTATTAAATAAGCGGACTGCTGAAGCCCATTACGTTGCGGTGCTATCATGTATACTCACCCCCCGTTGATCGTTAAGCGCTTGGCTGCCTTCATCCAAAGCAAACGGCTGATCAAAATCATCACAACAGCCCAGCAGAGCTGTTCTGCAAGCGACTGAACCATATCCCAGCCCGCTAAACGCCCCGTATAAATCGAAAGCGGAATGTAAGCCATCGACTGGAAAGGCAAATATTCCAGCACCTTACGCAAAGCATCCGGAAAAAACTCAAATGGAATAAGCGTACCCGCGAAGATGTCCACAACCGCTCTCTTGGCTAGCTGAACTCCAAACGTATTTGTCGTCATAAAGGAAATCATCATAATAATGGAATTAATGCTGAACGCAACCAGAAAGCCTATGCAGAGGCTTACCGCGAAGCCTATAGCTGCAGTCCCGTCAGCCGGAGGGGCTATGCCTAATATAAAGATCAACAGCAGCATGGCCGGGATATTAACCCACAGCATCTCCACAACGAAAAATCCGGCAGCCTCCAGAAACCGCTGTGTTTGAAAATCGACAGGCCGGATTAAGTCGAGCGCAATATCGCCATTCCTGACTCTTTGTGCCATAGCATACGTCGGAGCTCTCTCCGCAGGCGACCAGCGGGCAAAATTGATCGCTTGTCCCACCATCACGTAGGTAATCAGCTGCTCCCACGGCAGTGCCGTATCCGTTGAGTACAAATAGATCGCTTTCCACAGCATGTAATACATCACGCTGAACATGAGAGTGGACAGCAGTGTCATTATAAAATCGAAGCGAAACTGCATCCTTTGGCGGACGGCAATCCGCGACATGCCTACCATACGCTCCACAGCTTGTATCATCTCCTTGATCCTCCTACAGTCGCATATACCGGTCTAGGGTTGGCATTAATTCCTTCCCGGTAGATACGACTGATCAGTGCATCAATGCTTTCATCCTGCATAGTCAGATCCCTAGGGTCCGCCTTTTGCAGCAGCAGCCTCAGCAGCTCCGACGTATCGGTTAGGTGCTGATCGTAGGTTACCTTAACAATCTGTTCCTCGGTATGTACGGCAATGTCTGGCATTCCTATAAATACTCTCGCTGCCGATAGAGCCGCGTGTGAGTCGGAGAATACTGCCCGAATTTGTCGCTCCGTAGCATAATGATCCTTAATGTATTGAAGGCTGCCATCATAGATCAAGCTTCCTTTATCAATGATCATCGTCCGCTGGCAAAGCCGCTCAATATCATGCATGTCATGCGTGGTCAGTAGCAGGGTTACATCCTTCTCCCGGTTAATGCTTTCAATAAATGCCCGGATGCGTTCCTTGGCTACTACGTCCAATCCAATCGTAGGCTCGTCCAGGAACAAAATTTCCGGGTCATGGAGGAGTGCCGCCAAAATTTCACAACGCATTCTTTGACCCAGAGATAACGTCCTAACCGGTCGTTCCAGAAGATGTCCAACTTCTAGTAAATCCGAATAGTCCTTTAAATTTTTATGATAGCGTTCCCATGAAATGCTGTACATATAACGCAGTAGATCAAAGGAATCCTTTACCGGAAGATCGAAGATCAGCTGGCTCCGCTGCCCGAATACTACGCCGATTTGATAGCTACTTAGCTTTCGATTCCGGGTTGGCACCAAGCCCGATACTAGAATTTCTCCCCCACTCGGCTCCAAAACCCCAGTGAGCATTTTAATAGTGGTTGATTTCCCTGCCCCGTTCGGACCTAGATAGGCGACACTCTCTCCCTTATCAATTGTGAAGCTAATGTCGTCTACACCCACGACCTCGCGCTTTTCCGGGCTTATTAAGCTGCGCAGCGCCCCAAATCTGCCTTCTCGTCTAACGTTCGTTTCAAACACTTTTCGCACATGTTTCACTTCAATTAATGACATCTCTATCATCTCCCCCTGAAGCTTGTAAAGCGGATAATGTATTATAGCAGACGCCTTCCATATTTAGTATATAAAAACAAAAAAATTCTGATCGAAATCAGAATTAGGTTAATGATAGACTCTTAAAAACTTCAGAAGTGTGGTGGTACTCCGGTAGGTATCCCTCACCTCTAGCCTTCTGATTACCTTATTTACGCGCGCTATCAATGGCTTTATTAGCTGCCTCTTCCGCTTCGCGCATCACCGTATTCACATCTTTATTTCCCAGCACATAATCCGGCACAAGACTAACAAGCGGCTTCTCACCGATATTTTCAAAAGCGCCTTTAACCGGAATGGCTGCAAAAGGCTTATAGAATACAGCATTCCAATTCAGCTTCTTACTATAATCCGATCCCATAGCCTTACGAACCTCTTCGCTCTTCAGCGGCGTAATAAACCCAAGCTTGGCTCTCGCAAGCTGGTATTCGTCGGATGCCAAGTAGTTGATGACTTCCATCGCTTCTTCCTTATGCTTGCTTGTTGAGGCTAGTATGGCATACGTAGGAATCGGCTGGAAGCCTACATTTGGCAGCTCCTTATACGTCCGCAGAAACCATGTCGAAGTTCATACCCTGCATATTAGAATCAGTCGCAAGCTCCGAAAAGTACACGTACATAGCAAGATTTTTCTTTTTAATAAACTCGTCTTTACCCGGCATCTTGTTTTTGTTGTCGACCAGGTATTTCTTGAACCCGGAATCCTGCGATTCTCCTTTAAATACCGTCTCCATAATCGTTCTCCACTTATCATTGTTAAAGGTAGACTTAGATGTTTGAGCATCCACATAAGGAAGTGAGAAATTGTTCATCAGGAGCATATGCCCTGTGTTCCCGACCAGTCCCAAATATTGCGTACCGTCCTCCGCTTTGTTCAGTTTTTTGGACAGCTCAGTTAACTCATCCCAAGTCATGCCATCCTTCGGATAGGGTACTCCGAATTTATCAAATATATCTTTGTTGTAAAAGGTGACGACCGACATCATGCTGACTGGAAGACCCCATATCTGTCCGTTCGCCATCGTTTTCATCGCATCAATAGTAACCGGCTCAAACCTATTCAAATCGATGTTGTTTTTCTTAATCAGGTCACTGATGTCATATTGAATTCCCGGGTTAATAACACCGTCAATAATTCCTGTATGTGCTTCTAGCACAATGTCGATAGCCGTCCCAGCTGTAACCAGCTCCTGAGCTGTCGTTCCTTGAGTACGCTGAATATAGTGGAACTTCCAGTTCGGAAACTTCTTTTGCAGAAACTGCGTAACGGCCAAGTCAAAATTTTCAGGTGAGGTCGCTCCGCTGGAGGTTAGGGTAAATTCGAGAGGTACATTGAAATCTACCTTTTCCGCTGCCTTGCCTTCCGAGCTCGGGGCTGATCCACCGCTGCAACCTGCCGTTATTCCGGTCAATAAAGAGACTGTAAGCGCTGTTACATAAATATTGCGTTTCACAAATATTCCCCCTGTCTTTTGATAAAATGGTTATTTTTGTATTATAGGTCATAAGAAATATATTTTCTTCATAAAAATCGATACAATACGAGATAAAATTTAGTTTTTTTGTCATAACAAAATAAAAAAGGAACTAACGGTTAACCACCGCTAATTCCTTTTTCCCAATAATGCTGTTGTCTTACTTACAAAAACGAGCCAATTCCTTAACATCTTCAATACGTGTCAATCCAGTAGCTTTATCGATAATCGAGGTGTACACATGAGGGATAATTTGCTCCGCTCCATTTTCGGCGCATACTTCGATAATTTTACCGATCGTATGGATGTCAATACCGCCAGTCGGCTCGAAAATTTTGATCTGATGCTTAACCGCAGCCTTGACCATTGCTCCCACCTCATCCAAATGATCCGTACCTCCGATGGGATAAAACTTAACGGAGTGGATGCCAATCTCAGCGAGCATAGCCGCCGCGGCGTCGCAGGACACCGTCTCTTTCAACGCTTCGCTTTGCGGTCCGGTCGTAATGATGACTTGACCCGGTGTGCCGCTTGGCGTGATCAGTGCATTAACAATGGAATGCGAGCTGCCTACGCTTTGCAGGGCTCCCAAGGTGTAACCCGCAGCCGGGAACACTTGGTTAACATGGGCCGGCTTCGTTTGGACCGCTACATCTGCAACCTTTTTCCACATGGCAGGATCCCCTGCCCCTAAGCCTACGGAAACCGGAACGCCCGCTTGTTGAAATTCATGAACGGTTGCAACCGCCGCATCTACGGAAGTGTAGTTTTTAACCATCAAACCTACATACACATTGCCTTGTGCCGCTTCTACGATTTGCTTGGCATTGTCTGCATTTTTTGCCAGCACGTTTAATTGAATTCTTGGATTACTCACAGCAAGTCCTCTCCTTCATATATCCTGTTATCTCTTGGTTACCTTATTTCGCCAAAACTTCTTTAATTCTTGCGACAATGATTTCTTCCTGACCCTCCAATAGTGGCCGCGGATCGATATTGATCAAGCCGAGATTAGCATAATGATTGCGCGTGTATACCGCAGGGTTGCCTGCTTCCAGCTCTTTAATGACATCGTAAGCGGTTTTCCCTGTAATCTTGGAATCAATGGCTAGCTGAGCGCGATAGATAGCACGGCCGGCTTCATCCTGAAGTATGGTACCGTTAACTCCAGGCGTATCCTTGAGCTGCTCGATCAGCCATTTCATTCGTTCGAGCTGCTGCTGGGACTCATCTGGCTTGTCATCGTACCGCTGTAAAGCTGTCAAGAAGCCAATGATGCCTTCCTTACCGATTTTCATCGGTCTTCCGACTCCGTGATACTGGGCCCGGCAAGCCTCAATTAACGATGCGCGACCGCAAATCATGCCGGATGTAGGCCCTTCAATTGCTTTACCTCCGCTGTAGACGACCAGATCTGCGCCCATCGCAATATACTTACGCAAATCCTCTTCAGCCGCTGCGTCGATAATAAGCGGAATCCCTTTTTCCTTGGCAATCGATATCATCGTCTCGATGGACTGCATCCCTTTTTGTACCGCATGATGGGACTTGACGTAAAATAAGGCAGCCGTTTTCTCGTTCACGGCTTCGGCAATATGCGCCTTCTCCACATGGTTCGCTTGCCCGACTTCAACGACTTTTCCACCGCCGATAGAAATCATTTGTGTTATGGAAGCTCCAAAGTGAACCGCATGGCCCTTCTGGATAATAATTTCATTAGGCACTCCAGTCGTATGCGGAATGCTCTCAATCAAAGACAGCTTCGTTCCGGCGATTACCGAAGCGACGGCAATGGCCGTTCCAGCGGCAGCTCCCGTCGTCGGGCAGCCGTCTTCAGCACCGGTTACCGATGCAATAACTTTACCAGCAGCAACCAACAACTCAGAAACATCCACATAGTCTTTAGCGGCAGCGCTTAGTGCGTCACCAACAACCGGTGCGACAGCGCTTGCCCCGAGAGCGGTCATTTTGCCGCTTGCATTGATGACTTTTCTGCAGCCGTATTGTTCGAATATACTCATGGTTTACTCCTTAGCTGAACTGTTTATTTTGTAATAATCGGGAAGAAGGCTCCTAGAATCATGGCTCCAATAATGGCTCCGCCCGCAATCGGCTTTTTGAAATAGTAGAAGATCGCAGCGCCGACCGTAGCTCCAATTCCTACAGGGATCGAAGCCATAACCGCAGAAATGACGATGAGCGGTCCCAAATACCGTCCAGCTGCATTACCGGCTCCCATCATGACATCAGCGCCGAAGGTTGAATTCGAAGCATTGATCGTAAATTTGCGGATCATAATGATGACGAAACCGACTAGAAACCCTAGCACCGCGCCTGTCAGCAGCGAAAGCGGGAACGAGGTTAGCGGAGCCGTAATTCCCGCTCCAAGCATTAAAGCCGGTACACCAACACCAAGACCCGTTTGCAGTGAACCGCCGATGTCCAATATACCAACCAACGGCCCTTCTAGGATACGGGCGAACAAGAAGCTCGCTCCGAATGCAGCGGCAGCCCCGAAGCTTCCGCCTTTAATCCCCGCTTCTAGCAGCGCGATAATTGCAATATCGTTGAAAGCCCCGACATGATACACGTAATACAAATGCGTACCGGAGAAAATTCCCGCGGACAAGCAAGCTACAAATAGCGTAAATGCCCATTCCGAATACCAAAAACCTTTTTTAACTTGTTCTACATTTTCCATCTTACTTCACCACCGATCCAAAAAATGCGTGAAGATCAATCAGCCATTGTGGAATGACTTGAACATTCAAGCTGTGCAATAGCGCAACGTCAAAGGCGCGGAAAAAACCGCTAAAAATATATAAGAGCACAACAGCAACAACGAGCGTTTTGGTAATGCGGTTCCATCCGCTATCATCGACGCCTTTGCCGATTAGAATGCCAAGCACAAGTCCTGGAACGGCATTGCCCATAACCAAATGCGCCAAACCACCTAAAGCTGTGGCCCATACGCCTGTTCTTTTACCAGCATCCATCGCTGCCGTCCAAAACACGATAGGCATGATCGGATTAATCAGCCAGTTAGCCGCTGGTACGAGCACCTTGGTTGCGATAGCTTGCAAAGAGGCAGGAATCGCTGCCGCCGTCGAATTCAGTACAGCTACGACAATGGCACCGATAATCGCTCCGACGATAGCCATTTTCTTAGGATCGTGAAGTGTTTCTTCCACATTCTTGTTCTTCGCCAGCAGGACCGCCGCAGCCCAGTTGGGAATAATCCGGTGATCGACATCCTGCGTCAATCCCCCTGCGCCTACGACGGAGGCCCATGCATTGAACAAAAAGCCTAGACCGAATGAAAAGTGCGCAACAGGATCGCCTTCACAGGCATTGAGCTCTCCGAATGTCCGGAACGCCCCCATTCCTTGAACATTTGGTGCATGAAACATCCGAGCCGCACCGGCGCCCACACCGAATCCAACCAATATACCGATAATAATGGATTCGAATACAATCGTAAGTGTATTCATCTGGTTCCTCCCAACTTGGTTTCCAACACAATTTGCATTATTTCATCACATTCATCTCATGCGAAGAATGCGCTGTAAAGGAGGTAATGATTCCGTTTTTTGCTCAAAATGGACTTCGGATAGCTTCACTGCCCGTATTTTCACATCCACCCGGATCGTAATGTCGTAACGGGTTCTCGTTCTTGGAAACAGCAAGCCCAGAAACCTCTCTTTGTACGTCGACTCCGTCGCGGACAAAACTTCTACATCCTGAGGCTCGATCTGGAGTAAAATATCGGGAATATCCTTGGCGATATTCTTTTTCATTTGGGATAGTGCGTTTTGAAAAGCGCCTGTTTTCGTTTCCGCCGTTCCGCTAACGATAATCGATTGCTCCTTTACTTGGAACATGAGCCTCACCCCTTATTCTTTTTGATGTAGGCTTCGGTCAGCCTTCTTCCCAGCTCCTCGATATCCATAAAACCAAAGCCGATAACCTTTTTCCCAGCATTGATGGCCGTTACTCCCGCGTCGACGGAACGAAGCCCAAACTCCATTGGATACTTGTATTTCGTGTTCGCCGTAACTGCGCCGGCTCCACCACTGCCGCAGAAGGAGATACCGAAATCCGCATTTTCTTTATGCATCACATCTCCGAGCTTCATATCTGCACCAACACCTGGAATGACAATCGCGATACCACCGGCTGCCTCTACACCTTTTGCAACATTTTGTCCTTTACCCAAACGATCACCGATAACCACTTTTACTTTATTTTCCATTTCATTTACCCCTCTTCATTAAATTTGGCCGCTTCAAAATGTACGGTTAAATAAAAGATTTCCGCTGCGTCAAGTGTGCGATCAGATGATTCTACATGGCTTTGAAGCACACGCTGACTCAACTCCACGAGCTCGGGACTTACTTCTTCAAACATACCCTCATCAAGCTCGGGCAAATATTCGTTATTATTCACTCTGCGCATAAAAGCCAGTAGATGAATGCCGATAACTAGCGTTTTATCATGCGACAGTTTCAGTCCCGCTTCCTGGGCGCTTGCTGCCATGTAGGCCAGTAAAGGACGAAGTTCGTCCAGCTCGGCCTCCGTTACGGTTGTCTTCTCAGGTATTTCTTTTAGTATGGTCTCCATCATTTGCATGGGTATAATTCTCCAGATTTCATGGTGTATTGTGCTTGAATCAGCTTGTCGAACGACAGTTTCTCGTTCTCCGAATCAACTAGCTCCACCGGCTGATCTACGACCTTGAGGATCGAAATATCCGCGATGGTTCCTTCCTTTAACGTCCCAATTTCATTCGATCTTCGTAATATTCTCGCTGGGGCTGCTGTAGTCCATTCAATTATTTGTTCAATGGAGTACCCTAACGCCAAAAATTTGGTCATCGTCATAGTCAAGCTGTAAACAGGACCCCGAAGCCAATTTTCCAAATACAAATCCGTGCTGATCGAGTACGGCATAATGCCTAGTTCACGGGCTTGATTCATCGTCGCGAAGCTGAAGCTTGAACTGCCGTGTCCTACGTCGAACCGAACGCCGCGATCTAGCGCCCGTCTAGCTTGCGGAATCAGCTGGCCATTCTCATCGAGAATGCCTCCCCGCTTCCCGTGAAACGCATGGGTGACGACATCTCCTTCATCCAGCAGATCGAGCACTTCCTGAAGCTTCGGAGGAGCATTCCCTATGTGAACCATGACTGGAAGCTCCGCTCTGCGAGCTACCGATTTGGCAACGGCTAGCGGATAAATGCCGCTTTCTTTTACAACCGAGCCGCTCATTCGCGCCTTGATGCCAATAATGATGTCCGAATATTCCGCAATGCGGGCTAATGTGGACTCAGCCACCAGCCTGTTCAAATCGGCCAATTCACTTCTTCCCTCAACCAATCCGGGGCTAGAGATGTTCAACCACGCTAGAACCTGCGTAGTGTTGCTGATCACGCTTCGTTCCACGAATTCATGAAAGTTCTGTTCTCCCGAGCTGCCTGCATCGGCAACCGTAGTTACTCCCTGATCTATCCCAACGTTATCCGGCCTTACCCCCATTTGGGGTACAGCCTCGAAAATATGAGCGTGAATATCGATCAAGCCTGGAGTGACAAGGCAGCCTTCCGCATTCACCCGTCGACAAATATCGCCTCCTGCGCTCCCCGGCTTCCAAACACCGACAATACGATCTCCGGTAACGGCAACATCGTATCTGCCGGAATGTCCGGTAGCAGGGTCGACAACAGTTCCATTCTCAATTAGGACGTCGATTTGCATGTCTATTCTCCTTTGTCCACAGGTTCGAAATATCTAAGAATAGCCTGAAGCTCACCTTCTGTAGCGCTTACATTTTTCCTTTGTAATAGGTGCTCCAGCTCCTTCTTCAAGGCCAAAGCGGTACTTCCGAGCAACGGGGTTTCCCCGTATTGCATATAGGCAGTGCCAAAATGAATCCTATTTACCATGAACAAGAGGTGCAGCGTCAAGCCTTCCGCTCGTTCATCGCTCAAGTATTCTTTGAAATGCGCTATGATTTCCCTGCTGAGATCGTAGCCCGTATATATAATGTCCTGCACCATATTCTCAAGCTGTCCGACATCATGAGCAAGCATTTCCGGTCGGCGAAGCCCTCCTCCGCTCTTCGAAGCGGAACGCACCCTGCTAGTGCCAAGCTGGTTCAGCTGCGCTTGTATCGCCTGAAAATCGCGTTTGCCAGGGATAGAGTGAACGACAACGACAGGTACATTCGCTTTGATCGGTAAGATAGAAATGACCAAGTCCACCTGTACTTGCTCCAATACCTTCTCTACATCCATGACGGAGCAGGCGGCTACAAACTGAATGTGCTTTATTTCATTTTCAATGATCGTCATCAGCCATTTCGAGGTGCCTCTGCCTGTACCGCAGACTATAAGCGCCTTCCATTTCTGCTGTTCAGCTTTGCGCTCATAAGCCGTCTGGAAATGCAGAACGACAAAAGCGATATCCGGATCAGTCAATTGGATTCCTAGCGGGCCTAATACATCCGAGCAAGCCTTCTTCACATAATCGAACATCGTTCGATAGGAATGCATGATTTCCTTCAGCAGCGGGTTCGGCTCCACTACACCATAGCTGTGCTTCGTCAATTTATCCGACATGTGGGCAAGCAGGTTATTGAACAGCTCCTGGTCCTCCAGGAAAGGAAACCGCATCTGATCTGTAACATGCCGAATCATTTCATGGGTTATCGTGTACACATCCGGCAAGCTCTCCCCTTTGCTTAACTCATAGGGAAAGGGGGCGGCCATGCCAATAGCCTGCAAGCTGATAAACCATACGTCATCATCCGTGAGCGAGATCGACTCCCGCTTGGCTAGCATCTCAAGCACTCTACGGAATACGTAAAAAATGCTCAGGCTATGCTCGGACGCACTCTCTTGGATTCTGGTTTCATCCTCCGCATATTCGCCTTGATGCCGATGTCGTTGAATAGCAATGCATAATCGGATGAACACACCGATGATGACTCTATCCGACAGCAGCAAGCCTATCTCTGATTCCGTCTCCCTCACGATACGGGATAAGGCTTCGAACAAAGCATCCAGGTCTTTAACCGGTTCCAGGAACCTTTCCAAAACCTTGTTGAAATGAAGTGTCGGCTTTTGCTGCTGGGCCACGCCTTGAACGATTTGCAGCATGTCGTTCCCATCCAGCAAATCATGAATGACATTCTCCAATACAGTACGCCTCTGCTTTTCCGTGCCGATCAATCGAATACCGAATCGGCTGCGTTCAAGCAGAAGCTGCCCTTCTTTGAAAAAAGCTTCAGCAATGGCCAAATCGGATAAAATGGTATTGCGGCTCACATCGTTCTTCTTCACCATTTCCCCTATGGTCATATGCTTATCGTTAAGCAGCAGATCGAGGATGATGCCTCGAGCTCGCTCATGCTGATTAACAAAAACATGGCTGCCGGAGGTTTCCAGCTTGCCAAGGAGCTCGGTTCGCTCCGATTCGTCACATTCGATCCAGATGCCTTTACTCGGATTCGAGCGCATGAATACGTCTTGTTCCTGCAGCCACACACGGATCGTTTCCAAATCATATTTGATCGTTCTATCGCTTACGTTAAATTGGTCAGCCAACTCCTTGACCCGCAAAGGCGTTGTGTCAAGCAGCATTTTTTTGAGAAGTATGCGTGAACGAGTAGAAAGTGCTATCGGACTCACCTCTGTTTGCTAAAATACATGTTCAACAAGTCCGCCGGTTCCTTATGCTCTCCAATCGGCTATAGCCGGTACTTTGCTCTCCACATAGCTTTTAATTTGTTCTGCCGACGTCATTTGAAGCACATCTTCCGCTAGCTGTTTCATCTCTGTACGATCCAGCTTATGGAGCAGAGCGCGTGCCGCCAGAACAGATCCTCCGCTCATGCTAAATTCATCTAGTCCCATACCGAGCAAAATCGGCACTGCCGTTAAATTGCCGGCCATTTCTCCGCACATGCCGACCCACTTGCCTTCGTGGTGAGCAGCCTTAATGACGTGATTGATAATACGCAGCACCGCAGGCTGGAACGGTTCCGTTAAATAAGCGAGACGTTCATTCATACGATCTGCCGCCATCACGTACTGGACGAGGTCATTGGTACCAATGCTGAAGAAATCCGCTTCCTTGGCTAATTGATCAGCAATAAGCGCCGCTCCCGGAACTTCAATCATTAATCCGACTTCCATATCCCGATTAAACGCAATATTCTCCAGATCCAGCTCGTTCTGCACCTCGGCAAGCAGCTGCTTGGCCTGCCTCAGCTCCTGCAAGGTAGCAATCATAGGAAACATAAGTTTAACATTTCCATAAGCGCTGGCTTTTACTATAGCTCGCAGTTGAGTTTTGAACAGCTCCGTTTCTTCAAGACACATGCGGATGGCGCGATAGCCGAGGAATGGATTGGCTTCCTTCGGTAAATCCAGATAGGGAAGCTCTTTATCCCCGCCGATATCCAGTGTACGGATAATAACAGGCTGGTCTTTTCCGAATATCTCGGCTACGACTTTGTAAGCTTGGAACTGCTCCTGTTCCGTCGGGAACTGATTTCTTCCCATGTACAAAAATTCGGTCCGATATAGGCCAATGCCTTCAGCGCCGCTATTCTTGGCTGCCAGTGCATCCTGTGTATTGCCGATGTTAGCTACTAACTCAACCCGCTGTCCATCAGCGGTTACGCTTGGCTGTCCATCGTATTTTTTCAATTCGGCCCGTCGGGCTTCGAATCTGACCTGCTTTTCCTTATACTCCTCAATCATGGTTTTCTCAGGATGGACATACACCTTACCCAGACTTCCGTCAACAATGACGAAATCTCCGGTCTTAACCTGCTTTGTTCCTTCCCGGAGTCCAACTACGGCGGGTATTTCCATCGAGCGAGCCATTATAGCTGAGTGCGAAGTTCTTCCTCCGATATTCGTAACGAAACCTGCGGTTCGATTTCGGTCCAACTGAGCCGTGTCAGAAGGCGTCAAATCATGAGCGAATAAAATAACCGGCGCATCCAAACTCGCTTGAATCTCTCCATTCTTCCCTTCAAGAAGACGCATGACCCGATTCGTTATATCGCGAATGTCTGCTGCGCGTTCCTTTAGATGCTCATCCTCCATGCTTTCAAATATCCCAATGATCGTCTTCGACGCATCATCCATCGCCGCCTCCGCATTCATGTGATTCGAGAGAATGGCTTCCTTCGCAGCGCCTGTGAATTCTTCATCCTCAAGCAGCCATATTTGTGATTCGAATATTTTAGCCTGTTCGGGGCCAACCGTAGCTCGCGTTTGCGCGATAAGCGCTTCCAATTGAAGTATAGCAAGCTGGATATGGGACTCCAATCGCTCTGCTTCAGCTTGCACTTTCTCTTCCGCGATCTCGTATCTTTTTACTGCCTGAGGCCCCTCTTGCAGAACAAACGCCGGGCCCATGGCAACCCCCGGTGCAGCGGCAATCCCTTGCATCAGCACGGTCTCACCACCTCCTCATCCCTATTTCAATATTAGCTCCATCTTATCTATTCCAAGACCGATTCGAGCATAGCCCCGACTTCATCCAGAGCCTCCTGCTCTCTCTCTCCGTTTGTTTCCACAATAACTTTATCTCCACAGCGCATTTCCAATGCTAATACTCCGACAATACTTTTAGCGTTAACTCGCTTCCCCACTTTAGTGATGAATACATCACAAGGAAATGATTTCGCTTTTTTCATAACATCCCCAGCAGGTCGTGAATGGATTCCTAACGGATTCGCAATTGTAAATTCCTTCTGCATTATCTTTCCTCCGATAATAGAATCTTATTGGTATATGATAGCTTACAATATAGCAGTAAGATGAATCTGCATTTTAACAATAACTTAACACTGCATCTTTGCAAAGATTCAACATCTTGCACCATCGTTTGGGATGCATATTGAATGAATAGACAAATAAACCGACACTCCCTGGACGGAGGTCGGTTTATCCTTTCCTATTACGGGCGCAAGCATTCACAGAGCTGTCTGCGAAACAGCTTCTTCTGAGGACTCCACTGGCTCTGATGCAGGTGCAGAGGCCGACATCTGTCCTCCTCCAAGTAACTCATTGGTTTGCATCATGATCTGGCCCTCTATTACCCAGAATGTCTTCAGCTGCCGCTCCAGTTCGGCGAATTCCGGAAGGGCTGCAAAACTAGGTACATATCTGGCTTTATCCAAATACAGCATCGCTTGCTTGAAACTGTCGTTGGCCGGGTACACCAGCTGATGCGCCCAGATCCTGATTGCTTTCAAAGAGTAGTTATCCGTCGCCAAGAAGCATTCTACAAAGCCTTGGCAGCGATAATGAAAGTACAGCCCCTTAATGAAGAAATGATGGAACCCGTTCCACGCTTGAGGAAGCAGCCGCTCCCCTTTTTTCGTCATCTGAAACATGGTGTCCTGAATGCGCTGGCTGCTCTCGCTCAATTGAAGCAACTGTCCGTACAGCTTATCGAATGAAGCAGCGTAAGGTTTATTCAATGCCATCGTACCCGATTCCACCTTTGCCTATGGATATCTTTACTATATGCACCTTCTGCCTAAACTGCTTCCGAAGGGTGTACGGGATGAGCTCGGTGGTTAGCCCGTATGGATCGTCCTCCCCGGCTTGCTCGCAGAACGGTCGTTCCTTACATCTTCAAGCTCACGCTCCGCTATATCTTTTTGGAACGTTTCTTTGGATAACAGAATGGATAGGATGGTAATGATAGCGGAAATAAGCATGAAGATCGCTACGTACCATGGATTACCGCCGTTCAGGTTGAGCAGATAGGTTGCGATCAACGGAGTAAAGCCGCCCAGAATAGACGATACCTGGTACACAATGGAGAGGGCGCTGTACCTCACCCGAACACCGAACATTTCTGTAAAATAAGCCGACTGCACACTTAACATCAGAGTGGAGCCAAAGGCGTAGCCCATAATCAATGCCAGCCAAACAATGGAAGTTGTCTTCGTATTCAGCATAAAGAAATAAGGAAAGGAAAACAAAGCGAGGAATATAGCGCCGCCTAAGTAAACCGGACGCCTGCCGATTCGATCAGACAAGCCCCCGAATAAAGGACTGATAATGATGGCTACACATGCGGCAAGGAGGATTCCGTTCAAAGCTTCCTGTCTCGGCAAACCGAGCTTGGTCGTAACATAAGTGATGGCAAAGGCGTTAGTCACGTTGGCGGATATCGATTCAGCGACACGGGCACCGAGCGTCAGCAATACATTTTTGGGATAGCAGCGGAACAATTCCACAATCGGGAACTTCGCGACATGATTCTGCTCCTTCACTTCTTGAAACGCGGGGGTTTCTGTTATTTTAACCCGTATGAAGGTACCGACTCCAAGCAGGATGATGCTCACGAGAAACGGTATCCTCCAGCCCCACGAAACAAATTGCTCATTCGGCAGCAAGGACGTTAAGCTGAACACCCCTGAGGCCAGCAGCAGCCCTCCCGAGGTTGCCGCCTGAACCACGCCGCCCCAAAATCCTCTCTTATTTCTCGGTGCATGCTCAATCGTCATCAGGGATGCGCCCCCGTATTCCCCGCCAATTCCTATTCCTTGAAAAATCCTCAGTGCTACCAACAGAATGGGCGCCCAAATCCCAATGGTATCATACGTCGGCAAAAGGCCGATCAAAAAGGTCGATCCCCCCATCATAATCAGGGTTAGTATCAGAATCGCTTTGCGGCCGATTTTGTCCCCGTAATGTCCGAAGATCAGTCCTCCGACAGGTCGGGCTATAAAGCCTGCTCCGAAGGTAGCAAAGGCCACTAAGGTTCCGATTAAAGGATCGAAGTTCGGAAAAAACAGCTTATTGAAAATTAAAGCAGAGGCAGTTCCGTAAAGGAAAAAGTCATACCATTCCACCAGCGCACCGATAAAGCTGGCACCGGCAACCCTTTTCATAGATACTTGACTCATGTCGCAACCTCCATAACGGATTAGTTTTATTGCACAAACCGCTTATATGCAATCGCTTTCATTTCGTCCTTTTTTTATTCATTTCAAGAGAGAGGAGCATAAAAGAGGTTTTTCTTGTCCTTTTTATCGCTCCTCCTATCGCAACAGTTGTTACATCTCCATACTTGCTTTTTACATATCCTCTTCCCAGAATGCAACTGATCTATTTTGCTTCATAAGCTCCAATATTTTATCCCGCGGCACGACTCTGCTCCGCTCCGCCCACTCCTCGTATTTCCTGCTCATTTCCTTTACAAGCTCCGGGTGCCGGGCTGCCAAATTATGCATTTCCGTACGATCTTCCTCCATGTCGAACAGTTCCCATGGCTCAGGGTAGTTACAGACCAGCTTCCATTTCCCTTCTCTAATGCAGGCGTTCCCCTCGTGCTCGAAGAATAAAGGCTTCCGGTCCCACTTATCCTCGGTGAAAATGGGCACCATGCTTTGTCCTTCCAAAGGCAAAATATCGTTTCCTTTATAGCTATTCGGGTAATGCGCTCCTGTAATATCGAGTATCGTTGCCATCACGTCAGGCAGCTGAGCGGGGGTGTGCCGGATCGCCCCTTTCTCTTGAATACCCTTTGGCCAGTGAATAATAAACGGAGTTGCGATTCCTCCTTCATGCACCCAGTGCTTATACAGACGGAACGGGGCATTGGACAGATTCGCCCATGCTTTACCATAGCTTTGGTATGTATTCTCAGGACCGGGCATAATATGCGGATGATTCCCGAATACGACATCTTCGCCTTTTCGGGTTTTCAGCTTGGCAATAAGCAATTCATTAGCCAAATCCTCTCCCCTTACGTTAGGCGGAATGTCCTCTGCGCAGGCTCCATTATCCGATAAAAAAATAATGACCGTATTGTCCATCTGGCCGGTTTCTTCCAAGGCTTGAACGATCCGTCCGATGCCTTGATCCATTCGATCAATCTGTGCCGCATACACCTCCATACAACGTAGCAGCCATTCCTTATGTTCCGCATTGTCCCACTCCGGCTCCCCGGAATCCCGCTCCGTGAGCTTCCAACAGGCATCGAGAATCTTCATATCAATCAAACGCTGAAGACGCTCTTCCCGCAACTGATCCCAGCCCATGTCGAAACGACCTTTGTATTTCGCAATATCTTCGTCATGAGCATGGAGCGGCCAATGTGGCGCAGTATAGGCAACATATTGGAAAAACGGCTGCTCGGGATAGTTCTCCGTATGTTCTCGTATATAGGCTGCCGCTTGATCACTAATGGCATCCGTATAGAAAAATTCGTCGTCCTGAGCTGCTTCGTGCTCAATGTTCTCGTTCCCCCGCGTCAGCGTATTCGGGTCATAAAAGCTTCCCGCCCCAATAATCGTTCCAAAAAATTGATCGAAGCCCCGCTGCATTGGCCAATTGTCTGATGGCTCCCGCAAGCTTTTGGCAATATGCCATTTTCCACTCATGTAGGTTTTGTAATCGTTTTCTTTTAATACCTCAGGGATCGTTACGCAATCATGATTCAGATCCCCCGGATAGCCTTCCGGTCCGTTGTCGTAGGTCAGGATGCCAATACCTGTCTGATGAGGATGCAAGCCGGTAAGAAGTGAGGCGCGTGAGGGACTGCATCTCGCCGTATTGTAAAATTGAGTGAGTCGAATTCCGTTGTTCGCAAGCCTGTTTAAATTCGGAGTTTCCACTTCGCCTCCATAGCAGCCGATATCCGAGTACCCCATGTCGTCGTTCAAAATTAAAATTACATTCGGTTTCAGGTTCATAAGTAGCCTCTCCCCTCACGGAATTAGTATGCCTGCTCAAAAACTCACTGACAAAACTCATTGAAAGCCAATATGCGGATGCTTACGTGTTAGCTGGATCATATAGCTGAAGTATTCCGGGCAGTAGACTGCTTTTAGAAACTCGATCGGCTTCTGATCATCGGAGTAAGTAACACGCTCCATATAGAGCAACGCCTCATTATCTTCGATTCCAAGCTGCAGAGCCTCTTCCTCACTTGCATTAACCGCACTAATCATTTGTTTAGCTTCCTTAAGCGGAATTGACAGCTCTTCCTCCAAGCATTTATACATGGCAATCGTCGTTAAATCTTGTTTTTCCAGCTCAAGGCCGATCTCGGGGGGGAAGAAAGCCCATTCAATCGCTATCGGTTTATCATCTGCATAACGGATACGCTTCAGCTCCCATACGACTTGAACATTCAATGCGCTTTTTACCTTACTTGGAAACTTGTTAGTCACTCCTTTGGCTAAAATTTGCGCTCCCGGTGTAAAGCCGGCTTCCTTGATGGTCTCTGTGAAGCCCATCAGCTGACCGACCCAATTCTCGGGCTGATTGGTTTTCAAGAAAGTGCCGCGGCCCCTTTCTCTAACTAGCAGGCCTTCATCCACCAGCGTTTGCAGCGCGTTGCGAACGGTAATCCGGCTGACTCCGAAACGCTTTACCAGCTCCAGCTCTGTCGGCATTTTACCGTTCTCATCCACAATCTCCTGCTTTAAAACCTCTTGGCGCAGGATTTCCCGAATTTGCATGTTCAGCGGGATACCGTTATCAAAGTTAACGGAGCGCTGCGGTTGAGTCGTTTTTTCACTCATCGTTTTTTTGCACCTTTCCAGAAGTTCATCATCAATTGTTATAACATTCATTATATTGTACTATCATTTGTACTAATGTTATAACAAATGATAGTACATTTCAACTTTTTTTTTCAAACATGAATGATTCGTTTTTTGCCAAGTGGCTGCACAACGATAAAAAAGCCGTTATCGGGTTACCCGATACGGCACTCATCTGCTCGATAAATGTGAAACATTTACACTATCCATCCCAAACGCTGAGCGAGCCAAAACAGTCCAATAGCAAAAATACAAGCCGACGCACCTCGGAAAAACCACGAATAAACGGAGCCTTGCCGCCTCAGCTGCGCAAACAGTGGCAGCAGGATAGCGACAATTCCCAGCTGTCCAAGCTCTATTCCTACGTTAAATGAAATAAGCGATGTGACCAAATAGCTTTGGTGAAATCCAATTTCACTTATCGCACTGGCAAATCCGAGACCGTGAATCAGTCCGAACAGGAAGGTAAGCACCCAGCGCCAACGAAACGATTTGACGAAAAAATTTTCAATGGCGACATAGCATATCGTGAGGGCGATGCCCGCTTCGATCCATTTGGGATACACCGGCACAAGACCTAATGCAGCCAAGCAAAGGGTGATGCTGTGGGCGATGGTGAATGCGGTAATAATTTTCAGAATGACGGTAAAGCGTTCCGCAGCAATAATTAAAGCTAATAAAAAGAGCAAATGATCATACCCGGTCAAAATGTGCTCCAGCCCCAGATTAATGTACATGAAAACGACAGTCATGATATCCATATGCCTTGCCCTCTCTTTCCAAAATTATTGGACCAGCCAAGCTGTTACGAACACCAGAATAAGCATCGGCTTGTACAGCATTCTCATTCCCATTTCGCTGCTCCAGCGGGTTCCTATCCATGTAGGGAGCTGCATGACACCGATATGCAAAACATACAGGATCCCAAGCCATGCGAGCCAGCCACCGGATGCGTATAGAAGCAGAGAAACCATTTTGAACTGATGATTCAGCTGAAGCTGCCCGAGCAACGAAAGGGAACCGGTGCCCCAAGCCAATCCGAACAGTGCAGAAGTTAGCCTTACTTTCCCCGCTAAATCCTTCATAAGCCGGTACATAATCACCCCACCAAGTGCAATCAGTACACCGTAATGAAGCCATTCGACAGGAAGCCTCGAGGACAGCTTATCCGCAGCAGTAAGTCCGATCAAGCTGTACAGGGAAGCGATGGATAGTGAAATAAACGATTCTTTCATCGATCTTATAGGGAACACGACGCATAACAAAATAAGCCATGCGAACATACTGCGAATCGTATGCTGCGCCCCGAACGCTACGTAGGATCCTAGTAGCGCTGAATGAAATTGAAAGTTACCGTCCGGCAAGTATCGGATAGCTCCAGAATCCTTTTCCACAATCCAGTGTCCGACAAGCTCGTGCCCATCCTTATATAACTGAATGTAATTCTGATGACCGTCATCTATATCATGGATAAACAAATCATATAGTATCGACAAATTGCCCATCGGCATCGGGGAAACGAACACAAGAATCATACGGACAACGGTATCCTCCGTCTGTTTCTGAACCGCCGTCTGAAGGCTTAACACATCGGCATCCATTCGCTGCTCATTGTTGAACAGCTCAAGATGTGTCTTTACATATTCAGTAATATCGTTTTTATGCGCTGCGAGCTCTCCGTCATCCAGCAACTCATCCCCATTCACGTCATACTTCAGCATGATCGGAAACGGCAGGAGCAGCTCATATTCCACCGTATTGTCTTTCATGGTGAGATACGAGTAGCCGTTATTATAGTTGTGCGCCTGAACTGGTGAATAGGACAAAAAGGCCAACAGTACACATCCAATGAAACCTAAGATGAAGCAACGGCTCACCTGACTACCAACCTTTCTTAACCAACGATAGCGTAAAGTTATTTGCAAACAGCAAACGGCGCTACATCCATGCTTACCAAGCCATGGATAAACGCCGTCCGCGTACTACCCTAATACCTCGCTCATATCGACAGAAGCTTTTCTTTTGAAAGACTCGTAGGCAGCCAATGCGACCGCAGCGGAATGCATGCCGTCTTCACCACTGATCGGTACTTTCCCGTTTTCTTTCATCGTTCGCACAAAGTCCTTCAGCATATAGGCATCCATCCGGTCGCCCCAGTGGCTCCACTGCGCTTTCCCAGCGTCGTTGCTGTAAACTTCGTTCTTCTGTCCGAACGCATCAACACTGATAACCCCGTTCGTTCCTATGATCTCCATCGTAACGTCGCCCCAGAATGGGAACGACTTGCTACGCGACCAGCTTGTGTCGAGCACGGCTATGACACCGCTAGCAAACGTTACATGCACCATCCCCGAATCCTCCACAGGCAGATCGTGAAACAGCGTTCCCATCTCTGCATAAACCTGTGCAGGCTCGCTACCGAGAAACCAACGCATCAGGTCCATGACATGGACTGTATGGTCGAGTACGGCTCCACCGCCGGACAAGGCAGGGTCCACGAACCAGCTGCCGGGCATAGAACCGCGATTCGTCCCTTTAATGGCGATAATCTCGCCGATATCCCCGCGGTCCACTGCTTCCTTCGCCTCTACTACTGCAGGCAAGTATCGGCACGGGAATGCTGTCATTAGCCGAACCCCATTCTCTTCGCAAGCCAGGATCATCGCCTTCATATCCTGTACTGTGGTGCCGAGCGGCTTCTCACAAATGACATGCTTGCCCGCTTGGGCGGCGTCTATGGTCAGCCTTGCGTGATGGACGTTCTCGGAGCAGATAACAACTGCATCCATTTCTTCTAAACGGAGCAGATCATGATAATCTTCAAAATAAGCGATTCCATGAGAATCCAGCAGTGGCTGAATTCTCTCCTTATTTTCATCCGAAATACCCACGATTTCAACGTCAGGCATGGATACCAGCTCACGGAAGTAGCTGCGACCGTGGGAGTGGGCAAAGCTGATCATGCCGATCCTCACTTTTACTGATTCAGACATGCGTCATTCCTCCTTTCAAGCCATCCATTCGGATAGGCTGGCCCGATTGAGCTGAAGCTATTGCGGCAAAAGCGATCTCCATCGCTTTGTAAGCATCCTCCGTACTGACGATCGGCTCTGTTCCCTTTAGGATACACTCAGCAAAATGCTCCAATTCATAGTAATAAGGGTCGTGATAGGCAGGGCTTTTAGGCACGGCAACGCGAGGGCGTTCTTCGCTGGGTTGACGTGAAGTTTGTATCTTTAAAGAAACGGCATCATCCGAATGAAAGCGGAGTACGCCTTTCGTACCGGCAAATTCCACTGCGGTCGTGAACGGTCCGGGATATCCCCAGTGGCCTTCCAAATTCGCAATAGCTCCATTCTTGAAGCGCAATGTTACAAGCGCATAGTCTAAAGCTTCAGACGTCCGTTTCATCGCGAACACCGAATCTATCTCTCCAAATACGCTGCGCATATAATCGATATCGTGAATCAGGAGATCGAGGATGACGCCTCCGCTTTTCTCCTCATCGTAGTACCATGCTTTGGAACGGCCAGGGTGCCCACCGATCCGCTTCGTATGCATAACCCCCGGCTCTCCGATCACACCGGCACGCACTTTGGCAGCCAAATCCTTATAGCTTGGAAAAAACCGTACTACATGGGCGATAAACAATCTTACACCGCTTAAACGGCACGCAGCGATCATCTCCTCAGCATCCTCGAGAGAAGGAGCGATCGGCTTCTCGCATACGATGTGAACACCTGCCTGTGCTGCCTGCAGCACGAAATGCTTATGTAGGTAAGTCGGTACGCAGATACTTACAATATCTGGATGCTCCGCCGCCAGCATATCTTCGAAGCTAGTATAGGACTTGGTGCCGTTCGAACCCGCTACCTTATCCGCCAATTCCTTATCTATATCGCATACCGCGGCTAATTGAACTCCGGGAACGGAGCTCCAATTGCGCGCATGCGTTCTTCCCATTATCCCGCATCCTAATACTACGGCCTTCATATCTTTTGCTCCTTTCACTTCTCATCCATTTGAGTGCCCGCCTTACCGGACTTGATAGGGCGCTTCCCTTCACGCTCCGTTATGACATTCATCGACTTCCCATCGGACGTGATCAATACATTTCCGTGCATTCCAGTAGAATAAGGCGTAATTCCCTTCTTCTTATAACGCTCCATCAGATTGGGACTGACGAACAGATTCTGACTTAAGACGGAAATTTTCGGACTGACCGTTTTAAGGAAAATGTCCGATGAAGACGTCGATTCGTTACCGTGATGCGGCGCGTGCATCATATCGCTCTTAAGCTTCGGTTCCACAGAGGAACCTATCAGCTCGATCTCCCGATGCTTGTAAATATCCGCCGTAAACAGGAACGAAGTGTCCTTATAGGTCAGCTTGAACACAAGAGCAAAATCATTAATTTCCGCCGCTGAATACGATTTAATGGCATCCGGAAGCACTCCCTTAGGAGGACTCAATACCTCGATAGTTACATCATTACCCAGCTGAAAATTAGACCCTTCCTCGAGAAAAGTAACCGGAATTTTCTTCGCATTGACGGCTTCCATCGTTCTACGATAGTAGCTTGAATTGGTATAAGGGAAGTTTTCCATATAGAATTCCTTAACCTCTTTGCCGTTAACGACAGAAGCGAATCCGCCGATGTGATCCGAGTGCGGATGGGTGTTGAGAGCAATATCGATGCTGTTAATTCCCAGCTTATTCAAATATTTTACTACCTGCTGGCCAGCATCTTTGACTCCTGCATCGACTAGCATCGTCTTCCCGTCAGGAGATTGAATGACGATACTGTCACCCATTAGCACATCTCCGTCCAAATACAAATACCGGACGGTCAGCATCCCTTTATAACGGGAAGCATCGAACACCTCATCGGTTCGCAGCTTCTCCGCAGGCGCCGTGCTTGGAGCTGCGCTGGAGACCGCAGCAGGCTCCGCCTGCTTAATCGGCTTCCATTGATACCAACCGATGCCTACCAATGCCAGCAGCACCAACACCGCCCCGGCCAGCTCGAGCCGTTTGCGTAAACGGCTCTTACCGCCGAAAGTGCCTCTATGATTCATTCCAGGCTCCCGGTCCGTCATTATTTTTTACTGTACCTTTCATAAGCGGCTTGATAAGTTTTCATATATTGATCCAATCCCATTTTTTGTACGGTTGCAACATATTTGTCCCACTCGTCGAATGATGCAGAGCCATTAACAAACTTCGCTTCCATTTCGCTTACATAAGATTGAATGTCTTTACCTACGGAAGACATCAACTCCGTCTCCGCGTCCGTGAAGTTAAAGTTGTTCCAAATTTCTTTCACTGCATTAGGCTGAGCCTTTTTCCCTGTTGCGACTGCTTCAGGAAGCGTCTCGGAGCCTTTGAAATACTTTTCCTGAACATAGCCTGGGTAGCTGCCGCCAAGCCATGTAAAGTATTTGGCCAAAGCTTGGTCCTGAGTTAAGCCCTGCGAGTTCTTGGTAATGTCCTCGACGTACTCCATCTTGCCATCAGCGCTTTCTTTATAAGTCACATCCTTCTGACCCATGAAGTAAAACTTCGCGCCTTCCTCACTGTAGAAATAATCCATCCAGCGCAAGGAAGCTTCCGGATTTTTATTCTTATTCGTAATAGCAAACGCACCTACATGGACCATAGGCACTTTGACATGAGAGTACAACTGATCCCCTTGAGGCCCCTTAAGAGCACCCAAACCGATATAATTTTTCTGATTCATTAATGTAGCCGGATTCGGAATAACGGTGGAACCGAGCACTCCTTTCTGACCTTTAGCGTAAAGCGCGCTGTCCTTAATCGTGAAGATTTCCTTATCCAACAGACCTTCGGCATACAGCTTGTTCACATACTGCAGCATTTCCTTATACTTCGGATCTGTCTTAGTGAATCTTAGCTTGTTCGTTGCTGGATCAACATCGACATAGGCATGTCCGAGACCCCGGTTTCCAAGCCCCCAAGCCCCCTTCACCTGATTGATCAGGTTGCCGATGCCAGCGCTGCTATAAGGGATTTCGTCCTTTTGCCCGTTTCCGTTAAGATCCGTATCTTTTACTTTCTTCAAATACTGGTAAAATTCCTCTGTCGTTTTAGGTTCTTCCATGCCGAGTTTATCCAGCCATTCTTTGTTAACCCACAGCGGTGTACCGATCAGCATAGGTAAGAAGGACGGGTCGTAGAAGGAAGGCAGCGAATAAATATTGCCGTCCGGCATCGTCAGCCCTTTTTTAATATCCGGGTATTTGTCCATCAGCTTTTTGAAATTCGGCGCATACTTATCGATCATATCGTTCAGCTTAATGAATACACCTTGGCTTCCATATTTGGAAAGCTCGGCTGCCGATAGTCTCGCGGAGTAGAAAGCATCCGGATAGTCGCCGCCGGCCAGAACGAGATTTTTCTTTTCCGTTAAATTTTCGAAGGGCACGAGCTCGAAGGTCACGTTCATGTTGGACATTTTGGCATATTCCTTCCACACCAGCGTATCCTCGAACTTATTGCCATTCGTTGCAGATTTACCTGTAAAAAACTTCAAAGATAGCGGAGCATTTACTATGGGCATCCCGCTCGGGTTGACATTTTTGTCCGCATTAGCTGCACCAGGCTTCGATGCTCCAGCATTATCGGTATTCGAGGAGCAGGCGGCCAGCATCCCCCCGGCCATCGTCATCGTCAGCATAGAAGCGATCCATTTATTGCGTTTGTTCATTTCCATTTCCTCCTCGGTCATTCCCATTTTTAATTATATCGTGAAACGTGACCCGTGTTATCCCTTAATCGCTCCAACCATAATGCCTTTGACAAAATATTTTTGTAAAAAAGGATAGAGCAGCAGCACCGGCAAGTTAGCAACTATAACCGCCGCATATTTGATCGCTTCCGCATCCATTACACTCTTTGCAAGCGTGGAGTCGCTGACGTCGACCATTTCCTGCATCTGCCCTTGTACGAGAATCTCCCGCAATATAAGCTGCAGCGGGTATTTGGCCCGGTCTGTCAAATAGATAAGTGCGTTAAAATACGCATTCCAGTGCCCGACGCTGTAAAACAGCACCATCACGGCAAGAATCGGAGCAGACAAAGGCAGTACGATGCGCAGCAGCGTCTGCATATTAGAGCATCCGTCGATGGAGGCGGATTCCTGAATTTCATTAGGAATGCTGTTTTGAAAAAACGTACGCATAATGACAATGTTCCATACAGATACGGCTGACGGAATGACCAGCGCCCAGAAGGTGTTCAGCATCCCCAGTTTTTTGACCAGCAAATACGAAGGAATCATCCCTCCGCTGAAAAACATCGTAAACAAGATAAGTGCCGTAAACACATTTCGCCCAAAGAAGTCCTTGCGGGACAATGGGTACGCCGCAGCTACCGTCATCACAAGATTGATAGCCGTTCCAACCAATGTATAGGCAATCGTGTTCATATAGCCTGATAATATTTCTTTATTCTGAAAAATTCGCTCGTACCCTACGACCGTTAGCCCCTTGGGCCACAGCCATACTTCTCCCCGAATAACCATCTCGGGACTGCTGACCGATGCAATTAATACAAAGATCAGGGGGTACAGAACGGCTGCGGTGACTAAAGCCAGAATCAAGTTAATGCTGATTTCTATCCCTTTGTCCGTCCGGCTTTCCAGCATTGCAGTCTCCCCCTCTCTACCATAGACTCGTTTCACTGACTTTGCGCGCAATCCGATTTACCGACAGCAGCAGCACAAAGTTGACGACGGAATTGAATAGCCCTACCGCCGCGGAATAGCTAAATTCCGCCCCAAGAATACCGCTTCTGTATACATTGGTGGAAATGACATCTGACGCGGACATGTTCAGCGAATTTTGCATCAGGAATACTTTCTCGAAGCCTACTCCAAGAATGGATCCTACATTCAGAATCAGCAGAATAACGACGGTCGGCATGATGCCGGGCAAATTGATGTGCCAAATGCGCTGCAGTCTGCTTGCTCCGTCCATTCTTGCAGCTTCATGAAGCTGCGGGTCGATGCCTGACAATGCAGCCAAATAAATAATCGAGCTCCACCCCATTTGCTGCCACACACCTGATAATACATATACCGTCTTAAACCAAGCCGGCTCCGTCAGGAAGGAGATCGGTTCACCTCCGAACCATTGGATGAGCAGATTGATCATCCCGCTTTCCGGTGCAAGAAACATCATGATCATTCCGACCGCTACGACCGTCGATAAAAAGTGCGGGGCATAAGTCACCGTTTGAATAAACCGGCGATAAAGGCTCGAACGCACCTCATTAATCATGAGTGCCAGCAGGATCGGTACGGGAAACCCGACAAGCAGCTGGTATAAGCCGATGCCCAATGTATTCTTCATTATTCTCCAAAAATAAAAGCTGGAAAAAAACCGTTCGAAATGTTTGAACCCGACCCATGGACTCCCCCAAATTCCTTTGGTTGCAATAAAATCCTTGAATGCAATTTGAACCCCATACATAGGCACGTACTCGAATACTATGAAGAAAACCAAGACCGGCAGGAACAGCAAATACAGATCTGCGTTTCTTCGTATGCGTTTCATCGCTGTATTCATAGTCACCTTCCTTTCTGCGTTATCGCTCGTGGTGGTCTGTTCCTGTTTCGGATCATACGATGCTCACCCTCAGTCTGGCTATTCTCTTTTCTTTTGTTTTCGGGCTTTACCTTGGTTTCTAAAAAAGTGATAAGAATCTAAAATTTTGTTCCTTCCCTGTTCAAAGCGCATCCTGTAAGATAGTAAGAACAGCCAAAGTTGTTAAAGGAGTCGCTCGAATGAAACGAATTCAAACCAAAAAAACTTCTTTGTTTTTAACTATTCTCATTAGCTTTTTGGTCATCATTCTGTTGTTCTTCACGTTCAACATGGTTGCGTTTGCATTTTTCAAAAGCAAATATCAGGACGAGCTCATTCGCTTCAACCGGTTGAGCCTGCAAAATACAGCGGAACGTTACAACACTCACTTTGCTCGGATCAAGTCTGTCTTATACAAAGTGTACAATGACACGGACGTCACCGGCTTTAATCGCCAGCTATTATCCAAACAGGATAAGGACGTCAACTATCTTCAAGGAAAAAAAATCATTGAAACCTTGCGTGCCGAAGTGTATAACCCGCAGCTGTTTCTCGATAATATCATCGTGTATTACGGCTCCAATTCCTTTACATTGGACAAAGAAGGCAGCAGCGACGCGGAGGATCAGTTCAATCTTCTGTATACAAGCGGAATCTATCCGTTGTCGTTCTGGAGCTCTCAGCTGAGTCAGAGGTCTAATTTCAACCTGCTGCCTACCTCCGGGTTTCAGACCACATGGAATGTCCCGGACAAAAAAGAACTGCTGCCCATCAGCTTCAAGCTTCCGGACAGCAGCTATATGGTTACGGCATTTTTAGACATTACCAAATCTCAACAAGCTTTCTTTGATGATAACGACCATGCTCGCCAATTCATGATTCTGGATAAAGACCAGACCGTCATATATCAATCGTCTGAAGACAAAGCGACGGCTCAGCTTCCTACCTTCTCTTCCGGGATCGATTACAAGCTGAAGGACGGCATCTATTATTTCAAGGAAACCGACAGTGAAGGAATGACCTATATTACCGCCGTGCCTAATGCTGCAATGGCCGCACAGCTGAATCGGCTGATGATCACATTGTTGGTCATTTTCATCATGTCGATTGCTATCGCCCTGGCCGTATCTTTTTTTTACAGCAAACGAATCAATCAACCGGTCAAACAGTTAATCTCGTCCATCTTGAACGGGCAAACTGCCGGCATGAGCAGCTCCATCAGCGAATTTGCCTTTATTCATCAAAAAATTCTCGATCTCGCATCCGAGAAAGATACGATTCAGACTGAGCTGTCCAGCAAGCAGTCGATACTGAAAAGCTATAACTACATTAATAAGCTGAAAAGCATCAATACAGACATTAACGAATGGAAAGGCTTTATCGCTGCCGAGGAAAGCTTTACGATCGTACTCTTCATGCTCCGATTCCGCAGCGGCTCCTTCGATGACACAATATTGAAAAAGGATCGTGCCGCCTACTATTTCCGCGAGCACATCTCCCTTATCTTTTCGGAGAAGATTCCCGGTTGTCACACGTTCCAAATGGAAAAGAATCAAATATTGACGGTCATTAACGGCCGTTACGAACGGGAAATTATTGAAGAGGTGCTGCAGGAACTTAAAGTCGTATTCGATAGGGACAGCAACTACAGCCTGTTTACCGTAGCCGTTAGCTCTTGGTTCGAGCATTCTTCCCAATTCAATCACGCATACCGTCAGGTGCTGGAAATCGTCCGGCAGGCCAAGCTGGTGGAAGAGACTCAGATTATGTTCGGAAGCCGCCCTCTGCCTGCTACCTTCACCTTAAGCCCGGCACAGGACCAGGAATTGAACGCCCGCCTCCAAGCCGGAGACGATACTGGATCTATAACTCTCGTCGAACGCTTTCTCGACGATATGGCGGATAAGGAAGCAAGTGTAACGCAGTTTACGTTATTTGCGGAATCGCTTGAAGCTAAAGTGTGGAAGTTCATGGATATTTATAAAATTGAGCAGGGGGATTCATGGCCGCTCAAGCCGCTGATGCAGCAATTGAAGGAGTGCTGTACTTTGGAGGAATACAAGCAGGTGTTCCGCGATATGTTCCATCTGGCCGTCTCCCTGATTACGGAGAAAAAAGGGGAAAGCGATCCGATCATCACCTTCGTCATGGATCTCCTTCATACCAAGTATGGAGAAGAGCTGTCCCTTGACTATCTGGCGGATAAGCTCAATATGTCGAGCGCCTATTTATCCGTGTACATTAAGGAGAAAACCGGAACGAATTTCAGCGATCATCTGAATGATATTCGCATTCGCAAAGCCCAGGAGCTGCTGTCCAGCACCGATACAAGCATTAACGACGTAGGTCAGCAGATCGGCTACCGCAACATTACTTCTTTTAACCGGATGTTCAAGAAGTGGACCGGGATGACTCCGAGTGAGTACCGCAGAACTTCTATGGTGGCGCAGGGGTAAGAGATGAAAAGGACAAGCTCGCAGAAGCGACTTGTCCTTTGTTGTATGATTGATAGATTAGTGCTGTTGTTTAGCCAATCGGATCACGTTCCAAGAAAACCTAGGCAACAGGGATTCGATAATACCGTCTTTAACCTGAGCGTTCCCGCGGTTATGCGGTGCCACACGGTTGGAGTGACTCACCGTATTCCTTGCCTTAACATCATCGTCTTCGAGCACGATATGCTCGACCACTTTATAATCCTTGAAGTTGCGGATATCACTTTCCAACAATAACGATTCGCTCAAGTGACGGTTAACGGCGAAGATGACCAGCTCATCCTTCTCTTCATTGTATACAGCAGTGGATTCCAGATACGGAACATCAGTGAAATCTTTACTGTCATACTTTGGAGAGGAAATGATAGGATTGAGCGCAACCCCTCTGCCATAAACAGATGTATGCATGTACGGGTAGAAGATCGTTTGCTTCCACGCCTCGCCACCTTTTTCGGTCATGATCGGTGCAATAACGTTCACCAGCTGTGCCATGCAAGCGATTTTGACGCGGTCTGCATGTTTGAGCAATGTGATCAGCATGCAGCCGACAAGAATTGCATCCTCGAATGTGTACACATCCTCCAGCTGTGGCGGGGCAATTTGCCATGGGTCGAGCTTGCGGTCGGCATCATGGGAGTGATACCATACATTCCACTCATCGAAGGACAAGTTAATTGTTTTCTTGCTCCGTTTTTTAGCCTTTACATAGTCACAAATGGCGGTTACAGAGCGGATGAACGCATCCATATCGAGGGAACGGGCAACGAAGTTAGCCGTGTCGTTATCCTTGTTGGCATAGTATGTATGCAGGGAGATATATTCAACATGATCATAGGTATGATCCAAAACCGTTGCTTCCCAATCTGCAAAAGTCTTCATCCCTCTGCTCGAGCTCCCGCATGCAACAAGCTCAATGGTTGGGTCGACCCATTTCATGACCTTCGCTGCTTCGCAGGCTATACGTCCGTACTCCTCCGCCGTTTTATGCCCAATCTGCCATGGACCATCCATCTCATTGCCTAAGCACCAAGTCTTGAATTTATGCGGCTCCTTGTAGCCGTGAGAAATTCGCAGATCACTCCAGTAAGAACCCGCAGGATGATTGCAATATTCTACTAGATTTCTCGCAGCATCGATACCGCGCGTTCCGAGATTTACTGCCATGTTTACTTCCGTATTGGCTTTTTTCGCCCAATCGGCAAACTCGTTCGTTCCTACCTCATTCGTTTCAATCGTTCTCCATGCAAGCTCTAAGCGGCGGGGTCTATTCTCCAGCGGACCTACTCCATCCTCCCAATTGTAGCCGGACACGAAGTTACCGCCCGGGTAACGTACAATCGGGACATTCAGCTCCTGTACCAACTCGATGACATCCTTGCGGAAGCCCTGTTCATCAGCAAGCGGATGACCTGGCTCGTAAATACCTTCGTAGACCGCTCGACCCAAATGCTCAATGAACGATCCGTAAATCCGTTTGTCGATAGATGAAATAATAAAGTCCTTGTCTAGAATCATCGTTGCTTTGCTGTTGCTCATAAGTGTACATCCTCCTTAGAAATGTCATTGTATTTGAACCGTGTGCGCACACGCATTATGGCAAAAGAGTGCCCCAGAGGGTTGATTAAGCTCCTTCACCCATTTTCGTGTGCGCACACGATAAAAGCTGAAAAATTTACCGGGATCATATGGACTCACCGGTAATGATTTGATAAGGCAGCAGCGGCACAGGTGTACAAGTACCTTGCTCGATCTGCTCGATCATGCATTGAACGGCTCTGGAGCCGAATTCCTCTACAGCGTATTCCACCGTAGTCAATGCAGGCGAAATGTACTTCAGGACGTCAATATTATCGAAGCCCATAATTCCTACATCTTCAGGGATATGGAGACCCCTGCTTTTCAAATGATTCATCACTTCCAAAGCGTAAATATCGCAAGAGCATATAATCGCCGTCGTTTTCGATTCGCCGACAAAATCAAGCTGGCTTATAGCTCCGATGTAATCTTTATCCATGATGATGATCGGCTGCTGCTCAATTCCGCTTTCCTTAAGCCCTTCCAGGCAGCCGGCAAGCCGTTCCTCCTGCGTGAATATGTTCGTCCTTCCGCGATAAGACAGCGGTGGGCATACATAGATGAAGCGCTCGTATCGCTTCTCACATATATAGTGGACAGCCTCTTTCATCGCCCGCCGGTCGTCAATACCGATATAGCTCCAATCGTCGGAAACATAATTGCATATCGTCACGACTGGAATTTGCAGGCTTTTTAAGTAGCGGTTGAATTCTTCTCCTTGATTAATGGCAAAAATGATAATGCCATCAACCTTTCGGTGGATCAAGTGTTCAATACACTTCTTTTCATTCTCTGGGTCTTTGTTCGTCAAAACCAGATCAACAAAATAGCCATGCTGTCTTGAAGCCGCCTCTATCGAATTCATCAGCTGCGAAAACGAGCGATTGTACAGATCGAACAGCACAACGCCGATCGTCATCGTTCTTCCCTTGGCTAAGCTTCTCGCCATATAGTCAGGCTGGTAATTCATTTGCTCGGCAACCTTCAATATTCGAGCCTTGGTCTTCTCACTAATTCCTGGCCGATGGTTCAAAGCGCGATCAACCGTACCGGGAGATACTCCACAGAGGACTGCAATTTCTTTAATCGTAACTCCCATAGCTCCTCCTAGAACAATGCGCATGATTTCCAATCTCACTTTTCGTGTGCGCACACGAAAAGAACACTCAAATCAATATAGGCTTATTTTCCATTACTGTCAATCCTCATCAGAGGCTTTATTTTTGATTATTATTACACGGTAAACATCTTGACCTGCTGACGCAAATCGCAAGAAATTGCGCTCAAAGAGTTCGCTGATCGAGCCATATCGTTCACGGAGTCAAGCTGCTTACCCGTAACCGCCACAACGGATTGTGCCGCCTCAGCGGAGTGCCGTGCCGATTGATTCATCTCCTTTACGGAAGCATATGCCAGCTGTGCGCTGTTCGCCAAACTCTGTGCGGCATAGGAGATCTGCTGAATATTCATGCTTACCTCTTCAGCGCTTTGCACGATGCCTGTGAAGGATGACTCCGCATGGGTCATAGAGGCCAATCCGGTCTCCGCCTCGTTCATTCCAAGTTTCATCGTCTCTGCCACCTTGATCGTATCGGCTTGCACCTCTTTTATAATACCGGCGATGTGCTGTCCGGCTTGGGCCGATTGCTCTGCCAGCTTCCTCACCTCGCTAGCAACTACAGCAAACCCGCGGCCATGCTCTCCCGCTCTCGCCGATTCAATAGCCGCATTCAATGCTAGCAGACTTGTCTGATTGGCCAGCTCGCCAATCAGGTGAACAATACCGCCAATTTGCTGCGAGTGCTCTCCGAGCTGCTTCATCCCTTGCTCCGCTCGCATCACAACCGAGGTAATATTGCGCATGGCATCCATAGCTGACTGCATCGATGCATGGCCCTGCCTTGCTTGCATGGAAGCATCTGCGGCGACATCGGATACTTCAATAGTGGACTCGGCTATGAGTCTGACGCCTTCGGTTATGGCTTCAATCGATTGTCCGGTCTCACCTGCGCAGGTCATTTGATGCTCCGAGCCTACGGCAACGACTCGAATCGATTCACTCACCTCTTCCGCGGCTTGAGTATTTTGCTCGCTGTAAGCGAGCAATTGCTCCGAAGAAGCTGCCACAGCATTCGAAGCATCGTGAATATGTATAATAGTCGTCCTTAGCTGCACCCTCATTTGGTTCAGCGAAACCACCAGCTGTCCGATCTCATCCCTATTATTGACTTGGAGCGAGGCAAGGGATAGGTTTCCCTGTGCAATCCGCTGAAGGGCTTCCGATACTTGCCTAACCGGATTTGCCACGTTACCCGCCATAACAACTGCCGTTATGATAGATACGATAATCGTTAACAGCAGCGTGATCCCGATCCCTCTTAATGCACTGTTATACAGCTGCTGGCTCTTCTGTGTCGACGCCTGCGCCCCGCTCTCATTCAGCTTGACCAGCGTATCAATCTCCTGCTGCATGGCTTCATAGGCTTGCTCGGATTTGGACAGCATAGCCGTAATTTGACTGGCGTAGGCTCCCGATCCCTCAACGAAGTTAACTCTGTTAGCCATAACGAACGAGTCTGAGTACACATTTTTATACTCAGACCAGCGCTGCCGCAGCTTATCCAAATGTTCCTGGTCTTCCTGAATCCCGGCTCGCTGTCCATATAGCGCTAGAAGATCGTCAATTCGCTTGAAGATGGCACCTGATTCCGGCATAAACGTCTTCTTTTTGTCATCATTAGGTTCCATAATCATAGTGGCTTGAAGAGCCAGCATATGTTTCCCCAACAGGTTAATCTGGTTGATTGTTTTAATTCCTGCCATCCAGGAGCCTGTAATTTCCTTCATTTCCTGCTGCATCAGGGACATCCTGCTCATAGCGGTTGCTCCTACAATCAATAGCATTACGATAATGACCAGGAAAGAGCTAATTAATTTTTTCCGAACGGTCAGTTGTGCAGCGCCTCTCACAGCCTTCAAGTTCAATAGTCGCCCCAAACGATTAAGCATCCAAACAATCCCCTCTATGCTCTCTAGTTATATATCCACTTCTTTCAAAACTAGCTTTAGTTTACTAGCTATTATTAAGAGATATGTTATCTGAATCTAAAGGTTATGTTAATTTTATCTATGATTTTTATTAGATAACATAGATTTTTTCTATACTTTATAAAATAAGATCGGCACTTGTTATTGAATCTGTCCCCATCCATGCTTTTTTTCAGTATAAAGGTCCATTGACAAATGCACCCTCCGCTTATATAGTTAGTTACATGAGTAACTAACCAGTTAAGTAGTAGAGAGTTGGTGATTAGATTATGGGATTGATAATAGATGACAGCCGTCCGATATTCGTGCAAATTGCCGAACGGATCGAGGACGACATCGTCGAAGGACGACTGCCTGAAGAATCGCAGGTTCCTTCGACGAATCAATTCGCCGCCTTTTACCAGATCAATCCGGCAACGGCTGCGAAAGGTGTCAATCTGCTGGTGGATCAAGGAATTTTGTATAAAAAGCGAGGGATCGGCATGTTTGTAGCGACAGGAGCCCGTGTAGAATTGCTGGAAAAAAGAAAACATCAGTTTTACGAGCAGTTTGTCGTAACGATGATCCGAGAAGCCGAAAAGCTTGGAATTACAAAGGAGCAATTGACGGAGATGATTCGGAAAGGAGATGCTAATTCATGAGTCATGTTATAGAGGTTCACGGACTGAGCAAATCTTATGGAACTATCAAAGCGGTCGATGATATCAGTTTTGTCATAGAATCCGGCAAAATATATGGACTACTCGGAAGGAACGGCGCAGGAAAGACGACGATCATGCATATGATAACGGCGCAATTATTCCCTACAAACGGCGAAGTCAAGGTATTCGGGGAAGCTCCGTATGAGAACAATCGCGTTTTAAGTCAAATTTGCTTCATTAAGGAAAGCCAGAAGTACCCTGATCATTTCCGCGTTATGGACGTACTTCAGTTGGCCCCTTCCATCTTCCCGGATTGGGATGAGGAGTTTGCCTATTCGTTAATCGAGGAATTCCAGCTTCCTCTTAAACGTAAGATCAAGAAGCTGTCGAGAGGGATGCTCTCTTCTGTAGGTATTGTCATCGGCTTAGCCAGCCGGGCTCCGCTGACGATTTTCGATGAGCCCTATTTAGGACTCGATGCTGTAGCTAGGGGCTTATTCTATGACCGGTTGATTGAGGATTATGCGGCTTATCCACGGACCATTATCTTGTCTACTCATTTGATCGATGAGGTAAGCCGGATTTTAGAGCATGTTATTGTGATCGATGGCGGGAAGCTGCTTATTGACGAGGAAGCAGAGACATTACGCGGGCAGGCAGTTTCCGTGGCCGGTCTGGCGTCCACAGTCGATTCCTTCATTGCGGATAAACGTACGATCTCACGTGAACCATTCGGCGCATTAGTGACAGCTACCATAATGGGGAACCTGGACGACAAGGAGCGTAAACGTGCGGAGGCTCAAGGATTGGAGCTTGCACCGGTCTCTTTGCAGCAGTTGATCGTTCATCTCACGAAGGGGAAATTCGATAATAAGGCGGTGGATACCCGATGAACCGGATTCCAGCTATTATAAAAATGCATTTTAGAGACAAGTGGACAGCTTTCTTACTCCCTTGGGCCATTCTACTTTCTAGTTTTATCGTTAACCTGTTCGTCAGCTATTTAATCGATAACCAAGAGCCATTTTATACCGGAGGTCTTGCGTCCATTTTCATCTCCATGACGATCATTGGCGCCGTAACTATGGCTCAAACGTTTCCATTTGCACTCGGCTTGAGTGTGCGGAGAAAAGATTACTTTCTTGGCACTACTCTTGCTGCCTTGATTATCAATGTGGTGTCAGCCCTCTTGTTAAGTATTTTCTCGCTTGTCGAACATAGTACAGATGGTTGGAGGGTCAAGATGTATTTTTTCAATAACCCTTTAGTCGATACCTTTAACGTGGCAGGGCATCTCGTGATTTATCTAGTCCTACTCCTGCATTTGCACTTTCTGGGGTTTGCTATATCCAGCATACATCGACGGTTTGGTCCAAGCGGATTATTTATTTTCTTAGCCGCGGTGTTAGTCCTTTTCAGCAGTCTCGCGCTCGTATTTACCCACTATCAGCTATGGGTCGGAATCGCTCTTTGGTTTGTCGGGCACTTTGCTCTATTCGTGTGCTGCATGGCTCTGGTGATTTTCCTGTATGCATTCGTATCCTATGCTCTACTGCGCAGGGCGACGGTCTGACCATAATTGGCCCTATTTCAGGGTATTCTAATAATTCTAATGCAAAATTAGCATAATAACACAATTGGGGGTAGATTATGACTACTCAAACGTTTATTCAATTCATCATCATCGCTGTTGTCATCGTACTCGTTATTTGGCTTAGATCTCGCCGCAAAGATAAGCCCATACGGAATAAGGGATATCGTATGCTAACCCCCTTAGTCTTGCTGCTTATTGTATTCGGCTATTCTATTAATTCACTAACACATATACCCGATCATCCGTTCCATCTCCCGGCGATTTGGGAGATGCTGATTGCAGGTGTTCTCGGAATCGCTCTCGGCAGTGTTATGCTCTATCATACAGGGTACGAGAGGCGTGAAGACGGGCAGATCTACGCCAAACGTAATAAAAACTTTAAATACGTGATCATCGCTGTCATTATTATTCGGGTGGCATTGTCCCAGTATTTCAAAGGTCTCGATTATACGGAATTCACTGTTTTGACTATGGTGATGGCTTACCTGTACATCTGTGTCTGGCGAGTGGGCAGCTTTATCAAATTCCGTCAAGTCAGCAGCAATAGCTAAAAGGAAAATCGGGAAACCATTGCTGTAAAGCAAATGATTTCCCGATAATAACAGCTGAAGGCTTTGCTTCGCAAAGCCTTCTTAGTATGTCTGACAGGAAGGAATCCCCCATCAAGTCTCATTATTAATCTTCGCTAATAGCAGCTTCAAGAGCAACAACAATCATATCATTAAACGTCGTCTGGCGCTCCTCCGCCGTCGTATCAGCTTCGCCGCTGAACAAGTGATCGCTGACAGTAAGAATCGATAATGCCTGCACACCGTATTTAGCCGCAATCGTATATAATGCAGTAGTTTCCATTTCCACTGCCAGTACGCCGTATTCGGCCATCTTTTTCACCAGATCCATGCTATCCCGATAAAAAGCGTCTGCTGTCAGAACGCTTCCTACTTTAATGGAGAGACCTTTCTCCAGCCCTGCAAGATACGCTTGTCTCAGCAACTCAAAATCCGCATGGGGAGCATAATCGCATCCCGGAAAAATATGCTTGTTCATGCTAGAATCCGTACTTGCCGTCATGGCAATGATAACATCACGAATTTTCACATCCTGCTGAATTCCACCGCAAGTCCCTACTCGAATCAGCTTCTTGGCTCCGTAATCCCGAATCAGTTCATTCGCATAGATCGATATGGACGGCATCCCCATGCCCGTTCCTTGTACGGAAATCCGCTTTCCCTTGTAGGTTCCAGTAAATCCAAGCATACCTCGAACCTGATTGTAGCAAACGACATCTTCCAAGTACGTTTCCGCAATATGCTTGGCCCGGAGCGGATCTCCCGGAAGTAATAAAGCTTCTGCAATTTCGCCTTCCTTGGCGTTAATATGGATACTCATTCAAATACCGTTACATGTTGAAATGCAGCGGTATTCACCTCCCTTTTGTCATACTATTTGTTACTCTCGGTTTCTAATGTACCATGAAAACGACAATTGTTCTAACTAGGGTTAGGAAGCTTTCAGTTGCACTACATTTCTAGCGTATAGAATGAAAAAAGAGCCGCCTCCCGACGCTTTGTCGAAAGACAACTCCGTACCCTATTTATGCTGTGACAATTGTTATTTCTGAGCTTCGTCCGCAGCTTCAATTTCAAGACACGCCATAATGAACGGAGCGGAGCCTTTCGGATCGTCTCTGCGTGTTGGCTCGCTGATGTAATAAGCGTAAGAGCCGTCGCGATAAGGCTTGTTGCCAAGACCTGCCACACTGCAAATGTGATCAAGATACCAGCTGCCGTTCTCGTCCTTGCCTACGCAGTGCTCTACGAGTCCTGCATGTCCGCGGCGTGCCGCATTCAAAGCATCCTTACCCAAGTAACCTTTGCGTGCGCCCTTCGCTAATGCACAGACGAACATTGAGGAACCGGAAGCCTCCAAATAGTTACCCTTGCGATCCCCATGATCCAGTACTTGATACCAAAGGCCCGATTCTTGATCCTGATAACGCATAATAGCTCCAGCCAAACGGTGGAAAATCCCAACGATTTGTCCGCGTTTTGGATGATCTAAAGGCAAGAAATCGAGTACGTCTACAATTGCCATTACGTACCAACCGATAGCACGGCCCCAGAAATGAGGGGAGCAGCCGTTTTCTTTGTTGGCCCAACGCTCCTCTTTTGTTTCATCCCAGCCATGGTACAAAAGTCCGGTTGCCGGATCGCGGGATACCTTTTCCATCAATAAAATCTCGTTAGCTACATCGTCATACCACTCGTGCTCACCGGATAGCTTAGCGTAAGCCGCGAGCAGCGGAGACGTCATATATACACCATCCAGCCACATTTGGAACGGATAAATTTTCTTATGCCACAGTCCGCCTTCACTAGTGCGAGGATGACCTTTTAGTTGAGTAACAAGCAGCTCGATAGCTTTTTTGTATTTTTCCTCGCCGGTTTTTTCATATAGCAAAAATAACGATTTGCCCTGATTGATTTGATCCACGTTGTATTCATTCAATTCGTAGGTATCAATCGTTCCGTCCTCACGGATGAACAGATCCATGTTTTCTTTAATGTAACGATAATATTTGTCGTCACCTGTTTTCAGCCACAAACGCTCCATCGCCGTCAGCGCGCATCCGTTTTCATAATTCCAGCTTCTTCTTTTTTGAAACGGCATATCGGACACGATAGGGTATTTTGTCATAAACGAATCCGCCATTGCTGCAGACCAAATCGTACTCATTATTTTGTTCCTCCTCTTATTTAATTAAAAGTTGGGTCATTTTATACTTATTTCTTCTTCCCATAGCCAGCAGAGCCCATACATCTGTTCCCTGGATGCCTTGCTCAACAGGCTTCTGCGTAGTTTCTTCGATATTACATTAGCATATCTACGGACAAGAAGCCTTACGTTTTTTGCTGATTTCTTAACAGAAATAATAGTATATTGTTCCGTTCGGTATTCCATACGCCAGTAAATGACAGAAAAACGTAAATGCAAACCAAGCAGAGTCATAAAGATGGAATCCATTCTTTAAAATGATTAAACGCACTATGCTTCACCCAAAAGTCAATAACTTCATTGTTCGGTATATGTGCTAACAAAATATCATTTTCAGGTATGACCAATTGATCCATTACGGATCCGTTCTTTGAAGTGATATTTGTAGTGGTGGTACCTTTAATATGTCTTTGAAAGATTACAGGCTCGGAATCCATTTCGCAAAAAGCCAAACATTCTTTTGTGTACACAGTCCGGTCTTCTTTATCCTCTAATAACTTGATCACATCTTCTGCTGTTAGACAGTTATTGATATACTTTACAAATGGATCAGGAAAACCGTTTAAAGCATTTATGTATAATCCAACATCAGTAACAACTACTGAACTGCCAAGCTTATCTCTTGCCCACTTACACGAAAATTGTGCTATATCTTCGACTTTCATGCTCTGTATTTCAGGGACATCGATATTACTTTGTTTCAAGGTAATATTTGTTCCTCTAAGAACCTTCGTTGCAATTTCAAATTTCGCCGCATTTGAAGTTACATAAATAAGCTCCACTAAAATCTCCACTCTTTCTAACGCTCAATAGTTTTCATCTATTTTCCACATATAAACATATAATTCCTCTTTTAATAAACTGATGCCTTCCGACCCAAGCATTCTGAAAATGCTATTTACATCCACAAGAAACTGTGGTATTTTAAATTTCGATAGATGTAGAAATAAACAACAAAGACAAAGGTGAGGTTATTATGGTTGAGGATAACGCTGATGTTCGGCAAGCCGTCAAAGTATACAAAGCACTTGGGGAACCGACCCGGCTTAAAATCGCCTTACTTCTAACCGAGGAAAGGAATCTGTGCTGCTCCGATATTATGGGAAAGCTGGAATCCGTCGCCGGCTCGACGCTGTCTCATCACCTGAAGCAGCTAACAGACTGCGGACTATTGGATCTTCGCAAGGATGGTACCTACATTTTTTATAGTGTGAACCGTGAAATCGCACAAAAATATGCTCCTTTTTTGCTGGAGTAATTTTTTTGATCTTTGTTTCTATATTTATAGAAATATAAAAATAGTGGAGTGAGAGAGGAGCAACACACAATGACGTCCTATGCATTGAAAATCTATATGCTTGCAGCTGTCAGTTTCCTGGTCGGCACGTCGGAATTTATTATTGCAGGGATTTTGGATAAGGTTGCGGCAGATATCGGGGTTCCCGTGTCCGCTGCGGGCCAGCTTATCACCGTATTTTCCCTTGCTTACGCCTTCGGGACCCCGATCCTAATGGCTGTTACATCCCGGATGGAGCGGAGAAAGCTGCTGCTCTATTCCCTCAGCGTATTCGTGTTGGGCAACGCAGTCGCCGTTTTAATGCCGGGCTTCACCTTCCTAGTCGCCTCACGCATCATCTTGGCACTTAGCACGGGCGTATTCGTCGTTACCGCGTTGACGGTGGCATCCAAGCTTGCTCCTTCAGATAAACAGGGAAGTGCTATCGCCACGCTTGTGATGGGTTTTTCAACCGCGCTGATCGTCGGTGTTCCCATAGGTAGGGTCATCGCTTCCTTCTATGACTGGAAGATGGTATTTGGAGGCATTGGTGTACTCGGACTGTTTGCGATGCTTGCTGTGTCCCTCACCATTCCGAAGTCCGAAGGAGAGGAGCCGGTGCCGATCAGCAAACAGCTTGCGCTGCTGAAGGAGCCGAGGATTGCTGTAGCACTGCTTATCACGTTTTTCTGGATTGCCGGTTATGCGATTGCTTATACGTACATCTCACCGTTCCTTCTCACGATTACTGGCATGAGCGAGCAAGGGGTAAGTGCAGGACTGTTCGCTTTTGGAATCGCCAGCTTGCTCGGCTCCAAATTCGGGGGCTACAGCACGGACAAATGGGGCGTTTCACGTACGCTGATCGGTGGTATGCTGGTTCACGCAGTTGCTCTGATTCTCATCTCCATTGCTGGTCAATCTCCTGCTTTCATGCTCCCACTTCTTGTACTGTGGTCCTTCTCCGCTTGGTCTTCAGGACCGACCCAGCAGTATAATTTGATTCAACAGGCACCGGAAGCTTCGGGTATTATGCTCAGCTTGAACAGCTCTGTGCTTCAGTTAGCTATGGCAGCAGGCGCTGGCATCGGCGGGCTTGTCGTAGAGCAAGCGTCCCTCACGTCCATTAGTTGGATTGGGGCTGCTGGAGTAACCGTCGCTGCTGCAACAGCCGCCGTTTCGTTAGGGTTAACGCGTTCAGAAACCCGGCGCAAGGCAGAGAAGCGTAAGCTGCAAGGGGTATAAGGGATGTCGCTGCTAGGCTGGTAGTGTAACGGGATCGTTCAAAAGGACGGTCCCGTTGTTTTATTAAGAACAGGAAACGAAGCTGAATTACAGGTGGGTGTTCTCATTTCAATATGCCTATTGATCCCTAAACTTTAACATAAGGGAATGATTGGAGATAGTAAAAAGAAAACGCCAAGACTATGCTTGACGTTTTCTCTATCTTCTATATTGCAGCCAGTGTATAGATATGATTCGGGTTGGCGGTAAAAAGGATATCTGTGCCTGTGGTTCCAGCATAAACAGGCTCACCATTCTCATCCAAGATACGTACGGGTTGGTTAAGCCGAACTTGGCAAACTCCCCCGTTTGTCGACCGGACTGTTGCTTGCCGAAGTTTACCTTCCTCCCACTCGATGCCGATTTCGTATCCGCCTCGAGCCTTAAGTCCGCTTACGCGGCCATTCTCCCATTCGGAAGGAAGTGCAGGAAGCAGGTGTACCGCCCCAGCATGACTTTGCAGCAGCATTTCTGCAATTCCAGCCGTGCCTCCAAAATTACCATCAATTTGGAAAGGGGGATGGTTATCAAATAAATTGTTCAAGGTCGACTTGCGCAGCAGCTCGTTTGTATTCAAGTATGCTTGCTCTCCATCCCCAAGCCGCGCCCAAAAATTAATAATCCATGCGCGGCTCCAACCGGTATGACCTCCCCCATTTGCCAGCCGTCGATCCAGTGTAGTCCTGGCTGCTTTAGCGAGTTCCGGCGTCTCATTTGGACTGATGGACGTTCCAGGGTGCAGGGCGAACAAATGGGAAATGTGTCTATGGCCGGGATCCTTTTCCTCATAATCTTCGAGCCACTCTTGCAGCTGTCCATGCTTGCCAATCTTGATTGGCGGAAGCTTGCTCAGAGTCTCTTCCAGTTCTCCTAGAAATTCGTTGTCCTTCCGTAGCAGGCGACCAGCCTCGATGCAGCTTTTGAACAGTTCCGTTAATATTTGGTTGTCCATCGACGGACCATAGCATAGTGTTCCGGATTGTCCATTCGGAAGCAAATACCTGTTTTCAGGTGATACGGATGGAGATGTGACCAGCTGCCCGTTGCCGTCCGGGATCAGGAAATCAAGGAAGAAGAGAGCGGATTCTTTCATTGTCTCATAGGCCCGTTCGAGGAATTGACGATCTTGTGTAAATTGATAGTGCTCCCATAAATGCAAGCACAACCAGGCAGCGCCCATGGTCCAATAGGTTGCGGGAAGGTAAATATCTTGTGGTGCTGTGTCAGCCCATATATCCGTATTATGATGGGCAACAAAGCCACGACACCCGTACATAACTGATGCCGTTCGACGACCGGGTTCCTTCATTCTTTCGACAAGGTCAAATAAAGGTAAATGACACTCTGACAAGTTACATGTTTCCGCATGCCAGTAGTTCATTTGCGCATTAATGTTAATGGTGTATTTGCTGTCCCAAGGCGGCAGCATCTGATCGTTCCATATCCCCTGCAAGTTAGCAGGAAGCGAACCGGGACGGCTGCTGGCAATAAGCAGATAACGTCCGAATTGAAAGTAAAGGGTGATCAGTCCAGGGTCTTTCTCCCCTTGCTTCAACCGCTCCAGCCTTTCAGGAGTGGATAACTCAGAGAGAGGCTGCCTCTCGCTAACTTTCGGCACCGATACGGATAACTGAAGATGAACTCTATCGTACAAAACCTTGTAATCCGCAATATGATTATCTCGAAGCAACGCGTATGGTTGAGCTGCCGCACGGTCCAGCAGCTCGTCACACGACTGCTCAGGATCGGCATAGCGGAATGTCGTGGCTCCGGAAAGCAGAAGGGTGACTGCATTGGCGCCCTCTACAACGAGATGCTCCCCAATCGTACGGATCGAACCACCTTCGGATACAGCTTTAACTTTTAGTACATAGTCTGTACCATCCGTACCGTAGCAGCAGTTCCGCATGACAATACTGTCTTCTCCAGATTTGCTGGCACCATCCATATACTTGCCTTTTTTTCTTTCGAATCGGGAGTAGAATGAAATACCCTGCGGCTTGTCCGTTTCGAGACGAATGACAATAACTCCGTCCGGATAACTCGCAAATGTCTCGCGTTTATATCGATAGCCGTCCATTGTAAAACTGCTGGAGACTATGGCCGTATTTAGATCAAGCTCTCTTCGATAGTGAAGAGGTTCCTTCTGTTGATTGTCAAAATGAATCAGCAAATCACCTGCCGTCATATAATGCCGTTGGCTGCAGGGCGTACCGGAGAAGGCCATTTCCGCCAATCGATGCGCTTCATGGAGCTTTCCCTCGAAAAGAAGCTGCCTTATAATCGGTAGATGTTCGAGTGCATCTTGGTTGTTACGATCATTAGGGCCCCCATACCAAATGCTATCCTCATTAAGCTGAATTCTCTCTTTTTCCACGTGGCCGAACACCATCGCACCCAACCGGCCATTGCCCACAGGAAGTGCTTCATTCCAATCCTCCGCAGGACGCCTGAACCAAATGCTCGAATTCATCTAAGCCTCTTCCCTTTCTGGTTATGATCCTAAGCTGCATTGATTATACCTGAAGCTGGACAATAAAACTTCACTATTTCTTGCTCTAAAAACACGATTATTTATATATAATTGTTCCCTGACCGATTCAGTAACATGAGAAAACCGCACGATCGCTAAAGCTTGCGACCGTGCGGTTTGTTATTAGTTAATAAATTTCAGCTGCTGAAGCATTCTCTTCAGCATAACAGCTGCTTGCGCTCGAGTGGCAAGCTCGCCTGGAGCGAATGAACGCTCACCTGTCCCCTGCATAATACCCGCTTTCACAGCCCAGCTTACCGATTTTTCCGCCCAACCGCTAATTGAAGCGGCATCGGAATAAGCTTGGGATAAATTCGTTGAATCCGTTGTGCTCATGCCTGCAAACTTCGCAGCTCGTTCAATCATAACGGCCATTTGCTCTCTAGTAATGGTTGCCTCAGGCTGGAATTGTCCGGTTTCATAACCTTGCACCAACCCCGCCGATACTGCCGCACCTACGGAGCCTGCATACCAAGCATCTGCTTTCACATCGGAGAATGCTGCGCCAGACAACTGCTCATCAAGACCTAACGCACGAACCAGAATTGAGGCGAATTCGGCACGGGTAATCGAACGATTAGGTTCAAAAGTGGTTAAGGAGCTTCCTTGTATCAACCATTTAGAAGCTAGCAGCTCCACCTCTTTTTGCGCCCAATGTTCTTTCATGTCATTGAACGATTTGGAAGATTCAATAATTGCATACACGTCGTTGCCTGGGTGCATCCACTTAGCTTTTGTTACACCGTTTTCCGTTACAAACAAGGTAGGGACAAACCTCATTTGGCCAGTGATTGGATTTACGATTACACCCGTTGCTTTGTTCGGATCGACAGCCTTAGAAAGAACCATTGTTTTTGTAATGTATGTAGCATTATTGGCTACCTCTTCTATTTTGCCATTTACAGCAATCGCCAGATGATATTCAATCGGCTGCTGCAGCAATGTAGCTCCTGCTTGTTTAGCCTGATTGGCTGCAAGCTGCTCTAATTGTTGATTTGCTTGGCTTATGCTTACTTGCAAAGTGGCGTCCTTCGAGTTGGCTGAGGCCAGCTTGGAAATGGCCTGAAGCGGCAGCTCGTAAGAAGCTGAACTCGTATTTACCAAAATCACTGCATTTGGAGATGCTGCTGCTGCGCTAAACAAAATTTGGGCAGGCAGCACAACATTCACTGATGCGGACGAGGAATTCAGATCCAGTACAACAATAGGCGACTTTTGTTTGGCCGATTCTTTAAGAGCTTCAGCCAGTTTAGCTCCGTCAACCGTTACCTTGGAGGATACTGTACCGTCTGGGCGAGTTTCAGTTTTCACCTGCATTGCATCCGCAGGCAATTTAATTTGACTTCCAGTCGTTGGCGTGCCTGAAGTTCCATTATCTCCGCCTGTCGTAGTGCTTCCACTGCCTCCACTAGTACCACTTCCTCCACCGGATGAAGGACCACGACCGCTGCTGCTGTAGGTTCTTACGGTTGCAGGCAAAGCCTGACTGATGTTGCCTGCTGCATCAATCGCCGTTAGTTGGAACGAGTAGGCTGTACCAGGCAGCAGCCCGGTTACGGTATAAGATTGGACATTGCCCTCCACAATCGCTTCCTTGCTGTTATTCCATAGCAGCTTGTATTGAGCTACTCCAACACTATCCTTGGCTGCAGGCCAGTTCAATACGACTGTCGTATTTGTTACGCTGCCTGCACTCAATGTACCGCCGTTCCACACCGGCGCTTTCGTATCCACTACCGTCACGTTCACATCCGTACTATAGGTTGAGTACGTCACACTCGTTACCGTTGCTTTTGCAGCTCCCGGCTTCAAGCCGGTAATAAGTCCTGTTGCGCTTACGCTTGCCTTGTCGTTACCGCCTGACCAAGCTACCTTCTGGTCTACGGTTGTAGGCTGGACCGTCG